>NZ_JBRJHU010000001.1:0-1442500 GCF_053629175.1 Pseudomonas sp. Y3 TE3536 | reverse complement strand
GAAGATGTAACGGGGCTCAAACCATGCACCGAAGCTACGGGTATCACCTTATGGTGATGCGGTAGAGGAGCGTTCTGTAAGCCTGTGAAGGTGAGTTGAGAAGCTTGCTGGAGGTATCAGAAGTGCGAATGCTGACATGAGTAACGACAATGGGAGTGAAAAACTCCCACGCCGAAAGACCAAGGTTTCCTGCGCAACGTTAATCGACGCAGGGTTAGTCGGTCCCTAAGGCGAGGCTGAAAAGCGTAGTCGATGGAAAACAGGTTAATATTCCTGTACTTCCAGTTATTGCGATGGAGGGACGGAGAAGGCTAGGCCAGCTTGGCGTTGGTTGTCCAAGTTTAAGGTGGTAGGCTGAGATCTTAGGCAAATCCGGGATCTCAAGGCCGAGAGCTGATGACGAGTTGCCTTTAGGCGACGAAGTGGTTGATGCCATGCTTCCAAGAAAAGCTCCTAAGCTTCAGATAACTGGGAACCGTACCCCAAACCGACACAGGTGGTTAGGTAGAGAATACCAAGGCGCTTGAGAGAACTCGGGTGAAGGAACTAGGCAAAATGGCACCGTAACTTCGGGAGAAGGTGCGCCGGCGAGGGTTAAGGACTTGCTCCGTAAGCCCATGCCGGTCGAAGATACCAGGCCGCTGCGACTGTTTATTAAAAACACAGCACTCTGCAAACACGAAAGTGGACGTATAGGGTGTGACGCCTGCCCGGTGCCGGAAGGTTAATTGATGGGGTTAGCGCAAGCGAAGCTCTTGATCGAAGCCCCGGTAAACGGCGGCCGTAACTATAACGGTCCTAAGGTAGCGAAATTCCTTGTCGGGTAAGTTCCGACCTGCACGAATGGCGTAACGATGGCGGCGCTGTCTCCACCCGAGACTCAGTGAAATTGAAATCGCTGTGAAGATGCAGTGTATCCGCGGCTAGACGGAAAGACCCCGTGAACCTTTACTATAGCTTTGCACTGGACTTTGAATTTGCTTGTGTAGGATAGGTGGGAGGCTTTGAAGTGGGGACGCCAGTTCTCATGGAGCCATCCTTGAAATACCACCCTGGCAACTTTGAGGTTCTAACTCAGGTCCGTTATCCGGATCGAGGACAGTGTATGGTGGGTAGTTTGACTGGGGCGGTCTCCTCCCAAAGAGTAACGGAGGAGTACGAAGGTGCGCTCAGACCGGTCGGAAATCGGTCGTAGAGTATAAAGGCAAAAGCGCGCTTGACTGCGAGACAAACACGTCGAGCAGGTACGAAAGTAGGTCTTAGTGATCCGGTGGTTCTGTATGGAAGGGCCATCGCTCAACGGATAAAAGGTACTCCGGGGATAACAGGCTGATACCGCCCAAGAGTTCATATCGACGGCGGTGTTTGGCACCTCGATGTCGGCTCATCACATCCTGGGGCTGAAGCCGGTCCCAAGGGTATGGCTGTTCGCCATTTAAAGTGGTACGCGAGCTGGGTTTAGAACGTCGTGAGACAGTTCGGTCCCTATCTGCCGTGGACGTTTGAGATTTGAGAGGGGCTGCTCCTAGTACGAGAGGACCGGAGTGGACGAACCTCTGGTGTTCCGGTTGTCACGCCAGTGGCATTGCCGGGTAGCTATGTTCGGAAGAGATAACCGCTGAAAGCATCTAAGCGGGAAACTTGCCTCAAGATGAGATCTCACTGGGATCTTGAATCCCCTAAAGGGCCGTCGAAGACTACGACGTTGATAGGTTGGGTGTGTAAGCGCTGTGAGGCGTTGAGCTAACCAATACTAATTGCCCGTGAGGCTTGACCATATAACACCCAAGCAATTTGCTAACGCAGATTGCGGTGGTGAAGACGAAAGACCCGAAAGTTCGTAACCACAAAATCGCATATCCGAATTCGCTGGGCTGTCCATCTGGACATTCTGGCTACAGAATTTCTTGACGACCATAGAGCATTGGAACCACCTGATCCCATCCCGAACTCAGTAGTGAAACGATGCATCGCCGATGGTAGTGTGGGGTTTCCCCATGTGAGAGTAGGTCATCGTCAAGATTCATTTCGCAAAACCCCTATCTGCGCGAGCAGGTAGGGGTTTTGTCTTTTCTGGCCGAAAATAGTCCTTCCTGCGGTCTTTCCGGGCAGCCCTTTTCCTATGCAAGCCCACTACCCATAGCTATCATGCCAGCCTTATTCCAAGTCGAGACTGGCATGCTGAAGTTGTTGAATCTCCTCAAGGATGGCCGGTTCCATTCCGGAGAAGCCTTGGGGGCAGCCCTCGGGGTGAGTCGCAGCGCCGTTTGGAAGCAGCTGCAGCACCTGGAGAGTGAGCTGAACCTCACCATTCACAAGATTCGTGGGCGTGGCTACCAGTTGGCGGCACCTCTCGCCCTGCTCGAATCACAAGCGATCAATGAATTCGCCGAGGGTGAGCAGTGGCCTGTTTTCATCCACGAAACCATCGATTCAACCAATGCTGAAGGGCTTCGGCTTGCAAGCGAAGGGCAGCCGGCGCCATTCCTGGTGCTTGCCGAGCGCCAAAGCGCTGGGCGTGGCCGCCGCGGTCGCCAATGGGTCAGCCCTTTCGCAGAGAACCTCTATTACAGTCTGGTCCTGCGTGTCGAAGGTGGCATGCGTCAGCTCGAAGGGCTGAGCCTGGTGGTGGGGTTGGCAGTGATGCGGACCCTGCAGGGCTTTGGAGTAAAGGATGTGGGGCTGAAATGGCCCAATGATGTGCTTGTTCGTGGGCAGAAGATCACCGGTATCTTGCTTGAGTTAGTGGGTGATCCTGCAGACGTGTGTCACGTTGTGCTTGGAATAGGTATCAATGTGAACATGCAAGCCAACGACCAGGTCGACCAGGAGTGGACCTCAATGCGGCGAGAGGTTGGCACCGCTATTGATCGCAACCGCCTGGTGGCAAAGCTCAGTCAGCAGTTGCAGCATGAATTGGCGCGTCACCGCCGCTATGGGTTTGCTGCATTCCAGGAAGAATGGGAGCAGGCGCATCTATGGCAGGGGCGTAACGTATCGCTTGTTGCTGGCAGTACCCGCATTGATGGGGTGGTGCTGGGGGTGGACGGGCAGGGCGGTTTGCGCCTTGAAGTCGAAGGTGTAGAAAAGAGCTTCAGTGGTGGTGAGCTCAGTTTGAGGTTGCGTGATGATTCTTGAGCTCGATTGCGGTAACAGCTTCATTAAATGGCGAGTCATTCACGCCGCCGACGCTACGATCGTGGGCGGCGGTATTGTCGATTCCGACCAGGCATTGGTGGCCGAGGTCAGTGCGTTGGCGTCGTTGCGTTTGTCTGGCTGCCGTATCGTCAGCGTGCGCAGCGAAGAAGAAACCGCGGCGCTCTGCGCGCTGATCCGCCAGGCGTTCTCGGTGGTGGCGCGCGTTGCCGAACCTGCTCAGCAAATGGCAGGGGTGCGCAATGGTTATGAAGACTACCAGCGCCTGGGCATGGATCGTTGGCTTGCAGCATTGGGTGCATTCCACCTGGCCAAGGGAGCTTGTCTGGTGATTGATCTTGGCACCGCCGCCAAATCCGATTTCATTGCCGCCGATGGCGAGCACCTGGGCGGTTACATCTGCCCGGGCATGCCGCTGATGCGCAGCCAGCTGCGTACGCACACACGGCGTATCCGCTATGACGATGCTTCGGCAGTACGCGCACTGACAAGCCTTGCCCCTGGCCGCTCGACGGTCGAGGCTGTGGAGCGTGGCTGTGTGTTGATGTTGCAGGGCTTTGCCCATACTCAGCTTGAGCAGGCGCGGGCGCTCTGGGGGGAGAATTTTACGGTGTTCCTTACCGGTGGGGATGCGCCGTTGGTGCGTGAAGCAGCACCGACGGCGCGCGTAGTCCCTGACCTGGTATTCGTTGGCCTGGCAATGGCCTGCCCACTGGACTGAGGTGCTTATGCGTTGGTTGTTTCTGCTGTTGCTGGTGCTCAACGTCTTCTATTACGTCTGGCACCAACAGGAAGCCCCGCTCAAGGCCAAGGATGTCGCCCCGCTGTCGTTGTACAAAGGTAGTCAGCAAGAAATTCGCCTGTTGCGTGAAACCGGTGTGTCCGCGCCGGCCCGTCGTCGTGATGAATGCCTGGTAGTAGGTGGCCTGGCGGCAAAAGAGCAGCTCGATGCACTGCGCCAGCGGCTGTTGAGCCTGGATATCAATGCGTTGCCGGTGTCGGGGCAGTTACCGGGCGCTGATGGTCTCTGGCTCAAGATTTCCCCAGAAAGCGAGCGTTTGCTGGACCAAACAGTCCTCGTCGCTCTTTCTAACGATTTCAAAGACTTAAAACATAAAATTATTTTCTGCCAGGGTATTGCAACTGGCGAATAGCTTGATAGAATGGCGCCCGCTTCACAGGGAACACCACTGAGGTGGTAGAGCTGGAAGCGGTGTCAAAGCAGCTAAGTTTCAGATTTGATTGAAAAAATTTGAAAAAAAACGCTTGACACCAGGACGGCAGACAAATAGAATGCCGGCCACATCTGGAGGGATTCCCGAGCGGTCAAAGGGGACGGACTGTAAATCCGTTGCGAGAGCTTCGAAGGTTCGAATCCTTCTCCCTCCACCAGTTTTAGCGAGAGCCGCAAGCTCCGCGGGTATAGTTTAGTGGTAGAACCTCAGCCTTCCAAGCTGATGATGCGGGTTCGATTCCCGCTACCCGCTCCAAGTTTGCTGGATTTTGCGCAAAGTGTTTCGCTCTTGTAGCTCAGTTGGTAGAGCACACCCTTGGTAAGGGTGAGGTCAGCGGTTCAAGTCCGCTCAAGAGCTCCATATAAACAAGGCAGATATGAAAATATCTGCCTTTGTTTTATCAGCTTTATCAGCGTAAGACTATTTCTTCTGCGGAGGATTGTATCGATGGCTAAGGAAAAGTTTGATCGTTCCCTACCACACGTAAACGTTGGCACTATCGGCCACGTTGACCATGGTAAAACCACTCTGACCGCAGCTCTGACTCGCGTCTGCTCCGAAGTTTTCGGTTCGGCAGTCGTTGAGTTCGACAAGATCGACTCGGCTCCGGAAGAAAAAGCGCGCGGTATCACCATCAACACCGCTCACGTCGAGTACAACTCGAACATTCGTCACTACGCTCACGTCGACTGCCCAGGTCACGCTGACTACGTGAAGAACATGATCACCGGTGCTGCCCAGATGGACGGCGCGATCCTGGTTTGCTCGGCCGCCGATGGTCCGATGCCGCAAACCCGTGAGCACATCCTGCTGTCCCGTCAGGTTGGCGTTCCGTACATCGTGGTCTTCCTGAACAAGGCTGACCTGGTAGACGACGCTGAGCTGCTGGAACTGGTCGAGATGGAAGTTCGCGACCTGCTGTCCACCTACGACTTCCCAGGCGACGACACCCCGATCATCATCGGTTCGGCTCGTATGGCGCTGGAAGGCAAAGACGACAACGAAATGGGCACCAGCGCTGTCAAGAAGCTGGTTGAAACTCTGGACAGCTACATCCCAGAGCCAGAGCGTGCTATCGACAAGCCGTTCCTGATGCCAATCGAAGACGTATTCTCGATCTCGGGTCGTGGTACCGTTGTTACCGGTCGTATCGAGCGTGGTATCGTCCGCGTTCAAGATCCGCTGGAAATCGTTGGTCTGCGTGACACCACCACCACCACCTGCACCGGTGTTGAGATGTTCCGCAAGCTGCTGGACGAAGGTCGTGCTGGCGAGAACTGCGGCGTTCTGCTGCGTGGTACCAAGCGTGACGACGTTGAGCGTGGCCAGGTTCTGGTCAAGCCAGGTTCGGTCAAGCCGCACACCAAGTTCACCGCAGAAGTCTACGTCCTGTCGAAGGAAGAAGGCGGCCGTCACACTCCGTTCTTCAAAGGCTACCGTCCTCAGTTCTACTTCCGTACCACTGACGTGACCGGTAACTGCGAACTGCCGGAAGGCGTTGAAATGGTAATGCCAGGTGACAACATTCAGATGACTGTCACTCTGATCAAGACCATCGCAATGGAAGACGGTCTGCGCTTCGCTATCCGTGAAGGCGGTCGTACCGTCGGCGCCGGCGTCGTAGCAAAAATTATTGAATAAGTAGTTGATTTACTTGATCAGGCCGGTATAATGGCCGGCCTGATACAGCGTTACAGGTCAGTAGCTCAATTGGCAGAGCGACGGTCTCCAAAACCGTAGGTTGGGGGTTCGATTCCCTCCTGACCTGCCATTCACCTCGGTGTGATTGGCTTTCTTCTCACAGGATCCTCCCCGATGACTCCCAAAACTGAAGCCCAAGAATCGCGTTTTGATCTGTTCAAGTGGCTGGCTGTAGTTGCTTTGGTGGTTGTTGGCGTCGTGGGTAATCAGTATTACTCCGCCTCCCCAATCCTGTATCGCGTACTCGCACTGCTCGCCCTGGCTGCGGCTGCTGGCTTTGTTGCCTTGCAGACTGCGAAGGGTAAGTCGTTCTTTGCGCTGGCGAAGGAAGCTCGTACCGAGATCCGTAAAGTCGTGTGGCCGACCCGCCAAGAAACCACTCAGACCACGCTGATTGTCGTGGCTGTAGTTCTGGTTATGGCGCTGCTGTTGTGGGGTCTTGATTCCCTGCTCGGCTGGGCGGTCTCCTTGATTGTTGGCTAAGGGTGTCCCGTGGCTAAGCGTTGGTACGTAGTGCATGCTTACTCGGGTTACGAGAAGCATGTGATGCGCTCGCTGATCGAGCGCGTCAAGCTGGCTGGCATGGAAGACGGTTTCGGCGAAATTCTGGTTCCGACCGAAGAAGTCGTTGAAATGCGTAACGGCCAAAAGCGCAAAAGTGAGCGCAAATTCTTCCCTGGCTATGTTCTGGTCCAGATGGAGATGAACGAAGGGACTTGGCACTTGGTCAAGGATACCCCTCGTGTGATGGGCTTTATTGGTGGTACCGCAGACAAGCCTGCGCCAATCACTGATAAAGAAGCTGAAGCTATCCTGCGTCGCGTTGCCGACGGCAGCGACAAGCCGAAGCCGAAGACGCTGTTCGAACCAGGTGAAGTGGTTCGTGTCATTGACGGTCCGTTTGCTGACTTCAATGGCAGTGTCGAAGAGGTTAACTACGAAAAGAGTCGCCTCCAGGTGGCGGTGCTCATTTTCGGTCGCTCTACTCCGGTGGAGCTCGAGTTCAGCCAGGTCGAGAAGGTCTAGGCGAACGAAGCATCCCATACCCCGCAGCCCTGTGTGCTGCGGGGTTTTGTCGTCACTGGGATAAAACGCAAGTCATCCGGGGAGCCATCTGGCGTTTGTACCCGATTTTGGAGTAGCTCATGGCTAAGAAGATTCAGGCTTACATCAAGCTGCAAGTTAAGGCCGGCCAGGCCAACCCAAGCCCACCCGTTGGTCCAGCACTGGGCCAACACGGTGTGAACATCATGGAATTCTGCAAGGCCTTCAACGCCCGTACTCAGGGTCAAGAAGCCGGCCTGCCGACTCCTGTGATCATCACTGTTTACAGCGACCGTAGCTTCACCTTCGAGACCAAGAGCACCCCTGCCTCGGTTCTGCTGAAGAAAGCTGCTGGCCTGACCAGTGGTTCGGCTCGTCCGAACACCGTTAAAGTCGGTACCGTGACCCGTGCTCAGCTCGAAGAGATCGCCAAGACTAAACAGGCTGATCTGACCGCTGCTGACCTGGACGCTGCTGTACGCACCATCGCTGGCTCTGCCCGCAGCATGGGCCTGAACGTGGAGGGTGTGTAATGGCTAAGCTGACCAAGCGCCAAAAGGCCATTGCTTCGAAAATCGAAGCTGGCAAAGTTTACAACTTCGAAGAAGCAGCAGTGCTGCTGGCCGAACTGTCCACCGTGAAGTTCAGCGAATCCTTCGACGTTGCCGTCAACCTCGGCGTTGACCCGCGTAAATCCGACCAGGTCGTTCGTAGCGCTACTGTGCTGCCACACGGCACTGGCAAGACCGTACGCGTTGCCGTCTTCACCCAGGGTCCAGCTGCTGAGGCCGCTCTGGCTGCCGGCGCTGACCGTGTAGGTATGGACGATCTGGCTGCAGAAATGAAAGCCGGCGACCTGAACTATGACGTCGTCATCGCATCGCCTGATGCCATGCGCGTTGTTGGTCAGCTGGGTCAGGTTCTGGGTCCTCGCGGCCTGATGCCTAACCCGAAAGTGGGTACTGTGACTCCAGACGTAGCCGGCGCTGTCAAAAACGCCAAGGCTGGTCAGGTTCGCTACCGTACCGACAAGAACGGTATCATTCACACCTCCGTTGGCAAAGTCGGCTTCGAAGCTGGCAAGCTGAAGGAAAACGTTGAAGCCCTGATCGCTGATCTGAAGCGTATCAAGCCAGCTTCTTCGAAAGGTATCTACGTCAAGCGCGTTACCCTGAGCACCACTATGGGCCCAGGCCTGGTCATCGACCAGGGTTCGCTGAACGCGTAAGGCCATGGCGGTGCGACGTGTCGCGCCGCCAGCAAAAAAATTGGGGTCCCTGCCTGGCGGGGGCTATCCAAGACCGTAGGCGGCGCAAGCCTTAAACCACAAGCCTACGCAGATGGTGCTCCCGATTCGTTATCGAATCAGACACCAAAACGACATCCGGCTTCGGCCAGATGAAACGGTAGAAACCAGGAGTAAACCCGTGGCAATTAAACTCGAAGACAAGAAGGCCATCGTCGCTGAAGTCAACGAGGCTGCCAAAGTCGCTCTGTCCGCTGTCGTGGCTGATGCCCGTGGTGTGACTGTAGGCGCAATGACCGGACTCCGTAAAGAGGCTCGTGAAGCTGGCGTTTACGTACGTGTCGTACGTAACACCCTGCTCAAGCGCGCTGTTGCTGATACTGAATTCAGTGTCCTCAACGACGCCTTCACTGGCCCGACCCTGATCGCTTTCTCCAACGAACACCCGGGCGCTGCTGCTCGTCTGTTCAAAGAGTTCGCCAAGGGTCAGGACAAGTTCGAGATCAAGGCAGCTGCGTTTGACGGCAAATTCATTGCCGCCAACCAGATCGATGTACTGGCTACCTTGCCGACCCGTGACGAAGCTATCGCACGTCTGATGAGCGTGATTCAAGGCGCCACCAGCAAGCTGGCTCGTACTCTGGCGGCCGTTCGCGACCAGAAAGAAGCTGCTGCTGCCTAAGGCGGCGTAACCTCTTTCAAAATCATTTGTTTAATTTGATGGCTGCGAAGGCTGTCACCCCAATACAGGATTTAAGTCATGTCCCTGACTAACGAGCAAATCATCGAAGCAATCGGCCAGAAAACCGTTCTGGAAGTTGTTGAGCTGATCAAAGCTATGGAAGAAACCTTCGGCGTTACCGCTGCTGTTGCCGCTGCTGGCCCAGCTGCTGCTGCTGCCGTTGTTGAAGAGCAAACCGAGTTCAACGTTGTTCTGGTTGAAGCCGGCGAGAAGAAAGTAAACGTGATCAAGGCCGTTCGTGAACTGACCGGTCTGGGCCTGAAAGAAGCCAAAGAGAAAGTCGACGGCGCTCCTCAGGTCGTAGCTGAAGGCGTTTCGAAAGAAGCCGCTGAAGACGCTAAGAAGAAGCTGGAAGAAGCAGGCGCTAAAGTCGAGCTGAAGTAATTTCGACTTTGCGATGCCAGCCTGAGCGTTGAGCACAAGGCTGATGGCTGGTGGCTTATGCCACCGGCCTTTTTCCGTTATTGGTGGCCGATCAGATCGGCCCCGATAACGAGCTGCAAGACACCCATGTGGGTGGCGCAAACCAAGGGGTTTGCACGATTTTCTGGCTGCTCCCGCCGGGAGAAGCCAAACAAGCAGGTGACCAAGCTGGGGAACGCTGATGGCTTACTCATACACTGAGAAAAAACGTATCCGCAAGGACTTTAGCAAGTTGCCGGACGTCATGGATGTGCCTTACCTCCTGGCCATCCAGCTGGATTCGTATCGCGAATTCCTGCAAGCGGGAGCATCCAAGGATCAGTTCCGCGACGTCGGCCTGCACGCGGCCTTCAAATCGGTATTCCCGATCATCAGCTACTCCGGCAATGCTGCCCTGGAGTACGTAGGCTATCGCCTGGGCGAACCCGCCTTCGATGTGAAGGAATGTGTCCTGCGTGGCGTGACCTTCGCGGTCCCACTGCGGGTCAAGGTGCGCCTGATCATCTTCGACAAGGAATCGTCGAACAAAGCGATCAAGGACATCAAAGAGCAAGAAGTCTACATGGGTGAAATCCCCCTGATGACTGAGAACGGTACCTTCGTAATCAACGGTACCGAGCGTGTGATCGTTTCCCAGCTGCACCGTTCGCCTGGTGTGTTCTTCGACCACGACCGTGGCAAGACGCACAGCTCCGGCAAGCTGCTGTACTCCGCTCGCATCATCCCTTACCGCGGCTCCTGGCTGGACTTCGAGTTCGACCCGAAGGACTGCGTGTTCGTGCGTATCGACCGTCGCCGCAAACTGCCGGCCTCGGTACTGCTGCGCGCACTGGGTTACAGCACCGAAGAGGTTCTGAACACCTTCTACACCACCAACGTGTTCCACGTTTCCGGCGAAAAACTCAGCCTGGAACTGGTACCTCAGCGTCTGCGTGGTGAAGTTGCGGTCATGGACATCCATGACGAAACCGGCAAGGTCATTGTCGAGCAGGGTCGCCGCATCACTGCGCGCCACATCAACCAGCTCGAGAAAGCCGGCGTCAAGCAGCTCGACGTTCCTATGGAATACGTCCTGGGCCGCACCACCGCCAAGGCTATCGTGCATCCGGCTACCGGCGAGATCCTGGCCGAGTGCAACACCGAGCTGACCACCGAGCTGCTGATCAAGGTCGCCAAGGCACAGGTCGTCCGTATCGAGACCCTGTACACCAACGATATCGATTGCGGTCCGTTCATCTCGGACACCCTGAAGATCGACACCACCAGCAACCAGCTGGAAGCCCTGGTCGAAATCTATCGCATGATGCGTCCAGGCGAGCCGCCAACCAAGGATGCTGCCGAGACCCTGTTCAACAACCTGTTCTTCAGCGCCGAGCGTTACGACCTGTCCGCCGTAGGCCGCATGAAGTTCAACCGTCGTATCGGTCGTACCGAGATCGAAGGTTCGGGCGTGCTGAGCAAGGAAGACATCGTCGAGGTCCTCAAGACCCTGGTCGACATCCGTAACGGCAAAGGCATCGTCGACGACATCGACCACCTGGGTAACCGTCGCGTACGTTGCGTCGGCGAGATGGCCGAGAACCAGTTCCGTGTTGGCCTGGTGCGCGTTGAGCGTGCGGTCAAGGAACGTCTGTCGATGGCCGAAAGCGAAGGCCTGATGCCGCAAGACCTGATCAACGCCAAGCCGGTAGCGGCGGCGGTGAAAGAGTTCTTCGGTTCCAGCCAGCTGTCGCAGTTCATGGACCAGAACAACCCGCTCTCCGAGATCACCCACAAGCGCCGCGTTTCTGCACTCGGCCCTGGCGGTCTGACCCGTGAGCGTGCTGGCTTCGAAGTCCGTGACGTACACCCGACCCACTACGGCCGTGTGTGCCCGATCGAGACCCCTGAAGGTCCGAACATCGGTCTGATCAACTCCCTGGCAGCCTATGCCCGCACCAACCAGTACGGCTTCCTCGAAAGCCCGTATCGCGTGGTGAAGGAAGGCGTGGTCAGCGACGACATCGTGTTCCTGTCGGCCATTGAAGAAGCGGATCACGTTATCGCCCAGGCTTCGGCCGCGATGAACGAGAAGAAGCAGCTGATCGATGAGCTGGTAGCAGTTCGTCACCTGAACGAATTCACCGTCAAGGCGCCAGAAGACGTCACCTTGATGGACGTTTCGCCGAAGCAGGTTGTTTCGGTCGCAGCGTCGCTGATTCCGTTCCTCGAGCACGACGACGCCAACCGTGCACTCATGGGTTCGAACATGCAGCGTCAGGCTGTACCGACCCTGCGCGCTGACAAGCCGCTGGTAGGTACCGGCATGGAGCGCAACGTTGCCCGTGACTCCGGCGTCTGCGTCGTGGCCCGTCGTGGCGGCGTGATCGACTCGGTCGATGCCAGCCGTATCGTCGTGCGTGTTGCCGATGACGAAGTCGAAACCGGTGAAGCAGGTGTAGATATCTACAACCTGACCAAATACACCCGTTCGAACCAGAACACTTGCATCAACCAGCGTCCGCTGGTCAGCAAGGGTGATGTGGTCAAGCGTCACGACATCATGGCCGACGGCCCGTCCACCGACATGGGTGAACTGGCACTGGGTCAGAACATGCGCATCGCGTTCATGGCGTGGAACGGCTTCAACTTCGAAGACTCCATCTGCCTGTCCGAGCGTGTGGTTCAGGAAGATCGCTTCACCACGATCCACATTCAGGAACTGACCTGTGTGGCGCGTGACACCAAGCTTGGCCCAGAGGAAATCACCGCAGACATCCCGAACGTGGGTGAAGCTGCGCTGAACAAGCTGGACGAAGCCGGTATCGTTTACGTAGGTGCCGAAGTCGGCGCTGGCGACATTCTGGTTGGTAAGGTCACTCCGAAAGGCGAGACCCAGCTGACGCCGGAAGAGAAGCTGCTGCGTGCCATCTTCGGTGAGAAGGCAAGCGACGTTAAAGACACCTCCCTGCGTGTGCCAACCGGCACCAAGGGTACTGTCATCGACGTCCAGGTCTTCACCCGTGACGGCGTTGAGCGCGACAGCCGCGCCCTGGCCATCGAGAAGATGCAGCTGGACGAGATCCGCAAGGACCTCAACGAAGAGTTCCGCATCGTCGAAGGTGCAACCTTCGAGCGTCTGCGTTCCGCCCTGAACGGCCAAGTGGTCGACGGTGGTGCGGGCCTGAAGAAAGGCACCGTGATCACTGACGAAGTACTGGACGGTCTGGAGCACGGCCAGTGGTTCAAACTGCGCATGGCCGAAGACGCGCTGAACGAACAGCTGGAAAAGGCTCAGGCTTACATCGTCGATCGCCGTCGTCTGCTGGACGACAAGTTCGAAGACAAGAAGCGCAAGCTGCAGCAAGGCGACGACCTGGCACCGGGCGTACTGAAGATCGTCAAGGTCTACCTGGCTATCCGCCGCCGCATCCAGCCGGGCGACAAGATGGCAGGCCGTCACGGTAACAAAGGTGTGGTCTCGGTGATCATGCCGGTCGAAGACATGCCGCACGACGCCAACGGTACTCCGGTCGACGTCGTACTGAACCCACTGGGCGTACCTTCGCGTATGAACGTTGGTCAGATCCTTGAAACCCACCTGGGCCTCGCGGCCAAAGGCCTGGGCGAGAAGATCGACCGGATGCTCGAAGAGCAGCGCAAAGCCGCTGAGCTGCGCGTGTTCCTGACCGAGATCTACAACGAGATCGGTGGTCGTCAGGAAAGCCTGGAAGAGTTCACCGACGCAGAGATCCTTGCCCTGGCGAACAACCTGAAGAAGGGCGTGCCTATGGCTACCCCAGTCTTCGACGGTGCCAAGGAAAGCGAGATCAAGGCCATGCTGAAACTGGCAGACATGCCAGAAAGCGGCCAGATGGTGCTGTTCGATGGCCGTACCGGCAACAAGTTCGAGCGTCCTGTGACCGTTGGTTACATGTACATGCTCAAGCTGAACCACTTGGTGGACGACAAGATGCACGCGCGTTCCACTGGTTCCTATAGCCTGGTTACCCAGCAGCCGCTGGGTGGTAAGGCGCAGTTCGGTGGTCAGCGTTTCGGGGAGATGGAAGTGTGGGCGCTGGAAGCATACGGCGCGGCATACACCCTGCAAGAAATGCTCACAGTGAAGTCGGACGACGTGAACGGCCGTACCAAGATGTACAAGAACATCGTGGATGGCGATCACCGTATGGAGCCGGGCATGCCCGAGTCCTTCAACGTGTTGATCAAAGAGATCCGTTCGCTCGGTATCGATATCGATCTGGAAACCGAATAACACGTGACGCGAAGGGGAGCGGGGCAGGTAATGCCCGCTTCCTGCTCCGCCAGGAGGAAAGGCCTTGAAAGACCTACTGAATTTGCTGAAAAACCAGGGTCAAGTCGAAGAGTTCGACGCCATCCGCATCGGTCTGGCGTCGCCTGAAATGATCCGTTCGTGGTCGTTCGGTGAAGTTAAGAAGCCGGAAACCATCAACTACCGTACGTTCAAACCTGAGCGTGACGGCCTGTTCTGCGCCAAGATCTTTGGCCCAGTCAAGGACTACGAGTGCCTGTGCGGCAAGTACAAGCGCCTCAAGCACCGCGGTGTGATCTGCGAGAAGTGCGGCGTTGAAGTTGCCCTGGCCAAGGTTCGTCGTGAGCGCATGGCGCACATCGAACTGGCCTCGCCGGTTGCCCACATCTGGTTCCTGAAGTCGCTGCCGTCCCGTATCGGCCTGCTGATGGACATGACCCTGCGTGATATCGAGCGCGTTCTCTACTTCGAGAGCTACGTCGTTATCGACCCAGGCATGACCACCCTTGAAAAAGGCCAGCTGCTGAACGACGAGCAGTACTTCGAAGCGCTGGAAGAGTTCGGTGACGACTTCGACGCCCGCATGGGTGCCGAGGCTGTCCGCGAGCTGCTGCACGCTATCGACCTGGAGCACGAGATCGGTCGCCTGCGTGAAGAGATTCCGCAGACCAACTCGGAAACCAAGATCAAGAAGCTGTCCAAGCGCCTGAAGCTGATGGAAGCTTTCCAGGGCTCGGGCAACCTGCCTGAGTGGATGGTCCTGACCGTCCTGCCAGTACTGCCGCCGGACCTGCGTCCGCTGGTACCGCTGGATGGCGGCCGCTTCGCGACCTCCGACCTGAACGACCTGTATCGTCGGGTGATCAACCGTAACAACCGTCTGAAGCGCCTGCTCGATCTGTCGGCGCCGGACATCATCGTGCGCAACGAAAAGCGCATGCTGCAGGAAGCGGTCGACGCCCTGCTGGACAACGGCCGTCGCGGTCGCGCCATCACTGGCTCGAACAAGCGTCCGCTGAAGTCCCTGGCTGACATGATCAAAGGTAAGCAAGGTCGTTTCCGTCAGAACTTGCTCGGTAAGCGCGTGGACTACTCCGGCCGTTCGGTAATTACCGTAGGCCCGACCCTGCGTCTGCACCAGTGCGGTCTGCCGAAGAAAATGGCCCTCGAGCTGTTCAAGCCGTTCATTTTCGGCAAGCTGGAAATGCGTGGTCTGGCGACCACCATCAAGGCTGCCAAGAAGATGGTCGAGCGCGAGCTGCCAGAGGTGTGGGACGTTCTCGCCGAGGTCATCCGCGAACACCCCGTACTGCTTAACCGTGCACCGACCCTTCACCGTCTGGGTATCCAGGCGTTCGAGCCTGTGCTCATCGAAGGTAAGGCGATCCAGCTGCACCCGTTGGTCTGTGCGGCGTACAACGCCGACTTCGACGGTGACCAGATGGCCGTTCACGTGCCGCTGACGCTGGAAGCCCAGCTCGAAGCGCGCGCGCTGATGATGTCGACCAACAACATTCTGTCGCCAGCCAACGGTGAGCCAATCATCGTTCCGTCGCAGGACGTTGTACTGGGTCTGTACTACATGACCCGTGAAGCCATCAACGCCAAGGGCGAAGGTCGCGTATTCGCAGACCTGCAAGAAGTCGACCGCGTATTCCGCGCCGGCGAAGCTGCCCTGCACGCGAAAATCAAGGTCCGTATCAACGAGACCGTGAATGACCGTGATGGCTCCGTCACCAAGAACACCCGCATCGTCGACACCACCGTCGGCCGTGCGCTGTTGTTCCAGGTTGTACCGGCAGGTCTGCCGTACGACGTGGTCAACCAGCCGATGAAGAAGAAAGCGATCTCCAAGCTGATCAACCAGTGCTACCGCGTGGTTGGTCTGAAAGAGACCGTCATCTTCGCTGACCAGCTGATGTACACCGGTTTTGCCTACTCGACCATTTCCGGCGTTTCGATCGGTGTTAACGACTTCGTTATCCCGGACGAAAAAGCCCGCATCATCGGTACTGCTACCGACGAAGTGAAGGAAATCGAGAGCCAGTACGCCTCCGGCCTGGTAACCCAGGGCGAGAAGTACAACAAGGTCATCGACTTGTGGTCGAAGGCGAACGACGAAGTGTCCAAGGCGATGATGGCCAACCTCTCGAAAGAGAAGGTCATCGACCGCGAGGGCAAGGAAGTCGAGCAAGAGTCCTTCAACTCGATGTATATGATGGCTGACTCGGGTGCGCGGGGTTCCGCAGCACAGATCCGTCAGCTGGCCGGTATGCGTGGTCTGATGGCCAAGCCGGACGGCTCGATCATCGAGACGCCGATCACCGCGAACTTCCGTGAAGGTCTGAGCGTACTCCAGTACTTCATCTCGACTCACGGTGCTCGTAAGGGTCTGGCGGATACCGCACTGAAAACTGCGAACTCCGGTTACCTGACGCGTCGTCTGGTAGACGTAGCGCAAGATCTGGTCGTGACCGAGATCGACTGTGGCACCGACCACGGCCTGCTGATGACTCCGCACATCGAAGGCGGTGACGTTGTCGAGCCGCTGGGTGAGCGCGTACTGGGCCGTGTCATTGCCCGTGACGTGTTCAAGCCAGGCACCGAGGACGTCATCGTCCCAGCCGGTACCCTGGTTGACGAGCAGTGGGTCGAGTTCATCGAGCTGAACAGCATCGACGAAGTTATCGTGCGTTCGCCGATCAACTGCGAAACCCGCTACGGTATCTGCGCCAAGTGCTACGGTCGTGACCTGGCTCGTGGTCACCAGGTGAACATCGGTGAAGCTGTCGGCGTTATCGCTGCACAGTCGATCGGTGAGCCGGGTACCCAGCTGACCATGCGTACGTTCCACATCGGTGGTGCTGCAAGCCGGACCTCGGCTGCCGACAGCGTCCAGGTGAAGAACGGCGGTATGGTTCGTCTGCACAACCTGAAGCAGGTCGTGCGCGCCGATGGCAACCTGGTTGCCGTATCGCGTTCCGGCGAGCTGGCCATTGCCGATGAATTCGGTCGTGAGCGTGAGCGTTACAAGCTGCCTTACGGTGCGGTCATTTCGGTCAAGGAAGGTGACAAGGTCGAAGCTGGCGCCATCGTCGCCAAGTGGGACCCGCACACCCACCCGATCGTTACCGAGCTGAAAGGTACCGTGACCTTCGTGGGCATGGAAGAAAACATCACCATCAAGCGTCAGACCGACGAACTGACTGGTTTGACCAACATCGAAGTTCTGGACGTCAAGGATCGCCCTGCCGCAGGCAAGGAAATCCGTCCGGCAATCAAGATGGTCGATGCCAACGGCAAGGACCTGTACCTGCCAGGTACCGACGTACCGGCTCAGTACTTCCTGCCGGCCAACGCCCTTGTCGGTGTGGCTGACGGTGCACAGATTGGTGTTGGTGACGTTATCGCGCGTATCCCGCAAGAAACGTCGAAGACCCGTGACATCACCGGTGGTCTGCCGCGCGTTGCCGACTTGTTCGAAGCGCGTCGTCCGAAAGAAGCCTCGATTCTGGCTGAAGTCAGCGGCACCATCGCGTTCGGTAAAGAGACCAAAGGCAAGCGCCGTCTGGTCATTACGCCGACCGACGGTAGCGATCCGTACGAAGAGCTGATTCCGAAGTGGCGCCACCTGAACGTCTTCGAAGGCGAACAGGTAAACCGCGGCGAAGTTATCTCCGACGGCCCGAGCGATCCGCACGACATCCTGCGTCTGCTGGGTGTGAGCGCGCTGGCCAAGTACATCGTCAACGAGATCCAGGACGTTTACCGCCTGCAAGGCGTTAAGATCAACGACAAGCACATCGAGACCATCCTGCGTCAGATGCTGCGTAAGGTCGAGATCGCCGAGTCGGGTGATTCCAGCTTCATCAAGGGCGACCAGATGGAACTGACTCACGTACTGGTCGAGAACGAGCGTCTCGCTAGCGAAGACAAGTTCATCTCGAAGTTCTCGCGTGTGCTGCTGGGTATCACTAAGGCGTCGCTGTCGACCGAATCGTTCATCTCCGCGGCTTCCTTCCAGGAAACCACCCGCGTACTGACCGAAGCGGCCGTCACCGGCAAGCGCGATTACCTGCGCGGCCTGAAAGAGAACGTGGTCGTGGGTCGTCTGATCCCGGCCGGTACTGGTCTGGCTTACCACAGCGAGCGCAAGCGCCGCCGTGATGCCGACAAACCGCTGCGTGTGAGCGCCAGTGAGGTGGAAGCCGCACTGACCGAAGCGCTGAATTCCAGCGGTAACTAAGTACAGGGCAGGGCCCCGGCAAGCCCCGAACGGCCATCGTCGACATGAATTGTTGCCGATGACCGGGCGGGGAGGGCCGGGGCCTCGTCTTGACTGGGTGCAAGATCCTCCGTAGACTTTTGTACCCTTAAATTTGGTGAGGCTCCGTCTCGCCAATTTTTGGCTTTCTTGCAAGACAATAGAGTCGCAAGACAATCAGTGGAGCTAGTAGATGGCAACTATCAACCAGCTGGTACGTCAGCCGCGTAAGCGTTCGGTCGAGAAGTCCGACGTTCCTGCGCTGCAGAACTGCCCGCAACGTCGTGGCGTGTGCACCCGCGTGTACACCACCACGCCGAAAAAACCTAACTCGGCACTGCGTAAAGTTTGCCGTGTGCGTCTGACCAACGGTTTCGAGGTTTCCTCGTACATCGGCGGTGAAGGCCACAACCTGCAAGAGCACAGCGTCGTCCTGATCCGTGGCGGCCGTGTAAAAGACTTGCCAGGTGTTCGTTACCACACCGTTCGCGGCTCTCTGGATACTTCGGGCGTTAAAGGCCGTAACCAGGGTCGTTCGAAGTACGGTACCAAGCGTCCGAAGTAATCGGTCGTTTGCACCCATCCATTTTTTTGAGTCGATAAGAGTAAGGTCGGGCAGGGGTCGAAGACCCACGTCCCGGGCTAACCTGAAGACCGTTTGAGGGCTTATCATGCCAAGACGTCGTGTAGCAGCAAAACGTGAGATTCTGGACGATCCTAAATACGGATCCCAAATCCTCGCCAAGTTCATGAACCACGTGATGGAAAGCGGCAAGAAGGCCGTGGCCGAGCGCATCGTTTACGGTGCACTGGACAAGGTCAAAGAGCGCAAGAACAGCGACCCCCTGGAAATCTTCGAGAAAGCTCTCGACGCCATCGCTCCGCTGGTCGAAGTAAAGTCCCGTCGTGTCGGCGGTGCCACTTACCAGGTTCCGGTTGAAGTTCGTCCATCCCGTCGTAATGCTCTGGCAATGCGCTGGCTCGTAGACTACGCCCGCAAGCGCGGCGAGAAGTCGATGGCTCTGCGCCTGGCTGGCGAGCTGCTGGATGCTGCTGAAGGCAAGGGTGCTGCAGTCAAGAAGCGTGAAGACGTTCACCGTATGGCTGAAGCCAACAAAGCGTTCTCGCACTACCGCTTCTAATTCAAGCATCAATCATTTTGCGAGGGCTTTATGGCTCGTACTACAGCAATTAACCGCTACCGTAACATTGGTATCTGTGCCCACGTTGACGCGGGCAAGACCACCACTACCGAGCGGATCCTGTTCTACACAGGCCTGAGCCACAAGATGGGCGAGGTGCACGACGGCGCCGCGACCACCGACTGGATGGTTCAGGAGCAGGAGCGGGGTATTACCATTACCTCCGCTGCCGTAACTACCTTCTGGAAGGGCTCTGTTGGTCAGTACGACAACTACCGCGTAAACGTCATCGATACCCCCGGCCACGTTGACTTCACCATTGAAGTAGAGCGTTCGCTGCGCGTACTCGACGGCGCGGTCGTTGTGTTCTGCGGTACCTCCGGCGTTGAGCCTCAGTCCGAAACCGTATGGCGTCAGGCCAACAAATACGGCGTTCCACGTGTTGTTTACGTGAACAAGATGGACCGTGCCGGTGCAAACTTCCTGCGCGTCGTAGGTCAGATCAAGAACCGTCTGGGTCACACCCCGGTTCCTGTTCAGCTGGCCATCGGTTCGGAAGATAACTTCCAGGGTCAGGTCGACCTGA
The DNA here is from genome assembly GCF_053629175.1 of Pseudomonas sp. Y3 TE3536. Taxonomy (NCBI): domain Bacteria; kingdom Pseudomonadati; phylum Pseudomonadota; class Gammaproteobacteria; order Pseudomonadales; family Pseudomonadaceae; genus Pseudomonas; species Pseudomonas sp. Y3 TE3536. The sequence goes on along the minus strand of NZ_JBRJHU010000001.1, from coordinate 1,422,688 downwards.
TCAAGATGAAGGCTATCTACTGGAACGACGACGACAAAGGCACCACCTATCGCGAGGAAGAAATTCCTGCCGATATGCTGGAGCTGGCTGAAGAGTGGCGCTCCAACATGGTTGAGGCGGCTGCCGAGGCCAGTGAAGAGCTGATGAACAAGTACCTGGAAGGCGAAGAGCTGACCGTCGAAGAGATCAAAGCCGGTCTGCGCGCGCGCACCCTGGCCAGCGAAATCGTACCGGCCGTCTGCGGTTCGTCGTTCAAGAACAAGGGCGTTCCCCTGGTTCTCGACGCCGTCATCGACTACCTGCCTGCTCCGACCGAGATTCCTGCAATCCAGGGTATCAACCCGGATGACAAGGATCTGGACAAAGACGATCCGGCTGTTCGTAAAGACGAGCGTCACGCTGACGACGACGAGCCGTTCTCGGCTCTGGCGTTCAAGATCGCGACTGACCCGTTCGTGGGTACTCTGACCTTCGTTCGCGTCTACTCGGGTGTTCTGACCTCCGGTGACTCCGTCATCAACTCGGTCAAGGGCAAGAAAGAGCGCGTTGGTCGTATGGTGCAGATGCACGCCAACCAGCGTGAAGAGATCAAGGAAGTGCGCGCTGGCGACATCGCGGCCCTGATCGGCATGAAGGACGTGACCACAGGCGAAACCCTGTGCAACGCCGACAAGCCAATCATCCTTGAGCGTATGGACTTCCCTGAGCCGGTTATTTCGCTCTCCGTAGAGCCGAAAACCAAGGCTGACCAGGAGAAGATGGGTATCGCTCTGGGCAAACTGGCCCAGGAAGACCCGTCGTTCCGCGTCAAGACCGACGAAGAGACTGGTCAGACCATCATCTCGGGCATGGGTGAGCTGCACCTGGACATCCTCGTTGACCGCATGAAGCGCGAGTTCAACGTCGAAGCCAACATCGGTAAGCCTCAGGTTTCGTACCGCGAGAAGATCACCAAGTCCAACGTCGAGATCGAAGGCAAGTTCGTTCGTCAGTCGGGCGGTCGTGGTCAGTTCGGTCACTGCTGGATCCGTTTCTCGGAGCCGGACGTCGACGAGAAGGGCAACATCACCGAAGGTCTGGTCTTCACCAACGAAGTCGTTGGTGGTGTGATTCCTAAGGAATTCATCGCCCCGATCCAGAAGGGTATCGAAGAGCAGATGAAAAACGGCGTTGTTGCCGGCTATCCGCTGCTCGGCCTGAAGGCCACGGTATTCGACGGTTCGTACCACGACGTCGACTCCAACGAAATGGCGTTCAAAATCGCTGCTTCGATGGCGACCAAGCAACTGGCCCAGAAGGGCGGTGGCGTGGTGCTTGAGCCGATCATGAAGGTCGAAGTTGTAACCCCGGAAGACTACCTGGGTGACGTGATGGGTGACCTGAGCCGTCGTCGCGGGATGATCCAGGGTAATGAAGACTCGGTGTCCGGCAAGGTAATCACTGCTGAGGTACCGCTCGGAGAAATGTTCGGTTATGCGACCGACGTTCGTTCCATGTCTCAGGGTCGCGCAAGCTACTCCATGGAATTCTCCAAATACGCCGAAGCTCCGTCGAACATCGTCGAAGCACTCGTTAAAAAACAAGGCTAATCCCCTTTAGGCAAGAGGTTCACTGTCGTGGCTAAAGAAAAATTTGATCGTTCCCTTCCCCACGTTAACGTCGGCACCATCGGCCACGTTGACCACGGTAAGACCACTCTGACCGCAGCTCTGACTCGCGTCTGCTCCGAAGTTTTCGGTTCGGCAGTCGTTGAGTTCGACAAGATCGACTCGGCTCCGGAAGAAAAAGCGCGCGGTATCACCATCAACACCGCTCACGTCGAGTACAACTCGAACATTCGTCACTACGCTCACGTCGACTGCCCAGGTCACGCTGACTACGTGAAGAACATGATCACCGGTGCTGCCCAGATGGACGGCGCGATCCTGGTTTGCTCGGCCGCCGATGGTCCGATGCCACAAACCCGTGAGCACATCCTGCTGTCCCGTCAGGTTGGCGTTCCGTACATCGTGGTCTTCCTGAACAAGGCTGACCTGGTAGACGACGCTGAGCTGCTGGAACTGGTCGAGATGGAAGTTCGCGACCTGCTGTCCACCTACGACTTCCCAGGCGACGACACCCCGATCATCATCGGTTCGGCTCGTATGGCGCTGGAAGGCAAAGACGACAACGAAATGGGCACCAGCGCTGTCAAGAAGCTGGTTGAAACTCTGGACAGCTACATCCCAGAGCCAGAGCGTGCTATCGACAAGCCGTTCCTGATGCCAATCGAAGACGTATTCTCGATCTCGGGTCGTGGTACCGTTGTTACCGGTCGTATCGAGCGTGGTATCGTCCGCGTTCAAGATCCGCTGGAAATCGTTGGTCTGCGTGACACCACCACCACCACCTGCACCGGTGTTGAGATGTTCCGCAAGCTGCTGGACGAAGGTCGTGCTGGCGAGAACTGCGGCGTTCTGCTGCGTGGTACCAAGCGTGACGACGTTGAGCGTGGCCAGGTTCTGGTCAAGCCAGGTTCGGTCAAGCCGCACACCAAGTTCACCGCAGAAGTCTACGTCCTGTCGAAGGAAGAAGGCGGCCGTCACACTCCGTTCTTCAAAGGCTACCGTCCTCAGTTCTACTTCCGTACCACTGACGTGACCGGTAACTGCGAACTGCCGGAAGGCGTTGAAATGGTAATGCCAGGTGACAACATTCAGATGACTGTCACTCTGATCAAGACCATCGCAATGGAAGACGGTCTGCGCTTCGCTATCCGTGAAGGCGGTCGTACCGTCGGCGCCGGCGTCGTAGCCAAAATCATCGAGTAATCACTCGACCGATTGAAAAAACCCCCGCTCAGCGGGGGTTTTTTTTATTGGGTTGACACTAAATTGGGGCGTCTATAGAATCACGCCTCCTTTTAGCGGGCGTAGTGCGTCCGTTGGGAACAGCCTGGAGTCTGAAATCCAATGCAAAATCAGCAAATCCGTATCAGGTTGAAGGCTTTCGACCATCGCCTGATCGACCAATCCACCCAGGAAATCGTGGAAACCGCGAAACGTACTGGTGCACAAGTGCGTGGTCCAATTCCACTGCCTACCCGCAAAGAGCGTTTCACCGTTCTGGTCTCCCCGCACGTCAACAAAGACGCGCGTGACCAGTACGAGATTCGCACTCATAAGCGTGTTCTGGACATCGTCCAGCCAACGGATAAAACCGTTGACGCGCTGATGAAGCTTGATCTCGCGGCAGGTGTGGAAGTGCAGATCAGCCTCGGCTAAGACTTCGGTCTTGTCCGTGTAACGCTCTGAAATGGGCGGCCATAGCGGGTGAAAGCCCCGTACACTCATGAGGTTACAACATGACTATTGGTGTAGTCGGTCGTAAATGCGGTATGACCCGCGTTTTCACCGAAGAAGGTGTCTCCATTCCGGTCACGGTCATTGAGATCGAGCCGAATCGCGTCACCCAGTTCAAGACTGAAGAAACCGATGGCTACCGTGCAGTGCAAGTCACTGTCGGCGAGCGTCGTGCTTCGCGTGTGACTGCTGCTCAAGCAGGTCACTTCGCTAAAGCGAACGTTGCCGCTGGTCGCGGTGTCTGGGAGTTCCGCCTTGAAGAAGGCGAGTTCCAGGCTGGCGACTCGATCAAAGCTGAACTCTTCACTGCAGGCCAGCTGGTAGACGTTACTGGTCAGTCCAAAGGTAAAGGCTTCGCCGGTACCATCAAGCGCTGGAACTTCCGTGGTCAGGACAACACCCACGGTAACTCCGTGTCGCACCGCGTCCCAGGCTCCATCGGCCAGTGCCAGACTCCTGGTCGTGTGTTCAAGGGCAAAAAAATGTCCGGTCACATGGGCGCCGAGCGCGTGACTGTTCAGTCCCTGGAAGTAGTACGCGTAGACGCTGAACGCAACCTGCTGCTGATCAAGGGTGCCGTACCTGGCGCTACTGGCGGCGACGTGGTTGTACGTCCGGCTGTCAAGGCTCGCGGTTAAGGGGAAACTGACATGCAACTTAATGTAAATGACGCTCAGGCGATCGAAGTTTCCGAACTGACTTTCGGTGGCGAATTCAACGAGACGCTGGTTCACCAAGCAGTCGTGGCCTACATGGCCGGCGGCCGTCAGGGCACCAAGCAGCAAAAGACCCGTTCCGACGTGGCTGGTGGCGGTAAGCGCCCATGGCGTCAGAAGGGTACTGGCCGTGCTCGTGCTGGTACCACTCGTGGTCCGATCTGGCGTGGCGGTGGTGTTACCTTCGCAGCTCGCCCTCAAGATCACTCGCAAAAGCTCAACAAGAAGATGTACCGCGCAGCTCTGCGCTCCATCCTCGCTGAGCTGGTGCGTAGCGACCGTCTGGTCGTGGTTCAGGACTTCGCTGTTGAAGCACCGAAAACCAAAGATCTGCTGAACAAGCTGAACGGCATGGGTCTGAGCGACGTTCTGATCGTTTCGGACGCTGTTGATCAGAACCTGTACCTGGCTGCTCGCAACCTGCCACACGTCGATGTACGTGACGTGCAAGGTTCCGACCCGGTCAGTCTGATCGCATACGAGAAAGTGTTGATCACTGTCTCGGCCGTGAAGAAATTCGAGGAGCTGCTGGGATGAACCAGGAACGCGTATTCAAAGTCCTCCTTGGCCCGCACGTTTCCGAGAAGGCTACCGTTCTGGCTGAGAAAAAAGGCCAGTTCGTATTCAAGGTTGCTACTGACGCAACCAAGCTGGAAATCAAGAAAGCTGTCGAAGGCCTGTTCAACGTAAAAGTTGAAAACGTGTCGACCGTTAACGTTCTGGGTAAAACCAAGCGTACCGCACGTGGTCTGGGCAAGCGTAATGACTGGAAGAAGGCAATTGTCTCCCTTCAGCCAGGCCAAGATCTCGATTTCAGCAGCAGTGCTGAGTAAGGAAGGGGTGCATCATGGCAATCGTTAAATGCAAACCGACTTCCCCTGGCCGCCGTTTCGTGGTCAAGGTGGTCAACAAGGAGCTCCACAAGGGCGCTCCTCACGCACCGCTGCTCGAGAAGAAATCGAAGTCTGGTGGTCGTAACAACAATGGCCGCATTACCACTCGTCACGTTGGTGGTGGTCATAAGCAGCATTACCGTCTGGTCGACTTCCGTCGCAACGACAAAGATGGCATCCCAGCCACTGTCGAGCGTATCGAATACGATCCAAACCGTACTGCTCACATCGCCCTGCTGTGCTATGCAGACGGTGAGCGTCGCTACATCATCGCCCCTAAAGGCGTGAGCGCTGGCGACCAGCTGATCGCAGGTTCCCTGGCCCCAATCAAGGCCGGTAACTCCCTGCAGCTGCGTAACATCCCAGTAGGTAGCACTATTCACGGCATCGAACTGAAGCCGGGTAAAGGTGCACAGATCGCTCGTTCCGCTGGTGCTTCGGCTCAGCTGATCGCTCGCGAAGGTGTCTACGTGACCCTGCGTCTGCGCTCTGGTGAAATGCGTAAAGTACTGGCTGAGTGCCGTGCGACCCTGGGCGAAGTCTCGAACTCCGAGCACAGCCTGCGTTCGCTGGGTAAAGCAGGTGCCAAACGCTGGCGCGGCGTTCGCCCAACCGTTCGTGGCGTTGCCATGAACCCGGTTGACCACCCGCATGGTGGTGGTGAAGGTCGTACCTCCGGTGGTCGTCATCCGGTATCGCCATGGGGCTTCCCAACCAAGGGTGCTAAAACCCGTGGTAATAAGCGTACCGACAACATGATCGTCCGTCGTCGCAAGTAACTAGAGGGATACGACAGTGCCACGTTCTCTGAAAAAAGGTCCTTTTATCGATCTTCACCTGTTGAAGAAGGTCGAAGTGGCGGTGGAGAAGAACGATCGCAAGCCAGTTAAAACCTGGTCGCGTCGCTCGATGATCCTGCCACAAATGGTCGGTCTGACCATCGCGGTTCACAACGGTCGCCAACATGTCCCAGTTCTCGTGAACGAAGACATGGTCGGCCACAAACTGGGCGAGTTCGCCGGTACCCGCACCTATCGCGGGCACGTGGCTGACAAGAAAGCCAAGCGTTAAGGGGTAAGGAAATGGAAGTAGCCGCTAAGTTGTCGGGCGCTCGCATCTCCGCCCAGAAAGCCCGCTTGGTCGCCGACCAGATCCGCGGGAAGAAGGTGGGCGAAGCGCTCAACCTGTTGGCCTTCAGCAGCAAAAAAGCCGCTGAAATCATGAAGAAAGTCCTCGAGTCGGCCGTTGCCAACGCCGAACACAACGAAGGCGCAGACGTTGATGACCTGAAGGTCTCCACCGTCTTCGTCAACGAAGGGCGTTCGCTGAAGCGCATCATGCCACGTGCCAAAGGCCGTGCTGATCGCATCGTCAAGCGGTCTTGCCATATCACTGTCAAGGTTGCGGACAAGTAACGGAGTCGATCAGATGGGTCAGAAAGTACATCCCACTGGCATTCGCCTGGGAATCGTCAAGGAGCACACCTCCGTCTGGTACGCAGACGGTGCTACTTACGCAGATTACCTGTTGAAGGATCTGAAAACACGTGAGTACCTCCAAGACAAACTAAAAAGCGCGTCCGTAAGCCGTATCGATATTCATCGTCCGGCTCAAACTGCACGCATCACCATCCACACCGCTCGTCCCGGTATCGTTATCGGTAAGAAAGGTGAGGATGTCGAGAAGCTGCGTCAGGACCTGACCAAGCAGATGGGTGTGCCTGTGCACATCAACATCGAAGAGATCCGCAAGCCGGAACTCGACGCTATGCTGGTTGCGCAGAGCGTAGCTCAGCAGCTGGAACGCCGCGTAATGTTCCGTCGCGCCATGAAGCGCGCCGTACAGAACGCCATGCGTATTGGTGCCAAGGGCATCAAGATCCAGGTGAGCGGTCGTCTCGGCGGCGCCGAGATTGCTCGTACCGAGTGGTATCGCGAAGGTCGTGTGCCTCTGCACACCCTGCGTGCCGATATCGACTACAACACCTACGAAGCTCACACCACTTACGGTGTGATCGGTGTGAAGGTTTGGATCTTCAAAGGCGAAGTTATTGGTGGTCGCCAAGAAGAACTGAAACCACAAGCACCAGCGCCTCGTAAAAAAGCTGCTAAGTAAGGGGTACGCCAAATGTTGCAACCAAAGCGTACAAAATTCCGCAAGCAGATGACTGGCCACAACCGTGGTCTGGCACTGCGCGGTAGCAAAGTCAGCTTCGGCGAATTCGCCCTGAAAGCTGTTGCTCGCGGTCGCCTCACCGCTCGCCAGATCGAGTCGGCACGTCGTGCTCTGACTCGTCACGTGAAACGTGGCGGTAAGATCTGGATCCGTGTCTTCCCGGACAAGCCGATCTCCAAGAAACCTCTCGAGGTTCGTATGGGTAAAGGTAAGGGTTCCGTGGAATACTGGGTTGCCCAGATCCAGCCAGGCAAAGTCCTGTACGAGATCGAGGGTGTTTCTGAAGAGCTGGCGCGCGAAGCTTTCGCCCTGGCTGCTGCAAAGCTGCCTCTCGCCACCTCCTTTGTTAAGCGGACGGTGATGTGATGAAAGCGAATGAACTTCGTGAAAAATCGGCACAGCAGCTGAACGAGCAACTGCTCGGCTTGCTGCGCGACCAGTTCAATCTGCGTATGCAGAAAGCAACTGGCCAGTTGGGGCAGTCGCACCTGCTCTCGCAAGTTAAGCGTGACATCGCTCGCGTGAAAACTGTGCTCAACCAGCAGGCAGGTAAGTGATCATGGCTGAAGCTGAAAAAACCGTCCGTACGCTGACTGGCCGTGTCGTCAGCGACAAAATGGACAAGACCATCACCGTTCTGATCGAGCGTCGCGTAAAGCACCCGATCTACGGTAAATACGTTAAGCGTTCGACTAAGCTGCACGCGCACGACGAAGCCAACCAGTGCAAGATCGGCGACAAGGTTTCCATCCGTGAAACCCGTCCGCTGGCCAAGACCAAGTCCTGGGCACTGGTTGAAGTCCTCGAACGCGCTGTTGAAGTCTAAGGGCTAGGGGTCGGAGAAATTTTATGATTCAGACTCAATCCATGCTCGATGTGGCCGATAACAGCGGCGCTCGTCGCGTCATGTGCATCAAGGTACTCGGCGGTTCGCACCGCCGTTACGCCGGCATCGGTGACATCATCAAAGTAACCGTCAAGGAAGCAATTCCGCGCGGTAAGGTCAAAAAAGGCCAAGTGATGACCGCTGTTGTCGTCCGTACCCGTCACGGTGTACGTCGCGCTGACGGTTCCATCATTCGTTTCGACGGCAACGCTGCTGTTCTGCTGAACAACAAGCAAGAGCCGATCGGCACTCGCATCTTCGGGCCAGTGACCCGTGAACTTCGTACTGAGAAGTTCATGAAGATCGTCTCGCTCGCCCCTGAAGTGCTGTAAGGAGATCCGACATGCAAAAGATTCGTCGTGACGACGAGATCATCGTGATCGCCGGCAAAGACAAAGGTAAGCGCGGTAAGGTGCTGAAGGTTCTCGCTGATGACCGTCTGGTCATCGGTGGCGTGAACCTGGTCAAGCGTCATACCAAGCCTAACCCGATGGCGGGCGTTCAGGGCGGTATCGTCGAGAAAGAAGCGCCTCTGCACGCTTCCAACGTTGCCATCTTCAACGGCGAAACCAACAAGGCTGACCGCGTTGGTTTCAAAGTAGAAGACGGTAAGAAAATTCGTGTCTTCAAGTCGACCCAAAAAGCGGTTGATGCTTGAACACTGCTAGGTAGAAGACCATGGCACGACTGAAAGAGATTTACCGGAACGAAATCGCTCCCAAGCTTAAGGAAGAACTTAAGCTGTCGAACGTGATGGAAGTTCCGCGCGTTACCAAAATCACCCTGAACATGGGTCTGGGCGAAGCGATCGGCGACAAAAAAGTCATCGAGCACGCTGTTGCCGACCTGGAAAAGATCACCGGTCAAAAGCCGGTCGTGACTTTCGCTCGTAAATCCATCGCGGGCTTCAAAGTCCGTGAAGGATGGCCGATCGGCGTCAAGGTGACCCTGCGTAGCGACAAGATGTACGAATTCCTGGACCGCCTGCTGGCGATCTCCCTGCCTCGGGTTCGCGACTTCCGCGGCCTGAATGCCAAGTCCTTCGATGGCCGTGGCAACTACAGCATGGGCGTGAAAGAGCAGATCATCTTCCCGGAAATCGATTACGACAAGATCGATGCTCTGCGCGGTTTGGACATCACCCTGACCACCACTGCTCGTTCGGATGACGAAGGCCGCGCTCTGCTGCGTGCTTTCAAATTCCCGTTCCGCAACTGATTGGAGTAGGAAAATGGCCAAGAAGAGCATGAAAAACCGCGAGCTGAAGCGTCAGCTCACGGTAGCCAAGTTCGCCAAAAAGCGTGCTGAGCTGAAAGCGACCATCGTCAACCTGAACGCCTCTCCAGAAGAGCGTTTCGCTGCCGTTGTCGCTCTGCAGAAGCAGCCACGTGATGCCAGCGCTGCGCGTCTGCGCAACCGTTGCCGCCTGACCGGTCGTCCTCACGGTGTATACCGTAAGTTCGGCCTGGGCCGTAACATGCTGCGTCAAGCGGCAATGCGCGGTGACGTACCAGGTCTGGTCAAGGCCTCCTGGTAATCGCTGCAGGTGTGATCCCGGTGGAAGGGGAGTAATCTTCCGACCGCCGGTGACCTCGCCAACAAACAAGCCCCTATATGGGGCTTGTTTCGTTTCTACCTTGTGTCTAGAATGACCGGCTCACCTGAGCCTGGGTTTTTTGCCCAATCCGCTCGGGTGGTTGTGATAGCCGCAAGGCTAATAATTCTTGTATCAGGAGCATCTAGCCCATGAGTATGCAGGACCCGTTAGCGGACATGCTAACTCGCATCCGTAATGCCCAGATGGCTGAAAAGTCCGTCGTAAGCATGCCTTCCTCTACGCTGAAGGTCGCGGTTGCCAAAGTTCTGAAGGATGAAGGTTACATCGCTGGCTACCAAGTCAGTGGCGAAGCCAAGCCCTCCCTGTCGATCGAACTGAAGTACTTCGAAGGCCGTCCGGTCATCGAGGAACTGAAGCGCTCCAGCCGTCCAGGCCTGCGCCAGTACAAGGCCGTTACCGATCTGCCGAAAGTACGTGGCGGTTTGGGCGTGTCTATTGTCTCCACCAACAAAGGTGTGATGACTGATCGCGCTGCGCGCGCTGCCGGTGTCGGCGGCGAAGTTCTCTGCACAGTGTTCTAAGGGGGGATAGACATGTCTCGCGTCGCTAAGAACCCCGTTAAGCTGCCATCTGGTGTCGAAGTCAAATTCGCCGGCCAGCAGCTTTCGGTGAAGGGTGCCAAAGGCACTCTCGAACTGAACGTTCACTCGTCTGTTGAAGTTACCGAAGAGTCTGGTGAGCTGCGTTTCGTCGCTCGCAATGGTGACCAGCAAGCTCGCGCCATGGCCGGTACTACCCGCGCTCTGGTCAACAACATGGTCCAGGGCGTAAGCCAAGGCTTCGAGCGCAAGCTCCAGCTGGTCGGTGTTGGTTACAAGGCACAGGCCAAGGGCACTATCCTGAACCTGGCCCTGGGCTTCTCGCACCCAGTGGACTACGAACTGCCAGCCGGTATCACCGCTGAAACGCCTAGCCAGACCGACATCCTGATCAAGGGTATCGACAAGCAGCTGGTAGGTCAGGTGGCCGCTGAAATCCGCGACTTCCGTCCACCAGAGCCTTACAAAGGTAAAGGTGTGCGTTACGCGGACGAAGTAGTCCGTCGTAAAGAAGCCAAGAAGAAGTAGGGCCTAGCAAATGACCGACAAAAAAGTTACTCGACTGCGTCGCGCTCGCAAAGCACGCCTCAAGATGCACGAACTCGAAGTCGTGCGCCTGTGCGTGTTCCGCTCCTCGCAGCACATCTACGCCCAGGTCATTTCGGCCGACGGCAGCAAGGTTCTGGCAAGCGCCTCGACCTTGGACAAAGACCTGCGTGATGGCGCCACTGGCAACATCGACGCGGCCACTAAGGTTGGCAAGCTGGTAGCTGAGCGTGCGAAAGCCGCCGGTGTATCTCAAGTTGCCTTTGACCGTTCCGGCTTCAAGTACCATGGCCGCGTCAAAGCGCTGGCTGATGCTGCTCGTGAAGGCGGGCTGGAGTTCTAAGTTATGGCAAATAACGATCAAAAGCGCGACGAAGGCTACATCGAGAAGCTGGTTCAAGTTAACCGCGTTGCCAAGACCGTAAAAGGCGGCCGTATCTTCACCTTCACCGCGTTGACCGTGGTTGGTGATGGTAAAGGTCGTGTCGGCTTCGGCCGTGGCAAATCGCGCGAAGTACCTGCTGCGATCCAGAAAGCCATGGAAGCTGCTCGTCGCAACATGATCCAGGTTGACCTGAAGGGCACCACCCTGCAGTACGCCACCAAGGCTGCCCACGGCGCCTCGAAGGTTTACATGCAGCCTGCCTCGGAAGGTACCGGTATCATCGCCGGCGGTGCAATGCGTGCTGTCCTGGAAGTTGCTGGCGTTCAGAACGTTCTGGCCAAGTGCTACGGTTCGACCAACCCAGTGAACGTGGTTTACGCCACCTTCAAGGGTCTGAAAGCCATGCAATCTCCTGAATCCATTGCTGCCAAGCGCGGCAAGAGCGTCGAGGAGATCTTCTGATCATGGCAACCGTTAAAGTAACGCTGATCAAGAGCGTCTCGGGCCGTATCCCTAACCACAAACTGTGCGTTAAGGGTCTGGGTCTGCGTCGCATCGGTCACACTGTAGAAGTCCAGGATACTCCCGAGAATCGCGGGATGATCAACAAGGCTTACTACATGCTGCGCGTCGAGGGTTAATCGATGAAACTCAATGATCTGAGTCCAGCGCCGGGTTCCCGTCGCGAAAAGCATCGTCCGGGTCGTGGTATCGGTAGCGGTCTGGGTAAGACCGGCGGCCGTGGCCACAAAGGTCAGACCTCCCGTTCGGGTGGTTCGATCGCTCCGGGCTTCGAAGGCGGTCAACAGCCGCTGCACCGTCGTCTGCCGAAATTCGGCTTCGTTTCCCTGAAAGCCATGGACCGCGCAGAAGTGCGTCTGTCCGAGCTGGCCAAAGTGGAAGGCGACGTGATCTCCGTGCAATCCCTGAAGGATGCCAACGTGATCAACCAGCACATTCAGCGTGTGAAAATCATGCTGTCTGGCGAAGTTACTCGCGCAGTCACCATCAAGGGCATCGCAGCCACCAAGGGTGCGCGTGCGGCTATCGAAGCAGCTGGCGGCAAATTCGAGGAATAAATGGCTAAGCAAGGTGCTCTCTCTTCGCTCGGTAAGGGCGGGATGTCGGAACTCTGGGCTCGTCTGCGCTTTCTGTTCATGGCGATCATCGTCTATCGGATAGGTGCGCATATCCCGGTTCCAGGCATCAATCCGGACCGTCTGGCGGATCTGTTTCGGCAGAATGAGGGGACCATTCTTAGCTTGTTCAACATGTTTTCCGGTGGCGCGCTTGAGCGCATGAGCATCTTTGCACTGGGGATCATGCCGTATATTTCGGCATCGATCATCATGCAGCTGATGACGGCGGTCAGCCCGCAACTGGAGCAGTTGAAGAAGGAAGGTGAAGCTGGCCGTCGCAAGATCAGCCAGTACACCCGCTACGGCACCGTTATCCTGGCGCTGGTCCAAGCCATTGGCATGTCCATTGGCCTGGCCAACCAGGGCGTGGCGTTTTCTGCAGGTCTTGGCTTCCATGTGGTCGCCGTCTCCACGTTCGTGGCAGGCGCGATGTTCATGATGTGGCTGGGCGAGCAGATCACCGAGCGCGGTGTGGGCAACGGTATCTCGATGTTGATCTTCGCAGGTATCGTTGCCGGTCTTCCGAGAGCAATCGGGCAGTCTTTCGAGTCTGCGCGCACAGGCGATATCAACATTTTCGCCCTGGTCGCTATCGGTTTGCTGGCAGTAGCGATTATCGGTTTCGTGGTGTTCATTGAGCGTGGTCAGCGTCGTATCGCCGTTCACTACGCCAAGCGTCAGCAGGGCCGCAAGGTCTTCGCTGCGCAGACCAGCCACTTGCCGCTGAAGGTGAACATGGCGGGGGTTATCCCGGCCATTTTCGCGAGCAGCATTCTGCTGTTCCCGGCTTCGTTGGGTGCCTGGTTCGGTCAGTCCGAAGGTATGGGCTGGCTGCAGGACATCTCGCAGTCGATCGCTCCTGGTCAGCCGTTGAACATTCTGCTGTTTAGTGCAGGGATCATTTTCTTCTGCTTCTTCTACACAGCGTTGATGTTCAACCCGAAAGACGTAGCGGAAAACCTGAAGAAGTCCGGTGCCTTTATTCCGGGTATCCGTCCTGGTGAGCAGTCGGCACGCTACATTGATGGCGTTCTGACCCGTTTGACCATGTTCGGTGCTCTATACATGATGGCCGTCTGCCTTCTGCCCCAGTTCCTGGTGGTGGCAGCAAATGTGCCGTTCTACCTTGGCGGGACCTCGTTGCTGATTGTGGTAGTGGTTGTGATGGACTTCATGTCCCAAGTACAATCGCACCTCGTTTCGCACCAGTACGAATCCCTGATGAAGAAAGCCAACCTGAAAGGCTACGGCGGCAGCGGTCTGCTGCGCTGATACGCCCCTAAGGTTCGAGGAGTCGGTAATGAAAGTTCGTGCATCGGTGAAAAAGCTGTGCCGTAACTGCAAGATCATCCGTCGCGAAGGCGTCGTACGAGTGATCTGCAGCGCAGAACCGCGTCACAAACAGCGCCAAGGCTGAGTGTGATCGTTGCTTCAAACCCAGCAGCTAGTGTGCTGCTGGGTTGATTATTCGTTTCTACAGCGATATTATCTCGCGCCCTATTTCTTGGCTTCCGGGGCGTAGGTAGCTGTCAATTGGAGTCCCACTGAATGGCCCGTATTGCAGGCGTCAACATTCCAGATAACAAGCATACTGTTATCTCGCTGACCTACATCTATGGTGTCGGTCGCACAACTGCGCAGAAGATCTGTGCAGACGCTGGTGTAAACCCAGCCGCTAAGATCAAGGATCTGAGCGACGAGCAAATCGAAACCCTGCGTGGCGAAGTCGCGAAGTTCACCACCGAAGGTGACCTGCGTCGTGACATCAACATGAAGATCAAGCGCTTGATGGACCTGGGTTGCTACCGCGGCCTGCGTCATCGTAAAGGTCTGCCGGTTCGCGGTCAGCGCACCAAGACCAACGCACGCACCCGTAAGGGCCCGCGTAAGCCGATCCGCAAGTAACCGCCCAGGAATATAGACATGGCAAAACCTGCTGCTCGTCCTCGTAAGAAAGTCAAAAAGACAGTGGTTGATGGCATCGCCCACATCCATGCGTCTTTCAACAACACCATCGTGACCATCACCGACCGTCAGGGCAATGCTTTGTCCTGGGCGACCTCCGGTGGTTCGGGTTTCCGTGGTTCGCGCAAATCCACCCCGTTCGCAGCACAGATCGCTGCTGAGCGTGCTGGTCAAGCTGCGCTGGAATACGGTCTGAAGAACCTCGACGTTAACGTCAAGGGTCCAGGTCCAGGTCGTGAGTCCGCCGTTCGTGCATTGAACAGCTGCGGCTACAAGATCGCCAGCATCACCGACGTGACGCCAATCCCGCACAACGGGTGCCGTCCGCCGAAGAAGCGTCGCGTGTAATCAGGAGACAGAAGAATGGCACGTTACATTGGTCCAAAATGCAAACTGTCTCGTCGTGAAGGCACCGATCTGTTCCTGAAGAGCGGCGTTCGCGCTCTGGAATCGAAGTGCAACATCGAAGCAGCCCCAGGTATCCACGGCCAGCGCCGTGGCCGTCAGTCCGACTACGGTACCCAGCTGCGCGAGAAACAAAAAGTCCGTCGTATCTACGGTGTTCTGGAGCGTCAGTTCCGCGGTTACTACCAAGCTGCTGCCTCGAAAAAAGGCGCAACCGGTGAGAACCTGCTGCAACTGCTCGAGTGCCGTCTGGATAACGTCGTCTACCGTATGGGCTTCGGCTCGACTCGTTCCGAGTCCCGTCAGCTGGTTTCGCACAAAGCGATCAGCGTCAACGGTAAGACTGTAAACATTCCATCCTACCAAGTTCGTCCGGGTGACGTGGTCGCGGTTCGCGAGAAGTCGCTGAGCCAGCTGCGCATTGTTCAAGCCCTTGAACTGTGCGCCCAGCGTGGCCGCGTTGAGTGGGTTGACGTGGATGCTGCTAAAAAGTCGGGCGTTTTCAAGAACGTTCCTGCTCGCAGCGACCTGTCTGCCGACATCAACGAGAACCTGATTGTCGAGCTCTACTCCAAGTAAGGGCTAGAAAATAGGTGCATCCATGCAGATTTCGGTAAATGAGTTCCTGACTCCCCGCCACATTGATGTGCAGGTAGTCAGTCCGACCCGCGCCAAGATCACGCTCGAGCCTCTCGAGCGTGGCTTCGGCCATACCCTGGGCAACGCGCTGCGCCGCATCCTGTTGTCCTCCATGCCTGGCTGTGCAGTAGTCGAGGCCGAGATCGATGGCGTACTCCATGAGTACTCCGCGATCGAAGGTGTTCAGGAAGACGTAATTGAAATCCTGTTGAACCTGAAAGGCCTGGCTATCAAACTGCACGGTCGTGACGAAGTTACGCTGACCTTGTCGAAAAAGGGTTCGGGGGTGGTTACCGCTGCCGATATTCAGCTGGATCACGATGTCGAGATCGTCAACCCCGATCACGTAATCGCGAACCTGGCGTCGAACGGCGCCCTGAACATGAAGCTCACCGTAGCTCGTGGTCGTGGTTACGAGCCGGCCGACTCCCGTCAAACCGACGAAGACGAAAGCCGTAGCATTGGCCGTCTGCAGTTGGACGCTTCGTTCAGCCCGGTGCGTCGTATCGCCTATGTGGTCGAAAACGCCCGTGTTGAACAGCGTACCAACTTGGACAAGCTGGTCATTGATCTGGAAACCAACGGCACCCTGGATCCTGAAGAGGCAATCCGCCGCGCTGCGACCATCCTGCAACAGCAGCTGGCCGCGTTCGTCGACCTCAAAGGTGACAGTGAGCCTGTCGTAGTCGAGCAGGAAGACGAGATCGATCCGATCCTGCTGCGTCCGGTTGACGACCTGGAACTGACTGTGCGTTCGGCCAACTGCCTCAAGGCGGAGAACATCTACTACATCGGCGACCTGATTCAGCGTACCGAAGTAGAGCTGTTGAAGACTCCTAACCTGGGCAAGAAGTCCCTGACTGAAATCAAGGACGTCCTGGCCTCTCGTGGTCTGTCTCTCGGCATGCGCCTCGACAACTGGCCGCCTGCAAGTCTTAAGAAAGACGACAAGGCGACCGCCTGATCGTCGTAATCACCGAACGTAGTGTTTGGTAAGGAATGAATCATGCGTCATCGTAAAAGTGGACGTCACCTGAGCCGTACCAGCTCTCACCGCAAAGCTATGTTCCAGAACATGGCTGTGTCGCTGATCGAGCACGAGCTGATCAAAACCACCCTGCCGAAAGCCAAGGAACTGCGCCGCGTTGCCGAGCCGCTGATCACCCTGGCCAAGGAAGACAGCGTTGCTAACCGTCGTCTGGCCTTCGACCGTACCCGTTCGAAGTCCGCTGTTGGCAAACTGTTCAACGATCTGGGCAAGCGTTACGCCACCCGTCAGGGCGGCTACCTGCGCATCCTGAAGTGCGGTTTCCGCGCTGGCGACAACGCGCCTATGGCGTACGTCGAGCTGGTTGATCGTCCAGTCGGTGGTGCTGTAGAAGCTGCCGAGTAAGACGTTCTGTCTGCTACAAAGAACCGGGCCTTGTGCCCGGTTTTTTGTGCCTGCAAGTATTGTTAATTTCTATTGATACAAGTCATGTAATGAATTTGTCCTGAAGCGACCGCTCGTCAATACTCCTATCCAAGCCGATTAGCCGGCAGTTCTAGACCGATAAGGAGAGCCCATGAGCAAGATTCTCACCACCGCCAGCGGTGCACCCGTAGCTGACAACCAGAATTCCCGCTCTGCCGGCCCTCGCGGCCCGCTGCTGCTCGACGATTTCCACCTGATCGAGAAGCTCGCCCACTTCAACCGCGAGAACATCCCAGAACGTCGTGTTCACGCCAAGGGTTCGGGGGCGTACGGCACCTTTACCGTTACCCGCGACATCACCGGCTACACCAGCGCCAAGCTGTTCGAACAGATCGGCAAGCTGACCGAAACCTTCCTGCGCTTCTCCACGGTAGGTGGCGAACGTGGTTCGGCTGACACCGAGCGTGATCCGCGTGGTTTCGCCGTCAAGTTCTATACAGAGGAAGGCAACTGGGACATCGTGGGCAACAACACCCCGGTGTTCTTCATCCGTGACCCGCTTAAGTTCCCGGACTTTATCCACACCCAGAAGCGCCACCCGCAGTCCAACCTGAAGAACGCGCAAATGATGTGGGACTTCTGGTCACACTCGCCCGAGGCGCTGCACCAGGTCACCATCCTGTTCTCTGACCGCGGCATCCCGGACGGCTACCGTCACATGCACGGCTTTGGCAGCCACACCTATAGCCTGATCAGCGCCGCCGGTGAACGTACCTGGGTGAAGTGGCACTTCAAGACCCAGCAAGGCATCAAAAACCTCGCCCCTGCCGACGCTGCACGCTTGGCCGGTACAGACCCGGACTACGCCCAGCGCGACCTGTTCGAGGCCATCGAGCGCGGCGACTACCCGCGCTGGACCGTCTGCATCCAGGTGATGACTGAGGCCGAGGCCGCCAGCCGTGACGAGAACCCGTTCGATGTGACCAAGACCTGGTCGCAGAAGGACTATCCGCTGATTGAGGTGGGCGTACTGGAGCTCAACCGTAACCCGCTCAATTACTTCGCTGAGGTCGAGCAAGCGGCGTTTGGCCCGAGCAACATGGTCCCAGGTGTCGGGCTGTCGCCTGACCGTATGCTGCAGGGCCGGGTGTTCGCCTACGCCGATGCGCACCGCTACCGCGTGGGGACCAACCACCAGCAGTTGCCGGTCAACGCGCCGCGCTCTGCGGTCAACAGCTACCAGCGTGATGGTTCGATGGCTATTGGAAGCTACGGCAGCGCGCCGAACTACGAGCCCAATAGCTATGGCGATGCACCCAAGCAGTCGCCACGCCATGCTGAGCCTGCCCTGGCCCTGAATGGCTCGGCTGATCGCTACGATCACCGTGAGGACAATGACTACTACAGCCACGCCGGTGCACTGTTCCGCTTGATGAACGAACAGCAGAAGGCCCTGCTGATCAGCAACATCGCGGGCGCCATGGCAGGCGTGAGCGACGATGTCATCCAACGCCAGTTGCAGTACTTCTTCAAGGCCGACCCGGCCTACGGTGAGGGCATTGCCAAGGCGCTGGGTGTGAATCTCGCCTAAGTCGAAGTGATAAGAAGAACCGCCCTCATTTGGGCGGTTTTTCAATGAATATCACTACTGTTTAACCGATTTTTTGCATCTAATTGCGCGTTTTTCAGTGACCGCGAGCAAAACGTGGTTCACACTATGTCCATTGATGTTTTCACATGGAGAAGCAGGGCGATGCAAGGTCACCCGGACGTAATCAACTACCTCGTCACGTTGCTGAAGGGCGAACTGGCAGCACGCGACCAGTACTTCATTCACTCGCGTATGTATGAAGACTGGGGCCTGTCCAAGCTCTACGAGCGCATCAACCACGAGATGGAAGAAGAAACGCAGCACGCCGACGCGCTGATGCGCCGCATCCTCATGCTCGAAGGCACCCCCGACATGCGCGCGGATGACCTCGAAGTGGGCAGCACTGTGCCGGAGATGATCGAAGCCGACCTTAAGCTGGAATACAAGGTCCGCGCCGCGCTGTGCAAAGGCATCGAGCTGTGCGAGCTGCACAAGGACTACATCAGCCGCGACATCTTGCGCGCGCAGTTGGCTGATACCGAAGAAGATCACACCTACTGGCTGGAGAAGCAGCAGGGCCTGATCAAGGTTATCGGCCTGGAGAACTACCTGCAGTCGCAGATGTAAGTTATCCACAGTCAATAAAAAGCCCCTGGCACTTACGGTGCCAGGGGCTTTTTTATGCACAGGCGGATCAGGCCCGGTCACGCTCCAACAGCGGCTTGAGGTAATGCCCGGTGTAGGACTGCTTCATCTTGGCCAGTTCTTCCGGTGTACCGCTGGCAATGATCTGCCCACCTTTGGAGCCACCTTCCGGCCCCAAGTCCACCAGCCAGTCGGCGGTCTTGATCACGTCCAGGTTGTGCTCGATCACCACCACGGTGTTGCCGTGGTCGCGCAGGCGGTGCAGCACATCGAGCAATTGCTGGATATCGGCAAAGTGCAGGCCCGTGGTTGGCTCGTCGAGGATATACAGGGTCTTGCCGGTATCGCGCTTGGACAGCTCGCGGGACAGCTTCACCCGTTGAGCCTCACCGCCCGACAAGGTAGTCGCCGACTGGCCCAGCTTGATGTAGGACAGGCCTACGTCCATCAGGGTTTGCAGCTTGCGCGCTAACGCCGGGACCGCGTCGAAGAACTCGCGGGCGTCCTCGATGGTCATTTCCAGCACCTCGTGGATGTTCTTGCCCTTGTACTTGATCTCCAGGGTTTCGCGGTTGTAGCGCTTGCTCTTGCACACGTCGCACGGCACGTAGATGTCGGGCAGGAAGTGCATCTCAACCTTGATCAGGCCATCGCCCTGGCAGGCCTCGCAACGGCCGCCCTTGACGTTGAACGAGAAGCGCCCTGGGCCGTAGCCGCGTGAGCGCGATTCTGGAACACCCGAGAACAGCTCGCGGATCGGCGTGAAAATACCGGTGTAGGTTGCCGGGTTCGAACGCGGTGTGCGACCAATCGGGCTCTGGTCGATATCCACCACTTTGTCCAGGTGCTGCATGCCATCCATGCTGCTGTGCGGCGCGGCTTCCAGGCTGCTCGCGCCGTTGAGCGCGGTAGCAGCGAGCGGGTACAGGGTGTTGTTGATCAGGGTCGATTTGCCCGAACCCGACACGCCCGTTACGCAGGTCAGCAGGCCGATCGGGATTTCCAAGTCGACGTTCTGCAGGTTGTTACCGCGCGCGCCCTTGAGCTTCAGCGAGAGTTTTTTGTCGCGTGGCGTGCGTTTGGCTGGGACGACGATTTTCTTGCGCCCGGACAGGTATTTTCCAGTCAGCGAGTCAGGATGCGCCATGACCTCCTCGGGCGTGCCCTCGGCGACGATCTGGCCGCCATGCACCCCGGCACCCGGGCCGATGTCCACCACATAGTCGGCTAAACGAATAGCGTCTTCGTCGTGTTCCACCACGATGACCGTATTGCCCAGGTCGCGCAGGTGGTTGAGGGTGGCCAGCAAGCGATCGTTGTCGCGTTGATGAAGACCGATGGACGGTTCATCGAGGATGTACATCACCCCGACCAGGCCCGCACCGATCTGGCTGGCCAGGCGGATGCGCTGGGCCTCACCACCCGACAGTGTGTCGGCGCTGCGGTCCAGGGTGAGGTAGTCCAGGCCGACGTTGACCAGAAACTGCAGGCGCTCGCAGATTTCCTTGAGAATTTTCGCTGCAATTTCGCCACGGCGCCCGGTCAGGGTCAGCTCGCCGAAGTAGCTGCTGGCTTCACCGATCGGCAGGTTGGTGACGGCCGGTAGGGTTTTTTCGCCCACCCACACGTGCCGAGCTTCGCGCCGCAGACGGGTGCCGCGGCAGTCAGGGCAGGGTTGGGTGCCGAGCAGTTTGGCCAGCTCTTCACGCACGGTGGCCGACTCGGTCTCGCGGTAGCGCCGCTCCAGGTTCGGCACGATGCCTTCGAACGGGTGCGAGCGTTTGACGATGTCGCCGCGGTCATTGAGGTATTTGAAGTCGACGCTCTGCTTGCCGCTGCCTTGCAGGATCACCTTCTGGTGCTCGGCCGACAGCTCGCCGAACGGCGCCTCAAGGCTGAACCCGTAGTGCGCGGCCAGCGAGCCAAGCATCTGGAAGTAATAGACGTTGCGCCGGTCCCAGCCGCGTATAGCGCCCTCGGCCAGGGTCAGCTCGGTGTTGACCAGGCGTTTGGTGTCGAAGAACTGCTTGACCCCCAGGCCGTCACAGGTCGGGCAAGCACCGGCCGGGTTGTTGAAGGAGAACAGCTTGGGCTCCAGCTCACTGATCGCATGGCCACAGACCGGGCAGGCGAAGCGGGCGGAGAAGATCATCTCTTCGCCTTCTTCGTCGTCCATCGGCGCCACCAAGGCGATACCGTCGGCCAATTTGAGTGCCGTCTCGAACGACTCGGCCAGACGCTGCTGCAGGTCGGTGCGGACCTTGAAGCGGTCTACCACCACATCGATGCTGTGCTTCTTCTGTTTATCCAGCTTGGGCAGCTCATCCAGCTCGTAGAGCTTGCCGTTGACGCGCGCGCGGACGAAGCCCTGGGCGCGCAGCTCGTCGAACACTGCCAGGTGCTCGCCCTTGCGCTCGCGTATCACCGGTGCCAGCAGCATCAGCTTGCTGCCTTCGGGGCGCTCCAGTACCAGGTCGACCATCTGGCTGACGGTCTGCGCCTCCAGCGGGATGTCGTGGTCCGGGCAGCGCGGCGTGCCAACGCGGGCGTAAAGCAAGCGCAGGTAGTCGTAGATCTCGGTGATGGTGCCCACGGTGGAGCGGGGGTTGTGCGAGGTCGACTTCTGCTCGATGGAAATGGCCGGGGAGAGGCCTTCGATGGTGTCGACGTCGGGCTTTTCCATCATCGACAGGAACTGCCGGGCATAGGCCGACAGGGATTCGACATAACGGCGCTGGCCTTCGGCGTACAGTGTGTCGAACGCCAGGGAGGACTTGCCGGACCCGGACAGGCCGGTGATGACGATCAGCTTGTCCCGCGGCAGGGTCAGGTCGATGTTCTTCAGGTTGTGGGTACGTGCCCCACGAATCAGGATCTTGTCCACTGCGGCCTCGCTCGGCGGGCATAAACAAAGAAGTATACGGCGCGCTGCCAGTACGCGGCAAAGCGTCGCGTATATGCCGTCAAGCTGTCGGACTGATAGAATCGCCGCCGGTTCACACGAGGTTAATCCATGCACGACACCCACAACGAGCGCATGAGTGGCAGCGAAACCCGCGCCGCAGGCGGCCTGGCCCTGGTCTTTGCCTTTCGTATGCTGGGCATGTTCATGGTCTTGCCGGTGCTGGCCACCTACGGCATGGACCTGGCCGGTGCCACACCCGCGCTGATTGGCCTGGCCATTGGCGCCTACGGCCTGACCCAGGCGGTCCTGCAGATCCCGTTCGGCATGGTGTCCGACCGCATCGGCCGGCGCCCGGTAATTTACCTGGGGCTGGTGATCTTCGCCCTGGGCAGCGTGCTAGCGGCCCAGGCCGACTCTATCTGGGGGGTCATCGCCGGGCGCATTCTGCAGGGCGCGGGGGCGATTTCCGCCGCCGTCATGGCACTGCTGTCCGACCTGACCCGGGAACAGCATCGCACCAAGGCCATGGCCATGATCGGCATGAGCATCGGCCTGTCGTTCGCCGTCGCCATGGTCGTCGGCCCGCTGTTGACCCGTGCCTACGGGCTGTCAGGATTGTTCTTGTCCACGGCAGGGCTTGCGCTGGTGGGCACCCTGCTGATCGCCTTCGTCGTGCCTAGCACTCACAGCACCTTGCAGCACCGTGAGTCGGGCGTTGCCCGCCAGGCACTGGGCCCGACCCTGCGCCATCCGGACCTTCTGCGCCTGGACATCAGTATCTTCATCCTCCACGCCATCCTCATGGCCAGCTTCGTCGCACTGCCCTTGGCCTTCGTCGAGCGTGGCGGCCTGCCCAAGGAAGAGCACTGGTGGGTCTACCTGACCGCGCTGTTCATCTCATTTTTTGCAATGATCCCGTTCATCATCTACGGCGAAAAAAAGCGCAAGATGAAACGCGTACTGGCCGGAGCGGTCAGTGTGTTGCTGCTGGTCGAGGTGTTCTTCTGGCAGTGGGCTGACAACTTGCGCGGACTGGTGATTGGCACCGTGGTATTCTTTACCGCATTCAACCTGCTGGAAGCCTCGCTGCCTTCGTTGGTGAGCAAGGTGTCGCCTGCGGGTGGCAAGGGAACGGCGATGGGGGTGTACTCCACCAGCCAGTTCCTGGGCGCCGCCCTGGGGGGCATCCTCGGTGGCTGGTTGTTCCAGCACGGTGGGCTGAACATGGTGTTCCTCGGTTGCGCGCTGCTGTGTGCCGTATGGTTGGTCGTCGCATTGCGCATGAACGAGCCGCCGTATGTGACCAGCCTGCGCATGCCGCTGACGCCCGAGGCAGTCCGGGAAGCCGGGTTGACCGAACGCCTGATGGCCGTGCCGGGTGTGACCGACGCCGTTGTGGTGGCAGAAGAAGCCGCCATCTATATCAAACTGGATACGAAAATTTTGGACCGTACGACCCTCGAGCGTCTGGTGAACCCAGCCTCTTCGGCGTGCGAAGCCTAGGAGAACGTTATGGCCCGTGGGGTTAACAAAGTCATTCTGGTCGGCACCTGTGGCCAGGATCCCGAAGTCCGCTACCTGCCCAACGGTAACGCCGTGACCAACCTGAGCCTGGCTACCAGCGAGCAGTGGACCGACAAGCAGTCGGGCCAGAAGGTCGAGCGTACCGAGTGGCACCGTGTGTCGCTGTTCGGCAAGGTTGCCGAAATCGCCGGCGAATACCTGCGCAAGGGTTCGCAGGTGTACATCGAAGGCAAGCTGCAGACCCGCGAGTGGGAAAAAGACGGCATCAAGCGCTACACCACCGAGATCATCGTCGACATCAACGGCACCATGCAGCTGCTGGGCGGCCGTCCGCAGAACCAGCAAGGTGGCGGCGACCAGTACAACCAGGGTGGTGGCAACAACTACAACCAGGGTGGCCAGCAGCAACAATACAACCAGGCGCCACCACGTCAGCAGGCCCAGCGCCCGCAACAGGCTCCTCAGCGCCCAGCGCCGCAGCAGCCAGCGCCGCAGCCGGCGGCTGACTTTGACAGCTTTGATGACGATATTCCGTTCTAAGCAACGATAAAGACGAGTTTGTACAACAGTCTTTGAAAGGCCCCGCGCTAGCGGGGCCTTTCGTTTCTGCAGTGTGTCGACAGAAGTTATACATCACAGTAAGCACTTACGCCGTCTATCATGACGTGCTCAGCGGTAATCTCCAGTTTTAGAGCCCCGTTATCAGCATTCAGACGAATAATACCGTTTTCTTTCGTAATGTTTAGGTCAAGCATGCAGTTTGATTGCATGCCAGAAATTTGCAGTTCTCTGACGCCTACGGCTAGCAGTCTTAACTGGATGCGGTTGAATCCTGCGGTTTTCCACTTTGTGGGTGGGTGATTGGGGAATTCCCTCAGGTCAAACCTTAGGAGGACTTTTGGGCCATCACGCTGAATTTCAATGCCATGCAAATTGACACCTTTTAGTAAGGGCGTGTCCTCCCCGTATAGGGACTTAAGTGCTGTCGGGTCGACAAGGTGTTCAGTCCAATTAATCATTTTGCCTCGCTAAGAATCCCATTAGTATTCAGTCCGCCGGATAAGCCAATAGGATCACTTTCGACATACCGCCAAGTCTGCGGGTCATGACCACGGAAGTAATTGTAGTGCAGCCCGCTCTCAGCGTCGTAGTACTGCCCAGGAAAGCACAGGTTGAGCAACGTCTGTTGTCCTGAACCCTGCGGATCCTGATTCAAGCCATACAAGTAAGTGGTAAAGCCTTGGCTGGTAATTTTGGCGACGCGCTGGCCAAGGCTGTTGTACCGGTATTGCGCCGCCACTTGGTCGTTGATCTGTACATAGGCCAAGCGATTTACGCGTCATAATCTTTCCCGTAATTCGCGTATTTCATCAGGTAATATCTTTATTGTGCTAATTTCTGGTGTGCACTCAGCTATCTTTTTCCATTTTGTTCCTGA
Source organism: Pseudomonas sp. Y3 TE3536 (assembly GCF_053629175.1). Lineage (NCBI taxonomy): Bacteria > Pseudomonadati > Pseudomonadota > Gammaproteobacteria > Pseudomonadales > Pseudomonadaceae > Pseudomonas > Pseudomonas sp. Y3 TE3536. Next base: position 1,397,924 of record NZ_JBRJHU010000001.1, on the reverse strand, counting down.
TTAGCACGTAGGAATCTTTGGTGTTTGGTAGCCGAACATGATGGGTTCGCTTCACATGCTTCCTCAAAACCAGATGCGTAATGATTAGGTGAATTGTCTCGAGTATTTCATCAAGATCCTTGGGGGCTTATCTTGTAGGCCGCTCCCCGATTTACTGGCCTTGTTGATTGTGATTTCGTTGATCTAATACCTGAACATTGAATAACTCACGATCTACTGGGTCAAATATATTCACACTTGGATTCTCCTTGGTGGAAATAAATCCAAGGCCCACATCGTCATGCGGGTATATAAACAATCCAAGCCTCTCAAGATAGATGAAAATATGTCCGCAAAGCCCGCCTAGTGTCATTTGGATATAATAGGCTTTATAGAGAAGATTTATATTGTCCTCTGTAATTGGTACATTCCTGAATCCATTGCCGTCAACAATGCTATAGGGTGAGCTTAATAGCGGCTCGATAAATTCCTTCACATCTGAATCGCTGTATTCATACAGGGGTTCCAGGTCGCTTATATCACAACCTAGAGTCAGGCTTGATATTGCGGAAACTCCAAACTCAATCTCTTTCCTAACTAGGTTGTCAAGTATGGGTATTGCAGTCTCACCCCCGTGCCTTATCTTTTCGCCAATGTAATAAAAATACCCATAATATCCGGGTGAGCTAGTGTAGCTTTCAAGGCATATACTGTTTTTAAAATTTTCTATGATCATACATTAATCAACCTTAATTGCAGTGCCATTAGCTGCTGCCTGCGGGGAGGTAGGACAGGATTGATACAGTTTTGATACTGATTTAGGGCAGATGTGGGACAAGAATAGGACAAATTCCGCCATCACCGATGGAAGAGGTAATTGAGAGACTGCGAGATGTGACTGAAGGACGGGAGATTGGGGGGAGCGCTACACCGGGGGGCAAGTCGTAGCGCTCTTTTTCTCGCGGATAAATAACCCACCCTACAAGACTGAGATTAGATGGTCCGACTGTAGGAATTAGCTTTCGTCTGAACATGGATAGCCTGTCATGTCGAGTGGAAGAGATAGTTCTGAAATCAACTTAATCAAAGACTTAGAAAACTTTAATGGAAGTACTACGGTTTCATAAAGGCTGTAATAAATAGCAATCCTAAAAACTGAATCCTCTAGCGCCAATCTTTCTCCAAGAACCTTCAATCCTTCGATAAAATTGCATGCAATTTTATCGAACACCAGCCAGTCATTAAAATCGAAATCATTTATCGATATGGATAGATGACCCGTTTTTGAACTTACGCTACTCATATATTTATTGGGTAGTTTCATCGCCAATGCAGCAAGCTCTGAACAGTCAGTATTTTTTATTACAATCTCAAGGCTGCATTCAAAAACCATCTTAGGCACCTTGTAAAATTAGCACATTGGAAGTTTAGGCTTTGGGCAGCCGAACATTGTAGGATGCACCTCGCAGGCCTCTTCAAAGCCAGGAGGAAGTATTAGCGGAGGTACTAAGTTTAGAATATCGTCAATTCCCCCGCCCCCGCCCCCGCCCTTGTTATCTAGCTTAGGCTTACCTTTTTCCAACCACTCCTTGTGGTACTCATCGGCTACATCTTTCGAAACCTGCCCATTAGGCCCCTTCAGATCATTCATGTCACCTTGTTTGTGGAACCACTTCCAAAAGGCCCTCGGTAAACCGAACAGCTTATCTCCTGGATGCAGCCCTAAAGGGTCACTAAACGAAAGAAGATTACCACCTACATATCCGTAGGTGTTCAGCCCACCCGCCAATCCAATCGGATCACTCTCAACATACCGCCCAGTCTGAGGATCATAATCACGGAAGTAATTATAGTGCAGGCCGCTCTCAATGTCGTAGTACTGCCCAGGAAAGCGCAGGTTGAGCACCGTCTGTTGTCCTGAACCCTGCGGATCCTGATTAGGTTTGCCCTCGCCAAAGGCATCCGACTGCCACTGCCAGACGATCTGCTGCTTGGCCGAAGTGGCCAGGCGTGGCGTGTCGAGGTGGTCGCTGTGCAGATAAAGCAGCTGCGCAGCGCCCGTGCCGCGCACATTCACGCTGGCCAGTGGCAGCGAATCCAGCCACAGGTAGGACTGCGTGCGCTGCATGGCCCCGGTAGGGCGCGCGTAGCGAATAAGAAAACACCGGCACAAGGCCAGTGTCATAAACATTCTTATAACCCATATATTACTGAAGCTTAACTAATATTTTTTCGAGTATCGGTGCATAAATCAGTCAATGCATAATTATCAGCGACGAAGATTTTCAGCAGCCGATTTGAGTTGCTCAATAAATCCCTCTAATGGGATGCGCGAACCTAATTTTCCGTCTTTACCAGGTAAAGCAATACAAACCTTTTCACGCCCATCTTCCCGGTCAAGCAACAGTAAAAACTGATCACCGAAATGCAGCTCTGCTACTAAATGCTCATATTTCGGTTCGCTTAAAACAATCGTGTGCCAATCAGATTTTTTCATTATTACCTCAGTTCAAGAAAGCCCGTAAATTTCCCATTCTGATCAAACCTTGCTCCTCTACCATCTGGACTTTCATGCACATCGGTCCCGCCATGTCGCGACTCAGCAGCACCTATAATGGCATCGTGTCAGCTCCATTATTTACTAGGAATTTTATCCACTCTGGTACCTGACGGAGCCAGAGTGGATTTTTAGGTAATCAATAGAGGTTGTTGTTTTATCGCTAATCGATCATGACAATTAGGTCGGCAGAACCTTCCTCAAATGCTTTGAATGAATCTCGGAAGTGTAAGTGGTCTGAAGGGCTAATAGATCCATTATTTTTTCGGCGTACAGCCTCTTGGAGCAAACGCACAAGCTCGTTGAGTTCGGCTGCGCTTGCAACTATAGACGCTTCAGATAGCTCTATTAATTCGCTCGAATTTTTACCATACCCATATATCTTCATTGTATTTCCTCGCAGTCTGAAGGTCTGGTCATGCATTGGCCGTCATATGGGTTTTGTACGCAATATTCATTCATGATTTGCCCCATGAGCGCGAGGGCGCCCCGCAACTCAGAGCGTCGTTGATTCGGCCTTTCTGGATTGAGAGGCTGAGTTGGTCGGGGTCTTTGGGAGGCTCGACGGGCTCTGGTTTGGCTTTTTCGCAGAGCCCGCTGGCATTATTGAAAATCTGGCCCGTTGGGCAATACTCACCTGTCAAGCTCATCAGAATGGATTGGTTGCATTCTTCTGCAGTACAGTTGGCGAAGCGGAATAAACATTTCGCCATGTAGAGGTCGACTTTTGGCTCTGGCCGGCTTACCGGGCCAATGCCGAGATAGTCATATTCGTATTTCGTACTAAACGCCTGGCAAAGTGCAGTGGCAGATGCATTGGGTGGCACAATATTCCCAATACTCCATTCCCTATCACCCGCAACCGCAAGAACACTACAGCTGACCAATAGAGCGGCCAGTATTGCTTTCATCCATGTAAATCGCACTGTTTCCATCCTTGGTGTGTATTGCAACAAGGATTATATACAGGTTGAGTTGCTTCAGCGGGAGAGTGCCTGGCGGGATTTTACGTGATCTGTGGCGGTGTTCACTGCTTGCAAGTATGCAATGTGGCAACCGACCCAGCGTCAAAGTCGCCGCGAATTCAGGCTTTGCTGCCGCGTTGCAGCAGATCGCGGGGCAAGCCCGCTCCCACAACAATGGATGACCATACTTTTCGTACAAAAACCTAGTAAAAAAGCCGCGGCTCCGGCGAATCCAGCAAGCTGACCAGCTTGGTCAGGGCAAAGCCCAACTCCGCGCGGCTTGGCGTCATCAGTGCGATACGCACGCCGCAGGTGGCAGCGCTGCGCTCCGGCAGGAACTGACTGCCACTGACCACGGTGACGCCATTGTTGCGCGCCAGGTTGGCAAATTCGTCGCTGGTCCACGGCTCGGGCAGCTCCAGCCAAAGATGGAAACTGTTGGGCTGGCTGCGGACCTTGTAGTTACCCAGGATCTCGCGGGCCATGTGCTGGCGCGCGGCCGCTTCGTCCTGCTGCACCTGCACCAGTTGGTCGGCCATGCCGCTGTTGATCAGGTTGCTGGCCAGTTGCGCCATCAACGGCGAGGGCATCCAGACGCTGCTGCGCACCATCGACGAGAGCCGCGAAAGGGTTTGGGGCGGGGCATAGAGGTAACCGATCCGCAGCGCGGGGAGCACGCTTTTGGACAAACTGGTCAGGTACACCGAGCGCTCTGGGGCATAGGCCGCCAACGGTTTGTAATCAGGGGCCGGTTCAAGGAAGCCATAGATATCGTCATCGACGATGAACAGGTCGAACTCGCGGGCGATCTCGGCGATGGCTTCACGGCGCGCGTGGGGCATGATCGAGTTGGTGGGGTTCTGGTGGGTGGTCACGCACACCAGCAGGGAAGGGCGGTGTTCCAGGCACGCCGCGCGCAAGGCCTCGGGAATTAAACCGTGCTCGTCCATGGCCACGCCGCGCAGGCGGCGCCCCATGCTGTGCGCCAGGGAAATGATGCCCGGGTAGCAGAATGACTCGCACAGGATGACGTCATCGTTCTTGGACAAACTGCTGATGGCCACCAGCAGCCCGTGTTGGGCGCCCGAGGTCAGCACCACCTGCTGCCAGTTCGCTTCGGGTAGCCAGCGTTGAATCCAGGCCGCACCGGCCTGCTTGTGCGTCGCGTGGCCACCCTCGGTGACGTAATCGAGCACCTGGGCCAGGTCGGGAGATGCTGCCAGTTCGTTTATTGCCCCGCGCAACCAGTCGGTCATGTGCGCGTCATTGGGTTTGATGATCGAAAGGTCGATCTGGCCACTCTCGCGCTCGGCTGGCGCAGGCATGGGGCGTGCTGCCGAGGCTGGCGCATGCGCCGGGCGTTGCTGCAACACAAAGGTGCCGCGGCCGACCTCGCCCACCACCAGGCCTCGTTTGGCGGCTTCGTCATAGGCGCGCCCAATGGTGCCAGGCGTCACGTTCAATGATTCGGCCAAGTCCTTGAGGGTCGGCAGGCGATCGCCAGCGGTCAGTCGGCCGCTGCCGATGTCCTCTTCAAGGGCGTCGGCGATCATCAGATAGACCGGCTGCGCCAGGTCGCTGTAGTGAGGAACCCACATAGAAATGGCACCAAAGGCTGCAAGAACGCGGAAGCCTAGCACGAAAGGTCTGATAGGAGTAATTGTGTTTTCTTGTAGGCAAATTACATCGATTGAGCTGGCTTTTGCCGGCCAGATGAGCGACTGAAGGTCCTTCAGCTTCGGCAGCGCTCGGCGAGCTGCTTCAGGGATTACAGTGTTTTTTCCAGAAATCTTTTGAAATCAATAAGTTGATTGAATCGATGCAATCGATGTGCTCGCGCTATGCTGAAATAAATTGAGTCGATTCTATTTTTGTAATTACAATGATTGAGTCGATGCAATTTGCGGGGTGCCGCCCTGGCTCCACTTATCTCATCGCACAGCTGTGAACGGCTTCAAAAAAAGACAACGTCTGCCGCCTCTGCCCGGCTTAGCACGACACCGAATGGCCTCAAGCTAGCTCAATGGAATATCACTCGAAATGGAAAGCGCACACCTGCAACAAGGAGCCGAGCCTCAGACTTCACTGGAGATCCGCCTGCCTTGGGTAACCTCAAGTGCCTGGCAAATCTTGCTGAACAATACCCCCCTCGATTTTGAAACCAGCAAAGAGCTCTACCCTCAGCTCAAGGATCAGGCGCAGGAGGTGCTGGGCAACGCACTGTGCCAGCAGATTCGTGGTTTCGTTGAAGACCCGCAACTGACCAGCATGATCGTGCGCAATTGCCCACGCGACCGTGACGTACCTCCTACGCCGTACTCGGGTGTGCTCAGCCCGCGCAGCACGCCGATTGCCTGCTTGGTCAGCCTGACCATGCAGAGCCTGATGGGCATCAACCCGATCGTTTATGAGGGGGAGAACGACGGCCGGCTGTTCCGCCATGTCATTCCGGCACGCACTTCATCCAGCCACAAGAGCTCCCACGGTTCGCGGCTGCGTTTTTCCTACCACGTCGACAACCCCGACCTGCCGCTGTCATCCGAACCACTCGGCACGGCCTCCTGCTGCCCGGAATACCTGTCGTTCTTTGGCATGCGCTGCGACCCGCGCATCAGCACAACGCTGGTCAACCTCGATGCGGTAGTGGCGGCGCTGCCGTCGGCCACCGTGCGTGAGCTTTGCCTGCCACAGTTCGAAATCCGCCGCCCCGACTCGTTTACCGCCAATCGGCGATGCACCGCCGAGTTGCCCGTGCTGGCGCATGGCAATGCCGGCGAGTGGTTGTGCCGTTTCGACAGCGAGAACACCCACGGCCTGAACCTGCGTGCCGAGCAAGCCCTGGCCAGCTTGCGCGGTGTGCTGGAGACCCGCCGCTTCGACGAGCCACACCTGCTGCTGCCGGGCGACTTCATGATTTTCAAGAATCAGCGTGTGTTGCATGCCCGTGATGGCTTCGAGCCGCAGAACGACGGTGCCGACCGCTGGCTGTTGCGCCTGTTCGCGGTCAACGACCTGAACCGAGTGCATTTCGCCCGTGCGGACCACCTCTACGAAGTGCGCTCCTGATCTTTCTCAATGACTCGATGGAAGTAACGATATGGAACTGTTAGGCGCTTTCTGGGCGGAACACTGGCTGCTGGCGATCCTGATGCTGGGGGCGATCGCGTTCATTGCAGGCTTCGTCGACAGCATTGCCGGTGGCGGCGGGTTGTTCCTGGTCCCTGGGTTTCTGTTAGTGGGCATGCCGCCTCAGGTGGCTCTCGGGCAAGAAAAACTGGTGAGCACACTCGGCACGCTGGCCGCCATCCGCAACTTTCTGGCCAACAGCAAGATGGTTTGGAAGGTGGCGCTGGTCGGGGTGCCGTTCTCGTTGCTCGGTGCTTATCTGGGGGCGCACCTGATCGTGTCGATCTCCCAGGAGACCGTGGGCAAGATCATCCTGGCTTTGATCCCGTTCGGCATCCTGATCTTCCTCACCCCCAAAGACCGCCCGGTCGAGGAGCGCGAACTGTCCCCGCGCACGCTCTACACCGTGGTGCCGTTGACCTGCCTGACCATCGGCTTCTATGACGGCTTCTTCGGCCCAGGCACCGGCAGCATGTTCATCATCGCTTTCCATTACCTGCTGCGCATGGACCTGGTCTCCAGCTCGGCCAACTCCAAGACCTTCAACTTCGCCTCCAACATCGGCGCGCTGGTGGCGTTCATCATGGCCGGCAAGGTTGTGTACCTGCTGGCCCTGCCACTGGTGGCCTGCAACATTCTCGGCAACCACATGGGCAGTGCCCTGGCCTTGCGCAAAGGCAACGACGTGGTGCGCAAAGTGTTGGTGTTCTCGATGCTGTGCCTGTTCACCAGCCTGGGCGTGAAGTACCTGGTTTGACCTACCTACTCGGAGATAACTGATGAAAACCGCATTCGTAACCGGCGCCTCCTCGGGGTTTGGCCGAGCCATCTGCCGTACGTTGATTGCCAAGGGCTACCGCGTGATCGGTGGCGCCCGGCGCATGGACAAACTGCAGGCGCTGGAGGGTGAGCTGGGGGTCAACTTCATCCCCTTGGCGCTGGATGTCACCGACCCTGCGTCGCTTGAAACGGCTGTCGAGCAGATTCGTGATGCCTCGCTGCAAATCGATCTGTTGGTCAACAACGCCGGGCTGGCGCTTGGGGTCGATCGCGCCCAGGCCAGCAGCGCCGAGAACTGGCAGCGGATGATCGATACAAACATCACCGGGCTGGCCATGGTCACCCACAAGATCCTGCCGCAGATGGTGGAAGCAGACAGCGGGATGATCATCAACATCGGCTCGATTGCCGGCACCTATCCCTATCCAGGCGGCAACGTGTATGGCGCCAGCAAGGCATTCGTGCGCCAGTTCAGCCTCAACTTGCGTGCCGACCTGGCCGGTACCCGCGTGCGGGTGAGCAATATCGAGCCGGGCCTGTGCTCGGGCACCGACTTTTCGGTGGTGCGCCTGAAGGGCGACCTGGACGCGGTGGAGGCGCTGTACCGCGACGTGGAAGCCATCCTGCCGGAGGATATCGCGGCTACGGTGGCGTGGATCGCCGAGCAGCCCGCGCATGTGAATATCAACACCCTCGAAATCATGCCGGTGGCGCAGAGCAGTGCGGCGCTGAATGTGGTGCGTAATCTGCCCAGGCCGTCGTTGGGCGCTGCTTGATAGAGGGGCGCGCGCAGGGTGTTCGCCGTAACATTTTCGGCGCTTATGAGATCGAGCGCCGCCCGCGCGGCGCTTCGCAGCACAAGGCTGCTCCTACATCTGTTTCGGGCCAATGAGGCCTGTGGCATTTGCGCGCGACCGCCTTGTTTGTCCGACGCGATATCGAGGCGGGCGCCAAGGGGCCGCGCGCCAATGCCTCAGGAATAATTGGCCCGAAACAGATGTGGGAGCGGGCTTGCCCCGCGAAGCGCCGCGCGGGCGGCGCTCGATCTCACAGCCGCTGGAGATGTTATGGCGAGCACCTGTCAGCCTCCACACCGATCCCCCCCTGACCCCTGTCATAGCACCTTCCCGATTCTTGACTAGTCTTACCTATCGGCGGCCATCAAAAACCCGCCACCGTGACTACCAAGAGGCGCCGGCCATGTTCCGCGCGTCCACCACCTGATCAGGAGTGCACGATGGACCTCAACCGTCGGCAGTTCTTCAAGGTCGCCGCTGTCGGCCTTGGAGGCTCGAGCCTGGCGGCGTTGGGCATGGCCCCGACGCCGGCCTTCGCCGAGCAGGTGCGTCACTTCAAGCTGGCGCACACCAAAGAGACCCGCAACACCTGCCCCTACTGCTCGGTCGGCTGCGGCCTGATCATGTACAGCCAGGGTGATGCGGGCAAGAACGTCAAACAGAACATCATCCATATCGAAGGCGACGCCGACCACCCGGTCAACCGCGGCACCCTGTGCCCGAAAGGCGCGGGCCTTCTGGACTTTATCCACAGCCCAAGCCGCCTGCAGTACCCCGAGGTGCGCAAGCCGGGCAGCAAGGAGTGGGTGCGGGTGGAGTGGGACGAGGCGCTCGACCGCGTCGCCGACCTGATGAAGCAGGACCGCGATGCCAACTTCATCGAGAAGAACGCTCAGGGGCAAACCGTCAACCGCTGGCTTACCACCGGTTTTCTCGCCGCCTCCGCCGCCTCCAGCGAGGCCGGCTACCTGACCCACAAGGTTGTTCGTGCAACAGGCATGCTGGGGTTCGATAACCAAGCACGTGTCTGACATGGCCCGACGGTGGCAAGTCTTGCCCCGACGTACGGCCGTGGTGCCATGACCAACCATTGGTCCGATATCGCCAACGCGAATCTGGTCCTGGTGATGGGGGGCAACGCAGCAGAAGCGCATCCGTGCGGCTTCAAGTGGGTGACCGAAGCCAAGGCGCACAACAAGGCGCGGCTGATTGTGGTCGACCCGCGGTTTACCCGTACCGCCTCGGTGGCGGACTACTACGCGCCCATCCGCACCGGCAGCGACATCGCCTTCATGGGCGGGCTGATCAATTACCTGCTGAGCACCGACAAGATCCAGCACGAGTACGTGCGCAACTACACCGACGTGTCGTTCATCGTCAAAGAAGGCTATGGCTTTGAGGACGGGCTGTTCAGCGGCTACGACGCGGCCAAGCGCGTGTACGCCGACAAGTCCGGTTGGGGCTACGAGCTGGGTGAGGACGGCTTTGCCAATGTCGACCCGACCTTGCAGCACCCGCGTTGCGTGTTCCAGCTGATGAAACAGCACTACAGCCGCTACACCCCGGAGCTGGCCAGCATGACCTGTGGCATGCCGCAGGACGCCATGATGAAAATCTGGGAAGAGATCGCCACCTGCTCGGTACCGGGCAAGACCATGACGATTCTCTACGCACTGGGCTGGACCCAGCACTCGATCGGCGCGCAGATCATCCGCAGTGCGGCGATGGTGCAGCTGTTGCTAGGTAACGTCGGCATGCCGGGTGGTGGGGTCAACGCCTTGCGTGGGCACTCCAATATCCAAGGCCTGACCGACCTCGGCCTGCTGTCCAACTCGCTGCCGGGTTACCTGACCCTGGCCGGTGATGCCGAGCAAGACTACGCCGCGTTCATCGACAAGCGTGCCTCCAAGCCGCTGCGCCCTGGGCAGCTGTCCTACTGGCAGAATTACGGCAAGTTCCATGTCAGCCTGATGAAGGCCTGGTATGGCGCCAATGCCACGGCGGAAAACAACTGGGGCTACGACTGGCTACCCAAGCTCGATGTGCCGGCCTACGACGTGCTGCGCATGTTCGAGATGATGGGCCAGGGCAAGGTCAACGGCTACATCTGCCAAGGCTTCAACCCGATTGCCGCGCTGCCAGACAAGAACCGTGTCACCGCCGCGCTAGGCAAGCTCAAGTGGCTGGTGATCATGGACCCGCTGGCCACCGAAACCTCGGAGTTCTGGCGCAATGCCGGGCCGTTCAACGACGTCGACACGGCCAATATCCAGACCGAAGTGATCCGCCTGCCGACCACTTGTTTTGCCGAGGAGGACGGCTCGCTGGTCAACAGCAGCCGCTGGCTGCAATGGCACTGGAAAGGTGCCGACGGCCCGGGCCAGACCCGTACCGACGTGCACATCATGAGCGAGCTGTTCTTGCGCCTGCGCCAACGCTACCAGGCTGAGGGCGGCGCTTACCCCGATGCGCTGATGAACATCAGCTGGCCGTACAAGGTCCCTGAAGAGCCGTCCCCGGAGGAGCTGGCCAAGGAAATGAACGGCTGGGCGGTAACCGACGTCACCGACCCGACCGGCGCGGTGCTCAAGGGTGGGCAACAGTTGTCGGGCTTCGGCCAGCTCAAGGACGACGGCAGTACCGCTTCGGGTTGCTGGATTTTCGCCGGCTGCTGGACCGAGCAAGGCAACCAGATGGCACGCCGCGACAACAGCGACCCGTACGGCATGCACCAGGTGCAGAACTGGGCCTGGGCCTGGCCGGCCAACCGCCGCATCCTCTACAACCGTGCCTCCAGCGACCCGCAAGGCAAGCCATGGGACCCAGAGAAAAAACGCCTGGTGTGGTGGAACGGCAAAGCCTGGACCGGTACCGATGTGCCCGACTTCAAGGTCGACTCGCCACCGGAAGCCGGGATGAACCCGTTCATCATGAACCCCGAGGGCGTGGCGCGGTTCTTTGCCATCGACAAGATGGCCGAAGGCCCGTTCCCCGAGCACTACGAGCCGTTCGAAACGCCGATCGGCATCAACCCACTGCACCCGCAGAACAAGAAGGCCACCAGCAACCCGGCCGGGCGCATCTTCGATTCGGTGTGGGACAGCCTCGGCACCCATGATGAATTCCCTTACGCGGCGACCACCTACCGGCTGACCGAGCATTTCCACTTCTGGAGCAAGCATTGCCGGCTCAACGCGATCGCCCAGCCCGAGCAGTTCGTCGAGATCGGCGAGGTGCTGGCGAACGAGAAGGGCATCAAGGCAGGTGACCGGGTGCGGGTGTCGAGCAAGCGCGGGCATATCGACGCGGTGGCGGTGGTGACCAAGCGGATTCGCCCGCTGCAGGTCAACAACCAGACCGTGCACCAGATCGGCATCCCGTTGCACTGGGGCTTCACCGGGGCGACCCGGCACGGCTACCTGACCAACACCCTGGTGCCGTTCCTGGGTGATGGCAACACCCAGACGCCGGAGTCCAAGTCGTTCCTCGTCAAAGTGGAGAAACTCTGATGGCCAGCCAAGACATCATCGCCCGCTCGGCCACCACCACCGTGCCGCCTTCGGTACGTCAGCAGGAGGAAGTCGCCAAGCTGATCGACACCACCAAATGCATCGGCTGCAAGGCCTGCCAAGTAGCCTGTTCGGAGTGGAACGAGCTGCGTGACGAGGTTGGCCACAACCACGGCACCTACGACAACCCCCAGGACCTCACGGCCGAGACCTGGACCCTGATGCGCTTCACCGAGCACGAGCGCGACGACGGCAACCTGGAATGGCTGATCCGCAAGGATGGCTGCATGCACTGCGCCGACCCCGGTTGCCTGAAGGCCTGCCCGAGCCCGGGGGCAATCATCAAGCACGCCAACGGTATCGTCGATTTCAACCAGGACCACTGCATCGGTTGCGGCTACTGCATCACCGGCTGCCCGTTCAACATCCCGCGCATTTCGCAGAAGGACCACAAGGCGTACAAGTGCACGCTGTGTTCCGACCGGGTGAGCGTGGGGCTGGAGCCGGCCTGCGTGAAAACCTGCCCGACCGGGGCGATCGTTTTCGGCAGCAAGGACGAGATGAAGGTGCATGCCGCCGAGCGCATCGTCGACCTCAAGTCACGTGGCTACGACAACGCCGGGCTGTACGACCCGGACGGAGTCGGCGGCACCCACGTGATGTACGTGCTGCACCATGCCGACACCCCTCGGCTGTACGCCGGCCTGCCGGACCAGCCGGTGATCAGCCCGCTGGTAGGTTTGTGGAAGGGCTTCACCAAGCCGCTGGCGCTGCTGGCCATGGGCGCGGCGGTGCTGGCAGGGTTCTTCCACTATGTGCGGGTTGGCCCGCAGCGGGTCGAAGAGGACGAGCACCCCACGCCGCCTGATGACAGCGTGCACCAGGTGGACCCTGCGGTGCATGTGTACGATCCGAAGCAGCCCGGTGGGCAAGGGGAGCAACGGCCATGAACCACAACAAGCCTATCCTGCGTTACAACGCCAACGAGCGGACCAACCACTGGATTGTCGCCATTCTGTTTTTCATGGCCGGGCTGTCTGGGCTGGCGCTGTTCCATCCGGCCCTGTTCTGGCTAAGCCACCTGTTCGGCGGTGGGCCGTGGACACGCATCCTGCACCCGTTCATGGGCGTTGCCATGTTCGTGTTCTTCCTCGGCCTGGTGGTGCGTTTCTGGCGCGCCAACTTCATCACCGCCAACGACCGCCTGTGGCTGCGCCGCATCGACCGGGTGATGGTCAACCGTGAAGACGGCGTGCCGCCCATTGGCAAGTACAACGCCGGGCAGAAGCTGCTGTTCTGGACGCTGCTGCTGTGCATGCTGGTGCTGTTGCTGAGCGGTGTGGTCATCTGGCGCGCGTACTTCAGCCATTTCTTCGATATCGGCTCCATTCGCCTGGCTACCTTGCTGCATGCGCTGGCGGGTTTTGTGCTCATCCTTAGCATCATTGTGCACATCTACGCCGGTATCTGGATCAAGGGCTCCATTGGCGCCATGCTGCATGGCTGGGTCAGCCGCGCCTGGGCCCGCAAACATCATGAGCTGTGGTACCGCGAGGTGACCGGCGACAAGCCCCCGGGTGATCACGGACGTAAAGAAGGATGAGTACATGAGTACGATACTCGTACCCGGGCAGATCGAGGCCTCGGCGGTGGCGCCTCCCTTTTTGCACCTGCCACCCAAGGGCTTGTTCGCCCTGCGTGCCGAGCGGCTGGAGCTACTCGCTGAGGGTAATGCCCTTGGCGATTACCTGTGGCTGATCGCGCGGCTGTGCCACATCCAGCAGTGGCTTGTGGATAACCCGCCTGGTGCTTTGCCTGTGGCCGAAGACCGCCAGCGCCTGTGCATAAGTCATGGGCTGCCGCCGCTGGCAGCCGACAGCCTGGTGCGCGAAGGGCCGTGGCTGGTCTGGCTGCAGGCGTTGCTCGATCAGTTCGGTGAAGCGGCCAAAGGGCCGTTGGCCGAAGCGCTGCAGGCACTGCGCAACAGTGACGACGGCCAGCGCAAGGGTTGGGGTATCGCGTTGCTAGCAGGGCAGTTCGATGCCGTGCCGGCCGCGTTTGTGCCGTTTCTGGGCGCGGCGCTGCAAGCCGCCTGGTCCTATTGGCTGCTGGCGCTGCCGGCCTGCGAACTCAAGCCGGCGGGCAGCCTGGCCCAGTGCCCGGCCTGCGGGTCGCCGGCGTTGGCCGGTGTGGTGCGTAACCGTGGCAAGCATAACGGCCTGCGTTACCTGGCCTGCTCGTTGTGTGCCTGCGAGTGGCATGTGGTGCGGGTCAAGTGCGTGTACTGCGAGTCGAGCAAGGACCTGCGCTATACCAGCCTCGAGGATGATCGCCATGCGCCGGGCAAGGCGCCGTTGCAGGCTGAGTGTTGTCCGGGGTGCAACACCTACCTGAAGCAGCATTATCTGGAGAACGATGCCGCTGCCGAGCCGCTGGCCGATGACCTGGCCAGCCTGGCGCTGGATATCCGGCTGGATGAGGAAGGGTTTCATCGCCTGGCGCCAAACCTGCTGCTGGCGCCGGGTGGCGGGTGAATGTCTACACTGCAAGATCGAGTCGCGCCCTTCGCGGGGCAAGCCCGCTCCCACAGGTACTTCGCTGTATTCGGAACCAGCAAGTTCTCTGTGGGAGCGGGCTTGCCCCGCGAAAGGGCCAGAACAGACAACGGATCAGCTGAAGGTAGTACCTGATGTCTTCAAGCCTCGCCAACGACACCCCACGCCTGCCTTCCATCGACACCCTCCTGCGTCACCAGGCCTGCCTCCCGCTGATCGACCGCCACGGCCGCGACGCTGTACTCGCCACCCTGCGCCAACTGCTCGATGACCTGCGCGAGCCCGCCCATCTGGGCCAACTCAGCGCTGCCGAGTTGGCCGCAGAGGTACTGCTCGGCCGCACTGGCGAGCGCCTGGCTACCCAGCAACGCAGCCAGGTCCGCCGAGTGTTCAACCTCACCGGCACCGTATTGCACACTAACCTCGGCCGCGCCCTGTTGCCGGAAGAGGCCATCGACGCCATGCAGACCGCCGCCCGTTACCCGCTCAACCTGGAGTTCGACCTGGCCACCGGCAAGCGCGGCGACCGTGACGACCTGATCGAAGGCCTGATCCGCGAATTGACCGGTGCCGAAGCCGTCACCGTGGTCAACAACAATGCCGCAGCCGTGCTGCTGGCGCTGAACAGCCTGGGGGCGCGCAAGGAGGGCATTATCTCCCGAGGCGAGCTGATCGAGATCGGCGGGGCCTTTCGTATCCCCGACATCATGGCCCGTGCAGGCGTACGGCTGCACGAGATCGGGACCACCAACCGCACCCATGCGCGCGACTACGAGGCCGCCATCGGCCCGCGCACCGGCCTGCTGATGCGCGTGCACTGCAGCAACTACAGCATCCAGGGCTTCACGACCCAGGTGCCTACCGCCGAGCTGGCGCGCATTGCCCATCACCATGAACTGCCGCTGCTCGAAGACCTGGGCAGCGGCAGTTTGCTTGACCTTACCCGCTGGGGCCTGCCCGCCGAACCGACCGTGCGCCAGGCACTGGCAGATGGCGCCGATATCGTCACCTTCAGCGGCGACAAGCTGCTTGGCGGGCCACAAGCCGGGATCATCGTCGGGCGCAAGGACCTGATCGCCAAGATCAAGAAGAACCCCCTCAAACGTGCGCTGCGCGTCGACAAGATCACCCTCGCCGCCCTTGAAGCGGTGCTGGCGCTGTACCGCAACCCGGACCGGCTGGCCGAGCGCCTGCCCAGCCTGCGCCTGCTGACCCGCAGCCAGGCCGAGATCCAGGCCCAGGCCGAGCGCCTGGCGCCCGAACTCAAAGCCCGCCTCGATGGGCAATGGGCGGTCAGTGTGGAACCGGCACTGGGCATGATTGGCAGCGGCAGCCAGCCGGTGGCGCGCCTGCCCAGCGCCGCGTTGTGCCTGCGCCCGCAGGTGTCGAAGAAGCTGCGCGGGCGCAGCCTGCATGTGCTGGAGCGCGCCTTGCGCGAGTTACCGGTGCCGGTGCTGGGGCGTATCGACGACGATGCGCTGTGGCTCGACCTGCGCCAGTTGGACGATGAAGCCCAGTGGCTGGCGCAGCTGCCTGCCCTGCAACTGGGGCCGGTGCAGTGATCGTCGGTACCGCTGGCCATATCGACCACGGCAAGACGGCGCTGCTGCAGGCCTTGACCGGGCAGGCTGGCGACCACCGTCAGGAAGAACGCGAGCGCGGCATGACCATCGACCTCGGCTATCGCTATGCCGCACTGGCCGAAGGTGCGCCACTGACCGGTTTCATCGATGTGCCGGGCCATGAGCGCTTTATCCACAACATGCTGGCAGGGGCGCACGGCATCGACCTGGTGTTGCTGGTGGTGGCTGCGGACGACGGCGTCATGCCGCAAACCCGCGAGCACCTGGCGATCATCGAGTTGCTGGGCATTCCTCAGGCGTTAGTGGCGGTCAGCAAATGCGACCGGGTAGCGCCGGCGCGCCTGGCCGTAGTGCACGCGCAGATCGCCGCGCTGCTGGCGCCGGGGCCGTATGTGGGGGCCTCGCAGTTTGCACTGTCGAGCATCACAGGCGAGGGTGTGGAGGCATTGCGCCAAGCACTGCTGCAGGCGCAAGGGCGGGTGCGGCAGCGCAGTGTGCGCGGCGGTTTTCGCCTGGCCATCGACCGCGCCTTCGCGGTGTCTGGCGCCGGCGTGGTGGTCACCGGCACGGCATTGGCCGGCCAGGTCAGTGCGGGTGACACCCTGTTGTTGGGCAAGGCTGGCAAACCCGTGCGGGTGCGCGGCCTGCATGCCCAGAGCCAGGCCGCGCTGATGGCCGAAGCGGGCCAGCGGGTGGCGCTGAACATCGCTGCCGAACGGTTGGCCGTCGAACAGGTGCACCGGGGTGACTGGCTGGTGCCCGAATGGCTGCACGCACCCAGCGTTCGGATCGATATCGAGCTGACGTTGCTGGCGGGAGAAACCCGCCCGTTCGAGCACTTCAGCGCTGTGCACGTCCACCTCGGCACTCAGGATGTGACCGCCCGCGTGGCGCTGCTCGAAGGTGAGGTACTGCTGGCCGGCCAGCGCATGTTTGCCCAGTTGCTACTCAACGCGCCGCTGCAGGCCGTGCATGGCGACCGGCTGGTGCTGCGCGACCAGCGCGCCCAGCGCACGCTGGGGGGCGGGTGGGTGCTTGACCCGTTTGCGCCCAGTCGGCAGCGTCGCAGCGAGGCGCGGCTGCGCCAGTTGCAGGTGCTGCGTGATGCCGAGGGCCTGGAGCAAGCGTTACCCGCCTTGCTGGATGCCGCGCCCGCAGGGCTCGACCCACAGCGGCTGGAGCGGCAGTTCAACCGCCTGCGTGCGAGCTGGCAGTTGCCCGCGAATGTTCTGGTGATTGCCACGCGCCAGGGGCCGCTGCTATTTGCCCGTGCGACGTGGGGGGTGTTGAAGCAGCAGGTGCTGGAGCAACTGGCACTGTTTCATCAGCAGGAGCCCGACCAGCTCGGCCCGGACCGCGACCGTTTACGGCGCTTTGCTGCCTTGCCGCTGGAGCGTCCGGCGTTTGTCAGCCTGCTGGATGAATTGCTTGATGAGGGGCAGGTTGCCAGCAGCGGCCCGTGGTTGCACCTGCCCGATCACAAGGTGCAATTGAGTGAGGCCGATAACGCGCTATGGGCGCGGTTGGAACCCCGCTTGCTGGAAGGGCAGTACGACCCGCCGTGGGTGCGGACGCTGGCCAGTGAATTGGGCTGCGCCGAAACGGATGTGCGCTTGCTGATGCGCAAGCTGGCCAGGCTGGGCCTGGTGCACCAGGTGGTGCGGGACCTGTTCTACCCGGCAGCGACGGTACAGCGCATGGCTGCGCTGCTGCTTGGCCAGGTGAGTGAAGCGCCGGTAGTGCAGGTGGCTGCGTTTCGCGATATGTTGGGCATTGGTCGCAAGCGCAGTGTGCAGGTTCTTGAGTATTTCGACCGCATCGGTCTGACCCGCCGGGTGGCCGACCAGCGTTACATCCGCGCCGACAGCGCCCTGGCCCAACAGCAGGCCAGGCACTGAGTTCAAGGAAGGCAATCGCGCCCGGTGGCGCGGCCGGGCTTCAAACCCGGTTGGGGACGGCAGCCGTTCCCGGGCAGGTTCGACTCCCGCTGCCTTCCGCCATTAACGTCTCCCTTTAGGGCCTCTTCGCGGGTAAACCCGCTCCCACAGGGGCTTTACAGTTCTTGAGACGTGTGCAGTACCTGTGGGAGCGGGTTTACCCGCGAAGAGGCCCGAAAGCGCGACGCTTAAGCCCGCTCTCCACACAGATCCAGCGCAAACCACTGCTCTGCAGCTTCTGCACCCAACCCAGCCCCCAGCAGCGCAAACAGTTTGCCCAACGCTGCCTCACGGGTCATGCCGCCGCCACTGACCAGGCCAGCGCCACGCAGGCGGTTACCCGCCGCATAGGTATCGAACACCACCGACCCTTCCGGGCATTGGCTGATCGCAACCAGCACAACACCCCGCTGACGCGCCGCTTGCAGTACGTCCAGCAATGCCTGGTCATCCGAGGGCCCTGTGCCGCTGCCGTAGCACTCCAGCAGCAAACCTTGCACGCCGCTGTCGAGCACTGCCCGCAGATGCCCGGCCTGCAAGCCAGGGAACACCGGCATCACCGCCAGGTTGACCGGCTGGCGCGGGTGCTGGTAGCCAAGCTCGGCGGGCAGGGTGGTGGCACGCTCACCGTCGCGATGGCGCGGCAGCGCGGCAAAGGCATCGAAGGCCTCGCTGCGCAGTTTCGAGGCCCGGCAGCCGTGCAGCAACTGCCCGTGGAAGTACAGCTGCACGCCGTCTTCCAGGCCTTGCTCGAACTGGCGCAGCGCGCCGCACAGGTTGTCCCAGGCATCGCTGCCCGGTGCACCGGCCGGCAACATCGAGCCGGTCAACAGCACCGGCACCGGCAAGCCAAGCAGCAGGAACGACAACGCCGCGGCGCTGTGAGCCAGGGTGTCGGTGCCATGCAGGACCAGCACCGCATCATGGCCGGCAACGTCCACCGCCTCGACGATGGCATCGCGCATGGCCAGCCAGTTGTGCTGCTGCATGTTGGCGCTGTCGAGCAGCGGGTTCATTTCCTGCAGTGTCCAGTGCAGTTGGGGTGCATCGGCCATCTGGGCGAAATGCTCGCGCATCCGCGCCTCGAAACCACCCGCTGGCGCCAGGCCTTCTGGGGTTTCGAGCATGCCGATGGTGCCGCCGGTGTAGAGGACGAGAAGATTCTTTACTGCGCGCATGGAGATCATCCGAGGCGGTAAGCGGAGAAAGAAAAGCCGCCCGCAGGTGGGGCGGCTGGGCAGGGCAGGATATCAGCGCTGAAGCTGGGCTTGGCCCACGGCTTTGTCAGCGGCTGTTTCGGCCTGCGTATTGGCAGGCCAGGCATTGCGGTCCAGGTCCAGGTCGGCAAACTTGGCCGAATCGAACACTGGCTGCTTGATGCCAGCCTTGCGCTGATCATCGTAGTCGCGCATCACCCGCAGGCCGACCTTGAACAGCAGGGCCAGGGCGATCAGGTTGACGAAGGCCAGGCAGGTCATGGTGATGTCGGCGAAGGCGAACACGGTCGACAGGTCCTGCATCGAACCCCACACCACCAGCGCCAGCACCAGGCCGCGGAACAGCATCAGCACGGCACGGTTGCGGGTCAGGAACTGCAGGCTGTTTTCGCCCAAGTAGTAGTTGTAGAGGATGCAGGTGAAGACGAACAGCGACAGCGCGACGCTGA
Source organism: Pseudomonas sp. Y3 TE3536 (assembly GCF_053629175.1). Lineage (NCBI taxonomy): Bacteria > Pseudomonadati > Pseudomonadota > Gammaproteobacteria > Pseudomonadales > Pseudomonadaceae > Pseudomonas > Pseudomonas sp. Y3 TE3536. Next base: position 1,378,470 of record NZ_JBRJHU010000001.1, on the reverse strand, counting down.
CGAACAGGCGCCCCCAGTCACCGACCACGGCGGCCAGCGAGTTTTGGGTCAGGACGATGCCGTCACCTTCGAAGCCTGGGGTGTAGAAGCCCGACAGCAGGATCAGCAGCGCGGTGCAGGTACAGATCACGAAGGTGTCGAGGAATACGCTGAACGCCTGGACCACGCCTTGCGCGCCCGGGTGCTTCACGGCCGCCACGGCAGCGACGTTGGGCGCACTGCCCAGGCCCGCTTCGTTGGCGAATACGCCACGCTTCACGCCCATGACGATGGCACTGCCCAGCAGGCCGCCGAACGCGGGGTCGAGGCCGAAGGCGCTCTTGAAGATGGTTTCCAGCATGGCTGGCACGTGCTCGATCTGGGTGCCGATCACGTACAGCGTCACGCCGATGTAGGCCAGCGTCTTGACCGGTACCAACAGGTCAGACACGGCGGCGATGCGCTTGATGCCACCGAGGAAGGTGATGGCCAGCAGCACGGCCAGGACGATACCCGTGTGCTTAGGGTCGAAGGCAAAGGCGTTCTGCAGCGAGTGGGTCACGGTGTACGACTGCAGGCCAATGAAGGCGAAGCCGTAGGTGACCAGCAGCAGGATCGAGAACACGATGGCCATGTTCTTGCGCTTCAGGCCGTGCTGGATGTAGTAGGCCGGGCCACCACGGTACAGGCCGTCACCGTCTGCGCGTTTGTAGACCTGGGCCAGCGTGCATTCGAAGAAGCTGCTGGACATGCCCACCAGCGCGGTGACCCACATCCAGAAGACCGCGCCTGGGCCGCCGAGGGTCACGGCAATGCCAACACCGGCGATGTTACCGGCGCCAACGCGGCCGGCGAGGCTCAGCATCAGGGCCTGGAAGGAGCTCAGCTGGCCTGCCTGGCCACGCAGCGATTCCTTGAACACACCGAACATGTGGGCAAAATGGCGGAACTGGACGAACCGCGAGCGGATGGTGAAGTAACCGCCGAGACCGACGATCAACACGATGAGGAGTTTCCCTGAAAGGAAATCGTTGAGTACTTCGAGCATTAAAATGACCTCGATTCTTATTCTTCGTGTGGAATGACCAGCGGACGGCAGGCGCACCGCTATCGTTGGGGCGCATGTTTGGCTATGACAAGAGTGGTTACAATTTCGCGGGTTGCTCTGACTTGATGCGACTTGATGCTACACTTGCGCCATTCGCGTCACCTGGATTCTGAACATGAGCGATCATTTCGCTACCAACCTCAAACTGGCCTGCAGCCACTACCGCTCTATCTCGGAAGTTTGCCGACAGCTGTCGATCAACCGCGCGCAGTTCAACAAGTACCTCAGCGGCCAGAGCCGTCCGACGGCTTTCAACCTCAAACGCATCGGCGATTTCTTCGGTGTCGAGGATTACGAGCTGAACCAGCCGCCCGAGCAGTTCGCTCGGCTGATCGGCGCCCGTGTGTCGGCGGTGGCTGAACAGCCAAGCGACCCGATCAGCGAGTTGTTCCGCCCCTTGCACGAGCACGCGGGCAACCTGTCGCGCTACTGCGGCTATTACTTCGAGTACTCCAACTGCATGTCGGTACCGGGGTCGATCCTGCTATCGCTGGTGCACCTGCGTGAAGAGCGCGGCCGCTTCCTGTTCGAGCGCCAAGAGCGTCAGGAGCGCAGCAGTGCCACCGACCTGCATGCCGAGGTGCGTTGCCGCTACTTGGGCGCGGCGTTCCAGTTACAGGACCGGATGTTCCTGATCGACTACGAGTCGCTGACCCTTAACGAGATGAGCCAGACCATCCTCATCCCCAGCTTCAAGAGCCGCATCACCCGCCTGAACGGCCTGAAGACCGGCGTTTCCAGCGGCGACCGCCGCAACCCGGCCTGCACCCGTGTGGTGTGGGAGTACCTGGGCGAAGAGATCAACCGCATCAATGCCTATCGCCAGGTCAAGCTGTACCGGCCGGATGACCCGCGTATCGATGACGACGTGCGCGAGCGGTTGAGTGTGGGGCCGTTGAGTAATGGCTTGTTCGAGATCGAGTAACCTCTCGCTCGCTACTTAAAGCAGCATTTAATACACCTGCCCTGGACTGATGAGCTGTATCCAGCATTGCCTGACCCATTCTCCGATTGGGTTGTTATCGCTGAGCAGGAGCTTGGTTGCCATCAGGCAGCACACTGTAATCAGCAAGGGTTTGATCAGGCGTGGCCCGAAGTGCAGCGCGCAGCGCGCGCCTGCTTGTGCACCGATGATGGCGCATGCTGCCATTGTCAGTGCCAAGTGCCAGATGATCGAGTCACTCAGCACGAACACCGATAGTGCTCCCAGGTTGCAGGATGCGTTGAGCAACTTGCTGTTGCATACCGCCTGCAAGATGTTCTGCCCGAGCAATACAGTGAACGCAACCATGAAGAATGAGCCGGTGCCTGGGCCAAAGATCCCATCATAGAAACCGATCAGCGGCACAATCGTTGCCGCGAAGCAGGCTGTCGATACTCTACGTTTGCGTTCTTGCTCGTTGAGCTTGGGGCTGAGTGCGAAGTAGCCAGCGACTGCGATCAACAAGACAGGTACGCATGCTTGCAGAAATGCTCTGTCGAGCAGGCTGATCGATAATGCGCCCGCCGCACCGCCTGCAAATGACAGAATGGCCATTGGCAAGCCAGCTCGCCAATCAATCATGCGCTTGCGTGCAAATGCCCACACTGCAGAAACGCTTGCCGACGACGCTTGCAGTTTGTTGGTGGCCATTGCAGCCAGTGGGTCAATGCCTGCGATGAACAGCGCGGGCAGCGTTAGCATTCCCCCGCCCCCTGCAATGGCATCAAAAAAACCAGCGAGCAATGCGACAACCGCGAGAATTATCAGTGTAGAAACTTCAACTTCCACTCGGTGCCTCCTTTTTAGCCGCGAACGACAAGAGGGTCTTCTTGAAGAATCAAAGGCTGAGCCTCGGGCGAGTATGCAAACAAGCGTACCAATAGGCGCCGGTTATCTTGGATAATTTCACGTGCGTGGAGCGTCTGGCTGTTGTTGATCAGCAGCGCCGAGTCAGAATGTAATGAGAAAAAATGGGGCGTGGCGCTCTCAACAAGTCGCTTGAATGATCGATAGGCACGCTGCGCAGGCTCACAGGCCTCATGATGCAGGGAATAACGATAACTGCTATAACGCAAGGTGAAATCACTCTGCTGATCGAATTGCAGAATAGAATTGGCAGCAGCGGAATAGTTTTCATCTTTTTCAAAACAGTCGCTACGTGTAAAGCAAAATGATTCTGATGTGAGGGCCAGAGCGTCTAGGCTGTTGAGTTTTTCGACGATATTTCGAACGGGCGTGAGGCGTGTCGGCTCGTCCTTTGGATTCCATCTGGCGGTCAGAATCAATGCGCTCGGAGCAGGGGAGTGGGCGGCTTGAGATAAGACCGAGCAGTAGTAGGGCGGCTCAGTATGTAAACCTAAGCCAACACCTGCATGAGAACTCAACTCTGCATCCTGACTTTCATCTTCATCTACTAGGGCAATTTGGCCCCCTCCTTTGAAATTACCCACTAGCCGCACTTGCATCCCGCCATTGTCAATGTCGAAAGCGAATGAGCGGAAGCCAACAAGGCCGAGAAGAATCTGGTTGCGTGAAGCGAGGTACAGAACGATGGGGTCTTTAAGCATTTTGCTCATCGCTGGAAGTGAGTCAGGTATTGGATCAGGTAGTGGAGATTGCATGCAGGAAAACTCGATCGCACAGATTTTCCCGCCTGCGAAAGCGCTGATTAAATTTCGCTGGCCCGTGTGCAGCGTATGTTCCAAGCGCTTTGCGTAGTCTTTGGATACTGCTGCCACACCCTTAGCGTCCGGGCCTCCCAGTGCTGACAGCTTCAGTGATAACTTGCTCAGCAATCGCGCCTGCTTTTTCTGAAAGCGCAAATGCAGGATTTCAGGTAAAGGTTGGTAATAACTTCCTGTCATTGTTTTTTTCCTTGTATGTAGGGATAGTCGGTATGTTTGTTGGGCTGTGGGTTATTGAGCCAGGCTTTTTTCATTTGTGATGCAGGACCAGGCTCATGCGCTGTGTAGGGCATTTCTCATGCAGTGGTAGGAATGGGCTGTGCAAGTTCATCCCAGCCTAGGGTTGGACTTCCCCGCCCGGAAACCGCAAAATGACCCCTTTCCCTCAATCAACCTCTCCGGATCTGCTGACTCTATGCGTATGCGCCTAATGCTGTTGGGTGGTGGCAATGCCCTCGGGCAAGCGCTGATTCGTCTCGGGGCTGAAGAGGACATTGCATTCCTGGCACCGCGCCCGCCGGAGAACGGCTGGGACCCGGCCAGCCTCACTCAGCTGCTCGACGATCACCGCCCCAATGCCTTGGTCAACCTGGCCTATTACTTCGACTGGTTCCAGGCCGAGTCGGTCAGCGAACAACGCCTGGCTCAGCAAGAGCGGGCGGTGGAGCGGCTGGCAGAGTTGTGCCAGCACCACCAGATCACCTTGGTGCAGCCTTCGAGCTACCGGGTTTTCGACGGGTCGCGGGCCACGGCCTACAGCGAGAAAGACGAGCCGGTGCCGCTCGGCCTGCGTGGCCAGGCCCTGTGGCGCATTGAGCAGAGCGTGCGGGCGGCGTGCCCGCAACATGTGCTGCTGCGCTTTGGCTGGCTGCTCGACGAAAGCGTCGACGGTGCACTGGGCCGTTTCCTGACCCGCGCCGAACAACCCCAGGAATTGCTGCTGGCAGATGACCGCCGCGGCAACCCGACGCCGGTCGATGACGCTGCCCGGGTGATCCTGTCGGTGCTCAAGCAGCTCGATTGCAGCGCGCCGCTGTGGGGCACCTACCATTACGCCGGCAACGAAGCGACCACGCCACTGGCGCTGGGGCAGGCGATTTTGACCGAGGCTGGCCAGTACCGTCAGCTGGCGGTGCAGGCGCCCACGCCACAGGCCCATGCCGCGCGGCCGGACGCCAGCGAAGAGCCCCAGCACGCCGTGCTGGCCTGCAAGAAAATCCTTCACACCTTCGGTATCAAGCCCCGCGCCTGGCGCGCCGGCCTGCCGCCCCTACTGGACCGTTTCTACCGCCATGGCTGATGCCCCCATCCTGATCACCGGCGGTGCCGGCTTCATCGGCTCTCACCTGTGCGATGCGCTGTTGGCCAAAGGTTACGCCGTACGCATTCTCGACGACCTGTCCACTGGCAAGCGGGACAACCTGCAGATTACCCACCCACGCCTGGAACTGATCGAAGGCGATGTCGCCGATGCCGGGTTGGTCAGCCGTGCGGCCGCTGGTTGTGCTGCGGTGGTGCACCTGGCGGCCGTGGCGTCGGTGCAGGCTTCGGTCGAGGATCCGGTGAAGACTCACCAGAGCAATTTCATCGGCACCCTGAATGTCTGCGAAGCCATGCGCCTGCACGGCGTGCGTCGGGTGCTGTTCGCCTCCAGTGCTGCGGTGTATGGCAACAACGGCGAAGGCGAGTCGATTGCTGAAGAAACACCGAAAGCGCCGTTGACCCCTTACGCTGTGGATAAGCTGGCCAGCGAGCAGTACCTGGATTTCTACCGCCGCCAGCATGGTCTGGAGCCGGTGGTGTTCCGCTTCTTCAATATCTTCGGCCCGCGCCAGGACCCTTCCTCGCCGTATTCGGGCGTGATCAGCATCTTCAGCGAGCGTGCCACCGAAGGGCTGCCGATCACGGTGTTCGGGGATGGTGAGCAGACCCGGGATTTCCTTTATGTAGGGGACCTGGTGCAGGTGATGATCCAGGCGCTGGAGCAGCAGCAGGTCGAGGAGGGCGCGGTGAACATCGGCCTGAACCAGGCGACTTCGCTCAACCAGCTGTTGACGGCCCTGGAAAAGGTAATCGGCAGCTTGCCAGCGATCAGCTATGGCCCAGCCCGCTCGGGCGACATTCGCCATTCGCGGGCGGATAACCAGCGCTTGCTGACGCGCTTCGATTTCCCGGCGCCAACGCCATTGGTCGAAGGCTTGTCCCGCTTGCTCGGCAAGGCCTGACCGCAGGCTCGGCAACGCACGCCGTCCTGTAGGAGCAGCCTTGCGCTGCGAAGAGGCCGGTGGCAACACAGTAGATTTTCACTGCTGCCACCGGCCTCTTCGCAGCACAAGGCTGCTCCTACAGGAGTCTTGGCTCGTCAGCCACGTGGCGCCGGGCTCAACCGTGCCGCACCACCGTGCGCTGGCAATCATCAGGCCCCAACACCCGCCCATCCCGAGCGCGCACTTGCAGGGTCTCGACCGTTTCCCCTGTGGCGCGGTCCAGCAACGCCGATCGCGTTTCTCCCGCCTCGAACAAGAACTGCTCCCCCCACTGGCGCAAGGCGATCACCAACGGAAACACCGAACGCCCTTTTTCGGTCAGCACATACTCTTTGTAGGCACTGCCATCCGATGCCGGCTGCAACGCCAACAGCCCACTCTCCACCAGTAACTTGAGCCTTGAGGCCAGGATGTTCTTGGCCAGCCCGAGGTTCTTCTGAAACTCACTGAAGCGGCGCAAGCCATCGAAGGCGTCGCGCAGGATCATCAGCGCCCAGCGATCACCCAATACTTCAAGGGCCCGGGCTACCGGGCATTGTCCGTTCTTTTCGTCGAGCATCGTGCGGCTCTCTCAAGGGTTCTGGTTGCAGATTAAAACCACATTTGCTAGAAATCCATATGTGGTTTTAATTTGAAACCAGATTGAAGGGATACGCCATGCACACCCCGAATGCTATACAACCCCGCCTGACCCGCGCGATGACCCTGTTACTGGCCCTCACCTGCGGCATTGCAGTGGCCACGGTGTACATCGCCCAGCCCTTGCTCGAGTCCATGGCACGGGACCTGGGGGTAGGGCAGCAGCGCATAGGCTGGGTGGTCGGCGCCACCCAGGCCGGTTATGCGCTGGGCTTGCTACTGATCGTGCCGCTAGGCGACCTGATCGACCGCAAGCGCCTGATCGTCGGCCAGTTGTGGGTCTCGGCCCTGGCCTTGATGGCGGTAGGCATGGCCTGGGACTGGGCGGTGCTGCTGATGGCGCTGGCGCTGGTCGGGTTGATGGCCGTCATGGTGCAGGTGATGGTGGCGCATGCCGCCACCCTGGCCACCCCCGCACAGCAGGGGCAGGCGGTGGGCACGGTCACCAGCGGGGTGGTGCTGGGCATTCTGCTGGCGCGGCTGGTGTCTGGCTTCGTCGCCGACATGGCGGGCTGGCGTGTCGTCTATTTTGCCGCAGCCGGGGTGCTGATGCTGATGGCCTGCCTGCTCTGGCGCGGCATGCCGGGTGCCCGGCCGGCGGCGCAGCGCCTCGGTTACCTGGCATTGACGGGCTCGCTTTGGGCGTTGTTCAAGGAAGACCCTGCCCTGCGCCGACGCGGGTTATACGGCCTGTTGATCTTTGCCGCCTTCAGCGTGCTGTGGAGCGCGATGGTGCTGCCGCTGAGCGCTTCGCCCTTGGCGCTCAGCCACACCCAGATCGGCCTGATTGGCCTGGCCGGCGTGGCAGGCGCGGTTGCTGCTTCCCGGGCCGGCCGGTTGGCCGATCAAGGCCGCGGCGAGCGCACCACCGGGTTCGCCCTGGCAGTACTGACGGTGTCGTGGCTGCCGACGGCGTTCGTCGAGCATTCGCTGCTGGCGTTTCTAGTGGGGGTGGTGTTGCTCGATTTTGCGGTGCAGGCCGTGCATGTCACCAATCAGAGCCTGTTGCTGGCCGGGCGCAGCGCACAGGCGAGCCGCCTGATTGGCGCCTACATGTGTTGCTATTCACTGGGTAGCGGATTGGGCGCGGTGCTGGCGACCTGGGTCTATGCCCGATGGGGGTGGGCGGCGGTGTGCGTGCTGGGGGCAGGGATCAGTGCGACAGCCTTGGGTTGCTGGCTGGGGGCGAGAACAGGGAGCGCGGCAATGGCCGCCCTCCCTGCCAGGGATCAGAACTTGTAGCCAAGGCCGACCATGTAGACCCACGGGTCGACGTCGACGTCGACCTTGGTCTTGCTGTAGCCCAGCGCGGTCGGGCCGTTGACGCTGGCCTTGGTGTCGATGTCGACGTACCAGACCGAGGCGTTGACCAGCAGGTTGTCGGTGAGCATGTAGTCCATGCCCAGTTGGCCAGCGATGCCGACCGAATCCTGCAGCTTCAGGTTGCTGAAGCCTTGTTCTTTACGCGCGCTGCTCAGGTCTTCATCGAAGAACAGGGTGTAGTTGATGCCCACGCCGGCATACGGCTGGAAGCGGGAGTTCGGCTCCATCGGGTAGTACTGCAGCGACAGGGTCGGTGGCAGTTGCTTGATGTCGGCCAGCTTGCCGTCCAGGCCGCCGCCCAGGCCCTTGACGCCCACGGTGTGCTTGAACGGGGTGGCCGCCAGCAGCTCGAGGCCGATGTGGTCGGTGAGCATGTAGGCAAAGGTCAGGCCCAGCTGGGTGTCGCTGTCCAGGGTTGCCTTGGTGCCCGACACCTTGTTGCCGTCGAACTTGAGGTCGCCGCTGCTTTCGTTCGGTGCGGTAGTGATGGCACCGGCGCGCAGGATCATATCGCCTGCCTGGTAGGCGTGGGCGGCAGGGGCGGCGAGCGCAAGGGCCACAAGCGAGGCGCCGAGCAAGGACTTGTTCATGGAAGCTCCCAGAGGACATTAGTAATTGAGTAGTCCAATGGTACGGATGCGTCTAAACCGAAAGTTTGACCCAGCTCAAAGAAGCGTCGGAACGAATTCGAAACAGTTCTCACTTCAGCTCATAAGCGTATATTTTCTCGGCTTCCATCTGGTATCCGGCGTCGGCCAGTTCGCTGCTGGAGGCGCTCACCTGCATCTTTCCCTCGATCCAGTAGGGCTGATACAGGTCTTCGACGCGCACGCCCATCTCGCTGAAGATGTGCACGATCTGGTTCGAGGGTGGTGGCGGCACGTGGATGCAAGCGCCGTAGTAGGGCACCAAGAGGAATTCGGTGGTGCGGCCTTCTTCGCTGACCTCCAGCGGCACGATGTAGCCCGGCAGCTTGATCTGCTGGCCATCCAGGCTTTTCACCACCGGGGCATCCGGCGCCTGCTGGCGGGCGGCGGGCGCCGATTCGGCGGCCAGAGCGTCGCTCAGCTGTGACAGGTCGTGCAGCGGGGCCAGTTGCGGCGGGATGACAGGGGCGCCTTCCGGGATCAATGCAGGCCAATCGAGTTCGCGGGGTTCGGCCGCCCAGGTGGGGGCGGCGAGTACTACCAGTGATAACAGAAGCGCGCGGAGCATGGCGTTTCCTCAGAGGTGGATCGACAAGCCATCGGCCAGCGACTGCCGATAGGCACGCCAGGCCGGCACGCTGCCCATCAGCAGTGCAGCCCCGAGGATAATAGCCAGCAGCGTCCATTCATGGGCACTCGGCAGGGCCAGCGGCAGGAACAACCCATAGTTGGCCTGCACATAGCCCTGCGCCAGGGCGATGCCGGCGTACAGCAAGCCTAGCCCGGCAACGATCCCCACCACGGCCAGCGACAGCGCCTCCAGTACCAGCAACCCGGCGATATGCCAGGGCCGGGCACCGACCGAGCGCAAGATCGCCATCTCCCGACGGCGCTCGTTGAGGCTGGTGAGAATCGCCGTCAGCATACCGATCAACCCGGTCAGCACCACGAACAGCGAAACCACGAACAGCGCCTGCTCGGCGGTGCCCATCAGGCTCCAGAGCTCCTGCAGGGCCACCCCGGGCAAGATCGCCAGCAAGGGTTCGTTGCGGTACTCGTTGATTTCCCGTTGCAGGCTGAAGGTGGCGATCTTGCTGTTGAGGCCAAGCATGAACGCGGTGATGGCGGCAGGTTGCAGGTCCATGGTACGTGCCTGGTCGGCACTGACGCGCCCGGCACCGCGGGCGGGCACCCCGTTGTGCCAATCGATATGGATCGCCTCCATGCCACCCAGGCTGATATGCAGGGTGCGGTCGACCGGGGTGCCCGTACGCTTGAGCACGCCGACCACGGTGAACGGCTTGTCGTCATGCTTGACCAGGCTGATCGCCGCAACGCCATGCGCCAGTACCAGCTTGTCGCCCAGTGTGTAGTGCAAGGCGTCGGCCACTTCGGCGCCGAGCACCACTTCGAACGGGTCGTCGGCGAAGGCGCGGCCCTGGCTCAGCTCCAGGTGCTGCCTGCGGCCATATTGATAGTGGCTGAAGTAGTCGCCGGTGGTGCCCATCACGCGATAGCCGCGGTGCGAGTCGCCCAGCGAAATAGGGATCGCCCACTTCACCCGTGGGTCCTGGGCGTAATGCTGGTAGCTGTCCCAGCGGATGTTGTTGGTGGCGTTGCCAATACGAAACACCGAATACAGCAGCAGGTTCACCGAGCCCGAGCGGGCGCCGACGATCAGGTCGGTACCGCTGATGGTGCTGGCGAAGCTGGCGCGGGCTTCGGTGCGCACGCGCTCTACGGCCAGCAGCAGGCACACCGACAGGGCAATGGCGAACGCGGTGAGGAAGGCGGTGAAACGGCGGTTGGCCAGGCTGGCCAGGGCAAGACGAAGCAGGTACATCAGGCCTCCCGGGGCTTGGCGGCGCGGTTGAGTTCGGCCAGGGAAAGGTGGCGGTCGAACAGCGGTGCCAGGCTCTGGTCATGGCTGACGAACAACAAGCTGGAACCGGCTGCCCTGCACTCATTGAACAGCAGGCGGATGAAGGCTTCGCGGGTGTCGGCATCCAGTGCCGAGGTCGGTTCGTCGGCAATCACCAGCTCTGGCTGGCCGATCAGTGCTCGGGCAGCGGCTACCCGTTGCTGCTGGCCGATCGACAGGCTGTCGGCGCGCCGGGCCAGCAGGGCGGGGTCGCCCAGGCCCAGGTGGGCGAGCAGCGTGGCGGCAGCCTGGTCGACACTGCCATGGCGCTGGGCCGCCCGCATGGCGCGGCTGCGCGAAAAGCGGCAAGGCAGCTCGACGTTCTCGCGCACCGACAGAAACGGCAGCAAGTTGAACTGCTGGAAGATGTAACCCGTGTGGTCGACCCGGAAGCGATCGCGCGCGCCTTGGCCGAGGCCACTGAGGTCGTGGCCGAGCAGGCGAATGCGGCCCTGGCCAGGCAGGTTCACGCCGCCCAGCAGGCCCAGCAGCGTGGTCTTGCCGCTGCCGCTGGGGCCTTTGAGAAACAACGCCTCGCCGGCCTCCAGCTGGAAGGCGGGAATATCCAGCAGGGCCGGTTGGCCAGGCCAGGCAAAGACCAGGTCATGCAGTTCGATCAGCGGCTGGCCCATTCAGAACGCGACCGCGGCCTTGGCGGGTGTCGCTTCAACGCCTTTCTGACCTTTAGGGCCGATCAGTTGCACGTTGATCTTCTGGGTAGCCGGGAAGGCCTTGAACAGCGGGGCAAGGTCGATCTGGGTGAGGCTGTCCGGGTTGGCACAGGTCAGTTGGTAATGCGCACCAATGTCGCTGTGCTCATGGCCGTGCTCATGCTCGTCGCCATCATCGTCGGCTTTCGGGGCATCTCCGAACAGCGGGCTTTCCAGCTCCTGTGCATCGTCCTTGCACCCAGCGGCTGCTGCCAGGCCGAACAGCTGCAAGGGTTGCTCGAGTTGCTGGCGCACGGCGGCGACCTTGGCTTTGTCGGCATCGCTATTGGCAGCGTGCTCGAAACCGACCAGGTTCATCGCCGGGCTGTCCAGTTCCAGCTCCAGGGTGTTGCCATCGAGCACGGCGTTGAGCTTGGCCACGCCATGCTCATGGGCGCCGAGGGTGCCATGGGCGTGATCATGGTCATGGTCATCGTGGGCATGGGCCATGGCGAGGGGCAGCAGAGCGAAGGGCAGGGCGAGCAGCAGGCGACGCATGGAAGACTCCAGGAGCAGGCTGGGAATGATTTGGTAATGTTATAACAATTTTTCTGCCTGCCGCCAGCCTGTGTGGCGCAGGTTTCATGTTGCTGTAGCATGGCTGCATTGACCTGCGTTCAAGGAAAGCATCATGAGAATTCGTGGACAGATTGGTGACTGGCCCGTGGACCTGACTGTCGAGCTGGAGCCGGCCGAGTGGGCGCAGTTGGGGCGGCACCTCGAGGTGCCGGTTACCGCCGAAGCGGCGGCCGCCTCGCCAGCAGCGCCGCGGCAAGATGACGGGCAGTGGGCCGCAGCACGCGACGTGCTGCGCCAGGCTGGGCAGATGAATGGGCCAGCGTTGCTGGACCGCCTGGAAGGGCTGGCGGGGAGTACCGCGGCGGGCAAGCGACTGCTGGTGCGGTTGCGGCACAGCAGCGAGGTGAAGGTGGAAAGTGGCGCGGATGCGCCGGTGTATTACTGGGTCGGCTGACAAGGTCACACGCGTTCGGGGTAGGAGCAGCCTTGTGCTGCGAAGAGGCCGGTGAAAGCAGCGCAGATTGACTGTGCTTTCACCGGCCTCTTCGCAGCTCAAGGCTGCTCCGACAAGGGCGTGCCTGCCTCAGAACAGGGCTGAAGACAGCTTGCGGCGATAGACGCTCACCAGCGGATGATCACCGCCCAGCAGTTCGAACACCTGCAACATCGCCTTCTGCGGCAACCCGTTCTCGTAGCCGCGGTTGCGCTTGAACAGCTTCAACAAGCCTTCCAGCGCCGCCTCGTACTGCTGACGGGCCAGTTGTTGAATGCTCAACTGGTAGGCCGCTTCATCGTCTTCTGGGTTCTGCGCCAGGCGGCTCTTCAGGTCGGCGACTTCCGGCAGGCTGGCAGCCTGGCGCAGGAAGGTCAGCTGTGCCTTGGCACCGGCCAGGGCTGCCTTGTGCTCGTCGGTCTTGACCGCGTCCAGCACCACCTGGGCCTCGCCCAGCTCGCCCCGCTCAGCCAGGCAACGGGCGTACAGGATCAGCGCCTCGGCATTGCTGTTGTCTTCACCCAGCAGCGCCTGGAGCAGTGCTTCGGTCTCGGCGAAGCGGCTTTCGGCGAACAGCGCCTTGGCCTGCTCCAGCGGCGATGCGGCAGGCTCGGCCGGCATCTGCACGTGCGGTTCGAGCAGCGCGCGGATTGCCGACTCTGGCTGCGCCCCGGCAAAACCGTCGACCGGCTGGCCGTCTTTGAACAGCACCACGGTCGGCAGGCTGCGAATGCCGAACTGGGCGACCACCTGCTGCTCCACGTCGCAGTTGATCTTGGCCAGCAGCAGCTCGCCCTGATAACCCTCGGCGATTTTCGCCAGCAGTGGCATCAGCGCCTTGCAGGGCGCGCACCACTCAGCCCAGAAGTCCACCAGGACCGGTTTGTGGAAGGAGTTTTCGATGACCAATTGCTGGAAGGTGGCATCGGTGGCGTCGAAAATGTACGGCGTGTCTTGGCTCATCGCGACTCTCGCAAACTCGTGAATGGCACCACTATAAAGGCTCGCGGCTGGCGTGGTACAGGCTGACCCGGCGGAATTCGTGGGGCTCGGCCAGGTCCGGCAGGGTCAGTGCGTCGAGCACGCCCAATTGTTGGTACAGCGGGTGGCTGAAGTCGCGAACCCGCGAGTCGGCCACCAGCGCCTGGCGGCCGCGGCCGAGGAAGGCATCGAGCAGTGGCAGGTTGGCGCGGTCATACAGCACATCGGCGACCAGGATCAGGTCGAAGCGGTCATCCTCGGCGAAAAAATCGTTGCTGTAGCCGAGCTCCACCCCGTTCAACGCGGCGTTGGCGCGGCAAGCGTCGAGGGCCAGTGGGTCGAGGTCGCACGCCACCACTTCAAGGGCGCCTGCGCGGGCTGCGGCAATGCCGGCGATGCCGCTGCCCGCGCCAAAATCGAGCACACGCTTGCCCGCCACCCATGCCGGGTGTGCGGCCAGGTAGCGGGCCATGGCCAGGCCGCTGGCCCAGCAGAAGCTCCAGTACGGAGGTTCTTCGAGAATGCGCCGGGTTTCTTCGCTGCTGAAGGCGCGGTCCATGTTCTGGTCGTCGATCAGCCACAGCTTCAATTCGCAGTCAGGCAGGTCGCTGACCACCAGGCGCGCCTCGCCGATCAGGCCACTGAGGGCCTGTTGCAGTGCCAGTGGCGCCACTTACGGTGCCTTCTCGAAACGCAGAGGGCCGGTGGCCTGGGTTTGCGGCTGGGCGATGCGCACAGGGGGCAGGTGCATGATCAACTGCCCAGAGCTGCTGGCGCGGCCGCGCAGTTCGACGCGGGCACCGGCCGGGAAGGCTTCGGGGTTGAAGCGCAACTGATAAGGCAGCGCCTGCCCGGTGCCGGTCAGGTTGCTGCTGGCCAGCAGGCGTTGCGGGCGGTCGCGTTCGTCGATCACCAGCAGGGCCAGCTCCACGTCGGCGCCGGCCGGGATTTCCAGCAAAGTACCGCTCAGCTCACGCTGGTAGGCGGGCAGCGGGCCAAGCGGTTGGGCCTTCTTGGCCACTTTGGCTGGCGCAGGCGCCTGGCCTTGATCGGGCTTGGGCTGGTCGCTACCGCAAGCGGCAAGCAGGGCGGCGCAGCACAGCACGACGAGCGCTCGATAGTGCATTGGGGCTTCCTTCACGGGCAGATTTCCCTGGATGTTAACCCCTTTGGCTTGTCTTGCCAGTGGGATGCGCTACCATGGCCCTCCCTTTTTTTGTTGCCTGCCACCATGCACTGTCCCTTTTGCGGTGCCAACGACACCAAGGTCATCGACTCTCGTCTTGTCGCCGAGGGCGAGCAAGTGCGCCGCCGCCGCGAGTGCGTTGCCTGCGGCGAGCGTTTCACTACCTTCGAAACCGCCGAACTGGTGCTGCCCCGGCTGATCAAGCAGGACGGCACGCGCCAGCCTTTCGACGAAGACAAGTTGCGTGCAGGCATGCAGCGGGCGCTGGAAAAACGCCCGGTCAGCGTCGAGCGCCTGGAAGCGGCGCTGGCGCACATCAAGAGCCGCCTGCGTGCCACCGGCGAACGCGAGGTCAAGTCACTGGTGGTGGGTGAAATGGTGATGGCCGAGCTGCGAAAGCTCGACGAGGTGGCCTATATCCGCTTCGCCTCGGTCTACCGACGCTTCCAGGACCTCGACGAATTCCGCGAAGAAATCGACCGCCTGGCCCGTGAGCCAGCTAAAGAGTGAGCATGCCCAGCCAGACCGCGATCCTCGATGCCCACTACATGGCCCGCGCCCTGGAGCTGGCCCGCAAGGGTATTTACAGCACCCACCCCAACCCGCGTGTGGGGTGCGTGATCGTGCGCGATGGCGAGGTGGTCGGCGAAGGCTGGCACGTGCGCGCCGGTGAGCCCCATGCCGAGGTGCATGCCCTGCGCCAGGCCGGTGAGCGCGCCCGCGGCGCTTGCGCCTATGTCACCCTCGAACCGTGCAGCCACCATGGCCGCACGCCGCCGTGCGCCGAAGCGCTGGTCAAGGCTGGCGTGGCCCGCGTGGTGGCCGCGATGCAAGACCCCAACCCGCAAGTGGCGGGGCAGGGGCTGCGGCGCCTGGCAGAGGCCGGTATCGAGGTCAGCAGCGGTGTGCTTGAAACTGAGGCCCGCGCGCTCAACCCAGGTTTTCTGAAGCGCATGGAGCATGGCCTGCCGTTTGTCAGGGCCAAGCTGGCCATGAGCCTGGACGGCCGTACGGCCATGGCCAGCGGCGAAAGCCAGTGGATTACCGGCCCTGCCGCCCGCGCTGCGGTTCAGCGGCTGCGCGCTCGCTCCAGTGTGGTGCTCACCAGCGCCGCCAGCGTGCTGGCCGACAATGCGCGTATGACGGTGCGGGGCGCAGAGCTGGGCCTGGACGACGAAACCCGCGCCCTGGCCTTGAGCCGCACGCCGTTGCGCGTGCTGATCGATGGCCGCCTGCGCCTGCCGCTGGATGCGCCGTTCTTCCAGGCCGGCCCGGCCCTGGTGGTGACGGCCGCCGCTGAAGCGCCGCGTTACGCCGAGGCAGGCCATGAGCTGTTGAGCCTGCCAGGCACCGATGGCCAGGTCGATCTGCCCGCGTTGATGCGTGTGCTGGCCGCGCGTGGCGTCAACGAGATTCTGCTGGAAGCCGGCGCAGGCCTGGCTGGCGCGTTCGCCCGGCAAGGCCTGATCGACGAATACCAGTTGTTCGTCGCCGGCACCTTCCTGGGTTCCCAGGCCCGCCCGCTGCTGGACTGGCCCCTGGCGAAGATGAGCGAAGCACCGCGACTGAAAATTACCGAAATGCGCGCAGTGGGCGATGACTGGCGGGTCACGGCCGTCCCCCTGCCGGCGCCCGGCGTATAATGCCTGGCTTGCCCTGCGCAACCCGTTCTTGAGGAAGACCCCATGTTCACCGGCATCATCGAATCCATCGGCACCATTCGCAGCATGACCCCCAAGGGCGGCGACGTGCGCGTCTACGTCGAGACCGGCAAGCTCGACCTGGGTGACGTCAAGCTTGGCGACAGCATCGCCGTCAACGGCGTGTGCCTGACCGCCGTCGAACTGCCGGGCAATGGGTTCTGGGCCGACGTCAGCGTCGAGACCCTCAAGCGCACCGCCTTCATCGACCTCAAGAGCGGCAGCAAGGTCAACCTGGAAAAGGCCCTGACCCCCACCACCCGCCTGGGCGGTCACCTGGTCAGCGGCCACGTCGACGGCGTCGGCGAAATCATCTCGCGCAGCGATAACGCCCGCGCCATCCAGTTCCGTGTGCGTGCACCCAAGGAGCTGGCCAAGTACATCGCCCACAAGGGTTCGATCACCGTCGACGGCACCAGCCTGACGGTCAATGAGGTCAATGGCGCCGAATTCGAGCTGACCATTGTCCCGCACACCCTGTCCGAAACCATCATGGCCGACTACCGCGCAGGTCGTCGGGTCAACCTTGAGGTCGACCTGCTGGCCCGTTACCTGGAGCGTCTGCTGCTGGGTGACAAGGCGGCCGAACCGAGCAAGGGCAGTGGCATTACCGAAAGCTTCCTGGCCGCCAACGGCTTCTTGAAATCCTGATTGAGAAGGGGGTGCCGAGTGGCGCTCAACAGCATCGAAGAACTGGTCGAAGACATCCGCCAGGGCAAAATGGTCATCCTCATGGATGACGAAGACCGCGAAAACGAAGGCGACATCATCATGGCAGCCGAGTGCTGCCTGCCTGAGCACATCAACTTCATGGCCAAGCACGCCCGCGGCCTGATCTGCATGCCGATGACCCGTGAGCGCTGCGAAACGCTGAAGCTGCCGCTGATGGCGCCGCGCAACGGCTCCGGCTTCGGCACCAAGTTCACCGTGTCGATCGAAGCCGCCGAAGGCGTCACCACCGGTATTTCCGCTGCCGACCGCGCGCGTACCGTGCAAGCGGCCGCGGCCAAGGACGCCAAGGCCGAAGACATCGTCAGCCCGGGCCACATCTTCCCGCTGATGGCCCAGCCCGGCGGCACCCTGGCCCGTGCCGGCCACACCGAAGCCGCCTGCGACCTGGCGCGCATGGCAGGTTTCGAGCCGAGCGGCGTGATCTGCGAAGTGATGAACGATGACGGCACCATGTCGCGCCGTGCCGAGCTGGAAGTGTTCGCCGCCGAGCATGGCCTGAAGATCGGCACCATCGCCGACCTGATCCACTACCGCATGATCCACGAACGTACCGTGCAGCGCGTTTCCGAGCAGCCGGTCGAAAGCGAATTGGGCGAGTTCAACCTGGTCACCTACCGCGACGCGGTGGAAGGCGACGTGCACATGGCCCTGACCCTGGGCAAAATCTGCGCTGAAGAGCCGACCCTGGTACGCGTGCACAACATGGACCCGCTGCGCGACCTGCTGCTGGTCAAGCAGCCGGGCCGCTGGAGCCTGCGCGCGGCCATGGCTGCCGTGGCCGAGGCCGGCAGCGGCGTGGTGTTGCTGCTGGGCCACCCGCTGGACGGCGACGTGCTGCTGGCGCACATCCGCGAAAGCGCGGGCGATGCACCGACCAAGGCACCGACCACCTACAGCACCGTCGGCGCCGGTTCGCAGATCCTGCGCGACCTCGGTGTGCGCAAGATGCGCCTGATGAGTTCGCCGATGAAGTTCAATGCGATATCCGGATTCGATCTGGAAGTTGTAGAATACGTGCCCTCCGAGTGACTTGAGACGGCGCGCGAGCCCTCACGCTCGAGTCCAAACCCTCCCGAGGCCGCCAGCGAGCGGCCTCGCTCTTGAAGATGAGAACATCGGAATGACCCTGAAGACCATCGAAGGTACCTTCATCGCCCCCAAAGGTCGCTATGCTTTGGTGGTTGGCCGCTTCAACAGCTTCGTCGTCGAAAGCCTGGTAAGCGGTGCCGTTGATGCCCTGGTACGCCACGGTGTCAGCGAAAGCGACATCACCATCATCCGTGCCCCGGGCGCGTTCGAAATCCCGCTGGTGGCACAGAAGGTCGCCCAGCAAGGCGCGTACGACGCGATCATCGCCCTGGGCGCCGTGATCCGCGGTGGTACCCCGCACTTCGAATACGTGGCGGGCGAATGCACCAAGGGCCTGGCCCAGGTGTCCATGGAGTTCGGTGTTCCGGTGGCCTTCGGCGTTCTGACCGTCGACTCCATCGAGCAGGCCATCGAGCGTTCCGGCACCAAAGCCGGCAACAAAGGTGCTGAAGCTGCCCTGTCCGCTCTGGAAATGGTCAGTCTGCTGGCGCAGTTGGAGGCCAAGTGATTAGCGACGAAAGCGATCGTTTCAACCCGCGCGATCCAAAACCTGCGGATGCCGGCAAGCCCTCGAAGAGCGCCAAGCGCCGCGAAGCCCGCAAGCTCGCGACTCAGGCGCTGTACCAGTGGCACATGGCGCGTCAGTCGGTGAACGAGATCGAAGCGCAGTTCCGGGTCGATAACGATTTCACCGATGTCGATGGCGCCTACTTCCGCGAAATCCTGCATGGGGTTCCGACCAAGAAGGACGAGATCGACGCGGCCCTGAAGCCTTGCCTGGCGCTCGCGCTGGAAGAGCTCGACCCGGTTGAACTGGCTGTGCTGCGGTTGTCCACCTGGGAACTGATGATGCGCGCCGATGTGCCGTACCGTGTCGTGATCAACGAAGGTGTCGAGCTGGCCAAGGTCTTCGGTGCCACCGACGGCCACAAGTTCGTCAACGGCGTGCTGGACAAGCTCGCCCCTTCGCTGCGCGAAGCGGAAGTCAAGGCGAACAAGCGCTGATCCCGGCGCTGGCGGACCATGGGTGAGTTCGAGCTGATCAGCCATTACTTTGCCGCCGCGCCCTGTGCGCAAGGCGGTGAAGGCGTGGCCCTGGGCATCGGCGATGACTGCGCGCTGCTGGATGTGCCTGTAGGCGAGCAACTGGCGGTGTCCACCGACACCCTGGTGGCCGGCGTGCATTTCCCTGCGGTCTGCGACCCTCTGCTGCTCGGCCAGCGCTCGCTGGCCGTGGCGGCCAGTGACCTGGCGGCGATGGGCGCTACCCCCATCGGCTTCACCCTTGCCCTGACCCTGCCCGAGGTCAGCGCCGACTGGCTGCAAGCCTACGCTGACGGCCTCAACCGTATGGCCCGGCAGTGCCAGTTGAGCCTGATTGGCGGTGACACCACCCGTGGTCCCTTGAGCATCACCCTGACCGTGTTCGGCCGCGTGCCGGCCGGGCAGGCGTTGCGCCGTGGCGGTGCCCGCCCGGGTGACCTGCTGTGTGTGGGCGGTGAACTGGGTAACGCTGCGGGCGCCTTGCCGCTGGTCCTGGGCGAGCGCCATGCCGATGCTGCCCTTGCCCAGCCGTTGCTCGACCACTACTGGTCGCCCTCGCCGCAATTCACCTTGGGCCAGCTGTTGCGCGGGCGTGCTACGGCCGCACTGGATATTTCCGACGGCCTGCTGGCCGACTGCGGGCATATCGCCAAGGCGTCCCGCGTGGCGCTCGAGGTGAACCTGGACCAGGTGCCGGTGTCATCCGCTTTGCAGGGCTTCCTCGGTCATGAGGCTGCCGTGCAGGCTGCCTTGACCGGGGGTGACGACTATGTGCTGGCGTTCACCTTGCCGCCGGCTCAGCTTTCATCCCTGCAGGCCCAAGGCCTGGCGACGTTCCATGTCATCGGGCGGGTGCTCGAAGGCCAGGGCGTCAGCCTGCGTGACGGGCAGGGCCAGGACATCACCCCGCGGCAACGCGGCTATCAACATTTTAGGGAGACACCGTGACCGATCACCCCAATCAGGTGCCTGCGGAGTTCGTTCCGCCCTCGGTCTGGCGCAACCCCTGGCACTTCATCGCCTTCGGCTTCGGTTCCGGCACCTTGCCCAAGGCACCGGGCACCTGGGGTTCGCTGGTGGCCATACCCTTCATACCGCTGTGGCAGATGTTGCCGGATTGGGGCTATTGGTTGCTGCTGGGCATTACCATGCTGTTTGGCTTCTGGCTGTGCGGCAAGGTCGCCAATGACTTGCGCGTTCACGATCATGAAGGCATTGTTTGGGACGAGATGGTCGGCATGTGGATCACCCTCTGGCTGGTGCCAGAAGGCTGGCAATGGTTGCTGGCGGGGTTCCTGATGTTCCGTTTCTTCGACATCCTCAAGCCGTGGCCGATTCGCTGGATCGACCGCCATGTGCATGGAGGGGTCGGGATCATGCTCGACGATATCCTGGCCGGCGTGTTCGCCTGGCTGGGCATGCAAGTTCTGGTGTGGGCGGTTGCCTGAGGCAGGGAGCGCGTGAATGGCCATAAGGACTGTGCTGTTGGCAATGCTGCTGGGTTGTGCTCCCTGGGTGGGGGCGGCCGAAGGTGTGCCAAAGCAGGTCCATCTGGTCAGCGAAGAATGGCTCGACTACACCAACGCCAACGGTACCGGGGTCGCCTGGGATGTGCTGCGCAAGGTGTTCGAGCCGGCCGGGGTCAAGGTCATTACGCAGAGCGCGCCCTACAGCCGTGCAGTGGGGCTGGTAAAGCGGGGCGAAGCTGATGCCTGGGTAGGCTCCTACAAGGGCGAGAGCGAGGATAATCTCTACCCGCGCTGGCACTTCGACATGGACCACATCTATGCCTTGGGGCTTGCCAGCAAGCCGGTACCTACGCCGAGCACGGTTGGCCAGTATCGCCTGGCTTGGGTGCGTGGCTACGACTACGCCAGCTACTTGCCCAATGCCCATGACTACCGCGAAATTCAGCGCCGTGAAGGCATTTTGCCGATGCTCGAGCACGACCGTGTGGACTTCTACATCGATGCGCTGACCGAGGTCGACTACGTGCTTGGCCAGGCGTCGGAGCCTGCACGCTTTCGTAAAAGCCACGTCGCCGAACTGCCGTTGTACCTGGCGTTCGCCAATAACGATGAGGCCAAGGCACTGCGGGAACTGTTCGACAAGCGCATGGCCGAGCTGGTGCGCAGCGGTGAATTGAAGCCGATTTTCGAACACTGGAACCAGCCGTATCCCTTCACTGCCGACAGCAAGCCGCTGTAGGAGCGGCCTTGTGCTGCGAAGAGGCTGGTGACAAGCGCAACGATTGGTGTTGCTTAAGATGGCCTCTTCGCAGCACAAGGCTGCTCCTACAAGGGGGAGCGGAAAAATAAGCATCGAACTTTTCGATCTTAAACCGCGGTATTCAGCCAGCGCACTGGCGCCGACCTGCTGATACAATCGCCCCACGAGAAATTTACTACTTATTTCAGGAGCACAACGTGCCCGTCGTCTTTGTTGCCGCCTCTAAACTCCCGACCCCGTTCGCGACTTTCACCATGCATGGCTTCCTCGAAGAAGCCACCGGCCGTGAGCACGTGGTGCTCAGCCTGGGTGATATCGCTGACGGTGAACCGGTGTTGGGGCGCCTGCACTCCGAGTGCCTGACCGGCGATGCCCTGTTCAGCCAGCGCTGCGACTGCGGTTCGCAACTGGAAGCCGCCCTGCAGGCCATCGCACGTGAAGGCCGTGGTGTGCTGTTGTACCTGCGTCAGGAAGGCCGTGGCATCGGCCTGTTGAACAAGATCCGCGCTTATGAGCTGCAGGACGGTGGTGCCGACACGGTCGAAGCCAACGAGCGCCTGGGCTTCGCTGCCGACCAGCGTGACTACGCCATCTGCCTGCCGATGCTCGAACACTTGGGTGTGAAATCCCTGCGCCTGATGACCAACAACCCGCGCAAGGTCAAGGCACTGACCGACATGAACATCGTCGTCGCCGAGCGCGTGCCGCTGCACACCGGCCATAACCCGCACAACCGCTACTACCTGGCGACCAAAGCCGGCAAGCTCGGCCACATGCTGGGCAACGAACACCAGGGCGAGGTGCCCCAGGCGTGACCCGCGCCGAGGTCAAGCGGCGCCTGGCGCTGGCCTGGTGGCAATACCTGGCGGTGGGCCTGGTGCCGCTGCCGGTGATGGCCTGGGCGTTTGGTGGCGGTGATGCGTTGATCCCGGTACTGGCCATGCCACTGTTCATCGCGGGGGCGGCGACCATGTTCCTTAGCCTGCCGCGCTTCGGTGCCTACAAGCGTGCGCTGATCGCGACCTCCAAGGTGCTCGGCAGCACCGAAGAGCCGGCAGCCTGGATAACCCTGGCGCGGGTGCGGCGCATCGCCATGCTGTATGCCTGCTTCCCCGCCTGGGTTGCCGCGCTGTCGGTGCTGGTGGGGCTGGAGGCCGTGCCGCAAATCCTTTTGGCGCTGTCCACCGTGGTGGTGCTCTACCTGTACCGCATCCCACGTCAGCTGGGCTGATGCGCAGCCTTCTCTGGCTACTGGCGCTGTGCGCCTGTAGCGCCAGCGCCGGCGAGCCGCTGCGGGTGGTCAGCCTGGCACCTTCGATGAGCGAAATCATGCTTGAACTGCACGCCGATGACCTATTGGTCGGCGTGCTCGACGGCGGTGATCGCCCGCCAGCATTGCGTGAGGTGCCTTCGGTCGGCCGCCAAGGCCAACTGAACATGGAGCGTCTGCTCAGCTTGCAGCCTGACTTGTTGCTGCTCTGGCCCGGCAGTGTGGCACCAGCACAGCGTGATCAGCTCAAGCGCCTGGGCATCGCCACCTTCAGCGCCGAACCCCACGACATCGACCAGTTGATCGATCAGATCGAAGCCATCGCCCTGCGCGTCGGCCGCGAAGGGCAGGGCCAGCAATACGCCCAGGCCCTGCGTGACAGGCTGCGGCAACTGCGCCAGCAGTATCGGCGTGAGCAGCCGCTGCGCGTGTTCTACCAAGTCTGGGATCAGCCCTTGTACACCCTGGGTGGCAGGCAGGTGGTCAGCGACGCGCTGGCCGTATGTGGCGCGCGTAATGTGTTCGCCGACCTCAACCAGCCAGCCCCTCAGGTGAGCGTGGAGTCTGTACTGCTGCAAGACCCGCAGGTGATTCTGGCGGGTGATCAGGCGCAGTTGGACAGCTGGAGGGCCTGGCCACGCCTGCGTGCAGTGGCCGATGAGCGCTTGCTGGTGGTGCCCGACAAAGGGCTGGAACGGCCCAGTGGGCAGATGATCGAGGCCACCGCCCGCTTATGCGCGTTGCTCGAAGCTAAAGCGCCGGCGTCCAGGTGACGCTGAACAGCACGGTGCGGCCTTCTTCGCGGTAGCTGTGGCTGGCGCCTTCATAGCTGTACAGGGCGCGGCTGTGGGTGTGGTCCAGCAGGTTGTCCAGCTTCGCTTCCAGTTTCAGTTCATCCGTTGCCGCCCAGCTACCGCGCAGGCCGAGCAGGCCAAAGCCGGCGAGCCGGTTGCGGTTGGCTTCGTCATCGTAGCTGGCGCTGACGGCTTGCCAGCTTCCGCCCACACTGAACCGCCCAAATGCGCGGTCCAGGTCCAGGCTCACGGTACGGCGAGCGCGGCGGGCGAGGGTATGGCCACTGTCGCGGTCGCGCGGGTCGATCAGCGCCAGGCCGAGCTGGCTGCGCCATGCGCCCCATTGCTGGTCGAGGGACAACTCAACGCCGTTGATGCGCGCCGAGGCGACGTTGCGCGGGATCGCGTCCTGGCCAAAGATGATGGCGTCGCGCAGGTCGGTGCGGTACAGCGACGTCTCCAGGCGGCTGTCCGAGGTGAGCTGGCTGCGCCATTGCAGTTCGTAGCTTTTGGAGTGCTCTGGGCTCAGGTCTGGGTTGCTGAATTCTGGGTAATACAGGTCGTTGAACGTCGGGGCTCTGAAGCCTTCGCTGTAGGACAGCAGCACATCGTTGGACGCGTTCACGGGTACGGTAAGGCTACCGCTCCAGGTGGTCTGGCCACCGAACTGCTGGTTCTGGTCGCGGCGCACGCCCAGCTCGGTGGAAAACTGCTCTCCCCGGTACCGATGTTGAACGAAGGCCGCCCGGTTCCAGCGGCTGTCTTCGGTGAAGTCAGTGCTGCCGTGCACGCGGTCTTCGTACCAATCCCCGCCGATCAGCAGCGTGTGCTGGTCATTCAAGGCCAGGTCGTTTTGCCAGGTGAGTTGATCACGATAGGTGTTGAACACGAAGCGCTCATCGCTGAGCTTGTCGCGCTTGTCGTCACGGTTTTCGCTGTGGGCAAGTTCCAGGCGCGAATGCCAGCTGTCGTTGAGCTGGGCATCGAAGTAGGTGCCCAGGCTGCTGACGCTGAAATCGGTATAGGGCTTTTGCCCGAAGCTTTCGAAGGTGACCGGGTTGAAGCCACCGAACGGGTTGTCGTATTCACTGCGCCCATGGCTGTCGAGCAGGTTGAGGCCGGCCTCGAAGCGTTCGCCGAAGGTGTGGCTGAGGCTCAGGTTGAATGATCTGTTGCGGTACGCATCGTGATCACCATCGCTGGCAAAGGACGGGCCGGTGGCGTCGATGCCGGCAGTTTCGTCCAGGCTGGCGCCCAGGTTGAAGCGGGTGGCGCCGTTGCCACCGGCCAGGCCCAGGCTGCGTTGGAAGGTCTGGTTGCTGCCGGCGGCCAGGCGTAGGCGCGGTTGCAGGCCAGGGCCGCTGCTGCGCCGGGTGAAGATCTGAATCACGCCGCCAATGGCATCGCTGCCGTAGATCGCCGAGCGGGAGCCGCGCAGTACTTCGACACGCTCGATCTGGTCGACATCGAGAAATTGCAGGCCGCTGTCGCCGGAGGTGGCGTTGGCGATGCGCACGCCATCGACCAATACCAGGCTTTGCGCTGCCTTGGTGCCGCGGATGAAGATACCGGGCAGGCTGCCGCGCCCCCCCGTGGGAGCGACTTGCACGCCGGGGACGCGGGCTAGCAGGTCGGTGACGCTGGTGGGTTGCAGGCGGTCAATGTCGGTGCGGGTGAAGACGGTGTTGGCGGCGCTGGTGGCGGTGCGCGACTCGACTTGGCGGTTGGCGCTGATCAGCACATCGGGGAGTTTCAGGGCGTCGTCGCGTTCAGCGGCTAGAAGCGGCAGCGGTAGGCACAGGAGGGTGGCGGTGAAGCTCGGGATTTTCATGGGCATTACCATTTTGCGAGGGCTGCGCCCTCGATCGCGACGCAAGGCCGCTCCTACAGGGCCAGCGCAATCCTGTAGGAGCGGCCTTGTGTCGCGAAAGGGCCGCAAAGCGGCCCCAAAGGTTACAAGCCGAGCTTGGCCATACGCGCTGTAACCGAAGCCTCGATGCCAGCAGCATCCAGCCCACACTCAGCCAGCATCTGCGCCGGCTTGGCATGCTCGACATAAATGTCCGGCAAGCCCAAGTGCAGCAGCGGCTTGACCAGGGCCTGGCTAGCCAGGAACTCACCCACGGCAGCCCCTGCACCGCCCATGATGGCATTTTCTTCGATAGTCACCAGCAGTTCATGGCTGCCCGCCAATTCGAGTACCAGTGCCTCGTCCAGTGGCTTGACGAAGCGCATGTCGACCACCGTGGCGTTGATCTGCTCGGCAACCTGCAAGGCTTCGGTCAGTTGCACGCCAAATACCAGCAGGGCGACTTTCTCACCCTGGCGGCGGATGACGCCCTTGCCGATTTCCAGGGGGGTAAGGTCCCCACTGATCGGTGCGTTGGGGCCGGTGCCGCGCGGGTAGCGCACTGCCGCCGGGCCGTTGTACAGGTGGCCGGTGGTGAGCATCTTGCGCAGTTCGTTCTCGTCGCTCGGGGTCATCACCAGCATGCCGGGGATGCAGCGCAGGTACGACAAGTCGTAGCTGCCGGCATGGGTCGGGCCGTCTTCACCCACCAGGCCGGCGCGGTCGATGGCGAACAGCACATCGAGGTTCTGTACCGCCACGTCGTGGATCAGCTGGTCATAGGCGCGCTGCAGGAACGTCGAATAGATCGCCACCACCGGCTTGCTGCCTTCGCAGGCCATGCCGGCGGCCAGGGTGACCGCGTGCTGCTCGGCAATCGCCACGTCGAAGTAGCGCTCCGGGTAGCGTTCGCTGAAGTCGACCAGGTCGGAGCCTTCCTTCATCGCTGGGGTAATGCCAACCAGGCGATTGTCGCTGGCGGCCATGTCGCACAGCCACTGGCCGAACACGGCGGAGTACTTGGGCCCGCTGGGTTTTTTCGGCGCGGCGGGCTTGTCGGCGGGCTCGAGCTTGGTGATGGCGTGGTAGCCGATCGGGTCGACCTCGGCCGGGGCGAAGCCTTTGCCCTTCTTGGTCACCACGTGCAGGAACTGCGGGCCTTTGAGGTCACGCATGTTGCGCAGGGTGGCGATCATGGTCGGCAGGTCGTGGCCGTCGATCGGGCCGATGTAGTTCCAGCCCAGTTCTTCGAACAGGGTGCCGGGGACCAGCATGCCTTTGGCATATTCCTCGGTGCGACGGGCGATTTCCCACGCGCCTGGCAGGCGCGAAAGCACCTTCTTGCTGCCCTCGCGCATGCTCGCGTAGGTGCGGCTGGAGAGAATCTTGGCCAGGTAGTTGGACAGGCCGCCGACATTGCGCGAAATCGACATGTCGTTGTCGTTGAGGATCACCAGCATGTCGGCGTTGACTTCCTGGGCGTGGTTCAACGCCTCGAAGGCCATACCGGCGGTCAGGGCACCGTCGCCGATCACCGCGATCGACTTGCGTGCGCTGTTCTGCAGGCGGGCGGCGATGGCCATGCCCAGCGCTGCACTGATCGAGGTGCTGGAGTGGCCGACGCCAAAGGTGTCGTACTCGCTCTCGCTACGGCGCGGGAAGGCGGCAATGCCGTCCTTCTGGCGCAGGCTGAGCATGCGCTGGCGGCGGCCGGTGAGGATCTTGTGCGGGTAGGCCTGGTGGCCGACGTCCCACACCAGCCGGTCGTCCGGGGTGTCGAAGACGTAGTGCAGGGCGATCGTCAGCTCGATCACGCCCAGGCCGGCGCCAAAATGCCCACCGGTCTGTCCCACGGTGTAGAGCAGTTCCTGGCGCAACTCGTCGGCCAGGGTCTCCAGGTCGGCTTCGGCCAGCCGGCGCAGGCCGGCAGGCGTGTCAGCGCGGTCGAGCAACGGCGTGACCGGGCGTTCGCGGGGGATCTCTTGAAACGTCGTGGGCATCAGGCGAGTCGTTATAGGTGTGAAGACGCGGCAGTTTACCCCATTGTGGGAAAAGTGCCCATTGAGAGGGGGTAGCACGGGGCTGCTTTGCAGCCCATCGCCGGCAAGCCAGCTCCCACACGTTCAGCGTTTTGCTGTGGGAGCCGGCTTGCCGGCGATGGGCCGCATGGCGGCCCCGTTGAATCAGTTGCGGCGTTCGACGATGTAGCGCGCCAGCGCCCGCAGCGGCTCGGCAGTTTCACCAAACCCTTGCAATGCGGCCAGCGCCTGGTCGCGCAGTTCGATTGCATAGGCCTTGGCGGCCTCCAGGCCAAGCAGCGCCGGGTAGGTCGGTTTGTCTCGGGCGATGTCGGCACCCTGGCGTTTGCCAAGGGTGGCGGTGTCGCTTTCTACGTCGAGGATGTCGTCCTGCACCTGAAACGCCAGGCCAATGGCCTGAGCGTAGGTCTGCAAGGCATCCAGCTGCGCCGGCTCGGCGCGGGCGCTGGCCAGGGCGCCCAGGCGCACGCTGGCTTCGATCAGCGCGCCGGTCTTGTGCCGGTGCATGAATTCCAGCGCCTGCTGGTCCAGCTTGATGCCCACCGAGCCCAGGTCGATGGCCTGGCCCCCCACCATGCCGGCCGGGCCGGCAGCCTTGGCCAGGGCCTGGACCATGGCCAGGCGAAGGGCGTCGGACTGTGGGCTCAGGCGCGGGTCGAGCAGGGCGCTGAAGGCCAGGCTCTGCAGGCCGTCACCGGCGAGGATGGCGCAGGCTTCGTCGAAGGCTTTGTGGGTGGTCGGTTGGCCGCGACGCAGGTCGTCGTCATCCATCGCCGGCAGGTCGTCATGCACCAGCGAATACGCGTGGATCAGTTCGACCGCGCACGCTGCACCGTTGGCCTGTTCGGCAGGTGCACCCAGGGCTTCGCAGGCCGCGTAGGCGAGCAGCGGGCGTACACGCTTGCCGCCGTTCATCACGCTGTAGCGCATGGCGGCGTAGAGGCGCTCGAGTTCTTTGGTAGGTGCTTGAAACAGCGGTTCGAGGGCGGCGTCGACGCGGGCCTGGCAGTTGGCCTGGTAGGTGCTGATCATGCTTCCGGCTCCGCGTCGAAGGGCTGGGCTGCCAGCTCACCGTCGCGTTCCAGAAGGATTTGCACTTTCTGCTCAGCCTGGGCCAGGGCGCCCTGGCAATCGCGGGTCAGGGCGATGCCTTGCTCGAAGGCGGCCAGCGAATCTTCCAGCGACAACTCGCCGTTCTCCAGGCGCTCGACCAGGGCTTGCAGGTCTGCGAGGGATTGCTCGAAATCGAGGGAGGCTTTTTTGCGGGCCATGGCGACTGTCTCGGTGGCGTTCTGAACGGCGCGACACTAGCAGAGCGGGGCAGGGGGAGCAAACTTGTGTGGGGGAGGGCTATGCGGTCGGGCGTGATAGTTGTTGCGCATTCGAGATCGAGCGCCGCCCGCGCGGCGCTTCGCAGCACAAGGCTGCTCCTACATCTGGTTTGGGCCAGTCATGCCTGTGATAAAGGCGATCACGCGCGTTTGTCGCAGGAATAATTGGCCCAAAAAAATGTAGGAGCAGCCTTGTGCTGCGAAGCGCCGCGCTGGCGGCGCCCGATGTGCGCGCCGCCATCTTCCTCAAGCCAAGCGCCTTTAAGCCATCAAGCCGTAGCCGCTTCGCGCTCCACCATCGCCTCGCGGTACCGCGCCAGCTCTTCAATGGTCAGCACCGGCATATTGTACTGCCGCGCATACACCGCCACCTGCTCCCCACGGGCCATGCTGCCGTCGGGGTTCATCAGCTCGCACAACACCGCTGCCGGCCGCAGCCCGGCCAGGCGCGCCAGGTCGACCGAACCTTCGGTATGGCCACGGCGGGTCAGCACACCACCATTGCGCGCGCGCAGCGGGAACACATGCCCAGGGCTGACGATATGCCGTTGCTCGGCGGTCGAGCTGAGCGCCGCAGCGATGGTGGTGACACGGTCTTGCGCCGAAACGCCGGTGGTGATGCCGTCCGCCGCCTCGATGGTGACGGTGAACCCGGTGCCATGGCGCGCCTGATTGTTCTGCACCATCGGCGCCAGTTGCAGGGCGTCCACGGTCGCTTCGTCCAGGCACAGGCAAACGATGCCGCTGCAGTCACGGATCATCATGGCCATAGTTTGCAACGAGATGTTTTCGGCGGCGGCAATGATGTCCGCTTCGTCCTCGCGGTCATCGTCGTCCAGCAGCAGTACGGGGCGCCCGGCCTGAAAAGCGGCGATGGCGGCAGAAATGTTGGGGTATTGCTTTTGCAGCATAGGGGACATGAAACGCTCCTCGTAAATGATCGATGAACGTCTCGGGGCGAACAAAACGCGCGCGCAGGGGCGCCCGAATGGCCCCTGCCTGACGCCTTCTTTCATCCGGACTATGACCGTCGGCTCTGGAGTCTCACCAGATCTGCTGACCCCCGGCATGGCCGGGGCGCTCGCGGGCTCATCTTTCGATTTACCGCCGGTGGGGACTTACACCCCGCCCTGAAGACCCGGCAAGCATACCCCACAGAGCCACCCTGCTGGCAACCCGCCTGGCTAAGACCTTAGGCGAGCATCGGCGGTATCATGGCAGGCATGTTCTACTCGGAATCGACAGCATGGACATTCTCCAGGTCGCCGGCGGCAAGCCGATCAAGTTGTGGACCGACGGCGTGCCGATCGAAGACGAAGCGCGCCAGCAGTTGCTGAACACGGCCAAATTGCCGTTCATCTTCAAGCACCTGGCCGTGATGCCGGATGTGCATCTGGGCAAGGGCTCGACCATCGGCAGCGTGATCCCTACCGTTGGCGCGATCATCCCCGCCGCCGTTGGCGTGGACATCGGCTGCGGCATGATCGCCGCGCGGACTTCGCTGCATGCCCGCGATTTGCCCGACAACCTGCACGGTTTGCGCACGGCGATCGAGCAGGCCGTGCCCCATGGCAAGACCTTCGGCCGCCACGACCAAGGCGCCTGGGACAACGTGCCAGCCAAGGCTGACAAACGCTGGGGCACGCTGGCCACGCGCTTCAAGGCCATCACCGACAAGTACCCGCGGCTGGAGAAAACCAATAACCGGCATCACCTGGGCACCCTGGGCGGCGGCAATCACTTCATCGAGGTTTGCCTGGATGAGGCCGACCGCGTGTGGTTCATGTTGCACAGCGGCTCGCGTGGCGTTGGCAATGCCATCGGCAACCTGTTCATCGAACTGGCCCAGGCCGACATGCGCCAGCACCTGGCCAACCTGCCGGACAAGGACCTAGCGTACTTCGAGGAAGGCAGCCGCCACTTTGCCGACTACGTCGAAGCGGTTGAGTGGGCGCAGGACTTTGCCCGGCAGAACCGCGAACTGATGATGCTGGCAGTGGTTGCCGCGACCCGCAAGGTGCTAGGCCGGCCGTTCGAGGCCAGCCTGGAGGCGGTGAACTGCCACCACAACTATGTGCAGCGCGAACAGCATTTCGGGCGCGAAGTGCTGGTGACGCGCAAGGGCGCGGTGTCGGCGCAGAAAGGGCAGTTGGGCATCATCCCCGGCTCGATGGGGGCAAAGAGTTTCATCGTGCGCGGCTTGGGCAACGAAGAGGCCTTCTGCTCTTGCAGCCATGGGGCCGGGCGGGTGATGAGCCGAACCCGGGCCAAGAGCCGCTTTACTGTGGAAGACCAGCGACGGGCCACTGCGCATGTGGAGTGCCGCAAGGACAAGGCGGTGATCGATGAGATACCGATGGCCTACAAGGACATCGATGCGGTGATGCGTGCGCAGCGCGACCTGGTGGAGGTGGTGCACACGCTGCGCCAGGTGGTGTGTGTGAAGGGGTGACCGGGCCGGCCTCTTCGCGGGGCAAGTCCGCTCCCACATAATCTGCACTGCCCTCAGGACCGGAGGGGTAACCTTGTGGGAGCGGGCTTGCCCCGCGAAGAGGCCGGCGCAGGTTTACCGAGACATTCCTTCAATTACGCTTTTCAGCGAGGCCGGCAACATCGGCCCATGCCCCAACCCGTCGAACCGCTCGAAGCGCACCTGCAACCCAGGCACCTTGGCCAGGTCCGCTACCAGCTCACGCGCCGGCCGCTCCGCGTCGCCTTTCACCGCTGCACGCGGGTTCGACGACTCATCGCCACCGCGCATCAGCACCAGCCTCGGGCGGCTGCCACCCAAGCGCTGCTGCAGCCCCTCAGCTTCCCGCACAATCGCCCCGTCATGCCACCACAGCGACGGGCTGGCCGCTGCGTAGTCACTGAACTCGGCCGGCCGGGTGAACAGCGCATGCAGCACCGCCAGGCCGCCATAGGAATGCCCCCACAGTGTTTGCCGTTGCAGGTCGATCGGCGCTACAGCGGCGACCATCGGCCGCATGCGCTGGCTCAGCAGGTCGAAAAACGCCTCCACGCCACCGCTGGGCTGGCCCGTCAGCGGGTCGCGCTGTTCCGCTTGCCCAGGCAGTGCGGGGGTGTAGTCATACGTTCGCCCGGCACGTTCGATGCGTTGGTCGGTCTGGTAGCCCACGGCGACCAGCAACGGGGCTTGGCCTGCGGCAAGCTTGCCCAGTTGTTCGCTGTCCAGGGCACCCAGCGCGGCGTTGCCGTCGAGCATCCACAACACCGGGTAGCCCGCCGCGGGCGCCGGGCGATTCGGCTGGCCGATCCATAGACGGTAATGGCGCTGGCCATCGGCCGAATCCAGGTCATGCTGGCTGAAGCGATAGGCCAGGTTCTGGCGCTGCAGCAGCGACGTGTCCATTTTCTGATCGCGCACCGGTTGCGCCAGGGCTGCCGGTGCAGCGAGGGCCAGTGCCATGGCCAAGTACAAGGGCATTTTGCTCATCGGGGAATCTCGCTCGGTCGTTGGTGTTGATCAACGGCTAATGAATACCTGCCTGCCGGTGTGTCGAACCTGCAGCGTGTAGGTCTGCGCCAGCATGGCCAAGGCCAGCGGCAAGTCATCGATGGGGAATGTGCCAGACACCCGCAGCTCACCCAGCGCGGGGTCGCACTCAAGCTGTTGGTCGGTGTAGCGCATCAATTCATGCGCCCACAGCCGTACTGGCATGTCGTCGGCCACCAGCAAGCCGTTGCGCCACGCCAGGGTGGTCTCCCGGGCCTGCTCGATGCGCCCCATGCGCTCGCGGCTGAAACGGACTTGTTGCCCAGCACGGATGATGTTTTCGCCAGGGGCCACGCTGGCGTGTTCTGGGCGAACCTGTACGGCGCCTTCGTACACCGCTAGCAAGGTTTCATCGGCCAGCTGGCGCACGCTGAATCGCGTACCCAACGCGAGCAGTTGGCCTTGCTGGGTCTGTGCCATGAGCGGGCGTGGGTCGGCAGCGGTCGCGATGTACACCTCGCCACGGCGCAGGTGCAGCAAGCGTCGCGCGCTGTTGAAAAGCACGTCCACGGCGCTGTCGCTATTGAGGGTGATCTGTGTGCCGTCGGCGAGCCGTGCGTGTTGGCGTTCGCCCACAGACGTCTGGTAATCGTTGCCAACGCCTGAGCGCCATGCCCACCAGCTGAGCGGTGCGGCACCGATCAGCAGAAGCAGCCCGCGCAGCACAGCGCGCCTGCCTGTCGGGCGATCCAAGGTCTGCTTGGCCAGCGTTGGAGGCAGGCTGCCCAGGCGTGTTAGCAGGCGCTGTGCCCTTTGCCACGCCCGTTCATGCTCAGCACTGGCACGCCGCCAGCGCTCCAATTCGCGCTGTTGCGCTGGCAGCAGCGGCCCTTCCTGCATCAGCATCAGCCAGGAGGCCGCTTGGGCAAGCACCTGTTGGGGGATGGCATCGTCAAGCGGGGCCGTGCGGTTATTCATCGGGCATCTGCGTCAGGCAGGCCAGGTAGGCCTCGTGGATGTACTTCTTGACCGTCGGCAGCGCGATGTTCAGGGCCACGGCAATGTCTTTCTGCTTCATGCCGTCCAGCGTTGCCATCAGAAACGCCTGCCTCACGCGGGGCCGCAGCGTATCCAGCAGCGTGTCGATCTCGTGCAGGGTCTCGAGGATCACGCTTTGCAGTTCAGGCGAAGGGTGCTCGGGTTCTGGCAGCAACTGCAACGCCTCGAGCCAAGCACGCTCCAGCGACTGCCGGCGCCGCCAGCTGACCAGCACACAATTGGCGATGCGGGTTAGGTAGGCGCGTGGCTGACGGATCGGTTCGACCCGCGCACCCTCCCGGCTGGTAAGCACCCGCAGGAAAATGTCATGCGCCAGGTCATCGGCCACCCCGCGTCCCCACGACCTCAGCCGGTAGGCGAGCCAGTTACGTAACCAGGCGTGATTCTCGATGTACAACGTCTCGACGCTGCACGGCTCGGTACTGTTCGGCGGGGAGAAGGGCGCATTCATCGTGGGTTGAGTCGGTACAAGACTGTCGCAAATGAAAACCATTATCACTAGAATTGCTCAGATCACAAGGCCGAACCGGCAAATTCAGCCGGTGGCCCTGCACACATATCCTTTTTTCGATCTCGTGCGACAGAGAAGGTAACAGCCCGCAGCCAGTGGTGGGCGCACACCCTACGAGCGAGAAAAGCATGCTCCCAGTACGTTGTCCTTCACCTGCTCCACGCCCTCGACTTTGCCTGTCGCCCATCACCTTCGCCCTGCGTTGCACGATGATCAGTTGCTGTGGCGCCGGCTTGCTGAACAGCAGCCTGGCCCTGGCCCAGGGTGCCGGCACGGCTGCGGTCGCCGCGACCCGCCTGGACGATGCCACGCCGCGTGACTACAACATTGCCAAAGGCCCGCTGGGCGCAGCGCTGGGCAGTTTCACCAGCCAATCCGGGCTGCTGGTGTCTTATGATCCTGACCTCACCCGCGGGCGTACGGCGCCGGCCCTGAAGGGGCGGTACACCGTCAGTGAGGGTATCCAGCGGTTGCTGGCCAATAGCGGGCTGCAGCTGGTGGCGAGCTCGACCGGCAGCTACGTGCTGATGGCGCAGGGCGCTGCAACGCCTACCGCAGCAGAGTTGTCGCCGACGATGGTCGACGCTGCCGCACAAGGGCCTCAGGCAGATACTTACCGGGCCCCACGCTCATCGGTGCACCTGAGCAGCGAACAGATCGACCGCTTCGGCCGGGTCTCCGTGGGCGACCTGCTCAACGGCGTGCCAGGCGTGCAAGTCGGTGACACCCGTAACGGCGGCGCCCTGGACGTCAACATTCGCGGTATCCAGGGGCAGAGCCGGGTAGCGGTGAAGGTCGATGGCTCGGAGCAGGCCCTGGATGTCTATCGCGGTTATGGCGGCACGCAGCAGCGCAGCTACATCGACCCCGACCTGATCAGCAGCCTGACCGTGAACAAAGGGCCGTCAACCAAATCCGGAGCGATTGGCGGCACGGTGGAAATGCAGACGATCGGCGTGCAGGACATTCTGGTCGACGGCAACCAGGTTGGCGTGCGCCTCAAGGGCGACCTCTGGGACAACGGCGTAGCCCCCGCCCATCGCAGTTCCAGTTCCAAGGATGAAAGCCTGTCGGCGCCTCCGCGCGACAACCGCGCCAGCCTGTTCGGCTCTGAAGCCGAATCGGGCAGCGCCGCGTTTGCCTTTACCACCGAACAGCTGGATGTGGTGGCGGCCTACGCGCACCGCAACCAAGGCAACTACTTCTCCGGCAAGAAAGGCCAGGACCGCTACCGCCTCTACAACGATTACGGCAGTGAACAGCCCAGCGTGGCGATGACCTATAACGCGGGCGAGGAAGTGCTCAACTCCTCATCGAAAACCGACTCGTACCTGCTCAAGGCGACCTGGCGGATAACCGACGATCACACCCTGGACTTGGGCTACCGCCGCTACGACGGGCGCACTGCCGAGATCATGCCCTCAGACATCTACCGCTTCGGTACCGCCGGTATTTATCAGTACCCCTTGGGCGAGGTGAAGATCGATACCTACACCGCACGCTACCACTACCTGCCCGCCGGTAACCCGTGGGTCGACCTGACCAGCAACCTGTGGATGACCGACGCTAAAACCAGCTCGTTGAGTTCGGCATGGACGGCGCCGGTTTCCCAGTTGTTTCGTTCTGACCGCAGTTGGACACGCCAGGACAACCGCCGTATCGGCGGCGACCTGAACAACATCTCCAGGTTCGAAACGGCCCATGGCGACTTCAAGCTTGACTTGGGTGGCGCGTTCCAACTGGAAGACCTGCAACCGCAGAAAAGCGTGTTGATCACCCAGCACGACGTCGATGCCAACCGCACCCTGCGCGATGCTTCGCGGCAGGAGTTCAGCTTCAACGGCAAGCTCGAGTATCAGCCGATCGAGCAATTGACCCTGTGGGGCGGGGGCCGTTACAGCCACTTCCGCACCAAAGACAATACCGTGTTGGCCACCGCCCGCCGTGAGGATCGCGACGTGCGCTACATTTCGGCGAGTGGCCCCAAGGGCTGGGGCAGCATGACCTGGTTCCCCGACCAGAACGGCCAGTACACCGACGCCACCGACCCCCGGCTGAACAACGGCATCGTCTTCGGCAACAGCAACGAGCCGTTCAACGGTGTGCGCTTCAATGACTTCGGCGCGACCAGCGTTCAGGTCAGCCCCGAAGGCATCAGCAGCGTGGTCACAGGCTACGACCATACCCCGCAGGGCAGCAGCAGCGGTGGCGGCTTTTCGCCGGCATTCGGCATCAATGTCGAGCTGATGCCTGACACGTACTTCTATGTCACCTACACCCAAGGCCTGCGCCTGCCGTCACTGTTCGAGACCAGCCAGGGCACCCAGCAAGTCAGCCCCGGCAAAAGCCTCAAGCCCGAGCGCTCGCAGAGCTGGGAAATCGGCGTCAGCGCCTTGCGCGACAACCTCTTTACCGATCACGACTCAGCCGCGATCAAGCTGGCCTTCTTCGACAACAAGATCAAGCACTACATCACCCGCTATTACGACCCGAGCCCTGGCCTGTGGGGCCAGATGAGCTTCAGCAACACCGACAGCTTCAGCACCCGCGGCCTTGAACTGCAGTCAAACTACGATGCCGGCCGTGTGTTCGCCGACCTCTCGGCCACCTACTACCTCAAGACCGAGACCTGCGACGCGGACTTTGCCGGCAAACTGCGCGCCACCGCCAACCCGTACCAGAAGACCCAAGACACGCCAAACTGCACACCGGGCAGCTACATGGGCTCCTACACCAACACCCAGAACCCACCACGGTTCTCCGCCAACCTGACCACTGGCCTGCGTTTCTTCGACGAAGCATTGACGGTAGGCGGGCGTGTGACCTACACCTCCGGGCCTACCAGTACCCTCGACAAGCCCTGGCAGTCCGGCGCTACCACGCCGCAGGTCGAGTACCGCTCGGTGGCGCTGTTCGATCTGTTCTTCAAGTACACGCTGCTTGAGAACACCGAGGTGAATGTTTCGCTGCAGAACCTGACTGATCGCTATTACCTGGACCCGCTGGCGCAGAGCTTCATGCCGGCTCCCGGGCGGACGGTACGAATGGGGGTGGTGACGCGGTTCTGAAGTCAGCTGAGGGCGGTGCTGGCGGTTAGGCGCTTGAGCGCAATATCAAGTGCCTGATCGTCGAACAGCTTGCTTTTGCGAGCCGCAGAACCGGCTCCGCCTTCCCAATGCGTTAACGCATCACGCACAGCAGGAACAGTCGGGCAAACCCCTTCGTGGCTCAGCAACCAATCAACCGTTGCCAATAACTCCATGCCGAAGGGTGACTCAAAGCCATCAATCAGCTCGATCGTGCGTTCCAATGCTTGGGAATACGCCTTTGCTTCTGTATTGAGATAAGTGTGTAGAGTGGGTTTACGTTTCTCTTCAAACCAGATCACATCACCGATCTCTGCATCCTTGATGCGTTTTTCGCACTGCAGATAGCTGCCATCAAGGTCATTGAGCAGAGGCTGTAGTCGATTGGCATACGGGCCATATCGATGCGCTACAAACTTGAGGTTCAGAGGGTTCTCAGTGTCTGGCAGCTTTTCTATGGCGCGTGCCAGAAACCAGGCCAGCTTCTGTATTTCAAGCAGGCTGCATTCCATCCCTAAAACCCAATAACGCCTAACCAATTCGGCAATGAGCGCGCGAGCCGGTGTGAGCTTTTCAACGCCGCTACGTTTGGCGACATTCAGATATTGGCTGGATGGCTCGTATACCCATACGTCCACATTCAGATCGCTCAGTACATGAATAATCTGTTCGCGGACTTCAGGCCATTTCAAGCCACCATTGCCGGCCCCCAGCGCTGGGACGGCCACGGATTTGACCTGGTTTTCAATCAAAAAACGGCGCAGATCGTGCAAACCTTCTGTCACCCAGGCCATCTGCGAAGGGGATCGCCAGTGACGTTTGGTAGGGAAGTTTACGATCCACTGCGGGCCTTCCAGTTCATTGACCGCAGTCACGTGGACTTTGCCAGTTACCACCTCGCCAGCTTTGCAGGCCGCTGCGTACAGGCGGTAATTCTCCACAAAGCGCTCTTTGAACATCAGCGCAATACCTTTGCCCATCACGCCAACGGTATTGACTGTATTGACCAGGGCCTCGGTCTTGGCCTCTAGAAGGTTACCTTGGGTAAATCGGATCATTGGAAATACCACCCCGGACGCGCATGCACAGACAAGCTCAGACCTCTAGCGGCCACGTCATGCTCTATGCGCTCTTTGATTGCATCGTTGTAGCACATGATGCCCAGCAGCCCAGTGATCGGTAGGTGATGGTGAATCAGCGCTTCTGCCTGATAACGCTCCATCTTTCGAGGGTCGTCAGGATCACGCGTGAAGTCGCGCCGTTGAAGCAGGGGCCAATCGACCTCGCCCAGATACGCCAGATCACTGTAGTAGCTAGTCCACGCCGGGTAGGCCAGTGCGTTTGTGAAGACGAACGGCAGGCCAAGCGCTTGGACGCGGTAAAGGCTGGACACCAGAATCACGATTTCGTCATTGCTGCGCTGCTGCACACCCCACCCTGCATGAGTATTCCTCATCATCACGGAGAAGGGGGTGAAGCAGAAGGGTACGTAGTCGGCCAGTACCCCTCCAGGCGCTATTGGGACCTGCCGAGATCGGCGTTTGTCGATCAGCTCAGCGTTGTCTATGTTCACGCACTGCGTTGCCTGAACACCTGAGTTTTCGCAGTGCAGACCATTGTCCAGAATCCAAGGCAGGGCATCGCGATGGACGATACGCCAAATCAGAGCCTTGTCTGGATTCAGTCTGCTGTTGCTCATTTATAGGAACATTCCGGAATTCACGCTGATGGGGACCTTGAGGTTGATCTTGCGCATTTTAGCCTCACACAGCTTTTCGATCTCATCGGTTGGGACGTAAATCCTGGAAAAATCCTGCGGGAGTACCACGGAGGGGGAGAGGCATTCAGCCATGCAGACGCTTTTGCAGTCGGCATTCTGATAGTCCCGCGTGTTCATGAGCGCCCAGTCGATGGCTTCGAAGCCATCGTGATAGTCGAGTAGTTCGATCTCATCATTGGCAAGGGGGTGGCGAGGGATGATTTTCCATTTGTTTTGCTTGGCAAAGGATCTGTAAACCGAAATCAGTACAAATTTGGATGTGGGCCTGTCGAGCTGCACCCGTCCATCAAACGGATTGGCAGCAAACCAGTGAAAGGGCACGTAGCTATCGAGCTTGAGGGCTTTGCGTTTGTCGAGGATTTCACTGTCTGCTACGTCAGTGAAGTTAATGAGGCTCGCCCGAGGCTTCAGACCTTGTGTGAAAATCCCATCCAGATTCTCTACGGAGGTCAGGTGGTAGACAAAAAATTGGTCCTTGATACTTCTCACGTCTGGCATTGCGGTCCCCTTGACCTATGCATTCATCTAAACGCTTCATGTTCCCCAAACCTCAATCCGTGGGGTTTAGCAGGGGGTGCGTTTGGATGCTAATGTGCCGTCGTTGAAGCCCGCAAGGTTCATATGGGTATTCGTGTGCTTTTCAGAAAAGCCCTACAAAACCTCTATTAAACGCGGTCTTGCTAAAGCGGGTTTTAGTAGGGGATGGCTTTCAAGCAGGCATTAAAAAGCCGGCTTGTGGCCGGCTTCTCGGGGACGCTTCCGACTAATTTATGGTAAGCCGCAACCGCCTTAACTGTGTGGTCACAAGGACCTGATAGAGATGGTCAACGCCCGTGTGGGGTGTCGCCGAGCCCTCTGGACCGCGGCTTGCGCCGGTCGGGGCTAAATGTGCCGCGTAGCATACAAGGGCTTGCGCAGTATGCCCAGCAAAAAATGGCACAGCGTGTTTCAGCTGGGGCGATGGCGGCGGAAATGCGACCAGTGGAAGACCCAGCCGAGAACCTCCAGGCCTTGGGCCTGGCGCTGGGCGCGGGTGTAGCGCTCGACGGCGTAGTTGCGCCGGTCATGGCTGTGCAGGTACAGGGTGCCGTGCGGGCCGAGGCTGAGGTTGTTCACCCTCAGGGTACCGTTGTGCAGCAAGGCATAGGTCTCGCCCTCGATGACTTCGGTCATGCTCAGGTCTACCGCCAGGGTGGCCTCCAGCGGGATCAGCGGGGCCATGTTGGCGGCAGGCATGGCCAGGCAGATGGCATTTTGCGCAGCAACGCCCAGCGCCTTTAACGCCGTGGTGGGCAGGCGCAGGTGATGGTTGGCCACGGGGGCAAGCAGGCCGTGTTGCAGTGCGTAAAACGGCACCTGCAGCAGCCGGCCGCTGTGTGCTGACAGCGGGGTGGGCGGGTTGGTGTGCGGTGGCCGTGGCGGGCCGCTGCGCAAGATCGGGTTGGGGTGCTTGGGGCCTTCGCCGCTGCGCAGCCAACGGCGATGCACGCAGAACAAGTCGGCCATTTCATCGAGGCGAGCCAACGGAACACCCCGTCTGAACCAGTTATTGACGTGCTGGGGTGTGACGCTGCGTTGGGCAGCGAAATCGGAAGGGGTCAAGCCACATTCGTGCAGCAGGGCTTTGAGGCGGTCACCGGATGTGTTCATGGCCGCGAGTGTAGCGGCCGGGTGCCAGCTGGCATATGAACCGGATGTTGATGCGGCTTGTGCGAAAGGTGCTTAGTTGTAGGGCGTTGGAGTAGGGCGATGTAGGAATTTTTACTGGAAGGGTGTTCCCTCGCGCATAAAAAACCCCGCCGAGGCGTAACGCTGTTCTCTTAAGTTATCCATCGCCTGTATTGGGGCCGCTTTGCGGCCCATCGCGGCACAAGGCCGCTCCCACAATGTTCGCGCATGCCCTGTAAATAGGGGCATAACGCGGTCGGTGTGGGAGCGGCCTTGTGCCGCG
The DNA here is from genome assembly GCF_053629175.1 of Pseudomonas sp. Y3 TE3536. Classification (NCBI taxonomy): domain Bacteria; kingdom Pseudomonadati; phylum Pseudomonadota; class Gammaproteobacteria; order Pseudomonadales; family Pseudomonadaceae; genus Pseudomonas; species Pseudomonas sp. Y3 TE3536. The sequence continues at coordinate 1,338,109 of NZ_JBRJHU010000001.1, read as the reverse complement.
ATGGGCCGCAGAGCGGCCCCGGCATTCTTAAGTGAACAGCATTACCGCCGAGGCGGGGTTTTTCAGCAATCGGTATCAGCCTTTGTAGGCAGCGACCGATTTGGTGATCGCAGCACGGGCGGCGTCGGCGCCGTCCCAGCCTTCGATCTTGACCCACTTGCCCTTCTCGAGATCTTTGTAGTTCGCGAAGAAGTGCTCGATCTGCTGGATCAGCAGGGCTGGCAGGTCGGTGTATTCCTTAACGTCGACATACAGCTGCGACAGCTTGTCGTGCGGCACAGCGATGACTTTGGCGTCGCCGCCGCCGTCGTCGGTCATGTTCAGGATGCCAACCGGGCGGGCACGGATGACCGAGCCTGGGGCAACTGGGTATGGGGTCACGACCAGCACGTCGAGCGGGTCACCGTCGTCGGCCAGGGTGTTCGGGATGAAGCCATAGTTGGCTGGGTAGAACATCGGGGTAGCCATGAAACGGTCGACGAACAGGGTGTCGCTGTCCTTGTCGATCTCGTATTTGATCGGCGCGTGGTTGGCCGGGATCTCGATGGCGACGTAGATGTCGTTCGGCAGGTCTTTGCCCGCCGGAATCTTGCTGTAGCTCATTGGGCAGTGCCCCCGTAGTTGACCAAAAAGTGGCGGCGATTATAGGCACATTCCGCATGGGCATGCCACGCCTGGCCTGATGTGCGGCCGCGTCAGGCGTGGCCTTCGCGGTAATCGGGGTGTTCGGCCTGCAACTGGCTCAGGCGCGCCAGTGGGTCTTGGCGGTAGAACAGCGACAGTTGCTGGTAAACCTGCGGATATGCCTGCTGCAACAGGTCGGGGGCGCTGAAGAAGTATTCGCTGGTGACGGCGAAGAATTCTGCAGGGTTTTCTGCCGCGTATGGGTCGATGGGCGTTTCGGCGTCGGGGTTCAGGTCCAGCTGGCGGTTGAGGTCGTCATAGGCCTGTTGCATGGCCGTCGCCCACTCATCCACGGGCATGCCACTGTGCAGCGGCGGCAGGCCGTTGGCGTCGCCATTGAGCATGTCGAGCTTGTGCGCCAACTCATGGATGACCAGGTTGTAGGCCTCCCAACCACCACTGGCCAGCACCCCGTTCCAGGCCAGGATCACCGGCCCCTGTTGCCAGGCTTCACCGCTGTGTTCGCCGTCCCACACATGCTCCACACCACTGGCATCGCGGTGGCGCTGAGGGCTTTTGAAGTCGTCGGGGTAGAGGATGATTTCGTGGAAACCCTGGTACCAGTTCAGGTCACCCAGGTGCAGCAGTGGCAGCTGCGCCTGGGCAGCGAGGAACAGGCGCTGCTCATCGCTCAGCTCGACACCGGGCAGGGTGGTCAGGTGCTTTTCAAGCAGAAACAGGATGCAGGCTTCACGTAACCAGCGATCTTCTTCATCGCTGATACCGTCGAGCAACGGCAGGTGTTGGCGAACCGCCTGCCATTGCTCGGCTGTGATCGGGTAGCGCTTCAGGGTGCGCCGACGCCGCCAGGCGCTGAAAGACCACATGACTGGGGTCAGTGAGCCTTGGCAGCACGGCCCAGGCGACCGCGCAGCAGGCCGAGCACCATCGGCACCAGCGACAGGAAGATGATACCCACCACCATCAGCGACAGGTGCTGCTTGATGAACGGTACATTGCCGAAGAAGTAGCCCAGCGTCACCAGGCCTCCGACCCACAGCAACGAACCGGCGACACTGAAGCCCAGGAAACGCGGGTAGTGCATGTGGGCAATACCGGCGACGAACGGCGCGAAGGTACGCAGAATCGGCAGGAAGCGCGCCAGGGTCACGGTCTTGCCGCCATGGCGTTCATAGAATTCGTGCGTGCGCTGCAGGTAGTCGCGGCGGAAGATCTTCGAATTGGGGTTGTTGAACAACCGCTCGCCGGCCGTTCGGCCAATCACGTAGTTGGTACTGTCGCCCAGGATCGCCGCCGCCATCAGCAGGCCCGCCAGCAGGACTGGGTCCATGCCGCCACCGGCCGCCACGGCGCCGGCGATGAACAGCAGCGAATCACCTGGCAGGAACGGCATCACCACCAGGCCGGTTTCGCAGAAGATCACGGTGAACAGGATGGCGTAGATCCAGGGACCGTAATTGGTGACCAGCAGATCGAGGTAGGCATCGAGATGCAGGATAAGGTCCAGCGGGTTGAAATCCATGTACAGCACCTGTGTTCTGGGGCGTAGGCTCGGTTACCAGGGGATGGGTAAATTTTCACACATGACAAGTGGGGCATTATACGGCGAAGTGAGGATCATGCCCGGGGAGTTTGTAGCGGCGGGTTACGGAAGGGGAAGATTCATGCTGCCTGTACCGACCTCACTGCTGGCAGGCCCACCCATACCTCTCGCCATGCGCAATCCTTGTAGGAGCAGCCTTGTGCTGCGAAGAGGCCGGTGCCAGCAGTAGAGATTAACAGTGCTAGCACCGGCCTCTTCGCAGCACAAGGCTGCGCCTACAGGTACAGGTGATAAGGCCTGCGCAGGTCAATCCTGATGGATCGGCAGGATGTAGCTCTCGAACTCGGTGTCCTTGCGAAAGCCGATGGACTCGTAGGTCTTTTGCGCTGCCTCATTGTTGGCGCTGGTCGACACCCGCATCCGCACGGCATTGGTCTCTTTCGCCATCTTCTTGGCCTCGCGCATCAGGTGGTCGGCCACCAGCATACGTCGCGAGTCTTCGGCCACATAGATGTCGTTGAGAATCCACACGCGTTTGAGCGACAGCGACGAAAAGCTTGGATACAGCTGGCAGAAACCGAGCAATTTGCTGGCATCGTCATCCGCCAGTGCCAGGTAAATCACCGACTCGTCCCGCTTCAGGCGCTTTTCCAGAAAGCTGCGTGAGCTGTCCGGGTAGGGCAATTGCCCATAGAACTCGCGGTATTTGACGAACAGGGGGGTCAGCAGGTCGAGGTGTTCCAGGGTTGCCTTGATGATACGCATGTGCGGCCCTCAGGATCCATTTGGGGAAACAGCGGATTGCCAGCCGCTCTCAACAGCATGCTGCCTAATGCGTGCGAGAAGCGCAATCCGCCTTCCGTGACATGATTTTTACCCTTTTCCGAGCAGAAAGTTTCCTTTTTGGCTGGCGGGGGTATCGCTTTCCAGGCTATGGACCTCGGCTTCGTCCTTCAGATTCACCCCAGAGAGCTGCCGGCGACACGCTTCACGCATGAGGTACAGCAAGCGGTGGGCCGCCATGCCATAGCTCAGGCCCTCAAGGCGCACGTTGGAGATGCAGTTGCGGTAGGCGTCAGTCAGGCCGACCCGCGGCGCGTAGGTGAAATACAGGCCGAGGCTGTCGGGCGAGCTCAAGCCCGGGCGCTCGCCGATCAGCATCACGGTCATCCGTGCGCCCAGTAACTCGCCAACCTCATCGGCAACGGCCACGCGGCCCTGTTCCACCAGCACCACCGGGGCGCTGGTCCAGCCGTCGGCAGCGGCCTGTTCCTCGAAACGGGTCAGAAACGGCAGGGTATGGCGGTGCACGGCGAGGGCCGAGAGGCCGTCGGCGACGACGATGGCCAGGTCGACACCGCCCGGGTTGGCCTGGGCATGCTGGCGCAGGGTTTCGATCGAGTCTTCGTTCAGCCGCCGGCCCAGGTCCGGGCGCTGCAGGTATTGGTCGCGGTCGTGGGCGGCGCTGTGCAACACCAGGCTGTCGCGCCCGCGGTCACTGAGCTGGGCGGTCAGCCCGGCATGGTCGAAGGGCAGGTGCACGGCATCGCGGGCCTGGGCATGCGCGAACTGGAAGTCCAATTGGGCGCCGGTCGGCAGGCTGGTGCCGGTGCGGCCCAGGGCGATACGCGCCGGGGTCAGGGTACGCAGGGCCAGCCAGGGGTTGTCGGGGGTTACGGTGCGAGGGTCCATGGTCATCCCTATGCAAGCTGTGCCAACGCCTGGCGGAACGCCGGCGGCAGGTTGTCACCAAAGCGCACCCGGCCATCGGCCTGGGTAAAGATGCCGGTGCGCGCCAGCCATGCTTCAAATTCGGGGCCGGGCTTCAGGCCCAGGGTCTGGCGCGCATACAGCGCGTCATGGAACGACGTGGTCTGGTAGTTGAGCATGATGTCGTCGGAGCCGGGGATGCCCATGATGAAGTTGATCCCGGCCACACCCAGCAAGGTCAGCAAGGTGTCCATGTCGTCCTGGTCGGCTTCGGCGTGGTTGGTATAGCAGATGTCGCAACCCATCGGCACGCCCAGCAGCTTGCCGCAAAAGTGGTCCTCGAGGCCGGCGCGGATGATCTGCTTGCCGTTGTACAGGTACTCCGGGCCGATGAAACCGACCACGGTATTGACCAGAAACGGCTTGAAGTGCCGGGCTACGGCGTAGGCACGGGTTTCGCAGGTCTGCTGGTCGACGCCGTGGTGGGCGTTGGCCGACAGGGCGCTGCCCTGGCCGGTCTCGAAATACATGAGGTTTTGCCCAAGGGTGCCGCGCTTGAGCGACAGGCCCGCTTCGTAACCCTCCTGCAACACGTTGAGGTTGATGCCAAAGCCTGCGTTGGCGGCTTCGGTACCGGCGATCGACTGGAACACTAGGTCCAGCGGCACGCCACGGTTGATCGCTTCGATCGAGGTGGTGACGTGGGTCAGCACGCAGGCCTGGGTGGGGATGTCGTAGCGCTGGATGATTGCATCGAGCATTTCCAGCAGGGCACAGATCGAGGCGATGCTGTCGGTGGCCGGGTTGATGCCGATCATGGCGTCGCCGTTGCCGTACAGCAGGCCATCGAGGATGCTGGCGGCGATGCCAGCGGGTTCGTCGGTCGGGTGGTTGGGTTGCAGGCGGGTCGACAGGCGCCCGCGCAGGCCCATGGTGCCGCGGAAACGGGTAACCACGCGGATCTTCTGCGCCACCAGGATCAGGTCCTGGACGCGCATGATCTTCGACACCGCCGCCGCCATTTCCGGTGTCAGGCCCGGCGCCAGCGCGCGCAGGCTGTCTTCGTCGGCTTCTTCGCTGAGCAGCCAGTCACGCAGGCCGCCCACGGTGAGGTGGCTGACCGGTGCGAAGGCCTGGGCATCGTGAGTGTCGATGATCAGGCGGGTGACCTCGTCCTCTTCATAGGGGATCAACGCCTCGGTCAAAAAGTGCGTCAGCGGGATGTTGGCCAAGGCCATCTGCGCGGCGACCCGCTCACCGTCGTTGCTGGCGGCGACACCGGCCAGGAAATCCCCAGAACGTGCAGGGCTGGCCTTGGCCATCACGTCCTTGAGGCTGTCGAAGCGGTAGACCAGGTGGCCTACCGTGTGTACGAAACTTGCCATACAGATTCTCCAGAGCGCCGCGGGGCTGGCCCGCGGCGGGTGTCGGCGATCAGTGCAAGGCCTCTTCGGCCTTCTGGATCGCGGCGAATTCCTCTTCCGGTGTGCCCGCTACCAGGTGGTGGCGGCTGTAGAACGCAAAGTAGGCAATTAATACTCCATAGATCACCGCGGCGCCAATCACAACCCGCGGGTCGACCAGGAAGCCCGCCACCACGGCGATGCACGCCAGTACCAGGGCTACGCCCGAGGTGAAGACGCCGCCCGGGGTGCGATACGGGCGTTCCATTTTCGGACGGAGGATGCGCAGGGTGATGTGTGCAGCCATCATCAGCACGTAGGACAGCGTGGCCCCGAACACCGCGACCAGAATCAGCAGGTCGCCCTGGCCGGTCAGCGACAGCCCGAAACCGATGAGGCCAGGGATGATCAGGGCCAGGACCGGCGCCTTGCTTTTGTTGGTCTCGGAGAGTTTGCGCGGCAGGTAGCCGGCGCGGGACAGCGCGAAGATCTGCCGCGAGTAGGCATAGATGATCGAGAAGAAGCTGGCAATCAGGCCAGCCAGGCCGACCAGGTTGACGAAGCTGCCCATCCAGGTGGAACCGCCATAGGCTTTGGACAGTGCCTCGACCAGTGGGTTACCGGAGGCCTTGAGCGCTTCGGAGCCCGCCGCGCCAGGGCCGATCACCAGAATCAGCAGGGCGAAGGCCAGCAGCACCAGCATCGCGCCGATCAGGCCGCGGGGCAGGTCGCGTTTTGGGTTCTTGGTTTCTTCGGCGGCCAGCGGCACGCCTTCGACGGCGAGGAAGAACCAGATGGCGTAAGGGATTGCGGCCCACACGCCGACGTAGCCGAACGGCAGGAAACTGCTGGCGCCGGCGGCGTCGGTCTTGGCGATGTCGAACAGGTTGGCTGCATCAAAATGGGGCACCATGCTCACCAGGAACACGCCCAAGGCAATGGCGGCAATGGCGGTGATGATGAACATCAGCTTAAGCGCTTCGCCGACGCCGAAGATGTGGATGCCGATGAACACGATGTAGAACGCCAGGTAGATGACCCAGCCGCCGATGCCGAACAGTGACTCACAATAGGCGCCGATGAACACGGCGATGGCCGCCGGGGCAATGGCATATTCGATGAGGATGGCCGTGCCGGTAAGAAAACCGCCCCATGGGCCAAAGGCGCTGCGGGCAAAGCCGTAGCCGCCGCCTGCAGTGGGGATCATCGACGACAACTCGGCCAACGAGAAGCACATGCACAGGTACATGGTGGCCATCAGCAGGGTGGCGAGGAACATACCGCCCCAGCCGCCTTGGGCCAGGCCGAAGTTCCACCCGGCGTAGTCGCCGGAGATCACATAGGCGACCCCGAGGCCGACCAACAGCACCCAGCCGGCTGCGCCTTTTTTCAGTTCACGTTGCTGGAAATAGTCCGAACCGACTTTTTCGAAGTCGACAGAAGAGCCTGCCGGCACATTACCGGAATGATCGCTTGGCATAGTTTCACCTGTTGTTTTTCTTGGTGGCCGGAGGGACTTCCAGCCCATGGTGATAGGTATTGCAGGAAGCGAGCCAGAGCGGTTAGTGCACGGGAACCGCTTTGGCTTGTGGTGGTGATGAACCGCTGCGGTGGGCTGCAAGCAGCCCCCGCAGTTATCCCAGGTTTAGAAGAAGCCCAACGGATTGATGTCGTAACTCACCAGCAGGTTCTTGGTCTGCTGGTAGTGATCGAGCATCATCTTGTGGGTCTCACGCCCAACGCCGGACTTCTTGTAACCGCCAAACGCGGCATGCGCCGGGTACAGGTGGTAGCAGTTGGTCCACACGCGGCCAGCCTTGATGCCACGGCCCATGCGGTAGGCGCGGTTGATGTCGCGGGTCCACACACCGGCACCCAGGCCGAACTCGGTGTCGTTGGCAATCGCCAGGGCTTCGGCTTCGTCCTTGAAGGTGGTGACGCTGACCACCGGGCCAAAGATTTCTTCCTGGAACACGCGCATCTTGTTGTTGCCCTTGAGCAGGGTCGGCTGGATGTAGTAACCGGTCGACAGCGCGCCTTCGAGTTTTTCCACCTTGCCGCCGGTCAACAGCTCGGCGCCTTCTTCCTTGGCGATTTCCAGGTACGACAGGATCTTCTCGAACTGCTGTTGTGACGCCTGGGCGCCGACCATGGTGTCGGTGTCCAGCGGATCCCCACGCTTGATCTGCAGGACCTTTTTCATCACCACTTCCATGAACTGCGGGTAGATCGACTCCTGCACCAGGGCACGCGATGGGCAGGTGCACACTTCGCCTTGGTTGAAGAATGCCAGCACCATGCCTTCGGCGGCCTTCTCGATGAAGCTCGGCTCGGCCTGCATGATGTCTTCGAAGTACACGTTAGGCGACTTGCCGCCCAGCTCGACGGTAGACGGGATGATGTTTTCGGCGGCGCATTTCATGATGTGCGAGCCGACCGGGGTCGAACCGGTGAAGGCGATTTTGGCGATGCGTTTGCTGGTGGCCAGCGCTTCGCCCGCTTCACGGCCATACCCCTGGACGACGTTGAGCACGCCTTTGGGCAGCAGGTCGCCGATCAGCTCCATCAGTACGGTGATGCCCAGCGGGGTCTGCTCGGCGGGTTTGAGGACCACGCAGTTGCCTGCGGCCAGGGCCGGGGCGAGTTTCCACGCGGCCATCAGCAGCGGGAAGTTCCACGGGATGATCTGCCCGACCACGCCCAGAGGCTCGTGAATGTGATAGGCGACGGTGCCTTCGTTGATTTCGGCAGCGCCGCCCTCTTGGGCACGGATGCAACCGGCGAAGTAACGGAAGTGATCGACCGCCAGCGGGATGTCGGCGTTGAGGGTTTCGCGGATAGGTTTGCCGTTGTCCCAGGTTTCGGTAATAGCCAGGACTTCAAGGTTCTGCTCGATGCGGTCGGCGATTTTCAGCAGCACGTTGGAGCGGTCCTGGACGGACGTGCGGCCCCAGGCATCGGCGGCGGCGTGGGCGGCATCCAGGGCTTTGTCGATGTCTTCGGCAGTGGAGCGGGGAAACTCTGCGATCAGCTTGCCATTCACCGGGGAGGTGTTTTCGAAGTACTGCCCCTTGACCGGAGCTACGAATTCACCACCGATGTAGTTGCCGTAGCGGCTCTTGAAGGAAACCTTCGCGCCTTCGGTACCGGGATGTGCGTAACGCATGGTGTGTCTCCTGGCTATTGTGTTTGTTAGGGAGTTGAAAAGCGTAGAGCAAAGGTTGGGCCAGTGTTTTGAGGTTCTGCTAAATCAAGCACTTAGCGTAATTTTCAGAGGGCTGTGAAAGCCCGCCGTGCCAGCCCTGGTACGGCCTGTGTGACACTTTGTGCCATTTGCGACACGCTGCCGGCAGGTGCATTGCAAAGGCCCGCCGGGTGGAGGATGCTGGCTGAACGCTCGATCTGCGGAGAACCACAACACATGCAGAGCAATCACTTGAGTCGCCATGCCCAGCAAGTGCATACCGTTGCCCACGGTGAAGCCGGGGCGGGCGGCAGTGACCCGGCGATCGCCCGGTCCTGGCTGCGCTGCCTCGAGGATTACCACCTCGACCCGACGCTGATCGAGGCCCCCGTGGTGCTTGAGCACGGGCGCTTGCTGGAGACCCGCGAGCGCCTGCACCAGGTGCTGAAAATTGCCGACGCCGAGATGAACAGCCTGCATCAGCAGCTCTCTGGCGCCGGCCATGCGGTGCTGCTGACCGATGCCCGCGGGGTGATCCTCAACTGTGTCAGCGCCCCCAGCGAGCGGCGCATCTTCGAGCGGGCAGGGCTGTGGCTGGGCGCCGACTGGAGCGAAGCGCGCGAAGGCACCAACGGTATCGGCACCTGCCTGGTCGAGCGCCAGGCCCTGACCATTCATCAGCACGAACACTTTCGTGGCCGCCACACCGGCCTGACCTGCTCGGCAAGCCCGGTGTTCGACCCGCACGGCGAACTGCTGGCGGTACTCGACGTGTCGTCGGCGCGGCCCGATGTGTCGCGGCAGAGCCAGTTTCACACCATGGCCTTGGTCAACCTCTCGGCGAAGATGATCGAGAGCTGTTATTTCCTGCGTCATTTCCAGCAGCAGTGGCTGCTGCGCTTTCATCTGCAGGCTGAGTCGGTCGGCTTGTTCAGCGAGGGCTTGCTGGCCTTCGAGGGTGACGGGCGGATTTGCGCCGCCAACCAGAGCGCGCTCAACCTGCTGGGCACCGTTCGCGGTGGCGTGCTGGGGCAACCGGTGGAGCGGTTTTTTGCCTGCAGCCACGACGAACTGTTCAGCCGCGCCGTGCCTGGCGGCAGTACTGTTTGGCCGTTGCAGACACGCGACGGCCGCCAGGTGTTTGCCAGCCTGCGAGGCCAGGCGCGTACGCCGGTCTGGTCAGTACCGCTCAGCCAGCCCCAGCCCCAGCGTGCTGAAGCGCCAGGCATCTGCCTGCTCGACCCGGCGTTGCAAAACGACTTCCGCCGCTGCGTGCGGGTATTCGAGCGTGATGTGCCGCTGCTGTTGCGTGGCGAGACCGGTTGCGGCAAGGAGGCATTCGCCCAGGCCGTGCACCAGGCCAGCCAGCGTCGCGGCAAGCCGTTCGTGGCGATCAACTGCGCCTCGATCCCAGAGAGCCTGATCGAAAGCGAGCTGTTCGGTTATCGCGGTGGCAGCTTTACCGGCGCACGCAAGGAAGGCATGCGCGGCAAGCTGCTGCAGGCCGATGGCGGCACGTTGTTGCTGGACGAGATTGGTGACATGCCACTGGCCTTGCAGACGCGCCTGTTGCGGGTCCTGGAAGAGCGCCAGGTGGTGCCGATTGGCGGCGAGCCCCAGGCTGTGGACGTGCGCATCGTCAGCGCGACCCACCGCGACCTGCTGGAGCGGGTGGCGCAGGGGAGTTTCCGCGAAGACCTGTATTACCGGTTGAACGGGCTGGAAGTGGCCTTGCCAGCAGTGCGTGAGCGCAGTGACAAGGGCCAGTTGCTGGACTTTTTGCTGCGTGAGGAGGCCCAGGGGCAACGGTTCGAACTGGAGCCCAGTGCGCGTCAGGCGTTGCTGGACTTTGCCTGGCCGGGGAACGTGCGGCAGATGCGCAATGTATTGCGCACGCTCGTGGCGCTTTGCGATAACACCTTCATCGGGTTCTCCGACCTGCCCGCGACTTTCCGGAGTAATGCGGCCCCTGTGGGGGCGGGCTTGCCCCGCGAAGCAGGCAACGCGGTGGATGGCCCCGGCTTTGCCGGTGTTCGCGGGGCAAGCCCGCTCCCACACGAGGAGCAAAACAGTCTCACCCACAAGAGCGCGCCAGTGCGCCTTGAGGACGCTGAGTGCGAAGCTCTGCTGTCAGTGCTGGAGGCAAAACACTGGCACTTGACCCGCGTTGCCGAGCACCTGGGCATCAGCCGCAATACCTTGTATCGAAAACTGCGCAAACACGGCATCACCCGGGTCGGCTGAGCGAAACAGCGGGTGCGATTTCCCGCGCCCTGGGCTACCCTGCCTCGATGTTTTGCGAGGTCGACCATGCATATTCACATTCTCGGTATTTGCGGCACGTTCATGGGTTCCCTGGCGGTCCTGGCCAAAGAGCTTGGCCACCGCGTCACCGGCTCCGATGCCAATGTCTATCCCCCGATGAGCACCCAGCTCGAAGCCCAGGGCATCGAGCTGACCCAGGGCTATGACCCGGCTCAGCTAGACCCGGCACCCGACTTGGTCGTGGTCGGCAACGCCATGTCGCGGGGCAACCCGGCGGTGGAATACGTGTTGAACAAGGGCCTGCCCTATGTCTCTGGCCCACAGTGGCTGGCTGACCACGTGCTGCAGGGCCGCTGGGTATTGGCCGTTGCCGGTACCCATGGCAAGACCACCACCAGCAGCATGCTGGCCTGGGTGCTGGAGCATGCCGGCATGAGCCCTGGGTTCTTGATCGGCGGCGTGCCACAGAACTTCTCGGTGTCCGCGCGTTTGGGCGACACGCCGTTCTTCGTGGTCGAGGCCGACGAGTACGACAGTGCGTTCTTCGATAAACGCTCGAAGTTCGTCCACTACCACCCGCGCACCGCGATTCTCAACAACCTTGAGTTCGATCACGCGGACATCTTCCCCGATCTGGCCTCCATCGAGCGCCAGTTCCACCACCTGGTGCGCACGATCCCGAGCGAAGGCCTGGTGATCCATCCGACCACCGAACAGGCGCTGGAGCGGGTCATCGGCATGGGTTGCTGGACCCCGGTGCAAACCACCGGTGAAGGCGGCCAATGGCAGGCGCGCCTGCTCAGCCCCGATGGGTCGCGCTTCGAAGTGCTGTTCGAGGGCGAGGCACAGGGCGTGGTCGATTGGGCGCTGACCGGTCAGCACAACGTCGCCAATGCCTTGGCAACCCTGGCTGCGGCCCGCCATGTCGGTGTAGTGCCGGCCATGGGTATCGCCGGGTTGAGCGCCTTCAAAAGCGTCAAGCGGCGCATGGAGAAGGTCGCTGAAGTGCAGGGCGTGACCATCTACGATGACTTCGCTCACCACCCGACCGCCATCGCCACCACCCTCGACGGCCTGCGCAAGCGTGTAGGTGAAGCACCGGTGATTGCGGTGATCGAGCCGCGCTCCAACTCGATGAAGCTGGGTGCCCACCGCGATGGCCTGCCGGAAAGCGTCAACGATGCCGACCAGGTCATCTGGTACGCACCGGCCAACCTGGGCTGGGACCTGGCCGCCACGGCGGCGCAGTGCACCGTGCCGAGCGTGGTTGCCGACAGCCTCGAAGCGATCATCGAGCGCATCAAGGGCCAGGCACGGCCGGGCACCCACGTGGTGATCATGAGCAACGGCGGCTTCGGCGGCTTGCACGGCAAACTGGCCGAGGCGCTCAAGTGAGCGGGCCGGCGCGCATCACCCTTGCCATGACGGGCGCCTCTGGCGCGCAATATGGCCTGCGCCTGCTCGATTGCCTGGTGCGTGAGGACCGCGAGGTGCATTTCCTCATTTCCAAGGCCGCGCAGCTGGTGATGTCCACCGAAACCGATGTGTTGCTGCCGCCCAAGCCCCAGGCGATGCAGGCGTTTCTGACCGAATACACCGGCGCTGCCGACGGCCAGATCCGCGTGTATGGCAAGGAAGACTGGATGTCGCCGGTGGCCTCGGGCTCTGGCGCACCGGCGGCGATGGTGGTGGTGCCGTGTTCTACGGGTACCTTGTCGGCGATTGCCACCGGCGCTTGCAACAACCTGATCGAGCGGGCCGCCGACGTCACCTTGAAGGAGCGCCGCCAGTTGATCCTGGTGCCGCGTGAGGCCCCGTTCTCGACGATCCACCTGGAGAACATGCTCAAGCTGTCGCAGATGGGTGCCGTGATCTTGCCTGCGGCCCCAGGCTTCTACCATCAGCCGCAGACCATCGACGACCTGATCGATTTCGTCGTTGCACGCATTCTCAACCTGCTGGACATCCCTCAGGACATGCTGCCGCGTTGGGGTGAACATCACTTTGGGGCGGATGATTGAAGCGAGCACTGTCGGGGTTGGTCGCGTTGGCGCTGCTCAGTGGCTGCGCCACGGTGCGTACGCTGGATGCCAACAAGCCGGGCGCGCCGGTGGTATATGCCGGAACGCGGCTGGACCTGTATGTGATGAACGGCGGGTGCTGCCCAAAAGATCATTTCGGCGCGCTGGCGCCCGCCTACCCAGGCCTGGATCTGCCCGGTAGCCTGTTACTGGATACGCTGCTGCTGCCGTTGTCGTTGCTGACGGCAGCAGGCGTTGGCTTCCAGGCCACCGGCGGGCTTTGATTACGGTATTAACGCGTAATCTGTGCGGGAGCACGTGCGGCGTTAGTTTTTGCCCAGGCGGCGCAGTTCATCCGACTCGATCACCCGCACCCCGTCTTCTTCCTCCAGCGCCAGGCGCCACAGCGCCCGTGCCAGGGTGCACGCCTCGATACCCCGATACTTCCCAGGTATCAGCTTGGAAAGCGGCGAAATCAGTTGCTCGCCAAAGCGCGGCTCAATGCGATCACCCAGCAGCACCGACGGGCGGACGATGGTCAGCTGTGGCCAGTCCTGGGCCTTCAGCGCTTCCTCCATTTCACCCTTGACGCGGTTGTAGAAGATCGATGATTTAGGGTCGGCGCCGACTGCGCTGACAACCAGCAAATGGCGTGCACCGAGTTCCCGGGCGCGCTTGCTGAAGGCCACGACCATGTCCAGGTCGACGGCGCGGAAAGCCGATTCGGAGCCGGCCTGTTTGAGCGTGGTGCCCAGGCAGCAATAGGCGATATCGACACGCCCGGCCAGCTGCGGAAGAAACACCGCCGGGTCGCCCACTGGGTTTTCCAGGTGCGGGTGTTCGGCCAGCGGCCGGCGCGTAGGGGCCAGGACCCGGCTGATGGTCGGTTCGTTGAGTAGGCGGTCTAGCAGGTGTTCACCCGTCAGACCCGTGGCACCGGCAAGCAGGACATGCTGAGGCGTCAAATACATGATGTCTCTCCCTTGTTACACACAAGCTTAGTGGTTGCCGGGCTTTTTTTCCTGCTGCTCCACCGTCGCTTGTGCAGCATTGCGTAGCGCTTCCTCGGCCTGTTGCCGGCGTAGGTGCTGCCAGTGTGCCAGTACTGCTGGCGGCGCCCAAAGCTGCGGTTCAGAGGCTTCGAAACCGTCCTTTCGTTCTCTTTCGGCAACGCTGGCGCGTGCCAGTTCAAACGCCTGTTTCAGGTCGTCGGTCTGGTTCAGCGCCTCGGCGAACAGGGCATCGCCAAAGTAGGTGAAGTCGGCTTCCTCCGAGCAACCGAACGACACCCGATCGGCGCGGGCGGCGGTCATGATCACCGTGCGATCGTCTTTGAGCGGCGCGATGTAGCCCCCTGAATAGCAGGCCGAGATGACGATTACCTTGTCGCGCTCTTTCAGCGGTGCCAGGGCACTGGCCAGCTCGTCGGCGGACAGGTCGGCCAGTTGCAGGCGGGGTTGGTCGAGCACCAGTTGGTGGTCGTGGCTGCCGTGGCTGGTGAGGTAGATGAACACCAGGTCCTCGGGGCCGCTGCGTTCGGCCAGGGTACGGGCGGCGCGGGTGAGGTTCTCGCGGGTGGCCATGGGGCGGCTGGCCATGTGGTCCCGGTGGTTGACCAGGGTGACCTGGCCACGGGCGCCAAAACGGACCTTGAGCATGTTGCTGACATAGTCGGCTTCGCGCAGGAACACGCTTTGCTGGCCATCGCCGGCCACGACCAGGCTGTATAACTGGATGGCCGGCGCGGTAGGCGGCACCCGTGCCAGTGCGTCCTCCAGCAGGCGGCCCTGGTTGAGCAGGGCCAGGTCCAGCGGGTCGGGCAACAGCGTGCCCTTTTCGTCGCGCACGCGTACGCCATTGACCCAAGTGCCACCCTCGACCTTGCCGTTGCTCAGGGTCAGCCGGCCTTTGCCATGGTAGGCATCGTTTTCGAAGGCGCCGATGTACTGGCTGCCGTCGGCCAGTTGCAGGTTGCCTTGGCCAGAAAAGTGCCAGTCAACGAAACCGCCTTTGTAATGGCTGCCATCGCTGCCGAGCAGTTCACCTTCGCCCACCAGTGAGCCATCCTTGAATTCGCCGATCCACACGTCACCTTCGGCGCTTTCATAGCGGCCGCGGCCTTCCAGGCGGTTGTCCTTGAACTCCCCGATGTACTGCTCGCCGTCGACGCTGTCGTAGGTGCCGCTGCCTTGCAGCAGGCCATCGACGAAACGGCCGCTGAACTGGTTGCCGCTGGCGTCGCTGCGCACGCCGGCGCCGTTCGGTTTGCCTTTGGCGAACAGGCCCTGGTAGCGGCTGCCGTCGGCCAGCTCCAACTCGCCTGCGCCTTCGTACTGGTCGTCCTTGAACTGGCCGCGGTAAGTCTGGTCGGCTTGCTTGAGGGTGCCCTCACCGTCGCGTCGGCCGTGGCTGAAGGTGCCGGCATAGTGGCTGCCCGGTGTGGTCAGGTCACCGAGGCCCTGGAACAGGCCCTCGGCGAACTGGCCCCGGTAGACCTCACCGTTTTGGCCATGCCACTCGCCCTGACCATGCCATTGGCCGTCCTTGAAACTGCCGGCGTACCAGCTGCCATTGGGGTAGTCGATGCGGCCCTCGCCTTGCAGCAGGCCATTGACCACTTCGCCCCGGTAACGCCCGCCGTCGGGCAGGCGCGCGTCCGGAGGCAGTAGCGATTCGCCATCTCCGCACGCGGCGAGCAACAGGATCAGGGTGACAGGGAGCAGTGGACGCATGGTGGAGACCGGGCAATAGGTCTGCCGAGTATGACGCAGAATGGGGGGCTGAGACAGATAGGGCATAAGCAGATAAACAACAGGCCCGCAGGCTTTGTAGGAGCGCCCCGGCAAGGCCGCTCCAGTATCTGCGCTGCCCTTGTGGGCGGAGCAGTATCAATGCTAGGTGATGCTCCCGGCCTGGCGACGCAACAGCAACTCGGCCAGCGCTTTGGTCATCTGTAGGTGATGCACCGCATTGACCAGCATGTTGATGCCCGGCTCACCCGCATTGGCGCAGATGTATTCGTCCAGGGTGTCTTCGATACCGCTCATCAACTGGAGAGCATGGATCACGGCGTCTACCGAGGGCATGTCTTGGTTGATGCTGTAGAAGGGGCGGGAAGTCAGCGTTTTGGGTGGATCTGGGACAATCTTCTTCATGATCACAACTCACACGTCGGTTCAGAAAATAGCCTCCACAGGGTCCTTTCTCACGGGACTAGGGTGGCGACCGTGCACGGGGTGAGAAATCCGAGGACGTGTGAGCTCGGCCAGGCCGAAGCCTGCCCGCGCACGGCTGCCATGACGAATGCCGCAATCACACACCTTCGGGTTTCTCACGCCCGGTCACCAAACATGGCGACCCTGAGACGTTATCCCTGAGATGTTTCCCCGACAATGGAGCGACCTCCGACAGGCTCGTAGGATAATTCGCTTGATGATGAGAGCTGAAGCATTTCGTTTCAGGTTCGGAAATACCTTACAGATCGCGCGATGGCGGGGTGCATGTCGGGGGATTAGGTGGGGGCTGACAGGTGCATGCCTTGATTAGGGCAGCGCCTCTGAGATCGAGCGCCGCCCGCGCGGCGCTTCGCAGCACAAGGCTGCTCCCACATCTGTTTCGGGCCAATTATTCCTGGGGCATGGGCGCGCGGCCTTCTTGGTGCCCGCCTCAATATCGCGTCGGACAAACAAGGCGGCCGCGTGCGCTGGCACAGGCGTCACTGGCCCGGAACAGATGTGGGAGCAGCCTTGTGCTGCGAAGCGCCGCGCGGGCGGCGCTCGATCTCACAGGCGCAGAACCCCTCAAGGCATGCACTTCTAAACCCAGACACCACCCCAAGCCATGCCCCTCATTCCCTCAATGCCCCCGCAAGAAATCCACCATCTTCCGGTTGACCTGTTCAGCCGCCTCCATCTGCACCATATGGCCAGCGTCCGGCAGTACCAGCACTTCGGCTTCCAGCCCGTCGGCATGGCTGGCCGGGATAATCGCGTCCTTGCCGCCCCAAATCACCAGCGCCGGGTGCTGCCCCAGCACACCGCGCAGGTCGTGGCGCTGCTGGTCGCCCTCGGCGATGGCCGACACCAGCTGTCGCAGCGCCGCATCGACGCCCTCCAGGCGCTTGAACTTGAGCATATCCTCCAGCAATTGCCGGGTGACCAGCGCCGGGTCGGCAAACAACTGCACCATTTGCGGCTTGAGTGCATTGCGGTTCGCTGCAGCCACGAAACCTTGCAGGTACTGCCCGTTGATTGCAGCCCCAAGCCCAGCACTGGCCACCAGGGTGAGGCTGGCCACCCGCTGTGGCGCCAGGCGCGCCAGGTTGAGGCTGACAGCGCCGCCCATCGAGTGCCCGGCCAGGTGGGCGCGGGGGATGTCCAGGTGGTCGAGCAGTGCCAGCACGGTTTCGCTCAGTTCATCCAGGTCGCCGCGTTGCAGCGCCTTGGCCGACTCCCCGTGCCCCGGCAGGTCAAGGGCGATGACGCGGCGCTCGGCCGCCAGCGCCGGGTGGTTGAACAACCAGTTGTTCAAATCACCGCCAAAGCCATGCACCAGCACCAGCGGCGTTGCGCCTTCGCCCAGTTCGAACCAGCGCAACAGGCGGCCGCCCACGTCGGCTTTTTGCGGGGTTGGCCCTTGTGCCTGGTCGGCGCCACCTTCGGCGACGAATTCGGCCTGGAAGCGCTGCACCACGGCATCGATCTCGGCCTCGTCGGCTTCGCCTTCCACCACCACCGCCAGCAACGCGCCGACCGGCAGGGTTTCATCCGGCTGGGCCACCAGGCGGCGCAGTACACCGCTGAAGGGGGCTTCGACGCTGCTGCTGATCTTGTCGGTCTCGACGTCCAGCACTTCGTCGCCTTTGTTGATGGGGTCACCTTCCTGCTTGAGCCAGGTGTCCACCCGGCCCTCGGTCATCGACAGGCCCCACTTGGGCATGGTCAGCGTATGAATCTGGCTCATGCGGCGCTCCTTGCAGCTTCGATCACTTTGCGCACGGCGGCCTCGATCTTCGCCGCGTCGGGGATGTACAGGTCTTCCAGCGCATCGGAGAACGGCACCGGCGTGTGCGGCGCGGTGACCATCTCGATCGGGCCCCTGAGGGCGCCGAAGGCTTTCTGCGCCACCAGTGCGCTGATGTCGGTGGCCATGGAGCAGCGCGGGTTGGCTTCGTCGATCACCACCAGGCGGCCGGTTTTCTCGACGCTTTCCAGGATGCTGTCTTCATCCAGCGGGCTGGTGGTGCGCAGGTCCAGCACTTCGCAGTCGATGCCTTGGCGGGCCAGGTTGTTGGCGGCTTCCAGCGCCACATGGACCATGCGCCCGTAGGTCACCAGGGTCACGTCGTCGCCGTCGCGCAGGAAGTTGGCTTCGCCGAACGGCACGCTGTAGACCTCTTCCGGCACCTCGCCCTGCAGGCTGTAGAGCAGCTTGTGCTCGCAGAAGATCACCGGGTCGTTGTCGCGTATCGCCTGGATCAACAAGCCCTTGGCATCGTATGGCGAGGACGGGCAGACCACCTTAAGGCCGGGGATGTGCGTCCACAGCGAGGTGAGCATCTGCGAGTGCTGGGCCGCAGCGCGCAGGCCAGCGCCGTACATGGTGCGCATTACTAGCGGGGTCACGGCCTTGCCGCCGAACATGTAGCGGAATTTGGCGGCCTGGTTGAGGATCTGGTCCAGGCAGCAGCCGGCGAAGTCGACGAACATCAGTTCGCACACCGGGCGCAGGCCTTGGGTTGCGGCACCCACGGCGGCGCCGACATAGCCGATTTCCGACAGCGGCGCATCGAGTACCCGCCCCGGGAACTGGTGATACAGGCCCTTGGTCACGCCCAGCACACCACCCCAGGCGTCCTCTTCGCCGGGCGCACCGGCACCCCCAGCCACGTCTTCGCCAATGATGAACACAGTGCTGTCGCGGCGCATTTCCTGGGCCAAGGCTTCGTTGATGGCCTGCTGGTAGCTGATCTTTCTTGCCATGGTGATTCTCCTCTTGTTCTTGTAATCCGCGGCTCAGGGGTAGCTGACGTAGACGTCGCTGAGCAGGTCGGCGGGCTGTGGCTTGGGATCGGATTTGGCGCGGCGCACGGCGTCTTCAATCAGGTCTTCGACACGCGCGTCGATGGCGTCGAGTTGCTCGGCGCTGAGCAGGCCGGCACGGGTGGTCTTGTTGCGGAACTGCATCAGGCAATCACGGGACTCGCGCAGGTTCTTCACTTCATCCGGGGCGCGGTAGGTTTGCGCATCCCCTTCGAAGTGGCCGTAGTAGCGGCTGAGCTTGACCTCGATCAGCGAGGGGCCTTGCCCGGAACGGGCACGCTCGATGGCCGCACCCGCGGCTTCGTACACGGCGAAGAAGTCGAAACCATCGATGGTCACGCCCGGCATGCCAAAGCCGGCAGCGCGGTCGGCAATGTGGTCGCAGGCCACCGACCAGTTCGACGCCGTGGCCTCGGCGTAGCCGTTGTTCTCGGCGACGAAGATGCACGGCAGGTTCATGATCGAGGCCATGTTCATGGCTTCGAACACGGCGCCTTCGTTGGAGGCACCGTCGCCGAAGAAGGCCACCGACACGTCATCGCGGCCCTTGAGCTTGGCGGCCAGCGCGGCGCCTGCAACCAATGGCGCACCGGCCCCGACGATGCCGTTGGCACCGAGCATGCCTTTTTCCAGGTCGGCAATGTGCATCGAGCCACCCTTGCCGCCGCACACGCCGGTCTTCTTGCCGTAGATCTCGGCCATCATGCCGTACACGTCCACGCCCTTGGCGATGCAGTGGCCATGGCCGCGGTGGGTCGAGGCGATGCAGTCGCTGTCACGCAGGTGGGCCATGACGCCTGCGGCGGACGCTTCTTCGCCGGCATAGAGGTGGACGAAACCGGGGATTTCGCCGGTGGCGAATTCCACGTGCAGACGTTCCTCGAAGGCGCGGATGGTGCGCATCACTTCATAGGCATGCAGTAGTTGTTCTGTACTGAGTTGATTGGACATCTTGTTGTTCTCCAGGGTTGTCTCAACACGCGGTTGCAGGGTGTAGCCGGTGGCCGCGCGACACGGCCAGCAGGTGATGGCGGGCGGCGTGGGCCAGCACGGCCTCGACGTCCACGGTGAGCGGGCCTTGGTGGTCCAGGGTGATGGTGGGGGTGTCGTGCTCGGCGAATTCGATCTCGCGTTCGCCATCCAGGGCCAGGGTGCCGCTGCTTAGGCTCAGGCGATGGGCGACGCCCGGCGTCAGCACGCCGCTGGCGGTGATGCCGCAGCCTTGCAGCAGGCCAGGCGCCAGGGGCGCGAGCAGGGCCTGCTCGGCGCCGGGGTTCAGGCGCACCCAGGCGCCGTGCGGGTCCTGGCGTGACACCGGGCACCACAAGCCGCACAGGGCCGACAGGCCGATGGCATGGGGTTCGGCGAAGCAGGCGAACACCTCGCTCAGGTCTTCGCTGCGGCTCAGGGCGCGGGCGCCAATGAAACGCTGGGGCGACACGGCGACTTCCACCAGTGCCCACTCGTCCAACTGCTGCTCGGGCACCTTCACCCGCAAGCGCTTGTTGCGGCGCAGGCCGATGCTGGCGGGCACGCGGCCGCTGGCGAGCAAGCCGCCCGCCAGGCCGGCGCTGGTGGCTTCGCGTAATTCCGGGAAGGCATTGTTGGTGCCGGTGGACAAGGTCAGCAGTGGGATGTCACCCGCTTCTGCTGCCACTGCCTTGTGGGTGCCGTCGCCGCCGAGCACCGCGATCATCGCCACGCCTTGGCCGACCATGCGTCGGGTGGCCAGGCGGGTATCGGCAACGGTCTGGGTCAATGGCAGGTCGAGCACCTCGATGTTCGGCCAGTGCTGGTCGCGGGCAGCGGGGCCTTGGCTGGCCTTGAGCACGGCGGCGGCGATGCCGGTTATGTCGGTTGGCAGCAGCACCCGGCCGATGCCGGTGGCACCGAAGGCGGCCAGCAGCCGCTGGATCGCCGACGCCTTGTCGGTGCTCGAATAGAGCCCGGCACTGGCGGTCAGGCGGCGCAGGTCGC
The DNA here is from genome assembly GCF_053629175.1 of Pseudomonas sp. Y3 TE3536. Classification (NCBI taxonomy): domain Bacteria; kingdom Pseudomonadati; phylum Pseudomonadota; class Gammaproteobacteria; order Pseudomonadales; family Pseudomonadaceae; genus Pseudomonas; species Pseudomonas sp. Y3 TE3536. Next base: position 1,317,320 of record NZ_JBRJHU010000001.1, on the reverse strand, counting down.
GGCCGGAGGCAGGGTTGGCAATGATCCCGACAGTCGGGGTGGGTTGCGGCATGGCGCACCTCGAATTCTTGTTTGTCAGGGACAGAGCAAGGGAGGTGCCAGCTTTGTTTCATCTGACTGAAGTGGCTGTGCCAGAGCGGTCTGTGCGTAGGAAAGGGCGTGCGCCCAGCATGCCCGGCGAGACGCGGGGTGCCAGGCTGCGGCGGCTTTTGCCGAGACGCTGAGACGCTGCGTCTCAAGCGAGCCGGTATTCACACAGTGCTTGTCGGGGCATGCCCGGAAGCGCTTAATGGCCGCACAACGATAAAAACAGCAATGAGAACCGGAGGGCCTGAATGCTTGCCGCGAACTCCCGAGCCCATGTCGACTGCGTCAGCCGGGTGCTGAAAAACGCCGACCGCCTGCCACAGGCACCGGTGCCGCCGCTGATCCTCGATTCCTGGCGCCGCTCCATGCACCTGTATCGCCTCGACCCAGGCTCCCAGCAGGGGCCACGTATCCTTTCGCAAAGCCTGCTCAACGAATGCCGAGAACGTGCCGAGTTGTTTCTGCGCATCGCCGGCGACGCCGTGGCACGGCTGCATGAGCAGGTCCGCGGCGCCGACTATTGCGTGCTGCTCACCGATGCCCAGGGGCAGACCATCGATTACCGGGTTGAGTCCGCCATCCGCAATGACTGCCGCAAAGCTGGGTTGTACCTGGGCACCTGCTGGTCGGAAGGCGAGGAGGGCACCTGTGGGGTGGCGGCGGTGCTGACCAGCAAGGCGCCGGTCACGGTGCACAAGCGCGATCATTTTCGCGCCGCCTTCATCGGCCTGACCTGCACGGCGGCACCGGTATTCGACCCACTGGGCGAGCTGCTGGGCGTGGTGGATGTCTCGGCCTTGCGATCCCCGGACGATCGCCGCAGCCAGCACCTGATTCGGCAGTTGGTCGAGCAGACCGCACGCGAGATAGAAAACGCCTTCTTCATGCACAGTGCCCAGGGCCATTGGGTGATGCGCGCGCATGGTACGCCGGGCTATGTCGAAAGCCAGCCCGACTACCTGCTGGCCTGGGATGCCGATGGCCGCCTGCAGGCAATCAACAGCCTGGCCCGGCAGCGCCTGGTGGAGCGCCTAGGCCGCTTGCCTGAGCACATCGGCGAGCTGTTCGACCTGGGCCAGCTGCGCTGCAGTAACGAGGCCTCGGCCCAACGCTTGCCAGGCTGGGGCGAACTGTATGGCCGCGTCAGCGCACCGCAACGGCGCCCGCGCCCGCAGCCTTTGCGCCAGGCACAGGACGCGCGCATCGAGCAGCACCTGCGCCTGGCCACGCGGGTCAAGGACTGTAGCCTGGCGGTGCTGGTGCAAGGCGAAACGGGCTCGGGCAAAGAGGTTTTCGCCCGCCAGTTGCACCGGCAAAGCCAGCGGCGCGAGGGGCCTTTCGTCACGCTGAACTGTGCGGCCATCCCTGAGAGCCTGATCGAGAGCGAGCTGTTCGGCTATGTAGCCGGGGCCTTTACCGGCGCCTCCAGCAAAGGCATGCAAGGGCTTTTACAGCAAGCTGATGGCGGCACCCTGTTTCTCGACGAAATCGGCGACATGCCACTGAACCTGCAAACCCGGCTGCTGCGCGTGCTGGCGGAGGGCGAAGTGGCGCCCTTGGGCGCGGCGCGGCGTGAGCGGGTGGACATCCAGGTGATCTGTGCGACACACCGAGACCTGGCGGCAATGGTGGCGGATGGGCGTTTTCGTGAGGACCTGTACTTCCGCCTGGCCAACGCCCGGTTCGCGCTGCCGCCGTTGCGTGAGCGGGAGGATCGGCTGGGTTTGATTCATCAACTGTTAGCCGAAGAAGCCGAAGCGTGCGGGGTAGAGGTGGTGTTGGCGGACGATGCATTGCAGGCGCTGCTGCTTTACCGTTGGCCAGGGAACCTGCGCCAACTGCGGCAGGTGTTGCGTTATGCCTGTGCGGTGAGTGAGGGCGGGTGGGTGCGGCTTGAGCATTTGCCGCAGGAGGTGCGCGGCGATGCCGTGGCGTCTGCTGAGGTGGATGCCAGCAGCCCGGCTCGGCAACTGTTGCTGGATGCGCTGATCCGGCACCGCTGGAAGCCGGCTGATGCGGCGCGGGCGTTGGGGATATCGCGGGCGACGCTGTATCGGCGGGTGCATGAGCACCGGATCGAGATGCCTAGAATGAAAGGGTGATGGGTTCGTCTCAGGATTTTCAGCGCCTGTGAGGCCGAGCGCCGCCCGCGCGGCGCTTCGCAGCACAAGGCTGCTCCTACATCTGTTTCGGGCCAATATTCCTGTGGCATCGGCGCGCGGTCCCTTGGCGCCTGACACGATATCGAGTCGAACCAACGAGGCGGTCGCGCGCCAATATCACAGGCCTCACTGGGCCGAAACAGATGTAGGAGCAGCCTTGTGCTGCGAAGCGCCGCGCGGGCGGCGCTCGATCTCACCGGCAACACCCCCCTCAAGGCATGCACCTGCCAGCACCACCTATCCCTAAAGCCCATAAAAAAACCCCGGAACAGGTCCGGGGTTTTGGTACATCACACTACACGATCACTCCTGGCTGGCCAGTTTGTGCTCGAGGTAGTGAATGTTGACGCCGCCTTTGCAGAAACCTTCATCACGCACCAGGTCGCGGTGCAGTGGGATGTTGGTCTTGATGCCGTCGACGACGATCTCGTCCAGAGCATTGCGCATGCGCGCCATGGCTTCTTCGCGGTCCTTGCCGTAGGTGATCAGCTTGCCGATCAGCGAGTCATAGTTCGGCGGAACCGAATAACCGCTGTACAGGTGCGAATCGACGCGAACGCCGTTGCCACCTGGGGCGTGGAAGTGCTTGACCTTGCCTGGGCTCGGGATGAACTTCTTCGGGTCTTCAGCGTTGATCCGGCACTCCAGCGAGTGACCACGAATCACCACGTCTTCCTGGCGGAACGACAGCTTGTTGCCAGCGGCGATGCTCAGCATCTCCTTGACGATGTCGATGCCAGTGACCATTTCCGACACCGGATGCTCAACCTGTACGCGGGTGTTCATCTCGATGAAGTAGAAGCTGCCGTTCTCGTACAGGAACTCGAAAGTACCTGCACCGCGGTAGCCGATTTCGATGCACGCATCGACGCAACGCTTGAAGACTTCCTGACGGGCCTTCTCGTCGATGCCCGGTGCTGGCGCTTCTTCCAGAACCTTCTGGTGACGGCGCTGCAGCGAGCAGTCACGGTCGCCCAGGTGGATGGCGTTGCCTTGGCCGTCGGACAGTACCTGAACTTCCACGTGGCGTGGGTTGGTCAGGAACTTCTCCAGGTAGACCATCGGGTTGCCGAACGCAGCACCGGCTTCGGTACGGGTCAGCTTGGCCGAGGAGATCAGGTCCTCTTCCTTGTGCACCACACGCATACCGCGACCACCACCGCCACCGGCGGCCTTGATGATCACCGGGTAGCCGACGTCACGGGCGATCGCCAGGGCGACTTCTTCGTCTTCCGGCAGCGGGCCGTCAGAGCCTGGTACGGTCGGTACGCCCGACTTGATCATCGCGTCCTTGGCCGAAACCTTGTCGCCCATCAGGCGAATGGTGTCGGCTTTCGGGCCGATGAAGGCGAAACCGGATTTTTCTACCTGCTCGGCAAAGTCGGCGTTTTCGGCCAGGAAGCCGTAGCCCGGGTGGATCGCGGTGGCGCCAGTCACTTCGGCGGCAGCGATGATCGCCGGGATGTGCAGGTACGAATCCTTGGATGGCGCGGGACCGATGCAGACCGACTCGTCTGCCAGGCCCAGGTGCATCAGTTCGCGGTCAGCCGTGGAGTGCACGGCGACGGTCTTGATGCCCAGCTCTTTGCAGGCACGCAGGATCCGCAGGGCAATTTCCCCGCGGTTGGCGATCAGGACTTTTTCGAGCTTCGCAGACATCGTTGGCTCTCCGCGGTTCAAACGATGGTGAACAGCGGCTGGTCGAACTCAACCGGCTGGCCGTCTTCTACCAGGATGGCGTCGATGACACCGCCGATCTCGGCTTCGATGTGGTTCATCATCTTCATCGCTTCGACGATGCACAGGGTGTCGCCTTTTTTCACCGACTGGCCAACTTCAGCGAAGTTAGGCGAGGTCGGCGATGGCTTGCGGTAGAAGGTACCGACCATTGGCGAGCGAACCACGGTGCCTTTCAGCGCCGGGGCAGCAGCTTCGGCGACAGGGGCAGCAGCGGCAGCGGCCGGGGCAGCTACAGGGGCAGCAGCCATTGGGGCGGGTGCGTAGAACTGCTGGGCAGCTGGGGTCTTGCTGTGACGGCTGATACGGACCGACTCTTCGCCTTCCTTGATCTCCAGTTCGTCGATGCCAGACTCTTCCAGCAGTTCGATCAGTTTCTTGACTTTACGGATATCCATTAATCATCAACTCCCAAAGGTTCGGTCAGGGGGCGTAATTGAAAACGTGTCTAAAACGTTTCTCTCAAACCCCGGCCCACTTAGGCCAGGGTCTCTGTCATCAGGGCTGTGCGTTGGCAGCCAGTTGTTCCAGCGCGGACTCCAGGGCCAGGCGATAACCGCTGGCGCCCAGGCCGCATATCACCCCTACGGCCACATCGGAAAAGTAGGAGTGGTGACGGAACGGTTCGCGTTTGTGCACGTTGGACAGGTGCACTTCGATGAATGGGATGCTCACCGCAAGCAATGCGTCACGTAATGCGACACTTGTGTGGGTGAAAGCCGCCGGATTGATCAGGATGAAGTCCACACCCTCGTTGCGTGCGGCGTGAATGCGGTCGATCAGTTCGTATTCGGCATTGCTCTGCAGGTACTGCAGATGGTGGCCCGCGGCGCGGGCACGTTGCTCCAGGTCCTGGTTGATCTGGGCCAGGGTCACGGCGCCGTAATGGCCCGGCTCGCGGGTCCCGAGCAGGTTGAGGTTGGGGCCGTGAAGCACCAGTAGCGTAGCCATCTGCGGATTCCTTGGATTTGTAGGGCAATTCGACACAGCGCGGCGAGTGTGCCGTAAAGCGACGGCAAGTGTCCAGTTCCCGGCAATAGCCAGCACGATGTCCGAGATTCGCGCGAAGTATGTGACCGGATAATTAAATCTGGTCACTGTCTTGAGGATTTTTCGCAGCTCGCCGGAAGTTATAGACCGAGTTTGCCGCGCACGCGCGTCAGAACCTCGGCGAAATCGCCGGCGTTTATCTCGCCTATCACCCGATCAGCGGCCATTTCGCTGCCGTTCGCCGCAAAGAACAGCAGCGCAGGCGGGCCGAACAGCTGGTAGCGGTCGAGCAGCGTGCGTTGCTCGGCGTTGCTCTCGGTGATGTCGAAACGCAGCAATTTGAAGGCGCTCAGCTGCGATTGCACCTGCGGCGCAGTGAGCACGTCGTGCTCGATCACCTTGCAGCTGATGCACCAGTCGGCGTACCAGTCCAGCAACACCGGCTGGCCTGCGGCCTTGGCCTGGGCCAGGGCAGCGTCCAGCGCGGCGGGGGTGGTGAGGGTCTGCCAGGCATCGGCCTTGACGGCCGGGCTGGCGCTGCCCGTGGCCATGGCGGGGGCAGGCAAGGGGCGCAGAGGGTCGCCCTGGCCGTTCAGTGCCCCGTACCAGCAGGCCAGGGCGTAAACCAGCAACGCCAGGCCGAGCAATTGCGCCAGGCGCTGGCGCGGGGTTTTGATGACGAATTCCAGGGCACCGAGGAACAGGGCCACGCCGGCAGCCAGGAAGCCGACCAGCAGCAACGTCACCTGGCCAGGCAGCACGCGGCTGAGCAAGCCGATGGCCAGCCCCAACAACAGCACACCAATGGCGTTTTTCACCGTGTTCAGCCAAGGGCCGCTCTTCGGCAACCAGGTTGCGCCACCGGTGGCCACCAGCAGCAATGGCGCACCCATGCCCAGGCCGAGGGCGAACAGCTTAAGCGCACCCCCCAGGGCATCGCCGCTGGCGCTGATATAAAGCAGGGCACCGGCCAGTGGCGCCGACACGCAGGGCGACACCAGCAAGCTGGAAAGCACGCCCAGCACTGCCGCGCCGACTAGCGAGCCACCTTTGGTGCGGTGAGCGAGCGAGTCCAGGCGATTGTTCAAGGCCTGCGGCAGCTTCAATTCGAACAGGCCGAACATGGCCAGGGCGAACACCACGAAGAACAACGCGAAAGGCACCAGCACCCAGGCCGACTGCAGCCGTGCCTGCAGGTTCAAGCCCGCGCCGAACAGGCCCATCAGCGCGCCCAGCACGGCGAAGCTGGCGGCCATCGATACCACGTAAGCAAGCGACAGCGCGAGGCCGCGCAAGCCGTTTGCCTGGCCACGCAGCACCACGCCCGAGAGGATGGGCAGCATCGGCAGCACGCAAGGGGTGAAGGTCAGGCCGACGCCGGCGAGGAAGAACAGCAACAGGGATTTCCAGCTCCAGGCCTGTTCACCTGTGGCCGGTGCCGCGCTGGGGGTGCCACCTTCGCCGTCGATGCTCAGGCGCGCGGTTTCCGGGGGGTAGCACAGGCCCTTGTCGGCGCAGCCCTGGTAGCCCACTAGCAGGGTGAACGCACGAGGGTCGGTGCGGGGCAGCTCGATGTCGAGCACGCCGTGATACACCTCGACGTCACCGAAGAACTCATCGTGCTTGGCTTCGCCTTTGGGGATGTTGGGCGTGCCCACAGCTACGTCGGCCGGCTCTGTGCGGAAATTGAAGCGGTGGCGGTAGAGGTAGTAGCCGTCGGTGGCGACGAAGCGCAGCTTGATGCTCTGGGCATCGGCCTGGATCAGGCTGAGCTTGAACGCTTCGTGCACGGGCAGGAAATCGGCAGCGTTGGACAGCGAAGCGGCGCCGAGGGTGGCGCTGGGGCGGTTGTCGAGCAGGCCCGTGGCGAAGGCAGGGCTGGCCAGCAGCAGGAACAGCAGGAGAAACAGGCGGCGCATGGCGGACTCGCGACGTGGAACGTGCTGGGCATGATAGCGGAGTTGGTCTTGATTTGGCGTGTGTCGACCGGGGGAACGACACATGGCCGATGGCTGATTCGCCTATACCGGCCCTTTCGCGGGGCAAGCCCGCTCCCACAGGTTCACGCCAACTTCAAGTGCAGAGGTCACCCTGTGGGAGCGGGCTTGCCCCGCGAAAGGGCCGGCCCAGGCAACGCTCACACCCTGAACGCCCGCACCGCCGTGCTCAGCTCGCTGCCCAGGCTCAGCAATTGCTCCCCTTGCTCACGCCCCTCGCCAATGCGCTGCAAATTGTCCTCGCCCAACTCGTGAATCCGCTCGCTATGGTCACGAATCTCGCTCACCGCACCGCTCTGTTGGGCCGTGACATCGGCAATCCGCACCGCCGTATCGGCAATGGTACGAATGGCGCGGACAATCTCGTCCAGCGCGCCATCTGCGGCCTGGGCCTGGTCGGCGGTGGCTTCGGCATGTTCCAACTGCGCCCGCATGCCCGCCACCGAGCCTCTGGCTGCTTGTTGCAAGCGGTCGATCAGTGTCTGGATCTCGCCGGTGGCGCCTGTGGTGCGCTGCGCCAGGGAGCGCACTTCGTCAGCCACCACGGCAAAGCCACGGCCCATTTCGCCCGCGCGGGCAGCTTCGATCGCGGCGTTGAGGGCCAACAGGTTGGTCTGCTCGGCAATCGAGCGAATCACCGTCAACACGCCGCCAATGGTGGCGGACTCCTCAGCCAGTTGTTCGATCATGCGGGCGTTACCCTGCACTTCGTCCACCAGTTCGCGTAACCCCGACAAGCTCTGGCCAATCACCGCCTGGCCGTGCTCCACCGCCCGGCCGGCATCGCGGCTGGCGTCGGCGGCGGCGCTGGCATCGCCGGCCACTTGCTGGATGGTCGCTTCCAGTTCACCCAGCGCGTCGCGAATCTGCCCGGTGTCGCCCGCCTGGCGCTCGGCACCGTCATGCAGGGCGGCGCTCATACCGGCCAGGGCATGGCTGCTGCCGGCCACCTGTTCGGCGTTGTGGCGGATGGTGCCGACCAGTTCCACCAGGTAGTGGCGCAGGCGGTTGAGCGATTCCTGGATGTCGTGCAGCTCGCGGTTGGTCTTGCCCAGGGCGATCGGCTCGGCGAAGTCGCCCTCGGCCCAGTGCGACAGGGCCGGCGCCAGGCTGGTCAATGTACGCGCCAAGCGCCGCTGCAGGGTGTCGATGAGCAGCGCGATCAGCAAGATCAGGCCGATCATCAGGCCTTGGCTGATACGCACTTCGGCGGCGATTTTGGCGTGCAGCCCGCGGACCTCCGGCTCCAGGCCGGCGATGGCCTGCTGCACCGCTTCAAGGCGTTGGCCCGTGCTGGCGGCCAGGGCGGCGCGGCGCTCGATTTGCTCGCGGGTGCGTTGCAGTTCGGCCGGGTAGCGCGTGAGCAGGCTCAGCAGTTCGCGCTTGAGGGCGACGGCAATGTCTTCCTGCTGCGCGCTGGCTTGGGTTTCCAGGCCCATCAGGGCGGCGAAATCATCGGCATTGGACTCGGCTGCACGGGTAACACCCAGCAACGGCAAGCTGTCGAGGGCCTGGGCCTGGGCGCGGATCAGTTGCAGCTCGCGCTCCACTTCGTCGGCCAGTTCAGGGCGGCCGCTGCTGACCAGTTTGTCCCGGGCCAGCGACAGGCGGCCCAGGTGCACGGTGGCGTCGAGCAAAGGCAGCAGATAGCGGTTGGCCTCGGCGCTGCCGCTGTCACGGGCGTAATTGGCCAGTTGTTCGAAGTTGGCCCCCAGTTCGCGCTCGGCTTGCAGTAACAGCGCTTGCGGGTCGCCGGCCAGCTTGCCGGCCGCCAGCAGTTCTTCGGCAGTAAAGGCCTGCAGGCTGTCGAGGCTGGGGTGCAGTTTGTCGGCCAGCGCGTCGGGCCATTCGGCCAATGCCGTCTGCAACTGTTGGTTAGCCTCCATCGCAGCGGCATGGCGCAAGGCATCACCACTGGCCAGGTAGGCCTGGATGTTGTGCGCTGCCTGGTTCTGGAACTGTTGGGACAGGCCCAGGTAGCGCTCCATCATCTGATAGGGGCGCTCCAGGGCACGCTGTGACCACCACAAGGTCACGGCCAGGGCGATACAGACGGTTACCAGCAACAGGGTGTTGAAATTGGTCAGCCACTTCAGGCGCATAGCCGCGAACTTCCTGCGGGGAGTGGGAGAGGTAAGCGCCTGAAGTTATTGCCATTTTGTGACGAGATGATGACGATGCTGGCCTGTCGCCATGCTGTAGGAGATTTCCGAACCCTTTGGCCGGCGCTCCCACAGAGTTCTTGCTAAATCAGTGAGCAATGTTTTGCTGCTAAGGCTCCACCCGAACCACGCAGTTACGCCCCGCGTGCTTGGCCCGGTACAACGCCTCATCCGCGGCACTGGCCATGGTCAGCGCATCCAGCTCATCGTCCAGTTGCACCACCCCCGCGCTGAACGTGCAGTTCAGGTCCCGTGGCTGCGCCGGATAGAGGATCTCGGCAAAACGCCGGCGGATTTCGTCCAGGACCTTGTGCGCGGCATCCAGGGCGGTGTTGGGCATGACGATGGCGAACTCTTCGCCGCCGTAACGCCCGATGAAGTCGGTCTTGCGCAGCCGTTGCTTGAGGAACAGCGCCAGGCTCTTGATCACCCGGTCGCCCATGGGATGGCCATGGCGGTCGTTGATCTTCTTGAAACGGTCGATGTCGAGCATGGCGAAGCTCAAGGGCTGCTGCTCGCGCCGGGCGCGGAAGCTGCAATCTTCGAGCAGTTGCAGGATATGGGTGTGGTTGTACAGCCCGGTGAGGCTGTCGCGCACCATGCGTGCCTTGAGGTGGCGGGCGCGGGCGGCGCGGTTGCGCACGGTGGTGATCAGGTGGCGCGAACGAAACGGCTTGGTGAGGAAGTCATCGCCACCTTCGCTCATGGCGTCGAGCTGCTTGTCGAGGTCGTCCTCGGCCGACAGGTAAATGATTGGCACGCTGACATAGCGGTCGTTGTGGCGGATTACCTTGGCCAGCTCCGGGCCGGTACAGGCGGGCATGTACAGGTCGAGAATGATCAGGTCCGGCTGGAAGTCGGCCAGTTCCGCCATGGTGCGGATCGGGTCGGTCAGGCTGCGAGTAATCATGCCCGCGCTGCTCAGCACCCGTTCGGTGTGCAGGGCCTGGGTGCGCGAATCGTCGATGATCAACACCCGCAGTGGGTCGAGCGGGGTAGTGCTGGTGAGCAGCTCGACCTTCTCCAGCAGGCTGGAGGCTTCCAGGGTGCCGGTCAGAAACTCTTTGCCGCCAGCGCGCACGGCGGCAAGGCGGGTCGGCGTATCGGTTTCGTGGTGGCTGAAGAACAGCAGCGGAATCGTTTGCGGCACACCTTGCTGAGCCTGAGCGGCCAAGTGCAGGCCCTGGCCGCTGCCGGTGAAGTCGACATCCATCACCACCGCCGCAGGCGGGCATTCACTGAGCGAAGCCCGAAACGCATCCGCACTGAACAAGGCCTGCACGCCGAGGCCGAAAAACTCCAACTGCTGGGCCAGGCGTTGGGCGCGCTCGTGGTCCTGCAAAAGGATGTACACAGGCTTGCGCAGCGGCGGCAGGGGCACCGGGTTGAGCGGGTCATCCTTGCGCAGGCCGGGACGCGACAGGTGCTGGGCGGGGCACTGGTGGCTCGGATCGACTGCTTGGCTCATGTCCTGGCTACTTTTGGGTGGGTGGTGTGCAGGTGCGATGATGGCTCTATGCTAGCAGCTCTTTTCCGTTGGGTGAGTGCCCTCCATCAACAAAGCGTTTAGAACGAATATTCAGTTACTGACCCACTGGTCGCTTATGCGTACGGCAGTGTCTGCTTTATAGTGCAGCGATGCGGGCTTGCCGTGGCACCCTGGCGAAGGCCTGGGGTCCAAGCCTCTGAACCGTCTTGACTGATTAAGGACAATGCCATGCTGGACTGGAAAAACCGCGAGGCCAAAGCCGAACCCCGCGAGCGTGTTGATGGCCGTGGCGCCGCCGCCCGTAGCTACCTGGGCGGCCTCTGGAGCCGTGCCCTGGGTACCCTGATCGGCCTGTACCTGCTGGTCTGTATCGGCCTGGGCTGGTACTGGAGCCAGGAGCCGGAGCTGTTCCCGGTGCAGCAGAACGCCCAGGCTGCGGCCGAGCGTAATGGCCAGCAGATGGTCATCGGCTATACCACCATTGAAACCCTCAAGACCGTCGCCGGTACCTTGCTGAACAAGCCGGGCGGTTACATTTCCAACGACCGCTTCCCGCCGGGGCTGTGGATGGACAACATGCCGAGCTGGGAATACGGCGTGCTGGTCCAGGTCCGCGATTTGTCCCGCGCGTTGCGCAAAGACTTCGCCCGCTCGCAGTCGCAGTCCACTGAAGACGCCGACCTGGCCAAGGCCGAGCCGCGCTTCAACTTCGACAACAAGAGCTGGATTTTGCCGTCGAGCGAGTCTGAGTTCGAAGAAGGCATCAAGTCGCTGAACCGCTACCAGACCCGCCTGGCCGCTGGCGACAAGGGCGCGATCTTCTACACCCGTGCCGACAACCTGAACAACTGGCTGGGCGATGTGGCTACCCGCCTGGGTTCGCTGTCGCAGCGCCTGTCGGCCAGCGTTGGCCGGGTCAAGCTCAACACCACCCTGAAGACCGAGTCGGTACAACCTGGCCAGGCACCGCAGGTTGACGAAGAGCTGGTCGAAACCCCATGGCTGCAGATCGACAACGTGTTCTACGAAGCCCGTGGCCAGGCCTGGGCGCTGTCGCACCTGCTGCGCGCCATCGAGGTCGACTTCGCCGATGTGCTGGCGAAGAAGAATGCCACGGTCAGCGTGCGCCAGATCATCCGTGAGCTGGAAGCCTCGCAGGAAGCGCTGTGGAGCCCGATGGTGCTCAATGGCAGCGGCTTCGGCATGTGGGCCAACCACTCGCTGGTCATGGCCAACTACATCTCCCGGGCCAACGCTGCGGTCATCGACCTGCGTCAGCTGCTGTCGCAGGGTTGATCGTGGCCATCAGCACCCAGGAAGCCGCCCATCGGGCGGCTTCCGACCGTGAGCTGGTTGCCTGGGTCGATGAAGCCGACCAGGTGCTCGGCGCCTTGCCCCGGGCAGAATTGCGCGAGCGCGGGCTGATTGGCCGTTGCACGTTCATCTTGCTGTTCAATAGCGCCGGGGAGTTGTGCGTGCACCGGCGTACCTTGAGCAAGGCGCTGTACCCAGGCTTTTGGGATGTGGCGGCGGGCGGCATGGTGACGGCGGGCGAGGGCTACGCCGAGTCGGCTGCGCGGGAGTTGGCCGAAGAACTGGGTATCGACGGCGTCGCGTTGCGCTTTCATGAACGGTTCTACTTCGACCAACCCGATAACCGCTTGTGGTGTGCGGTGTATTCGGCGGTGTCCGATGCACCGTTGCGCTTGCAGCCGGAGGAGGTGAGTGAGGCGCGGTTCATCAGCCTGGCGCAGGCGGAAGAAGAAAGCCAGACCAAGCCGTATTGCCCGGACTCGTTGGCGGCGTTGCAGCGGTACAAAGCCAGCCTATTGTAAAGCGGGGCCGCTCCTACAGGCGATTGCGGTGCCCTTGTAGGAGCGGCCTTGTGTCGCGAAAGGGCTGCAAGGCAGCCCCAGCGCCCAGGGGTCGCAAAACATTCGCAAAATGGCGCATTCCAGTACTTAGCAATCCCCTGATTTATCGTTACACTGCGCGCCCTTTTCGGGCTGTCGCAAGATCTTGCGGCAGTAGCGCCGCCCCTGCCAGAGTGGGGCTTCGCGGTCGGCTCCCGCCGACCAGTTTTTGTCCTCAGCACAGAGGAACAAAAGTGGCCAAGAAAGCTTCTTCCTTTTCCGCCCTTGGCGGTCTCGTGTTCTCCACCGATGCCGGTCGGCACTGCCCTGACTGTAGCCAGCCGGTGGATGCCTGCACCTGCAAGCAGCAAATCATCCCCGAAGGCGACGGCATTGCCCGCGTACGCCGGGAAAGCAAAGGCCGCGGTGGCAAGACCGTGACCACCGTCACCGGTGTGCCGCTGCCCCTCGATCAGCTCAAGGAGCTGGCCACCACGCTCAAGCGCCGCTGCGGTACCGGTGGCGCCTTGAAGGACGGGGTTATCGAGATTCAGGGCGACCATGTCGAGCTGTTGATCGGCGAGCTGACCAAACAGGGTTTCAAGGCGAAAAAGTCGGGCGGCTGAGGCCGTCGCGCGTTTTTTTGCCCAGTGCTTTCTAAACTCGTTCCTGTTGGAAGGGTCTACCCCTGAACCGGACGAATCGTCATTTTCAGCTTCTACACTGCGCCGGCCCTTTTCGTTGGGGCAGTGTTTTCGACTTATCTATAGGGGACTTGAATGTCCGTACGACGCACACGCAAAGACGATGGTAGCCAATGGACCGTGGCCGACAGCCGCAGTGTTTACGGCATCCGCCATTGGGGCGCTGGTTATTTCGCCATCAATGAAGCCGGGCGCGTCGAAGTACGCCCTAATGGCCCCAATAGCGCGCCGATCGACCTGTTCGAGCAGGTCGACGAACTGCGCCAGAGCGGCCTGTCGTTGCCGTTGCTGGTGCGCTTCCCCGACATCCTGCAAGACCGTGTACGCCAGCTGACCGGTGCCTTCGACGCCAACATCGCGCGCCTCGAGTACCAGAGCCAGTACACCGCGCTGTACCCGATCAAGGTCAACCAGCAGGAAGCGGTGGTGGAAAACATCATCGCCACGCAGAACGTCTCGATTGGCCTTGAGGCCGGCTCCAAGCCCGAGCTGCTGGCAGTACTGGCGCTGGCGCCAAAGGGCGGCACCATCGTCTGCAACGGTTACAAGGACCGTGAGTTCATCCGCCTGGCGCTGATGGGCCAGAAGCTGGGCCACAACGTGTTCATCGTCATCGAGAAGGAATCCGAGGTCGCCCTGGTGATCGAGGAGGCCGCCGAGCTCAAGGTCAAGCCGCAGGTCGGCTTGCGTGTGCGCCTGTCGTCGCTGGCGTCGAGCAAGTGGGCTGACACCGGTGGCGAGAAGTCCAAGTTCGGTTTGTCGGCTGCGCAGCTGATTTCGGTGGTGCAGCGCTTCCGCGATGCCGGCCTGGACCAGGGCATCCGCCTGCTGCACTTCCACATGGGTTCGCAGATCGCCAACCTGGCGGACTACCAGCACGGCTTCAAGGAAGCCATCCGCTACTACGGCGAGCTGCGTGCACTGGGCCTGCCGGTCGACCACATCGACGTCGGCGGTGGCCTGGGTGTGGACTACGACGGTACTCACTCGCGCAATGCCAGCTCGATCAACTACGACATGGATGACTATGCCGGCGTGGTGGTGGGCATGCTCAAGGAATTCTGCGACGCGCAGGGCCTGCCGCACCCGCACATCTTCTCCGAGAGCGGCCGTTCGCTGACCGCTCACCACGCCATGCTGGTGATCCAGGTGACCGACGTCGAAAAACACAACGACGACGTGCCGACCATCGAAAACAAGGAAGCCCTGCCCGAGACTGTGCAGTGGCTGGCCGACCTGCTGGGCCCGACCGACATCGAGATGGTCACCGAGACCTACTGGCGCGCTACCCACTACATGGGTGACGTGGCGGCGCAGTACGCCGATGGCAAGATCAGCCTGGCCGAAAAAGCCCTGGCCGAGCAGTGCTATTTCGCCGTGTGCCGTCGCCTGCACAACTCGCTGAAGGCGCGCCAGCGTTCGCACCGCCAGGTGCTGGACGAGCTCAATGACAAGCTGGCCGACAAGTACATCTGCAACTTCTCGGTGTTCCAGAGCTTGCCGGATACCTGGGCCATCGGCCAGGTACTGCCGATCATCCCGCTGCATCGTCTGAATGAAGAGCCGATGCGCCGCGCGGTGCTGCAAGACCTGACCTGTGACTCCGACGGCAAGATCAACCAGTACGTCGACGAGCAGAGCATCGAGACCAGCATGCCGGTGCATGCGCTCAATGAGGGCGAGGACTACCTGCTGGGTGTGTTCCTGGTTGGCGCCTACCAAGAGATTCTGGGTGACATGCACAACCTGTTCGGTGATACCGACTCGGTGAACATCTACCAGAATGCCGATGGCAGCGTGTACCACGCCGGTATCGAGACCCACGACACCATCGAAGACATGCTGCGTTACGTGCACCTGTCGCCGGAGGAGTTGATGACTCACTACCGCGACAAGGTCGCCAGCGCGAAGATCACCGCCCGCGAGCGGACGCAGTTCCTCGATGCCTTGCGCCTGGGGCTGACCCGCTCTTCGTACTTGTCTTCGTAATCGCCGGGGCCGCTTCCCCAGGCTAGCGCTGCCCTTTGGAGGGTGCGCTAACCCTGTGGGAGCGGCCTTGCGTCGCGAAAATGAGGGCGAAGCCCTCACCGACGTCACACCCGGAAATGATCCGTTCACAGTGTACTGACCTACCGTTGCTACCTTTGAATGCGATGTTCAAAGGAGAACGACATGGACTGTCAAGGCAACCACCGTTTGCGCGTTGGCCGGGTATCCGAACCCGGCCGTCTTTACCTTTTAACGACGGTCACCCGTAAACGCTATCCATTATTCCTCAACCTCTGGTTCGCCAGAGCCGTCGTCCAACAATTGCGCTTGAGTGATGAGGCGGGCAGCAGTCGAACGCTGGCATGGATTCTCATGCCAGATCACCTGCATTGGCTGATCGAGCTAAGGGCCAACAGCCTGGGAAGTCTGATGTGTTCGTTCAAGTCCAAAAGCGCCTGTGCTTTGTATCGAGTTGGCGCAGAACGACTGCATATCTGGCAACCGGGTTTTTTTGATCGCGCATTGCGTAAAGAGGAAGATGTCAAAGCGGCTGCGCGTTACATCATCGCTAATCCCATTCGTGCGGGGCTGGTAACGCGTGCAGGGCAGTACCCACATTGGGATTGTGTTTGGCTGTAAGTTAGCAGGTGAGGGCTGCGCCCTCATTTCGCGACGCAAGGCCGCTCCTACAGGTGAATGCGCATCCGTGTGTGCGGGACTGGTAACGCGTGCAGGGCAGTACCCACATTGGGATTGTGTTTGGCTGTAAGTTAGCAGGTGAGGGCTGCGCCCTCATTTCGCGACGCAAGGCCGCTCCTACAGGTGAATGCGCATCCGTGTGTGCGGGACTGGTAACGCGTGCTGGGCAGTACCCACATTGGGATTGTGTTTGGCTGTGAGTTAGCAGGTGAGGGCTGCGCCCTCATCTCGCGACGCAAGGCCGCTCCTACAGATGAATGCGCATCCGTGTGTGCGGGACTGGTAACGCGTGCTGGGCAGTACCCACATTGGGATTGTGTTTGGCTGTGAGTCAGCAGGTGAGGGCTGCGCCCTCATCTCGCGACGCAAGGCCGCTCCTACAGGTGAATGCGCATCCGTGTGTGCGGGACTGGTAACGCGTGCAGGGCAGTACCCACATTGGGATTGTGTTTGGCTGTAAGTTAGCAGGTGAGGGCTGCGCCCTCATTTCGCGACGCAAGGCCGCTCCTACAGATGAACGCGCATCCGTGTAGGAGCGGCCTTGCGTCGCGATGGGCTGCAAAGCAGCCCCAAAATCACTGAACCCACAGCCCCTTTTGCTGCAACCGCCACCCAACCCACCCCAACGTCACCGCCCGCAATGCCATGAACCCGAGAAACGCCAACCACAAGCCGTGGTTGCCAAACCCACTCATGGCCCACGCCACCGGCAGCGCAATCACCACCGACGCGAGCATCGCATTGCGCATCTCCCGCGCACGCGTCGCGCCGATGAACAATCCGTCGAGCAGGTAGCTCCACACCGCAATCAACGGCAGTACCGCCAAGTACGGCAGGTACGGGTAAGCCGCCGCCCGCACACTGTCGATATCGGTCTGCAGGTCGATGAACAGGTGCCCACCCAGCAGGAACAGCCCGGCAAAGCCAACGCTGGTGATCAGCGACCAACCGCACGCCACTACCAGCGAGCGGCGCAGGGTGTCGCGGTCGCGGGCGCCGATGGCGTGGCCGCACAAGGCCTCGACTGCATGGGCGAGCCCGTCGAGCGCGTAGGCGGTCAGCAGCAGGCCATTGAGCAGCAGGGCGTTGGCCGCCACCGTCGCTTCACCCAGCCGGGCGCCTTGCACGGTGATCAACAGGAACACCAGTTGCAATGCCAGGCTGCGTAGGAAGATGTCGCGGTTGACGGCCAGCAGCGGCCTCCAGGCCTGCCAGCGCTTGAGCGCCGCCCAGGCGATGTGCCCGGGGTACGCGCGCAAGGCCGGGCGGGTCAGGGCCAGGCCCAGCAGTGCGGCGCTCCACTCGGCAATCACCGAGGCCCGCGCCGAACCCAGCACCCCCCAGTCCAGGCCGAGCACGAACCACAGGTTGAGGATGATGTTCAGCAGGTTGGTGGTCAGAAGGATGGCCAGCGGCGCCCTGGCATTCTGGGTGCCGAGGAACCAGCCGACCAGCGCGTAGCTGGCCAGTGCCGCAGGCAGCCCGAGCAGGCGGGTGTGGAAGAAATCCTCGGTGGATTGCTGCAACGCTGCGCTGGGCTGCATCGCGTGCAGCGCCAACTGGCTGAAGGGCAACGCCAACAGGCCGATGACCACGGCAAAGCCCAGGGCCAGCAGCAGCCCTTGCACCAACACCTGGCGCAACGCCGCGCCGTCACCCCGCCCAGCAGCCTGGGCTGCGAAGCCGGTCGAGCCCATGCGCAGAAAGCCCATCAGGCCAACCATGAAGGTGAACAGCGTGGCGCCCACGGCAACGGCGCCCAGCTGGTGGGCGTGGGGCAGGTGGCCGATGACGGTGCTGTCGACCAGCGCCACCAGGGGTACGGAGATGTTGGAGAGGATCATCGGTGCGGCCAGGCCCCAGACCTTGCGGTGGGTAGGGCGGTCGCGCCAGTCGGTGGTCAGTTGAGACATTTCAATTCCTGGCATAAGCAGTGCCACAGTGTACCGGCCAGGCAACCAATTCGCGCGAACGCGGTCTCACCTGGCGCTACGCGGCGGGTGACGCGCCCGTCGTTGCGCTATAGTTGCTGCCCTCACGTACACGCTGCCTAAGAGTTCCTACTCCATGTTCAACAAAGGATTGTTGCTGGCCTGCGCGCTGGCTTTGCTCAGTGCTTGTGACTCCTCCGCGCCGGGCAAACCCGCGCCGGCCGAGAAACCGGCAGCCACCGCGCCCGCCGAGGCCCCAGCGGCCAAGCGCGAAGACCCTGCCGTGCTCGCCAAGCGCTACGAGGGCCGGGCGCTCACGGTGCTGGACGTCTCGGAAGTGCAGCTCGACGGCGCCAGCGCGCTGTCGATCAGCTTCTCCGCGCCGCTGGATGCCACACAGGACTTCGCCGGCAAACTGCACCTGGTCGACACCGTCAAAGGCAAGGTCGACGGGGCCTGGGAACTCTCCGACAACCAGATGGAACTGCGCCTGCGCCACCTGGAGCCACAGCGCAAGCTGGTGCTCACGGTCGACAAAGGCCTGCTGGCGGTCAATGGCAACGCGCTCGACAGCGAGTCGGTCACCCGCCTGGAAACCCGCGACATGCAGCCGACCATCGGCTTTGCCAGCCGCGGTTCGTTGCTGCCCACGCGCCTGGCCGAGGGCTTGCCGGTGATCGCCCTGAACGTCGACAAGGTTGATGTCGAGTTCTTCCGCGTGAAGCCCGAGATGCTCTCGACCTTCCTGGTCAACTGGGGGCGTAACAGCAGCCTGTACTACTACCAGTCCAAAGAAACCCTGGACATGGCCGAGCTGGTCTACAGCGGCCGCTTCGATCTCAACCCCGCGCGCAACACCCGCGAGACCGTGCTGCTGCCGATCGCCGGGATCAAGCCGCTGCAGGAACCGGGCGTGTACCTGGCAGTGATGCGTGCCTCGGGCACCTACGATTACTCGCAGCCTGCAACCCTGTTCAGCCTCAGCGACATCGGCGTCTCTGCGCACCGCTACCGCGACCGCCTCGACGTGTTCGCCCAAGCCCTGGAAGGCGGCAAGGCGATGAAAGACGTCAACCTCGAGGTGCATGACGAGAAGGGCAAGTTGCTGGCCCAGGCCAAGACCGATGGCGACGGCCACGCCGAACTGCCGATCACGCCCAAGGCCGATACCCTGATTGCCACGCAAGGCGTGCACACCACGTTGCTGCGCCTGAACACTGCGGCCCTGGACCTGGCCGAATTCGATATCACCGGCCCTCAAGCCAACCCTTTGCAGTTGTTCATCTTCGGCCCGCGCGACCTGTATCGCCCGGGGGAGACCGTGCTGCTCAACGGCCTGCTGCGCGACCAGGATGGCAAGCCGGTCAAGGCCCAGCCGGTCAGTGTGGAAGTGCGTCGCCCCGATGAGCAGGTCAGCCGCAAGTTTGTTTGGGAGGCGGATGGCAGTGGCCTCTACCAATACCAACTGCAACTGGCCAGCGAGGCGCCGACCGGTCGCTGGCAATTGCTGCTCGACCTGGGTGGCGGGCGCAAGCAGGTCTACGAGTTTCTGGTCGAAGACTTCCTCCCCGAACGTTTGGCGTTGGAGCTCAAAGGCAGCAGTGCACCGCTTGCGCCTGATCAGGACGCCCACATCCAAGTCAATGGCCGCTACCTTTACGGCGCGCCGGCTGCGGGTAACCGGCTGAGTGGCCAAGCTTACGTACGCCCGTTGCGCGAAGCGGTGCCGGCGCTGCCGGGTTACCAGTTCGGTTCGGTCACCGAAACCGAGTTGAACCAGGACCTGGAGCTGGACGAAGTCACCCTCGACCAGGCCGGCAAGGCAGTGGTCGATATCGAAAGCCGCTGGGCCGAAGCCCGCTCGCCACTGCAACTGACCGTGCAGGCCAGCCTGCAGGAGTCCGGTGGCCGGCCGATCACCCGTCGCCTGGAACAGCCGATCTGGCCTGCCGAACGCTTGCCGGGCCTGCGCGGCCTGTTCGAAGGCGAGGAAACCGACAGTGACGGCCCGGTGGAATTCGAGTTCCTGGTGGCCGACCGTGATGGCAAGAAGCTTGCGGCCAACGACCTCAAGGTGCGCTTGATTCGCGAGCGTCGTGACTACTACTGGAACTACTCGCAGAGCGACGGCTGGAGCTACAACTACAACGAGAAATTCCTCACCCAGAGCGAAGAGACCGTCAGCGTCAAGGCCGGCTCGACCGCCAAGTTGTCGTTCCAGGTCGAGTGGGGCCCTTACCGGGTCGAGGTCGAAGACCCAGAGACTGGCCTGGTGTCCAGCGAGCGCTTCTGGGCGGGCTATCGCGCCCAGGACAACGCCGAAGGCGGCGCAGTACGCCCGGACCAGGTCAAGCTGGCCCTGGACAAACCGTCCTACGCCGATGGCGCCACCGCCAAAGTCACGGTGACCCCGCCTGCCGCCGGCAGCGGCTACCTGATGATCGAGTCCAGCGATGGCCCGTTGTGGTGGCAAGAGATCGAGGTGCCGGCCGAAGGCAAGACCTTCGACGTGCAACTGGACAAGAAGTGGGCACGCCACGACCTGTATATCAGCGCCCTGGTGATTCGCCCCGGCGAGCGCAAGGCCAATGCCACACCGAAACGCGCGGTGGGCGTGCTGCACCTGCCACTCGACCGGGCCGAGCGTAAGCTGGCGGTCAGCTTGCAGGCGCCGGAGAAGATGCGGCCCAAGCAGCCGTTGACAGTCAAGTTCAAGGTGGCCAATGCCGATGGCAGCCCAGCGGCTGCGGGGCAGCAGGTGCATGTACTGCTGTCGGCAGTTGATGTGGGCATCCTCAACATCACCGACTTCAAGACCCCCGACCCCTTCACCAGCCTGTTCGGCCGCAAAGCGTATGGCGCCGACCAGTTGGACATCTACGGCCAGTTGATCGAGGCCGGCCAGGGCCGCCTTGCCAGCCTGGCCTTTGGCGGTGACGCGGCCATGGCCAAGGGTGGCAAACGCCCCAACACCACGGTGACCATTGTCGCGCAGCAGAGCCTGCCGGTGACCCTGGACGAGAAGGGCGAGGGCCAGGCCACGGTCGACATCCCCGACTTCAATGGCGAACTGCGGCTGATGGCGCAGGCCTGGACCGAGGATCACTTCGGCGTGGCCGAGGGCAAGACGGTGGTGGCTGCGCCGCTGATCGCCGAGCTTTCGGCACCGCGCTTCCTGGCCGGTGGCGACCGCACCAGCCTGGCGCTGGACCTGGCCAACCTGTCGGGCCGCGCCCAGCAATTGAATGTCGAGATCAGCACCGAAGGCCAGTTGAGCCTGGCGGCGAGCGCGGTGCAAAGCGTCGCGCTGGACGAAGGCCAACGCCGCACGCTGATGATTCCGGTGCAGGCCCAAGGCGGCCTGGGGCAGGGCAAGGTGCGCGTGCGGGTCAATGGCCTGCAACTGCCAAACGAGCCGGCCACTGCCTTCGAGCGTGAATGGACCTTGGGTGTGCGCCCGGCTTATCCGGCGATGCTCAAGCACTACCGGGTTGCCTTGAAGGACCAGCCATGGGCGTTGCCCGAGGCGGACCTGGCTGCCTTTGAACCGGCGGGCCTTGAAGCCAGCCTGGTCTTGTCGAGCCGGCCGCCGCTGAACCTGGCCGAACAGATTCGTGCCCTCGAAGCCTACCCCTATGGGTGCCTGGAGCAGACCACCAGCGGCCTTTATCCGTCGCTGTACGCCGATGCCGAAAGCCTCAAACGTTTGGGGATCAAGGGCGAACCGGCCGACGTGCGCAAGCGCAAGATCGAAATGGGCATCGAGCACCTGCTGGGCATGCAGCGTTACAACGGCAGCTTCGGCCTGTGGAGTTCGGACAGCGAAGAAGAGTACTGGTTGACCGCCTATGTCACCGACTTCCTGCTGCGCGCCCGTGACCAGGGCTACGGCGTGCCCGCCGAGGCGCTGAAGAAGGCCAACGAGCGCTTGCTGCGCTACCTGCAGGAACGCAACCTGATCGAGGTCGACTACAGCGAGAACGCTGACCATACCCGCTTCGCCGTGCAGGCTTATGCTGCCCTGGTTCTGTCGCGCAGCCAGCAGGCGCCGTTGGGTGCCTTGCGCGGGTTGTTCGAACGCCGTGCCGACGCCCGCTCCGGCTTGCCGCTGGTGCAACTGGCGGTAGCGCTGGAGAAGATGGGCGACAAGCCACGTTCCGAGCAGGCCCTGCAAGCCGGCCTGGGTATTGGCCGCAGCAAAGGCTGGATGGCTGACTACGGCAGCAGCCTGCGTGACCAGGCGCTGATTCTGGCGCTGTTGCAGGAGAGCAACCTGGCCAGCAAGCAGGTCGACCAACGCCTGTTCGCACTGTCGGACGAGTTGGCGGCCAACCGCTGGCTGTCGACCCAGGAACGTAACGCGCTGTTCCTCGCTGGCCGTGGTTTGCTCGGCAAGCCGGAAGGCAAGTGGCAGGCGCGTCTGGACAGCGCGGGCGAGATCCGCGAGTTCAACAATGCCGAAACCGGCCTCAAGCTCGAAGGCCCGCTGTTGGCGTCGCCGCTGACGGTGCAAAACGAAGGCAGCGAGACGCTTTACCAGCAGCTGACGCTGTCTGGCTACCCGCGCCAGGCGCCGGCAGCCGGTGGCAATGGTCTGCAGATTCGTCGTGAGTACCTGGGTATGAATGGCCAGGCGTTGGACCTGCACAACCTGCGTAGCGGCGACCTGGTGCTGGTGCACTTGGCCCTCAAGGCCGAAGACCGTGTGCCGGATGCGCTGGTGGTAGATTTGCTGCCAGCGGGGCTTGAGCTGGAAAACCAGAACCTGGCACAGAGTGCGGCCAGCCTGGAGAATGCCAGCAGTGCCGTGAAAGAGTGGCGTGAGTCGATGCAGAACGCCAGCGTGCTGCACCAGGAGTACCGCGATGACCGTTACGTCGCAGCGCTTAAGCTGGACAGCTATGGCACCACGCACCTGCTGTACCTGGCGCGGGCAGTCACGCCGGGCACCTACCGTGTGCCGCCGCCGCAGGTCGAGTCGATGTACCGCCCGAACCTGCAGGCAGTGAGCGATGGGCAAGGCGAGATGACCGTCAAAGCCCGTTAAAAGCCTGCGCTCGAGGCTTTGCTAATGTGTGCTCGGGCAGGTGTAGGAGCGGCCTTGCGTCGCGAAAGGGCCGCAAAGCGGCCCCAGCATTATCAAGGGTGACGCCGAAATCCTGGGGCTGCTATGCAGCCCTTTCGCGACGCAAGGCCGCTCCTACACACAGCGAGCACACACTGCGAGGTGCGGCGATGGCCTTTAGTGAATCACCCAGCTCATCACCCACAACCCCAGCACCAACCAGATGATCCCGAGGATGATCGAAGCGCGCATGAAGGCGCGGATTGCCGCGTACAGCAGCATCAGGCCGACGACCAGGGCAAGGATGCTGACCAGCGAGGTGTCCATGCCCAGGGTGCGTGCCAGGCCATCGATGAAATTGCCGCCGGCATTGGCCAGCAGGTTGAACAGCCCGCTCAATGCGTCGACGATAAAGCGGATCAACGACCCGAGTGCGTGGCCCAGCCACCCGAAAAAATCTTCTACATGCATAGTTGCTTCCTGATCAACACACCGGCGAGGTTGCCGTTCCCAAGCCTTTGGCCATCAGTTGGCCAAGTCGGTTCCCGATGCCAAGCTTAGCGCGGCCGCGCACGCGTGCGGGCAGGATTGTGCGTGGTAGCGCCATCACCCTGGTCCTGGCTGTGGGCCTGGTGTGGCTGGCCGACCGTATCTGGCCGTTGCCCATGCCCGGCGACGACCTGGCGCGGGTGGTGCTGGCCGAAGACGGCACGCCGTTGTGGCGCTTTGCCGACGCCGATGGCGTGTGGCGCTACCCGGTCAGCCCGGAAGAGGTCTCGCCGTTGTACCTGCAGGCGTTGCTGACCTACGAGGACCGCTGGTTCTATCGCCACCCTGGGGTTAACCCGCTGGCCCTGGCCCGTGCGGCCTGGCTGAACCTGCGCGGAGGGCGCGTGGTGTCGGGGGGCAGTACGTTGTCGATGCAGGTGGCGCGCCTGCTCGATCCGCATGACCGGACGTTGGCCGGCAAGCTGCGCCAGTTATGGCGTACAGCGCAGCTGGAGTGGCACCTGTCGAAGCGCGAAATCCTGCAGATCTACCTCGACCGTGCACCCTTTGGCGGCACCCTGCAGGGCGTGGCAGCGGCCAGCTGGGCGTACTTGGGCAAATCGCCCAAACACCTGACACCTGCCGAGGCGGCGCTGCTTGCGGTGCTGCCCCAGGCACCCAGCCGCTTGCGCCCGGACCGCCACCCCGAGCGTGCCCAGCGTGCGCGCGACAAAGTGCTGCAGCGCCTGGAGGAATACCAAGTATGGCCTGCCCAGCAGCTGAAGGAAGCTGCCGAGGAGCCCTTGCTGCTGGCGCCGCGTCAGGAGCCGGCCCTGGCACCGTTGCTGGCGCGGCGGCTGAACACGGCGAATAGCCCGCCGCTGATTCGCACCACCCTAGACGCAGCCTTGCAAAGGCGCCTCGAAGACCTGCTGCTGGGCTGGCGCGCACGCCTGCCGGAGCGCACGTCGGCGGCGATCCTGGTGGTCGAGGCGCAGACCATGGCAGTGCGCGCCTACCTGGGTTCGATCGACCTTAGCGACGCACGCCGCTTCGGCCACGTCGACATGGTGCGCTCATTGCGCTCGCCCGGTTCCACGCTCAAACCCTTCCTCTACGGCATGGCATTGGATGACGGCCTGATCCACTCCGAATCGCTGCTGCAGGATGTGCCCAGGCGCTACGGCGACTATCGGCCCGGCAACTTCTCGATGGGGTTCAGCGGGCCGGTGTCGGCCAGCTCGGCACTGGCGCTGTCGCTCAACCTGCCGGCCGTTCAGTTGCTGGAAGCGTATGGCCCGAAACGCTTCGCCGCGCAATTGCGCATGGCCGGCATGCCGCTGATGCTGCCGCCCTTGGCCGAGCCCAACTTGTCATTGATCCTCGGGGGTGCGGGCAGCCGCCTGGAAGACCTGGTCGGCGGTTATGCGGCGCTGGCCCGGGCCGGCAACAGTGCGCGCATCCGCCTGCAGCCGCAGGACCCGCTGGTAGAGCGACGCCTGCTGTCGCCAGGGGCGGCGTGGATTATCCGGCGTATTCTGAGCGGCCAGGCACGCCCCGACCGCGACCCGCACGCCGAACTGGTGCAGCGCCCGCAACTGGCCTGGAAGACCGGTACCAGCTATGGCTTTCGTGACGCCTGGTCGATTGGGGTCGGCCCGCGCTACTTGATTGGTGTATGGATCGGCCGCCCCGACGGCACACCGGTACCCGGGCAGTTCGGCCTGGCCTCGGCGGCGCCGTTGATGCTTCAGGTGCATGACCTGCTAAGCAACCGCGATGCCCAGCGCGGTATCAGCGTGCCGGTCGAGCAGGTGCCCGCTACCATCGGCGTGGCAGCCATCTGCTGGCCGCTGGGCCAGCCGATGAATCGGCAAGACCCCAACTGCCGCCGCCAGCGCTTTGCCTGGACCCTCGACGGCACCACACCGCCGACCTTGCAGGCGGCCGATCAGCCGCTCGGGCTGGGCCTGCGCGAGCGCGTCTGGGTCAATGCGCAAGGGCTGCGGGTCGACGGCAGTTGCCCGGGGGCCAAGGTACGCGACATTGCGCTCTGGCCGGCCCCGCTGGAGCCTTGGCTGCCCAGGGTCGAACGGCGTGC
Source organism: Pseudomonas sp. Y3 TE3536 (assembly GCF_053629175.1). Classification (NCBI taxonomy): domain Bacteria; kingdom Pseudomonadati; phylum Pseudomonadota; class Gammaproteobacteria; order Pseudomonadales; family Pseudomonadaceae; genus Pseudomonas; species Pseudomonas sp. Y3 TE3536. The sequence continues at coordinate 1,291,865 of NZ_JBRJHU010000001.1, read as the reverse complement.
AGCGCGCCTGCCGGCAGTAGACCCGGCCTGCCCACCGCAGGCGCCCGCCAGCGCACCCCCGCTGTCGATTGTCGGCGTGCGCCCGGGGGACAACCTGCGCCGTCCGGCAACCAGCAGCGAACCGTTGCAATTGCACGTTTCCGCCTTGGGCGGCGGCGGGCGGCGCTGGTGGTTCCTCAACGGTCAGCCGTTGGGCGAGACCCAAGGCCAGGACAGCCTGCTGGTACGTTTCGAACGGCCTGGGCAGATCGAGCTCAGCGCGCTGGATGAAAGTGGCGAGACCGCGCGGGTGGCGTTTCAGGTCAGCGAGTAGCCGTTCGACGATTGCCGGGCCAGCACCTACGCTTTGCACAAGACGGGTGTGACCGGCTGGCGCCCCGGTACACGAGGGATCATGGAGCGTCCTATGCGTCCTCTGGTCATACCTCTTTTGTTGCTGCCCTTGGCCTTGATGGCCCGCGCAGAGCCGTTGCCGGGCTTTCTCGACAGCCACGAAAACGAGCGTCGCCTGCCCGCCGCCAACCTGCCGCTGGACACCTACCGCCCACTTGCCCCACGCCTGCAGCTGGCGCTGCCGAACGCCAGCGCGGCAGGCTGGGCGCCGCTGGAGACCCGCCTGGTGTTGCACAAGGTGCGCTTCGAAGGGGGGACGGTGTTCCCTTTGAGTGACCTGCGTGACCACTACCAGCCGTTGATCGGGCGTGAAACCACGCTGGGCGAGTTGCAGCAGTTCACCGCGCGCCTTACTCAACGTTACCGGCAAGAAGGCTACCTGCTGTCGTACGCTTACCTCCCGCCGCAGGATGTCACTGAGGGCCGTGTTGAGGTGGTGTTGGTCGAGGGCTATATCCACGGGTACCGGCTGGAAGGTGACATCGGCTCGGCCCGCACCTACCTGCAGCAGTTGCTGCAGCGCTTGCAGGCGGAACGCCCGCTGACGCGGCAAACGCTCGATCGTTATATGGGCCTGGCCGAGCGCCTCCCCGGCGTGGCAGTGGACGCTGAATTGGCTGCGGCGCAGTCGCCTGAGGGCGCCGCTCAGCTGACGGTCCACGCGCGGCGTACGCCGTTCGCCGCTGGCATTACCGTAAGCGATGGCAGCCGTGAGGACGCCCAGGCGCTGTTCACCGTCACCAGCAACGCCCAGACCCGCTATGCCGAACAGTTTCAGGCAAGCGTGTTGTTGCCGCCCGGCGATGACCAGGCGCATTACCAGCGGTTGGACTACAGCCAGTACCTGGATGCTGAAGGCAGCCAGTTGCTGGTGTCTGCTTCGCGCTATCGCAGCACGCCGGGCACCCGAATTCGGCTGGAGGACGGTAGCGATTTGACTCAGCAGCGTGAAAGCGAGCGTTATTCGGTTGGCCTTGGCCAGCCGCTGATCGTCAAGGCGGATGAGTGGATGACGGTGGCGGGGCGTTTCTACGCGATCAGTGAGCACCTCGAAGATCGGCCTGCGGGGCTGTTGCCGTCACACCAGTACGACAGCTACGTACGCGCGGTGTCATTTGAAGGCAATTGGCGCAAGGCCGACGATCGCCGCTTGCGTATTGTCAGTGCCGGTGTCTATCAAGGCCTGGATTACCTGGGGGCACGCAGCGACGCCGACTATGACCTGGACTTTCTGCGTTTTCGCCTCTCGGGTTTGCAGAGCGATGTGTTGTTCAATGATTGGCAGGGGGTGGCGTCTGGTGCCTTGTACTGGAGTGACGACACGCTGCCCGACAGCGAGCGGGCGGTGTTTGGCGGGCAAACTTTCGGCCGCGGTTATCCACGCGACCAGGCAGCGGGGGACAAGGGGTGGGGGGTAGCGTACGAGCTTGGCTACCGTGTTCGGCACAACGGTAACTGGCTGAAGGTGCTGCAACCCTATGCGGTACTCGATGCTGCGCAGGCCTGGTACAACCGCAGCAATGTCGAGGATGCCCACATGGCGTCCGCTGCGCTGGGGCTGCGGTTGGGGGATGGGCGCTACTTCAATTTGGCGGTGGAGGTCGCGAAGCCCTTGGCCGATGTTGCCCTGGATAGCCTGAGCCGCGGGCCACGCGTGACGCTAAGCCTTACCTACCAGATGGAATGAGGCGTGGGGCTAATGGCCTATCAACGGCAAATCGGATGCCGCTGACAGGCCAGTATTTCAATGAGCGGTAAAGCGCTGATGCACCGGTGAAGAACTCGGCGTCAGCGCGAGGGCCAGCTGCGTGCGGTTGTGCATGTGTGTCAGGCGCAGCACCTGGGAAACGTAGAGTTTCACGGTGTTCTCGGTAATGCCCAGTTCACAGGCAATTTGGTAATTGGTCTTGCCTTTGCTCACCAGGCGGGCCACTTCCAGTTGACGCGGCGACAGCTTCTCGAAGACGGCGGGCAGCTCGTTTTCATTTTCTTCAACATCGCTGGCACGGCGGTGCACGCCTTGGCCGCGGGCCTTTTCCAGGTCGTGGTAGAGCTCGTCGACCGACTCTGCCAGGTCCTGCAGGCGCTGGTTGAGGCCACCGAGGTCTTTCATGTTGCGCTGACGCTCCAACAGCGTCGCTTCCTGACGGCGTAAGCCTTCGAGCAGTTCGTCAAAATCTACCGGTTTTTGGTAATAGTCGACAAAGCCCGCGCGCAAGGCGCGGATCACGTCCTGCTTGTCGGCACGACCGGTAAGCATGATGGCTTCGAACATGCGCTTGTTGCCGGCCAGCTCCTTCAAGGCGCGGACCAGGTCGATGCCATCACGCTCGGGCATGTGCAGGTCGCACAGCACCAGGCCAATCTTCGGGTCGGCCGAGTAGCGTTCGATGGCTTGGGCGGTGGAATGGGCTGGGACGCACACGTGGCCCTGGCTTTCGAGGTATTCACACAGTTGTTCGACGATCAATGGCTGGTCATCGACCACCAGCACCTTCACTTCACTGGACGGCTTGTTCACGATCAACTCCCTGTTCGTAATCGGCCCTGCTCCCGGGCTAGACACTCCGGCAGCTTAAAAGTAGTCGCACTTGGCGATTCTGTACAAGGTCCGTACAAGTTATAGGACAACAGGGATGATTATTGGATCCATACCGCTGTCAGCATAAAGCCCGCCAGGACGTACGGTACGAAGGCCTGTTTGTCGCCCATTTGCTCCGTCAGGGCCTGCAAGCGCTTCTTGACCTTAGGGTTGAGCAAGGTCCACAGGCGGCGACGCGACAGCAGCCAGAGCACGACTGTGATACCCGCACCAATGAAGGTGCCGAGCACATATTGAGGACTGGTGGCGAGCGCCAGGGCGCCCATCAATTTGACGTCGTCGGCGCCGAAACGCCCGAGCATGTAGCCGGGTAACGTCAGCAGCATGACGATGGCCAACGCCCAACCGGCGTCGCTGGCGTCGGCACCGATCCAGCTGTGGCCGGTGGCGAACAGCCAGGCCAGGGCGCAGGCCGCGACGCCCAGGGTCAGCGCGTTGGAGATCTGCCGTTGACGCACATCCTGTTCGGAGCACAAGGCAAGCCACATCAGAAGAACAATGCTTTGCATTGGCAGGTCGCCTTCCCTAATTGTTGAACACTTCTACCCGGTCAGTCAGGTTTCCTTGAATTCAGGGTAGACGCGAAGTTGCAAGCGGGCGCGGCGGGAAGGGAAAAAGGCGTGACGGGGTCAGAAGATGTCGCAGCTGACGGGGCCTGTGTTGGCCCATCGCCGGCAAGCCGACGATGGGCCTCGGCGCATTACTTCTTGCTGCCGGGTGGGTAGTTGCTCAGCACATGGGTCACCGTATTCTGGATCGCGTTGTTACGTTCTTCCGGGCTTGGCGGGTAATTGTTCATGATCTGTTCAGCACTGCCACGCCAGACCAGCTTGTCGTCCCGCCCATCGAACATGTCGACCTGGATGGTGGCGACCTTGTAGTCGACGCTGCGGGTTTCGTTGTACATCGGCCCGCCCCAGTAGCCACCCCAGTAACCACCCCAGCCACCGCCATAGTTGGTAGTGATCTGCTGCTGACGCTGCTCGACGATGAGGTAGGCGCGCACTTTCAGGTCAGGCCGCGCATTGCCCTGTGCCGGGCGCAGGCCGCGTTGGTCGAGCTGGTCGGCCACGGCCTGGCGAATGCGCTGCTCGGTCAGGTCGCTTTTGATGCGAGGGTCGTCCGGGCGGTATTGCAAGCCGGGTTCCTGCCACGCCCAGCTGCGGTAGGCGGCAAAATCGCGGCTGGCGTCGAAATCCTGCTGGACGTTGTTGCTCGAGCAGGCCGTGAGCACCAGCGCGAATGACAGTAGAACGAGACGGCGCAACATGATGGTTCTCCGTTAAACGTTAACTGGGAGGATAGCCGCTGAGCGCCTTGTGCACCGAATCACGCAAGGCGCTTTCGCGATCACGCGGCGAGTCCTTGTCGCTGTTGCTTTCAGCACTGGCGCTCCACACCGGCTGGCCGCTGCGAGCGTCGTACAGGTCGATGCGTACCACCATCACCTCCACCTCGTAGGTGCGCACGATCGGCGTGCTGGCATAGGCACCGTAGCCGTTGCGGTAGCCGCCGTAACCCACACTGCCGTAGGGGTAGGGGCCGTAGTAGGGGTCGTAGGTGTCGTAGTCACGTACTTGGCGCAGGCGTTTTTCCAGGCGCATGTCGGCGCTTACCAGCAAATCGCCGGCGCTGCCCCGGGCAGGGCGCAGGCCATGCTGGTCGAGCGCGCCGCTGATGGCATCGGCCAGTTGTGCCGGGTCGGCATTGGCTGTGCCGCTGGGCAACTGGCCGTCACGCCAGCTCCAGCTGCGGTAGTGCCCGTAGTCGCGGGCGGGTGCCGGGTAGGCACTGGCATCGAAGGTGGTGGCCGCCTGCGCAGGGGCGGGCGGTAAGGGGCGGCTACTGGCGACATACGGGTTGCTGCCCTGGCAGGCAGCCAGGGCAAGGGGCAGCAGGGCCAGGCACAACAGACGGTACGGCATGTATTCCTCCCGGCGGGCGGGGTCAGCGGGGGCGGCAGATCCAGTGCAGGTAGCGACCTAGCCCGGCAAAGCTTGGGTGTCGGCGGTGGGCCAGTTCCATTTCCAGCAGGTCGAGCATTTCGGCCTTGGCTTGGAACTCCTTGGGCATGTAGTCGTGGAACACCCTGACGCCACTCTCGCTTTCGACCTGCCACATAGGATCAAGTTGCGCCTTGAGCTCACGCGGATCAAGGGGTTTCTGCGGGGTCAGGCTCTGCTTTTCACCTTCCAGGCGGTTGCTGCGCAGTTTGCGGAAATGGCCCTTGAGCAGGTTGCGATAGACCAGTGCGTCGCGGTTGTAGAACGCCAGCGAAAGCCACCCGCTGGGCGCGGTGAGCTGGTGCAGCACGGGCAGGATGCTTTCTGGTTCGGCCAGCCATTCGAGCACGGCGTGGCACAGCACCAGGTCGTAAGGTTCGGTCAGCTGGCCCAGCAGGTCCTGCCACGGCGCCTGGATGAAGGTGGCCGTCTGGCCTGCCTCGGCAAAGCGCGCGCGGGCACCGTCGAGCATAGGCGCGGCGGGCTCGGCGAGGGTCAGGTGATGGCCGCGTTGTGCCAGCCACAAGGCCATGTGGCCCAGGCCTGCACCGATGTCGAGTATGCGCAGTGGGCGATCGGGCAAGGTTTCGGCCAGGTCGGCCTGCAGCACGGCCAGGCGAATGGCGCCCTTGGCACCGCCGTAGATTTTCTCGGCGAAGCGGGTGGCCAGTTCATCGAAGTGACGGTCGTTCATCGGGCGAAGCGCCTTTCACTGTCGGCCAGCTTGGCCCTTACCACCTGGTCCATGTCCAGGCCCAGCTCGCTGCACAGCAGCAACAGGTAGAGCACCACATCGCCCACCTCTTGGCCGGCGTGGGCGAGTGTGTCGGCAGGCAGCTGGCGGGATTGGTCCTCGCTCAGCCACTGGAAGATTTCGACCAGTTCGGCCATTTCAACGCTGGCGGCCATGGCCAGGTTCTTCGGGCTGTGGAAGCCGCGCCAATCGTTGTTGTCGCGGATCCGGTGCAGGCGTTCGGTGAGTTCTTGCAGGTTCATCGGGGGTCTCCTAATGCCGCATAGCTTCGGCGCAGGCCCGATGCAAAGCAAGGGGCGTGCGCCTACAGGCCACCCCAACGGCCAACCATATGCAGCAACTCACCCTGCCCATCCAGTCGTAGTTCACCTTCTGGCCCGGCTTCGCTGGCACTGAGCACCACCTCTGAAGGCAATCGCACCGGTTTGCGGAACTCCACCTCGAAGCTGTAGCCGCTGTTCGGCAGGTGCCCGCGCAGGGCCGCCAGTGCCATGGCTTTACTCCACATGCCATGGGCAATGGCCTTGGGGAACCCGAACAGTCGCGCACTGGCGGCGCTCAGGTGAATCGGGTTGTAGTCGCCACAGACCTTGGCGTAACGCCGGCCGATATCGCTGTCGGCATACCAGCGGCTCGCCTCTGCCAGCGATTCAGGCGCGCTGTCTGCTTGCTCGCTCGCCTGGCCCTCCAAGCGTAACCCGCGTACCAGCGTGCGGCTGCATTCGCGCCAGAGCAGGCCCAGGGCATCTTCGGCTTCCGTGATGAGGTCGAAGGTGGCGCCTTTGGCGTGGGGTTGCAGGTTATTGGCGTAGACGGCGAAACGTAATGCATCGATGCCGCCCAGTGGCCGCAACACCTCGATGCGGTTCTGCAGATGCACCAGCCCGAGCAAGGGGAAGGGGAAGCTGTGCGCCGTCAGCAGCTGCAATTGCAGGGGGAAGGCCATCACATGGGGATAAGTAGCGGGCAGGCGGCCATCGTCGGTGAAGTGGCAGAGTCGGCGGTAGGCTGCCAGGTTGTCGGGCTGAACCCGCATCACGCAGCGCAGGCCTTCGTCGGGCAGCTTGTCGCCGCTGATCTTGCGCTTGCTGGCCGCTCGCAAGTAAAGGCTCGCGCGTGAGTCCGGGGCGTGCAGGTCGTGCCAGTGTCGGCTCATGGTCAGGCCCCCATCAGCGCTTGGCCACAGACCCGCAGCACCTGGCCATTGACCGCGCCGGAGCCGGGTTGGCTGAGCCAGGCAATGGCCTCGGCGACGTCTTGTGGCCGCCCGCCTTGGCCCAGTGAGCTCAAGCGGCGCCCGGCCTCGCGCAGCCCCATGGGCATGGCGGCGGTCATGTGCGTTTCGATGAAGCCGGGGGCCACGGCATTGATGCTGGCACCCTGCACTGCGAGTTTTGCCGCCCAGGCCTGAGCGAAGCCGATCAAGCCGGCCTTGCTCGCCGCATAGTTGGCCTGCCCGCGGTTACCGGCAATGCCGCTGACCGACGCCAGCAGCGTGATGCGTGCGTTCTCGCCGAGCGCGCCTGCGTCAAACAGTGCCTGGGTGAGTACCTGCGGTGCCTTGAGGTTCACGGCCATCACCGCATCCCAATATTCGGGGGTCATGTTGGCCAGGGTCTTGTCGCGGGTGATGCCGGCGTTGTGCACCACGATGTCGATACCCCCGGGCAGCGCTTCGAGCAACTGCGCTGCGGCGTCATTGGCGCAGATGTCCAGCGCCAGTGCCTTGCCGCCCAGCCGCGCGGCGAGGGCTTCGAGGTCTTGCCGGGCTTGCGGCACATCCAGCAGCAGCACCTCGGCGCCGTCCCGCGCCAGGGTTTCGGCAATCGCCGCGCCGATACCGCGTGCAGCGCCAGTCACCAGGGCACGTCGGCCGCCAAGCGGGCGCGTCCAGTCCTCGACCTGGCTGGCGCAGGCTTCAAGGCGCAGCACCTGGCCAGAAATGAACGCGCTCTTGGGCGAAAGGAAGAAGCGCAGGGCACCTTCCAACTGGTCTTCAGCACCTTGGCCGATATACAGCAACTGTGCGGTCGCGCCGTTGCGCAGCTCTTTGGCCAGCGAGCGGCTGAACCCTTCGAGCGCCCGTTGCGTGACACTGGCCAGTGGGTCGTCGAGGCCTTCTGGCGCGCGCCCGAGGATCACCACGTGGGCGCAGGGCGCCAGGCTGCGCAGCAACGGCTGGAAAAATTCGCGCAACTGCTTCAATTCATCGCTGTCGGACAGGTGAGTGGCATCGAACACCACGGCTTTGAGCTTCGGCCCAAGCCCTGCAACCCAGGCCGGCGCCTGTAACCCTTCGGCATTGAAGCTGTAGAGTTCGTCGGTGAGGCGTGGGGCGATGGCCTCGACCTGGCGCGTCAGTGGCCCGCCACCCAGTACCAGGGCACCCTCTACCGGGCGCAGGCGGCCTGCCTGCCAGCGCTCCAGCGGGGCCGGGTGTGGCAGGCCGAGGGCATCCACAAGGCGGCGGCCGAGGTTGGAGTTGGCAAAGCCGAGGTAGCGATCGCTCATGAGTGGGTCTCCCTGAAGGCAAGCTTGAAAGTGTGGACCAACTTTGTGGCAAGGTCGTTCGAATGCGGTAAAAACACCTAGGCTGTACGGTTTAAATTGTTTCAGGAGGAACATGCGCATGCGTTCACCTCGCCGGGTCGCGATCATTGGCGGCAACCGAATCCCATTCGCCCGTTCCAATGGTGCCTACGCCACCGCCAGCAACCAGGCGATGCTGACCGTCGCCCTGGAGGGCCTGATCGAGCGTTACCGCTTGCATGGGCTGCAGCTGGGCGAAGTGGTGGCGGGCGCGGTGCTGAAGCACTCCCGTGACATGAACCTGACCCGCGAATGCGTGCTCGGTTCGCGTTTGTCGCCGCGCACGCCGGCCTACGACATCCAGCAGGCCTGTGGTACGGGGCTGGAGGCGGCCTTGCTGGTGGCCAACAAGATTGCCCTTGGGCAGATTGACAGCGGCATCGCGGGCGGTGTCGACACCACCTCCGATGCGCCGATTGCCGTTAACGAAGGGTTGCGCCACATACTGCTGGAGGCCAACCGCGGCAAAAGCCTGGGTGAACGGCTGAAGCCGTTCCTGAAGTTGCGCCCCGGTCACCTGAAGCCTGAGTTGCCGCGCAATGGCGAACCGCGCACAGGCCTGTCGATGGGCGAGCATTGCGAGCGCATGGCGCAGGCCTGGCGGATCGACCGCGCCGAGCAGGATGCACTGACCTTGCTTAGCCATCAGCGGCTTGCGGCCTCCTATGCCGAAGGCTGGCAGGATGATCTGCTCACGCCCTTCCTGGCGCTTAGCCGTGACAACAACCTGCGACCGGACCTGACCTTGGAGCAACTGGCCAAGCTCAAACCGGCATTCGACCGCAGTGGCCAGGGCACGCTTACCGCAGGCAATTCCACCCCTTTGACCGATGGCGCATCGCTGGTGCTGTTGGGCACGGAGGAATGGGCGCAGGCACAGGGGCTTCCGGTGCTGGCCTACCTGGTTGACGGCGAGACCGCAGCGGTTGATTTCGTCACGGGCCGTGAAGGGTTGTTGATGGCGCCGGTGTACGCAGTGCCGCGCCTGTTGGCGCGCAATGGGTTGAGCCTGCAGGATTTCGACTACTACGAGATTCACGAAGCCTTCGCCGCCCAGGTGTTGTGCACCCTCAAGGCCTGGGAGGACGCGGACTACTGCCGTGATCGCCTGGGGCTGGACGCACCGCTTGGGGCAATCGACCGCAGTAAGCTCAACGTCAAAGGCAGCTCGCTGGCGGCGGGGCATCCGTTTGCCGCGACCGGAGGGCGGATATTGGCCCACCTGGCGAAACTGCTGGCCACGGCGGGGAAGGGCCGCGGTTTGATATCGATTTGCGCGGCAGGTGGGCAAGGGGTGACGGTCATCGTCGAACGGTGATCAGGTGGGGGGCCGCGTAGCGGCCTCCGCGAAGAAGGACGGGGCAGGTGTCACAGTCATGTCGCGCAACTGGTAGGCTTGTCCGATCAGAACTACAAGAAACTGCCATGCCGATCATCGGACATCCCCGGGCTATCCCGGCGCTCGACCACCTGCCCAGGCCCCTTTATGCCCGTGCCGAAAGCCTCGGGGCCGGCTCCTGGACCACTCGCCATCAGCACGACTGGGTGCAGTTTTCCTACGCCATCAGTGGCGTTCTCGGCGTCTACACCCGCGATGGCAGCTATTTCGCGCCCCCTCAGTGGGGTGTGTGGATCCCGGCGGACGCCGAACACGAAGTGGTGACGTCGATGCAGGCCGAAATGCGCAGCCTGTACGTGCGCCGCGACGCCTGCCCGTGGGCGTCGGAGCACTGCCGGGTGCTGGAGGTGACGCCGCTGGCGCGGGAGTTGATCAAGCAGTTCTGCCTGTTCCCGGCGGATTACCCGGAAGCCGACAGCGCCGAATCGCGATTGGTCGCGGTGCTGCTCGACCAGTTGCGCACGTTGCCGGAAGTCGGGTTCTCGTTGCCCCTCCCGCGTCATCCGGGGTTGCTGGCGTTGTGTAATGGTCTGATCGCGGCACCGGATACAGCCCAGACCTTGCAGCAATGGGCGCTGCAACTGGAGTGTTCGGAGAAGACGCTGATGCGGCTGTTTCAGCGTGAGACGGGGTTGAGCTTTCGCAACTGGCGTCAGCGCATGCGGCTGCTGTCATCGCTGGCGTTGCTGGAGGCGGGGGAGAATGTAACGGAGGCCGCGTTGGGGTGTGGGTATGACTCGACTTCGGCTTACATCGCGGCGTTCAAGCAGTTGTTTGGGGCGACGCCAGGGGAACTGAAACTGTAGGAGCAGCCTTGTGCTGCGAAGAGGCCAGTGATTGCAGCGAAAATCTATGCTGTTTTTACCGGCCTTTTCGCAGCACAAGGCTGCTCCTACAGGTCGCTTGCGCTGTCAGGTGCGGAAGCGTCGTACCAGCGAATCCAGCTCGTTGGACAACCCTGCCAGGCTTTCGGAGTCTTGGCGCGCAGCCTGGGCCAGTTCGGCCACCAGTTGCGCATCGCCATGGATCTGGCTGATGTGCCGGTTGATGTCCTCGGCCACCTGATGCTGCTCTTCCGCTGCCGTGGCGATCTGCGTGTTCATGTCGCGAATCACGTCCACCGACTCACGGATCTGGCCAAAGCTGTCGCGGGCCAGGCCGATGCGGCTGACCGACTGCTGCGACACTTCCAGGCTGGCGTGCATCTGTTCGGCAACCTCGGCGGTGCGGCTGGCCAGGTTGCCCAGCAGGCCATCGATCTCGGCGGTGGAGTCGGCGGTACGCTTGGCCAGCGCCCGCACCTCATCGGCGACCACGGCGAAGCCACGGCCCTGTTCACCGGCGCGGGCGGCCTCGATCGCGGCATTGAGGGCCAGCAGGTTGGTCTGCTCGGCAATCGAGCGAATGGTGCCGAGGATCGACTGGATGGCGTTGCTGTCGCGTTCCAGCTGCTGAATCGACTGGGCCGATTGCTCGATCTCCTGGCTCAGGCGGTCGACGCTGTTCACGGCTGCATCGATCTGCTGCTGGCCTTCACGGGCTTGCTGCTGGCCACTGTCGGCCGACTGCGCCGCCTGGCTGCAAGAGCGGGCGACTTCGTTGGCGGTGGCGACCATTTCGTGGAAGGCGGTAGAGACCATGTCCACGGCTTCGCGCTGGCGCCCGGCCGCCTCGGCCATGTCGCTGGACACCCGGGTCGAGCTGGTGGAGGTGCTGAGGATCTTGCTGGCGGCAGAGCCGATGTGCTGGATCAGGCTGCGGATCGCGCCGAGGAACTGGTTGAACCAGCTGGCCAATTGGGCGGTTTCGTCGCGCCCGCGCACTTCCAGGTTGCGGGTCAGGTCGCCTTCGCCCTGGGCGATGTCTTCCAGGCCGCTGGTGACGCTGTTGATCGGGCGCACGATCAGCTTGGCGAACGCCGCACCGACCACGGCGAACAGCGCGGCCAGCACCAGTGCGATGGTGCCGATCAACCACGTCAGGCGGGTGGTGGTCTGCATCACTTCGCTTTGCTCGATCAGGCCGATGAAGGTCCAGCCCAGTTGCTCGTCGGGGTAGATGTTGGCCATGTAGCGCACGCCATTGAGCTCGACTTCGACCAGCCCTTTACCTGCCTTTGCCAGGTCGGCATAGCCGTTACCGAAGCTGCCCAGCTGCTTGAAGTTGTGGCTGGCGTCACGTGGGTCGACCATCACGTTGCCGTTGTTTTCCACCAGCATCAGGTAGCCGCTTTCACCCAGCTTGATCTGCTGGACGATCTGGGTCAGGCCCTTGAGCGACACATCGATGTTGACCACGCCACCCGGGTTACCCAGCTGGTTGGCCACGGCGCGCACGGTGCTGACCAGCACGGCGTCGTCGGCGGCCCAGTAATAGGCGCCGGTACGCAGGGTTTTGCCAGGGTTGGCCATGGCCAACTGGTACCACGGGCGAGGGCGGGGGTCGTAGTTGACGAACTTCTGCCCCGCGGGCCAGCCGACATAGCCGCCGTCGCTGACACCGTAGGAAAGGTAGGCGTAGCCTGGGTGGGAATCGGCCAGGCGGGTGAAGAACTCGAGCACCTGCTTGTCCTGCTCGCCCAGCTCATACGATGGGTTGGCGCTCATGAACTTGTTCAGGTTGTTGCCCGTGGCCGCAATCATGGGTTGCGAGGCCAGGTATTCGACGTTCTGGTTGATGCCCTGGAAGAAGATGTTCATCGCGTTGCTGACCTGGCGAATTTCCCGGCTGCTGCTGTCGAGGAATCCGTCGCGGGCTTCGCCGCGCAGGTTGAGGACCACCAAGGTGGCCACGAGGACGATGGGCAAGCCGGCGATGACCGCGAATGCCCAGGTCAGTTTCTGTTTGATGCTCATCGACGCTCCCGGAATTTTTTTGTTGTCGACACACGAGGCAGGTAGTTACTGCATCGGCAGCGTCCGGGATTAGATGAAGGCAAATGCCCGTATTTATTAGGGAATGTCGCACTAGGCGATGATTCGGTCGTGTTTAGGCGAATATGGCATACCAAAGCGTCGTGGCGAGCCTCAGCGGCAACATCCGCCAACGTTTCCGTTTGCCAAATCCTTCAGGATCGGACAATCCGGCCGCTCGTCTCCCTGGCAGTGGGAGACCAGGTCGCCGAGGGTATCGCGCAGGCTCACCAGCTCATCGATGCGCCGGTTCAGCTCATCGATATGCTGCATGGCCAGCGCCTTGACGTCGGCACTGGCCCGTTTACGGTCTTGCCAGAGGGTCAGCAACTTGCCGACCTCTTCCAGAGAAAAGCCCAGGTCGCGGGAGCGCTTGATGAAGGCCAGGCTGTGCAGGTCTTCCGGCTGGTAAAGGCGGTAGCCGCTGTCACTGCGGGTGGCTGGCTTGAGCAGTCCGATGGACTCGTAGTAACGGATCATCTTGGTGCTGAGCCCGCTGCGGCGGGCGGCCTGGCCGATGTTCATGGGGCCTCCTGGGAGCTGCTGGTGGGTTTCCAGGTCTTGAGCCACAGCGCATTGCTGACCACGCTGACGCTGGACAGGGCCATGGCGGCGCCGGCGAGTACCGGGTTGAGGTAACCCAGCGCGGCCAGGGGGATACCGACCAGGTTATAGATGAACGCCCAGAACAGGTTCTGGCGGATTTTCGCGTAGGTCTTGCGGCTGATCTCCAGGGCTGCGGGTACCAGGCGTGGGTCGCCGCGCATCAGGGTGATGCCGGCGGCCTGCATGGCCACGTCGGTGCCACCGCCCATGGCGATGCCGATGTCGGCAGCGGCCAGGGCCGGGGCATCGTTGATGCCGTCGCCAACCATCGCCACCACGCCGTCCTGTTTCAGTGCCGTCACGGTGGCGGCCTTGTCGGCAGGCAGCACTTCGGCATGCACGTCGTCGATCCCGAGGGCGTCGGCAACCACCTTGGCGCTGCCGCGGTTGTCGCCGGTCAGCAGGTGGCTGCTGATGTGTTGTGCGTGCAGGCTATCGATAGCCTGCTTTGCGCCCGGCTTGAGGCTGTCGCCGAAGGCGAAGAGGCCCAGCACGCGAGGTTGCGCGCCGCGCTCGATCAACCAGGACAGCGTACGCCCTTCAGCCTCCCAGGCGTGGGCCTTGGCGGCCAGGCCGCCGGGTTGCAGCGTGCTCTCTTCGAGCAGGCGCCGATTACCCAGGGCCAGGTCACGGCCATCAACCCGCCCGGCGATGCCACGCCCGGTCAGCGACTGGCTGTCGACGACTGTTGGCACATCCAGTTGCTGCTCGGCGCACGCCTCCAGCACGGCCTTGGCCAATGGGTGCTCACTGCCGCGCTGCAGGGCGCCGGCCAAGCGGTGCAGGTCGGCGGTGGTGCCGACCAGTGCCTGGCTGTGGACCACGCGTGGGCTGCCGGACGTCAGGGTGCCGGTCTTGTCGAACACGACCCGGTTTACCGCATGGGCACGCTCCAGGGCTTCGGCGTCCTTGATCAGGATGCCGTGGCGGGCGGCGACACCGGTGCCGGCCATGATCGCCGCTGGCGTTGCCAGGCCGAGTGCACAGGGGCAGGCAATCACCAACACGGCGACCGCGTTGATCAGCGCGGTTTCCAGCGGGGCACCGGCCAGCCACCAGCCGATCAGCGTGATCAGCGCGATCACCAGTACGGCGGGGACGAATACCTGGCTGACCCGGTCCACCAGCTTCTGGATGGGCGCCTTGGCCGCCTGGGCATCTTCGACCAGGCGGATGATCCGGGCCAGCACGGTTTCGGTACCCAATGCCTGGGTGCGCACCAGCAGCCGCCCTTCACCATTGATGGCGCCACCGGTGACGGGGTCGCCAGGCTGCTTGGGCACTGGCAGGCTCTCGCCGCTGATCAAGGCCTCGTCGGCATGGCTGCTGCCTTCCTCGACTTCGCCATCGACTGGGAAGCGTTCACCGGGTTTGACCACGACCAGGTCACCCACACGCAGTTGGGCGATGGCCACATCTTCTTCGCGGCCATCGACCACGCGCACCGCGCGTTCGGGGCGCAGTGCTTCAAGGGCCCGAATGGCGCTGGCGGTCTGGCGTTTGGCGCGGCTCTCCAAGTACTTGCCCAGCAAGACCAAGGCAATGACCACGGCCGAGGCTTCGAAATACAGGTGCGCAACCATGCCGGCAGGGGCTTGTGCCCATTGGTACAGGCTCAGGCCGTAACCGGCACTGGTGCCAAGGGCCACCAGCAGGTCCATGTTGCCGGCGCCAGCACGCACGGCCTTATAGGCGGCCACGTAAAAGCGTGCACCGAGAATGAACTGTACGGGCGTAGCCAGCAGGAACTGCGCCCAGGCGGGCAGCATCCAGTGCAGGCCGAAGGGCTGAACCAACATGGGCAAGACGAGTGGCAGGGCCAGCAGCAAGGCGGCACCGACCGCCAGGCGTTCGTTGCGCAGGCGGCGCTGGGCATCGCGCTGATCATCGTGGCCTGCGTGCGGCAGGCTGGCGCTGTAGCCGGCCTTTTGCACGGCGTCGATCAGCAGGCTGTCGTCGAGGGCCGTGAGCACCTCGAGGTGCGCGCGTTCGCTGGCCAGGTTAACGCTGACCTGCTCGACCCCAGGCAGTTTGCCGAGTGCGCGCTCGACGCGGCCGACGCAACTGGCGCAGGTCATGCCGTCAATCTGCAACTCGACAGTACGGGTGGGCACGCCATAGCCGGCTTCACGCACGGCGTCGAGCAAGGCCGGCAGGCTGCTGGCCGGGGCCTGGACCCGGGCCTGTTCGGTGGCGAGGTTGACGCTGACCTGTTCAGCGCCGTCGACCTTGCGCAGGGCGCGCTCGACCCGGCCAGCACAGCTGGCGCAGGTCATGCCGGAAATCGGCAGGTCGAAGGTGGTGGATGCGGGCATGGCTGTCCTCCTTGGATTGGCCTCCAGCATCAACCTTGCCACGTAGGCAAGGTCAATAGCCTAGGCCGGCGCGCTTCAATTCCAGCCCATTGTGGCCCATGGCAATCCGGTATTTGTTGATCTGGCCCGCCTGCAGGTTCAAACGTGTGCTGCGCTGGTCTTCGATACCGGGGGCGCAACCGGGGGTCTGCCCTGGCAGTAGGCGCAGGCGTATATCCACAAGGCCTGGTGGCAGGTTGAAGGCGGTCGATTGCTCCTGGAATACGCGCCCGGAGAGCTGATCGTTGAGGTACACGCCGATTTCGCAGTTGGTGGCTACTTCCAGGCGTTCCCGCGAAATGATCAGTACGCTGTAGTCCGAGTTGCCTTCGGCGTTGGCCGGTGGCACCGCAGCCAGCGCGCTCAAAAGCCCGACGACGCCCAATGCTGCCCTGAACATGATGAATCTCCTGCTTGCCTGATCGTCAAAGGCGCAGCTTGGCCGACGTGAGCGCGGATTTCCAGCCCGGACGCGCGCAGGGGCTTGACCTTGCCCCGATGGCAAGCTTGAAACTGCGTGAAAACCTGAAGGAGGCAACCCTATGCAAGTGTTCAATGTACAAGGCATGACCTGTGGCCATTGCGTCAAAGCGGTGACCCGTGCGGTGCAGGGGCAGGACGCCGACGCCAAGGTCGAGGTCGACCTGGCGGGCAAGCAGGTGCGGGTGCAGAGTGCCATGGCGGTGGAGCAGATCCTCACCGCGATTCGTGACGAGGGCTACCAGGCCGAGCTGGCGTGAAGCCCTGCGCCGGGGGCGCATGAGGCCCCCGGTTTTGTTGCAAATCTTTTCATGCTGGTCGAGTCCTTAGCAGGTAGACTTACGCACTTGCTTAGCCTGCTATGGATTCCTGATGAACCTGCGAATGGTGCTCATCCTGGGCGCATTGAGTGCGTTCGGGCCTTTGGCGATCGACTTTTACCTGCCCGCCTTCCCGGCGATGGCGCAGGCTTTCGCCACCGATGAAAAACACGTCCAGGCCACCTTGGCCGCCTACTTCCTTGGCCTGTCCATCGGCCAGTTGGCCTATGGCCCGGTGGCCGACCGCTTCGGGCGGCGCAAGCCGCTGTTGTTCGGCGTGGCGCTGTTTACCCTGGCGTCGCTGGCCTGTGCCTATGCCCCCAACCTTGACACCCTGGTCCTGGCGCGGTTCGTCCAGGCCCTGGGCGGTTGTGCCGGGATGGTGCTGTCGCGGGCGATCGTCAGTGACAAGTGCGACCCGGTGGCGTCGGCCAAGGTGTTCTCGCAGTTGATGCTGGTGATGGGCCTAGCGCCGATCCTGGCGCCAATGCTTGGCGGGGTGTTGGTGAACCTGGCAGGTTGGCAGTCGATCTTCCTCGCCTTGAGCCTGTTCAGCGCGGCCTGCCTGCTGGCGGTCAGCCTGGGCCTGCCGGAAAGCCTGCCGGCGGACATGCCGCGCCAGCCGCTGTCCGGGGCGCTGCGCCAGTACCTGCGTTTGTTCAATGACCGGGTGTTTCTTGGCCATGCCTTGACCGGTGGTATTGCCATTGCCGGTATGTTTGCCTACATCGCGGGGTCGCCATTCGTCTTCATCAAGTTATATGGCGTACCTGCCGAGCACTATGGCTGGTTGTTCGGCACCAACGCGGCGGGCTTTATCCTCGTGGCGCAGGTCAATGCCCGTTTGCTGGCCAAGCGCGGCCCAGCCTTCCTGCTGGTGCGTGCTGTGTGGATGTACCTGGCTGCAGGTTTGGTATTGCTGGGCGTCGCCGCACTGCGGCCGAGCCAGTTGTGGCCGCTGTTGGTGCCGTTGTTCGTGTGTATCGCCAGCCTGGGTTGCATCATCCCCAATGCGTCGGCCTGCGCCATGAGCGGGCAGGGCGCACGCGCAGGCAGCGCCTCGGCGCTGATGGGCTGCCTGCAGTTCAGCGTCGCCGCAGGCGCGGCGGCGTTGGTCGGGCTGTTGCACGATGGCAGTGCGGTGCCGATGACACTGGTGATCAGCCTGTGCGGGGCGCTGGTGGTCAGTGTCGCGCTGCTGACCCGGCGTTTGCAGGCCAGGCGTCCTGCATAAGCGGGTGAGGCGCCTGCAGGCGGGTTTCCAATGTGGCGACGAAGGCACGCGCCTCGGCCTCGCTGCGGAAACTCACCACGTGTTGGTCGAGCTGAACCTGCCAAGGGCAAACGGGGTTGCGGCTCGACGCACTGACGACAATTTTCATCGCGGCATACCTCCAATGGGGTGTGAGCGGAAGAAGTGTAGCGCTGTGCCCTGTGCCTGCCATGACCGGCATCCGTGGTCTGACTGACGGTCATTTCCCCCTGTTCTTCCCTCCTGACCATCATGCGCCGGGTGTAATACCTGGAGGCATGTAGAAGCTTCGCTTTTGTTTGCGCTATTTATGGAAGCTGCTTGTCGGTCGCGTCCTAACTTGCGCAGGGCGAATAGTGCTCATGACCTGCCTCTGTCCCGCTGAGTGCTGGGGCACTGCTCAACTGCGGGGCATTGGGCGGGCTCACTGCACAGACACATCATCTCTCATGGGTAGGTATACCCAGTGGACTTCTGACAGGTGGGCTGAAGCGGCTAGCGCCCTGAGAGGGGGTTTCTGCGGCTTATACTGGCGACCAGCGCCGATGCCAGCGAGCAGGGTTTCCCTCTCAAGGCCGGCGACTGTCAGGCAGGCGATCCCAGTGCCAGGGTTGGCCATTGCATCCATATAAAAACGTGCAGGGAGTTACAGGGACATGAACGCAGTCAGCAGTATCAGCCAGATCGCCAGCCTGATGGCCGACCCCAAGCGCAGCGCCATGTTGTGGGCGCTGATTGACGGCACCCCACGGCTGGCGAACGAGCTCGCGATGATGACCGGGCTGACCTCGTCTTCAGCCTGCGCCCACCTCTCGTTGCTGTCTTCGGCGGGTTTGCTGCGGCATGAGGCGCGGGGCCGCAAACGCTACTTCCGCCTGGCCACGCCTCAGGTAGGGGCAGCGGTGGAAGCACTGGCCAGCGTGCAGTTGGGCAGCGCCAGAGACGACCAGCCCGAGGCGGCAGCCTTGCAGTTGCCGATGTCGATCCGCAGGGCGCGGCGCTGCGGTGACCACCTCGGCGGCGAGCTGGCCGGGGAGTTGTATCACCGTCTGGTGGTGGCGGGCTGGTTGGAGGGCACTGACCGGCAACTGGTGGTCAGTGAGCAAGGGCGGGCAGAGCTGGCGCGGGTCGGCGTCTACATAGATGCCTTGGCGCCGCACCAGCAACGGGGGTGTGTGATCTGCCGTTGCACTGACTGGAACAACCAGGGGCCACACTTGGGCGGCGTTCTGGGGCAGGCCTTGTTCAGGCTGTTTCTGCAGTCGGGTTGGATGCGCGAATCGGAGGACACGCGGGCTTTGCATATCTCGGCGCTGGGCATCCAGCAGATCAATCGCATTGCCCGCGTGCAGACGTTGCAGGTTGGGTAACCGCAACGCCAACGGCTGATCAGACCAGTCGCGCGTCCAGGCTGTTTTGCGCCAGGCGGCGCGCTTGGTCTTCGGTCATGCCCAGGTGGGTATGCAAGGCATGGAAGTTTTCGGTGACGTAGCCGCCGAAGTAGGCCGGGTCGTCAGAGTTGACGGTGACCTTCACCCCGCGCTCGAGCATGTCCAGGATGTTGTGCTGGCTCATGTGGTCGAACACGCAGAGCTTGGTGTTCGACAGCGGGCAGACGGTCAGTGGGATCTGCTCGTCGATGATGCGTTGCATCAGGCGCTCGTCTTCGATGGCGCGTACGCCGTGGTCGATACGCTTGATGTGCAGCAGGTCCAGGGCTTCCCAGATGTATTCAGGCGGGCCTTCTTCACCGGCGTGGGCAACGGCGACAAAGCCTTCGCTGCGGGCGCGGTCGAACACACGCTGGAACTTGCTCGGTGGGTGGCCCATTTCGGAGCTGTCCAAGCCTACGGCAATGAAGGCATCGCGGAACGGCAGTGCCTGGTCCAAGGTCTTGTGCGCTTCGTCTTCGCTGAGGTGGCGCAGGAAGCTCAGGATCAAGCCACTGCTGATGCCCAGTTGGTCCCGGCCATCCTTGAGCGCTTGGTTGATGCCGTTGAGCACCACCTCGAAGGGGATACCGCGGTCTGTGTGGGTTTGCGGGTCGAAGAAGGGTTCGGTGTGGATGACGTTCTGCGCCTTGCACCGTTGCAGGTAAGCCCAGGTCAGGTCGTAGAAGTCTTGCTCGGTACGCAAGACATCCGCGCCTTGGTAATAAAGGTCGAGAAATTCCTGCAGGTTGTTGAAGGCGTAGGCGCTTCGCAAGGTTTCGACATCGTCCCAAGGCAGGGCGATCTTGTTGCGCTCGGCCAGGGCAAACAGCAGCTCGGGCTCCAACGAACCCTCCAGGTGCAGGTGCAGTTCGGCCTTGGGCAGGGCGTTCAACCAGTCATACATAGTTGGTTATCTCGATCAGGTACGGTTGCCGCCATTCTACAGGGCCTGGCCAGGCATTGCGCCCGGCCAGGCCCTGTGTTGCCTCAACCGGCGATGAGCTGCGCGGCCGCCTGGCGGTGATCGGCGATCAGGCCCTGGATATCCAGGCCTTCGATTTGCCCATCGATGACCCGCCACTGGCCACCGACCATGACTCGGTCGGCGCGGTCGGCGCCGCACAGCAGCAGCGCCGACAGCGGGTCATGGCTGCCAGAGAAGCGCAGTTCGTCGAGCTTGAACAACGCCAGGTCGGCTTGCATGCCGACGGCCAGCTCGCCGATGTCCTGGCGCCCCAGCAGGCGCGCCGAGCCGCGGGTGGCCCAACCCAGGGCACGCTCTGGGGTGATCTGCTCGGCGCCATAGCGCAAGCGCTGCAGGTACAGCGCTTGGCGGGCTTCGAGGATCATGTTGGAGGCGTCGTTGGAGGCCGAACCGTCAACGCCCAGGCCCACGGGGGCACCGGCGGCTTCAAGGTCGACGGTTGGGCAGATGCCCGAGGCCAGGCGCATGTTCGAGCTCGGGCAGTGGCAAATACCGGTGCCGGCCGCGCCCAGACGGGCGATTTCGTCGCCATTGAAGTGGATGCCGTGAGCCAGCCAAGTGCGTGGGCCGAGCCAGCCGACGCTGTCCAGGTAGTCCACGGTGCGCAGGCCGAAACGCTGCAGGCAGAAGTCTTCCTCATCAAGGGTCTCTGCCAGGTGCGTGTGCAGCCGCACGTCCAGTTCCTCGGCCAGCGTGGCACTGGCCCGCATGATCTCCGGGGTGACCGAGAAGGGCGAGCAGGGTGCCAGGGCAATCTGGATCTGCGCACCTTCGCCGCGCTCGTGGTAGCTGTGGATAAGCCGCTGGCTGTCGGCCAGGATCACTTCACCCTGTTGCACCGTTTGCTGGGGTGGCAGGCCGCCGTCGTCTTCGCCAAGGCTCATGGAGCCGCGGGTCAGCATCGCGCGCATGCCCAGCTTGCGCACCACTTCGACTTGCACGTCGATGGCGTTGTCCAGGCCTTGCGGGAACAGGTAATGGTGATCGGCCGCAGTCGTGCAGCCCGACAGCAGCAGTTCAGCCAGTGCCACCTGGCTGGCCAGCGCCAGCTTCGCGGGGGTGAGGCGTGCCCATACCGGGTACAGCGTCTTCAGCCAGGGGAACAGCGGTTGGTTGACCACCGGTGCCCAGGCGCGGGTCAGCGTCTGGTAGAAGTGGTGATGGGTGTTGATCAGGCCGGGGGTTACCACATGTTCGCGGGCATCGAACACGTGGTCGCACGGTTGGCTGGGGCTTTCGCCAAGGGCCAGGAGTTGTGTGATGCGGCCGTCTTCGATGACCAGCCCGCCACGGGCGTCGGCGCCGTTGGCAGTGAAGATGGCAAGGGGGGATTTCAACCAGATACGGGTCGCAGGCATGGTGCCGGCTCCTCTGAAAGTGGGTTCAGGTTAGCCAGCTCAGTGTTGCCCTGTCTGCTGATCCAGGTCCGCCACGGGGGCGAGGCATCGAGTCTACTGCCTCGCCACGCGGCTTTCAATTCACCAGATCAGCGGCTCACCTTTGTAGTTGATGAAGCGCAGGCCGCCATTACCGCTTTGCGCCTTGATCTGTTCGAGCATGCCGCGGGTGCTGGTCAGCACGTCGATCTCGGCATTTTCGCCGCCCATGTCGGTCTTCACCCAGCCGGGGTGCATGGCCAGCACGCAGAGGCCGGGGCGCTGTTGTTCGACGACGAAGCTGTTGATCATCGAGTTCAGGGCCGCCTTGCTGGCTTTGTACAGGCAGACCTCACCGCCGTCCGGGATTGTCACGCTGCCCAGGATCGAGCTCATGAAGGCCAGCACGCCGCTGCCTTCTCGCACCTGGCCAACCAAGCGGCGGGCGACGCGGATGGGGGCCACGGCATTGGTCATGAACAGGTCGCCGATGTCCTGGTTGCGGACGCTTTCCAGGTCTTGTGGCAGGGGCCCCATGACGCCCGCGTTGACGAATACCAGGTCGAACACTTCGCCTTGCAGGCGTTGCTTCAAACCATCGAGCTGAGCGGTGTCATTCATCTCCAGCTGTTCGATGCGCACACCGGGAACGTTGGCCAGGGCGCCGGCCTTTTGCGGGTCACGCACAGTGGCGATGACGTTCCAGCCATCTTCTTGCAGGCGTTGCACCAGCCCCAGGCCAAGGCCGCGTGAGGCGCCGATGATGAGGGCCGTTCTTGAGTTAGCCATAGGAACATTCCTTTATCGGTATAGGAAAAAGTATTTGAGCATACTGCAGAGTCGCTAACTGTGCCTGCGCTGCAGCTGGTCAAAAAATGATCAATGGCGCCAGGCCGCTTGTAGACGGGCGCTTCGCCTGTTGGCTAACGGGTTATCCACAGGCTGTTCCACAGTTATTGTGTGCAAGCCGAGCGCAATGCCCAGTGCGTAACACTTCCAGGGTTTGGGGATAACTCTCGAGGTTTCAGCTATTTGCGACTGTCATCAAATAGTGATCAAAATATGATCAAAGCTCTGGGGGCCTTGAAACCAATGGGCTGCAAGAGAGTGCCCCAAGCTTATCCACAGGCAGGCCCACAGTTCTTGTGAGCAATGTTCAGCGCGTGCGAACAGTTATTCAGCGCGCTTCCAACAGGATGCGCCCACGGCTCAGGTCGGCCAGTTGCTGGCGCAAGGGGGCCAGGTGGGCTTCACCGACCGCGATGTGCAGGTCAACGCCATTGGCCGTGAACTGTTCATCCAGCACCAGGCCGTCGACGTCCGCCAGGCGCAGCTTTACCAAGGCCAGTTCGCTGAAGCTGCAACTGCAGGTGTATTCGCTGCGCTGCACCAGCACCCGCTTGGGCGCCTGTTGCAGGCATTTGTTGGCGCCACCGCCATAGGCCCTGGCCAGGCCACCGGTACCCAGCTGGATGCCGCCGTACCAGCGGATCACCAGCACCACCACCTGGTCGCAGTCTTGCGCTTCGATGGCGGCCAGAATAGGGCGCCCGGCGGTGCCGCCCGGTTCGCCGTCATCATTACTGCGGTATTGCCCGCCAAGCTTCCACGCCCAGCAGTTGTGGGTGGCCGCCAGGTCGCTGTGGCGTTCGATGAAGCTCATCGCCTCGGCAGCACTGGTGATTGGGCCGGCGAGGGTGATGAAGCGGCTTTTGCGGATTTCTTCACGAAACTCGCAGAGGTCGAGCAGGGTAGAAGGCATAAATGGCTGTCAGGCACTCGGCTTGATGCCGCACCCCTTGAGAATGATGTGGATAAGGTTGCTGCTCGCGTCTTCCATGTCTTGCTTGGTCAGGCGGCTGCGGCCGGTGACCTGGCAGATCTGCGTGGCGAAGTCGGCATAGTGCTGGGTGCTGCCCCAGAGCAGGAAAATGAGGTGCACCGGGTCGACCGGGTCCATCTTGCCTGCTTCGATCCAGGCCTGGAACACCGCAGCCCGGCCACGGAACCACTCGCGGTAGTCGGCGCTGAAGTACTCGTTCAGGCAATTGCCGCCGCTGATCACTTCCATGGCGAAAATGCGCGAGGCTTGCGGGTTGCGCCGCGAGAACTCCATCTTGGTCCGAATGTACTGGCTCAGTGCCTCGCCCGGGTCGTCCTCGACGCTCAAGGCGTTGAAGGTGCTGTCCCACAATTCGATGATGTTGCTGAGCACGGCAATGTACAGGCCCAGCTTGTTGGTGAAGTAATAATGCAGGTTGGCCTTGGGCAACCCTGCCTTCAGCGCGATGGT
This sequence comes from Pseudomonas sp. Y3 TE3536, assembly GCF_053629175.1. Taxonomy (NCBI): domain Bacteria; kingdom Pseudomonadati; phylum Pseudomonadota; class Gammaproteobacteria; order Pseudomonadales; family Pseudomonadaceae; genus Pseudomonas; species Pseudomonas sp. Y3 TE3536. The sequence continues at coordinate 1,268,114 of NZ_JBRJHU010000001.1, read as the reverse complement.
GTTCATGCTGGTGCCCTTGAAACCATGGCGGGCGAATTCATCTTCGGCGGCCTGGATGATGGCCTGTTCGTTTTTCTGGCGGATGCGGCCGGCGGGCTTGCCCGAGGCGGAGAGGCGATGCGCTGGGACTTCAAGGGTCATGGACGATTCCGTACGGGTCAGTGGCAGCGGCTGTCGGACAAGATTACCTGCCTACGCCGAAGTGACAAGCGTTTGCGTCAGAGACAGGCATCAGCGTGTCGCAGCCAGGCTATCCAGGAAGCTCTCGAGCACCAGGTTCGGCCGCCGCCCTTTGCGCGTCACCCAGCTCAGGCTCAAGTCATAGAAGCGCTGCCGGGGCTTGAGGGCACGCAGCCGGCCTTGCTGCACCCAGAAACTGGCGTAGTGGTCGGGCAGGTAGCCGATGTAGCGCCCCGTCAGGATGAGGAATGCCATGCCTTCGCGGTCCGACGCGCTGGCCGTGCAATGCAGCGCCTGGTAGTGGGCCTGGATATCGGCGGGCAAGCGGAAGGTGGGGGTGATGGCCTCTTGGCTGTTGAGCCGGTCGTCGTCTATCTGTTGGTCGTCGGCATAGAACAGCGGGTGGCCTACTGCGCAATAGAGCAGCGAACGCTCGCTATACAGCGGTTGGTATTCAAGGCCTGAAAGGGCGATGGTCTGCGGCACTACGCCGACATGCAGGCTGCCGTCGAGGACACCGTGCTCGACTTGGCTGGGCGCGATCATGCGGATGTTGATACGCACATCTGGGCCGCGGTCCTTGAGCTCGGCAAGCGCGTGGGTGATGCGCATGTGCGGCAAGGTCACCAGGTTGTCGGTCAGGCCGATGTTCAACTCACCACGCAAGTGCTGGTGCAGCCCGTTGACCTCAGTGCGGAAGCTTTCCAGGGCACTGAGCAACTGCAAGGCCGAATGGTAGACCTCGCGGCCTTCCTCGGTCAGTGAGAAACCGGCTCGGCCACGTTGGCACAGGCGCAGGCCGAGCCGTTGCTCCAGGTCGTTCATCTGTTGGCTGATGGCCGAGCGGCCGATCCCGAGCACGTTTTCGGCTGCCGAGAAGCCGCCGCACTCGACGACGCTGCGGTAGATCTTCAACAGGCGAATGTCAAAATCGCTGACTTGGGCGAGTGGGTCGGGGCGTCGGCTCATTAGTTTAGTGTTGCCCTATCTGAAGATTAGAAAAGCAGGCTTTTTCAGACTTTATCGCCGTGCCAATTTAGCCGCAACAAGATCCATCGTTGCCTAATCGTCTTTCGAGGAACCGCCGATGAACATGCCGGAAACCGCTCCCACCTCTATCGCCAGCCAGCTCAAGCTGGATGCCCACTGGATGCCTTATACCGCCAACCGCAATTTCCATCGCGACCCACGCCTGATCGTGGCGGCGGAAGGTAACTACCTTGTGGATGACAAGGGGCGCAGGATCTTCGACGCCCTGTCTGGCTTGTGGACCTGCGGCGCCGGGCATACCCGTAAGGAAATCACCGAGGCCGTAGCCCGTCAGGTCGGTACCCTGGATTACTCCCCGGCCTTCCAGTTCGGCCACCCGCTGTCGTTCCAGCTGGCTGAAAAGATCACCGCGCTGACCCCGGGCGATCTCAACCACGTCTTCTATACCAACTCCGGCTCCGAGTGCGCCGATACCGCGCTGAAGATGGTCCGTGCGTACTGGCGCCTGAAAGGCCAGGCGACCAAGACCAAGATCATCGGCCGTGCCCGTGGCTACCATGGCGTGAACATCGCCGGCACCAGCTTGGGTGGCGTGAACGGTAACCGCAAGATGTTCGGCCAGCTGCTGGACGTCGACCACCTGCCTCACACCGTGCTGCCGGTGAACGCGTTCTCCAAGGGCTTGCCAGCGGAGGGCGGCATTGCCCTGGCCGAGGAAATGCTCAAGCTGATCGAGCTGCATGACGCCTCGAACATCGCCGCGGTGATTGTCGAACCGCTGGCGGGCTCGGCGGGTGTTCTGCCGCCACCGAAGGGCTACCTCAAGCGCCTGCGCGAGATCTGCACCCAGCACAACATCCTGCTGATCTTCGACGAAGTGATCACCGGCTTCGGCCGTATGGGCGCGATGACCGGGGCTGAAGCCTTCGGCGTGACGCCAGACCTGATGTGCATCGCCAAGCAGGTCACCAACGGTGCCATCCCGATGGGTGCGGTCATTGCCAGCACCGAGATCTATCAAACCTTCATGAACCAGCCAACACCGGAATACGCGGTGGAGTTCCCTCACGGCTACACCTACTCGGCCCACCCAGTGGCCTGTGCCGCCGGCATTGCCGCACTGGACCTGCTGCAGAAGGAAAGCCTGGTGCAGGCTGCGGCCGAACTGTCGCCGCACTTCGAGAAACTGCTGCACGGGGTTAAAGGCACGAAGAACGTCGTCGATATCCGCAACTATGGCCTGGCCGGCGCGATCCAGATTGCTGCCCGCGACGGCGATGCGATCGTGCGCCCTTATGAAGTGGCGATGAAGTTGTGGAAGGCAGGCTTCTATGTGCGCTTCGGTGGCGACACCCTGCAGTTTGGCCCTACCTTCAATACCCAGCCGCAGGAACTGGACCGCCTGTTCGACGCGGTGGGCGAGACCCTGAACCAGATCGATTGATCGTTGCGATTTTGATGGCAAGCGCGTGAAGTGATCACGCGCTTGTGTCACCCCTCTTTATCTGGAGTTTTGCATGAGCATTGTTCAACACCTGATCAACGGCGAGCTGGTTACCAAGGGTGAGCGCACCGCCGATGTCTTCAACCCGTCCACTGGCCAGGCCGTACGCAAGGTCGAACTGGCCAGCCGTGCGACCGTTCAGGAAGCCATCGATTCGGCCAAGGCTGCCTTCCCGGCCTGGCGCAACACGCCGCCGGCCAAACGTGCCCAGGTGATGTTCCGCTTCAAGCAACTGCTGGAGCAGAACGAAGCCCGCATCTCGCAGATGATCAGCGAAGAGCATGGCAAGACCCTGGAAGACGCTGCAGGCGAGCTGAAGCGTGGTATCGAGAACGTCGAGTTCGCCTGTGCGGCACCTGAAGTGCTCAAGGGCGAGTACAGCCGTAACGTTGGCCCGAACATCGACGCCTGGTCCGACTTCCAGCCGCTGGGTGTGGTCGCCGGTATTACCCCGTTCAACTTCCCGGCCATGGTCCCGCTGTGGATGTACCCGCTGGCCATTGCCTGCGGTAACGCCTTTATCCTGAAACCGTCCGAGCGTGACCCGAGCTCGACCTTGTACATTGCCCAACTGCTGCTGGAAGCCGGCCTGCCTAAAGGCATCCTTAACGTGGTGCATGGCGACAAGGAAGCTGTGGACGCGCTGATCGAGGCTCCGGAAGTGAAAGCGCTGAGCTTTGTCGGCTCTACCCCGATTGCTGAGTACATCTACGCCGAGGGCACTAAGCGCGGCAAACGCGTACAGGCGCTGGGCGGTGCGAAGAACCATGCCGTGCTGATGCCCGATGCCGACCTGGACAACGCTGTCAGCGCGCTGATGGGTGCAGCTTATGGTTCGTGCGGTGAGCGCTGCATGGCGATTTCGGTGGCGGTGTGCGTGGGTGACCAGGTTGCCGATGCACTGATCGCCAAGCTGGAGCCGCAGATCAAGGCGCTGAAGATTGGTGCCGGTACTTCGTGTGGCCTGGACATGGGCCCGCTGGTTACCGCTGCTGCCCGCGACAAGGTGGTTGGCTACATCGACGACGGTGTGGCTGCTGGCGCTAAGCTGGTGGTGGATGGCCGTGGCTTGCGCGTTGCAGGTAATGAAGATGGCTACTTCGTGGGTGGCACCCTGTTCGACAAGGTGACCCCGCAGATGCGCATCTATAAAGAAGAGATCTTCGGCCCCGTGCTGTGCGTGGTCCGGGTTAACAGCCTGGAGCAGGCCATGCAGCTGATCAACGATCACGAATATGGCAACGGCACCTGCATCTTTACCCGTGACGGCGAGGCGGCGCGCCTGTTCTGTGACGAGATCGAAGTGGGCATGGTCGGTGTGAACGTGCCGTTGCCGGTGCCGGTGGCGTACCACAGCTTCGGCGGTTGGAAGCGTTCGCTGTTCGGCGACCTGCATGCTTATGGCCCGGATGGGGTGCGTTTCTATACCCGTCGCAAGGCGATCACCCAGCGCTGGCCGCAGCGGGCCAGCCATGAGGCATCGCAGTTTGCGTTCCCTAGCCTTTAAAGCATGAACAAAAGCGGGGAGGCCGGAAGGCCTCCCCGCTTTGTTTTTCAGCTTTATTAAGGTTTCTTGGAATTAAAGGTTGACGGGGTTTCGAATCCCCTTATAATGCGCCCCACTTCCAGCGTGATTGGAACGAGAAACTCCTTGAGTATCAACGAGTTAATCGATTCAGGTAGTGTTGAAAGGGCTTCGATCGAAAGATCGTCAGCGGTTGAAAAGGTGGTTGACAGCGCTTCTAAACGCTGTATGATTCGCCTCCCGCTACGAGAGATCGCAGCGAGTCAAGTGTTTGAAGCTAAACGAGTTTCTCGCGAAAAACTTCAAAATAAACGCTTGACAGCAAATGAGGAAAGCGTAGAATGCGCGCCTCGGTTGAGACGAAAAGCTCTTAACCAAACGCTCTTTAACAAATTGAATCAAGCAATTCGTGTGGGTGCTTGTGAGTACGGACTGATAGTCACAAAGATTATCAGCATCACAAGTGACCATGCGAGAAATCACATAGTCATTTGAGATTGCTGAGCCAAGTTTAGGGTTTCTTAAAAACCCAAGCAGTATTGAACTGAAGAGTTTGATCATGGCTCAGATTGAACGCTGGCGGCAGGCCTAACACATGCAAGTCGAGCGGATGAGAAGAGCTTGCTCTTCGATTCAGCGGCGGACGGGTGAGTAATGCCTAGGAATCTGCCTGGTAGTGGGGGACAACGTTTCGAAAGGAACGCTAATACCGCATACGTCCTACGGGAGAAAGCAGGGGACCTTCGGGCCTTGCGCTATCAGATGAGCCTAGGTCGGATTAGCTAGTTGGTGGGGTAATGGCTCACCAAGGCGACGATCCGTAACTGGTCTGAGAGGATGATCAGTCACACTGGAACTGAGACACGGTCCAGACTCCTACGGGAGGCAGCAGTGGGGAATATTGGACAATGGGCGAAAGCCTGATCCAGCCATGCCGCGTGTGTGAAGAAGGTCTTCGGATTGTAAAGCACTTTAAGTTGGGAGGAAGGGCAGTAAGCGAATACCTTGCTGTTTTGACGTTACCGACAGAATAAGCACCGGCTAACTCTGTGCCAGCAGCCGCGGTAATACAGAGGGTGCAAGCGTTAATCGGAATTACTGGGCGTAAAGCGCGCGTAGGTGGTTTGTTAAGTTGGATGTGAAAGCCCCGGGCTCAACCTGGGAACTGCATCCAAAACTGGCAAGCTAGAGTACGGTAGAGGGTGGTGGAATTTCCTGTGTAGCGGTGAAATGCGTAGATATAGGAAGGAACACCAGTGGCGAAGGCGACCACCTGGACTGATACTGACACTGAGGTGCGAAAGCGTGGGGAGCAAACAGGATTAGATACCCTGGTAGTCCACGCCGTAAACGATGTCAACTAGCCGTTGGAATCCTTGAGATTTTAGTGGCGCAGCTAACGCATTAAGTTGACCGCCTGGGGAGTACGGCCGCAAGGTTAAAACTCAAATGAATTGACGGGGGCCCGCACAAGCGGTGGAGCATGTGGTTTAATTCGAAGCAACGCGAAGAACCTTACCAGGCCTTGACATGCAGAGAACTTTCTAGAGATAGATTGGTGCCTTCGGGAACTCTGACACAGGTGCTGCATGGCTGTCGTCAGCTCGTGTCGTGAGATGTTGGGTTAAGTCCCGTAACGAGCGCAACCCTTGTCCTTAGTTACCAGCACGTTATGGTGGGCACTCTAAGGAGACTGCCGGTGACAAACCGGAGGAAGGTGGGGATGACGTCAAGTCATCATGGCCCTTACGGCCTGGGCTACACACGTGCTACAATGGTCGGTACAGAGGGTTGCCAAGCCGCGAGGTGGAGCTAATCTCACAAAACCGATCGTAGTCCGGATCGCAGTCTGCAACTCGACTGCGTGAAGTCGGAATCGCTAGTAATCGCGAATCAGAATGTCGCGGTGAATACGTTCCCGGGCCTTGTACACACCGCCCGTCACACCATGGGAGTGGGTTGCACCAGAAGTAGCTAGTCTAACCTTCGGGAGGACGGTTACCACGGTGTGATTCATGACTGGGGTGAAGTCGTAACAAGGTAGCCGTAGGGGAACCTGCGGCTGGATCACCTCCTTAATCGACGACATCAGCCTGCTGATGAGCTCCCACACGAATTGCTTGATTCATTGTCGAAGACGATCAAGACCCTATATAGGTCTGTAGCTCAGTTGGTTAGAGCGCACCCCTGATAAGGGTGAGGTCGGCAGTTCAAATCTGCCCAGACCTACCAGTATTTGGGGCCATAGCTCAGCTGGGAGAGCGCCTGCCTTGCACGCAGGAGGTCAGCGGTTCGATCCCGCTTGGCTCCACCACTCTTGCAGTACTTGATCAAATTCAGAAATGAGCATTCGCCTCGAATGTTGATTTCTGACTTTTGTCAGATCGTTCTTTAAAAATTCGGATATGTGATAGAAATAGACTGAACACTACTTTCACTGGTAGTGGATCAGGCTAAGGTAAAATTTGTGGGCTCGAAAGAGCAAAACGAATTTTCGGCGAATGTCGTCTTCACAGTATAACCAGATTGCTTGGGGTTATATGGTCAAGTGAAGAAGCGCATACGGTGGATGCCTTGGCAGTCAGAGGCGATGAAAGACGTGGTAGCCTGCGATAAGCTTTGGGGAGTCGGCAAACAGACTGTGATCCAGAGATCTCTGAATGGGGGAACCCACTCAGCATAAGCTGAGTATCTTGTACTGAATACATAGGTGCAAGAGGCGAACCAGGGGAACTGAAACATCTAAGTACCCTGAGGAAAAGAAATCAACCGAGATTCCCTTAGTAGTGGCGAGCGAACGGGGACCAGCCCTTAAGTTGGTTTGAGATTAGTGGAACGCTCTGGAAAGTGCGGCCATAGTGGGTGATAGCCCCGTACACGAAAATCTCTTATCAATGAAATCGAGTAGGACGGAGCACGAGAAACTTTGTCTGAATATGGGGGGACCATCCTCCAAGGCTAAATACTACTGACTGACCGATAGTGAACTAGTACCGTGAGGGAAAGGCGAAAAGAACCCCGGAGAGGGGAGTGAAATAGATCCTGAAACCGTATGCGTACAAGCAGTGGGAGCCTACTTGTTAGGTGACTGCGTACCTTTTGTATAATGGGTCAGCGACTTATATTCAGTGGCGAGCTTAACCGAATAGGGGAGGCGTAGCGAAAGCGAGTCTTAATAGGGCGTTTAGTCGCTGGGTATAGACCCGAAACCGGGCGATCTATCCATGGGCAGGTTGAAGGTTAGGTAACACTGACTGGAGGACCGAACCGACTACCGTTGAAAAGTTAGCGGATGACCTGTGGATCGGAGTGAAAGGCTAATCAAGCTCGGAGATAGCTGGTTCTCCTCGAAAGCTATTTAGGTAGCGCCTCATGTATCACTGTAGGGGGTAGAGCACTGTTTCGGCTAGGGGGTCATCCCGACTTACCAAACCGATGCAAACTCCGAATACCTACAAGTGCCGAGCATGGGAGACACACGGCGGGTGCTAACGTCCGTCGTGAAAAGGGAAACAACCCAGACCGTCAGCTAAGGTCCCAAAGTCATGGTTAAGTGGGAAACGATGTGGGAAGGCTTAGACAGCTAGGAGGTTGGCTTAGAAGCAGCCACCCTTTAAAGAAAGCGTAATAGCTCACTAGTCGAGTCGGCCTGCGCGGAAGATGTAACGGGGCTCAAACCATGCACCGAAGCTACGGGTATCACCTTTTGGTGATGCGGTAGAGGAGCGTTCTGTAAGCCTGTGAAGGTGAGTTGAGAAGCTTGCTGGAGGTATCAGAAGTGCGAATGCTGACATGAGTAACGACAATGGGAGTGAAAAACTCCCACGCCGAAAGACCAAGGTTTCCTGCGCAACGTTAATCGACGCAGGGTTAGTCGGTCCCTAAGGCGAGGCTGAAAAGCGTAGTCGATGGAAAACAGGTTAATATTCCTGTACTTCCAGTTATTGCGATGGAGGGACGGAGAAGGCTAGGCCAGCTTGGCGTTGGTTGTCCAAGTTTAAGGTGGTAGGCTGAGATCTTAGGCAAATCCGGGATCTTAAGGCCGAGAGCTGATGACGAGTTGCCTTTAGGCGACGAAGTGGTTGATGCCATGCTTCCAAGAAAAGCTCCTAAGCTTCAGATAACTGGGAACCGTACCCCAAACCGACACAGGTGGTTAGGTAGAGAATACCAAGGCGCTTGAGAGAACTCGGGTGAAGGAACTAGGCAAAATGGCACCGTAACTTCGGGAGAAGGTGCGCCGGCGAGGGTTAAGGACTTGCTCCGTAAGCCCATGCCGGTCGAAGATACCAGGCCGCTGCGACTGTTTATTAAAAACACAGCACTCTGCAAACACGAAAGTGGACGTATAGGGTGTGACGCCTGCCCGGTGCCGGAAGGTTAATTGATGGGGTTAGCGCAAGCGAAGCTCTTGATCGAAGCCCCGGTAAACGGCGGCCGTAACTATAACGGTCCTAAGGTAGCGAAATTCCTTGTCGGGTAAGTTCCGACCTGCACGAATGGCGTAACGATGGCGGCGCTGTCTCCACCCGAGACTCAGTGAAATTGAAATCGCTGTGAAGATGCAGTGTATCCGCGGCTAGACGGAAAGACCCCGTGAACCTTTACTATAGCTTTGCACTGGACTTTGAATTTGCTTGTGTAGGATAGGTGGGAGGCTTTGAAGTGGGGACGCCAGTTCTCATGGAGCCATCCTTGAAATACCACCCTGGCAACTTTGAGGTTCTAACTCAGGTCCGTTATCCGGATCGAGGACAGTGTATGGTGGGTAGTTTGACTGGGGCGGTCTCCTCCCAAAGAGTAACGGAGGAGTACGAAGGTGCGCTCAGACCGGTCGGAAATCGGTCGTAGAGTATAAAGGCAAAAGCGCGCTTGACTGCGAGACAAACACGTCGAGCAGGTACGAAAGTAGGTCTTAGTGATCCGGTGGTTCTGTATGGAAGGGCCATCGCTCAACGGATAAAAGGTACTCCGGGGATAACAGGCTGATACCGCCCAAGAGTTCATATCGACGGCGGTGTTTGGCACCTCGATGTCGGCTCATCACATCCTGGGGCTGAAGCCGGTCCCAAGGGTATGGCTGTTCGCCATTTAAAGTGGTACGCGAGCTGGGTTTAGAACGTCGTGAGACAGTTCGGTCCCTATCTGCCGTGGACGTTTGAGATTTGAGAGGGGCTGCTCCTAGTACGAGAGGACCGGAGTGGACGAACCTCTGGTGTTCCGGTTGTCACGCCAGTGGCATTGCCGGGTAGCTATGTTCGGAAGAGATAACCGCTGAAAGCATCTAAGCGGGAAACTTGCCTCAAGATGAGATCTCACTGGGATCTTGAATCCCCTAAAGGGCCGTCGAAGACTACGACGTTGATAGGTTGGGTGTGTAAGCGCTGTGAGGCGTTGAGCTAACCAATACTAATTGCCCGTGAGGCTTGACCATATAACACCCAAGCAATTTGCTAACGCGAATTGCGGTGGTGAAGACGAAAGACCCGAAAGTTCGTAACCACAAAATCGCATATCCGAATTCGCTGGGCTGTCCATCTGGACATTCTGGCTACAGAATTTCTTGACGACCATAGAGCATTGGAACCACCTGATCCCATCCCGAACTCAGTAGTGAAACGATGCATCGCCGATGGTAGTGTGGGGTTTCCCCATGTGAGAGTAGGTCATCGTCAAGATTCATTTCGCAAAACCCCTATCTGCGCGAGCAGGTAGGGGTTTTGTCTTTTCCGGGCTTCAGCACCGACTGGCACCTGCAGTTGCACACCGGTCAATAGTCGCCTCCCACATTTTGAGCCAGATCACTAGAATAGAGCCCACGCATCCATTCAGAAGCTCGATATGCCCAACCCTGTCGAACCCGAAGCACTGGCCCAATTGCCGCTGGACGAACTCGTTGCTTGCCACGAATGCGACCTGTTGATGCGCAAACCCGTGCTGCAGCATGACGAAAAGGCCCAATGCCCGCGCTGCGGCTATGAGCTTTACGCCCACCGGCACAACGTGGTCAACCGTAGCCTAGCCCTGGTGCTCACCGCCCTCTTGCTGTTCGTGCCGGCTAATTTCCTGCCGATCATGCAGCTGCACCTGCTTGGCCAGACGTCCGACGATACGGTGTGGAGTGGCGTCTTAGGCCTCTACAACTCCGAAATGCGTGGCGTGGCCGTCGTGGTTTTCCTGTGCAGCATGGCCATTCCCCTGGCAAAACTGCTGTGCCAGTTGGCGGTGCTGCTGAGCATTCGCCTGGATGTAGGGCGCAGCTATGGCTTGTTGTGCTATCGCATCTATCACCATCTGCGCGACTGGGGCATGCTCGAGGTCTACTTCATGGGCGTGCTGGTTGCGATCGTCAAACTGGTGGACCTGGCCGAGTTGACCATCGGGTTGGGCCTATTCTGCTTCATCAGTTTGTTATTGATTCAGGTGTGGCTTGAAGTGGTGATGTCACCGCATCAGATCTGGAGTGCGCTTTCCGGGGAGGATCTCCATGCGGGCGATTGATGCAGGCATCCTTGTCTGCAATGAGTGTCACGAACTGAACAGGCAGGAGGCCGACAGCGCCTCGCAGACATGCACGCGCTGTGGCGCCATCGTGCATGACCGTCGACCCAACAGCATCGTGCGTACCTGGGCGCTGTTGATTGCGGCTTCCATTCTGTACATCCCTGCCAATCTGTTGCCGATCATGACCGTCAGCACGCTCGGCCAGGGCAGCCCCGATACCATCATGTCGGGCGTCATCACCCTGCTCAAGCACGGCATGGTGCCCATTGCGGCGGTGGTCTTCATTGCCAGTATCCTGGTGCCCACCTTCAAGCTGGTGGGCATCGGCTTGCTGTTGTACTCCGTTCAACGCCGACAGCCGCTTTCTGCGCGCCAGCGGATCCTGATGTACCGCTTCATCGAATTCATTGGGCGCTGGTCCATGCTCGATATTTTCGTCATCGCCATTCTGGTGGCGGTAGTGAATTTCGGCCGAATAGCCAGTGTCGAAGCCAACCTGGGTGCTGTCGCCTTTGCCACTGTGGTGATCCTGACGATGCTCGCTGCTTTAACTTTCGATCCCCGACTGATTTGGGATAACACGGAGTCGGATGACGACCATGAGTGACCTGCCTACGGCAAAAACCCGCCCAGCCTCGAACTGGTCGGCCATCTGGATTCTGCCGCTGATTGCGTTGATGATCGGCGGCTGGTTGGCATGGCAGGCGTATCGGGATGCGGGTGTAGAAATCGAAGTTCGTTTCACCACCGGTGAAGGGATCGTCGCCAACAAGACCGAAGTTATCTACAAGGGCATGCCGGTCGGTAAGGTGACGTCCCTGGTGCTGGACGCCAAGGGTGACAACCAGGGGGTGATCGCCACCATTGAGATGAACAAGGCGGCAGAACCACACCTGACAACCGGTACGCGCTTCTGGCTGGTCAAGCCAAGCGTCAGCCTGGCGGGTATTTCCGGCCTGGAAACCTTGGTCTCGGGTAACTACATCGCCGTCAGCCCTGGCGAAGGGGAGAAGGCCAAGCGCTTTACCGCCTTGTCCACGGCGCCGCCCTTGTCCGACAGTGAGCCCGGCTTGCACCTGACGCTCAAGGCCGATCGATTGGGGTCGCTCAACCGCGACAGCCCGGTCTTCTACAAGCAGATTCAGGTCGGCCGGGTGAAGAGCTACCGGCTTTCCGATGATCAGGATACGGTCGAGGTCAAGGTATTCATCCAGCCTGCCTACGCCAGCCTGGTGCGCAAACACACGCGTTTCTGGAATGCCAGCGGCATCAGTATCGATGCCAGCCTGTCGGGCGTGAAGGTGCGCAGCGAGTCGCTCTCAAGCATCGTCGCCGGCGGTATTGCTTTCGCGACACCGGAATACCGCAAGGACAGCCCGCCAACCGACCCCAGCCTGCCGTTCCGCCTGTACGAAGACTTCGATGCTGCCCAGGCCGGCATCCGCATCAAGGTCAAGCTGAGTGACTACGAAGGCCTGCAGGCTGGCCGCACGCCGGTGATGTACAAAGGCATACAGGTCGGCTCGCTGAAAGCGCTGAAGATGGAGGATAATCTCGGCAGCGCCATGGCCGAGCTCACCCTCGACCCGCTGACCGAGGACTACCTGGTCGAAGGGACGCAGTTCTGGGTGGTCAAACCGTCCATCTCGCTGGCGGGCATCACAGGCCTGGAGGCTTTGGTAAAAGGTAACTACATTGCCATTCGCCCCGGCGAGAAGGGCGCCAAGCCGCTGCGTGAGTTCGAAGCTCGGCCCAAGGCGCCGCCGCTGGACCTCAAGGCACCGGGCCTGCACATGGTGCTGTTCGCCGATACCCTGGGTTCGTTGGAAGTCGGTAGCCCGGTGATGTATCGCCAGGTGAAAGTGGGTAGCGTGCAGAGCTACCAGTTCGCCCGCAACAGCAACCGCATCCTGATCGGTGTGCACATCGAGAAGGAGTACGAGAAGCTGGTCAACGGCTCGTCGCGCTTCTGGAATGTCAGTGGTATTACCCTGACCGGTGGGTTGTCGGGCATCAAGATCAAAAGTGAATCACTGCAAACCCTGATGGCTGGCGGTATCGCCTTCGACACGCCAAGGCCTGATGTGGCGCTCAAGCGTCATATTCCACGCTTCCGCCTGCATGACAGCGAGGAGGCGGTCAATCGTGCGGGTACCTTGATCACCATTCGTGTCGACCGTGCCGATGGCTTGAAGCCAGGCACGCCGATCCGCTTCCGTGGCCTGGACGTTGGCAGTATCGAAAGCGTCGACCTGACCGCAGACTTGCAGGCGGTGCTGTTGCGGGCACGCATTACCGAAGCGGCGGAGCGTATTGCCCGGGTCGGCACCCAGTTCTGGGTGGTCAAGCCTGCGCTGGGCCTGGTGCGTACTGAAAACCTGGACACCTTGATTGGTGGGCAATACCTGGAAGTGCAGCCGGCGGCCAAAGACAGAGGCACGCAGCGTGATTTCATTGCCCTGGCAGATGCCCCAGAGGTAGCTGGCCCTGAGGTCGGCTTGCCGTTGACGCTCAGTGCACCGCGGCGTGGCTCGATCAAGCCGGGTGTGCCGGTGACCTACCGTGAAGTTGCAGTCGGCAAGGTGACAGGCTTCGAGCTGGGCCAGAGCGCCGACCGCGTGCTGATCCATATCCTTATCGAGCCGCGCTATGCCGCATTGGTGCGCAGCGGCAGCCGCTTCTGGAACAGCAGTGGCTTTGGCTTCGATTGGGGGCTGTTGAAGGGCGCTACGGTGCGTACCGAGTCGCTGGAGACACTGATCGATGGCGGTATTGCCTTTGCCACCCCGGATGGTGAGCAGATGGGCAACCCGGCGCGGCCGCAACAAACCTTTGCCCTGTTCGACAAGGCAGAGGATCAATGGCTGCAGTGGGCGCCGAAGATCCAGATAGCCAAGTGATGCATGCCAGGGCCGCCTAATGCGGCCCTAGCTTTGTGTAGGAGCAGCCTTGTGCTGCGAAGAGGCCGGTGCAGGCACCCTTGATGTCAGGTGCTTACACCCGCCTCTTCGCAGCACAAGGCTGCTCCTACACAAAGCCCATGCAATTAAAAATCGCAGGCAACAAAAAACCGACCCTAGGGTCGGTTTTTTGACAAGCATGTCGCTTAGGCAGCTGCAGCTTCTTTCAGCGCCTTGATGTGGCCATTCAGACGGCCTTTGTGGCGAGCAGCTTTGTTCTTGTGGATGATGCCTTTATCGGCCATACGGTCGATTACAGGCACAGCCAGAACGTAAGCGGCTTGCGCTTTTTCAGCGTCTTTTGCGTCGATGGCTTTAACTACATTCTTGATGTAGGTGCGGACCATGGAACGCAGGCTGGCGTTGTGGCTGCGACGCTTCTCAGCCTGTTTTGCACGTTTCTTGGCGGAAGGTGTGTTGGCCACCGTCGAGCTCCTCGAAAGACTTTAGGTAAATAGCAAACAAAATAGGCCGCGAATCATGCCGATCAGTCGAACGGATGTCAAGGCCACCTGCAAGGTTCCGCCGAGCGGTGCGCCAACAAGAGGGAAAGATTCCTTTCTGCTGCGCGACCTGTAAACTCGGGAATTTTTGGCTCCCCTGCGAAGGCGCGGGAGTATCGCACATTCGAACGCTGTCTGCAGCGTCCTCTGTCTCTGACGTGAATCTTTTCGATGAATCTGCTCAAATCCCTGGCCGCTGTCAGCTCAATCACCATGATTTCCAGGGTGTTGGGCTTTGTGCGCGACACCATCCTGGCGCGTGTATTTGGTGCCGGCATCGCCACTGATGCCTTTTTCATCGCGTTCAAGCTGCCCAACCTGCTGCGGCGGATTTTTGCCGAGGGGGCGTTTTCGCAAGCGTTCGTGCCGATTCTGGCCGAATACAAGACCCAGCAGGGCGAGGAGGCGACCCGTACCTTTATTGCGTATGTCAGCGGCCTGCTGACCCTGGTCCTGGCCCTGGTCACGGCCGTTGGCATCCTCGCAGCACCCTGGGTGGTGTGGGCGACAGCGCCTGGGTTCGTCGACAGCGCCGAAAAGTACGCGCTTACCACCGACCTGTTGCGGGTGACCTTTCCTTATATATTGCTGATTTCGCTGTCGTCGCTGGCGGGGGCGATCCTCAATACCTGGAACCGATTCTCGGTCCCGGCGTTTACCCCGACCCTGCTGAACGTGGCGATGATCTTCTTCGCCGTGGTGCTCACGCCGTATTTCGACCCGCCAATCATGGCGTTGGCCTGGGGTGTACTGGCAGGCGGCCTGGCGCAACTGCTGTACCAGCTGCCGGCACTGAAGAAGATCGGCATGCTCGTACTGCCACGCCTGAACCTGCGCGACACCGGTGTATGGCGCGTGCTCAAGCAGATGCTGCCGGCAATCCTCGGCGTTTCGGTCAGCCAGATATCGCTGATCATCAACACCATCTTCGCCTCGTTCCTGGTAGCCGGCTCGGTGTCGTGGATGTATTACGCCGATCGCCTGATGGAGCTGCCGTCCGGCGTGCTCGGCGTGGCCCTGGGCACCATCCTGCTGCCGACGTTGGCCAAGACCTACGCCAACAAGGACCGCGAAGAATACTCGCGCATCCTCGACTGGGGCCTGCGCCTGTGCTTCCTGCTGGTGTTGCCTTGCACACTGGCCATGGCCATTCTCGCCGAGCCGCTGACTGTGGCGCTGTTCCAGTACGGCAAGTTCAGCGCGTTCGATGCGGCCATGACCCAGCGTGCGTTGATGGCCTATTCTGTGGGCCTGTTGGCGATCATTCTGGTCAAGGTACTGGCACCAGGCTTCTATGCGCAGCAGAATATCCGGACACCCGTGAAGATCGCGGTGTTCACGCTGGTCTGCACTCAGCTGTTGAACCTGGTCCTGGTTGGCCCGCTTGCGCATGCTGGCCTGGCCCTGGCGATCAGCCTGGGTGCCTGCCTCAATGCTGGCCTGCTGTTCTGGAAGCTGCGCAGCCAAGGGCTGTTCGAGCCGCAAGCGGGCTGGGCACGCTTTCTGTTCAAGCTGGTATTGGCAGTTACATTGATGTCGGCGGTTTTGCTGGCGGGCATGCACGTCATGCCGGCCTGGGAGCAGGGCGGCATGCTCGAGCGCTTCGTGCGTCTCGGGGCGCTGATCCTGGCGGGCATCGTGACGTATTTCGGCTGCCTGTACCTGTGCGGCTTCCGGCCTCGGCATTTTGCCCGCAAGGCCCTGCACTGAGGCCTAGCGCACGTCAGGCGTCGGTTTTTCGCATTCCACGCCACCCCTGGGCGCTGCTGCCTGTCACCGGCGCCCGGGTGTGGTTATAATCGGCCACTTTATGAGCAAGAAGCGCGTTATGCAGCTGGTTCGAGGTCTTCACAACCTGCGCCCCGAGCACCGGGGCTGTGTCGCCACCATTGGCAACTTCGACGGGGTTCACCGCGGCCACCAGGCAATCCTGGCGCGTCTGCGCGAGCGCGGCCAAGCACTTGGCCTGCCGACCTGCGTGGTGATCTTCGAGCCACAGCCGCGCGAATACTTTGCCCCCGATACTGCCCCGGCGCGTCTGGCTCGGCTGCGCGACAAGGTCGAGCTACTGGCCGCCGAAGGCATCGACCGCGTGCTGTGCCTGGCATTCAACCAGCGCCTGAGCAAGCTCAGCGCCGATGAGTTCGTCAAGGCCATCCTGGTCGACGGCCTGGGCGTGCGGCACCTCGAAGTGGGCGACGACTTCCGCTTTGGCTGCGACCGCGCAGGCGATTTTGCCTTCCTGGTCGAGGCCGGCGACAAGTACGGGTTCACCGTCGAAGCCGCCAACACGGTTATCCAGGATGGTTTGCGGGTCAGCAGCACCGAAGTGCGCAAGGCGTTGTCCGAAGGCGACTTCGAACTGGCCGAGCACCTGCTGGGCCGCCCGTACCGCATCACTGGCCGGGTCTTGCACGGCCAAAAACTCGCGCGCCAACTTGGCACGCCCACCGCCAACATCCAGCTCAAGCGCCGCCGCGTGCCGTTGTCCGGGGTTTACCTGGCCAGCATCGAAATCGACGGCAAGGCCTGGCCGGGTGTCGGCAATATCGGCGTGCGCCCCACCGTTGCTGGTGATGGGCGCCCGCACCTGGAGATTCATCTTCTGGATTATGCCGGCGACCTGTATGGCCGGCGTCTGACGGTGGAGTTCCACCACAAGCTGCGTGAAGAGCAGCGATTCGCCTCCCTTGAGGCGCTGAAGTCGGCGATCGACGCGGACATCGCCGCCGCACGTGCACATTGGCACGCTCAACCGCTAACGAAGAGCCTGAAATGACCGACTACAAAGCCACGCTAAACCTTCCGGACACCGCCTTCCCGATGAAGGCCGGCCTGCCTCAGCGCGAACCGCAGATTCTGCAGCGCTGGGACAGCATTGGCCTGTACCAGAAGCTGCGCGAAATTGGCAAGGATCGTCCGAAGTTCGTCCTGCACGACGGCCCGCCCTATGCCAACGGCAAGATCCACATCGGTCATGCGCTGAACAAGATCCTCAAGGACATGATCGTCCGTTCCAAGACCCTGGCGGGCTTTGACGCGCCCTACGTGCCGGGCTGGGACTGCCATGGCCTGCCGATCGAACACAAGGTCGAAGTCACCCACGGTAAGCACCTGTCCGCCGACCGCACCCGCGAGCTGTGCCGCGAGTACGCCGCCGAGCAGATCGAAGGGCAGAAGACCGAGTTCATCCGCCTGGGTGTGCTGGGCGACTGGGACAACCCTTACAAGACCATGAACTTCGCCAACGAGGCCGGTGAAATCCGTGCCCTGGCCGAGATGGTCAAGCAAGGTTTCGTGTTCAAGGGCCTCAAGCCTGTGAACTGGTGCTTCGATTGCGGTTCGGCACTGGCCGAAGCCGAAGTCGAATACGCCGACAAGAAGTCGCAGACCATCGACGTGGCCTTCCCGGTCGCCGACGCCGACAAGCTGGCCGCCGCCTTTGGCCTGGCCTCGCTGGCCAAGCCTGCCGCCATCGTGATCTGGACCACCACCCCGTGGACCATCCCTGCCAACCAGGCGCTGAACATCCACCCGGAGTTCAAGTACGCCCTGGTCGACACTGGCGAGCGCCTGCTGGTGCTGGCTGAAGAGCTGGTCGAGTCGTGCCTCAAGCGTTACAACCTGGAAGGCTCGGTGGTTGCGACCGCCCAAGGCTCGGCCCTGGAGCTGATCAACTTCCGCCACCCGTTCTACGACCGCCTGTCGCCACTCTACCTGGCTGACTACGTCGAGCTGGGCGCCGGTACTGGTGTGGTCCACTCCGCACCTGCCTACGGTGAAGACGACTTCGTCACCTGCAAGCGCTACGGCATGGTCAACGACGACATCCTCACGCCGGTGCAGAGCAACGGCGTGTATGTCGAGTCGCTGGAGTTCTTTGGCGGCCAGTTCATCTGGAAGGCCAACCCGGCCATCGTCGAGAAGCTGGGCGAAGTTGGCGCGCTGATGCACTCCGAAACCATCAGCCACAGCTACATGCACTGCTGGCGCCACAAAACCCCGCTGATCTACCGCGCCACCGCGCAGTGGTTCGTCGGCATGGACAAGCAGCCAACCACCGGCGAGCCGCTGCGTGAGCGCGCGCTCAAGGCCATCGAAGAAACCAAGTTCGTCCCGGCCTGGGGCCAGGCGCGCCTGCACTCGATGATCGCCAATCGCCCGGACTGGTGCATCTCGCGTCAGCGCAACTGGGGTGTGCCGATCCCGTTCTTCCTGCACAAGCAGACCGGCGAGCTGCACCCGCGTACCGTCGAGCTGATGGAAGCCGTGGCCAAGCGCGTCGAGCAAGAAGGCATCGAGGCCTGGTTCAAGCTGGACGCCGCCGAACTGCTCGGTGACGAAGCCGGCCAGTACGACAAGATCACCGACACCCTGGACGTGTGGTTCGACTCCGGCACCACCCACTGGCACGTGCTGCGTGGCTCGCACGACATCGGCCACGCTACCGGCCCGGTCGCCGACCTGTACCTGGAAGGCTCCGACCAGCACCGCGGCTGGTTCCACTCGTCCTTGCTGACCGGTTGCGCCATCGACAACCACGCGCCGTACCGCGAGTTGCTGACCCACGGCTTCACCGTGGACGAGAACGGCCGCAAGATGTCCAAGTCGCTGGGCAACACCATCGAGCCGGAAAAGGTCAACAACACCCTGGGTGCCGACATCCTGCGCCTGTGGGTTTCGGCCACCGACTACTCCGGTGAGATGGCGGTTTCCGAGCAGATCCTGCAGCGTAGCGCCGACGCCTACCGCCGTATCCGCAACACCGCGCGCTTCCTGCTGTCCAACCTGTCGGGCTTCGATCCGTCCCGCGACCTGCTGGCCCCAGAGGACATGCTGGCCCTGGACCGTTGGGCAGTGGACCGCACGCTGCTGCTGCAGCGCGAGCTGGAAGAGCACTACAGCGAGTACCGCTTCTGGAACGTCTACTCGAAGATCCACAACTTCTGCGTGCAGGAGCTGGGTGGCTTCTACCTCGACATCATCAAGGACCGCCAGTACACCACCGGCGCCAACAGTGTCGCGCGCCGTTCGTGCCAGTCTGCGCTGTACCACATCAGCGAAGCGCTGGTGCGCTGGATCGCGCCGATCCTGGCCTTCACCGCCGACGAAATCTGGCAGTACCTGCCGGGCGAGCGCAACGAGTCGGTGATGCTTAACGGCTGGTACCAGGGCCTGAGCGAGCTGCCGGAAGGCACCGAGCTGGACCGTGCCTACTGGGACCGCGTCATGGCGGTCAAGGCATCGGTCAACAAGGAGCTGGAAAACCAGCGTACCGCCAAGGTCATTGGTGGCAACCTGCAAGCCGAAGTTACCCTGTACGCCGAAGAAGGCCTGAGCGCCGACCTGAGCAAGCTGGGCGACGAGCTGCGCTTCGTGCTGATCACCTCGGCTGCCAGCGTGGTGCCGTTCGTGCAGGCACCGGCGGATGCCGTGGCGACCGAAGTCGAAGGCCTCAAGCTGAAAGTGGTCAAGTCTGGCCACGCCAAGTGCGGCCGCTGCTGGCACTTCCGCGCCGACGTTGGCAGCCACCCGGAGCACCCGGAAATCTGCAGCCGTTGCGTCGACAACCTGAGCGGTTCGGGCGAGGTGCGCCACTATGCCTAACCCTGTTGCGGGGCGCTTCGGGCGCCTTGCCTGGCTCTGGCTGAGCCTGGTGGTCCTGGTCCTTGACCAGGTCACCAAGGTCTATTTCGAAGGCAAGTTGAGCCTGTACCAGCAGATCGTGGTCATTCCTGACTACTTCAGCTGGACCTTGGCCTACAACACCGGGGCGGCGTTCAGCTTCCTCGCCGACAGCTCCGGCTGGCAGCGTTGGCTGTTCGCCCTGATCGCCCTGGTGGTCAGTGCGGTGCTGGTGGTCTGGCTCAAGCGCCTGGGGCGCAGCGAGACCTGGCTGGCCGTCGCCTTGGCATTGGTGCTGGGTGGTGCGCTGGGTAACCTGTATGACCGCATCGTGCTTGGCCACGTGGTCGACTTCATCCTGGTGCACTGGCAGAACCGCCATTATTTCCCGGCCTTCAACCTGGCCGACAGTGCCATCACCGTTGGTGCGGTGATGCTGGCGCTGGATATGTTCAAGAGCAAGAAGTCCGAGGAGCCTGTCCATGACTGACACCCGTATTGGCCAGAACACCGAAGTCACCTTGCACTTCGCGCTGCACCTTGAAAACGGCGACACGGTCGACAGCACGTTCGACAAGTCGCCCGCCATGTTCAAGGTCGGTGACGGCAACCTGCTACCCGGTTTCGAAGCCGCGCTGTTCGGCTTCAAGGCCGGCGACAAGCGCACCGTAACCGTGGCCCCGGAGAACGCCTTCGGCCAACCGAACCCGCAGAATGTGCAAGTGATGCCGCGCTCGCAGTTCACCGACATGGAGTTGTCCGAAGGCCTGCTGGTGATCTTCAACGACGCCGCCAACGCCGAGCTGCCGGGCGTGGTCAAAGCCTTCGATGACGCGCAGGTGACCATCGACTTCAATCACCCACTGGCTGGCAAGACCCTGAGCTTCGAGGTGGAGATCCTCGATGTGAAAGCCTTGTAAGCCTGGAGCCGAGCATGCAAATCAAACTCGCCAACCCTCGCGGCTTTTGCGCGGGGGTCGACCGGGCGATCGAGATCGTCAACCGTGCCCTGGAAGTCTTCGGCCCGCCGATTTACGTACGCCACGAAGTGGTGCACAACAAGTTCGTGGTCGAAGACCTGCGCAACCGCGGTGCCATCTTCGTCGAAGAGCTGGAGCAGGTGCCTGACGACGTCATCGTCATCTTCAGCGCCCATGGCGTTTCCCAGGCCGTGCGCCAGGAAGCGGCCGGGCGTGGCCTGAAGGTGTTCGATGCCACGTGCCCCCTGGTCACCAAGGTGCACATCGAGGTGGCCAAGTACAGCCGCGACGGCCGTGAGTGCATTCTCATCGGCCACGCCGGGCACCCGGAAGTGGAAGGCACCATGGGGCAGTACGACGCCAGCAACGGCGGCGCCATCTACCTCGTCGAAGACGAGGAGGATGTTGCCAAGCTGCAGGTGCGCGACCCGGACCACCTGGCCTTCGTGACCCAGACCACGCTGTCGATGGATGACACCAGCCGTGTCATCGATGCCCTGCGTGCGCGCTTCCCGAACATCGGTGGCCCGCGTAAGGATGACATTTGCTACGCCACCCAGAACCGCCAGGATGCAGTCAAGCAACTGGCCGACGAATGTGACGTGGTCCTGGTGGTCGGCAGCCCGAACAGCTCCAACTCCAACCGCCTGCGTGAGCTGGCCGAGCGCATGGGCACCCCGGCCTACCTGATCGATGGTGCCGAGGACCTGCAGCGCAGCTGGTTTGGCGACGCCGCCCGCATCGGCATCACGGCGGGTGCTTCTGCCCCAGAGGTGCTGGTGCGTGGTGTGATCGAGCAGCTCAAGGCGTGGGGCGCTTCTGGCGCCGAAGAGCTCGATGGGCGTGAAGAGAACATCACGTTCTCGATGCCCAAAGAGCTGCGGGTTCGTTCGCTGATCTGATCAAGAGCGTGCGCACAGAGAGCCCCGCTCGGGCTCACCTGTGCGCACGCTGATTCTGCCGCTGGTCGACAGCACGACGTGATGCTGGCCGGTGGGGGAGGCGCGTTCGCAGATCTCCAGTGTTGAATTGCTACGCCCCAGCGGAACACCTACTGCACTGAACCTCACCTGCCCCGGCGTGTTGTGGGCAATTCTCAGCGGCCGCGACAAGCGGTGTTCACGCAGCACCTGCTGATTGTGTTCAAGCACCACACGCCAACCCTTACCCCAATCGCTTTCCATCGGCTGCACCCGCACTGTCTGGCCTTGCAGCAAGGCGTGGCTGCGCGCGCTGCGCAGTGCCTGGGCCAGGTCCCGCGCTGCGGCTGCGCTATGTAAGTCATCAGAAAGCCCGGTGTAGGCCGGCATCCCCAGCTGTGTCAGAACGGCCGCCATGGCCAGCGCCAACATCATTTGTATCAGTGTTGCACCCTGTTGCCGCACCGTGCATTTCTCCCTGGACGTGCTTCGCTTCAGCTTCAACGTCGCAGGGCAATTGATCCAGTCGCCCAGTGATTAAACAGCTGCAGGAAAAGTCGCAGGGGGCGCAGGGATGCGAACGATGGAAGGGGGCATGACGCTTCTCGAGGTACTGCTGGCCATGGTGGTCGTGGCAGTGGGCCTGTTTGCCGCTGCTGCGCTGCAGGTGCGCGCACTGCAGGCAACCGACAGCGCTCGGCACGACGCGCAGGCCGCCTTGTTGAAACACACGCAGCTAGAGCGGAGCAGGGCAGCTGATGCGCGGAAGGTGCAGCGGTGAAGCGCGCACAAGGCGGCTTCAGCCTGCTTGAAGGGGTACTGGCGCTCGCCATCGGTTTGGGGCTGCTGGCAGCGGCTAGCCAGCTGTTCGTGTCTGCCCATCAAACCTGGCGGCTGCAAGGTGTGGCCGCACGCCTGCAGGATGATGCCCGGCTGGCCTTGCAGCGCATGGCCCAGGATATTCGCATGGCCGGCATGTTCGGTTGCCTGCGCTTGCAGCCCGGCGATTTCAACGACCCGGAAGCACTTCAGGCCTTCGCCCGACCGCTGCATGTGAGCCCCACTAGCTTGAGCTTGGTGGTCGCCGAGCTGCCAGGGCATAGCGGTGCTCCAGGTTGGACGCTGCTGACCAACTGCACCGACGAGGCCCACGTGCACAAGGGCCGAGCTGAAAGCAGCGGTCAGCTGTTAGCGTTCCCTATCAGCCGGCACGTGTATGCGCTGGAAGACGGTACGTTGAAGTTCCGGCGACGAGGCACTCCGCAACCGTTGGTCGACCATGTGCGCGAGATGCGCGTGGCGTTCGTCGAAACACCGCAGGGCGGGCGGGTAGATGTGCACCTGACCCTGTACGAGCCCACCCTGCGCATCGAACAGCAGCATGCGCTGAGTGTGGCGCTGCGTAACCCGGTGCCCGAACTGTGAAGCGCCAACGCGGTGTGGTGTTGCTGTTGGCGCTGGTGCTGAGCTTGCTGCTTGGCCTGATCGCGGCCTCGGCGCTGCGAGATGCGCTGGTTGAAACACGCATGGCCGGCTACTGGCGTGATGGGCTCAAGGCACTTGATGAAGCCGAACAGACACTGCTGCTGGCTGTTGACCAGCTAACGCTGGTTACGCCCCCGCTGTGCAAGCCCTGCCAGCCGCCACAACGCCCGCACGACTTGCAAGGCAGCTGGCAGCGCATCGAAAGCGGCTATTTTCAGGTGCACAACCTTGGCACAAGCGACCGCGTCGCCCACTTGCCCGAGGGCCAACAGGCCACCTTGTTCAGGGTGACTGCCGTCAGCCGACAGGTCGAGTCGCGCCATGTACTTGAAGCGGTGTATGCCCTGTCCGGTGATGAGGTGCGGCGCATCCTCTGGCGACAACGATTGAGGGAACCCTGACATGCAGCAAGGCCTGACCCTGATCGAATTGTTGATTGTCGTGGCCGTGACCGGCATTCTGGCAGCCATTGCCTACCCCAGTTACAGCGACCAGCTTCGGCGAGCCGCACGCAGTGAAGTGGTTGGCCTGCTGCATGACGCTGCCTTGCGCCTGGAGCGCCACCGCGTGCGCACGGGCCAATACGCCGAAGGCGAGCTGGCCTTGCCCACTGCCAACCGTCATTACAGCCTGCAGGCCCAGCGCAGCAGCGATACCTTTAAGCTGAGCGCAAGGCGGCTGCCGAATAGCCTGATGGCCGATGACCGCTGTGGTGATTTTCAGCTCGACCAAAGCGGTGTGCAGAGCAACCCGGGCAGCCTGGAAGGCCGCGAGCGATGCTGGGGAAGCTGAAGAATGAATGATGCCCGGCGCATCGCGGTTTTACTTCAGGTGTTTGGATCGACAGATGAGCAAGCAAGTAGTGGTGGTCGGCGGCGGGGTTATCGGCCTGCTGACGGCATTCAACCTGGCGGCGAGCGTCGGGCAGGTCGTGATCTGCGATCAGGGGGAGGTCGGCCGCGAGTCGTCCTGGGCCGGCGGCGGTATCGTCTCGCCGCTGTACCCATGGCGCTACAGCCCGGCGGTAACCGCTTTGGCGCATTGGTCCCAGGATTTTTATCCACAACTGGGCGAGCACCTGTTCGCTACCACGGGCATTGATCCTCAGGTGCATACCACCGGGTTGTATTGGTTGGACCTGGATGATGAAGCCGAGGCATTGGCCTGGGCCGAGCGCGAGCGACGCCCGCTCAGTGCTGTGGATATCTCGGCGGCCTATGACGCCGTACCGGTGCTGGGCCCTGGCTTCAAGCGCGCCATCTACATGGCGGGTGTGGCCAACGTGCGCAATCCACGTTTGGTGAAGTCGCTCAAGGCAGCATTGCTGGCGCTACCGAACGTGAGCTTGCGTGAGCACTGCCAGGTGACAGGCTTCCGGCATGAGGGTGAGCGCGTTACCGGTGTGCAGACGGCGGATGGCGTGATCAATGCCGATGAAGTGGTACTGAGCGCAGGCGCCTGGAGCGGCGACCTGCTGCGCACGCTGGGCCTGGAACTGCCGGTAGAGCCGGTGAAGGGCCAGATGATCCTGTTCAAGTGTGCCGAGGACTTTTTGCCGAGCATGGTGCTGGCCAAGGGGCGTTACGCCATTCCGCGCCGTGACGGGCATATTCTGGTGGGCAGTACGCTGGAGCATGCTGGATACGACAAGACCCCGACCGAGCAGGCGCTGGAAAGCCTCAAGGCTTCGGCGGTCGAGTTGCTGCCGGAACTGGCAGAGGCCACGGTGGTGGGGCATTGGGCTGGGCTGCGGCCGGGGTCGCCGGAAGGTATTCCGTATATCGGGCCGGTGCCTGGGCATGATGGGTTGTGGCTCAATTGCGGGCATTACCGCAATGGGCTGGTGCTGGCGCCCGCGTCTTGCCAGCTGTTCGTCGATTTGCTGACCGGGGCTGAGCCGATCATCGACCCGGCGCCGTATGCGCCGGCAGGGCGCTTGGGCTGAGAGTGCCGGGCCCGCTTTGCGGGCCTTTCGCGACACAAGGCCGCTCCTACAGGCGATGACGCTGTTCTGTAGGAGCGGCCTCGCGTCGCGATTGGGGCGCGCAGCGCCCCCATTCAGCGAATCCCGCCTCAGCGCGATTGCCCAGGCCCCTGCTCAAGGTGCGCCTGGCTGCAGTACCACTCCTTGCCCAGCTGCAGCGCCCGGTCATTAGGCAGGTGCACGCCACAATGGGCGCAGCGCACCATCTTCAGCGGGTCGTCGAGCTTCGGCTCAGGGTGGGATTGCTGGCTGATCTTGAACTTGCGCCACAGCCAGAACGCGGCGGCGATCAGGGCGATCCAGAAAAGTAGGCGAACCATGGTGTCCAGCTTGTCGAATGAAGAAGCCGACAGTCTAGGACGCAGCCAATAAAAAAGGGAGGCCCAAGGCCTCCCTTTCTTGTGTTGCGATCAATCAGTCGAACAGACCAAAGGTCATGTAGCTGAACCACGAACGGTCCTGCTCGGCTTCTTTCGGGCCAGGCGGCAGAATCACGTCGCCATTTTCGTCTTTCGGCAACAGCTCTTGCGGCATCTCGGAGCGAGCGTCCTGGAACTGCTTGACCACGTCCTGGTTGGCGCGGGTTTCGCCCGGCGGCAGCGGGGCGTCGGTTTCGATCAGGCCCAGGGTCGCCTTGGACAGCCAGCCACGGCCGTCAGACTCGGTCTGCTTGGGCTGGAACTCGCCGTCGACCAGGCTCGGGTGGTCAGGGTAGTTGAGCTTGAGGGTTTCCAGGCTGGTGGCAGCCAGCTCGTCCAAGTGCATCTTCTGGTACGCCTCGACCATGATTGCCAGGCCGTCACCGACCGATGGCGTTTCCTGGAAGTTCTCGACCACGTAGCGGCCACGGTTGGCGGCAGCGACATAAGCCTGGCGGCCCAGGTAGTAGTCGGCCACGTGGATCTCGTAGGAGGCCAGCAGGTTGCGCAGGTAGATCATGCGCTGCTTGGCGTCTGGCGCGTAGCGGCTGTTCGGGAAGCGGCTGGTCAGCTGGGCGAATTCGTTGTACGAGTCACGGGCGGCACCCGGGTCACGCTTGGTCATGTCCAGCGGCAGGAAGCGCGCCAGCAGGCCACGGTCCTGGTCGAACGACGTCAGGCCCTTGAGGTAGTAGGCGTAGTCGACGTTCGGGTGCTGCGGGTGCAGGCGGATGAAACGCTCGGCGGCGGACTTGGCGGCCTCCGGCTCGGTGTTCTTGTAGTTGGCGTAGATCAGTTCGAGCTGCGCCTGGTCGGCGTAACGGCCGAACGGGTAACGCGACTCCAGGGCCTTGAGCTTGTTCACGGCACTGGTGTAGCTGGAATTGTCCAGGTCAGCCTGGGCCTGCTGGTACAGCTCGGCTTCGCTGAGGTTCTCGTCAATGACTTCCTTGTTAGAGGAACAGGCCGCGGTAAGCCCGAGGATGGCGATCAGCAGCAGGTGTTTCACTTGCATGGCGGCTTGCGTCCCTTTGACGGCCGCTGTCTTGGGCGGTGCCGTCCTGTTATGATGAGCGCCCCGGCCAACCCCGGGACAAAAGAAGCCGTATTTAACCACAAGCTCGCAGCCGAAACCAAAGGCTGTGCGCCCGCCGAATCGAGCATGTCCGAGATCATTCAACTTAGCGCAGAGGTACCGTCCGATCTGGGCGGTCAACGCCTCGACCAGGTCGCCGCCCAATTGTTCGCCGAGTACTCGCGTTCGCGGCTTACTACGTGGATCAAAGAGGGCCGCCTGACGGTCGATGGTGCCGTCGTGCGCCCTCGAGACACCGTCTATGGTGGCTCTTTGCTTGCCCTACAGGCCGAACAAGAGGCCCAGGGCGAGTGGATCGCAGAAGACATTGAGCTGGATATCGTCTACGAAGACGACCATATCATGGTGATCAACAAGCCTGCCGGGCTGGTTGTGCACCCGGCCGCGGGCCATGCCAGCGGTACCCTGCTCAATGCCTTGCTGCACCACGTGCCAGACATCATCAACGTGCCGCGCGCCGGCATCGTCCACCGTCTGGACAAGGACACCACCGGTCTGATGGTGGTGGCCAAGACCCTGCAGGCGCAGACCCGGCTGGTCGAGCAAATGCAAAGCCGCAAGGTCAGCCGCATCTATGAGTGCATCGTGATTGGTGTGGTGACCTCCGGCGGCAAGATCGACGCCCCGATCGGTCGCCACGGCGGCATGCGCCAGCGCATGGCGGTAACCGACGGCGGCAAGCCGGCGGTCAGCCACTACCGTGTGCTCAAGCGCTTCCGCTCCCACACTCACGTGCGGGTCAAGCTGGAAACCGGCCGTACCCACCAGATCCGTGTGCACATGGCCCATGTGGGCTTCCCACTGGTCGGCGACCAGACGTACGGTGGGCGCTTCCGCATTCCGCCGGCTGCAAGCCCAACCATGGTCGAGGCGGTCAAGACCTTCCCGCGTCAGGCGCTGCATGCGCGTTTCCTCGCGCTGGCCCACCCGATTACCGGTGAAGTCATGAAGTGGGAATCGCCGTTGCCGGATGATTTCCTCTGGTTGCTGACACTGCTGAACGAAGACCGCGAGAGCTTTATCGGATGAACGGTCTGACGCAGGCGCTGCTGTTTCCTGACTGGCCGGCCCCGGCCTCGGTTCGCGCTTGTGTCACTACGCGTCAGGGCGGCGTCAGCCTGCCGCCCTATGAAGCGTTCAACCTGGGTGATCACGTGGGTGATGACCCTGTCGCAGTCGCCGAAAACCGCCGCCGTCTGAGCGATGAATTTGCTATCCAGCCTGCCTGGCTCAAGCAAGTGCATGGCTTGGTGGTGGCGGATGCCGACCCGGCCGTGGTGGCCGAGGCCGACGCCAGCTGGACTGATCAGCCCGGTATCGCCTGCACCGTAATGACTGCCGATTGCCTGCCCGCACTGTTCTGTGACCGTGCGGGTACCCGCGTGGCTGCAGCCCATGCTGGCTGGCGCGGGTTGGCGGGCGGGGTGCTGGAAGCGACCCTCGACCGTTTGGCCCTGCCGCCTGAAGACGTGCTGGTGTGGCTGGGCCCGGCCATTGGCCCGCAGGCGTTCGAAGTGGGGCTGGAAGTGCGTGATGCCTTTACCGCCGTGCACCCGGAGGCTGCCAAGGCCTTTGTCGACGGTGAGCGGCCGGGCAAGCTGATGGCCGACATTTATGCGCTGGCGCGTATTCGCCTGGCGGCGCGTGGCGTGACGGCGGTGTATGGCGGTGGTTTCTGCACGGTCAGCGACTCACGGTTCTTCTCGTATCGCCGCACGCCCCAAGGTGGGCGGTTTGCCTCGTTGGTCTGGCTAGCCCCTCGCTGACGTATCACGCCTCTACGCGGGCAAGCCCTCAACGCAGCCACCACTAATCCATGAGGTTGACCTCGGTCAACCCCGCTACGCTTGAATCTTCCAGAATCACCCATATCTATTGGTCATCTCTGGCAGGTTTCTTCATTAAAGGCGCTGTCCATCGCTCCGACCTGCCCTAACAGGAAGGTACTCCCATGCGAATAGACCGTTTGACCAGCAAGCTTCAATTAGCAATATCCGACGCTCAGTCCCTCGCCGTAGGCATGGACCACCCTGCCATCGAGCCCCTGCACCTGGTGCAGGCCCTGATCGAACAGCAGGGCGGGTCGATCAAGCCGCTGCTGATGCAAGTCGGCTTCGACATCAACAGCCTGCGTCAGGCACTGGTGAAAGAACTCGACCAACTGCCGAAAATCCAGAACCCCACGGGCGACGTGAACATGTCCCAGGACCTGGCGCGCCTGCTCAACCAGGCCGACCGCCTGGCCCAGCAAAAGGGCGACCAGTTCATCTCCAGCGAGCTGGTGCTGTTGGCCGCCATGGACGAGAACAGCAAGCTCGGCAAGCTGCTGTTGAGCCAGGGTGTGACCAAGAAGGCCCTGGAAAACGCCATCAATAACCTGCGTGGCGGCGCGGCAGTCAACGACGCCAACGCCGAAGAGTCGCGCCAGGCTCTGGACAAGTACACGGTCGACCTGACCAAGCGTGCCGAAGAGGGCAAGCTGGACCCGGTGATCGGCCGCGATGACGAAATCCGCCGTACCGTGCAGGTGCTGCAACGGCGTACCAAGAACAACCCGGTGCTGATCGGTGAGCCTGGCGTGGGTAAAACCGCCATCGCCGAAGGCCTGGCCCAGCGCATCATCAACGGCGAAGTGCCCGATGGCCTCAAAGGCAAGCGCCTGCTGGCGCTGGACATGGGGGCGCTGATCGCCGGTGCCAAGTACCGCGGCGAGTTCGAAGAGCGCCTGAAGTCGCTGCTTAACGAGCTGTCCAAACAGGAAGGCCAGATCATCCTGTTCATCGACGAACTGCACACCATGGTCGGCGCCGGTAAAGGCGAGGGCGCCATGGACGCGGGCAACATGCTCAAACCGGCCCTGGCCCGTGGCGAGCTGCATTGCGTTGGCGCCACCACGCTCAACGAGTACCGCCAGTTCATCGAAAAAGACGCCGCCCTGGAGCGTCGCTTCCAGAAGGTACTGGTAGAAGAGCCGAGCGAGGAAGACACCATTGCCATCCTGCGCGGCCTGAAAGAACGCTACGAAGTGCACCACAAGGTGGCCATCACCGACGGCGCGATCATTGCGGCGGCCAAGCTCAGCCATCGCTACATCACTGACCGCCAGCTGCCGGACAAAGCCATCGACCTGATCGACGAAGCGGCCAGCCGCATTCGCATGGAGATCGACTCCAAGCCTGAAGTGCTCGACCGTCTGGACCGTCGTCTGATTCAGCTGAAGGTGGAATCCCAGGCGCTGAAGAAAGAAGAAGACGAAGCCGCGAAAAAACGCCTGGAAAAACTGCACGAGGAAATCGAGCGGCTGGAGCGTGAGTATTCCGACCTCGAAGAGATCTGGGCCTCCGAGAAAGCTGAAGTGCAAGGCTCGGCGCAGATCCAGCAAAAGATCGAGCAGGCTCGCCAAGAGCTTGAAAGCGCCCGTCGTAAAGGCGACCTGAGCCGCATGGCCGAGCTGCAGTACGGGGTGATCCCGGACCTGGAGCGCAGCCTGCAGATGGTCGACCAGCACGGCAAGTCGGAAAACCAGCTGCTGCGTAACAAGGTCACCGAGGAAGAAATTGCCGAAGTGGTCTCCAAGTGGACCGGCATCCCGGTTGCCAAGATGCTCGAAGGCGAGCGCGAAAAGCTGCTGAAGATGGAAGAACTGCTGCACCAGCGCGTGATCGGTCAGCACGAAGCCGTTACCGCCGTGGCCAACGCCGTACGCCGCTCCCGCGCCGGGTTGTCCGACCCGAACCGGCCAAGTGGGTCGTTCATGTTCCTCGGCCCGACCGGTGTGGGTAAGACCGAGCTGTGCAAGGCCCTGGCCGAGTTCCTGTTCGACACGGAAGAGGCGATGGTGCGCATCGACATGTCCGAGTTCATGGAGAAACATTCCGTGGCTCGTCTGATCGGCGCTCCACCAGGCTATGTAGGGTACGAGGAGGGCGGTTACCTGACCGAAGCGGTACGGCGCAAGCCTTATTCGGTGGTGCTGCTCGACGAGGTGGAGAAGGCGCACCCGGATGTGTTCAACGTGTTGCTGCAGGTGCTTGAGGATGGCCGGCTGACGGACAGCCACGGCCGTACTGTGGACTTCCGCAACACCGTGATCGTGATGACCTCCAACCTGGGCTCTGCACAGATCCAGGAACTGGTCGGTGACCGTGAGGCGCAGCGTGCTGCGGTGATGGATGCGGTGGGCTCGCACTTCCGTCCGGAGTTCATCAACCGGATCGACGAAGTGGTGGTATTCGAGCCCCTGGGCCGCGACCAGATCGCCGGCATTACCGAAATCCAGCTGGGCCGCCTGCGCAGCCGTCTGCTGGAACGTGAACTGTCGCTCAGCCTGAGCCCTGAGGCGTTGGACAAGCTGATTGCAGTGGGTTACGACCCGGTGTATGGCGCACGGCCACTGAAGCGTGCGATCCAGCGCTGGATCGAAAACCCGCTGGCGCAGTTGATCCTCTCTGGCAAATTCCTGCCAGGGTCGGCGATTACCGCCAAGGTGGAAGGCGACGAAATCGTCTTTGCCTGATCCAGCTGAAAAAAATAGCCCCGCACCTGCGGGGCTTTTTTATGCCCCTGATGCCACTGCAGGAGCGGGCTTGCCCGCGAAGAGGCCCGGCAAACACCGTAAAATCGGGGCCTCGCCGGTTTTTTTGATAACTTGCTGAAAATTTTGAAATTTCTGCTTGCATCTAAAATCGAGTGCCCCTAATATACGCCGCGTTGTCAGGCACTAAGCGAATCACCAGGAACATCGGTGTTAGCAAAACAACTTAGAAATCAGTAAGTTGAATGAAAAAAAGTGGTTGACAAGCAAAACGAAGAATGTAGAATAGCCGGCCTCAGCAGCGACAAAGCGAAAGCAGAGAAGCTGAAGAGATCGAAGCTAACACAGACTTCGAAGTAGTAAAGATGTACCGAAGTTCAGTTCCGCGATAGCTCAGTCGGTAGAGCAAATGACTGTTAATCATTGGGTCCCTGGTTCGAGTCCAGGTCGCGGAGCCAATCTCGGGGTGTAGCGCAGTCCGGTAGCGCGCCTGCTTTGGGAGCAGGATGTCAGGAGTTCGAATCCCCTCACCCCGACCATTTTCAGGGTCGTTAGCTCAGTTGGTAGAGCAGTTGGCTTTTAACCAATTGGTCGTAGGTTCGAATCCTACACGACCCACCATGTAAAAAGGGCATCTCGACTGAGATGCCCTTTTTCTTTTGCCTCGAATTTAACCCACGAAAAAAGCACCCGTTAAGGTTCCTGTTTAAGCGGGGCCCTTTGGGAGCAACTGTCTTGCGCAATTTCTAAAAATTGACTCATTGTGGGAGCGGGCTTGCCCCGCGAACACCGGCGAAGCCGGTGCCATGCACCGCGGCGCCTGCATCGCCGGCAAGCCGGCTCCCACAGGTTTTGGAAACAGCTTGCCGCAGCCCAAAGGGCTGGGTGATCTGCCACAAAAAAGCCCAGCCTGAGGGGCTGGGCTTAGCTGTCAGTGCAGCTTCAACCGCGGCTCTGTCCCTCGCCCAATCTTGCTACCCAGCATCATCATCGCCGTGCGGAAAAACCCGTACAGCGCCATCTGGTGCATGCGATACAGCGACACATAGAACATCCGCGCCAGCCAGCCCTCCAGCTTCACGCTGCCCATCAGGTTGCCCATCAGGTTACCCACCGCCGAGAAGCGCGACAGCGATACCAACGAACCGTAGTCCTTGTATTCATAAGTCGGCAGCGCCTTGTTCTCCAACCGCGCCTTCAGGCTTTGCGCCAGCATCGAAGCCTGCTGGTGTGCGGCCTGGGCCCGTGGCGGCACATTGCGGTCGCTACCCGGTTGCGGGCATGCGGCGCAGTCACCGAAGGCGAAGATGTTGTCATCGCGCGTGGTCTGCAGGGTAGGGCGTACCACCAGCTGGTTGATGCGGTTGGTTTCCAGCCCATCGATGTCCTTGAGGAACCCCGGCGCACGGATGCCCGCCGCCCACACCTTGAGGCTGGCCTGGATCACTTCGCCGTCCTTGGTTTTCAGGCCATCCTCGGTCACTTCGCTGACCGCAGCATTGGTCATCACCTTCACCCCCAGTTTTTCCAGGGTCTTGTGCACTGGCACACTGATGCGCTCGGGCAACGCAGGCAAAACCCGTGGGCCAGCCTCAATCAAAGTGATGTGCATGTCCTTGGGCTGGATGCGGTCCAGGCCATAGGCTGCCAGCTCGTGCGCCGCGTGGTGCAGCTCGGCCGCCAGCTCTACGCCAGTGGCACCGGCACCGACGATGGCCACGCTGATTTGTTCGCTGGCCACATCACCAGCGTGCGCGCGCAGGTAGTGGTTGAGCAGTTGCTGGTGGAAACGCTCGGCCTGCTTGCGGGTGTCCAGGAACAGGCAATGCTGCGCCGCGCCCAAGGTGCCGAAGTCGTTGGTGTTGCTGCCCACGGCGATGACCAGGGTGTCGTAGCTCAGCGTGCGCGCAGGCACCAGCTCGCGGCCCTCTTCATCGAGGGTTGCGGCCAGTTGGATCTGCTTGCCTTCACGGTCCAGGCCGCTCATGCGCCCCAGCTGGAAGTTGAAGTGGTTCCACTTGGCCTGGGCCACGTAGTTCAGTTCATCTTCCGAGGAGTTCAGCGAGCCGGCTGCCACTTCGTGCAGCAGCGGCTTCCAGATGTGCGTCAGGTTGGCGTCGACCAGGGTGATGTCGGCTTGCTTGCGCTTGCCCAGGCTTTTACCCAGGCGGGTCGCCAGTTCCAGGCCGCCGGCGCCGCCGCCGACAATCACGATGCGATGAGTCATGGGGATATCTCATAAGGTTTACGGAATTCGTGGCCCTGGGGGCCGGCCGCAAACTGCACGAGGGGAGGGCGAGCGCAAGGCAGCTCATAGCACCAGTCCACTCAACAGGCGGCTTATGAGGCCCAGACCAATGGTCACGGCCACCACCAGTACAAGGAGCAACCACGGCCGGAAGGGCCTGCGCTCGACTTGGTGCTGGGGGGCGCGTAGATACTCATCGACACGACGCTGATCTTCTGGATTCAGGCGGCTGGTCATGGTGGGCCTCGTCAGATAGACGTTTGTGACTGCGCAAACGCTACAGCGTTCAGGCAAGCGCTTGAAACAAATGATAATGCTTTCTATCTCTGGCGCCGAGTGTACGCCATCGCAAAGACTCTCGGCACTGGATCAAAGACTGATCCCCACATCGAACACAATGCTGCGCCCCAGGTTGCCACGCAAAAAGTCTGGCGCATCCGGGTGGGCGAACAACACCCTGGCGAACGTCGGCCCGACCAGTGACAGCGAGCGCCAACCCTGGCGCAGGTATTCGGTGGGCGGCGGGAAGTGAGTGTTGAGGTCGAGCACTTCGCGCTTGAGGCTGGCGAAGGCGATGATGTCCAGCTCGTTCAGCTCCAGCCCACGTTCGCGGTAGTTGTGCGCCTTCTTGCGCAAGGTCGGGGCCAGCCGAGCCAGCAGTTCGGTGGCGCTGATCCGCCGCGGGCGTGCTTCACGGCGCACCAGTTGCGCCAGGGAAAACGCACTGCGCCGGCGTTGCAGCTCTTCGCGCCACTCATCGTTGAGGCGGCGGCCTTCGTCCAGCACGAAAAACACCTCGAATGCCGCATCGCGGAACAGCACGTCTGGCGGCTCCTGGCCGGCTGGCGTGAAGTCCTCGCTGCGGTAGGGAATGTTCAACCCTTGCAGCAGGCGTTGGCATACCCAACGCTCACGCTCCCATTTGCGTGCATTGGAGAGAAAAGCATTGGCTTGTTCGGCCTGGATGGTAAGCAGGCGCAGGTAGTCTGAGTCATCCATGCAGACAAGCTTAGTCGCTAATCGATGACGGTAAGATGCTGTTTGTGCGTAGAAATCAGCTCAGCACCGGCCACTGCTGCACGATACCCAGAAGATGCACCACGCCAAACCCCAGGCAGAAGCATCCGCATGCAGAAAGGGCGGCCGCCAGATCAGGCCAGGTTAAGCGCGTGGAGGCGCCAGCCTACAGCAGCCGGAGGAGATGGAGAATGGGTGTAGACTCACCTTTATCCACAGGGGAGAGAGGGGTATTCGTCCGGTGATCAGTGCACAGGTGTTGTCTGGCACCAGCCTCACGTTGGGCTGGCTGGGTTACGTGCCACTGTTGCTCTGGGCCGCCAGCCGCGCTCGCTGGGTGGAGCTGTTCACTGACCGGCGCCGCCAGCACCTGCTGTTTGGCACGGTGTTCTGCCTGTTTGCCCTGTGGCTGGTCAGGCGCGATTTCGATACGGGCGTGTCGTATCACTTCATTGGCATGACGGCTGTGACGCTGCTGCTGGACTGGCCACTGGCTGTGCTGGGGGGCTTTATGGCTCAGTTGGGGTTGCTGGCGCTGGGGCGTCAGGACCTGGCGGCACTCGGTGTGAACGGCCTGCTGTTGATTGGCTTGCCGGTGCTGATTACCGAGCTGTGCGCCATCGCGGTCGAACGCGCGCAACCGCGTAACCTGTTCGTGTATATCTTTTGTTCAGGGTTCTTTCCCGCGGCGCTGACGGTGCTGGTGTGCCTGTTGGCCGGGCTGGGTATCTTGTGGCTGGACGGGCGTTTTGCCATGCCGGAGTGGCTGAGTGACTTTGTGGGCTACCTGTGGCTGATGATGTTCCCCGAGGCGTTCATCAACGGCATGGTGATCAGTGCGCTGGTGGTGTTTTGCCCGGAGTGGCTGGAAACGTTCAACCGCACGCGGTACCTGCAGGCGCCGTGGAAGGACGATGAACACTGACCCCCGCCCTTTGTAGGAGCGGCCTTGCGTCGCGATGGGCCGCAAAGCGGCCCCAGTTTCAGCGTCATCACAGATAGTGATGGGGCCGCTTCGCGGCCCTTTCGCGACGCAAGGCCGCTCCTACACGGGGCCAGGGATCAGCTTAGTGCCGCGGCTCCAGGTCCCCGGAATACAGCTCATCTTCGGACTCTTCCGAACCCGCGATCTTGTGCTCCTCAGCCGCCCAAGCCCCCAGGTCGATCAGCTTGCAACGGTCAGAACAAAACGGCCGGAACGCGCTTTTCTCGTTCCATTCCACAGGTGCGCCACAGGTCGGGCAATCGACGGTCAATGGCTGGCTCATGGCTGGCCTCCTCGTAAAGTCAGGTAAAAGTGGTGCAGACGGTCGATCTGCTCGTGCAGCGCCGCGAGGTCGCGGTCATTGACCACCACATCGTCGGCATGGCGCAGGCGCTCTTCGCGGGCCAGCTGGGCCTGCAAAATGGCCTGTACCTGCTCGGGGCTGGTGTTGTCCCGCTGCAGGGTACGTTGCACCTGCAACGCCTGCGGGGCATCGATCACCAACACGCGTTGGGTCTTGCGATGCTGGCCAGACTCGATCAGCAAGGGTGACACATACACCGCATACGGCGACTGCGCCTTGGCCAGGTAGCTGAAAATCTCCTGCCCGATCAGCGGGTGCAGCAGGGCTTCCAGCCATTGGCGCTGGGCTGGGTCGGCGAAAATCAGCTGGCGCAAGGCGCCGCGGTCGAGCTGGCCGTCGTCCAGCAGCACGCCTGGGCCGAAGCGCTCGACGATACTGGCCAGCGCCGGGCGACCAGGCTCAACCACCCAGCGCGCGGCCTGGTCGGCATCGACCAGGTGCACGCCAAGCTCGATGAAACGCTCGGCGGCGGCACTCTTGCCGCTCCCGATGCCACCGGTCAGGCCGAGAATCCAGGGGGTGAAAGCTGCAGTGGTCATCAGAATCCAAGCAGTTGCAGGTAAGAGGCGTATATTTCATCACCCCAGAGCACAGCAATCCACCCCGCAATTGCCAGATAGGGGCCAAACGGCATGGCCATGCCGATGGAATGCTTGCGCATCCGCAGCAGGAACACGCCCACCAACGCCCCCACCACTGACGACAGCAGCAAGGTCAGCGGTAGCACCTGCCACCCACCCCAGGCACCGATCAGTGCCAGCAGCTTGAAGTCGCCATAGCCCATGCCTTCCTTGCCGGTCACCAGTTTGAACAGCCAGTACACCGTCCACAGGGTGAGGTACCCGGCCACGGCACCGCACACCGCATCGGGCAAGGGCACCAATACGGCAAAGTAATTGACGATCAACCCAAGCCACAGCCCCGGCAGCACGATGGCGTCAGGCAGCAATTGTTGGTCATGGTCGATCAAGCTCAGGGCCAGCAAACCCCACGTCAGCGGCAGAAGCACCAGTGCCTCGACACTGGCCCCGCAGCGCCAGGCCACCGCCATCGACAGCAGCGCACAACCCAGCTCGACCAACGGATAACGCACGCTGATGCGCTGCTTGCAGGCAGAGCAACGCCCACGCAACGCCAGGAAACTGAGGATGGGGACGTTTTCCCACGCCCGAATCCGATGCCCGCACTGGGTGCACTGCGAGGCCGGGAGGCACAGGTCGAAGCGCGCATGCTCGGCCACCGGCAACCCCAGCACCTCCTGTGCTTCACGCTGCCATTGGCGGTCCAGCATGATCGGCAGTCGGTACACCACCACATTGATAAAACTGCCCACCAACAGCCCCAGCACGGTCGCCAAGGTGATGAAGTAAGCCGGCTGCAAAGCCAGGAAGGTCCATAAAGTCATGTTCAGATCAAGCTACCCAGCTGGAAGATCGGCAAGTACATCGCCACCACCAGGCCGCCAACCAGCAGGCCCAGGACCAGCACGATGGCGGGCTCCAGCAGGCTGGTCAACTGCTCCAGCGCCTGGCTGACCTGTTCCTCGTAGTGGCTGGCGGCTTTTTCCAGCATCGTGTCCAGCGTGCCACTGGATTCACCAATGGCCACCAACTGCACCAGCAGGGGCGGGAACAGCGGCTCGGTGGCCATCGCCTGGTTCAGCCCCTGCCCATTGGCCATGCCCTGGCGTAACCGCAAAATCGCGTGTTCATGCAACTCACCACCACTCACCTTGGCCACCGTCCCCATGGCATCCAGCAGCGGCACCCCAGCGGCGTACGACGTTGCGAGGCTACGCGCAAAACGCGCCATCGCCGCCTGCCTCAGCAGCGCGCCGAACACCGGCAGGCCCAGCACCCGCTGAGATATCCACAGGCGCGCCGGCGCATGCTGCCGGTAAAGCTGGCGCCCAGCCAAACCCAACATCGCCATACCCATTAGCAACAGCGGCGCATAACGCCCCAGCCCTGTGGACAAGTCGATCACCCACTGCGTAAAAGCCGGCAGCGCAGTATCAAACCCCGCGAACAGGCTCTGAAACTGCGGGATCACCTCCAGCAACAAAACCGCCGACACCCCCAACCCCGTCAGCAGCAGCAACAGCGGGTAAATCATCGCCTTGCGCACCTTCTTGTGCAGGGCCAGGCGCTGTTCCAGCATGCCCGCCAGTTGCTCGAGCTGCCGGTCCAGCGTGCCCGACTGCTCACCCACCCGCACCAGGTTGCAGTACAACGTATCGAACCACCCCGGGTGGCGCTGCAGCGCATCCGCCAGCCCCAGCCCCGACGCCACATCCTGTTTCAATCGCACCAGCAACGCCGCCTGCGCCGCATCACACCCACTGCGCCCCATCACCTCGAACGCCTGCAGCAGCGGCACCCCAGCTTTCAGCAAGGTCGCCAACTGCCGGCTGAAGCCCGCCGGGTCAGCTTTTTCCGGCCGCTTTGGCCACCGCCACGCCAGCCCACCAGCCGGCCGCAAACTGGCCACCAGAATGCCCTGGCGCAGCAACCCCGCGCGCACATAAGCCGGGCTGCGCCCAGGTGTTTGCCCGCTGACGGCCAGGCCATTGGCGTCGGTGCCCTGCCAAGCGTAGAGGCGTATCGAATGGTTCATGCAAAGGTCCTTTTTTGCCCGAGCGACAAGCTTGGAAACAGCTTGCCGTGTCCATGAGAGGGCGTGCTTCCCTGATGCTCACTAGAGTAGTTCAGCGAAGGTGACGCCCAGGCGGGCAGGGGTGACAAAAGGTGTCTGTTCAGGCCTACTGCGCCGCTGCCGGCCTGGGGTCGAGAGTGACCCCAAATGTGTATGCGTATAAACAAGGAAAACGTTCATGAAAGGGCAACGCGGTATCACCCTGATCGAACTGATGATCGTCGTCGCGATCATCGGCATTCTGGCGACCATCGCCATCCCGATGTACACCAACCACCAGTCCCGCGCCAAGGCGGCGGCCGGGCTGTTGGAGATCACCTCACTCAAGCCCCCCATGGACCTGCGCTTGAACGAAGGCAAGGACGTGCTGGATGTAGGGTCGCTAGGCGGCCAGCCAGCGACGGCGCATTGCGCGATCAAAGCTGAAGGCAAGGCTGCTGACGGCACCGGGATCATCGAATGCACCCTGGTCGACGCCCCGGCCACCGTGGTTGGCAAGGCCATCACCCTGACCCGCTCCGCAACCGGATGGACCTGCACCACCAACATCGAGGCAGACCTGGCGCCGAAGGGTTGCAAAGGGGCGTGAGGGTAGGGCAATAAACGAAGGGAAACAGGGGTTTGCGTAACGGCTGCGGCAGTGGTACGTTGCGCTACACGCCGGTGTAGCTCAGTCGGTAGAGCAGCGCACTCGTAACGCGAAGGTCGCAGGTTCGATTCCTGTCTCCGGCACCACATTCAGATTGGCCAGTGGCGATTTTTCGCTTGTTGGCCGCACTAAGAAGCCCGCCTTGTGCGGGTTTTTTTGTGCCTGTTTATTACTCTGCTGATCTGTGTGTTTTTGACTTAAAGGAACGAGGTTTTCCACTTAAGGTTGCGCGGTTTTCTAGATAGTGGTTATCTGTTGATTCGGTTTTGGCTAACGTTTACGGGGGAAAAGCCTAAATTTTTCTAGATAATGATTTCTCCTTTTAGAGATAATTTTCAGATGCCCCAATTCTCACACTACGACCTGCAGCTGCTGAACCCATCCTTCGACTCGCCCCTGGTTGACGTCCTGGCCGAGCTCGAGTTTCTTCGCCGGCTGAGGTTGGAGGGTGACACGCCACCCCAGGTGTTCTTTCAGCTCAAGGCGCTGTTCCACACGCTAGAGAGCTTGGGGTCTGCTCGAATCGAAGGCAACCACACCACGCTGGCCGACTACATCGACAGCAAGGTCGAAGGCAAAGCCGAGAGCACCGACCAACTGCTCGAAATTGCCAACATCGAGAAGGCAATGGACTACATCGAAGCGGTGATGAAGCCCGGAGAAGACCTGACAGAGCATACGATTCGAGAGCTGCATGCACTGACCGTGCAGGGGTTGCGTCGCGAAGGCGACAAAACGCCTGGCGCCTACCGGGAAGGCGCGGTCAGGATCGCTCAGGCGGAGCATCTTCCACCGGAAGGTGTGCTGGTGCCGCAGTACATGCAGGAGCTGGTGAGCTTCATCAACCGTGACGACTCGCCTAAATACGCCCTGATGAAGGTCGCCCTGGCGCACCACCGCTTCGGTTGGATTCACCCATTCGGCAATGGCAATGGGCGGGTGGTGAGGCTGCTTACCTATGCGCTGTTGATGAAGTACGGCTTCAACGTGAATACAGGTGGCAGGGTGCTCAACCCCACGGCTGTGTTCTGCAATGACCGAGACAAGTACTACACCATGCTTGGCGTAGCTGATACCGGCACCACTGCAGGGTTGGAGGCATGGTGTACTTATGTGCTGCAAGGCATTCGCGACGAGCTGGAGAAAGTCGACAAGCTCACCGACTATAGCTACCTCACGAAGTGCATTCTGCAGCCAGCGGTGAGCTTTGCACGCAGCCGGGAGTGGATTACCGAGACCGAGGAACAGATCCTCATCTGCGTGATAAAGATGAAGGTAATGAAGTCGAGCGATATCGCTCAGGCGCTTCCTGCGCTTACCCCCAACCAACGGACGTATCAGATTAAAAATTTGGTAGAGCAAGGCATGCTTTTGCCGGTCAACCCAGGTTCGAGGCAGTACACGCTTGGCTTCTCCAATAATTACCTTGTGCGCGGGGTCATCAAGGCGCTGAGAGAGCAGGGCTTCATTCCAGAGCCGCTGGACAGGCCGTGATCAATCGCACTTGCGTGCCGCATTCAGCTTGATGTCGTCTTGCATGCTGAGCATCGATGATGGTCAGCATGTAAAACGTGATTGAACGTTCTAGGCCCTCTGTAGGAGCGGCCTTGTGTCGCGAAAGGGCCGCATCACCGCTGAGCGTTGCGGCACAGGCCCCGCTTCCAGGAAAAGCTCCTCCATATGCCTCGAAGCAGCTTTTCGGAGCATGTATTGCCGAGCAGAACAAACAAGCCTCGTCGAAATTTCGGAAATCCACACTGCTCGTGTGCGACACCTGCCTTACTCAATTCTCCAAATCTTGCACGCCCCCTGTGGGAGCGGGTTTACCCGCGAACACGGGCGAAGCCCGTGCCATTCAACCCTTGGTT
Organism: Pseudomonas sp. Y3 TE3536; assembly: GCF_053629175.1. Classification (NCBI taxonomy): domain Bacteria; kingdom Pseudomonadati; phylum Pseudomonadota; class Gammaproteobacteria; order Pseudomonadales; family Pseudomonadaceae; genus Pseudomonas; species Pseudomonas sp. Y3 TE3536. The sequence continues at coordinate 1,227,119 of NZ_JBRJHU010000001.1, read as the reverse complement.
TGGCCCAAGATTCCCCGCGCATTGCGCCCGTTTATACATCCAGGAAAAAGGCGGGCGCTTCTGTAACTGCAGCAGCCCTGATCGCACATGACCTTGCGGCATCCCCCCTCGTGACAATCGGCGTGACAAACGCCGATGTCACCAGCAACAGCCATGTAGATGATGGTGCCGCAGACCAAGGAATGGACTGCACCTGACAGACAGTCAGGCATGCCCCGGTCATCGCATTGCTGCTTGCACCTGGCTCAGGATCTCGCGGCACTGGTCTCGTCAGCCAATGCAGCCTCCACCCGCCCACCGGTAACGGTGCTCAGGAGGCCAGATCATGAGATGCCCTTGCTCCCGGACGTAAGGAGCCGCCAGTCCCGCGTAGTGGACATTCCCCACAGGTCGCAGGGGCCTTGATCCCTGATAACACTCAGCATTCTTGGCGGGATGACGTGGGGCGAGGATCGGAAATCGGCAGATGGGGTGACCGACATGGCATTGGTGGGCGAACCACAGCAAGGCTTGAAACCAACTTGAGCTTGGATGAACATGCTGTCGCGCGCATTGAGCCGCTTACCGGATACAACGAGGACGAATCATGTCGAGCATGGATAATTTGGCAGAGGCCTTGCGCCTCAAGCGAGAGCAGGATGCGGCCGCCAGTGCCCCTACTAACGAGCAGGCACAGCAGTGGGCTCAAGCGCTCATTGCACTCTTCGCTCAACTGGAAAGCTGGATTAGCCCGCTGGTTGAGGCAGGGGTTGTGAAGATCACCCGGCATTCCGCTACTCAGGAGGAGAGTCCTAACCCTGGAGTTTCTGTTAGCTATGAGGCGCCGATGCTGGTTTTGAAGATCAACCGCAAAACAGCAGTGGTGCAAAACATTGGCTTGCTTGTTTCAGGTACGGATGGCCGTGTTGGATTGATAGGTGACGATAAGCGCTTCTTGATCAGCCGATCTCTGCATCCGACGGAGAGCTGGAGCATTGCTACGTACCTCAATATCTCTGACAGCGTTCCATCCTCTGAGCTGCCGCTAAGCGAAGAATCGTTGGCAGAGGCGCTTGCCCACTACCTGTAAGTGGTCACCTTGCGATAGTCGGGAACCCGAAGCCCAGCTGCACCGACCTGTGTGTAAGCGATACCCTCCCACCGAGCGGGATTTTCATTGCCATCAGCCTCAAAAGTGATCATAGAGGCGGTGGGTGCATCGGTGGTCACCAAAGGCACGTGGGCCGAAGCTGGGGCGGGACTTCTTGGCTTCCTGGCCCAGACCAACTGGATTGGCATCATGGGGTGTGTCTTCGCGCTGCTGGGCTTCTTGTCAACACCTAGGTTCTAGGTCCGTGAGGATCGGCGCGAAGCCACTGAAAGCCATGCGTGCATCGAAACGCTCAAGGGCAGTGCCGCCCATGAGCAACCGCATTTTGGTCATGCTGCGGACTGAATCGCCCTGATTTCCTACACCCTCACGCAATTGCCTGATGCCAATATGATGGCATACTGATCAGTCCAACTGACAAGGAAATGGACTTGGGGCGACAATGGGCGATTATCAGGGTATGCGTTGGTTCAAAACGGACTTTCAGGTTCAAACCCCGGAGGATAATCGCCATTGGGCTGACGATGATATGCGCCTGCATGACCGACGGCCATTAGTTGAAGGTAAGGCCTGTGAGCTGGGCATTCAGGAAAAAGCCAAGCGTTTTCTGCGACGTTGCCATGAGCTCGAACTTCAGATGGTCGGGATCACTGACCATAACTTTTCGGAGAAAACCGAGCCGCGGGACTGGTTTCTCACCCACCTCGTCGAACAAAACAGATCGGTGGCAAAGGACCTAGAACGCGAACCGCTGGCTATTTTTCCGGGTTTTGAAGTTGACATCGGCTATCACGTTCTTTGCCTGTTCCAACCTGCAAAAAAACAGCGGGACGTTCAACGCCTCAACATGATCCTCAGCAAGCTTGGGTTGGCTGAGCATGAGCGCTTTCGGGCTGGGGCTCCTATGCAACTGCGCCGTGATGGGCGTACCCTCAGCTTGAAAGAGCTGATTGAAGTTGTTCAGCATCACGATGGAATTGTGATCGCCGCCCATGCAGATCAGGCCGATGGCATGTTGTCGTCGCCCAACAATATCGCAGACTACCAGATACCCCAGCTGCTCGCGGTGGAGGTCGCCACCTACCCGATGCCGACAAAGATTCGGTCAATCCTAGACGGAAGCAATCGGGAGTGGTCCAGGCGCGGACGTCAGCCGGCTTACGTCCAATCGTCCGATGCTAAATCGTTGAAGGTAGGCGAAGACGGACAACCGCTAGCTAATTCATTGGGTTATCGGTCGACCTGGGTGAAAGCTTCAAAACCTTCCATCGCGGCCCTTCGTCAAGCTTTCTTGGACGGTGCATCTCGGCTCAGAATTCAGGACGCCCGTCCCTCGGATGAAGAGACGCATCCACGCATAGTTTTCCTTAAGTGCCGCGGGCTGACATTCCTCGCCGACCAAGACGTGTATTTCTCGCCCAATCTGAACACGATCATTGGCGGCCGTGGAACTGGAAAGTCGACGTTGATGGAGTTACTCCGCTTTGCGTTTGCTAGGGATACTGGCAGTCAGTTTTCTGCATCCATCAAGGCGAAGTTTGATCGCCTTCGACAGACCTTTTCTGGTGATGCTGAAATCCAGATCGGCTGGGAAGCGGTCCCTGGTCAAGTGGATGTCATTTCGCTACAGCCGCAGGGCACACATCAAGTTGTGCAGGGCGAAGTTCTTGATACCGCAGCGTACCTCAAGCAGATACCTATCCAATTCTACAGCCAGCAGCAACTCAGCGATCTCACCAATGTAGGTGGAGAAAGCAGCTTGCTGAGCATGCTGGATGAGGCTTGCAGTGCGGAGCAGCAGGCACTCAAAGCCCGCGAAAATACTCTGCGAGCAGAAATCGTGCAGATCTTCGCGGCTTCCGATCAATTAGCCGAATTGCGTAATGCTGAGAAGGACGTGGCACAACAGCTGACCGAACTCAATCGCCAGTGGCAAGCGCGTAAAGAGATTCAGGCAGAAGCGCTGCAGTTCCAGCGAGCTGAGGCTGGGCGCCAGTACTTTGAAAAAGCCAAGGCTCAGTCTCTAAGCGATGCTGAAGAAATTACCACACTTGCTGAAACGCTTGCCCAGCCGGGGGTATTGAACGATGGCAAGATCGAAATCTGGCCCAGGGCGGATTGGTTCAATGACTATACCCAAGGTGCATCAGCGCTCCGTCTGAAGTACTCAGAACAACTGATTGCGCTGGCATCATCCATGCGTCGGGAAGCCGCTGAGCTAGAACATAGGATGCAGGGCTGGGAGGCGGTATCGGCTGAGCTGATCGCCATCAAAGACGGCTTTATGCAAGCTTGCCAGGAAAGGGGGTTGCAGCCTCAAGATGTCGCTCGGCTTCAGGAAATCGAAAAAACGCGGCAGATCAAACAAGGAAACCTTGATCAGTTGCGAAAGCAGATCGAGGGCTTAGAGCCTTCGGTAGAAAAGCTCTCCGCTCTACTAGAAAAGCTTCACGGATTGTGGGCTGAGCAACTGTCTGTTCGTACCCGAACCGCTCAGGAAATCTCCAAGAAAGCCAATCGCTCGATCAATATCCTTGTGCAGCCGATGGGTGATAAAGCTCATTTTGACCGTGTTTGGGAGGGGTTAGCACCGGATGGACGTGCCCGCATCGGTAGGGCGTGGACACAGATTGGAGAGGTGCTGTTTGCGGATTTTCACAGCTACGTGGCCGCTAATCAACCACCGGCTTACTCGCCTTGGCTGCATATTAGAACCGTCTTAATGGAACAGATCCCTCTGCCTCAACAGTTGGAGGGACTCACCGGCGATATTCGTAAGCATTTTGTCGAACAGAAGGATAAATGGCGTGCTGCACGGTTGGTTCGTATTGAGGACCAAGTTGACCTTGAACTGTATCGCGCAGATGGCACCTTAGTCGGGAGCATCCAAAGCCGGGCGCTGTCAGAGGGGCAACGGAATACGGCCGTTCTTAAACTACTCTTGGCGCAAGGTGATGGCCCTATTGTCATCGACCAACCAGAAGATGAACTTGACTCTAATTTTATCTACCATGAGTTAGTGCCATTGCTGCGTAAGGTCAAGAATCGTCGGCAACTGATTTTAGCTACCCACAATGCTAACCTACCCGTCAACGCAGACACCGATCTGGTCTTTGCACTGGATGTTAGAAAGGGCCGCGGAGAGCGGCTGGCGGTGGGCGGACTCGACCAATCTGAGGCAGCGAATGCAGTGCTAAATATCATGGAGGGCTCAGCTGAGGCATTCAAGCGTCGTTTCGACAAGTACCATTTTTAAAGTTGATTGTCTGGAGCTTGCTGAAGTGCAACGTTCCTTTGCTGGAGAGGTTTGATATTACTGTAAGATAAGAGTGTAGAGCCAAAGGGGACAAATTTATTTTTTGCGATGCTCTTTGATGAAATATAAATTTTGGGCCCGCCCCGCGTCTAGGGACGTCAAGAGGCGATACTCGAATCGTTCTCTTGATGGTTGTGATGTTCACTCGGTCCTACGGTAAAGATAAATCTGTCCCCTTTTTCGATCGAGCGCATTTTTGGCTGGCTGAAAGAAAACCGACACATCGCGGCACGCTTCGGTAATCTCTCGAAAAGCTATACAGCCATGGTCTCGATGGCTTGCTCCATGCGGTATTTGCGACATCTCTTTTCGTACAGAGCCTAAGGTTCGATTTACTCCATCCTGATCGCCTTCAGCGGCGAGTTCGGGTCACCTAAAGATATACTACTGGTCTCCCATTGACTCTCGTTAATCCTTGATTTCCGCCTGGATCTTGCGCCAATGCGAGCGAAGCTGCTGCCGGATGGTCTTTGAGTTCATGATTTTCGCGGCTCGGTAACCGTAAGTGATGAAATTCCGGCGGCCGAGGTGTGTGTACCCGTTATAAATCGCCTTGAGGAAGAGTTCCCGGTCAATAGCGCCACGTGCTCTTCTGAGGATATTAATTCGATCCCTGGACTTTTTAGCCAGCCGAACCTTCACCTTCATTTTGCTATAATAACGTGTTAGGGACGCGGGACGGATAAACGTCCGTACCCCGTCGAACATGAATCCAAGATATTGGATAGGCCTATCAGCAGAAAGCTCCCCCTTGAAATTTCGAGTAAACTGCCTGACATCTGTCTTTTTATGCTGAAGGTCAAGGTGCAACTTTTTGATTTCGAGTTCGACGAACTCTCGAGTTTCAATCTCTTTTTCCACAGGGCAAATGACCATGATGTCATCACAGTAACGATAATATACCGACTCTGTGGAGGATAAATAGGATAGCATCGCGCAATCAAACTCCAGCATATAGAAGTTTGAAATCAGGGCGCTGATAGGGGAGCCTTGAGGTATTCCTATATTAGCTGCGTTAGAGTGAATTAGCTTTTTGCCACGAATATTTTCACGAAACTGTGCAGGCTCACATAGCCGATTATTCTTAGCAGTCGGGTGATGAATCGAAACGCCGAGGGCGTCGAAAGCTGCCTCTTTGTCTACCCAAGAATATTTTGTAATTGCTTTATATACCGCATAGTGGTCAGCTGGAAGTGACTTTAAATCAAGAAGTCTTTCCCATGATGCCTTGACTAAACTGTGATCTAAGCGGTCGAAAAACTTTTCAATATCAAAACACAAAACACTGCATTCGTCGCGTGATTTTATTTCTTCAAAAGCAGAGTGAGCATGGTGGATATTACTTTTTCCGCTCAGCGACCGAAATGCCAGAATCGATGTATCCAAGCCATGCTTGGCGAGCTTTCGCTCATAGGCTTGACTCAGCACCGATGAGTAATAGGCATAGATATGAGAGTCCATATGAGCAGCGTAGGATATATCCCGACTCTTAGGCACAGACTGGAACATCTTATAACGCGGTATGTAACTCGTTTTGACTGTTACAGCCGTATTCCGAATGAAGGGGTAGAACGAATGCGCGGAAACCCTATAAGGATTAGTGACGTAAGCCGTCGCCGTTGGCTCCGCTACAGGTCTATCAAAGTGGAGGTAACGTCTTGTTTTGTACCAGTCTTTCTTTTCCATTGGAGTGATTAATCCGTGCAATAAGCCAACCGGTGAGGCTTAGATGGCGGCAATCCATAGCTACCTCACCGGCTAATCTTAAATGTTCCCCACACTATCCATCTACGCTTACCGAAATCCGGCTGCGTAAACTGGCCGCAACTGCTAGGGATGACGTATGATGTCAGGATCACGATAATTGTTTCGCTCGGAGGTGCTCAATGATGAACAAGTTCCGCTCGGTCGCTCTCAGCCTGTTGGTCGCCTGGGCGACTCACATGGTTGAGATTGACAATCTGTGATTCACCTCGTGGTCTACACCACGAGCTACCTGAATTTATCAGAGTGAGCCCCCCATATTCAAGCCCACCTTGACTCAAAAATTCTCATTTATTTTATCGGAAAACTTTGACGCCAAGATTTCGGCAGATGAAACGTTACAGTACCAAATTTCAATTTTTCCCCGGCTAAACTAGCACCTTAACCGAAGCCCAGCCGAGGCCGCCCGTCATCAGAATGTGGAAGGGGGCGGGAATTAGGCAATATTATTTAGGAACGAGCAGGCTGTTTTGCCGCCATAAATACCGCAGTCCATAATTGTTCGACAAGCCACTCTGCTTCGGCAGGGCTGAGCATCCACACTATTCAGCCGAGCTTGAATAGGTCGACTCTTATAAGGCCTTATTGTCAGATCGTGAATTGCATGCTTTTTCCTCAAGGTTGACGATTGGATCTGGATCACTCATAGCCCAACTTACAACATAATTATCTCTAAATCGTGATGATCGAGTCGATCGATGCCCGCTTGCGGCTTAGACAAATTCGGGATGATGAGCGGAGTACAGACACCAATTAGAAAAAAGCGGACAGAGTTTTTCGACGCATTCACCGAAAATACATCTGTCCCCTTTTCAATCTGTCCCCTTTTTCAGTCCCATTTTTAAAGTAATTTTGTACAAAGAAGCGGGCAGCGGAGTCATTGGATGGCTGCTTCTGGCCGTTAGCTGCCTATCAGGCCATTAGCAGCCCTTAATTTACGGCTGCTTTCTGAGTACAAGCTTATGTTAGTTTCTATGGGGCTTGTGAACTCATGGAGTTGTGGTGATTTCTTTGGCGTATATTCATGTATCCAACACGAAACATCAGAATTGGTTTTGTGGTTGCTGACATGCTTTTGCCGCTGAGTAATAAGGGTAGGCGGCAAAAGTTTAACCATTTCCCGCGCTAAACTTGGCTTGGGTGATTTGCTAGACATAGTGCATACTGCATGATGCAATGAGTTGAAGCTACAATCGAATTCACATGACGGCAAGGCGCTGGCAATGACCAGATATTGGTTAGGATTATTTGGGGATTTATTTCGTCAGAGGCCGGCACGCTACATAGCCCAATTACTCAGTGCCAAATTTTCATGAGCCATGCCCTGGTTTTAAAAGATCGATCATCTAGCAATTGCATTTACAGGGATTTGGCAGTGTGCCACTATTGGGGGCTGGATGGATTTACAGATACGAGGACGTCACTATAAAACTGAAGCGGCTCGAAAGAAAATGTAGATAATTCTTTGCAAAAAAACTTCTGTCTTATAATCGTGATTCTATATCAAGGAATGTTATGCTCAGTCTTCACAATCCCGGAATAAAAAATATTCTCGAGCACCACGATATTGGTCTTCTAGCACTGAGGACCGATGCCGATAAATTGATTTTAGTTGTAAAAATGAGCAAAGAAGCATTGCTCGCCATAAAGACATGCAATGGGTTTAAACTGTCCTTCGTCGAATATGAATTCAAGGGTGTCCGAGCGCATGCGCTTCTTACACTTATTTTCGATATTCCAGACGAGCCGCTCAGTCTGACCAGTACGCTCTATGATGTCGAACATTCAAGAGATCTGATAGAGCTATTGAGTCAAGGGGAGTTTCAAGTCTATGGTTTCGACGAACACAATCGCGAATTTTTTGGTCAGCTAGCGAAAATTGAAACCGCTGAAAGATTTCAAGAATTTAAGAAAAAATTAATTCTGCGTGTGCGCCAATCAGATAGTGAATTTGATTTTGAAAATATTGTGAACGCTTGCTATCATACTGCAAAAGACAATAATTCACAAAATACTTTTTCTGTTAATTTTACCTCATCCGTATACCCTGAGTTTAGTCATTTCATTGATACGACAAACTTAATATGCACCCCGTCCAGCGAGCTACAACCCCTATATTACAGTCTAGAACGCAAAGAGCCTGGGGATCAACAAGAGTTAGATATTTTTCTGCTGCTGAAAAAAATATTTCCATGTGATGATATATTTTTAAATCCTATCCGACTGGATAATGGCGAGGAGTTCTCAGATATTTTAGTCGTCACTGAAAAACACGCTCTTATCGTCCAAGCAAAAGACAGTCCAAATACAGCCTCCTTACTATCAACTTCAATAAGCCGAAAAAAGAGTAAAACTGTCAGCCATTTAGATAAGGCAGTCCGGCAATTGATCGGGGCTATAAATCATGCAGGTCAAAATAAAATATTAAAATTTAAGCTTGACGATGAAGTCATCGAGGTGGATCTTGTTGGTCGAAAGTTATTCGGTCTTGCGGTAGTTAAGGAGTTGTTCGATGAGGATCGATCGGCTTATATGGATAATCTATTAAGGCCATTTAAATCCACGGGAATCCCTTGCTCGGCGCTGAGCTATATGGACCTTCACTACTATTCTTGCCATGTGGATGGAAAGACTTTCTTTGATGTTTTAGATGAAACTCATTCTGAAGGAGTGAAAAGGGGTGTCCTGCTAAAAGCAAAATTTCAAAATATTTAACAGTGCGCAATAAATTAACATAAATTCGCACCAGCTTTTATTGGCTCAAGCTTTCTGAGAGCTTCTTCCGGAATCGGTATAAGCCAAGCAGAAAAAACGGAACCTGTAGGCTGCCGCATACCATCAGCAGCCTGCATCGCTCCCTAGAAGTTTCAAAGCTAGGCCACATCTAGAGTACGACTACATTTTACCGATAGCTGGCATATGCAAAAGGTCGCTTTGGATCGAAAGATGCCATCCCCGAGAAGAGTCTGAGCTTGGCTTTGGCGAATGGATAGCTGAACTCTTCAGCGCCTTCCATCACCCTGTCATGACTTTTTCGCAGTGGTCGGAAGCCTGGAAATAGGCTGAGGATAAATTTAGAGATAAAGAGTTGTATCATGAAGAAAAATACCCATTGAATTCAGCCCCTTTCATGTTGATACGATTCCTGTCTCTGCCCCAGTCAAGCGTTTGGTAGTAGTCTCGGTGCCCCGGCCGTATGAATCGGGGTTGAGTCAGTAGGAAGCGGATGATTCACTCATCCCATTCAAGAAAAGGAAAACACCATGGCCAAACCACACGACTGGAACGACTGGGCTGGCGGACTGACACTGGTCCTTCAGACAATCGTTTATGTTCCACTGCTTTACGTCATCCTCATGCCATGGCTCTGCCTTGTGCTTGTGAAGCTTGAGAAGACGCCACTCTTCCCTGGGTTTTTCCACGCGATGGCCTCAACGGGCTGGCTGGTCGCCTCTGGGATTGTGGGCTCGGTAATACTGTTTGTGGTGATTCGTAGCTTGCTCCGCTGAAAAGCGCCGGGACGTATCGGAAGCTGGATGCGCCACGCTGCCCAGAATTGATCGTTCAGCCTCGACAGTAGAGTCCTTGGCCAGCGCCGAGAAACCTACGCTTCTCGGCGAATATTCACACACCCCCGAACCTTGCAATACCAAGCCCACCCAGATAACTTGCTCAAGTCGCGGACCATTCCGCGACCGGGTTTGGCGACCCGTACGAAAAGGCGCAACGGCGCCCCGATCACGATTGCAGGCGCTTTTTTTGCGTCCGCAGTTTCGTGTAATGGCGGCTGTGCGTGGGAGACCTTAGGGTCTGCCGGGTTCCTTTTCCTCGGTTCGCCAACCCGCGTACAGCTGCCACCCTAATCGTTTGGCGACGGTCAGCGTGGTGCTTCAACCGAAAAGGACCTCATGCATGCTCACTTTAAGTCCGTTAAGGATCCTCGCATCCGCTCTCCGCCGCCGCCCTTCGCCGGCCGCCACCCCCCACCGTTTCTACCCCCTCAACACCCAATCCCACCCCACCTCCAAACCCCAGGAGGCCCCCCATGACTGACCACGAACGCCTCTCCACCATTCAAAGCTACGCCTGGACCCTAGAACTGCTCGGCGAAGCCTTGGTCCAGCACGACGAAATGCTGGAATGCGAACACAACCCGCGCCTGAGCTTCCGCAACACGGCTGGCATCCATCAAGCGATCCAGATCATCAGCCGCCTGGCCAGTGAGCAGTGCGGGAAGGTGATGTCACAGCGCGAACAGTGCCCGGTCGATTAACCGGCGTAGTGCCTGAAAGCCAACCGTCCCTCCTCTAGAACGACCACTGGCCACCTCAGGGTGGCCTTTGGGCATTAGCAGGCAATACTTCTCTCTATACGCAGGCGTGTTCCTGGTGGCACGCGCCGCAGGGAGGTGTCAGGTGAACAAGCTATCAATCGTGGGTGCCGGGATGGTGGGCGAGGCGGCGGCTCAGATCATCGCCCGGGATGAGTTCTGCCGTGAGCTGGCGTTGATCGATGTGCAGGGTGAGTTGGCGCAGGGCAAGGCGCTGGATGTGTGGCAGGCGGCGGTCGAGGCTGGGTCCGATACGCGGGTTTACGGCGGGGCCAAGGCCGACATGCTGGAGGGGTCTGAGCTGGTGGTGATCACGGCAGGCGTGCCGCGCAAGCCGGGGCAGTCGCGGCAGGATGTGCTGAGTATCAACCTGCCGATTCTCGATGGCGTCATGCGGGATATCAAACGCCATGCGCCAGCGGCGACGGTGCTGGTGGTGTCGAACCCCGTCGACGTGCTGACTTATCGCGCCTGGTCGCTCAGCGGGCAGGGCCGTAACAAGGTGTTCGGGCAGGCGGGGGTGCTGGATACCGCGCGCATGAAGTGCTTCATTGCCGAGGAGACGGGGTTTTCTGCTCGGGATATCACGGCGCTGGTGCTGGGCGGGCATGGCGATAGCATGGTGCCGTTGATGCGCTACTGCCAGGTGGGGTCGGTGCCGTTGTCGCACTTCCTGTCCAGCGAGCAGATAGAGCGGATTGTGGAGCGCACGCGCAAGGGGGGCGGTGAGATTTTGGGGTTGAAGAAAATGGGCAGTGCCTGTGATGCGCCGGGTGTAGCGATTGCGCAGATGGTGGATGCCATCGCCAATGGGCGAAATCGCATTTTGCCGGCGGTGGTGGTGCTGGAGGGCGAATACGGGCGAACCGATATCGCCATGGGGGTGCCGTGTGTGCTGGCGGAGGAGGGGATTGTGCGGGTGATCGAGTTGCCGCTGGATGCGCAGGAGCAGGTGATGTTTGACCACTCTGCGGATCAGGTGGCGCGGGATATTGCTGAAATGAATGCTCTGTGACCGGCGGTAGGGTGCTATCGCCGGCGGTCTGGCCGGCGATAGTGCGCAGAAGTAAAGTCAGTGCGTCGCAAGTTCCTGAGTCAGTTCAGGGTGCTTGAGAATTAAGCGCATCAGGCACAATACCCCGCCTGGAGGCACGAAGCGGCCCTGTTCCCAATCGCGCAAAGTCGCTACGGGTGTGGCAATTCGCTCGGCGAATGAGACCTGAGTTAGTCCGCAGCGCTCGCGAGCTTGGCGAACCAGGATTTGCTCCGGTGTCGTAACGCGTCCAACCCCCTGCTTGGCTTCGTTTAGCGCTTGGCGTAGGTCAGGCAACGGCTCGCCTGCGTCGGCCTCAATGGCTTTTGCAACACTTTCAATATCGATATCACGCATGTCATACCACCTTGCTGATTTCAGCGGGGCTGATGTTGGCACGCTCTGCCTTAGCGTAAATCGTGACCAATAACACAATTTCATCCTCGGTCAGGTTGAAATAAATCACGCGTGCGCCCCCGGATTTGCCCGATCCTGCGCAGCTCCATCGTACTTTTCTCGCGCCGTCTGCACCCGGAATGACATCCCCGGCTAGCGGATTGACCGCAATCCAGTCAATGAAAGCCACTCGTTCTTCATCAGTCCACAATTTGGCAGCGATTTTTTGGAACGTAGGGGTTTCAATTACTGTGCGCATATCGAATGTACGGGAATCCCTTATGGCATGCAACGTATACAAATGCTCAAAGGGCGTGTCTGTGAATTGCTAACCGATGCCGTGCGTCGACCAGCCTGCAAGGCTGCCCGACTTCACGTCGCGCTGGTGCAAGCCACTGAATTCGCCACCCTGAACTCATCGAGCGCTGTCTGCGCTTATGAGGATCATTGTGCAGACTTTGCAGCGTGGAGGCTCATCTGCAGATTTTCCAGATGTGTCCAATACGCCTACTGATGGCGAAGCGCACCGTCTCCTAGAAGCTATACCGCGCAGTCAGTTTCACGTTCCGTGGGTCGCCATAAATGTCATACGGGCTCCACCCACCATTGGCCACGCTGCTGTAGTAAGTCCGGTCGAACAGGTTGTTGACGTTGACCTGCAGGTCCAGCTGTTCGCTGGCTTGGTAGCCTGCCACCAACCCCACCACGGTGTACGAGCCTTGCTGGTTTTCCCATGCAGTCGCCCCCGCGCCCCCCGAAGTGCGGATGCGGCTCTGTTGGTAGATATCACCACCCACGCGCCAGCGCTGCAGTTCGCCGGGCAGGGTGTAGATCGTCGACAGCTTGAACAGCTGGCGCGGTTTGGCGCGGTCGAAGTCTTCGCCTTCGCGGGCTTTGTTGGCGTCGCTGACATATTTGGTCTGGGTGTAGGTGTAGCCGGCAGCCAGTTGCCAGTTGTCGGTCAGGGCACCCTGGATTTCGAGGTCGATACCTTTGCTGCGCACCAGGCCAGCGGCCTCGTAGCAGGCACTGGCGGCGCCTGAACCGCACCCTTTGACGTCGGGCAGCTCTTGGGCGCGGTTCTTTTGGTCGATCTGGAAAACCGCCAGGCTGGCGTTCAGTGCGCCACCAAAGTACTCGCCCTTGATGCCCACTTCGTAGTTTTCGCCCACCACAGGGTCGAGCACTTTGCTGTCCAGGCCTTTGCTGGTCTGCGGCTTGAAGATATCGGTGTAGCTGACGTAGACCGAGTGGTTGGTGTCCAGGTCGTAGACCAGGCCGGCATAGCGGGTCAGGTTGCGCGTGATTTTGTAGTTGTTCTCGCTGCTTTCGCTGTCATCGAATTCGTACCAGTCGAGACGGCCACCCAGAATCAGCGACAGCGGGTCGGTCAAACGCAGGCGGCTGCTGGCATAGACGCTGTCCTGGGTGGTGGTCTCGGGGAGGCCGTTGGGGCCCGTGACGTAATCCGGCTTGGCATGGCCGCGGGGGTTCCATTCGAAGAGGTTGCTGCCGGCGTCGATGAAATCGCTCCAGGCCTTGCCAGACCGATAATCCAGCTGGCGCTTGCTGACGCCAACGGTCAGGTCATGGGTTTGACCTAGCAACTGGAAGGGGCCGTTGACGGCCAGGTCGTAGCCTTTTTCCTTCTGCTCCATGGCTTCGGTCCACAGGTAGTGGCGGTCGTATTCCCATATCGAAGAGGCCAGCACGTCGGTGTCGGTCTTGGTCTGCATGGCCGCCAGGCGCAGTGTCCAGTCGTTGGCTAAGCCTTGCTCGAGGGTGGCGAAATAGCCGGTGGTGCGGTTGTCGGAATATTCCCAGTCATGGCCGAGGAAGGTGTCGCGCGGCAGCCCGAGGTGGCCGCCGCCACGGGCCATGGGCAAACCGCCCCAAATGTAGTTGGTGTGGTTTTTCTGCCGGTAGGCGCCGAGGGTGAGGGTGGTGCTTTCGCTCAGGTCGGCGTCGACCACGCCGTAGAACAGGTCATGGTCACTCTCCACCGAGTCGCGGAAGCTTTTGGCGTCTTGCTTGGAGACCACGGTACGGGCGCGCAGGGTGCCGGTTTCATTCAATGGGCCGCCGATGTCCAGCGTGCCGGTGTAATCGTCCCAACTGCCGGCACTGCCGGTGAGGGTGCCCTGGAATTCATGGGTCGGGCGCTTGCGTACCAGGTTGATGGCACCCCCGGGGTTGCCGGCGCCCTGGGCCAACCCGGTGGCCCCACGCACGATCTCGACGCGGTCGTACATGGCCAGGTTGGCTTCGCCGCTGGGCAGGTAAGTCAGGAAGCTGGTGGGGAAGCCGTCGTACATGATGTTGTCGACGTCAAAACCGCGGGCACTGAAAGAGGGGCGGCCGGCGCCGCCGGAGTTGCTGAGGAAGATCCCCGGCGCACTTTTGACCACATCGCTGATGGTGGTCATGGCCTTGTCGTCCATCCGCTTGCGCGTGACCACGCTGACGGCCTGCGGGGTTTCGCGCAGGCTCAAGGGCAGCTTGGTGGCCGTCTGCATCGTGCCGGTGGTGTACGACCCGCTGTTTTCGGTAGTCGCTGCCAAGCCTTGGCCGGTAATGCTGGTAGCGCCCAGTTCCAGGCCAGTGCCCGTGGCCTGTGGTGTCAGCAGGTAAAGGCCATTGCCTTGCGGTGACGCTTGCAGGCCGGTGCCTTGCAGCAGTTGCTGCAAGCCGCCTTCCACACTGGTGGCGGCGTTCAGGCCTGGGCTGCGCAAACCTTCGACCAGGCCTGGTTCGATTGGCAGGGTGATACCGGCTTGGCTGGCGAAATCGGAAAGGGCGCTGCTCAGGTTGCCGGCGGGCACCTGAAAGGTCCGGCCCTGCTGCGCGCTGTGCTCGGCGGCTTGCGACACGGCTGCAGTCAGGCCGCCACCTGTGATGATCAGGCCCAATGCAGCAGCGTGTACTGCCCGCGCCAATGGTTGCATGCCCTGCGTCGTCGCCATGTGTTCGTCCCGCCCTGTAAAAGTGATGTGCTTACGGTAGGGACACGCAACCTGAGCAAAACACGACAATGATTCTTGTTACGTATTCGCGCGCGCCGTGACGGTGACCCAGTAGGGCGTGCGGAAGTGGATGTCCACCGGCAGCGTCTGGCTCAAGGCGCGCAGAATCTGATCGGTGTCGCGCAGTTGGAAGGTGCCGGAGATCAGCAGCCGGGCCACGGCGGGGTCGCAACGCAGCAAGCCAGGCCGATAGCGCCCCAGCTCGCTGATGAAGTCATCCAGGCGCGTCTTTTCGACCCGCAGCACATGGTTGAGCCAGTCGAGGCGCTGCTCGGCCAGCGGCATGGGGGGCTGCACAGCCTGGAGGCTGACCTGGGTTTGCTGGCCGGCCGCCAGGCGCACCAGGCCGTCGTCACCCCGTGCCAGGCGCGGGCGCACTTCGACAGCGCCCTCCAGCGCGGCGAGGAATGTGCTGCCTGGGTACTGACGCACCAGCAAGCGGCTGCCGAGCGGGCTGATGTGCGCTTCGGCGGTATCGACGATAAACGGGCGCCTGGCAGGCTCACGGGGTACTTCGACCAGCATCTCACCGGCGATCAGGCGCACGCGGCGAACGCTGTCGTCGTAGGCGATATCGACCGCGCTACCGGTGTTCAGGCGTAGTTGCCCGCCATCCGGCAAGGGCACGCTGCGCTGCTCCCCGGTGGCCGTGCGCACGTCCGCCTGCCACTCGCGCCACGGCAGCCCGCGGTAGGCTGCGAGGCCAAGCGGGGCGGTGGCAATCAGCAATGCAAGGGTCTTGAGTGCCTGCCTGCGTTCCAGGCTGCGCGGGCGCTCCAGCGCCGCGCGGGTGGGGTCCCCGCTAAGTTGCTGGGCACGGCTGCTGAAGCGCTCGGCCAGTTGCCAGGCGCGCTCATGGTCAGCGTGCCGCGCCCGCCATTCGGCGCCGGCGGCATGTTCGGCGGCGCCGGCGCTGCTGCTCTGCAAGCGCACGAACCAGCTGGCGGCTTCGCGGGCAATGCGCCGGTCGATGGGTGCATTACTCATCGTGCGTACTGGCGAGCACGATGCATTCTTCAAACGCCCGCGCCAGGTGGCGTTGCACGGTACGGACGCTGAGCTTGAGCCGGCTGGCGATCTCTTCTTGGGTATAGCCTTCCAGCTGCGCCATCAGAAACGCCTGTCGGCTTTGAGCGGGCAGGAGGGCGAGTACCTGGTCGATTTCATCGAGGGCTTCGAGCACCAGCGCCTGGTGTTCCAGCGACGGTGCCAGCGCTTCTGGCGTTTCCGCCAGCGCGGCCAGGTAGGCGTGCTCCAGCGAGCGGCGGCGATAGAAGTTGAGGGCCAGGCGATTGGCGATTGTGGCCAGATAGGCGCGCGGGGCCGTGTAGTTCAGCGCCTCGCCGGTTGCGCTGCTGAGCAGCCGCACGAAGGTATCCTGGGCCAGGTCCGCAGCATCGGCGGCACTGCCCAAGCGCTTGCGCAGCCAGGTCTGCAGCCAGCCGTGGTGGTGGCTGTAGAGCTGATCGATGGCCTGATGCGGGTGATGATTTGCCGATGAGGTGGACTGCACGGGATACGATAGATGTTAATGAGAATTTATCGCATTCTATCAGCATACGTTCGGCCAGGTGCAAGCAAAAGGTTCAGCGTTTGCTGAACCCTCATAGCCTCATCTGTCTCGCACCCATGCGGGCACGACGCGCACATAAATTAACTCGCTCACCAACTCCACCAGCGTTTGGGTAATCACCGCTGCCGCCGCCAACCCGCGCAGGTCTTCCGGCAACGCCAACGCCAACGGCAACACCACCAGCGAGTTGCGCGTCGAAGCGCTGAACGTCACCGACCTCACCTCGGCCACTGGCAAACGCATCAGCCGCGCGGTGGCAAAGCCGATCACGGGCGCCAGCAGCATGAAGCCGAGGTACACCGGGATCACGGGCAGCAAGCGCTCGAAATCGCGCAGCACGGCGGCAATCTGCGAGCCGATCACCACCACCAGCACGCATGCCATCGCCGGCACCGGCATCCACGCCCAGGCGTCGTTCCACTTCGATGCCGCGCGGGAGCGGCGGGCGCTGGCGCTGGTCAGCACGGCGAGAATCATCGGCAATACAATCAACAGTGCAAACGCTTCCACGAAGGGCGCGATGGAAATTGCCACAGCGTTGTCGTCACCCAGCATCAACGCCAGGTACACCGGCAGCAGGACCAATTGCACCAACAGCAGCAGCGGCGTGGCGGCGAGGGTCTGGCGTGAGTCGCCTTTGCCGATGTGGGTGAACACCACCACGTAGTCGATGCAGGGGGTTAGCAACACCAGCAGGGCGCCGATCAGGATGGCCGGGTGCGCGACCAAGCCGCGGGTGATTGCCCAGACCAGCAGTGGGATGAGGACGAAGTTGGCCAGTAGCAGTGCACTGATGAAGCGGCGGTTGCCCAGGCCTTGGCGCAGGTCGAGGAAGGGGATCTGCAGGAACATCGCGTACATCAGCACGGCAATGGCGGGGGTGATCAGGGCTTGCAGGTGGTGTGCGGTGTCGGTGGCCAGCACGCCGAAGGCAAGGGCTGCGAGCACGGCTGCGAAGTAGACCGGGATTTGATGGGTTTCGAGTTGCTCTCTGGTCAAGGCAGGGTCCTGTGCGCGCTCGGGTTTTGAAGCGGCACAGGGTAATACGTGAAGGCCCATGCAGGCGACATCAGGTGTTCAGCCAATCCACCCCGCGTTGCGTGATCAACAGGCTTAGGGTGCATTGCTGGGCAGCGGCGTAGCATGCCAGAAAGCCGCCCACCGGGTAGAGGTTGTGGATCTCCATGGGGTGGCCGTTGCTGGCGATCATCTGGATTTCTCGCCGGTCATCTTCAAGTTGTGCCAGGTCGAACGGGGCGCCGGTTTGCGCATCGACCAAGGTCCACAGGCTAGGGTCTTGCGCCGTGATGGCCTGAGCGGCCACCAGGCCTTCGGCGGTGGTGAATATGCCTTTACCAAGATGAGGCCCGCTGCGCACATACAGTCGATAACCCGCATCGCTGTAGCGAAAATACAGCAGCATCGCGCACTGATCGTCGCCTTTGTCGAACGGGATCAACCCCAAGTCCTGACCGTGCTGCCAATCATCGTCCGTGCCGCTGAGCATGCCGAGTGCGTGGGCGCCTCCAATGGCGTACCCCGGCACTTCGGTGGGTGTGACCAGGCACACGGGCCCTGTGCACAGGCAGTCCAGGCTGTTCACCGGTGATTCGGCGATCTGCAGGGTGGTTGTAAAGGAACGTGTTTTGTTATCTGCCATGGGGTGCCTCCGGTTTGGCGTGGGGGAGGCTGCAGGCTAGGGTGTCTTGCGCAGGGGGCCCATTTGGAACAGGTTCCGCAAGGCGGGCAAACACAAAAAAGCCCGGCGCAAGGCCGGGCTTTTTCACATCAGGCTGGCGCTAATCAGTTGCCGTAAACCGGCAGCTTCTTGCAGATGGCCTTGACCTTCTCACGCACGGCATCGATCACCGCTTCGTTGTTCAGGTCAGCCAGGATGTCGCAGATCCAGCCGGCCAGTTCCTTGCACTCTGCTTCTTTGAAGCCACGGGTGGTCACGGCTGGGGTGCCGAAACGCAGGCCCGAGGTGACGAACGGGGAACGTGGGTCGTTCGGTACCGAGTTCTTGTTGACGGTGATGAAGGCTTTGCCCAGTGCGGCGTCAGCGTCCTTACCAGAGATTTCCTGCTTGATCAGCGACAGCAGGAACAGGTGGTTTTGGGTGCCGCCGGAAACGACGTCGAAGCCACGCTCGATGAACACGCTGGCCATGGCCTGGGCGTTCTTCACCACTTGCTGTTGGTAAGCCTTGAACTCAGGCTGCAGGGCTTCTTTGAAGCAGATCGCCTTGGCCGCGATGACGTGCTCCAGCGGGCCGCCTTGGGCGCCTGGGAAGACAGCGGAGTTCAGCTTCTTCTCGATGTCGGCGTTGGCACGGGCCAGGATCAGGCCGCCACGTGGACCGCGCAGGGTCTTGTGGGTGGTGGTGGTGACCACGTCGGCGAACGGTACAGGGTTCGGGTACACGCCAGCGGCAACCAGGCCAGCAACGTGGGCCATGTCGACGAACAGGTAGGCACCGACCTTGTCGGCAATGGCGCGGAAGCGTGGGAAGTCCAGCACCTGCGAGTAGGCCGAGAAGCCGGCAACGATCATCTTCGGCTTGTGCTCTACAGCCAGGCGCTCGACTTCGTCGTAGTCGATCAGGCCGTTGCCGTCGATGCCGTACTGGATGGCGTTGTACAGCTTGCCCGAAGAGCTGACGCTGGCGCCGTGGGTCAGGTGACCACCGTGGGCCAGGCTCATGCCCAGGATGGTGTCACCGGCCGACAGCAGGGCCAGGTAAACGGCGGCGTTGGCCTGGGAGCCAGCGTGCGGCTGGACGTTGGCGTAGTCGGCGCCGAACAGCTCTTTGGCGCGGTCGATGGCCAGTTGCTCGACCACGTCGACGTATTCGCAACCACCGTAGTAACGCTTGCCTGGGTAGCCTTCAGCGTACTTGTTGGTCAGAACCGAACCCTGGGCTTCCATGACAGCCGGGCTGGTGTAGTTTTCCGAAGCGATCAGCTCGATATGCTCTTCCTGGCGCAGAGCTTCTTGCTGCATGGCTTCGAAGAGCTCGGCGTCGTACTTGGCAATGGTCAAATCACGGCTGAACATGGCGGTCCTCAAGGATCGGGCTGAATTGGGGGGGCATTCTAACCGATTGCTTCGGGCATGGCATATGAAGTGACGTCAAGTCGCGGACCAAAGGCCTTCATGTTGCATCCCGCGCCCTGTCTGGGCTGGAGTTGACTTCAAGGTCCGTTTTTTTGCGGTGCAAAATACAACGTCGGCGCTGTGCCTGTAGGAGCAGCCTTGTGCTGCGAAGAGGCCGGTGACAGCAGCAAAGATTCAGGGCGCGGTCGCCGGCCTCTTCGCAGCACAAGGCTGCTCCTACAAAAAAGACGGCAGTGGAATTCTACTGGAACATGAACAGCGTCTCGTTGGCGAACTGCGCCTCGAACTGATGCGCCGGCATCGGCCGCCCGAACAGGTAACCCTGCACCTCGTCGCAACCATGTTCACGCAAGAACTCCAGCTGCTCATGGGTTTCCACGCCTTCGGCGATTACCGCCAGGTTCAGGCTGTGGGCCATGGCAATGATCGCCCGGGCAATCTGCGCGTCCTGCTCGCCCTCGGGCAAGCCGTCGACGAAGGTGCGGTCGATCTTCAGCACGTCGATGGGGAACTGCTTGAGGTAGTTGAGCGACGAGTACCCGGTGCCAAAGTCGTCCACCGCAATGCTCAGGCCAAGATTCTTCAGGCTGGCGAGAATCTGCAAGGCCTCATTTACCTCGCGCATCAGGATGCTTTCGGTCAGCTCCAGTTCCAGGCACGCCGGCGGCAGCCCGATGTCTTCCAGGATGGTGGCGATGCGCGTGCCCAGCTGGCCGTCGGAGAACTGCCGCGCCGAGATGTTTACCGACACCTTCGGCACCCGCACTTTGGCTTTGTGCCAGGCCTTGAGTTGGCGGCTGGCCTCACGCAGTACCCAGTCGCCGACATCCACCACCAGGCCCAGCTCTTCGATCACCGGGATGAAGTCGCCCGGCGGCACCAGGCCGCGGGTGGGGTGGCGCCAGCGCAGCAAGGCTTCGGCGCCGGTCAGGCGTTTGCCATCGCCACTGAACTGCGGCTGGTAGTAGAGGATGAACTCGTTCTGCTCCATGGCATGGCGCAGGTCGCTTTCCAGCTCCAGGCGCTCCAGGGCACTGGCGTTCATCTCGGCCTGGTAGAACTGGAAGTTGTTCTTGCCGCGCTCCTTGGCGTGGTACATCGCGGTGTCGGCGTTTTTCATCAGCTGGCTCAGTTCGCTGCCATCTTGCGGGCTGAGGGCGATGCCGATACTGGCCGTAACGAAAAACTCGCGGTTCTCCAGCACGAAGGGCCGTACCAGGCTGGCGAGGATGTTCTCGGCCACATGGATGGCGCGGTTCAGCGCCATCTCGCGGGTCGCACGCGGTTGCAGCAGCAAGGTGAACTCGTCGCCGCCCATGCGTGCCACGGTGTCGTCGTCATCCACGCAGGCCAGCAGGCGCAGGGCCATGTCTTTGAGCATGCGATCGCCTGCGGCATGGCCGAGGGAGTCGTTGATCGGCTTGAAACGGTCTAGGTCGAGGAACATCAGCACCACCCAGGCCTTTTGCCGTTCGGCCTGTTGCAGGGCCGTGTGCAGGCGGTCCTGGAACAGCGTGCGGTTGGGCAGGTGGGTGAGGGCGTCGTAGTAGGCCAGGCGGTGGATGCGCTGCTCGCTGGCCTTGCGCTCGCTGATGTCGGTGAAGAAGCACACGTAGCTGGCCAGGTCGCCTTCGTCGTCCAGCACTGCGGTGATGCCGACCCAGGCCGGGTAGTGGTCGCCGTCGCGGCGCTTGAGCCACACTTCGCCTTCCCAGCTGCCACGCTGGTGCAACTGCTTGACCACGTAGCGCAGGTGGCCTTCCTGCTGTTGCTCGACGGTGAGCATGCCAGGCAGCTGGTCGAGCACGTCGTTGACGGCATAGCCGCTGACCCGGCTGAACGCTTCGTTGGCCTGGACGATGTAGCCGGCCGGGTCGGTGATGAGGATGGCCGAGGTGGAGTGCTCGAATACCGTGGCGGCCATGCGCAGGTCTTTTTCGGCGCGGCGTTGCTGGCTGATGTCGCGGCCAACCCCAAGCACGCCTTCGAAGCGTTCCTGGTCGTCCCACACCAATACCAGGCGCAGCTCGATCGGGATCTTGCGGCCATCGGCGCGCAGGCAGTCGAACAGGAACAGTTGGGTGGGCAACTGGCCACGCAACTGGGCCAGTTGCTCGCCGTCGCCCATGGCATTGCTGACGCGCTCCATCAGGCTGTAGATGCCGGTCAGCTGGGCCGGGTTGGCGATGATCGATTGCCAGCCGTTGTCGAAGATCCACTCAGCCTGATAACCCAGTACCGCTTTGACCGAGGGGCTGACGTAGTTGAGCTGCAGTTGGCTGTCGGTGGAGAAAATCACGTCGCTGATGCTTTCGGCCAGCATGCGGTAGCGCTGTTCGCTGTCGCGCAGCGACTGGCTGGCCTCGATCTGTACGGTAACGTCCTTGCCCACGCCGATGATGCGCGTCACCTGGCCGTCGTGGTCGCGGGTCAGCACCTGTTCGCGAATGTCGTAGCAGCGCCAGCCACCGTCGTGGTGACGGAAGCGCAGTTGGCAGTGCAGTGGCTGGCTGTGGCCGGTGGCTCGTTGATGCTGGCGCAGGGCCTGGAAGTGCGTGGCGTCTTCGGGGTGCAGCAGCAACTCCCAGAAGCGGTCGCCCATCTGTGCCAGCTCGGTGCGGTCGTAGCCCAGGGTTTGGCCGAGGTGGCGGTTGCTGAAGATCATGCGCTGGCTCGGCACGTCCTGCACGTAGAGCTGGTCGGGCACGGTACGCACCACGTCCGACCAGAAACTCTCGCGTTCGAGCAGGGACAGCTCCACTTGTTTGCGGCTGGTGATGTCGCTGATGCTGAGGATCACCGCCTGGTAGTCGCGGCGTTGCAGCGGCAGGCGGGCCATCAGCCACAGGTGCAGTTCGCCGCCCAGCGGTGCGGGCAGGCGCACTTCCAGTTCCAGCAGCGAGCGCTGTTCGATCAGTGCATCGATCAGTTGCATGCCGATGCTGTCGCGGCCATCGCCGCTGCCGTCGATCAGCCGCTGCCAGGCACCTTCGTGGCATTCGACGTTGAGCAACTGGCGCGCCACCTGGTTGATCTCGGTGATCTTCAACTCCTGCAACAGCGAGCGGCGCAGGTTAGGGTCCAGGGCCAAGCTGTGCTTGAGCGCAGCATGGTTGCGCAGGTGGTAGCGGTCGAGCTGGCCGGGCAGGCTGGAAAGGTCGAGCACGCACAAGGCAACACCGGTGCCTTCGAAAATTTCCTGATAGCGCCGGCGGTCTTCCTGCAGCGCGCGCTGGCGGCGGCGCATATTGATCAACGCCAGCACTGGCAGCAGGGCGCAGAACAGCACCAGCAGGCACTTGCCGATCAGTGCCGGCAGCAGCTTCTGCTGGGCCCGCTGGGCGTCGAACAGGCCGCGCAGTTGCCAGGTACTGTTGTCGATGAACGCCAGCATCACGCTCTGCAGCGGTGCCGGGCTGGTCTGGGCGATGGCGTGGCGGTCCAGCACCGCGCCGTTGCGGCTGTTTTCCAGCAGCCACAAGGGGTGGCCTGGGCTGTCCAGGTGCACGGTGAGGGTGCGGTAATACGCGTCGGACAGGCGCAGCAACCAGTAGCCGCGATCCTGCTCGGTGGACTGGCGCAGCAACAGGTAAATGGTGCGGTTGTCCGCCGAGTTGGCAAAGAAATACGGGCGACCCTGGTTCAGCGTCAGCAGCTCGCCAATCAATTGGCGGTCAGGGCTGCCGGCCAGGCTGTCGGCGCGGACCTGCCCGCTGGTGTCTAGCCAGGCCAGGTCACGCAGGGCGGGCAGGCGGGTGCGCAGGGTATCGAGCAGGCTGGGCAGGGCTGCCGGCGTCGGCGCATTGACGTAGGGCTGCACCACATTCACGGCCTGCTGGGCCTTCAACGCCATGTTCAGGCTGAGGTGGTCGGCAAGCTCCGCGGTGGCCTCCAGGCTTTGCTTGCGCAGGTCGGCTTGGGTGTGGCGGAACTGGGCGAACAGCTGCCACAGCAACAGGCCCAGCAGAATCAGGGCCAACAGGGCCAGCGCACCCTTGATCGACCCGCGCAGGGAAGCGACGGGGGCCATTGGTGCGGGACGCAGCGACGACGGTTGAGAGAGATTGGTCAAGCGTTGGTCCTGCGATTGGGCTGGCGATGGCAGGGATTGATCATGCACGGTTGGTGCCGGTGTCTGGTTGCCAGACCGCGGTGGCGCACTATAAGGCCGGACACCCTAAACGGGCTAGCATGCCTAGGATTATGGCAAAGTGCCAGTCCCCTTGTCCGGTGATGGTCGCCCTGCCGACGGTCGTGGTGGCGCCCTGTGGTTCGGCAAGCCCCTGCAACCTGTGCGAGAATGCCGCCCGCTTCAATGACAACGCTTCGGAGATGTTCGGTTTTGGTTACTCACTTTTCCTCCAATGGCCTCGATTCCGCCTGTGGGCGCAGCAGTCAGACCCTTGTCAGCACTGCCGTGACCGCGGACGTATCTTGCAAGTCGTGCCAGCGTTCGCTGGTCAAACCGGAGGCGGCCGCCGCCTCGAAAAGCAAGGCCCCGTCGCTGGCCGAACTGCGCAAGACCGCCAAGGCGGCAGCAGCACCGGCAGCCGTGGCAGCACCGGCAGTGACCGCGGTCGCGGCCAAGCCTGCGGCCAAGGTCGTTAGCGTGTCTGCGGCGCAGCCGGCCAAGGCGGTTGAGCAGCCTGCCCGCAGTGGCGGGTTCAGCGTCAAGTCTGCCTGGGCCGCGCGCCTGGCCGAGCAGGGCGACCGTTGCCGGTTGCCGCGGGGCAAGGTAAAGCAGCGTCACGTCTGAGCTTTTCAAGGTCAGTTCTGGCCTCTTCGCGGGGCAAGCCCGCTCCCACAAGTACTGTGCAAGCTTTGGGGTTTGTGCTGTTCCTGGGGGAGTGGGTAATGCGCAAGCTTTGGGGTTTGTGCTGCTCCTGGGAGAGGGTACTGCGCAAGCTTTGGGGTTTGTGCTGTCCCTATGGGATCGGGTAATGCTCAAGCTTTGGGTTTGTGCTGTTCCTGGGGGGCGGGTAATGCGCAAGCTTTTGGGGTTTGTGCTGTCCCTGTGGGAGCGGGCTTGCCCGCGAAGAGGCCAGCACAGGCATAAGCATTTCTTCCCCGTAACCCCACCATCCGACCCTCCTATGCAACGCCGCGCGTTGGCGTAGAATGGTCGACTTTGTTCAATGACACCCCGTAAACACATCCCCCTGGCCCACTGCCGGGGCGTTGGTCGATGTCTTTACCTATTTAGAGGGCTTGGTTTTGGCTCAATACGTCTACACCATGCATCGGCTGAGCAAGGTCGTGCCGCCGAAGCGCGAAATTCTCAAGAACATCTCCCTGTCGTTCTTCCCAGGCGCCAAGATCGGCGTACTCGGCCTGAACGGCGCGGGTAAATCGACCCTGCTGCGCATCATGGCGGGCGTCGACAAGGAATTCGACGGCGAAGCCCGTCCGATGCCCGACATCAACGTCGGCTACCTGCCGCAGGAACCACAACTCGACCCCGCCAAGACCGTGCGTGAAGTGGTCGAGGAAGCGGTCAGCGTGATCAAGGACGCCCAGGCTCGCCTGGACGAGGTCTACGCCGCCTACGCCGAACCCGACGCCGACTTCGACAAGCTGGCCGCCGAACAGGCCAAGCTCGAGTCGATCCTGCAGGCTGCCGACGGCCACAACCTCGAGCGCCAGCTGGACGTCGCCGCCGACGCCCTGCGCCTGCCGGCCTGGGACGCGAAAATCGAACACCTGTCCGGTGGTGAAAAGCGCCGTGTGGCCCTGTGCCGCCTGCTGCTGTCGGCCCCCGACATGCTGCTGCTCGACGAACCAACCAACCACCTGGACGCCGACTCGGTGGCCTGGCTGGAGCGCTTCCTGCACGACTTCCCGGGCACCGTGGTAGCGATTACCCACGACCGTTACTTCCTCGACAACGTCGCCGGCTGGATCCTCGAACTGGACCGCGGTGCCGGCATCCCGTACGAAGGCAACTACTCGGGCTGGCTGGAAGCCAAGTCGGACCGTCTGGCGCAGGAATCCAAGCAGCAGAGCGCCCACGAAAAGGCCATGAAAGAGGAACTGGAGTGGGTGCGCAAAGGCGCCAAGGCCCGCCAGTCCAAATCCAAGGCACGTCTGCAGCGCTTTGAAGAAATGCAGTCGCAAGAGTTCCAGAAGCGCAGCGAGACCAACGAGATCTACATCCCGGCCGGCCCGCGCCTGGGTGACAAGGTCATCGAGTTCAAGAACGTTTCCAAAGGCTATGGCGATCGTGTGCTGATCGACAACCTGTCGTTCGCCATGCCGAAGGGCGCCATTGTCGGCGTGATCGGCGGTAACGGCGCCGGTAAGTCGACCCTGTTCCGCATGTTGATGGGCAAGGAGCAACCGGACTCGGGCAGCATCGAAATCGGCGAAACCGTGCAACTGGCCTGCGTCGACCAGAGCCGCGAAGACCTGGACGGTTCCAAGACCGTGTTCCAGCAGATCTCCGACGGTTCCGACCAGATCCGCATCGGCAACTACGAGATCCCGTCGCGCACCTACGTGGGCCGCTTCAACTTCAAGGGCGGCGACCAGCAGAAGTTCGTCAAGGACCTGTCCGGTGGTGAGCGTGGCCGTCTGCACCTGGCCCTGACCCTGAAGGAGGGCGGTAACGTCCTGCTGCTCGACGAACCGTCCAACGACCTCGACGTCGAAACCCTGCGTTCCCTGGAAGAAGCCCTGCTGGACTTCCCGGGCGCCGCCATTGTGATTTCCCACGACCGTTGGTTCCTGGACCGCGTGGCGACCCACATCCTGGCGTACGAAGACGACTCGAACGTGATGTTCTTCGAAGGCAACTACACCGAGTACGAAGCCGACCGCAAGAAGCGCCTGGGCGATGCTGCTGCCCAGCCGCACCGTGTACGGCACAAGAAGCTGGCCCAGTAAGCCGGTTATAGCTGCACTAGAATGGGGCCCTCAGGGGCCCCATTTTTGTGCCTGGCAGGCATCGGCGTTGGCCCTTTCGCGGGGCAAGCCCGCTCCCACACAATCACCCGCAATCTCAGTCTTTCACAGGCCCCTGTGGGAGCGGGCTTGCCCGCGAAGAGGCCGATTCTGCTAACAATATTTTCATCATTTTGTATACATTTATATAAAACGCACCAAATAATTTCAAAAAAACGACATTGCGCCCTGTTCTCGTGCGATTGCTTCTTGGTACATTCGAAAAAAAACCAATAAGTCCAATCCCTCTTGGTGAGATGTCTACCATGATCGAATCTGTCGACAATTTCCTCGCGCGCCTCAAGCAACGCGATCCTGCCCAGCCTGAATTCCACCAGGCGGTGGAAGAAGTCTTGCGTACCCTGTGGCCGTTCCTCGAAGCCAACCCTCATTACCTGCAGGCCGGTATCCTGGAGCGCATGGTCGAACCCGAGCGCGCTGTGCTGTTCCGTGTTTCGTGGGTCGATGACCAAGGCAAGGTCCAGGTCAACCGCGGCTACCGCATCCAAATGAGCAGCGCCATCGGCCCGTACAAGGGCGGCCTGCGCTTCCACCCGTCGGTGAACCTGAGCGTGCTCAAGTTCCTGGCCTTTGAGCAGGTTTTCAAGAACTCCCTGACCTCGCTGCCCATGGGTGGCGGTAAAGGCGGCTCGGACTTCGACCCCAAGGGCAAGAGCGATGCGGAAGTGATGCGCTTCTGCCAGGCGTTCATGAGCGAACTGTACCGCCACATCGGCGCCGACCTCGACGTACCGGCCGGTGACATCGGTGTGGGCGCGCGCGAGATTGGCTTCATGTTCGGCCAGTACAAGCGCCTGGCCAACCAGTTCACCTCGGTGCTGACCGGCAAGGGCATGACTTATGGCGGCAGCTTGATTCGCCCGGAAGCCACCGGCTACGGCTGCGTCTACTTCGCTGAAGAAATGCTCAAGCGCCGTGACCTGCGCATCGATGGCCGTCGCGTGGCCATTTCTGGGTCCGGCAACGTGGCCCAGTATGCTGCGCGCAAGGTCATGGACCTGGGCGGCAAGGTTATCTCGCTGTCCGATTCCGAAGGCACCCTGTACGCCGAAGCCGGCCTCAGCGACGCCCAGTGGGACGCCGTGATGGAGCTGAAAAACGTCAAGCGTGGCCGCCTCAGCACGCTGGCGGGCGAGTTCGGCCTTGAGTTCCGCAAGGGCCAGACCCCGTGGAGCCTGCCGTGCGACATCGCCCTGCCGTGCGCCACGCAAAACGAGTTGGACACCGAAGACGCCCGCACCCTGCTGCGCAATGGCTGCTTCTGCGTCGCCGAAGGCGCCAACATGCCGACCACCCTTGAGGCGGTGGATATCTTCCTCGAGGCAGGCATCCTGTACGCCCCGGGCAAGGCATCCAACGCCGGTGGCGTGGCCGTGTCGGGCCTGGAAATGTCGCAGAACGCCATGCGCCTGCTGTGGACGGCCGGTGAAGTGGACAGCAAGCTGCACAACATCATGCAGTCGATCCACCATGCCTGTGTTCACTATGGTGAAGAGGCGGATGGCACGATCAACTACGTCAAGGGCGCGAACATCGCCGGCTTTGTGAAAGTGGCTGATGCCATGCTGGCGCAGGGCGTGGTCTGATCCAAGATCGCTAGGGCCGCTTTGCGGCCCATTCGCGGCACAAGGCCGCTCCCACCCGAACTGTGTAGCCTCAAAGGCTAGCGCCGCACCTGTGGGAGCTGGCCAGCGATGAGGCGGGAGCAAGCACCACAGGACAGTTGCTCCCAAAATGTAAGGGGAATGCGCAACCTGTGGGAGCGGCCTTGCGCCGCGAATGGGCTGCAGCGCAGCCCCAAGGCCCTCAAGCCTCACCCTCGATAGCGACCACCTCGATCATCTGATCCCCCACCGGCCGCCGCCACACCACTTCATCCCCAGGCCCCGCGCCCAGCAAAGCCCGCCCCAGCGGCGAGCCCCAGTTGATCAACCCGTGGCCCGCATCGGCCTGATCTTCCCCCACCAGCTGCACCTCATGCGCTTGGCCCTGCTCATCCACAAAGCTTACCCGGCTACCGATCTGCACCTTGTCCCGCGAGGTAGCGGCTGGTACCACCTGGGCACTCTGCACCCGTGCGCTGAAGTAGCGCAGGTCGCGCTCGGCATCGGCCAGGCGCTGCTTGTCGGCACGCTCGCCCTGGGCCTGCAACTGGCTGCGCAATGTATTGAGTTCGGCTACCCGCTGCTGCAATTGCGCCAGGCCACTGGCCGTGACGTAGTTGGGCTGCTCGCTCACCCGTCGCTCAACCGGTTGGTCGGCCTGGGCGGCAGCTTGGTCTTCGTTGACGAACGCTCGGCTCATGGTGGCCTCCTTGTGCAGGAGACCATGATGGCAGGCCGCCGGTTTCAAGGGATGTCAGTTTGCGACCTAGTCGTGGCGATAGGCCCGTGCGGCATCGCGGTCCTTCTCGTGCTCCCAGTCACGGTCGCGTTGGTCCCAGTAGCGGTCACGGTATTGACGCTGCTCTTCGCTGTTCTGCAGGGCGTGGCATTGGCGAAAACCATCGTCCCAGCCGCTTTCGTACTGGCGATTGTGCAGGTAGCGCGGCACGTCCTTGCGGAAGTCGCCGGCCATCACCCCGGCCGCCTGCCGGCCGCTGCTGCAGCCATCCTGGAAGCCATCGGCGTAGGCGGGGGGGTAACCGTGGTCGAGCATCTGTTCGTGGGTGGTTTCGCACCCTGACAGCAAAAAGGCAACGCACAGGCCTAACCAGTACCGCGACATGAACACTAGACCCTCCAATTGATGCTGGAGAGTCTAGGGGGCGATTTGTCGGCGAGCTGTCAAAACAGTGTCAAAGAGTCAGTAGTGATACCACTTCAGCTCCAGCATCACTTCGTTCTGCGCCGTCGCCAGGTGGCTGAATTCGCGCGAGGCACTTAACCGCAGGCCCAGGTTGCGGCTGATCTCCCATTGCTGATTCAGGCTCACGCTGCGCCGCACTTCGCCGTTGGTGAAGAAGTCGCCCTTCGCCTCCAGTGTCATGTTGCCCAGCCCGTTGCGCCAGAGCAGGCCGCCGTTGAACCCGGCTGCCGGGGAGATGAACTCGGCAAAATCATTGTGGTGTTCGACCCGCACCGTGCCCAGGGCGAAGCCCAGCAGTTCGTCGGCCAGTTGCCAGGTGCCGCCAGCGCCGCCATTCACATGGCTGACCAGCACTTCGTCGTCATGCTTGCCCGGCACCCGTTCCAGGCCACCGGTCACCTGCCATGACCACGGTTTGAGCAGCGCATTGCGGGGTGTCAGCGAGCGGATGGTGGCAAGGTCCAGGCGCTGCACCTGCCAGTCGTTGCCTTCGTACTGGCGGACTTTCAGCTGCAGAATCTCGATTTGCGCGCCCAGCGGGAAGCCGTAGGCGTTGTCGTTGAGGTCGTGATACGCCATGCGCAGGCCGTACTCGGCGTAGGCGCGGTCTTCCCGCGTGCCGACACCCAGCTGCCAGGTGCGTGAATCGTGGCCATCCTCGGGCAACCCCGGGCGCTCGATTTCCAGCGCCGGCGGCGGGTTGCGGTTGATTGCGCGCAGCAGCTCGAAGCTGCGCGTGGCCTGGCCTGGGTCGCGTTGCTGGCCATTGGCGCGGTAACGCTCCAGGCGGTAGGCGGCGTCCTGTACCAGCGCCTGGCGCTCGCGGGGCAGGGCAGTGAACTCAGGGCTTTGCAGCTGTGCGGTATCGGCGCTGACAGCCAGCACCTGCTGCTTTTCGTGAGGGGCCAGCGGCTCGGCGCGGGCCAGCAGTTCGCGCTCGCGCGAAGGCCGGTAGTTGACGCTGGACACCAGGCCAGACTGGCGCACCGCCTTGACCGTGTCGGTTGGGATGGCGGTCAGCGGGAACTGCGACGTCAAATCCAGGCCTGGCCGCGCCACCTGCAGCAGTTCGAGCAGGCGGTACGAGCAGTTCTCGTCGAAGAAGAAATAGTCGAACTGGATCTGCTTCAGCTCCCACACATGCTCGACCATGCGCCCGGTCTCTTGCGGGGTGAGGTCCAGCTGGTACTCCCACAGGTCGCGGTTTTCCAGGCTGCGGTACTCGGACAGCTTCTCTTGGTAGGGCATCAGCGCGAACAGGCCTGGGTAGCCGCCCATCAGGCCTTTCCAGGCATACAGGATGCTGTTGTCGCTGCCTTCGATGTAGGCGCCGAAGTTGATCGCGTAGCTCAGCAGCGTGGTGTCGTCGCTGTGGGTGTTGGACTGGTCGATGCGCAGCAAGGTGTGGCCGAACATCGACGAAGGGCTGTTCAGGTAGGCCGCCGGAAAAATCAGCGCGGCGCTGTGCGGGTCGATCGAGGTGTACCAGGTCTTGAATTCCTGGCAGTCGGGCTGTGGCAGGTCGGTCAGCCCCAGTTGCTCCTTGAGCCAGCGGGTACGCGCTGGGAAAACGCACTGGGCATGCTTGTCGCCCAGGCTGGCGGGTGCATACAGGGCCTGCACCGTGGCCCGCAACTCTTGGTCCGGGTGGTGCGCGCCATCGTCGGCGAGAAAGAACTGGGTATCGTCCACATAGCTGCGCCAACCACCCAGCTTGGCGGTTTCGTAATGGCCCAAGGCGATCCAGTAGGGGTTATTGGCCAATTGCTGAAGACGGCCTTCATCCAGCGCAGGCGCAGCATGAACAGGGGCGCAGGCACACAGCGCCAGGTAAGCGAGGCGTTTGAGCATATCGGGCAACTACTTCTTCACGATGCCGAAAGAAAGGGCGAAACCCGCCCCGACAGGGGGGCGGGGATGGTGCGCTTAAGCCTCGGTGGCGTATTTGGCCAGGCGTGGGTCGTTCTTCAGAACAGCCAGGGTATTGCTGTGCACGGTTTCGGCCGTGACGTCGGCGCTGCTGAAGATCTGGCTGAAGTGCTGGTGGGTGACCGACTCGAAGTAAGTACGGTCTTCCGGCGCTACGCCCAGTACCACGGCATAGGTGGTCAGTGCCTCGCCTTTGCCCATGGCCATGTCTTCGGACAGCTCGTTCATCATGCCATTCATGGCAAACCACGACTTGCCGCCATAGGTCAGCGAAGCCTTGGTGGAGCAGCCATTGGTGCCGGAGGTCATGCCGAAGGTGGCGTTACCGGAGGTGCCGTTGGTGGTGGAAGCCAGGAAGTGAGCCGGCGTACCGCGTTGGCCTTCGAACAGCATGTTGCCCCAGCCGCAGTTCGGGCCGCCTGGCGCTTCAGCCATGGCATTGAGGGAGACCACGGTGAACAGAGTACCCAGAAGAATCCGTTTCATAGCATTTGTTCTCTATTTGTCTTAAACCAAGGGTCAGGGTTTCTGGCAACTCGGTTGCCAGGTCGGGAAAGCTTTTCACCCACCCGCGCAGCTTGGAGTTTAGGCACGATCTAAAGGTTGCGTTGTTGATTGCGAAAAATTTGCCTGGAGGCCTGCGTTATCGCGACTGCGACATAAAGTCCCGGTGAGCCTTGCAAGGCGCGCGCGGGCAGCGCCAGAATGCTCCGTATCCGCCCCGCCGAAGTAAGGAAACCCAATGCCCGATCCTGTCGCTGCGCGCCTGCGTCTTGCGCCTGAAGCCCTGACCCGGCGTTTTTCCCCCGAGCAGTTTGCTTTTACCCATACCGACGATCTGGAGCCGTTTCGAGGCGTTCTGGGCCAGGAGCGAGCAGTCGAGGCCCTGCAATTCGGCGTGGCCATGCCTCGCCCTGGTTACAACGTGTATGTGATGGGCGAGCCCGGCACGGGCCGTTTCTCGTTCGTCAAGCGCTACCTCAAGGCCGAGGGCAAGCGCCAGCACACCCCAGCCGACTGGGTTTACGTCAACCACTTCGAGGAAACCCGCGAGCCGCGTGCCCTGGAGCTGCCCTCGGGCAGTGCCGGTGAATTCATCGCCGACATGGGGGGGCTGATCGACAACC
This sequence comes from Pseudomonas sp. Y3 TE3536, assembly GCF_053629175.1. Taxonomy (NCBI): domain Bacteria; kingdom Pseudomonadati; phylum Pseudomonadota; class Gammaproteobacteria; order Pseudomonadales; family Pseudomonadaceae; genus Pseudomonas; species Pseudomonas sp. Y3 TE3536. The sequence continues at coordinate 1,194,653 of NZ_JBRJHU010000001.1, read as the reverse complement.
TGTTGTCGACCTTCCCGGCAGTGTTCGAACACCCGTCGTACCAGCAGAAGAAGGGCGCCATCGACCGCGCCTTCAACCAGCGCTACGACCGCGCCCTGGATGTGATCGAGCGGGCGTCGCTGGAAAAAGACGTGGCCCTGTACCGCGACGCCAGCAACGTTGCCTTCACCCCGATGGCCGAAGGCAAGGCGCTGGACGAAGCTGAGTTCGCACAGCTGCCTGAAGCGGTGCGCGAGCAGTTCCACGAGGACATCGCCCTGCTCGAGGAGCGCCTCAACGAAGAACTGGCCAGCCTGCCGCAGTGGAAGCGTGAGTCGAACAACCAGCTGCGTCAGCTCAACGAAGAAACCATCACCCTGTCCCTGCAGCCGCTGCTGGCGCCGCTGTCTGAAAAGTACGCCGAGAACGCTGCGGTGTGCGCCTACCTGCAGTCGGTGCAACTGAACCTGCTGCGCACCGTGGTCGAGCAGTTGGTCGATGACAGCAAGACCGACGCCGTGGCGCGCAAGATGCTCGAAGAGCAATACGCCCCAAGCCTGGTGGTCGGCCATCACCACGATGGCGGCGCGCCAGTGGTGTTCGAGCCGCACCCGACCTACGACAACCTGTTCGGCCGGATCGAATACAGCACCGACCAAGGCGCGCTGTACACCTCCTATCGCCAATTGCGCCCAGGCGCCTTGCACCGGGCCAACGGCGGCTTCCTGATTCTTGAAGCCGAGAAGATGCTTGGCGAGCCCTTCGTCTGGGATGCGCTCAAGCGTGCGCTGCAGTCACGCAAGTTGAAGATGGAGTCGCCGCTGGGTGAACTGGGCCGGGTGGCGAGCGTCAGCCTGACGCCACAGATGATCCCGCTCAACGTCAAGCTGGTGATCATCGGCTCGCGCCAGCTTTACTACGCGCTGCAGGACCATGATCCGGACTTCCAGGAAATGTTCCGGGTGCTGGTGGACTTCGACGAAGACATGCCCATGGTCGACGAGAACCTGGAGCAGTTCGCCCAGCTCTTGCGTACCCGCACCAACGAAGAAGGCATGGCGCCGCTGACCAGCGACGCCGTGGCGCGCCTGGCCACCTACAGTGCCCGGCTGGCAGAAAACCAGTCGCGGCTGTCGGCGCGCATCGGTGACCTGTTCCAGCTGGTCAGCGAGGCCGACTTCATCCGCCAACTGGCCAGCGACGAGATGACCGATGCCGGCCACATCGAACGCGCACTCAAGGCCAAGGCCACCCGTACCGGGCGTGTGTCGCAGCGGGTGCTGGACGACATGCTCGCCGGCATCATCCTGATCGACACTGAAGGCGCGGCCATCGGCAAGTGCAACGGCCTGACGGTGCTGGAAGTGGGCGATTCGGCGTTCGGCATGCCGGCGCGTATCTCTGCCAGCGTTTACCCCGGTGGCAGCGGCATTGTCGACATCGAGCGTGAGGTCAACCTGGGCCAGCCGATCCACTCCAAAGGGGTGATGATTCTGACCGGCTACCTGGGCAGTCGCTACGCCCAGGAGTTCCCGCTGGCCATCTCGGCGAGCATCGCCCTGGAGCAGTCCTACGGCTACGTCGACGGTGACAGCGCCTCGCTGGGTGAGGTCTGCACACTGATCTCGGCCTTGTCGCGCACGCCGCTCAAGCAATGCTTTGCCATCACTGGCTCAATCAACCAGTTCGGTGAAGTGCAGGCGGTGGGCGGGGTCAACGAGAAGATCGAGGGCTTCTTCCGGCTCTGCGATGCGCGCGGCCTGACCGGCGACCAAGGGGTGATCATTCCACGGGCCAACGTGGCCACCCTGATGCTCGACGAGCGCGTGCTGCAGGCGGTCGAAGCCGGGCAGTTCCACGTTTACGCGGTCAGCCAGGCTGACGAGGCGCTGAGCCTGCTGGTAGGCGAGGAGGCCGGTGTGGCGGATGACAAGGGCGAGTTCACCGAGGGCAGCGTCAATGCCCGCGTGGTGGAGCGCCTGCGGGAAATCGCCGAAATGATCAGCGAAGAAGACATCAAAGAGGCGGAAAAGGAACGCCTGGAAGAGATGATTGCGCAGGCTAAACCCGCCTGAGTCAATAAATCGGCGCTGGCGGCGATGTGCTACCGTTCAGCGCCGGTTTTCCAACTTTCTGTGTTGTTCTTCTATGCTGGAACTTAGGGAGCAATCAGGGTTCAGGATGGAAACAGCCTGAGGGTTTCAGGCTGAACAGGGCTCATTGGAGGGGACGCGGCCATGCGCAACCTCAGCCTTACTCGCCAGTGCCTGGGCCTGGTGACCCGCATTGAATGCAGCATTCGCCCACTCGCCGGTGACAACGGCATGTGGACGCTGCTGTTCGCCGCCGGCATGGCCGGTGAGCAACCCTCGGCCATCAAGGCTCAGGGGCCGTTCCACGGGCCATTGGTTGCCGAATCGGTGCTCAATGCCATCGTCGACAGCCTTACGCTGCATGGCTACCAAGTGACCGAAGACCCGCAGATCTGGTGCCTGCACCTGCAAGCGCAGTTGCGTCGCATCAATGGCGAGCGTTGCCGCAACCTGGGGGATTATCAGTTTCATCCTGAAAGCTGAGTGAACTGGGGCCGCTTTGCGGCCATTCGCAGCACAAGGCTGCTCCTACCGGTAGGGGCAGCCTTGTGCTGCGAATGGGCCAACTCGATTCAGCTTTTGCTGCAACAGGTGGCTGGCTATACTCGCCGTCGCTTTTTTAGTCACCTGACGAGTCCCTTACCCTCCATGGAACGTATTCTCGAAAACGCGATGTATGCCTCGCGCTGGCTGCTCGCCCCTATCTACTTCGGCCTGTCGCTCGGCCTGCTGGCCCTGGCGCTGAAATTCTTCCAGGAAGTCGTCCACGTCCTGCCCAACGTTTTTGCCTTGAGCGAAGCTGACCTGATCCTGGTGATCCTATCGTTGATCGACATGTCGCTGGTGGGCGGCCTGCTGGTGATGGTGATGATTTCCGGCTACGAGAACTTCGTCTCGCAACTGGACATCGACGACAGCAAAGAAAAGCTCAACTGGCTCGGCAAAATGGACTCTTCGTCGCTGAAGATGAAAGTTGCTGCGTCGATCGTGGCCATTTCCTCCATTCACCTGCTGCGGGTGTTCATGGATGCCCAGAACATCTCCACCGACTACCTGATGTGGTACGTGATCATCCACATGACCTTCGTGGTGTCGGCCTTCTGCATGGGCTACCTGGACAAGCTCACCAAGCACTGAGCCCACGCGGCTTGAGGGTAAAACTGACCAGTGGCGTCAGTTTTACCTTGTGTATTCGCAAACCTTGTACAAAAAATGAGCACTCACGCGGTTCCCGCTGCGAGGTGCTCTCATGAACCTGCATCAGCTCAATACCGAGGCCAGGGTTGGCCATGTCGACGAACTCAACCTGATTGCCATCGAAGGTGGCGATTATCTGCTTGAGGCCCGGGTCAAGGGCCGTGCGCATCCGCTTTCCGACAGCCGTGGGCAGCGCTTGCGCGTGCACTCCGTGGAAGAGGCACGGAGCCTGCTCAAGGACCTTCCATTGCTCTCGCTGAACCTGTTGCACTGGTCTGTGCAGGACGAAATGTGTGGCATGGGCACACACCCGGAAGAAGACCTGAAATTGCCGATTTCCCAGCGTTCGGCCTGGTAGCTGCTCGCGGCGCCCCAGTGTGCTAGGCTGCTCGCCCTTTTCATCAAGGGCGCGGCTGCACTGCGCCCTGCAGTGGAGCACGACAATGTCCGAACTCAACCTGTCTACCGACGAAACCCGCGTCAGCTACGGCATCGGCCGTCAGCTGGGTGGTCAACTGCGTGACAACCCGCCACCAGGCGTCAGCCTGGATGCCATCCTGGCTGGCCTGACCGACGCCTTCAACGGCGCCGACAGCCGCGTCAGCGAAGCCGACCTGTCGGCCAGCTTCAAAGTCATCCGCGACATCATGCAAGCCGAAGCTGCAGCCAAGGCTGAAGCCGCTGCTGGCGCTGGCAAGGCATTCCTCGCCGAAAACGCCAAGCGCGAAGGCATCACCACCCTGGCTTCGGGCCTGCAGTTCGAAGTGCTGACCGCAGGTGAAGGCGCCAAGCCGACCCGCGAAAGCAACGTGCGTACTCACTACCACGGCACCCTGATCGACGGCACCGTGTTCGACAGCTCGTACGACCGTGGCCAGCCGGCTGAATTCCCGGTTGGCGGCGTGATCGCTGGCTGGACCGAAGCCCTGCAGCTGATGAACGCTGGCAGCAAATGGCGCCTGTACGTGCCGAGCGAGCTGGCCTACGGCGCCCAAGGCGTTGGCAGCATCCCGCCGCACAGCGTCCTGGTGTTCGACGTCGAGCTGCTCGACGTTCTGTAAGACCGCTGGGGCCGCATTGCGGCCCATTCGCGGGGCAAGCCCGCTCCCACAGAGATACTCAAGATGAGCAGAGAGGTCTTTGTGGGAGCGGGCTTGCCCCGCGAAGAGGCCGGGCCTGCAAACATCAATTCCAGTCTGTCCCCCCAGGGCGCAACGCCCGCGCATAGCAAAACAGAAACAAATTCCGCACCAGCTCCTTGAGCACCCCAGGCTCACTCGAATTCAGCCCGCTCATGTCCAGGTCGCCCTGGTCTCGCAGTTCATCGAGCGCTTCTTCTTCAAGCACAGCACAGACTTCGCCAGTCTCGCGATGCAGGATGCGCAGGTAAGGGTGAGGGCGTTCGAGCCAGGCGTCGATCAGATAAGTCATGGCTATTCTCCTTGGACAGCAATTCCAATGAGAATAATTCTTATTATCAAAATAGCAAGGGGCTATTGGCGTATTTTTGCCGGATGGTGCAGTGACCCTGTTGCAGGATCTGTCAGGGCCGCCTGAAAGGCAGCCCCGTCGCACAGCGTTGTCAGACCTTGCGTACGAACTCGGACTTCAGCTTCATGGCGCCGATGCCGTCGATCTTGCAGTCGATGTCGTGGTCGCCGTCGCACAGGCGGATATTTTTGACCTTGGTGCCGACCTTCACCACCAGGGACGAGCCCTTGACCTTGAGGTCCTTGATCACGGTGACGGTATCGCCGTCCTGCAGGACGTTGCCGACCGAATCCTTCTTCACCACGTCATCGCTGGCGGCTTCGGCTTCTCCGTTGGCCGACCACTCGTGGGCGCATTCGGGGCAGATCAGCTGGCTGCCATCCTCATAGGTGTATTCGGAATTGCATTTGGGGCAGGGCGGCAGAGTGCTCACTTCGGTTCCTTAAACAGACAGGCGGTTAAAGGCCCATATTGTATAAGGTTTTAAGCGGGAAGTGTTTTTGTCCGTACAAAAGCATTCGCGGGACAAGCCCGCTCCCACAGGTTCTCCACCCAGCTCAAGGGCAGTGGTGTACCTGTGCTCCCACAGGTTCTCCACCCAGCTCAAGGGCAGTGGTGTACCTGTGGGAGCGGGCTTGTCCCGCGAAGAGGGCGACGCTGTCTTAGTGCGTACGCGCTACCGCAAACTCACTCAGCTCGATCAATGCATCGCGATACTCGCTGGCCGGCAGCACTTCCAGGCACTCGATGGCCTTGGCCACGTAGTCGCGTGCCATCTGCGCGGTGTAGTCCAGCGCGCCCGAGGCTTCGACCGCTACGCGGATCTGCTCGAGGTCTTCCAGGCCGCCCTTCTGGATGGCCTTGCGCACCAGTGCAGCCTGTTCAGGCGTGCCTTCGCGCATGGTGTAGATCAGCGGCAGGGTCGGCTTGCCTTCGGCCAGGTCGTCACCGACGTTTTTGCCGAGGGTCTGCGAATCGCCTTTGTAGTCCAGCAGGTCGTCGACCAGCTGGAAGGCCACGCCCAGGTGGTCACCAAAGGTGCGCAGGGCCTCGCGCTGTGCTTCGCTGGCGCCGGCCAGCGCGGCGGCGCTGTGGGTCGAGGCTTCGAACAGCATGGCGGTCTTGCCGCGGATAACCTCCATGTACACCTCTTCCGTGGTGCTGGCATCGCGAACACGCGACAGCTGCAGCACTTCACCCTCGGCGATGACGCGGGTGGCCTTGGAGAGGATCTGCATGACCGGCATCGAACCCAGTTCGACCATCATTTCGAACGAGCGCGAATAAAGGAAGTCACCTACCAGCACGCTTGGCGCGTTGCCCCACAGCGCATTGGCGGTGGAACGGCCACGGCGCATGCCCGACATGTCGACGACGTCGTCGTGCAGCAGGGTGGCGGTGTGCAGGAATTCGATGGTCGCTGCCAGCAGGCGCAGGTCGTCGCCTTCGCGGCCCAGGGCCTTGCCGCAGAGCAGGACCAGCAGGGGACGCAGGCGCTTGCCACCGGCCGACGTGATATAGTCGCCGATCTTCGATACCAGCGGCACGCGCGAGGTCAGCTGCTTCTTGATGATCTCGTCGACGGCGCTGAAATCATCAGCCACCGCGCGGTAGAAGGTTTGGGGTTGCATCGGCTGCTCCATTGACGTTGCGCGGCATGCTAGGTCGCGGGTCCCGGTGTGTCAAGGCGCGGTGCCAGCGCCACCGGGGCGGTACTTGCAAGCAAAACCGGGGTTGCGTACAATCGCGCACCCTAACTTCCTGGGCAGCACCTGCCTTACGCAATTGCACCGGGCCGTTCCAGCCCCATGCAGCCATGCCAGCCAATACTCAATATATAAAGCGCTGGGTGAGCAGGATTATCGGAGAAATACCATGTCTTACGCAGTAATCGTTACCGGCGGCAAGCAGTACAAAGTCGCTGAAGGTGAATTCCTCAAGATCGAAAAACTGGAAGTCGCCACTGGCGAATCCGTGACTTTCGATCGCGTTCTGCTGGTTGCCAACGGTGAAGAAGTCACCATCGGCGCACCAGTCGTCGCTGGCGCTAAAGTTGTTGCAGAAGTCGTTTCGCAAGGCCGTCACGATAAAGTCCGCATCATCAAGTTCCGTCGCCGTAAGCACCACATGAAGCGTATGGGCCACCGCCAGTGGTTCACCGAGATCAAAATCACCGGCATCCAGGCTTAATCCCCTAGATCCCCTGAATTTATTTGGAGAATTGAACCATGGCTCACAAGAAGGCTGGTGGTAGTACCCGTAACGGTCGCGACTCAGAATCGAAACGCCTTGGCGTGAAGATGTATGGCAGCCAGGTCGTCAAGGCCGGCAACATCATCGTCCGTCAGCGCGGCACCCAGTTCCACGCCGGTTACGGCGTTGGCATGGGCAAGGATCACACCCTGTTCGCCAAGATCGAAGGCGTGATCAAGTTCGAGAAGAAAGGCGAGTTCAACCGCCGTTACGTGAGCATCGTCGCCGCTTAATCGCGACGTCGCTCCAGAAGCCCCGTCATGCGACGGGGCTTTTTCGTTTGTGGTGAGCCTCTTGCAAAGCTGTTTGTATGGGCTGCCGGCGTGGGTTTCTACGGTCGTACGGGGCCGCCGCGCTCATTTTTGCAAGAGCCTCAGGTTTTTTAAGTATTCAGCTCGTCTGCCGACGAGAGGCGGTTTTAATGAAGTTTGTTGACGAAGTATCGATTCGAGTCAAAGCCGGTGACGGCGGTAACGGTTGCATGAGCTTCCGTCGCGAAAAATTCATCGAAAACGGTGGCCCTAACGGGGGTGATGGCGGTGACGGCGGTTCGGTCTACATGGTCGCCGACGAAAACCTCAACACCCTGGTCGACTACCGCTACACCCGTCACCACGAGGCCCAGCGTGGCGCCAACGGTGGCAGCACCGACTGCACCGGCAAGAAGGGTGAAGACCTGTTCCTGCGCGTGCCGGTCGGCACCACGGTGATCGACGCCACCACCCAGGAAGTGATCGGTGACCTGATCACCCCTGGCCAGAAACTGATGGTCGCCCAAGGCGGCTGGCACGGCCTGGGCAACACCCGTTTCAAGTCCAGCACCAACCGTGCGCCGCGCCAGACCACCCCAGGCAAGCCGGGTGATCAGCGCGACTTGAAAATGGAAATGAAGGTACTGGCCGACGTCGGCCTGCTCGGCCTGCCGAACGCTGGCAAGAGCACCTTCATCCGTTCGGTGTCGGCCGCCAAGCCGAAAGTCGCCGACTACCCGTTCACTACCCTGGTGCCGAACCTGGGTGTGGTCAGCGTCGACCGCTGGAAGAGCTTCGTCATCGCCGACATCCCTGGCCTGATCGAAGGCGCTTCCGACGGTGCCGGCCTGGGTATCCGCTTCCTCAAGCACTTGGCACGTACCCGTGTGCTGCTGCACCTGGTCGACATGGCGCCGCTGGACGAAAGCAGCCCGGCCGATGCCGCCGAAGTGATCGTCAACGAGCTGACCCGCTTCAGCCCGTCGCTGGCCGAGCGTGAGCGCTGGCTGGTGCTGAACAAGGCCGACATGGTCATGGAAGACGAGCGCGACGAGCGCGTCAAGGAAGTGGTCGAGCGTCTGCAGTGGGAAGGCCCGGTCTACGTGATCTCGGCGATCTCCAAGCAGGGCACCGACAAGCTCAGCCACGACCTGATGCGCTACCTCGAAGACCGCGCCGATCGCCTGGCCAACGACCCGGCCTACGCCGAAGAGCTGGCCGACCTCGATCAGCGCATCGAAGACGAAGCCCGTGCTCAGCTGCAGGCCCTGGACGACGCCCGCACCCTGCGTCGCACTGGCGTCAAGAGCGTCCACGACATCGGCGACGATGACGGTTGGGATGATGATTTCGAGGACGACGAAGACGGCCCAGAAATCATTTACGTGCGCGACTGACCGGTTGCAGTACACTAAACGCCGCTCTCTGGAGCGGCGTTTTTGTATCTACGGTCTCTACAGATTCGACATAGGTTGGAAGAAGATGCGAAGCAAGGTGACGGGCGCCAAGCGCTGGGTCGTGAAGATTGGCAGTGCTCTGTTGACCGCCGATGGCAAGGGCCTCGATCGCGGCGCAATGGCCGTTTGGGTCGAGCAGATGGTCGCGCTGCGTGAAGCGGGCGTGGAGTTGGTGCTGGTCTCTTCGGGGGCCGTGGCAGCTGGCATGAGCCAGTTGGGCTGGACCTCGCGACCGAGCGCGATGAACGAGCTGCAGGCGGCCGCGTCGATCGGCCAGATGCGCCTGGTGCAGGCCTGGGAGTCGAGCTTCGGCGAGCACGGCAAGCACACCGCGCAAATTCTGCTGACCCATGACGACCTGTCTGACCGCAAGCGTTACCTCAACGCCCGCAGCACCCTGCGCACGCTGGTCGACTTGGGCGTGGTGCCGGTGATCAACGAGAACGACACCGTGGTCACCGACGAGATCCGCTTCGGCGACAACGACACCTTGGCCGCGCTGGTGGCCAACCTGGTGGAAGCCGACCTGCTGGTGATTCTCACCGACCGTGACGGCATGTTCGACGCCGACCCGCGCAACAACCCCGAAGCCCAGCTGATCTACGAAGCTCGCGCCGACGACCCGTCGCTCGACGCCGTGGCCGGTGGCACCGGCGGTGCCCTGGGCCGTGGCGGCATGCAGACCAAGCTGCGCGCGGCGCGCCTGGCGGCACGTTCCGGTGCCCACACCATCATCATCGGTGGCCGTATCGAGCGCGTGCTCGACCGCCTCAAGACGGGCGAGCGCCTGGGGACTTTGCTATCGCCTGAGCGCGGCATGCTTGCAGCGCGCAAGCAGTGGCTGGCCGGGCACCTGCAAACCCGCGGCACGCTGGTGCTGGACGCCGGTGCCGTGCAGGCGCTGCGCCAGGCCAACAAGAGCCTGCTGCCGGTGGGCGTGAAGACCGTGCAGGGCAGTTTCCGTCGTGGCGAGATGGTGGTGTGCGTCGGCCCTGATGGCCTGGAAGTGGCCCGCGGTTTGGCCAACTACAGCGCCCTTGAGGCGCAAAAAATCATTGGCCAGCCGTCCGATGCCATCGAAAGCATCCTGGGCTACAGCGCGGAGCCTGAGCTGGTGCACCGTGACAACCTGGTTCTGGTTTGAGGGCGTGGGCATGTTGAAAAGGATGATCGCCGTGGCAGCGTTGGCGTTGCCGATGCTGGCCGGTGCCGAGGAGGTCGGCCAGGTGTCGACCGTGTTCAAGTTCGTCGGGCCGAACGACCGCATCGTGGTCGAGGCATTCGATGACCCCAAGGTCGAGGGCGTGACCTGTTACCTGTCGCGGGCCAAGACCGGCGGCGTGAAGGGTGGCTTGGGCCTGGCCGAGGACCGGGCGGAGGCGTCGATTGCCTGCCGTCAGGTGGGGCCGATCAACTTCAAGGGTGAGTTGAAAGATGGCGAGGAAGTGTTCAAGGAACGCACCTCGTTGGTGTTCAAAACCATGCAGGTGGTGCGTTTTCTCGACAAGAAGCGCAATACCCTGGTGTACCTGGTGTACAGCGACCGCATGATCGAAGGCAGCCCGCAGAATGCGGTGACGGCGATTCCGATCTTGCCTTGGGCTCACTGATAGCCTGGTAGATGCGGGGAGGCCTTTGGCCTCCATTCGCAGCACAAGGCTGCTCCTACAGAGATCTGAGCTGCGTCCCCTTGTAGGAGCAGCCTTGTGCTGCGAAAGGGCCGCAAAGCGGCCCCCGTTCACAACAATCAGGCCAACGCCTCAGCCTGATCCTCGCGCACATCCGCCTTCACCTCATCCAGCCGGCTGATGAACTTCCAGTCCGCCTCGTCGATGTAGATGCCATTCGGCCCGCTGCCACCTTCCAGGTCGATCGCCACCTTGGCCGACACCTGCGGCTTCACACTCGCCAGAATCGGCACGAAGCCCAGCTGCAAGCTGGTCTCCAGCAGTGCCGCCTGGTTGCGTTCGTCGATGTCTGCCGCCTCGTCGAGGTAGTACGGCAAGCGAATGCGCCCGGCCAGGTCGCGGTCCATCAGGTGCAGCAACAAGTACATGTTGGTCAGCGCCTTGATGGTCATGGTGGTGCCGTTGGACGCGGCGCCGTCGATGTCGGCGTGGATCACCGGCTGGCCATTGACCTTGGTGATCTCGAACGCCAGTTCGAACAGGTCCTTGAGGCCCAACTGGTTGTGGTTGGCCGCCACCAGCCGTGCCAGGTACTCCTTGGCTTCTTCGTTCTTGTGGTCCTGGTCCGAGCTTTGGGTCAGGTCGAACACCGACAGGGTCTCGCCTTCCTCGTACTGGCCGGCGCTGTGGATGATCTGGTCGATGTGCTTGAGCGCCTCTTTGTTCGGCGCCAGCACCACGCGGAAGCTCTCCAGGTTGGACACCTGGCGCTTGTTGATCTCGCGGTTGAACAGGGCCAGCTGGTGCTCGAGGCTGTCGTAGTCGCTGCGGATGTTGCGCAGGGTCCGGGCGATGTCGGTGACGGCCGCGCGGCGTGCCTTGGCCAGGGTCAGGGCCTCGTCGGTGCGGTGCGCATAGGCGTTGACCAGCAGTTGCAGGCGGCGCTCCATGTCGTCTTCGCTGTCGAACTTGGCCACGCCCTTGAGGCGCACCTGGGCGTACAGCGCTTCGATCTGGTTATCCACCCGCTGCAGGCCCTGCCAGCTGTCCTGGTAGTCATTGAGCATCGGCAGCAGGTTGTCCATCGAGTCGTCGATCGCCTCCATGAACGGCGTGCCGTAGGGCAGGTCGGCCGGCAACAGCTGGCGGCGGCGCAGGGCGTCTTCCAGGGTGCGTTGCTTGGACTCGAGGTCGCCGATCTGCCGGCCGACCAGTTGCAGCTTGGCCGACAGTTGCTGGACGCGTTCGGTGAAGGCGTCGCTGGAGCGCTTGAGCTCGTCCTGGGCGGCTTCCAGTTGCGACAGCTGCTCCAGTTTCTCGGGCTCTTCGGCGGCCAGGGTTTCGCTGCGGCGGAAGTCTTCCAGGGCTTTTTGCGCGTCCAGTACCGCTTGGTACAGGGTTTCGGTCTGCGCCTTGGAGGCGGAGCGGTCGGCGGCTACGGCATGCTGGGTCTTGAGCTGCTTGAGTTCTTTTTCCAGGCGCTCTTTCTGGTCGCGAAGGGCGGCGCGGTCGGCCAGGGCCTGCAGGGCCGGTGGGTCGATGTGCGACAGGTCGATGGACAGGCCGGGCGCTTCGAAACGCTCGCCCTTGAACCCGTCGAGCACGGCTTCCAGCGACTTTACCCACAGGTCGCTGTCGTCCAATTCGATACCGCGCTCGCCCAGCGGCAGGCTGAACAGGGCGCCGTTGAACAGGCGCATGAGGCGGTCGACATCCTGCTGCGAGAATTCTTCGCGCAGGCGGGCGTAGCTGTTGTTGTCGGCGTGGTCGAGCTGCTGGCGGACCTGCTTGAGGCGTTTTTCCAGGTCGCGTACGCGCTCGTCCAGGTCTTCGGCCGAGAACTGCCGCGATTGGGCCAGGGCGCCGGCCAGTTCGTCGTGGGCGTCTTTGGCGGCCAGCAACTGCTGCTCCAGCACCTTGACGTCATCGACCAGGGCGAAGCGGTGCTTGAGCACTGACAACTCGCCAAGCCAGCGCTGGATGCCGGTGATTTCACGTTCCAGGCGCATCAGCTCCTGGGTACCGCCACGTTGGTCGTTCTGCAACCGGTCCTGTTCGCCGCGGTAGTGCTCGGACTGGATGACCAGCTCTTCCTTGCGCGCCATGGCGTATTCCTGCCAGGTGCCCAGCAGGTTGTCGAGCAGCGGCGAAAGGCGGTGCAGCTTGCCGCGCAGGATGTCGCGTTGGGCCACGCCACCGGCCAGGGCTTCAACCAGTGGGCCGGCGGCGACCAGGGCGTTGTAGTCCTGCTCCATGCGGCGCACGTCGCGGAAGGCTTCTTCACAGGCTGCGATGTAGTCGACGCTGCCCGAGCGCAGGCTGTGCTCGAAGGCATCGAGGAACAGCTGCTTGAGCTTGGCGGCAGTGATTTCGCGCATGTGCAGCAGGTTGATGAACAGCGCGCGGAAGGTTTTCAGGCTTTGCTCGCTGGTCGAGCGCAGCGGGATCATGGTCAGGTCCAGCGGCACCGAGGTGTGGCCGCCGACCAGCAGCCGGCGCAGTTCATCGGGCTTGAGCTCGTAGGCCTTCAGGCCCAGGCGCTCCAGGTTGGTGAACAGCTCCTTCTGGCGCAGGCAGGTGTCGTTCTTCTGGTAGTGGGCCAGGTCCAGCTCGCCTTTGTAGGCGAAGAACTGGTGGCCGAAACCGCCACCCGGGCCGCGGCCGACCACACCGATCACGTGCGGGCCATGGGGCAGGTTGAGTTCGCAGAGAATGTACGAGGTATCGCTGGCGAAGTAGAAACGACGCGACTGCTCCAGGCTGTACTTGCCGAAGCTCATGTCAGACATGCGCGCCAAAATCGGGAACTTGCAGGGCGTTGATCGACGCCGATTTACCCAGGTTGTTGGCGCCGTACACCGACAGCGGGTGTTCCAGCGGGAACAGGCCGAGGCTGTAACCGGCGGTGTTGAGCAATGCAAAGCGGCGGATGCCGTAGCGTTCCTGGCTCATGCGTCAATCTCCTGTTGCTCTTCGCGGATGGCCCGGGCCAGGGCGTCCTCTTCGCTCTCGTCGCCTTCGAACGGCGACAGGTCGAGTGGGTCGTCGGTGCGGTTGAGTTGTTCCGGGCTTTCTTCCTCGACCAGTACCGGTGTCGGCAAGGGCAGGTCGCTGTGCAGGGTGGCAGCCAGGTCGCGGTCCTGCTGGACCGACAGGCACACATCGAGGAAGCGGTGCATCGGCGGCAGGAAGCGGTAGATGCCGCCTTCCTCATGGGCGAAGCCGAGCTGGGTCATGCGCCGGAGGATTTTCTCTTCGAGCTCTTCAACGGTTTGCACCTCGGCCTGCAGGAACAGGTCGCGGTACTTGTCCAGCAGCGAGGGCAGCTCGTCGCGGCCGATGCTGCCGCCGTCGAGCACGGCCATCGGGTCGCGGCCCTGGTCGGCCAGGTGCTCGACCAGGATGAAGGTGAACAACGACAGGCGCTGGGCGGTCTTGTTGACCTGCGCGGCGGCAAGCTCGGGCACGAAGTAATAGAAGCCACGGGTGTCGCACACCAGCTCGAAGCCCAAGGCCTTGAACAGGGTGCGGTACTGGTCCTGGAAGTTCGACAGCTGAGCGTACAGTTCCGGGTCACGGCGGCTGACGTGGAAACCTTTGAACAGCTCGCGGAAGATCGGCGCGAGCTGGGACAGTTCGGAAAGATCAAGATGCATTGGCTGGGCTCGCGTTGGATTCGGCAGTCGTTCGGGCGACGTCTTCACGGCTGGACGTCAGGGCGAACGAGCGCAGGCTGACCAGGTGTTCGTGGGTGGTGTAGTCGCGGCGCTCGAGGCGCTCGCGCTTGAAGCGCTTTTCTCGGGACAGGCGCGAGAACCAGTACAGCAGTTCGTCGGTGGCGCCTTCGGGCTCCTGGTCCAGCAGCCAGATCATCAGGTCGGGCAGCGGCAGGGCCTGTTCGCAGCGTTCAAGCATTTCCTTGACCGTACGTGGCGCGCGCGGCAGCGGGTCCTTGTCGGTCTTGTGCGCCTTGGGGAAGCGCGCAGGCTTGGGCTCGAAACGGGCCAGGGCGTAAACATAAGCCTCGACCTGGCTGGCACTGCCGAGGAAGGTGCTCTGCGGCCGAGTGAACATCGGCATGGCCGCTTGCGGCACGGCATCGATGCCCTTGCGGCGGATCACCGACAGGGCCAACGCAGCGCCACGGGTTACGGCGTTGTGCCGGCGCGCTTCTTCGCGCAGGGGCAGCAGCAATTCACGGGCGTGGCGCAGGGTCAGCTGGGCGCTGGTTTGCATTTCCAGAATGCGCGCGTGGGTGCGCAGCAGCATGTCGTCGTCGACCAGGTGGCCGAGGCGCGCCTGTTCGCCCAGCAGGCGCAGCAGCACGGTCTCGACCTTGCGCACGCCTTGTTCGAAGGCGCCGTCGGCGTTGACCAGCTGGATCATCGGCTCGACGTATTCGTCCCAGGTTGCGAGGACTTCGGCGTAGCGCTGGCGCAGCGGGATCTGCCGGTTGCTGGTCTTGGCCCGTTCTGCCACGGCCACCAGTGCCTGCTCGTCGTTGTCGAGCTTTTTGAGCACATCGCGCACGCGCATGTCGAGCAGGCGCAGCTGGCGCGCCAAGTCGTCGCTGTCGCGGTTGTCGAAGGCGTCCTGGATATGCCCGGCTAGGCGCTCCAGGTGGCGCAGGTAGGCTTCGATCTCCAGGCACAGGCCCAAGCGGTGTTCACGGCGCAGGTAGGCGAGGAAGTCGTGGATCTGGGCGTTGAGCTCGAAGCGGTTCGGGCTTTTGGCCACCGGGACCAGGATATCCAGGCGGATCCACACGTCGAGCAGCTGGGTGATGTCCTGCGGGGTGCTTTCGACCTGCTGGCGGGCCACATGCTGGCGCAGTTCGACCAGGCTCAGGGTGCCCTGGTCGAAACGTTCGCACAGTGGCTCGATCAGGGCCCAGTGTTCGGCTAGGGCGCGCAGGACGCGCTTGGGTTCGATCATTGGCTTCGACTCGTTGCCAAGAAAAAGGGGGCGATTGTACTGCATCCAGGGGGGAGGATTTCACCCCTTGGTCTGTAATGAGAGATGTCCCTTGGTTTTTCAGGGGTATGGCGGGAGCGCTTTGGCGCCTGTGAGATCGAGCGCCGCCCGCGCGGCGCTTCGCGGGGCAAGTCGGACCGCCGCACCGCCGCTCCCACATTTGTTTCGGGCCAATCAATCCTGATCTATTAGCGCGCGGCCCCTTGTTTGTCCCTTTCGATATCGTGTCGTGCACCAAGGGGTACGCGCGCCAATGGCACAGGCATGATTGGCCCGAAACAAATGTGGGAGCGGCGGTGCGGCGGTCCGACTTGTCCCGCGAAGCGCCGCGCGGGCGGCGCTCGGTCTCAACAACACTGCAAAACCCAAGGCTTACGCGTTAGAATGCCCGATTGTTTCAACCCTCCGGATACCCGCCCCGTGCTGACCGAACCCCGTCGCCGCGCCTACCTCTCCGCCATGCAAGTGGTGCACTGGCTGCCGCGCGCCGAACTGCCGTTCGCCGCACCGTCGCGGCCCGAACTGTTGTTGCCGGTGGCGCCGGTCGAAGACATCGACTTCGAGGTCAGGCCTGCACCGGCGGCCAACCAGCCGGCGCCAGCCGCCCCTCAGGCACGCTCTGGCGAACGCCCGAAAATCGAAATTCCGCGCCCTGGCAGCACCGCCAAGCCCGCCGCCAAGCCCGCCGAAGCGGAACCAGAAGCACCCGCACCGCGCCCGGCCCCGGTGCCGCCGCCACGTTTCTCGCTGCAGTTGCTGCGTGCCGGCAGTTGCCTGCTGTTGGTGGAACTGGCCACCGGCCAGCCCTTCCAGAGCCGCGACCCGTCCTACCTGCTGCTCAAGGACATGCTGCGCGCCGCCGGCCTGCCCGACGCCCCGCAGATCATCGGCGAGCCGGTCCGCTGGCCGTTGCTGGTGCGCGGCAACATGGACCAGGGCCCGGACGCAGCACGCGATTTTGTCCAGGGGTTCATCCAGGCGCGCCTGGAAGAAGCACCGTGCAACTGCTTGTGGCTGATCGGCCTGCCCGCGCTGCGCTTCGCCGGCAATGCCGATGCGCACACCTACTACCAAGTACTGAAGCTCGAGGGCCTGGGCGACGCCTGGGCCTTGCCGGGCCTTGAACTGTTGATGGACGAGCCGCAGCGCAAGGCGGACGTCTGGAAAGCCATGCGCCAGCTGATGGCGCGCTGGAAGAGCGTTGAATGAGTGAATCGATCAGTTTCCGCCCGATGACCGAGGCGGATCTGGATGCCGTGCTTAAGATCGAATATGCCGCGTTCAGTCACCCCTGGACCCGCGGAATCTTTCAGGATGCGCTCAAGTCCTACGAAGTGTGGCTGATGTTCGATGGCCAGCAGCAGGTCGGCCACGGCGTGATCAACGTGATCATCGACGAGGCGCACCTGCTCAACATCACCGTCAAACCCGAGAACCAGGGGTGTGGCCTGGGCCTGCGTCTGCTCGAGCACCTGATGGCGCGCGCGTATCAGCTCAATGGCCGGGAGTGCTTCCTCGAGGTGCGCGCCAGCAACCAGTCGGCCTATCGGTTGTATGAGCGCTATGGCTTCAACGAGATCGGCCGCCGGCGGGATTACTACCCCATGGCAGGCGGGCGCGAGGATGCGCTGGTGATGGCTTGTACGTTGTTCGAAGAGTGAAGGTGCGGTCCATTTGCTGATGCGCTGGCTGCCAGCCCTCTAGCGCCTACTATGGCGTGGTGCCGATTCACCCGTTGCTGCGCTCGGCTTCCGAGTTACCCCAGAAACGCTCCTGGCATTTTTACCAGTATACAAAGGGCTTCGCGTTCTGAATCATTGGGATGGGAATTCTGAGTATTACGACCATGAAGACTTTCACGGGTGCTTGGTTTTTTTATGAAGGGGATGCAGTACGCACTGTTTGGCAGGAGGGCCGTTGCAGTTCGTTGATCCAGGCTGCGGGTATGCGGCTTGTCGAGCGAAAGGTTGCCAATGATCTTCAGCAAACGATGATGCTTGCTTCGGATGGCATGGGCTCTGTGATAGGTGAGTCCGGTACAGGGTCTAAATCGGTAGCCTATTCACCTTATGGCTTCCAGAGGGGTATGGAGTCGCTGATAGGCTTCACAGGCCAGATGCAGTCATTGTTGCCAATCGGTTACTTTCTTGGGAACGGTTATCGTTTTTTTGACGTTGTTACCCATCGCTTCAACTCGCCTGATGAATTCAGTCCGTTTGGTAGAGGAGGTGTGAATGCGTATGTTTACTGCGGGGGTGACCCAGTGAATCGTACGGACCCTAGTGGCCACATGATCTACTATGTGAACTCATCAAGTCGCTTTGATTTGGCGTCGCTTACAGCACCCACTGCACCCACTGCACCCACAACGCTCAAAGGGGCGGGTAAATATTATTCAGAGGGTTTATTTAGAAGGGGTCAGGTACAGTATTTTCCAAGGATTACTACCAAGATTAGCCCTCGCTCTGAGGGGAATCATCCTTCGCTTAAGCGTGCTGCGTCACCCGTAGAGGCTGGGGGGTCAAAGCGCTTGAAGCAAGAAGGAGGTCTCATTCAAAAACCGCAGGCTGATGTCAACAGGGGGCTGGTTAAAGCCAGAATGAAAGATCGAATTGAGCATTCTCAACTCGAGTTGTTTTCTAATGATAGTAATGTTCCAGACAATAGAACTATCGCGCTAGATTATTTAGATATGCTCCATTCTCAGGCAGCGGAGGAAGCGAGAGAAGCGTTATACAATAAATATGGAAGGACAGTGAGAGTTGTCGAGGTGAGGGATTACGTTTATCACGGTGTGAGTGGAATTGTTAGTTGGATTCGCAGATCAGCTAAGCGATAATCTTTACAGATTCTAGATGCTGCAAGGCAGGTCTAACCATGTAGGTTCATTCTCGCCCTGCGATCCGGTCATGAAGCTGTCAGATAGAAAGCAAATAGGTGGCGTCGATTGAGATCTGTCGATCTATCGTTTATGGACCAAGGCCAGGACGCTGCACGCGATTTTGTCCAGGGGTTCATTCAGGCACGCCTGGACGAAGCGTGAGTGCTTCCTCGAGGTGCGTGCCAGCAACCAGTCGGCCTATCGGTTGTACGAGCTACGGGTTCAACGAAATCGGCCGCCGCCGCGACTACTACCCGGTCGCAGGTGGCCGTGAAGATGCCCTGGTGATGGCCTGCACCCTGTTCGAGGCGTGACCCCTCAGGCGCAGGTCCAGTCACACAGGTACAACCTGATGAGGCAAGACCATGCACGACCTGCAGGAACTGATCGACAACAATGCGCGCTGGGCCGATGCCATCACCCAGCGTGACCCCGATTTCTTCGCCAAACTGGCCCGTCAGCAAACCCCGGAATTCCTCTGGATCGGCTGCTCCGATGCGCGGGTACCGGCCAACGAGATCGTCGGCATGCTGCCCGGCGACCTGTTCGTCCACCGCAATGTCGCCAACGTCGTGCTGCACACCGACCTTAACTGCCTGTCGGTGATCCAGTACGCCGTCGAAGTGCTCAAGGTCAAACACATCCTGGTCACCGGCCACTACGGCTGCGGCGGCGTGCGCGCCGCCATGCAGGACCGCCAGCTAGGCTTGATCGACGGCTGGCTGCGTTCGATTCGCGACTTGTACTACGAAAAGCGCGGTGAGCTGGCCAAGCTTGAAACCGAAGAGGCGCAGGTCGATCGCCTGTGCGAGCTGAACGTGATCCAGCAGGTCGCCAACGTGGCCCACACCAGCATCGTGCAGAACGCCTGGCACCGTGGGCAGGAGCTGTCGGTGCATGGCTGCATCTACGGCATCAAGGACGGGCGTTGGAAGAGCCTGGACACCACCATCAGCGGGTTCGCCCAACTGCCGCCGCAGTATCGGTTGCGGGCGTTGGAGTAGAAGGCCGCACGTAGCTACCCGTAATCAGGCTTGATTGCCGGTTTCTTCTTTGTTGGGACGGATCTGGAAATTGATGGAAAGCAGGCAGTACGCAAGGTTTTCATTACCCTGAAAACGAAAAAACCGGCGCTAGGCCTAATGCTGTTCACTTAAGAATGCCGGGGCCGCTCTGCGGCCCATCGCGGCACAAGGCCGCTCCCACACCGACCGCGTTATGCCCTATTTACAGGGCATGCGCGAACATTGTGGGAGCGGCCTTGTGCCGCGATGGGCCGCAAAGCGGCCCCAATACAGGCGATGGATAACTTAAGTGAACAGCATTAGGCGCTAGGCCGGTTTTTTCACCCCAACAGCCGACGAACTGAATAATCGCGTACGGGGCTGAATAGTGGGCTCATGATGGCCGAGAATGCAAAAACCGCGTGGCGTAAATGCCAAGAAAGTGTGTTGCCCTGCGTTTCTGCTTACATGAATTGAAACAGAGTGCGTGATATCGCATAGCAGGGGAACAGGGATGACAGGGACGAAGTGGCTGCTGCTGGTGGCGGGGATGTGGGCGGTCAATGCGGCGCAGGCCGATGACCGCGACGTGTGGATGTTCGCCCAATGGGCTGGCGATCATCAGACTCGCCCGTTCCGCGAGATGCTGGTAGACGCCCGCTTGTACGGGGTGGTGCCTATTCACCAACTGCTTCGCTCGGCCTCGGACTGGAAGCTGTGCCGGGCGTCGCCGTTTGCGGTGCCGCCGGCCAGCCAATGGCCTGCGGTGCGCTCGACGCTGTCGCTGCTCAAAACCCTCGGCAATCAAGGCATCCTGCGCCAGTTCGAGGTGGTTTCAGCCTACCGTGATCCGCGCCTGAACGTCTGCGCCGGTGGCGCCGCCAACAGCGCCCACACCCGCGCCTTCGCCGTCGATATGCTGTTGCCGGCCTGGGCCGACCCCAACCCGTTGTGCCGTTTCTGGCAACAGCATGGCCAAGCCTGGAACATGGGCCTGGGCCGCTACCCGTCAGGTCGTATCCATGTCGACACGGCCGGCTACCGCACCTGGGGTGGCGATGGCAGCGCCGGGTCGTCGTTCTGTATCAAACCCAAGTGAGCCAGGCAGGCCTGGCATTCGTCGATCACCCATTCGGCGAAGCGCTGGCGCTTGCCGCCCTCGTCCAGTGGCTGCGGGCTGAGCAGGTGGTAGGCAGAGCCGTCGCGCAAGAAGCCGAAAGGGGCCTGCAGTTGGCCGCTGTCGAGCTCGTCGCGCACCATCAAGGCTGACCCCATGGCCAGGCCCAGGCCCGCACTGGCGGCCTGGATCGACAAATAGAAATGCTCATAGTCGCTGCGCTCGGTGTGCCCGGCCCGTCGTTCGCTCAAGCGCAGCCAGGTGGGCCATGCGCTGGGCCGGGTGCGGCTGTGCAGCAAGCGCTGGCCGTCCAGGCCGGTGGCGTCGCCGGGGCGGCAGACTGGGCCGATCCATTCGTCGCAGATCTTGCGGTGATGCAGTTGGCGGTCCCAGTGGAAGTCATCGCGGCGCAGCGCCAGGTCGACGCCGCTGCGCGCGAAGTCCAGCGGCCCACCGGCGGCTACCAGATGCAGTTGCAGGTCGGGGTGGGCGCTGTGGAAGCGCGGCAGGCGCGGGATCAGCCAGCGCATGGCGATGGTGGGCTCGCAGGAAAGCACCAGCACGTTGTCGAGCTCCTGCTGTTGCAGGCACTGCACGGCGCCTTCGAGCTGTTCGAACATGGCCTGGGTGGTGCCATGCAGCGCACGGCCGGCGGCGGTGAGGAAGATGGCCCGGTTGCGGCGTTCGAACAGTTCGATACCGAGGCTTTCCTCAAGCAGCCGTACCTGCCGGCTGACCGCGCCGTGGGTGACATGCAGGCGCTCGGCGGCGCGCACGAAGCTTTCGGTTTCGGCGGCAATGTCGAAGTAGCGGAAGGCGTTGAGAGGGGGCAGTTTCATGGTTTTGTGGTGCCTGTTCCGGCCTCTTCGCGGGCAAGCCCGCTCCCACAAGGATCGCGCACTCATGAAGTGTGCACAGCACCTGTAGGAGCGGGCTTGCCCGCGAAGAGGCCAGTACAAGCACTGCACCTCTGTGAGAAAAACTATCGAATATCCGCCACTATAAATCGATTTTTAGCGGCCCATAAGCCCAGGATAATCGGCGCGTCTGTGCATTTTCATCGCCAATCGAGACCCGCCAATGACCGAACTCATCGCCGTAGCCCTGTTTACCATCCTTGCCGTCATCAGCCCGGGGGCCGACTTCGCGATGGTCACCCGCAGCAGTTATGCACAGGGCCGTAAAGCCGGACTGGCGGCTGCCGTGGGGATCGCCTTGGGCGTGCAGGTGCATGTGCTGTATACGGTGCTGGGCATCGCCGTGATCATCAGCCAGAGCCCATCCCTGTTCCTGTTCATGAAGGTCGTCGGTGCTGGGTACCTGATCTACCTCGGCTACAAATCGCTGACCAACACCACGCGCATCCGCCTCGACGGCATCGGCCAAGACACCGGCGCCAGCCTGTGGGCGGCACTGCGCACGGGGTTTTTAACCAATGCCCTGAACCCCAAGACCATGCTCTTCGTCATCAGCGCCTACACCCAGGTGGTGCAGCCGGGCAGCCCGCTGGCGCTGGACTTCGCTTACGGCGCGTTCATGTCGTTTGCCCATTGGGTGTGGTTCAGCCTGGTGGCGGTGTTCTTCTCCAGCACGGCATTGCGCAAGGCGATGATCGAGCGGCAAGTCATGATGGACCGAGTGATTGGCCTGGCGCTGATCGGCCTTGGTCTGGCAGTTGTAATGGCGAGTGTGCGTTGACAGGGTTAGGAGGGCACCTGGTATTTCTGCCAGTTGTAGCGATGTGATTGCATCAGACAGAATCTTTTGACAGGCAATTGAGCAGTAGTAAAGGGTCAAGGTCAGGGAGCGCCCACTCTTATATGTCGCTGCGAGGGTGAAGTAATGAGTTCAAATGTTATGTTAACGGCGTTGAAATCAAGTGGTAAGGCTCCACGGACTACGTTGTTGGCGTGCGATGAACAACGTTCAGTGCTCCTTGAATTTTCATCTGAAAAAAGACGTGCGGGGCTGTATACCGTTTATGGCTTGGAAGCAAACCTGCACGCCACTTTAGGCTTCACAGGTGAAGCAAGGGCACGCCTACCAGCAGGCTATCTACTGGGTAATGGCTATCGTCTTTTCATTAACGGCTTGATGCGCTTTTCTAGTCCGGACTCCTTGAGTCCGTTTTCCATAGGCGGATTAAACGCCTACGCCTATTGTAATGGCGACCCTGTAAATAATTCAGATCCAACCGGGCATATGTTGAGTCCGAAAAGACCTAAAATCGCGCAAAGCCACGCCTTTCTCAGTGAAAATGGGCCTGAGCATTTACTTGAAATAAGTAAAACGGTTATTGAGTATGCATATACGGTGGGCACTGAGTATGCACATACAGTGAGCACAGGTCCCAATTTGAGAGACTATAATCGAGTAATGACCAAAAAGCATGGTGAAGTTTTTGTATCGTTTCGTGATATCGAGGCCAGTAAGTCGTATAAGGATTTGATGAGGTCCAATGTGATTACGGATGAAATGTTTAAGATTTGGGTTGGTCTGCCTAAATTTGATAAAAGGAAGAAGTATGATTTTTCACATTTGTATCCTGATGTTACTACGCAGCAATACGTTAGGATGAAACAAACTCTGAATAACGCTAATGCTATTCTCATTCGCAAGGGGAAGTTTATACGTGGAACTGAATTTCAACCCTCTTCTATTCATGCATCGGCGGCGATCGATACCACCCTACGTTAAGCCGGTGATTGCATGTCGGGTAGTGGCGATTTAGAATAGAATCATTCCCATTTGCGAAGCCTCGCGATGAAAATACCTCCATTTCCCGCCGCAGACTGCCTGGATGACTGGTGCAGGGGCTGTCACCAGTGGCTGCGGGTGTGGTTGCGCCAATGCCTCAACGGGTCGCCGCTATGAGCCCCGAAATCCTACACGAAGCCGTCGAATGGCTGGCGCGCCTCGATGGCCAGCCCAGTGGCCGCGAGCGCAAGGCTTTTCGTGTCTGGCTGGCCCAAGACGAAGAGCACATCGAAGCCTTTAAGCGCATGCAGGAAACCCAGACCTATTTGCACGAGCATGCGCCTGCCGCGCGTACGGCTCTGGCAATGAAAATGCTGGCCTTGGTGGCAGTGCTAGCGTTGCTTACAGCTGTGTGGGTTTAGCGCATCGCACTGGGTTAGGCGTTGGCCGAGCTGCGGATCGGTAGCGGGAAGAGGGTTGCCCGCCAGTTGCCGGAGACGCCGCAACTTTTTTGCAGGCAAAGAAAAAGGGCCTACCTTTCGGTAAGCCCTTTATCATGTTTGGTGGCTACACAGGGACTTGAACCCCGGACCCCAGCATTATGAATGCTATGCTCTAACCAACTGAGCTATGTAGCCAATGGCGCGCATTATTCCCTTGTGATGCCCCTCTGTCAACACTCATTTCAAAAAAAATTTGCACGCTTTCAAAAACTTAGCCGCCAGGCCCGCCTTCAGCGAACGATCAGCCAGTGCCCGAGCATGCTGTGCAGCTGCAATTGCTGGGCGTTGGCCAGTGCGGCGAGGCTTTCGGCAGGGCGGTCGAGGTTGAAATCGCCGCTCACGCGCCGATGGGCGGTGTGATCGTCGAGTATCCACAGGCGTTCGCCCTGGTAACCGGCCAAGCGTTCCAGCACCTGCCCAAGCGGCATATCGGTGGCGCGCAGGCGGCCGCTGCGCCAGCTGTCGGCAGTTTTCAGATCGGTTTTTTGCACAGTGTCGATCCGTGTGCCGTCGAAGCTCACCCGTTCGCCCGCCGAGACCAGGCGCTGCTCGCCGGCCTGCACAACCATGGCCTTGCCACTGAGCACCACCAGCTCGTCGTGGTGCGCATAGCGCGCGATTTGCAGGCGGGTACCAAATACCTGGATGCGCGCCTCGCCCACTTCTACCTCCATGGCCCGGCCGTCGAGCAGGACCTCCAGATAGACCTGGCCTTGTACCAGGTGCAACTGGCGGGTACGGCCACGCAGGTCGACGTTCATCGCGCTGGCGCTGTCCAGGTGCAGGGTCGAGCCGTCGGGCAGGCGCAGGCTACGGCGTTCGCCCACGTCGGTGTGCAGTTCGCTGCCCAGGCGTTGCATCAGTGGCCAGTACAAGTAGGCCAAAGCGCCCAGCACCAGCAAAAACAGTAGCGCCAGCCATTTGCCCAGGTGGCTGCGGCGCGTGTTTATCTGCCGCGGTCGGGGCCGTGCCGGTGGCGGTTGCAGCTGTTGCCAGAAGGTTTCCAGTTCAGCGTAGGCTTGGGCGTTCTGCGGCGCCTGGCACCAGGCGGCAAACACCTGGCGTTCGCCTTCGTCACAGCCGGGCTGACGCAAACGGGAAAACCACTCCAGGGCTTCCTGCTGAGGGTCGGGCTGGAGTTGCTTGGCGGGCATCGGGCTCATGGGATCGGTCTGCTCACGATAGGGGCCGTTTCGCCCAACGATGACAGGGGAATGAGTCGAGGATGCTAATTATATTGAGAACCATTTACAAGTACGTTTCGACGGAGGGATAAAAAAGGTAGCTATGTATCTATTTGTTTCCCGATAATCGGATCCCAAACCTGCGGACGGAGATTCAGGCACATGGCCATCAGTAGCACCTCCACGGCGTCCACCAGCGCAGCGGCGAACCCTGCCAACCCGTTGGTGATGCGCATCATCGGCTTCTGCGCCCTGGCGCACTTGATCAATGACCTGATCCAGTCGGTGCTGCCGGCGATCTACCCGATGCTCAAGGCCAACTACGACCTGAGCTTCGCCCAGATCGGCATGATCACCCTGACATTCCAGATAACCGCCTCGCTGCTGCAGCCTTGGGTCGGCTTCTTTACCGACCGCCGGCCCGCACCCAACCTGCTGCCGATGGGCACCCTGTGCACGCTGGTGGGGATCGTGATGCTGGCTTTTGTCGGCAGCTTCCCGATGATTCTGCTGGCCTCGGCGCTGGTGGGCATTGGTTCGTCCACCTTCCACCCAGAAACCTCGCGCATCGCGCGGTTGGCCTCGGGCGGGCGTTTTGGTCTGGCCCAATCGACCTTCCAGGTAGGCGGCAACACCGGCTCGGCGCTGGGGCCACTGCTGGCGGCGGCGATCGTCATCCCGTTCGGGCAAACGCACGTGGCCTGGTTTGGCCTGGCGGGGCTGTTCTTCTTCGCCGTGACCCTGATGCTGCGTAGCTGGTACAAGGAGCACCTCAACCAGGCCAAGGCCCGCAAGGTGGTGCAGGCCACCCATGGCATCTCGCGCAAGCGGGTGATCGCGGCGCTGATCGTGCTGGGCCTGTTGGTGTTCTCGAAGTACTTCTACATGGCCAGCTTCACGAGCTACTTCACCTTCTACCTGATCGAAAAGTTCGACGTCTCGGTGGCCAGCTCGCAGCTGCACCTGTTCCTGTTCCTGGGCGCGGTGGCGGCCGGTACCTTCTTCGGCGGGCCGATCGGTGACCGTATCGGGCGCAAGGCGGTGATCTGGTTCTCCATTCTCGGCGTGACACCGTTCACCCTGGCGCTGCCGTATGCCGACCTGTTCTGGACCACCGTGCTGAGCGTGGTGATCGGTTTCATCCTGGCCTCGGCGTTTTCGGCCATCGTGGTGTATGCGCAGGAGCTGGTGCCGGGCAGCGTGGGCATGATTGCCGGGATCTTCTTCGGGCTTATGTTCGGCTTCGGCGGCATTGGCGCGGCGCTGCTGGGGTATGTCGCGGACTTGCGCGGTATCGAGTACGTGTATGGCGTGTGCTCGTTCCTGCCGTTGTTCGGGTTGTTGGCAGTGTTCCTGCCGTCTACCGGCAAGCGTTGAGCCTGTAAGGGGCTGCTGCGCAGCCCAATCGCGACGCAAGGCCGCTCCTACAAGGAGCCGCCTTGCCGAGCACAGGACCGGCCGGAATAGGTCGTGCGGCGGCCCCCTGACGATTGACGGCCCGACCACCGTTAGCCTAGAGTGCCGCCTCTTTTCTCCAACCTGCGTAGTCAAAGCAATGCGCCGTAACCCGTCCCTCCCACCTGCTCGCCAGCCTGCACTCCAGGCCCTGCGTCGTGCGTGGCCGAGCGACACGGTGCTCAAGCGTCGGCGCAGCGTGCTGTTTGCCTTCACCTTCTCGCCACACCTTGCCCTGAACTGATCCGCGCTTTTGCGTCGTCCGCCGTCCCGGCGTGCGCGCTCGTGTTTGCTCGTCTTTTCGGTTTGCAAGGAGTGGTAAATGAACATGCGTTTGCTGGCGGGCCTGTTGTTCGCCGTGTCGGTGGTGGGCTTCAGCTTGGGGGCCAGCCTGCCGTTGGTGTCGTTGCGCCTGCATGAGGCCGGCGCAGGCACGCTGGAAATCGGCATTATTTCGGCCATCCCGGCAGCCGGGATGATGCTTTCGGCATTCATGGTCGACGCCTGCTGCCGGCGCCTGACCCGGCGCACCATCTACTTACTGTGCTTCAGCCTGTGCACCGTCAGCATCGCCTTGCTGGAGTCGGCTTTCGACTCGATCTGGTTGCTGGCGTTGCTGCGCTTGGGCCTGGGCATCGGCATGGGTATCGCCATCATTCTCGGCGAGTCCTGGGTCAACGAGCTGTGCCCCGAGCACAACCGCGGCAAAATCATGGCCCTGTACGCCACCAGCTTTACCGGCTTCCAGGTACTCGGCCCGGCAATGCTGGCCGTGCTGGGCGCCGACAGCCCATGGATCACCGGCGTGGTCACCGCCTGCTATGGCCTGGCGCTGCTGTGCATCGTGCTGACCGTGCCCAACGACTACGTCGAGCATGAAGAAGGCGAAAAAAGCTTCGGCCTGGCCGGGTTCTTCCGCGTGGCGCCGGCCTTGTGCGTGGCGGTGCTGTTCTTCTCCTTCTTCGACGCCGTGGTGCTGTCGCTGTTGCCGGTGTACGCCACCAGCCACGGCTTTGCCGTGGGTGTGGCGGCGCTGATGGTGACGGTGGTGTTTGCTGGCGACATGCTGTTCCAGCTGCCTTTGGGCTGGTTGGCCGACCGGGTCGAGCGCACCGGGCTGCACCTGGTGTGCGGCCTGGTGGCGATGCTGATCGGCATCGGCCTGCCGTGGCTGCTGCAGATGACCTGGTTGCTGTGGCCGCTGCTGGTGGTGCTGGGCGCAGTGGCGGGGGGCATCTACACCTTGGCGCTGGTGCTGATCGGGCAGCGCTTCAAAGGGCAGGACCTGGTCACGGCCAATGCCAGCGTCGGCTTGCTGTGGGGTGTGGGCAGCCTGATCGGGCCGCTGGTCAGTGGCGCGGCGATGGATGTGGCACCGCACGGGTTGCCGATGGCGCTGGCGATCATGGCAGGGTTGTTCGTCTGTTTTGCCCGGCAGTCGTACCGGCGGGCAGGGCGCTTGCGTGCGGTGGCGGACTGACCATGCGCGGTTCAGGCGGCGTCGATGCTCACCCAATAGCGTGTGCGGTACTCGACCCGCACCGGCAGGCTGCGCGTGAGCAATTGCAGAATCTGCCCGGTATCGGCCAGCTGGTAGGTGCCGGAGACTTTGAGGTGTGCCACTTCGTCGGCGCAGCGCAGCAGGCCCGGGCGGTAGCGGGCCAGCTCGGCCGCGAATTCGCCCAGCGGCATCTGCTGCACGCTGAGCACGCCGTCGGTCCAGCCCCACGGGTCGCTGCGCAGGCTCACGGCCTGCAAGCTTCCGTTAGCCTGCACCTGCAAGGTTTCGCCAGCCTGTACCAACCGCGCTGAAGGCGACGCGGGGAACAGTGTGACCTCGCCACGGCGTACGGCCACCAACAAGCCATTGTCGTTTTCGCGCAGCAGCAGTTGGCCGTCGAGTGTGCCCAAGGTGCCGACACGGGTATCGATGCGGAAAGGGCGGCTGTCGTTGGCGTTGGCGTCCAGGCTGACCTCGCCCCGTATCAGTTCGAGCAGTCGTTGTTCGCTGCTGTAGTGCAGGTCGATGGCACTGGCGGTGTTGAGCTGGATACGGCTGCCATCACTGCCTTGCAATTGCCGACGTTCACCCGCCGCGGTGCTGCTGTCGGCCAGTAGCTGCGGCAGGCCCAAGGGCGCGCGTGCGGCCCAGCCCAGGCTGCCGCCAACGGCCAACAGCGCCAGCAGCTTGAGGTGGTCCCGGCGGCTGCTGTGCTGGCGCTGGCTGGCGTCGAGGGTGCGTCGGCTCAGTGCCTTGGGCAGCCCGGCCAGCTCGTCGCTGAGGCTGCTGACACGCTGCCAGGCCTGAGGGTTTTGTGGGTGGCTGGCCAGCCATTGCTGGAATTGCCGCTCGGTACGCGGGCTGGGGGTGTCGAAGCGCAGTTTCACCAGCCAGTCGATGGCCTGGTCGACCTGGGTTTGCGCGGGGGCGTTCTCAGCGTTCGACATAGCGCAACCGGTAGCAGACACCCAGGCCCTTGGCCAAGTCGCGCTCGATGGTCGCGCGGGAGACATCCAGCTGCTGGGCGATCTGCGCGATGCTCAGCCCGTCGATCTGGGCCAGCAGAAAGGCCTGCCGCACCCGCGGCTTCAACGCCTGCAGGGCACGGTCGAGGCGTTCCAGCGTATCGAGGATGACCAGCCGGTGTTCCTCGCTGGGCACTTCGGCTTCAGGCAGGTGGGCCAGGCTTTCCTGATAGGCCCGCTCCAGGGCGCGGCGGCGGAACTGGTCGATCATCAGCCCCCGGGCGATGGCGCTGAGGTAGGCGCGGGGCTCCTTGAGCGGTGAGGCCTGACGGGCACGCAACACCCGGACGAAGGTATCCTGGGCCAGGTCGGCGGCATGCTCATGGCACCCGACCCGGCTGCGCAGCCAGCTACTTAGCCAGGCGTGGTGGGACTGATAGAGCAGAGCGACCTCGGTGGGCTTGAGTGTGTCGTTGATCTGCATCGTATCGAAGGCCTGATCCCGTGAGCATGCGCGATTGTGAATAGTTCTCAATTCTATGCGGGTAACGCGCCGCAGAGCAATGGTATGCCAGGAATTAGCCGCGCAAGATCCGGCGTTTCGCCGATGAGCGGTTGGGCTAAGCTTGGCCTCTAGTCGACGTGTTGGAGCCGCTATGATCCTGGCTGACCTTTCGCCCGAAGCCTACCGGGAAGCTGCCCGCTACCTGGCCGAGTCGGACCCGGACTGGGCGCGGCATATCGCAGCGATTGGGCCGTGCCTGCACCAGGCGACGCCGGGACGCGAGCCTTATGAGGCGCTGGTACGGGCGATTGCCTACCAGCAGTTGCATGCACGCGCTGCCGAGTCGATTTTGGGCCGGCTGTTGGCGCTGTTCCCCGAAGGCGGCTTTCCCGCACCGCAGCAATTGCTGGCCGTAACGCCAGAGGCGATGCGTGCGTGCGGCTTTTCGGCGAGCAAGGCAGCCACGGTTCAGGGCATTGCCCAGGCCCGCCTAGCGGGTGTGGTGCCCAGCCGCGAGGAGGCGCTGGCCATGCCCGATGACGCGTTGATCGAGCGCCTGGTGGCCTTGCGCGGGGTAGGGCGCTGGACGGTGGAGATGTTGCTGATCTATTGCCTTGAGCGTTCGGACATTCTCCCGGTCGACGACTTCGCGGTGCGTGAGGGGTATCGTCGGCTCAAGGGGCTGGAGAAAGCACCGACGCCGGCGCAGATGCGCTCGCTGGGCGGTGGCTGGCGCCCGTTCCGGACCTTGGCGGCCTGGTACCTGTGGCGGGCCTGAGGTATTTGCTGTGCCTGCACCGGCCTCTTCGCGGGCAAGCCCGCTCCCACATGGTCCATACCTGTGGGAGCGGGCTTGCCCGCGAAGAGGCCGGTACAGGCGATAAAGATAAGAGGTAACCCGCGATGAAACCCTACACAACCTCCGAACAACGTTGGCAGGCCGTGCAGGCTCGCGACGGCAACGCCGCCGGTCACTTCGTCTACGCCGTGCGCACCACCGGTATCTACTGCCGCCCTGGTTGCAAAGCGCGCATGGCCAAGCGCGAAAACGTCGAGTTCTACAGCGATGCCGCCGCCGCCGAATCTGCGGGTTACCGGGCCTGCAAGCGTTGCACCAGCGCGAGCCGTGCCACTGCAACCCGGCGTAGCGAACTGGTCACCCGCGCCTGCCGCCTGCTCGAGGGCGATGAGATTTCACCGAATCTCGACCAACTCAGCGCACAACTGGCCGTCAGCCCCTTTCACCTGCACCGCCTGTTCAAGGCCGAAACCGGCTTGACCCCCAAGGCTTACGCTTCGGCGTTTCGTGCCAGGCGCCTGCGCGAGCACCTGGAAAATGACCAGCGCTCAGTCACCGATGCCATCTATGACGCCGGCTACAACTCCAACAGCCGCTTCTACGAAAGTGCCGAGCAACGCCTTGGCATGCGCCCCAAGGCCTACCGGGCCGGCGGGCAAGGGGCGACTATTCGCTTTGCGCTGGGCCAGTGTTCGCTGGGGGCGATATTGGTGGCGCAGAGCGAGAAGGGCATTTGCGCGATCCTGCTGGGTGATGACCCCGAACCACTGCTGCACGCGTTGCAGGACCAGTTCCCCAACGCCCGGCTGATAGGCGGCGACAACGAATATGAACGCGTGGTCGCCGAGGTGGTGGGCTTTGTCGAAGCGCCGGCATTGGGCCTGGCGCTGCCTTTGGATGTACAAGGCACGGCTTTTCAGGAGCGGGTCTGGCAGGCCCTGCGCGAGGTGCCGGCCGGCTGTCGGGTCAGTTACACCGACATCGCCGAGCGTATCGGCGCACCCAAGGCGGTGCGCGCGGTGGCCATGGCCTGCGCCGCCAACCGCATTGCCGTGGCCATCCCGTGCCACCGGGTGGTTCGCCGCGATGGCGATATCAGCGGCTACCGCTGGGGCGTCGAGCGCAAGCAGCAACTGCTCACGCGAGAAACGGCACTCTCCTGATCGCCTCAAGCCGCGTAGAATCCCCCGCCAAATCGAAATGTATAGAGGAATGTTCGATGAGGCGTGTCAGCCTTGCCCGTTATTGCCTAGGCGTATTGGCCCTGATGGTGGCATTGGCCACCCCGGCCTGGTCCGCACCGGCCACGCCAGTCTCCAGCCTGGCCGCTGCCGAACTGCCGGTGCTCGAAGAAAACGCGAGCCTTGAGCAACTGAATGACCGACTCGACGAGATCCGCCAGGGCGTCACCAGCAACGCCAATGACGACGTGCTCTCGCAGTTGCGCCAGGCCGCCATGCAGGTTCAGCGTCAGGCCGATGCACTCAGTGCGCTGCGGACCACCGACGTCGAGGGCCTGGACGACAAACTCAAGGTGCTTGGCCCGCCCCAGCCGGACGAGACCGCGACCATCACGCTTCAGCGCAAGGACCTCGAGGCGCAGAAAAAGTCCGTATTGGCCGAGCAGGAACAGGCGACCAAGCTGACCCAGTCGGCCCGCGACCTGTCCACGCAGATCGTCAACCTGCGCCGCAGCCAGTTCAACTCGCAGGTCACCAGCCGCGCGACCAGCCCGCTGACTCCGGCGTTCTGGCAATCGCTGATCCGCCCTACCGCTGAAGACCTGAGTCGCCTGCGAGACCTGCGCGGCGAGGCGGCCGATGCCGTGGCCAGCGCGTTCAGTGCCGAGCATCGCTGGTTGTTCCTGACCAGCTTGGTGGCGGCAATCCTGGTCTGGACCTTGGTCCGTCGCCTGCTCGAACGCCTGCTGGCAGACGCCATGATCCGCTGGCTGCCGGAAGGCCGCCTGCGCCGCAGCGCCTTGGCCCTGAGCGTCAGCCTGGCGACGCTGGGTACCATCGCTGGCTCCGTGTCGCTGCTGCGCTGGGGCCTGGAAAGCAGCGCCGAGCTGGGTTCGGACATCGCCAGCCTGACCAACCATATCCTTACCCTGGTGGTGTTCAGCGCCTTCATTTCGGGCCTGGGCCGCGCCATGTTGATGCTGCAGCGCCCGTCCTGGCGCCTGCCGCCGATCCACGATGAAGTGGCCAGCGCCCTGGGCTGGTTCCCCAAACTGCTGGCCCTGGCATTGATGGTGCTGCTGACCCAGGAGCGCATCAACAGCGTGATCGGCACCAGCCTGGCGCTGACCGTGGCCACCAACGGCCTGACCGCGCTGGTGGTGGCGGTGATTTTCTCGGTGGCCTTGCTGCGCTACCGCCGCACCTTGCGCAAGCATGACCTGGAGCGCCCGACCGGCCTGGCGGGGCTGATCCCCTTCGTCATCGTGGTGTGGGTGGGGCTGATCGTGCTGGCACTGCTGGCCGGTTTCCTGACCCTGGCCTACTTCCTGACCGCCAAGTTGCTGTGGATCAGCGTGGTGGCCACCTGTGCCTACCTGTTGACCACCTTCCTCGGTGACCTGTGCGAGACATTGCTGTCGCCTCGTCAGCCCGGTGGCCTGGCCTTGGCGTCGACACTGGGCCTGGCGCCGCGTCATCAGGCCCAGGCCAGCACGATTCTCGCCGGCATTGGTCGCACTGTGTTGCTGTTCCTGGCGGTATTGCTGGCCTTGACGCCGTCGGGCACCAGCCCCGGCGAATTGCTGCTCAGCCTGGGGGATTGGGACGATACCGGCGGCAAGATGCTCGGCAACATGAACATCGTGCCGCAGGACATCCTGCTGGCGGTGGTGATGTTCTTCGGCGGCATGTTCGGTATTCGTGTGCTCAAGCGCTGGTTGAGCGAGCGCCTGTTGCCGGAAACCGACATGGACGCCGGCATGCGCGCCTCGCTGGTGACGCTGGTGGGTTACCTGGGCTTCCTGTTCCTGGCCATGCTGGTGATGTCGACCCTGCGCATCAACCTGACCAGCCTGACCTGGGTGGTGAGTGCGCTGTCGGTCGGTATCGGTTTTGGTCTGCAGCAGATCGTGCAGAACTTCATCTCCGGCCTGATCCTGCTCACCGAGCGCCCGGTAAAGGTGGGCGACTGGGTCAGCCT
The DNA here is from genome assembly GCF_053629175.1 of Pseudomonas sp. Y3 TE3536. NCBI lineage: Bacteria > Pseudomonadati > Pseudomonadota > Gammaproteobacteria > Pseudomonadales > Pseudomonadaceae > Pseudomonas > Pseudomonas sp. Y3 TE3536. The sequence goes on along the minus strand of NZ_JBRJHU010000001.1, from coordinate 1,161,557 downwards.
GGCCGGTGTCGAGGGGGATATCCGCCGCATCAACGTGCGCGCCACCGAGATTCAGATGTCCGACCGCTCGACGGTGATCGTGCCCAACTCGCAGTTCATCTCGCAAAACGTGCGCAACGTGACCATGGGCAATGCCCTTGGGGTGGTCAGCATTACCCTGACCTTGCCGCTGGAAACCGACGCCAACCGTGTGCGGGAGTTGCTGCTGGCGGCGTACCAGGAGCACGAAGCGATACTGGATGCACCCGCGTGTTCGGTGTCGTTCAAGGACCTGACCACCAGCGGCATGGTCATTGGCGTCAGTGGTTACGTGGCGGGGCCGCGGCAGGTGTCGGGCACGCGCAGTGACCTGCTGTTCACCATTCTTGGCCGGTTGCGCGATGAGGGCATCCCGCTGTCGTCGCCGCAAAGCATGGTGTTGGTGCAAGAGGGCGCGCGCCCGGCTGACGAGCCGGCCTGAAGCCGGGGCCGCGGTGCGGCCCATTCGCGGGCAAGCCCGCTCCCACAGGTTCTGCGCTAGCAGGGGCCTGTAGGCGCGGGCTTGCCCGCGAATGGGCTGCACAGCAGCCCCGGTTTCAATGCTGCTTGGCCTGCCTGATCCTCACCAGGATCACCAGCAGCACTAACAGCACTGGCGGCGCCATCGCCAACAACCCATCCCGCGCCGTCAGCCCCACCCCCAGCACATTCAGCCCGCCATACAGCAGCTTGAACAGGTTCAACAGGTAATAGGTGATGGCGATGATCGACAGCCCCTCCACCGCCCGCTGAATCTTCACCTGGGCGTCGGCCCGGGCATTGAGGCTGCGCAGGATCTCTGCGTTCTGCTCTTCCATCTCCACCTGCACCCGGGCCTGCAGCAGGTCCCCCAGGTTGGCGACATTCTTCGCCAACTGCTCCAGCCGTTGCTCGGTGGCTGCGCAGTAACGCACCGTGGGCTTGAAGCGGCGCTCGATGAACACGCCCAACCGCTGGCAATCGCCCACGTGGCTCTCGCGCAGTTCAGCCAACCGCTCAAACACCAGTTGCGCATACGCCTGGGTAGCGCCGAAGCGGTGGCGGGTCCTCACCGTGTGGCTGACCACCTGGCGCGAGAGCAGGGCGATGGCGTCGAGCAGCCCCTTGGAGTCGTGGCCATCGCCCCCGGCGCTGCGTTCGGACAGGCTCACCAGGGTCTTGTCGAAGGCGTCCAGCTCCTGGCTCAGGGCCTTGGCCGTGGTCAGGGTCAGCGAGGCCATCATGCGGTAGGTTTCGATCTCCAGCAGGCGCCGGATCATGCGGCCCTGTCGGTAGGCATTGAGGCGGCGATTGATGAACAGGAAGCGGTTGGTACCGTCCTCGGTCAGGCGAAAATCGCTCCACACCGACGCATCGCCACCGCCCACACAGGAGCCGCAGGGGTCTTTGAAGCCATAGTGGCTCAGGTCGAGGTCCTGTTCGTCGCGGACCAGCACCTGCACCGCATTGATCACCTGCGCCGTTTGCGGGGCGATGGCTTCGGCCAGCACCTGTGGTAGGGCTTGCCACTCGGTGTTGGCGGTGGAGCAGGGCACCACCAGGGTCAAGGTGAAGAACTCGGTGTGCCGTTCCCATTTGAACGGGTGCCCGTCCAGCCGGGTAATGCCCTGCGCTGCGTTGATGTCCTGCGCCTCTGGGCAGCAGCGTTGCAGCAGCGCCGCACACGCTGCATCGCCGCCGAGCAAGGCGAGGTGGAAGACGTGGGCCGGGCCGTCGAAATACAGCGACGGGCGAGCGTGCAGTTCGTTGTGCAAGGCGGTGCGTTGAGGGTGCATGGTGGTCCGGCCTGGTGTTGTGATTGTGGGGGTACCAGGAAGTGGGACTTTGCGCGATGACTGAAAAGTCACGTGGCCATGAGGGCCTTTGTGAAACGGAATCAAGCGCAAAGCAAAAGCCCCTTGTGACATCTGTCAGCAAGGGGCTTCTTGACCAGCTGCTGGGGTTAACCCAGGCAGCGCGTCACATGCTTCACCGAGAGGTACCCCGACAACCCCCAGGGCCCGAGCTCGCGCCCGATGCCGCTGCCTTTGGTTCCGCCCCACGAAGTTTCGACGAACACCGCCTGCACCGAGTTGATCCACACGTGGCCAACCTCCAGCGCATCGGCAACGCGTTCGGCGCGTTCCAGGTCGGCAGAGCAGACCGTGGCCACCAGGCCGAAGCGGCTGTCGTTGGCTTCGGCGATCGCCTGCGCTTCAGTGGTGAAGCGCCGTGCACACAGCACCGGGCCGAAGATCTCTTCGGTCCACAGGCGGCTGTGGGCAGGGACGTCCACATACAGCGTGGGGCTGACGAACCAGCCGTCACGGTCCAGCGCTTTGCCGCCGGCCAGGCATTGCAGGCCCTCTTCGCGTGCGGTGGCAAAGTAGCTGGCAACCTTCAGCCATTGTGCCTGGCTGGTCAGCGGGCCCATGTCCACTTCTTCGCTCAACGGGTTGCCCACCCGCAGGTTCTCCAGTGCCGCCTGCAAGCGCGGCAGCAGCGCATCGGCGATGCCGTCCTGCACCAGCAGGCGTGAGGTGGCCGAGCACATCTGCCCGGCGTTCCAGCTGATGCCGGCGACAATCCATTCCACGGCCTGGTCGATGTCGCAATCATCGAACACCACGATCGCCGACTTGCCGCCCAGCTCCAGCGTCACGGGCCGGCATTGGGCAGAAGCGCTGCGCATCACCTGGCTGCCAACACTGTTGCTGCCGGTGAACGACAGCTTGTCCAGGCCTGCGTGGTTGCTCAGCGCCGCGCCGGTTTCGGCCTTGCCGTTGACGATGTTCAGCACGCCAGCGGGCAGGCCGAGGGCCTCGGCGATCTGGCCGTAAGCCTGCTCGATCAGCGGGGTGACTTCCGAAGGCTTGAGCACCACGGTGCAGCCTGCGGCCAAGGCGGGGGCGAGCTTCCAGGCGCTGGTCACCAGCGGGAAGTTCCACGGCACGATCAGGCCGACCACGCCGACCGGTTCCAGGCGGGTGCGGGCGGTGAAGCCGGGCGCGGCCAGGGGCACGTCGCGGTTCTTTTGCGGCAACTGCTCCGCCAGGTCGGCGTAGTAGCTGAAGGTGGCAATCGCGTCGTCCAGGTCGATTTCGGCCTCGTGGCGCGGCTTGCCGTTGTTGCGCATCTGCAGGGTGATCAACGCTTCACGGCGCTGCCCGAGTTGCTCGGCGAAACCGCGCAGGTACGCTGCACGTTCGCTGGCACTGGTCTGCTTCCAGGTCGGCAGGGCTTCGCGCGCGGCGGCCACGGCTTGGTCGACCTGGGCAACGCTGGCGGCCATCAATTCGGCGAAGGGCTGGCCCAGTGCAGGGTCATTGACGCTGATGCAGTCGCTGCCTTGGCCTTCGACCCAGCGGCCGGCGATGTAGTGAGAAGTGGTCATGGGCAAATTCCAGTCAGGCCATTTCGGCAGTGATTACCGGCGCATGCGAGGTGCTTTTGCAGCGCACCCAGCGCGGGCCATTGGGCCCATACACGCCAGCAGGTTCAGGGAACAGGTTGAGCAGGGCGAGGTACAGTACTCCCGCCAGCCCCAGGGTTACCGGCAGGCTCAGGTCGATGCCGCCGGCCAGGTCGCCCAGCGGGCCGACGAACTGACCCGGCAGGTTGACGAAGCACAGGCCGACTGCCGCGCTGGGGATCCACGCCCCCATGCCGCGCCAGTTCCAGCCGTGCGTGAACCAGTAGTGGCCGCCGCGCTGGCCACGGGTGAACACCTGCAGGTCATCGGCATGGTAGAAGCCGCGACGGGTGATCAGGCCGAGGATCATGATCACCATCCATGGGCTGGTGCAGGTGATGATCAGCACGGCGAAGGTCGACACGCTCTGCACCAGGTTGAAGGTGAAGCGGCCGATGAAGATGAAGCCGATCGCCAGCACGCCGATCAGCAAGGTGGCGGCGGCGCGGCTGAGCAGGCGCGGGAACACGCTGGACATGTCCAGGCCCGTGCCATACAGCGCGGTGGTACCGGTGGACATGCCGCCGATCACTGCAATCAGGCACACCGGCAGGAAGAACCAGCTCGGCGAGATCGCCAGCAGGCCGCCGACATAGTTGTTGGCCGCGATGTAGTCAGGCGCCTGGCTGGCGACCAGGGTGGCGGTGCACAGGCCGAACAGGAACGGGATCAAGGTCGCGGCCTGGGCGCCGATCACCGCCAGCATGATGCGCGACTTGGGCGTGGTCCGCGGAATGTAGCGCGACCAGTCGCCCAGGAACGCACCGAACGACACCGGGTTGCTCATGGCCAGGATCGCCGCACCGACGAAGGCTGCCCAGAAACCCGCTTGGCCAAGGTTGACGCTGCCGGCGTAGCCCGCATCGAACGGCCCGGCGAAGGCCGCGATGCCCAGCAAGAACAGCAAGCTCGACGCCCACACCGCAATCTTGTTGACCCACAGCATGAAGCGGAAGCCGAAGATGCACACCACCAGGACCAACACCGCGAACAGGCCATAGGCCAGGCCCAGGGTGAGGTCGGTTTCCGGTAGGCCGGCGAGGCGTTTGGCACCACCCACCAGGGCATCGCCCGAGCTCCACACCGACAGTGAGAAGAACGCCACGGCGGTGAGCAGCGACAGGAACGAGCCGACGATACGCCCGTGCACGCCGAAGTGCGCGCCCGACGACACCGCGTTGTTGGTGCCGTTGAGCGCACCGAACAGGCCCATGGGGGCGAGGATGATGGCACCGATGCCGACCCCGAGCACAATCGCCCAGACCCCGGCCTGGAACGACAACCCGAACAGCACTGGGAAGCTGCCCAGCACGGCCGTGGCAAAGGTGTTGGCACCGCCGAAAATCAGGCGGAACAGGTCAAGCGGGGAGGCGTGGCGTTGGTCGTCGGGAATCTGTTCGACGCCGTTGGTCTCGATACCGGTCGAGTGGCTCATGGTGATACTCCAGCGCGGTTGTTGTCGCCCGGCGCAGTGCGCGGGCCTTATTGTGGGTGCGATGGCAGAGCGGCAAGGCCGCGTAAAAGAGGATCAGGCGGTGGTGACGACCGACAGGTGTTCATGGCAGGCCAACCAGCGCTCGCCCTGGCGGCGAAACACGATGGTTTCTCGCTCGGCCAGCTGGTGCTCTTCACCGGCGATGCGGATGTGCGTGGCCACATCGTGCATGAAGATCGCCACGTCACCTTGCAGGCTCACTTGCGCATTGCCCGACTCACACGCCAGCACGGCAAAACCGTCGGCCTGCCACTGGGCCCACACGGCTTCATAAGCGCCACGCGACAACAGCGGCTGCGCCAAGGTGTGGAAGAGGAAGGTGGCGTCTTCGCTGAAACAGGCGAAGTAGCGGGCGGTGTCGTTGCTGGCAAAGGCATCGATGAGGTCGGCGGCGGCTTGCCGTACCTGGAGTGTCTGGTCCACGGGAGTGGCCTCACGCTTTTTGTGATTGTGGTGAGCGATTCTGGTGGCGCTTGGCGGGGGGAAAAATCGCTGGGGGCAAATAATCAGTTCAGGAAAGTGTGAAGTGATGTTTGGCTGGCTTTACCCTCGTATTGCCCGTGGATTAAGGTGGAAGGAGTCGTGTTGAGCAGCAGCCATTGGCGTGTAGAACGTAAAACTGACGAAGCCCCTTACCTCCTTGGACTGTAGGCAATGAGTAAGTACGAACCACCGCTCACGGTAACACCTCGTATTTTGGCATTGGTTGCCGAGATCAGTGAGCTTGTGGGGTTGTTGGCTGCTCACCCGGACAGCGGGCTGACGCCGCAACTGCGCCGGGGCAACCGTATTCGGACTATCCAGGCATCACTTGCAATAGAGAACAATACGTTGAGCGTGGAGCAGGTAACTGCATTGCTGGATGGCAAGCGGGTATTGGGGTTGCCACGTGAAATCCAGGAAGTGCGAAATGCATTCGTTACCTATGATGCAATGGCGAACTGGCGCCCCGGCTCTCAAGACGATCTCCTCGCTGCACACGGTATGCTGATGCAAGGGCTGATTGATGACGCTGGCCATTTTCGCAAGGGGGGCGTAGGGATCTATCGCGGGGTACGCTTACTGCACATGGCGCCCCCAGCCAGTCGGGTCGCGACGCTCGTGCAGGGCCTATTGCACTGGCTCGTAAAAAACGATTGGCACCCCCTGATCATCAGCTGTGTATTTCACTACGAGTTTGAGTTCATCCACCCGTTTGCTGATGGAAATGGACGAATGGGACGGCTCTGGCAGACGCTGTTGCTTAGCCGTTGGCGACCAGTCCTGGCATACCTTCCAGTAGAAACGGTAATCCGTGAGCAGCAAGAAGCCTACTATTCGGCGCTTGCCGCAGCCGATCAGTCTGGTGAAGCAACCCCGTTTGTCGAGTATATGCTCCAAGCACTGCTTCAAGCCCTCAGCGAAGCAGTGGGTAGCGATCAAGTAGGCGATCAAGTAACCGATCAAGTAGCGAGACTGCTCAATGTTCTGCCCATTGGGATTTCATTGAAGGCCAATGAATTGATGGATCGCCTTGGGCTCTCGCACCGTCCCACATTCAGCAAGAATTACCTTAAACCAGCAATTGCTATGGGTTTGATCGAAATGACTGATCCTCATTCTGCTCGCAGTCCTAGACAGCAATATCGTCGAGTCGCCAAGTAAGCGACGATCCGCTTGTATGGGCCAACTGGCGGGGCTATCCCCAAATGACCGGCATACGCCAAACCCGCTGTCATCGAACTGCAACGTACATCCCGCAACCTTTCTGCCATCAACCTCAATGCCTCATTGCGAGTTCGAATGGGTCATCCCGCGCTGCATCCGCAACAGGACCATGACCTGTTCGGCCTGCTTTATGCTTTTGCCTTCCGCCCAGGCCAGCCCGGTCGCGAGATCGATTCGGCGCAGTTGCTGCGCAAGCTCGGCGAACCGCCTGAGCCCGACGAGTTTTTATGGCTGCACCTGAACCTGGCCCATGCCGCTTGCGAGCGCTGGCTGCGTGCCCACCTGACGCTGCCCGAGGCGTTTTTCGAAACCTTGCGCGAGGGCTCCCGGTCGACCCGTATCGAACATGCCGATTCGGCCCTGTTGGCGGTGGTCAACGATGTGGTGTTCAACTTCGGCCTGGTGTCGTCGGACATTTCCACGCTGTGGGCCTGCGCCAGCAGCCAGCTGCTGGTGAGCGCGCGTTTGCAGCCGTTGCATTCGGTGGACAAGCTGCGCTCGTCGGTCAAGCGAGGCGAGCGCTTCCATTCGTCCATCGAACTGCTGGTGCATCTGCTGCGCGACCAGGGCGATGTGTTGACCCAGATCGTGCGCGAAACCACCACCAGCGTCGATCGCATCGAAGACCAGTTGCTGTCCCAGCGCCTGAGTGACAACCGCGCCGAACTCAGCAGCATGCGTCGGGTACTGGTGCGCTTGCAGCGCCTGCTGGCGCTCGAGCCTGGGGCCCTGCTGCGCCTGCTCAACCGCCCACCGGACTGGCTGCAGGAACAGGACATGCGCCAGCTGCGCGCGGCGACCGAAGAGTTCACCCTGGTGATCAGCGACCTCACCGCCCTGGGTGAGCGGATCAAGTTGCTGCAGGAAGAGATCGCCGCCAAGCTCAACGAACAGACCAACCGCACCCTGTTCACCCTGACGGTGGTGACCGTGCTGGCGCTGCCCATCAACATCATCGCCGGCTTTTTCGGCATGAATGTCGGTGGCGTGCCGCTGTCGGACGACCCACATGGCTTCTGGGTACTGGTGGCACTGGTGGCGACCTTCACCGTGCTGGTGGGGCGTTGGGCGTTTCGCAAGCGGCGTGAATACTGACGGCGGCATGCGCCCCGACTGACGGTCCCCGCCATCTCTGATCCTTGCCTACGCTGATACTCCCCATCTGCAGATGCAAGGAGCTTCATCATGGCCTTCCAATACAAGCGTCTGGACAAGAACAACGCCGCAGTCCTGCTGGTCGATCACCAGGCGGGTTTGCTTTCGCTGGTGCGTGACATCGACCCCGACCGCTTCAAGAACAACGTCCTGGCCCTGGCAGACCTGGCCCAGTACTTCAAGCTGCCGACCATCCTCACCACCAGCTTCGAAACCGGCCCCAACGGCCCGTTGGTCCCCGAGCTCAAGGCGCAGTTCCCCGATGCCCCCTACATCGCTCGCCCCGGCAACATCAACGCCTGGGATAACGAAGACTTCGTCAAGGCCGTCAAGGCCACGGGCAAGAAGCAACTGTTGATCGCCGGTGTAGTGACTGAGGTCTGCGTCGCGTTCCCGGCACTGTCGGCACTGGAGGAGGGCTTCGAGGTGTTCGTCGTCACCGACGCCTCTGGCACCTTCAACGAATTGACCCGCGATTCGGCCTGGCGGCGCATGGAGGCTGCCGGGGCACAACTGATGACCTGGTTCGGCGTGGCCTGCGAGCTGCACCGCGACTGGCGTAATGACGTCGAAGGGTTGGGGACGCTGTTCTCCAACCACCTTCCCGATTACCGCAACCTGATGACCAGTTACGACAAGCTGGCCAAGTAGCGCCCTGCCTCGCACGGTGGACGGCTCTGTGTAGGAGCAGCCTTGCGCTGCGAAGAGGCCGGTGTAGCACAGAGCATCTTTCAGGCGGCCACCGGCCTCTTCGCAGCGCAAGGCTGCTCCTACACACACACAGACCGAGCAAACCGTTCACCAGTAAGGCTCGGCGCCGGAGTAGTAAGCGAAGCGGCAAACCGCCATGGATCGACCATACTGAGTCTTCATTCGCCAGCGGGAGCGAGCCATGTCGAAGTCAGCCAAGCAGAAGGACCCTCAGGCACAGCCCGAAAAATTGGGCGGCAAGGCCTACGAGAAGGCGCTCAAGCACCTTCACGTCGAGTTGGTAAAGCTGCAGGAATGGGTCGTGGCCAAGGGCCTGAAGGTGTGCATCGTCTTTGAAGGCCGCGATGGTGCGGGCAAGGGCGGGACCATCAAGGCCCTCACCGAGCGGGTCAGCCCGCGGGTGTTCCGTGTGGTGGCGCTGCCGGCGCCGACTGAGCGGGAAAAAACCCAGATGTACGTGCAACGCTACCTGGGCCATCTGCCTGCTGCAGGCGAGGTGGTGATCTTCGACCGCAGTTGGTACAACCGCGCCGGTGTCGAGCGGGTGATGGGGTTTTGCAGTGATGAACAGGCCAACAAGTTTCTCACTGTGGTGCCGTTGTTCGAGAAGATGATGGTCGAGTCGGGGATCATCCTCATCAAGTACTGGCTGGAGGTCAGCGCCGAAGAGCAGACCCGCCGCCTGCAGGACCGCATCAATGACGGCCGCAAGCTGTGGAAGCTGTCCCCGATGGACTTGAAGTCGTATACCCGCTGGGATGACTACACCAAAGCCCGCGATGACATGTTCGCCGCGTCGGATTCCTCCTGGGCGCCATGGTTCATGGCCCACTCCAACGACAAGCGGCGCGCACGGCTGAACATCATCAGCCACCTGCTCGGCCGCATTCCCTACAAGGACATCACCCGCGACCAGGTCGTGAAATTGCCCAAGCGCGGCAAGGTCGGCAAGTACAAGGCGGTGAACTACCCGTTCAAGGTTGTCGAAGCGCGTTACTGACCCCATCCCCGCGGGGAGCCTACAGGGTGTAGACCTATGCCACATGACGGCAGCTTGCTCCAGGCAACGGTGGTGTTCCTCTTGGCCGTGGTACTGCTGGTGCCACTGGCGCAGCGTTTGAAACTGGGGGCCGTGCCGGGGTATCTGCTGGCCGGCATCCTCATCGGCCCTTCGGTGCTGGGTTTGCTGGGTAACCCGGATAACGTCGCACGCCTGTCAGAGATGGGCGTGGTGATGCTGCTGTTCGTCATTGGCCTTGAGCTTTCGCCACGCCGCCTGTGGACCATGCGCCGGGCGCTGTTCGGCGTTGGCTCGTTGCAGGTCGGGCTGACTGCTGCGGTGCTGGGCCTGCTCGCCTTTTGGCTGTTCGGCCAATCGAAGGCGGCGGCCGTCGTGCTGGGGCTGGGGCTGGCCCTGTCGTCCACGGCGTTTGGCTTGCAGGTGCTGGCCGAGCGCAAGGACCTGGGCAAGCCTCACGGGCGCCTGGCGGTGGCGATTCTGCTGTTCCAGGACATTGCCGCCATCCCCCTGATTGCCGTGGTGCCCTTGCTGGGCGGGGATGTCAGCCGCGCCGATGAAGGGACGTGGCCGCTGGTGGGCGTGGCGGTCGGCATCGGTGTGATCATTGTGGGTGGCCGCTACCTGATGACCCCGGTATTCAAATGGACGGTCGGCTCCGGGTTGCCGGAGTTGTCCACCGCTACCGCGTTGCTGGTGGTACTGGGCACCGCTTGGGTAATGGAGCACGTCGGCATCTCGATGGCGCTTGGTGCGTTTCTCGCTGGTGTGTTGATGGCCGAGTCGCCGTTCCGTCACGAGCTCGAAACCCAGATCGAACCCCTCAAAGGCCTGTTGCTCGGGCTGTTCTTCGTCGGCGTGGGCATGAGCGCCGACTTGCGCCTGTTGTTCGGCATGCCCTTGGCGGTGCTGGGGCTCACGCTGTTGCTGGTGGGCGTCAAGCTGCCGCTGTTGGTGGCTTTGGGCCGTACGGCCGGTGGGCTGAACCGGCCCCAGGCGTTGTGCCTGGGGGTGGTGTTAGCGTCTGGCGGTGAGTTTGCGTTCGTGGTGTTCAAGCTCGCGCTTGCGCACCAAGTGCTCGAGCAGCAGGTGCATGACCTGTTGGTGCTGGCCATCACCCTGTCGATGGCGGTGGTGCCGTTGGTGATGATGGCCCTGAGCCGACAGTTGCGCGACCCCGACGCCACCCGCCCCACGCCTGAAACCGACCACTGATTCGCGCCAAGACGGCGTACGACTGTTCGGAGGTGAAGCATGCAGCCGAGTTTCAAGCTGGACAGCGCCCTGTCGCAGGGCTTGCTCGATGTCTTGATCAAGGCAGGCTTGGTGGCTGCCCTGGTGATCTTCTCCTTCCAGGTGTTCCAACCTTTCCTCGAACTGATGCTGTGGGCGGTGATCCTGGCCGTCACGCTGTACCCGCTGCACTGCCGTATCACGCGGCGCTGGGGGCTCAAGGACGGCTATGCGGCAACGGTGGTGGTGCTGCTGGTACTGGTGGTGTTGCTGGTGCCGATCTACCTGGTGGTGGTGTCGATCACCGAGTCGGTGGACAGCATGCTGACGCTGCTCAAGAGCGGCGCCTGGAGCGTGCCGACACCCCCCGAGTCGGTGGCTTCCTGGCCGTTGATCGGGCCGCGCCTGTATGCCTTGTGGCTGGCAGCATCCGAGAGCCTGAGCGAGGTGCTCAACAGCATGATGCCGCAGCTCAAGGACGCCGGGCGTGTGCTGCTGGGGGCCGCGGCCAGTGCCGGGGGGGCGTTTTTGATGTTCATCGCGGCGATCATCATCTCGGGGGTGATCATGGCCTTCGGCGCGCGTGGCGAGCTGGCGGCGCAGCGCATTGCCATGCGCGTATCCGGCGAGCAGCGCGGCAGGTCGATTGCCAAACTGTGTACCGCCACCATTCGCGCCGTTGCCCAGGGCGTAATCGGCATCGCCTTCATCCAGATGCTGCTGATTGGCGTTGGCTTTGTCATCAAGGGCGTGCCGGGGGCGGGGATGTTGGCAATTGCCATCCTCATGCTGGGTATTGCCCAGGCGCCGGCCACGCTGATCACGTTGCCGGTGATCGCCTACGTGTTCCATGCCGAGGGCTTCACCCTGGCGACCATCGTGTTTGCCGTTTACACCTTCGTTGCCGGCCTCGCTGACAATGTGCTCAAGCCCCTGCTGCTGGGGCGCGGGGTCGATGTGCCGATGCCTGTGGTGCTGATCGGCGCGCTGGGCGGCATGGTGGTCAAAGGCATCATCGGCCTGTTCATCGGCCCGGTGATTCTTGGCGTGACCTACGTATTGTTCTGGCAATGGGTCGCGCTGCAGGTACCCGAAAACCCTGTCGAACCGTCGGCCTGAGCCGGGGCCTGGCATGCCTGCACCTTCCTGGTGTCGCGCCTTGGGCCTGGTTGCCTTGCTGTCAGGCTGCACCCAGGTCGGGCCAGACTTTCACCCCCCGCAAACGGCCTGGCTGGACCCGTGGAGCACACCCTTGCTGGAGCAGGCCGGGCGGCGCGATGCAACGGTGGACTTTCGCCATTGGTGGCAGGTGTTCGCCGACCCGACACTGGATGCGCTGATTGCCGAAGCCGACGCCCACAACAGCAACCTGCGCGTGGCCGGCCTGCGCATCGCCGAGGCACGTGCACAGCTGGCCATCGTGCAGACTGGGCGTTACCCGCAGTTGCAGCAGGTGCGGGCGCAAAGCCTCTACCTCAAGCAGGACCAGTCTGGCACCGACACTGCCCGCGATTCGGTGTTCTGGCAGTCCAGCGCAGGGTTCGACATCGCCTGGGAAATTGACTTCTGGGGGCGCTTCAGCCGCGCCATCGAGTCTGCCGATGCCCTGTATTTCGCCTCACAGGCCAACTACGCCGATGCCATGTTGCTATTGCGTGCCCAGGTAGCCGACACCTACTTTGCATTGCGTACCGCGGAGGCGCGCCTTGCCATTGCCGAAGAAAACGCCAAGCGCCAGGCGCGCAGCCTGGAGATCACCGAGCGGCTGTTCCGCCATGGCGAGCATGACGAACTCGATTGGCAGCAGGCCCGCACGCAGTACTTGGCTACCCAGGCGACCATCCCCGAGTTCGAGAACCAGCTCAACGCCCTGCGCAACGTGCTCTGCTCGCTGCTCGGGCGCCCCCCCGGCCCACTGCCGGAGCTGCAGTCGCAATACGGCCAGTTGCCACTGCCGGACCGCGCACTGCTGCAGGACGTGCCTGCTCGCCTGTTGCAGCGGCGCCCAGACATCCGCGCTGCCGAACAGGCCGTGGCGGCACAATCGGCACTGGTCGGGGTGGCCGAAGCTGACCTTTATCCACAGCTGAGCCTGTTGGGCAGCCTCGGCTGGACGTTCGTCTCGGCCAGCCACCTGCCCAACACGCTTGACCTCGCCGCCGGCCCAAGCCTGATCTGGAACCCGTTCGACTACGGCCGGCGCAAGAACGCCGTGCGTGTCGAGGACGCGCGCTTGCAGCAATTGATCGAGTTGTATCAGCAAAGTGTGCGTGAAGCCGCCCGTGAGGCTGACGATGCCGCCAGTGGCCTGGTGCGCTCGCTGCAAAGTGCTGGGATTCGCGATCAAGCCTCGCAAGCCGCGCAGCGCTCGTTGAGCCTGGCCATGTCGCAGTACCGCGAAGGGTTCGCCGACTTCCAGCGGGTGCTCGATGCCCAACAGTTGCTGCTGCAACAACAGGACGGCTACCTGGTCAGCCGCGGCAATGCCGTCAGCAGCCTGGTGACCTTGTACAAGGCCCTGGGGGGTGGTTGGGACCCAGGCCGTGCGCCGATCGACCCGGCCACGCGTCGTCAGATGCAGCAACGCACCGATTGGGGAGACTTGCTGGATGAGCCTGCCCCCAGCGCACAGCCACCAGGTGAGCAAAAATGACCGACACCCCGCAAACACCGCCTGCGCAAGCGCCCGACCGTGGCCTGCGCTGGGTATTGCTGCTGATTGCCGTGAGCCTGCTCTGGTACCTGCTGGCCGACCGTTTTACACCGTACACCCAGCAGGCTCGCCTGCAAGCCTACGTGGTGCCGGTGAGCGCCGAGGTTGCCGGCCAGGTCAAGCGCGTGGCCGTGGGTAATAACCAGGAAGTGCGCAAGGGCGAAGTGTTGTTCGAACTGGACCAGGAGCAATACCGCATTGCCCTGGCTCGCGCCGAAGCCGACTTCGACACGGTGGGCCGGCAGATCGGCGCCCACACGGCCGGCATCGACTCGGCCCAGGCGGCGTTGATGGCGGCCCAAGCCAACGAGCGCAAGGCCCGGCAAGACGCCGAGCGGCTGAAGCGGCTGATCGAGGAGGACCCCGGCACGGTTTCGCAGCGGCGCCTGGAAGGCGCGCAGGCCACGCGCGACCAGGCCATCAGCCAAGTCGCGGCAGCCCGTGCCGAAGTGGTGCGGGCACGTGAGCAGCAGGGTGGGGCGCAGGCGGACAATGCGCAGGTGCGCAGCGCGGCGGCGAATGTGCAAAAGGCCCGCCTGGACCTGGAGCGAACGGTGGTGCGCGCCGATACCAACGGGTTGATCACCGACCTGCGCACTGACGTGGGCCACTACGTGGGCGCCGGCAGCCCGATGATGACCCTGATTGCGATCCATGACGTGTGGATCAGCGCCGACCTGACCGAGAATAACCTCGGTCGCCTGCGCCCCGGCACACCGGTGCTGGTGGTGCTCGATGCGCTGCCTGGGACGGTGCTGAAGGGGCGCATACGCAGCATCGGTTATGGCGTCAGCGTGGGCCAGAGCAACCCACCGGGCACGCTGCCGAGCGTGCAGAACAGCCGTGAATGGCTGCGCTCGGCTCAACGCTTTCCGGTCATAGTCGAGCTTGACCGGGACCAACTGGAAGACAAGTCCGGCTTGCGGGTGGGTGGCCAAGCCGAGGTGATGGCGCTGCCCAGCGAGGGCAACCCGCTGAACGTGCTTGGCCGGTTGTTCATGTGGCTGATGAGCTGGCTCTCGTATGCCTATTGAGCTGCGGCGCCAGCGTGCGCTTCGCCTGGCCTGGGGCGTGGCGCTGTGCCTGGCGGTCAGCTTCGGTTTTGGCCTGCCGGTGCCGATTTTGGCGCCGGTGTTCGCGGTGCTGTTGTTAGCCATGCGTAGCCAGCCACTGCCGTTGCGCGCGGCACCGGCGTTGGCCGTGCTGGTGCTGCTGAGTTGTGGCAGTGGCCTGTTGCTGATTCCCTTGCTGCGCCATGCACCGGTAAGTGGTGTGCTGCTGGTCGGTGTTGGCGTGTTTCTGGTGCTGCGTTATGCCCTGAAGGGCGGCAACGGCCTGTTGGCCAACTTGCTGGTGATCGGCCTGACCATGATCGCCGCAGCCGGCACCAGCGATTTCACCTTGGCGCTGTCGGTGGTCGAGGCCTTGTCCAAAGGCATGCTCCTGGCAACCTTGGGCACGGCGCTGGCGCATGTGATGTTCCCCGAACCGGCTGACGCACCTGTACAACCGACACCGCCGCCGCTCGCCGCTGAACGGGCCAGCTGGGTCGCACTGCGCGCCACGCTGATCGTCATGCCGGCCTTTTTGCTGGCGCTGATCGCACCGGACGCGTTCATGCCGCTGATCATGAAGTCGGTGAGCCTCGGTCAGCAGGCCAGCGAGACCCATGCCCGCAATGCCAGCCGAGAACTGATTGGCTCGACCTTGCTGGCCGGGCTGCTGGCGATCCTGCTGTGGGGGGCATTGAGCCTGTTCGTGCACCTGTGGATGTTTTTCCTGTGGGTGCTGCTGTTCACGCTTTGGCAGGGCCGGCGGCTGTACCGCGCGGTGGCGACGCGGCATAGCCCGGCCTATTGGGTCAGTTGCCTGACTACGATGTTGATACTGCTGGGGCAGTCGGTGCAGGACAGCGCGGCCGGGCAGGATGTCTACCGCGCGTTCGCCGTGCGCATGGCGCTGTTCTTGGCGGTGTCGGTGTATGCCAGTGCGCTGCTGATCTGGATCGACCGGCGCAGGGCACGGCAGTGGGTGCATTAGGGCTGCCAGTCGACCCCGGTGTCTTCCAGGTAGGCATCCACCGCAGCGCCGACGGTGGGGTGAAAGGCCTTTTCCCCCATGTGCTGGAACAACTCAAAGCGCTTCATCTTGTCTTTCACCGGGTCTTTCATCTCCGCGAACTGCAACTCCACGCCGCGCGCCTCCAGTGCCCGGTCCAGCTCAGCGAGCATGTCTGCAGAGGTCACGTCGATGCTGGTCACAGGCTCCGCGGCGATCACCAACCGTTGCACGGGGGTAGGGGACTGTTCCACAGCCGCCAGCACGGTGCTCTGGAACTGCTCGGCATTGGCAAAAAACAGCGGCGCATCCCACCGCAGCAGCACCAGGCCCGGGATGCGCCGGGCTTGCGGGTAGCGCTGCACATCATGGTAGCCGCGGGTGCCATCCACCCGGCCGAGCACTGCAAAATGCGGCCGCCAGCCATCCCAGAGAAATTCGATGACCGAAATCGCCACGGCAATGCAGATACCCGGAATGGCACCAAATACAGCCACCCCGACAAAACAGGTAAACGACAGCCAGAACTCCCATTGCTGCATGTGGAAGATGCGTTTGAGGTCAGTGAATTCGAACAGCCCCAGTGCGGCGGCGATCACCACGGCAGCGAGGGCACTGTTGGGCAGGTAATGCATCAGGTTGGGCGCCACCAGCAGCAGAACGGTCACGGCCAGCGCGCCGATGATGCCGGTGAGCTGGGTCTTGGCCCCAGCAGCTTCAGCGACAGGGGTGCGTGACGAACTGCTGCTGATCGGGATGCCCTGGAACAGCCCGCTGGCCAGGTTGGCCACCCCCAGGCCAAACATCTCCTGGTTCGGGTTGACCGGCATCTTCAGGCGGGCCGCGTAGGAGCGCGACAGCACGCTGGTGTCGGCGAATGACACCAGCGCCACCGCGATGCCGCCGAGCAGCACTTCCACCAGGTCGATATCGCTCAACCAGGGGAAGACCAGGTCCGGCAGGCCCTGGGGTAACTGGCCGAGGACTTTGACGCCGCTCTGGTCCAGGTCGAGCAGGCTCACCGCCAGTGTCGCCAGCACCACAGCGATCAGAATGCCGGGCAAGCGCTTGAAGGGTTTGAGCAGCAGGATCAGCGCCAGGCTGCCAGCGCCGATGACGAAGCTGGGCCAGTGGCCCTGGCCTGCAAGCAGGGCCTGGATCAGGCCCCAGATGTCACGCAGCGGACCTTGGCTGTCAATGGATAAGCCAAACAGTTTGGGCAGTTGGCTGATCAGCACGGTCAAGGCGATGCCGTTCATGTAGCCATAGCGGATCGGCTTGGACAGCAATTCGGTGATGAAGCCCAGGCGCAGCAGGCCGGCGACCATGCAGAACACCCCAGCGACCAAGGCCATCATGCTGGCGATGGTGATGGCGCGCTGCGGGTCGCTGGCGGCGTACTGCACCACCACCGCCAGGATGGGCGCGGCCAGTGCCGAATCTGGGCCCAATACCAGGATGCGGCTGGGGCCGAACAGGGCATAGGCCAGCAGCGGAATGATGGTGGCGTAGAGGCCGTAGATGCCGGGTACGCCCGAGGCTTCGGCGTAGGCAATGCCCACGGGCACCAGCATGCTGGTGAGTACCAGCCCGGCAGCGATGTCCCTGGGCAGCCAGGCACGCTGATAGTGAAGCAGGGTGACCACGCCAGGCAGCCAGCGTTGCCAGTCGAAGCGTGGGGGAGGGGGTGTTTCGGGCATGGTGCAGGCTCCAGGGGGCATGTACTGCGTGAGGTCCCGTTGGAGTCAGCTTAGAGCGTGGATGGCGGCGTTGCTCAAGCAGCGACGTAACCTCGGCTGCTAGAAGCACTCACCTCGCGTTACAAATGAAGTCATGCTTGCGCTTCAGGTTGCCTGACAACTCCCCATCCTCGTGTAAAGTCGGGCGATTAACGCGCGCTCGGGGACTGAGCTTGGCAAAATTTCACGTCGACGCTATCCAGCGCTGGGAATCGTTTGAACATGCTGGAACGTCCTATGACCTTAATCACCTGGACTGTCACGAAGTCTTCTTGCAAAAACAAGATGGCAAGGATCCAATCCGCTTCGTAGTCACCTACGGCCTTCATTGCTTCACCAAAGACGATACTGAGCGGAACATTCCACTGAAGTACGCTGATGGTCGTGAAAGCCGATTCATCTGCATAGAGCGCTATGAAACGTCCAAGTGCCTCCGGGGAATGCTCGAAAAACTGGCCAGCGCGACGGTGTTCCTGACTCAGGGAGAGAGCTTTTTCACAATAGACGTCATGAATAACGCCAGCGGCGAGGTGGAACCGTTCAAGATCTGCATGGCCATCTTTCGCGAAAACAGGGTACTGCGGATACACGTCACCAGCGCCTACTTTGCAAGGTTGGGTGAAGGTTCGCCGGGTATTCCGATCAGGAAAAAAGGTTTCAGCATTTTCAAGATCGCGGTCGATACCCTGAAAAAACCGAACGGCCAGTTCCCCAAAGAGGTCCGCAATCGCTACCCTAGGAAGAAATGAAGGGCCCAGAAACGGCGAATCCCTCTCGAGGAGGGATTCTCAGCCGTCGATGCATGCTTCGACGGGGCAGGTCGTTCTCACGTCGCGCTCGGCGAGCTGGTTTCCCAGCAACGGGGTGCGATCCGAAGATCCCTGTAACCACCCTTTGGTTTACGTATAAACGCAGGCCTATAGTCCACTAACAGTGGAATAGGATCAAGGCTTTTTTCATCACGTGATAACCCATAACCTTGCAAGCAGGGAAGGCTCATACCCTTAAGTACAAAACCCCCGTGTCGCTTAGCGATCACGGGGGTTTTGAAGTCTTTCAAGTACCGTGGAATCCCACGGCTCCCATCAGACGTTGAAGCGGAAGTGCATCACATCACCGTCTTTGACGATGTAGTCTTTACCTTCCAGGCGCCATTTACCGGCTTCCTTGGCGCCGCTTTCACCCTTGAACTGGATGAAGTCGTCATACGCTACCACTTCGGCGCGGATGAAGCCTTTTTCGAAGTCGGTGTGGATCACGCCGGCGGCCTGTGGCGCGGTGGCGCCGACGCGGACGGTCCAGGCGCGGACTTCCTGCACACCGGCAGTGAAGTAGGTCTGCAGGTTCAGCAGCTCGTAACCGGCACGGATCACGCGGTTCAGGCCAGGCTCTTCCAGGCCCAGGGCCTCGAGGAACATGTCTTTCTCTTCACCGTCGTCCAGCTCGGCGATTTCGGCTTCGATCTTGTTGCAGACCGGCACCACGACCGCGCCTTCTTCTTCGGCGATGGCACGGACTACGTCCAGGTGCGGGTTGTTGTCGAAGCCGTCTTCAGCGACGTTGGCGATGTACATCACCGGCTTGCTGGTCAGCAGGTGGAAGCCACGGATGACGGCCTTTTCGTCGTCAGCCATGTGCTTCATCAGGCTGCGCGCTGGCTTGCCTTCGGTGAAGTGCGGGATCAGCTTTTCCAGGATGGCCTTTTGCGCCAGGGCTTCCTTGTCGCCGCCCTTGGCGTTGCGGGCAACCTTCTGCAGTTGCTTCTCGCAGCTGTCGAGGTCGGCGAAGATCAGCTCGAGGTCGATGATCTCGATGTCACGCTTGGGGTCGACGCTGTTGGAAACGTGAATCACGTTCTCGTCTTCGAAGCAGCGCACCACGTGGGCGATGGCATCGGTCTCGCGGATGTTGGCGAGGAACTTGTTGCCCAGGCCTTCACCCTTCGAAGCGCCCGCCACCAGGCCTGCGATGTCGACGAATTCCATGGTGGTCGGCAGGATGCGGTTAGGCTTGACGATTTCCGCCAGTGCAGCCAGGCGCGCGTCGGGCATCGGCACGATGCCGCTGTTCGGCTCGATGGTGCAGAAAGGGAAGTTCTCCGCCGCGATGCCAGACTTGGTCAGGGCGTTGAACAGGGTGGACTTGCCGACGTTGGGCAGGCCGACGATGCCGCAATTGAAACCCATGGGTATTCCCTCTCTAGGAAATCAGGCCTTCTGGCTGTGCAGTTCGCGCATCGCCTTGGCGAAATCGCCAGCGAGGACATCTGGCAGCACGCCGAGGGCAAAATCGATGCTGGCATCGAGCTTCTCCTGCTCGGCGCGCGGCGCGCGGCCCAGGACGAAGTTGGAGACCAGTTTGGCGTCACCCGGGTGGCCAATGCCAAGCCGCAGGCGGTGGAAGTCGTTCTGGTTGCCGAGCTGCGCGATGATGTCGCGCAGGCCGTTGTGCCCACCATGGCCGCCGCCGCGTTTGAGCTTGGCGACGCCTGGAGGCAGGTCGAGTTCGTCATGCGCCACCAGGATCGCTTCCGGCTTGATGCGGAAGAAATTGGCCAAGGCCGCCACGGACTGGCCGCTACGGTTCATGTAGGTGGTGGGAATGAGCAGACGAACGTCGTTGCCCTGATGGCTGAATTTAGCCGTCAGGCCGAAATACTTGCGGTCAGCGGTCAAGGAGACGCGCTGGGCGCTGGCAATGCGTTCAACGAAAAGAGCCCCTGCGTTATGCCGGGTCTGTTCGTATTCGGGGCCGGGGTTACCCAGGCCAACGATCAACTGGATGGCGGTCACGTCAGGGGCTCTTCCTTGGAGTTGGTGGGTTACAGGGCGCGGGGCACTGTAACCCGATCAACACCGGCGTGCGAGTGGATTACTCGGCAGCGCCTTCAGCTTCTGGAGCAACGCGTGGCGCGTGAACGTTGGCAACAGCTTTGTCATCACCGTGGGCCAGAGCGACGAACTCTACGCCTTTCGGAGCTTTCAGGTCCGACAGGTGGATGATGCTGCCGACTTCGGCGTTGGCCAGGTCAACTTCGATGAACTCAGGCAGGTCTTTGGCTTCGCAAGAAACTTCGATCTCGGAAACAACGTGCGAGATCTCGCCGCCTTTCTTGATCGGGGCTTCTTCGCCGATGAAGTGAACCGGAACCTTGGCGGTCAGCTTCTGGCCAGCAACGACGCGAACGAAGTCAGCGTGCATGATGAATTGCTTGGCTGGGTGGCGCTGCATGGCCTTGACGATGACGTTTTGCTTGACGCCGTCAACGTTCAGCTCGATCACGTGGCTGTAGGCAGCTTCGTTTTCGAACAGTTTGGCGATTTCCTTCGACACGATGGTCAGGGACTCGGCGTCTTTACCGCCACCGTAGACAACGGCAGGGATGCTCAGCGAGTGACGCAGGCGGCGGCTCGCACCTTTCCCCAGGTCAGTACGCTTTTGGGCGTTCAGGATGAAATCAGTCATTTTGCTTCTCCAAAATAGCCATCTCCCGCAGGCGTTTGCGACCAGCGCCAAACGGGGTGGGCAAAAAAGCCCCGCCCCAACACATGCTGGGGCGGGGCGCTTCACATCAACACGTGTTCCGCTTAGCGGAACATCGCACTGATCGATTCTTCATTGCTGATGCGGCGTACCGCTTCAGCGACAACCGGTGCGATATCCAACTGGCGGATACGGTCACAGGCTTGAGCAGCGGCGGACAGCGGAACGGTGTTGGTCACCACCAGCTCGTCCAGTACCGACTTCTCGATGTTCTCGATCGCGCGGCCCGACAGGACAGGGTGCGTGCAGTAGGCGTAAACCTTGGCAGCGCCGTGTTCTTTCAGGGCTTTGGCCGCGTGGCACAGGGTGCCGGCGGTGTCGACCATGTCGTCTACCAGGATGCAAGTGCGCCCTTCGACGTCGCCGATGATGTGCATAACCTCGGAGTGGTTAGCCTTTTCGCGGCGTTTATCGATGATACCCAGATCGACACCCAGGGACTTGGCGACGGCGCGTGCGCGCACGACACCACCGATGTCCGGAGAGACGATCATCAGGTTCTCGAAACGCTGGTCTTCGATATCGTCGACCAATACGGGCGAGCCGTAAATGTTGTCGACAGGAATATCGAAGAAACCCTGGATCTGGTCAGCGTGCAGGTCGACGGTGAGTACACGGTCGATACCTACGACAGTGAGCATGTCAGCGACGACTTTGGCGCTGATAGCAACACGTGCCGAACGCGGACGGCGGTCCTGGCGGGCGTATCCGAAGTAAGGAATCACGGCGGTGATTCGGGATGCTGAGGAGCGGCGGAAGGCGTCGGCCATCACTACCAGTTCCATCAGGTTATCGTTGGTCGGGGCACAGGTCGGCTGAATAATGAAGACGTCTTTACCGCGGACATTTTCATTGATCTCAGTGCTGATCTCGCCGTCGGAGAATTTACCGACAGAGACGTCACCGAGAGGGATATGCAGCTGACGTACGACACGCCGAGCCAGATCGGGGTTAGCGTTCCCCGTAAAGACCATCATCTTGGACACGCGCAGTACCTGAAGGCTGAGGGTATACCTGGATGAGTATAAGGAAAATGGCAGGGGCGGCTGGATTCGAACCAACGCATGGCAGGATCAAAACCTGCTGCCTTACCGCTTGGCGACGCCCCTGTATCTGTTGCTGCGAGCGCTATGCACTCGACTTCTTGACCAGACTTTGCAGCTTGCGATGCAACATCGAAATATTGCTTCCTTTCGCCACAAACCCTGTTTGGGTCGCTGAAAGAAGGGCCAGAACTTTATCAGCTTCGG
Source organism: Pseudomonas sp. Y3 TE3536 (assembly GCF_053629175.1). Lineage (NCBI taxonomy): Bacteria > Pseudomonadati > Pseudomonadota > Gammaproteobacteria > Pseudomonadales > Pseudomonadaceae > Pseudomonas > Pseudomonas sp. Y3 TE3536. The sequence continues at coordinate 1,139,466 of NZ_JBRJHU010000001.1, read as the reverse complement.
CTTTGCTTGGGAAGGCCCCAAACACACAACTTCCAGTTCCGGTTAGCCGAGCTTCGGTGAATTTACCCAGAGAATTCAATGCGTTTCGAACTTCTGGATAACGCTGCTCAACCACCCGTTGGCAGTCATTTCGACTGTTTCCCTCGGGAACGGGGCGCATCTTAAGGGGGAGGGAATCACGTGTCAACTGCGGATGTGAAAAAATTTCTACAGTACTGACAGACACTTGCGGCACCAGCACGACATACCAGGGTTCGTCGGGGTCGACCGGGGTCAGTTGTTCGCCGACACCCTGGGCGAATGCCGCGTGGCCGCGAACGAATACCGGCACGTCGGCGCCCAGGCTCAGGCCCAGGGCCGCCAGGCGGTCTTCATCCCAGCCCAGTTGCCATAAGTGCGCCAGCGCCAGCAGGGTGGTCGCGGCATCCGAGCTGCCGCCACCGATGCCACCGCCCATGGGCAAAACCTTGGTCAGCCAGATGTCGGCGCCAAGCGTTGTGCCGGATTGCGCTTGCAGTTTGCGTGCGGCACGTACGATCAGGTTGCTGTCGTGGGGCACCGCCTCGATGTCGGTGTGCAGGCGGATTACGCCGTCTTCACGCAGGGCGAAGGTCAATTCGTCGGCGTGGTCGAGGAACTGGAAGACGGTTTCCAGCTCGTGGTAACCGTCCGGGCGGCGGCCGATGATGTGCAGCCACAGGTTGAGCTTGGCCGGGGCCGGCAGGGTGAGCGTGTTCATCGATCAGTGCCCCAGCTGGCGTGGCTGCCAATCCTTGACCACCAGGGTCACGTCGAGGTCCTTGCCGTGCAGTTTCAGGCGCTCGGGCAGCCAGTAGCCATTCTGTTCGGTGTAACTCAGGTACTGGACCTGCCAGCCATCCTGGTCGAGGCTGGCCAGGCGGCTGTCGCCGTCCAGGGTCAGCTTGCTCTTGCTGTCGGGCGCGGGCAGGCCACGCACCCACCAGACCAGGTGGGAAACCGGCAGTTGCCAGCCCAGTTGTTCTTCCAGCAGGGCCTCGGGGCTGGTCGCTTCGTAGCGGCCCTGGTTGGCCACTTCCAGCACCACGCCACCGGGGCGGCCGGTCAGGCGGGCGGCGCCACGGCCCAATGGGCCAGCCAGGCGGATGTCGTAGTAGTCCTGGCGTTGCAGCCAAAACAACGTGCCGCTGCCGGAATCGCGCGGGGCGCGGATGCCGACCTTGCCGTTGATCTGCCAGCCATCCAAGGTGCTTAGTTGCGCCTTGTGCTGGCGCCACTGCTGCGGGTCGCCTTGGCCCTGCAGGGCTTCGCGGCTACCGAAGCCGGCGCAGCCCGCGAGCAGGGCGATCAGGGTGAAGGTGATTAAATGGCGCAGGAACATGGCGTTAAAGGGTCTCTGATCCGGTCAGGCGCAGTACGGTCTTGCGCAGGATAGGGCTGTCGGGCTGGGCTTCGAAGGCCTTGGCCCAGACCTGGCGGGCTTCACGGCGCTTGCCGTTGGCCCACAGGACTTCGCCCAGGTGAGCGGCCACTTCATGGTCGGGGAAGCGCGCCAGGGCCTGGCGCAGGTAGCCTTCGGCTTCGTCGAGTTTGCCCTGGCGGTAGGCGACCCAGCCCAGGCTGTCGAGCACGGCCGGGTCGTCCGGCGTCAGCTGGTGGGCTTTGTCGATCAGCGCCTTGGCTTCGGCGTAGCGGGTGGTGCGGTCGGCCAGGGTGTAACCCAGGGCGTTCAGCGCCATGGCGTTTTCGGGTTCGCGGGCGATGATGGCGCGCAGGTCTTTTTCCATCTGCGGCAGGTCGTCGCGCTTTTCGGCCAGCATGGCGCGGGTGTACAGCAGGTTGAGGTCGTCCGGGTAGCGTTGGATGGCCTGCTGCAGCACCTGGTTGGCCTGGGCATCCTTGTTGTTGTTGCTGTAGCTTTCCGACTCGATCAGGTACAGCTGCACAGCGACGTCCGGCTGCGCCTCGCGGGCTTCGGCGAGCAGGCGCGAGGCCTCGCTGCCGCGGCCGTTGGCAATCAGGATATCGGCCTGGCGCAGTTGCGCCGGCAGGTAGTCGGGGCCGGGGCCGACCAGGGCGTATTCGCGCAAGGCGGCTTCAGGGTCGTGGCGCTCTTCGCGGATGCGGCCCAGGTTCAGGTGGGCGGCATCGACGTTGCTGTCACGCTCGACCAGCTCCTGCAGGTAGCCTTCGGCTTCATCCCAGTCTTTGTTTTCCAGGCAGACCAGGGCCAGCGAGTAACGCAGCTCATCGTCTTCGGGGTACTGCTGGACCAGGCTGATGAACTCGCTTTTGGCATCGGCCATGCGGTCCTGCTCGACCAGGGTGCGGGCGTAGGTCAGGCGCAGGCGTTTGTCATCCGGGTTGTCGCGGATCGCACCGCGCAGCAGGGGCAGGGCCTCTTTGCCGCGGTCGAGGGCTTGCAGCAGGCGGGCGCGCAGCAGGACCGGGGCGATCTCGCCGTCTTGCGGCGGGTGCGCCTCAAGCAGCTCAAGCGCTTCTTCGGTCTTGCCGTCCTGGTTCAGCAGCAGCGCCTTACCGAACACCAGTTGGCCGTTGTCCGGGTATTTGACCAGCAGGCGTTCGAAGCTCTGCAGCAAGCCGTCGCGGGTGCTCTGGTCGGTCTCGGCGGCGGACAGGGCGAGGAAGTCGAAATGGGTATCGCCCTGGCCCTGCAGGACTTTTTCCATGTAGACCATGGCATCGTCGTAGCGACCGGCACGGGCCAGCTGGATGGCGGCGGCGCGTTGGGCGTCGAGGTTGTCTGGGTCGTTGCGGGCCCAGACCAGGGCGTTGTCCAAGGCCGGCTCGTCGGCGCCGAGGTATTCGGCGATACGGTAGGCACGCTCGGAGACGCCAGGGTCCTGGGTCTTTTCGGCCTGGTCGGTGTAGTTGGCCAGGGCGATGTCGAAGCGGTTGCGCTGGCCGGCCAGCTCCGCGACCAGCAGGCTATAAAGGGTGTCTTGCTTGAACGAACCGTACACCACGGGTTTTTCGGCCTCGCCTGTGCCGGCCTCGGCAACGGGAGGCTCGGCTTTTTGCGGGGCCAGGCTCTGGCAACCCTGGAGCAGGGCGAAGGCAAGCAGCAGTGCGTAGGGTCTGTTCATAAAAAGGCTTAAAAGGACTCACCGGCGGTCGGAGCATGATGACACAAGCGCGGTGGCAAACCCACCTGCGAAGCATTTGGTTAACTGCGACCATGGCAGGGGCAAGCAGGTTCCGGGTGAGCGCTGGCAGGGGATATTCCAGCGCTATCACGACAATAGCGAACGGTGGTTGTTCTGGAACCTGCGAAAGAGGACAATTATCGGCTTCTCGTCATAACCAGCGACCTTGCATGGCCTTTCTTGCACTTGGTATCAACCATAAGACTGCCTCGGTAGACGTACGCGAGCGCGTGGCGTTTACCCCAGAGCAGCTGGTGGACGCCCTGCAGCAGCTCTGCCGACTGACCGCCAGCCGTGAAGCGGCGATCCTGTCGACTTGCAACCGTAGCGAGCTTTATATAGAGCAGGACCACTTGTCTGCCGACGCGGTGCTGCATTGGCTGGCCGATTATCACCGCCTGAGCCTGGATGAACTGCGCGCCAGCGCCTACATCCATGAAGAGCACGACGCTGTGCGGCACATGATGCGCGTGGCCTCGGGCCTTGACTCGCTGGTGCTTGGCGAGCCGCAGATCCTCGGCCAGATGAAGTCTGCCTACGCCGTGGCGCGTGAGGCCGGCACTGTCGGCCCGCTGCTCGGGCGCCTGTTCCAGGCCACCTTCAGTGCCGCCAAGCAGGTGCGCACCGACACCGCGATCGGCGAGAACCCGGTCTCGGTGGCGTTCGCCGCGGTGAGCCTGGCGCGGCAGATCTTCAGTGACCTGGGGCGCAGCCAGGCGCTGCTGATTGGCGCCGGCGAGACCATCACCCTGGTCGCCCGCCACCTTCACGAGCAAGGCGTGCGGCGTATCGTCGTGGCCAACCGGACCCTGGAGCGCGCCAGTACCCTGGCCGAGCAGTTTGGCGCCCATGCCGTGCTGCTGGCCGACATCCCGCAAGAGCTGGCCAACAGCGACATCGTCATCAGCTCCACCGCCAGCCAGTTGCCGATCCTCGGCAAGGGCGCGGTCGAGAGCGCGCTGAAGCAACGCCGGCACAAGCCGATCTTCATGGTCGACATCGCCGTCCCGCGTGACATCGAGCCCGAAGTCGGCGAACTCGACGACGTTTACCTCTACACCGTCGATGACCTGCACGATGTGGTCGCAGAAAACCTCAAGAGCCGCCAGGGCGCTGCCCAGGCCGCCGAAGAGCTGGTGTCGGTGGGCGCCGAAGACTTCATGGTGCGCCTGCGCGAGCTGGCTGCGGTGGACGTGCTCAAGGCCTACCGCCAGCAAAGCGAGCGGCTTCGGGATGAAGAACTGCAAAAAGCCCAGCGTCTGCTGGCCAACGGCGGCAACCCCGAAGACGTGCTGGCCCAACTGGCCCGGGGCCTGACCAACAAACTCCTGCACGCCCCCAGTGTGCAGCTGAAAAAGCTCTCGGCCGAGGGCCGCCTCGATGCGCTGGCCATGGCCCAGGAACTCTTTGCCCTCAACGAGGGCTCGACGGACAAATCCTCGCAATGAAAGCGTCGCTGCTGAACAAACTGGATATCATCCAGGACCGCTTCGAAGAACTGACCGCACTGCTCGGTGACGCTGAAGTCATCTCCGACCAGACGCGTTTCCGCGCCTATTCCCGCGAATACGCCGAAGTCGAGCCGGTCTACGCTGCCTATCAAGCGTGGCGCAAAGTCCAGGACGACCTCGAAGGCGCCCAGGCGCTGCTCAAGGACAGCGACCCGGACATGCGTGAAATGGCCGTGGAAGAAGTGCGCGAAGCCAAGGAGCAATTGCTGACGCTGGAAGCCCAGCTGCAACGCATGCTGCTGCCCAAGGACCCTAACGATGGGCGCAACGTGTTCCTCGAAATCCGCGCCGGCACCGGTGGCGACGAGGCGGCGATCTTCTCGGGCGACTTGTTCCGCATGTATTCGCGCTATGCCGAGAAGCGTGGCTGGCGCTTGGAGATTCTTTCCGAGAACGAAGGCGAACACGGCGGCTACAAGGAAATCATTGCCCGCGTCGAAGGCGAAAGCGTGTACGGCAAGCTCAAGTTCGAATCGGGCGCACACCGCGTGCAGCGCGTGCCGGAAACTGAGTCCCAAGGCCGTATCCACACCTCGGCGTGCACCGTGGCGGTGCTGCCCGAGCCCGACGAGCAGGCCGCGATCGAGATCAACCCGGCCGACTTGCGCGTGGACACCTACCGCGCCTCCGGCGCCGGCGGCCAGCACATCAACAAGACCGACTCGGCGGTGCGCATCACCCACTTGCCCACCGGTATGGTGGTCGAGTGCCAGGAAGAACGTTCGCAGCACAAAAACCGCGCCCGCGCCATGTCCTGGCTGTCGGCCAAGCTCAACGACATGCAGACCAGTGCCGCGCAGAACGCCATTGCCAGTGAGCGCAAGCTGCTGGTGGGCTCCGGTGACCGCTCCGAGCGTATCCGCACCTACAATTATCCACAGGGCCGGGTCACCGATCACCGCATCAACCTGACCTTGTATTCGCTGGACGACATCCTCGCCGGTGGCGTAGACGCCGTGATCGAACCGCTGTTGGCCGAATACCAGGCCGATCAACTGGCCGCCCTGGGGGACTGATGACCATCATCGCCAGCTTGCTGCGCAATGCGCAGTTGCCCGAATCGCCCACCGAGCGGCTGGATGCCGAACTGTTGCTGGCTGCGGCCATCGGCAAGTCGCGCAGCTACCTGCATACCTGGCCCGAGCGCATCGTCAGCAGCGAAGCGGCCGACACCTACGCCGGTTACCTGCAGCGCCGCCGTAGTGGCGAGCCGGTCGCCTATATCCTTGGGCAGCAAGGGTTCTGGAACATCGACCTGGAAGTGGCACCACATACACTGATCCCGCGTCCGGACACCGAGCTGCTGGTCGAGACTGCCCTGGAGCTTCAGCCAGCAACCCCGGCCAAGGTACTCGACCTGGGCACCGGGACGGGGGCCATTGCCCTGGCGTTGGCCGGCGATCGCCCGGCCTGGCAGGTGACAGCGGTAGACCGGGTGGAGGCGGCGGTCGCGTTGGCCGAGCGTAATCGCCAACGCCTGGGGCTGGCTAACGTCCAGGTGCGTGTCAGCCACTGGTTCGATGGCCTGGGCGATGCGCGCTTTGACCTGATTGTCAGCAACCCGCCGTATATCGCCAGTGAAGACCCGCACCTGGTCGCCGGCGACGTGCGCTTCGAGCCCAGCAGCGCGCTGGTGGCGGGCACCGATGGCCTGGACGACCTGCGCGTGATTGCCGCCCAGGCGCCACGTCACCTGCTGCCAGGTGGCTGGTTGTTGTTGGAGCACGGCTACGATCAGGCCGCAGCGGTGCGTGCCTTGCTGGCTGAACACGGCTTTAGCGAGGTGGCCAGCCGCACGGACCTGGGCCGCCATGAACGCATTACCCTGGGGCGCCTGCCATGCTGAGTGATCAGGAACTGTTGCGCTACAGCCGGCAGGTCTTGCTGGCGCAGATCGATATCGACGGCCAACTGCGGCTCAAGCAGAGCAAGGCCCTGATCGTCGGCCTCGGTGGCTTGGGCTCGCCTGTCGCGCTGTACCTGGCAGCGGCGGGCGTGGGTGAGCTGCACCTGGCGGACTTCGACACCGTTGACCTGACCAACCTGCAACGCCAGGTGATCCACGACAGCGCCAGCGTCGGCATGAGCAAGGTGGACTCGGCGCTGCAGCGCCTGGAGGCGATCAACCCAGAGATCAGCCTGGTCGCTCATCGCCAGGCGTTGGACGAGGACTCGCTGGCCGCTGCGGTGGCGGCGGTCGACCTGGTGCTGGACTGCTCCGACAACTTTTCTACCCGCGAGGCGGTCAACGCTGCGTGCGTTGCTGCCGGTAAACCGCTGGTCAGTGGCGCGGCGATCCGCCTCGAAGGCCAGCTGTCGGTGTTCGACCCGCGGCGTGACTACAGCCCTTGCTACCACTGCCTGTATGGCCATGGCAGCGAGGCTGAACTGACCTGCAGCGAAGCCGGTGTAATCGGCCCGCTGGTGGGGCTGGTAGGTAGCCTGCAGGCCCTGGAAGCCATGAAACTCTTGGCTGGGTTCGGCGAGCCGCTGGTGGGCCGCCTGTTGCTGATCGATGCCCTCGGCACGCGCATTCGTGAGCTGCGGGTCAAGCGCGACCCGGCTTGCGCGGTCTGTGGCAAGCGCGATGGCTGAGCGTTCGGCGCCGATTGGCGTAATGGATTCGGGGGTCGGCGGTTTGTCGGTACTGGCCGAGATCCAGCGCCTGCTGCCTAACGAATCACTGCTGTATGTGGCCGATTGCGGGCACGTGCCTTACGGTGAAAAGTCGGCGGATTACATCCGCCAGCGCTGCCGGCGTATTGCCGAGTTCTTCCAGCAGCAGGGCGCCAAGGCCTTTGTCCTGGCCTGTAATACCGCGACAGTGGCGGCCGTTGCCGACCTGCGCGAGCTGTACCCGCAATGGCCGCTGGTGGGCATGGAGCCAGCGGTAAAGCCGGCTGCTGCAGCCACCCGCTCCGGCGTGGTCGGCGTGCTGGCCACGACCGGCACCTTGCAGAGCGCCAAGTTCGCGGCGTTGCTCGACCGCTTCGCCAGCGATGTGCGCGTGGTCACCCAGCCTTGCCCCGGCCTGGTCGAGCGGATCGAAACTGGCGACCTGAGCAGCCCGGCCTTGCGCCAGTTGTTGCTCGGCTACGTGCAGCCGCTGCTGGCGGCTGGCTGCGACACGCTGATCCTGGGTTGCACGCATTACCCCTTCCTGCGCACGCTGCTGGCCGACATGGTGCCGGCGGACGTAGCCATCATCGATACCGGCGCCGCCGTGGCGCGTCAATTGCAGCGTCTGTTGAGCGCCAGCGACCTGCTGGCTGAGGGCCCGGCAGTGGATACCCGCTTCTGGACCAGTGCCGACCCACAATCCCTGAGAAAAATCCTACCGTTGCTGTGGCAGAAGTCCGACAGTGTGCAACGCTTTACGTTGTGAAAAAAACGTGAAAATCAGCTGAACTATCGTACCACTGCCGATTTCTACCGATTTGCCTGACACGAGGCGAACACTAACAACAGCATTAGGAAGAAGGATGTTTCTTATGAGGAAACTGCTCGGCTTGGCGGCGGCTGCCGTCTTTACCTTGGGGCAAGCAGTGTCGGCGCAGGCGGCCGATGTTTCATTTTCGGTGGGGCAGACGGGGGACTCGACCATGGTCTACCGGCTGGGTCTGCAATCGAACTGGGACGCGAGCTGGTGGCAGACCAGCGTTGGCCGCCTGATCGGGTATTGGGATGGGGCTTACACCTACTGGGATGGCGACAAGACCGCGAGCAACCACAGCCTGTCGTTCGCGCCGGTATTCGTTTATGAGTTTGCGGGGGATTCGGTAAAGCCCTATATCGAGGCCGGTATTGGCGTCGCGGCCTTTTCCAGCACTGAGCTTGAAAGCAATGAACTGGGCTCGGCGTTCCAGTTCGAAGACCGAATCGGTTTTGGACTGCGCTTTGCGGGCGGGCATGAAATTGGTGTACGGGCCATTCACTATTCCAATGCTGGCATCAAGCAACCTAACGACGGTGTAGAGAGCTACAGCCTGCATTACCGCATGGCGCTCTAAGCTATCCCGCACCGTTGTAGGAGCAGCCTTGCGCTGCGAAGAGGCCGGTAATAGCAGCAGAGATTCTTTGTGGTCTCACCGGCCTCTTCGCAGCACAAGGCTGCTCCTACAGGTCCAGCGTTTCCTGTACCTTGCGTCTTCCAATGCTGGACGGTGTAGAGAGCTACAGCCTGCATTACCGCATGGCGCTCTAGCTACCCCGCACCCTTGTAGGAGCAGCCTTGCGCTGCGAAGAGGCCGGTAATAGCAGCAGAGATTCTTTGTGGTCTCACCGGCCTCTTCGCAGCACAAGGCTGCTCCTACAATTCCAGCGTTTCCGGTACCTGGCGTCTTCCAATGCTGGACGGTGTAGACCGCTACAGCCTGCATTACCGCATGGCGCTCTAAGCTGGCCCGCACCGTTGTAGGAGCAGCCTTGCGCTGCGAAGAGGCCGGTAATAGCAGCAGAGATTCTTTGTGGTCTCACCGGCCTCTTCGCAGCACAAGGCTGCTCCTACAGGTCCAGCGTTTCCTGTACCTGGCGTCTTCCAATGCTAGACGGTGTAGAGAGCTACAGCCTGCATTACCGCATGGCGCTCTAAGCTAACCCGCACCCTTGTAGGAGCAGCCTTGCGCTGCGAAGAGGCCGGTAATAGCAGCAGAGATTCTTTGTGGTCTCACCGGCCTCTTCGCAGCACAAGGCTGCTCCTACAGGTCCAGCGTTTCCTGTACCTGGCGTCTTCCAATGCTAGACGGTGTAGAGAGCTACAGCCTGCATTACCGCATGGCGCTCTAAGCTATCCCGCACCGTTGTAGGAGCAGCCTTGCGCTGCGAAGAGGCCGGTAATAGCAGCAGAGATTCTTTGTGGTCTCACCGGCCTCTTCGCAGCACAAGGCTGCTCCTACAGGTCCAGCGTTTTCGGTACCTGGCGTCTTCCAATGCTGGACGGTGTAGAGAGCTACAGCCTGCATTACCGCATGGCGCTCTAAGCTATCCCGCACCCTTGTAGGAGCAGCCTTGCGCTGCGAAGAGGCCGGTAATAGCAGCAGAGATTCTTTGTGGTCTCACCGGCCTCTTCGCAGCACAAGGCTGCTCCTACAGGTCCAGCGTTTCCAGTACCTGGCGTCTTCCAATGCTGGACGGTGTAGAGCGCTACAGCCTGCATTACCGCATGGCGCTCTAAGCTACCCCGCACCCTTGTAGGAGCAGCCTTGCGCTGCGAAGAGGCCGGTGATAGCAGCCGAGATTCTTTGTGATTTCACTGGCCTCTTCGCAGCACAAGGCTGCTCCTACAAGATCAGGGCCGCAATGGCCACAAGCTGCTCAGGTCCAGCGTCTCCAGTACCAATTCCGGCTCGCGTTGCGGCAACCGTCGCAACAGTTCCTCGGCAGCGCTTTCAGGCGTCCAGGCCTCGGGTATCGCTTGCGCCGTTGTCACGGGTGTTTTCAACGATTGTGGCCCCACGACCGTCAAGCTGATCTGTAGCTTTTCCAGTACTTGGCGTTGCTCGCGAAACCACTGCGCAGTGCTGTTGAAGCCGCTGGCAACCTGGGTGGGTGCAAACAGCTGCGAGGCCGAGTAGCGATTGAGGATGGCCATTACCTGAGGTGCATCACCCTTCGTCAGCAGCGGCAAGGCACTGGTCAGGCAATGTTCGCTGGCCAGCAAGTTGCTGCTGGCGATCGCCTCGAACAGCTCGTCATCGGGCACGTCGTCGGCAAGGTAGTCACTGGTGCCGGCATTGATGATCAGGCAATCCACCGAACCCCAAGTATTCAACAACAATGTACTGGCTGCATCCGCCTGTTCCAGTACCTGCAACTCCCCCGGCAGCCGCACCAACTGCGGGGCGAAACGTTCGCCCAGCATATCCAGCGCTTCACATTCCCTGCCACTGGCGGCCACCCGATGCCCTTGCTCGAGTAACCGCTCAACCAATGCCAGCCCTAATCCGTTACTGGCCCCTGTTACCCAGAAACTACGAGCGCTGTTCACGATACTGCCCCCTGATCCTGCCGGCGCGGAAGGCCTTTGAAGGCCTCCAATGCACGCTGGCGACTGCTGCCGAGATCGACTATTGGATTGTGATACGAATTAGTAGCAAAAAGATCCGCGACCTTCACGGGCTGATGAATGGCTTTCTCATCCAGGCCCTGCAATTCTGGTACCCAGTGGCGAATGAATCGCCCTTGCGGGTCGAAGCGCTGAGACTGCGAAACCGGGTTGAAGATGCGGAAGTAGGGCACTGCATCGGTCCCGGTGGACGCGCTCCATTGCCAGCCACCGTTGTTGGCCGCCAGGTCACCGTCTATCAAGTGGCGCATGAAGTGCCGCTCGCCTTTGCGCCAGTCGATCAGCAGGTTCTTGCTGAGAAACATGGCGACGATCATGCGCAGGCGGTTGTGCATCCACCCGGTGTCCAGCAACTGGCGCATGGCGGCATCGATGATCGGGAAGCCGGTGCGCCCCTGTTCCCAGGCCGCGAGGTCTTCAGGCGCATCGCGCCATGGCAAGGCTTCGGTCTGGGTGCGGAAGGCGCGGTGCCGCGAGACCTGTGGATAACCCGTCAGGATGTGCTTGTAGAACTCCCGCCACAGCAGCTCGTTAATCCAGGTTTGGACGCCCGTGCTGCCGCTGTCGAACTCGCCTCGGTTGCAGGCGAGGGCGCCATGCAGGCATTGCCGGGGCGAGATCACCCCAGCGGCCAGATAAGCCGAGAGCTGGCTGGTGCCCGGCTTGGCGGGGAGGTCGCGCAGGTGATGGTAGTCGTCAATCGCCTCATCAAGAAAGCGCGTCAGGCGGCTCTGCGCCTCGGCTTCCCCTGCTGGCCAGTGGTCGCTCAAGGTGCGCGGCGGTGTGTCGAAGCCCTCTATTTGCTCGGGTATGGGGTCGCTGGCGATCTTCAGGGGCGACTGCGGTTTAACCCGAGGGGCTAACGCCGGGAGGCTGCGGTGCAAGTGTTCGAGGCAGTTTTTCTTGAACTGGCTGAAGACCTGGAAGTAGTCACCACTGCGGGTGAGGACCGTGCCTGGGCGGAAGAACAACTGGTCGAGGTAGCTGTGCGCCTGGATCGCTGACTGTTCCAGCAGTGCCCGCGTAGCCTGGTCGCGGCGCTCTTCGTTGATGCCGTACTCGTCGTTCCAATGCACGCCCTCGACCCGGTGCTGACGGCAGGCGTCCAACACGGCCTGTGGCGCTTGATCCCACGTATCGATGGTGCGGATCAGCAACGGAATGTTGAGGGCCTCCAGCGACTGACGCAGCGTGCGCAGGTTGCGCAGCCAGAAGTCGACTTTGCAGGCAGCGTCGTCATGCGCCTGCCACTGGCCGGGGCTGACCAGCCACAGGGCTAGGGTCGGGCCGCGTTCGCAGGCTGCGCTCAAGGCGGTGTTGTCGTCGATGCGCAGGTCGCTGCGCAGCCAGATCAGTTGCATGGTGCATTCATCTCTACAGGCCGGCGGCCATTGCCTTGAAGCACGCGCAATGCCGACTGCGGGGTATCGAACAGGAAGAGCTCGGGAAGGTCGAGGGCGTTCAAGTGGGCCTCATGCAGGGCGAGCGTGGCGCCGCCCAGCAGTTTTGGCCCAGGTATGCCTTGCAGCAGGCGCTGCAAGGCTTTGCTGTCGATGCGTGGCCCCAGGTGCAGCAGGAGGGCGCGCGGCTGCAGTGCGGCGATCGCCCGTTGCAACTGCGGGCCGCCAACCGGCTGTTCCAGCACTTCGACAGGGATGCCATTGCTGCTCAATAGCCAGGCGCATAGCCACAAGGCGGGGTCGAACGCCTGCTCGCTGTCTTCGGCCAGCAGCACCGCTGGGCCTTGTAGCAGTTGGTTGTCGTGGTACACCCGGGCGCCGAGCTTGCTGCGCAGCCAGGTATGGAAAAACACCTGTTCAAGCCGGGCATTGAAATAGTTGCGCCAGCGCAGCTCCAGGCTGTCGAGCAGGGGCAGCAGCAGTTGCTCGCACAGGGTGATGGCGGGGTACAGCGCCATGGCCTGGTTGAGTTGCTGGTCGAGTGCGCGTTGCGAGAGGTTGGCGATGGCCTCGATCAACTGCGCCTGCCGGGCCTGCCAGTCGCTTTGCGGGGCGCTGCTGGTGGGTTTGTCGAGCAGCTCACGCACCTGGCCCACCGACGCGCCGCGCTGCAGCCAGGCCAGGATCGCTTCGACCCGTTCGACCTGCTCGATGGAATACAACCGGTGCCCTTTAGCGGTGCGTTGCGGCTTGAGCAGGCCGTATCGACGCTCCCAGGCACGCAGGGTGACGGGGTTGACGCCGGTGCGGCGGGCGAGTTCGCCGATAGGCAGCAGGCTTTCAGACGGCATTACGAAGCCCCAGGCTTTCGGGGTGTGGTTGCAGGTAGGCTTGCTGCATCAGGTAAGGGTCTGGGTGTTTGCGCAGGTGATGCTTGAGCAGGGTCAGAGGCACGACCAGCGGCACCACGCCTTGTTGGTACTGGCTGATGAGGGTTTGCAATTCGGCTTTGTCCTGTGCGGTCAGGGCATCTTTGAAGTAGCCACTCAGGTGCTGCAGCACGTTGCAGTGCGTGCCACGGCTGGCACAGCGACGCAGCGCTTGCATCAGCTCGCTGAAGTAACGTGGCCCGATCTCCTGTGGGTCGTCATCGCGGCTCATGGTGCCGAGCAGCCGCCCCAGCGTGCGGTAGGCTTGGGGGTTGTTGGCCATCAACAGGTACTTGTAGCGCGCATGAAAGCGCACCAGCGCGCCGCGGCTGAGGCCTTCGGCCAACAGGCGCTGCCAATCGGCATAGGCGTACACGCGGCTGATGAAGTTTTCGCGCAGCACGGCATCGTGCAGGCGGCCTTCCTCTTCCACCGGCAGGTCCGGGCGCAGGCTGCAGAAGGCCTGGGCGTACACGCCGCGGCCGCCATGGAAGGCGGGGTGGCCGTTGTCCTGGTAGACCTTGACCCGTTCCAGGCCGCAGGAGGGCGATTTCTGCATGAAGATGTAGCCGCAGATATCATCGAGCTCGCCGGCCATCTGCTCGCCATAGGTGCGCAGCGGGCCGGTCAGGTCCATGCCGGGGTTGCGGGTGCCGACCACTTCGGGTTGCTCAGGGTTGCCGACCAGGCGGATAGGATCGCGTGGAATGCCGAGGCCGATAGCCACTTCTGGGCAAACGGGCACCCATTCGAAATGCGCTTCCAGTTGTGTGCGGCACAGGTCGGAGGCCTTGTGCCCGCCGTTGTAGCGCACACTGTGGCCGGTCAGGCAGGCGCTGATCGCGATGCGAGGCTTGCTGTGGGCGGTGGCGGCTTGCATGGCTGTCTCCGGAAAACCTGTACGTGAAATCAAATTTGTACAAGTTTATTCCAGCACAGCTACGGAGTTATGCAAACAAGTTTTTTTGTACAGGTTCAGCGCCCGCTCAGTCGAGGTGTTCCAGCAGCCGTCGGGCCGCTTCCTGGCCGCTCAGCCACGCGCCTTCGACACGCCCGGACAAGCACCAGTCGCCACAGGCATACAGGCCTTGATCGGCATCGGCCAAGGCGCCCCACTCGTGGTTGCTGGTGGGGCGTGCATACAACCAGCGGTGGGCGAGGGCGAAGGTGGGGGCCGGTACCACGCAGCCGACCAGTTCGGCGAACTCGCCCCACAACTGCTCGATCACCTCTTCCTTCGACAGGTCGATGTGCTGCCGGCTCCAGTTCGACGTGGCATGCAGCACCCAGGTATCGAGGTGCTCGTCCCGCCCTGGCTTGCTGCGGTTGCGGGCCAGCCAGTCGAGCGGGTTGTCCTGCACGAAGCAGCCTTGCATCGGGGTGTCCAGTGGGGTCTGGAAGCCCAGGGCAACCGCCCAGGTGGGCTCCATCTGCACGCCTGCGGCCACCGCAGCGAGTTTGGGGGTCGAGGCCAGCAGCGGCGTGGCCTGTGGCGCCGGCACGGCGATTACCACGCGGCTGAATGGGCCGTGGCTGCAGCCTTCGGTGTCTTGCAGGTGCCAGTACTGTTTGCCGCGGAACACTTCAGCAATGCGGCAGCCAAAGTTGACGGTCACATCCTTGAGCAGGCCACGGGTAATGGCGCTCATGCGGGGCACGCCGACCCAGCGTGTTTGCTCGTCTGGGGAGGGGGTGAGTTCGCCATCGCGGTAGTTGTACAGCTGCGGCTTCCACTGCTCGGCCCAACCGGCGGCTACCCATTGCTGGACCTGTTCGACGAAGCGCCGATCACGGGCAGTGAAGTACTGGGCGCCCAGATCCAGCGCGCCGGCCTCGCTGCGCTTGCTGGCCATGCGCCCGCCACTGCCGTGGCCTTTGTCGAACAGGTGCACGGATTGCCCGGCCTTTTGCAGCGCCTGGGCGGCGGACAGACCGGCGATACCGGCACCGATGATGGCAATAGGTACTGTCATGATGGCCTCTTCAAACCTTGCTGTGAGCAGACTACGCTGTCAGGCAAACCTGTACAATGCACAACTTTTGTATAAGGTTATTCCGCTTTATAGAGCAGGTTGGCCTATGTTTATCCGAGAGCGTCGGGTCAAAAAAGTGCCTTGATCTTAAAAATAGACCACAGCCGCATTCTGCGAGGACACAGCCATGCATATATTGCTGACAGGCGGCACTGGCTTGATTGGCCAGCACCTGTGCCAGTTCTGGCTCGGCCAGGGCCATCGCCTCACGGTCTGGAGCCGCCGACCGGAGCAGGTGCCCAAACTGTGCGGTAGCGGGGTGCGCGGTATCGCCCAGTTGGACGAACTGCAAGCGGACGATCACCTCGACGCGGTCATCAACCTGGCGGGTGCGCCGATCGCCGACCGGCCCTGGACCGGAGCCCGGCGCAACCTGTTGTGGGCCAGCCGTATCACGCTCACTGAGCAACTGCTGGCATGGCTGGGTGCGCGTGAGCAGCGCCCTGAGGTGTTGATTTCCGGTTCTGCGGTGGGTTGGTATGGGGACGGCGGTGAGCGTGAACTCACCGAGGCGTCCCAGCCGGTGCGCGAAGATTTTGCCAGCCAGTTGTGTATCGCCTGGGAAGAAACAGCCCAGCGTTCGCAAGCTCAAGGCATCCGCGTGGTGCTGGTACGCACCGGGTTGGTACTGGCCAGCGATGGCGGCTTTTTGTCGCGCCTGCGGTTGCCCTTCAAGCTCGGGCTGGGCGGGCCGTTGGGCGATGGTCGGCAGTGGATGCCGTGGATCCATATAGACGACCAGGTCGCCCTGATTGATTTTCTCTTGCAGCATAAGGACACCAGCGGTCCTTATAATGCCTGCGCCCCAGAGCCTGTGCGCAACCGTGAGTTCGCCAGGCGGCTGGGCCGTGCGATGCACCGGCCGGCGCTGCTGCCTGTGCCTGCGCTTTTGCTGAAGGCAGGGCTCGGCGAGCTGTCGACGCTGCTGCTCGGCGGCCAGCGGGCGCGCCCGGTGCGCTTGCTGGCGGCAGGTTTCACTTTCCGTTTCAACGATCTGCAATCGGCCCTGGACGACTTGTCCAGCCGCCTCTGACATAGGACGCTGCATGACCGATCACGCCCTGCTGCTGGTTAACCTGGGGTCCCCGGCCTCCACTTCGGTGGCCGATGTGCGCCGTTACCTCAACCAGTTCCTGATGGACCCGTACGTGATCGACCTGCCTTGGCCGGTGCGGCGCTTGCTGGTGTCGTTGATTCTGATCAAGCGCCCGGAACAGTCGGCGCACGCCTACGCGTCGATCTGGTGGGACGAAGGCTCGCCACTGGTGGTGCTGACCCGCCGCCTGCAGGCTGCGATGGTCGAGCACTGGCCCCATGGCCCGGTGGAAATCGCCATGCGCTACGGCCAGCCGGCGTTGCCCGAAGTGCTGGAGCGCCTGGCAGCTCAGGGCGTGCGCAAGGTCACCTTGGCACCGCTTTATCCACAGTTCGCCGACAGTACGGTGACCACCGTGGTGGCGTTGGCCAAACAGACGGTCAGCGAGCGCCAGTTGCCGTTGCAGATGCGCGTGCTACAGCCGTTTTACGACCATCCCGAGTACATCGAGGCGTTGGTGGCCAGCGCCAAGCCTTACCTGCAGCAGGATTACGACCACCTGTTGCTGAGTTTTCATGGGCTGCCGGAGCGGCACCTGAAAAAGCTCGACCCCACCGGTAAGCATGATTTTCAGGCGGCCGATTGCTGCAAGGACGCCAGTGCCGAAATGCGCGCCGTGTGTTATCGCGGGCAGTGTTTGGCCACGGCCAAGGCCTTTGCGCAGAAAATGGGCATACCGGATGGCAAGTGGTCAGTGTCGTTCCAGTCGCGCCTGGGGCGCGCCAAGTGGATCGAACCCTATACCGAGACGCGGCTGGACGAGTTGGCCAAGGCGGGGGTGAAGAAGCTGCTGGTGATGTGCCCGGCGTTCGTTGCCGATTGCATCGAGACGCTGGAAGAGATCGGCGATCGCGGCAAAGAACAGTTCATCGAAGCCGGGGGCGAGGAATTGCTGCTAGTGCCGTGCCTGAATGATCACCCGGAGTGGGTGAAGGTGCTGGCGGGGATGTGCGAAAAGGCCTGAATGAGTCCGCCCTTGTGGGGGCGGCCTTGTGCTGCAAAGAGGCCGGTGATGACACAGAAGATTGATGTGTTGTCACCGGCCTCTTCGCAGCACAAGGCTGCTCCTACAGGAGAGGCGTTTTGTGGCAGGAGCCCGTGTCACTCAAGGCAGCTGATCATCCAGCTTCTTGTTCTTCCAGCCATCATTGCCCGGCAGGATCAGGTTCAGGGCAATGGCCACCACGGCGCACAGGGCGATGCCCTTCAGGCCCCAGTCGTCCGGGCCGTCACCGCTGCCGATCAACACGCCGCCAATACCGAACACCAGGGTCACCGAAACGATCACCAGGTTGCGCGCCTCGGCCAGGTCGATCTTGTGGCGGATCATGGTGTTCATGCCCACCGCCGCAATCGAGCCGAACAGCAGGCACAGAATGCCGCCCATGACCGGTACCGGAATGCTCTGCAGCAGCGCGCCGAACTTGCCGATGAAGGCCAGGGTAATAGCAAACACCGCCGCCCAGGTCATGATCTTCGGGTTGTAGTTCTTGGTCAGCATCACCGCGCCGGTCACTTCGGCGTAGGTGGTGTTGGGTGGGCCACCGAACAGGCCGGCAGCCGTGGTCGCCAGGCCGTCACCCAGCAGGGTGCGGTGCAAGCCAGGCTTTTTCAGGTAGTCGCGCCCGGTGACGCTGCCCACCGCAATCACCCCACCGATGTGCTCGATCGCCGGTGCCAGGGCTACCGGCACGATGAACAGGATGGCCTGCCAGTTGAACGCCGGCGCGGTGAAGTTGGGGATCTCCAACCACGGTGCAGCGGCAATCTTGGCCGTGTCGACCACGCCAAAGGCAAACGCCAGGGCAAAGCCCACCAGCACGCCGGAGATGATCGGCACCAGGCGGAAGATACCCTTGCCGAAGACCGCGACGATCAAGGTGGTCAGCAGTGCCGGCATCGAGATCAGCATGGCGGTCTTGTAAGGCATCAGCGCAGCACCGTCACCGCCCTTGCCCATGGCCATGTTGGCAGCGATGGGCGCCATGGCCAGGCCAATCGAGATGATCACTGGGCCAATCACCACAGGCGGCAGCATGCGGTCGATGAAACCGGTGCCTTTGATTTTTACCATCAGCCCCATGAAGGTGTAGACGAAGCCTGCGGCCATTACGCCGCCCATGGTTTCGGCCAGGCCGAACTGGCCCTTGGCAAGGATGATCGGGGTGATGAAGGCAAAGCTGGATGCCAGGAACACCGGGACCTGACGGCCGGTGACCAGCTGGAACAGCAGCGTGCCGATACCGGCGGTGAACAGCGCGACGTTCGGGTCGAGGCCGGTGATCAGTGGCATCAGCACCAGCGCGCCAAATGCCACGAAGAGCATCTGCGCGCCCGAAACGACCTGGCGCCAAAGCGGGTCGTTGAAGCCGTCCTGCATGGTCAGGCGTCCTTTTGCTTGGTGCCGAAGATCTTGTCGCCGGCATCACCCAAGCCCGGCACGATGTAGCCGTGCTCGTTCAGGCGCTGGTCGATCGAAGCGGTGTAGATCTGCACATCCGGGTGGGCTTTTTCCACCACATTGATGCCTTCGGGTGCGGCGACCAGCACCATGGCGCGAATCTCTTTGCAGCCCGCTTTTTTCAGCAGGTCGATGGTGGCGACCATCGAGGCGCCGGTGGCCAGCATCGGGTCGATGATCAGGGCCAGGCGCTGGTTGATGTCCGGCGCGAGCTTTTCCAGGTAGGTGTGAGCTTCGAGGGTTTCTTCGTTGCGCGCGACGCCGACGGCACTGACCTTGGCACCCGGAATCAGGCTGAGCACGCCGTCGAGCATGCCGATGCCGGCGCGCAGGATCGGGACGACGGTAATCTTTTTGCCGGCGATTTTTTCGACCTGCACCTTGCCACACCACCCGTCGATCTCGTAGGTTTCCAGTGGCAGGTCCTGGGTGGCTTCATAGGTCAGAAGCGCGCCGACTTCCTGGGCAAGTTCGCGAAAATTCTTGGTGCTGATGTCGGCACGGCGCATGAGGCCGAGCTTGTGGCGGATCAGCGGATGGCGGATCTCACGAGTGGGCATAGGGGGGGCTCCGAAAGGCGGGCAAAAAAACCGCGCTAGATTAATCTATTCAGCCTGTGCTGTCGTGTAGTCCTTTTGGACGTTAGTCCATAAATGCTTGATCTGTGGCGAGCGGATGCGTACCTTTGCCCGCTTTTCCAAAATACCCCCCCTGGAGAGCGCAATGCCCGCCGATCTCGAGCACATCCGTCAAGTCATGCGCGAAGCAGACTGTCTGTACACCGAAGCCGAAGTCGAAGCGGCCATCGCCAAGGTCGGCGAGCAGATCTGCAAAGACCTGCATGACAAGAACCCGGTGGTCTTCTGCGTGATGAACGGCGGCCTTATCTTCTCGGGCAAGCTGCTGACCCACCTGCAGTTCCCGCTGGAAGCGTCGTACCTGCACGCCACCCGCTACCGCAACCAGACCAGCGGCGGCGAGTTGTTCTGGAAAGCCAAGCCAGAAGTCTCGTTCATCGACCGTGACGTGCTGATCGTCGACGACATCCTCGACGAAGGCCACACCCTCAGCGCCATCATCGAGTTCTGCAAGCACGCCGGTGCGCGCTCGGTGCACACTGCAGTGCTGATCGACAAGGACCACGACCGCAAAGCCAGCCCGGACCTTAAAGCCAACTACGTCGGCCTGCCCTGCGTCGATCGCTACATCTTCGGCTATGGCATGGACTACAAGGGCTACTGGCGTAACGCTAACGGCATCTTCGCCGTCAAGGGGCTGTAACCATGCGCCAGCCCGCGTTCATCGACCAATCGCTGTTCGCCGAGCTGGCGCAGAAGGCTGCCGCCAACCCTCGCGGGCGGCAGCACCATAACTTCCATGAGATGGAAGAGCCTTGCCACCGCATGGCAGTCGGGCTGCAGCCGACGACCTACATCCCACCCCATCGGCACCTGAGCGAGGACAAGGCCGAAGCACTGATCGTGCTCAAGGGGCGCCTTGGCCTGCTGATCTTCGATGAGCACGGTGCGGTGACTGAAAAGCGGGTTCTGCAGGCCGGCGGCGACTGCCTGGGTGTAGACCTGGCGCCCGGTACCTACCACGGGTTGGTGGTACTGGAGCCGGACAGCATCCTTTTCGAGTGCAAGGCCGGGCCGTACCGGCCAGTGGGCGAGGGCGAGCATGCCCACTGGGCGCCGCGTGAAGGCGAGGCCGGCGTGGCCGAGTACCAGGCCTGGATGCGCGCCCAATTCGATTGATATTGCCAATAATGGTATGCATGCGGGCTCAACGGTAGGAGCGGCCTTGCGTCGCGAAAGGGCTGCGCAGCAGCCCCGGCAATTTCAGCTGTGAAGCATAAATCGTAGGGCTGCTGCGCAGCCCTTTCGCGACGCAAGGCCGCTCCTACAAGAGCCAGTGCAGGCCATGCTAGAGTGCGCCTTCATTCAAGGAGCCTCACATGCGTGCGATTCTTCCCCTCCTGCTGGCGGTCAGCCTGCCGATCTGTGCCGCACCGCTGCACAGCCAGTTTCTGCCGCCTGACGACCTGTCCCTGCGCCAGGAAGCGCCGACCGGTCAGCAACTGCTGCAAGTGACCGATTATGCAGTGGTGGTCGGTGCCCAGCGCCAGTCCGACCAGCAACCAATCCCCATCACCGCATCGTTGCAAATGCGCCTAAAGGGCAAGCCGCTGAGCAAGGGCGCCACCATCGCCCAGGTGCTGCTGACATTCGATGGTGAAGCCGGCAAAAGCTTGAAAAAGCCCGTTTATGACGAGAAAACCCGCACCTTGAGCCTCAACTACCCGGTCAGTGATTACCGCGTGATCATGGACCTGCTGCGCAACGAAACCCTCTACGTGCAGTTTCTGACCTACGGCAACGGCCATATCTGGGCTGACCTGCACACCGGCACCGTACGTACGCGTTGAGGCGCGCGCCCTGCGGGGGGTAAACTGCCGGCCTTCGAAATTCCGTGATGGTCCAGTTGGAGTCGGCAATGCGTAAAGACAAGAAACAGGTAATCGGTGACGAAATCAGCGACGACTACATCAAGTCGTTCCTTCAGTTCGAGCCGGCCGATGGCGTGACTTCGCCGTCGCTGCACAAGCTGGTCAAGGCTTACCGTGGCCTGCGTGTCGACGACTTCGAGCGTTTCGTCGGCTTCTTCGTCGAAGCGGGCCTGGACCTGGATGGCAAGGACGAGCACGGCAAGACCTTCATCGAACAGATCGCCGACCAGCGCAATGCTCCTGAGTACATCGAGATCATCGATAAAGCCCGCGGCTGATTGTTAAGCCTGTACTGGTCTCTTCGCGGGCAAGCCCGCTCCCACAGGTATTGCACCGCTCTCAAGATCTGTGAAAAACCTGTGGGCTTGCCCATGAAGAGGCCGGCACAGGCCAAAACGCAGGCACAAAAAAAACGCCCCGAGGGGCGTTTTTTCGTTTCAGCCAGCTCAGGCGTAATGCTTGGCCGGGCTGTCTTCCACCAGTTCCAACGCGGCATCGTTGTCGGCACTGATCTTGTTGTACAGCGCGGCATCGGTTGCCAGGACCTTCTCGCGAGCGGGGAAGATTTCCTTGAGCTTGGCAGCCCAGGCACCTTTGGCCTGCTCGGGGAAGCAACGCTCGATCAGTTCCAGCATGATCGAAACGGTTACCGAAGCGCCCGGCGATGCGCCGAGCAGAGCGGCCAGGCTGCCATCCTGGGCCGAGACCAGCTCGGTACCGAACTGCAGAATGCCGCCCTTTTTCGGGTCTTTCTTGATGATTTGCACACGTTGGCCGGCCACTTCCAGGCGCCAGTCTTCGGCTTTGGCTTGCGGGTAGAAGCGGCGCAGCGATTCCAGGCGCTGTTCCATCGACTGCATCACTTCGCTGACCAGGTACTTGGTCAGGTCCATGTTGTCGCGGGCCACGGCCAGCATCGGGCCGATGTTGCCCATGCGCACCGACAGTGGCAGGTCCATCAGCGAACCATGCTTGAGGAACTTGGTGGTAAAGCCTGCGTACGGGCCGAACAGCAGCGAGGTCTTGCCGTCTACCACGCGGGTGTCCAGGTGCGGCACCGACATCGGTGGCGCGCCGACCGCAGCCTGGCTGTAAACCTTGGCCTGGTGCTGTTTGACGATTTCCGGGTTGTCGCAACGCAGCCACTGGCCGCTGACCGGGAAGCCGCCGAAGCCTTTGCTCTCGGGGATGCCCGACAGTTGCAGCAGCGGCAGGGCCGCGCCACCGGCACCGAGGAACACGAAGCGCGCGTCGACTTCACGGCTGCCGCCGCTGTTGACGTCCTTGATGCTCACGGTCCAGCCGTTGCCGTTACGGCGCAGGCCGACGACTTTCTTGCTGTACTTGACCTGCGCGTCGGGCGAGTCGCCCAGCAGCTTGAGCAGTTTGTTGGTCAGTGCGCCGAAGTTGACGTCGGTGCCTTTCGCCACGCGGGTGGCGGCGATGTGCTGGTCGGCCGGGCGGCCGGGCATCATCAACGGCATCCAGTCGCTCATCACGGCCTTGTCTTCGGTGTATTCCATCTCGGAGAAGGCATGATGCTGCTTGAGCAGCTCGAAGCGCTTCTTGAGGAAGGAAACACCCTTGTCACCTTCGACGTAGCTCAGGTGCGGGACAGGGTTGATGAAGGCACGCGCCGAGCCGAAGTTACCCTTCTTGCTCAGGTAAGCCCAGAACTGGCGCGAGACCTCGAACTGGGTATTGATGT
The DNA here is from genome assembly GCF_053629175.1 of Pseudomonas sp. Y3 TE3536. Classification (NCBI taxonomy): domain Bacteria; kingdom Pseudomonadati; phylum Pseudomonadota; class Gammaproteobacteria; order Pseudomonadales; family Pseudomonadaceae; genus Pseudomonas; species Pseudomonas sp. Y3 TE3536. The sequence goes on along the minus strand of NZ_JBRJHU010000001.1, from coordinate 1,116,609 downwards.
GCACGGCCTTCTTGATGTCGATGCTGCCATCGGCGGCCTGGGGCGTGTAGTTAAGCTCGCACAGGCCAGCGTGGCCGGTACCTGCGTTGTTCCAGGGGTTGGAGCTTTCCGCGGCCCCGGAGTCCATCGCCTCGACGACCTCCAGCTTGAGGGTCGGGTCGAGCTCCTTGAGCAGTACGGCCAGGGTGGCACTCATGATGCCCGCGCCTACCAGTACTACATCAACCGATTCGTTCTGCGCCATTTAACGCGTCTCCACAATCTACAGCTACCTAATTGACAGCATAGGATCCCTGGGTTCGCCAGGATCGCCATGTCCGACTTTTCGCAGTTCTTGCAACTTCCGCGGACACCGCCAATCAGTCTTCGGGTTCGGGTATTGAACCCCGATTGCCACGGGTGCGGCAATTCGACTTATGGTCAAGGTGTCGTGCGTGCGTTATGGAACGGCCTCAGACACTCATCCGGGATGAACGCAGTTGCCGCCTGTTCAGGGCTGTTCGGGACACATCTGCCGCTTTTGCACATGCCAGACTGTTCATTTGCTCGCCACACTCTCGTGAAGTTGTGAAAAACCGTTTTTTCACGCTCTTTTGGAGACGTGAACCTCAAAAGGGGACTGCGCGATGGCAACCCACAGGTTCATGCAGTGCGAAGGGCCGGAAAAGCAGGCACGACAGCCGATGCAAGACCTGAGTGGAAGGCTCTCTGTGGGCGAAGCGGTGAAGGTGCCGGGGTCAAGCGGCAAATGCGGGGCCCGATCAGGAGACGTCCTTATAATCGGGGGGAGATTATAGCGATGTCGAAGGCAGAAAGGTCGTTATTCGTGGTTTTTATTGCAGCGTTTGTCAGGCCGGCAGGCTGTGCTGATGCCAACGGGTGTTTGCGCGGGCGCAAACCCGGGCGCTGGCGGGCAGTGGGCGGCTGGCTGCAACCGGCAATATAAAGCCGGCTACCGCTGCGTACTGCTTTTTCTTGTGGCTTGCCGCTTGTAGGTTGCCGCTAGGTATACTGTGCGCCTTAGCCGCATTTTCTGGAGAAACGCGCATGTTGCAACGTCTGTTGTTCGGTTTGATCGCGGTGGCCAGCCTCAGCCTGGTCGGATGTGCCCACAGCCCGCAACAACTCAGCCCGCAGCCCAAGCTCACCGCCCAGCTCGCACCTGTCGGCCACGGTCAGCCGGTGGTGGTCAAGGTGGTTGATGGCCGGGCTTCGCAGTCCCTGGGCACGCGCGGTGGCATGTACCCCGAGACCAGCACCATCAGTGTCAGTGGCAATGATGTGCTGCCCAAGCTGCAGGCCCAGGCCGAAGCCGCTGTGCGCCTGCTCGGTTTCACCCCGACGGCGAATGCCTACAATGCCCCGCAGTTGACCGTGACCCTGGCCGAGCTTAAGTACCAGTCGCCCAAGGACAACCTGTACGTGACCGAGGCCACCATCGGTGCCACCTTCCGTGCCGACGTGGCCAACGCCAACCGCCGTTACAGCGGCCGTTACGGTGCTTCGCTGGACCAGCGTTTCGGCATGGCGCCGAACCAGGAAACCAACACCAAGCTGGTCAGCGACGTGCTGAGCGACGCCCTGACCCGCCTGTTCAAAGACCCGACCATCGGGCAAGTACTGGGCGAATAAGCGTTCAGCCCTGCTAAAACAAACCCGCTGCCTGGCTGACAGGCAGCGGGTTTGTTTTTTTTGGGGGGACTTCAGGCCGCCTGGATGTGGAAGTCCAGCAGGCTGAAACCGGTGGCCACATCCACCTCCGGCAAGTCCTCATGCGCGTGCCCACCCAGCGCGCAATAGACCAGCCACTGGCGGTCCTGCACATTGATGGCAAAACCGTCGATCAACGCCTGCTGCTCGTCGCTCTGGGCTACGAGATAGAGGCGGTCCTGGTTTTCGGCGTGCAGCATGAACGAGCTCCGGATCGGGAAAAGGCCGACAGAGTGGCCTGTTCTGATGACGAACCTGTGACAGATGAAATTTAGTGACACTTTGTCGCCGAGCCCGAGCGCCCACGCCGGACTTGGGTAGAATGCCGGCCTTTGCCGTCCTTCAAACCGAGGTTGTGTAATGTCGTTGCAAGTGCTCTGGGGGTTTCTCGCCGCCCATCCCACCAAGCTGATCAACCTGCTGGCGTTGCTGATGACGTGCCCCGGCGGGATGCTGCTGCACAGCGCACGGCGGCGCGAGGCTGTCACGCGGGAAAGCCTGGCGGTGGATGAGGGGGTGGTGGATGCGTTTGACCTGAGGGTGCCGCGTTACTTCTATATTCTCGGTTTTTCGTGCCTGGCCATGGCGCTGCTGCTGTCCTGGTTCAGTACCTGGGTGTAAAACCTTGGGGCTGCAAAGCAGCCCCGGGTTGATCAGGCAACTGGCGTTTGCTGCTTGACCTGGTACTGGTTGCGCACCGGCGTTGCGTACTGCAACACCAGGTACGGCCGCTGTTCTTCAGGGCAAGCTTCCAAGCGACGCTGCCATTCTTCCTTGGCACGCGCCAGCTCTTCGCCTGGGAACACCTTCTCGGCGCTCGGCACTTGCAGTGCCTCATCCTTCTCGTCCCACATCGCGTAGGCCAGGTAGTGCACCGGGAACAACCGGTAGCCACCGAGGACCTGCCGGTCGATTTCGGCTGCCAGCTGCTTCGTGTCCTCGAAGTACTCGGTCACCGGCGCGGCAAAGTTGATGTGCACTCGGCCTTTGTAGCCGGTGATGCCCTTGGCGATGCTGTTGTCGTCCTCGCCCGGCGCCTTCTTGTAGGTGCCGGTGGTGGCGCGGATGTACAGCTCGCGGGCCTTGGCCTGGTCGCAGGGGTCGTACTCGTAGCTGATCGAAACCGGCGTCAGGTTCAGGCTCTGAATGACCGCGCCGAACGGCTCGTCCTTGCGGCTCATGTGGAACATCTTGAGGATCGCCGAGTCGGTACGGTCGTCGCCGTCCTTGGCGCGGCCTTCGGCCTGGGCGATCCAGATCGATGCGCCATCGTTGCGGATCGAGTGGTTGATGTAGGCCGAGAGCAGTTGGTAAGCCGCCAGCTTCTCGCGACGACCGCTGAGCGAGCGGTGCACAATGAAGCTCTTGTTCAGGCGCATCATGTCGCTGACGAAGGGTTTTTGCAGCAGGTTGTCACCGATGGCGATGCGCGGGGTCGGCAGGCCGGCGTGGTACACGGCGTAGTTGACGAAGGCCGGGTCCATGACGATGTCGCGGTGGTTGGCCAGGAACAGGTACGCGGTGCCGGCCTTGAGTTGCTCTACGCCCGAATAGGTAACGCCGTCGGTGGCGCGCTCGATGGTCTGGTCGACGTAGTATTCGACTTTGTCCTGCAAGGTCGACACGCAGGTAACGCCGGCGAATTCCTTGCGCAGGCGGCGGGCGATCAGTGGCTTGAGCAGCCAGCCGAGTGGGGCGGCAGCACGCGGGAAGCGGAAGTGGGTGAGGATATCGAGGAATGCCGGGTCGCTGAGCAGGCGTGCCAACACGGCAGGGACCTCAGCGTCGTCGTACGGTCGGATGGCATCGAATTCGCCCATCATGCTCTCTTGTTGGAAACGGCTAGGGTAATAGGTAGGGACGGGGTTCGAAAAACGGCTCGAACACGCACAGGCCCTGTAATCAGACCGGCAATTATACGCATAAGTCACCGTGGAGGCCGCGATGCTGGAAACTGACTTCTATGATTGCCCGTATTGTGGCGAACGGGTGGAAACCACTGTCGATATCTCCAGTGGCGACCAGGTCTATACCGAGGATTGCCAGGTCTGTTGCCAGCCAGTGGTGTTCATCCTGCAGGTGCACGGTGACGAATGGATGCTCGAAGTCAGACGCGAGGACGATGCCTGATGCAACGGATCTACGAACCGGAAAGCCTGCTGGAGGCTGAAATGCTGGTGGGCATGCTGGCCAGTGAGGGCATCTCGGTGCACCTGGTTGGCCGCGACCTGGTGGGTGCTGCCGGTGAGCTGCCGATGCAGGGTTTGCTGGGGCTTGCCGTGCCCGACGAGCAGGCCGAGTACGCACGGCAGCTGATCGATGCGTACAATGATGCCCAGCCACTGGTTGGTGACGAACCGGAGAGCTATCCCGGTACCTTGATCTGCTAGGTAAAAGATTCGCCCATGTGTGGACGTTACGCCCTGTTTCGCTGGCCCCAGGCCCTTGCCAGTCTGCCGGGCTTCCCCGTCGGCCAGCCGGCACAATGGAATATCTCGCCCGGTGCGTCGGTGTTGATCCAGCGCCAGGTCGACGGCGAGCATGGCTTGGCCAAGGCACGCTGGGGCCTGACGCCAGCCTGGCTCACTGACCTTTCCCGCACGCCTGCCCATGCCCGAGCAGAAACCCTTGCCGAACAGCCGATGTTCCGCGAAGCGTTTCGCCAGCGCCGCTGCCTGATGCCGGCCAATGGCTTTTATGAATGGCGCGGTACGGTACGCAAACGCCCCTATTGGCTGACCCCGGGGGAGGGGTCGTCACTGTATTTTGCGGCGGTGTGGGAGGCCTATCCGGTGCAGGACCAGGTTTGGCTGAGCTGCGCAGTGGTGACCCAGGCAGCCATGAACCAGCGCCGGCCGTTGATTCTGGACGAGGCGGGGCAGGCGGCCTGGCTGGCCCCTGATACGCCGATCACACGCCTGCAGGAATTGCTGGCCAGCCCCCCGGCTACGCTGCGTGAGCGGGCGTTGGCAAACTTCGTCAATGACCCGAAACTGGATGCCCCGGAGTGCCTGACGCCGGCCTGACGCCGGCCAGAACGCGCGGCCGTGCAGGCGGTAAAATTCTTCCCTGCGGCTATGGCGGGTCCAGGCGACTAAGCCTAGGATACGCCGCATGTAAAAGGGAGTGTTTCCATGCGTAAGTCATTTGTTGTCAGTGTGTTGAGTGCCGGTATCCTGCTGGCAGGCTGCCAGGCGGTGAATACCACCAGCGGCGGAGCCGTCGGTGTCGAGCGCAAGCAGTACATGTTCAGCATGCTCTCGACCGATGAGGTCAACCAGATGTACGCCCAGTCCTACCAGCAGACCCTCGGTGAGGCGTCGAACAAGGGCGTGCTGGACAAGTCCAGTGCCGATGCCAAGCGCGTGCAAGTCATCGCTGACCGGTTGATCGCCCAGGCGCCGAAGTTTCGCCCGGATGCCGCCCAGTGGAACTGGGAAGTCAACGTGATCAAGAGCGACGAGCTCAACGCCAACTGTGGCCCTGGCGGCAAGATCATCGTGTACACCGGCCTGATCGACCAACTCAAGCTGACCGATGCCGAGATTGCTGCGGTGGTCGGTCACGAGATCGCCCACGCCCTGCGTGAGCACAGCCGCGAAGCCATGTCCAAGGCCTATGGCGTGGAAATGGCCCGTCAGGGTGCGGGTGCCATCTTCGGCCTGGGACAAAGCAGCATGGCCATGGCCGATACCGTGGTGAACTACGCCATGACCTTGCCCAACAGCCGTGCCAATGAGAACGAGGCGGACCTGATCGGCCTGGAGCTGTCGGCACGTGCCGGTTACGACCCGAATGCCGCGATCACCTTGTGGAACAAGATGAGCAAGGCTTCCGAAGGCGCGCCGCCTGAGTTCATGAGCACTCACCCGGCGTCCGAAAGCCGTATTGCCTCGTTGCAGGCCGCGATTCCGAAGGTGATGCCGCTGTATCAGGCTGCCAAGAAGTAATCTGCGTCACCTGTAGGAGCAGCCTTGTGCTGCGAAGAGGCCGGTGACAGCGCCGAAGGTCTGCTGTGCTGTCACTGGCCTCTTCGCAGCGCAAGGCTGCTCCTACAGGTCAGCCTACCCAGCAACTATCAGCCCACCCAGCCACTGGCCTTCATCGCCGAATACACCGCCACCACCGCCAGCACGGCGAACGCGGTAGCCGCCAGTCGGCGAATCAGGGTCAACGGCAGTTTGTCTGCCGCAAAGTTACCCGCCAATACCACCGGCACGTTGGCAATCAGCATGCCCAGCGTGGTGCCGATGATGACCATGATCAGGTGCGGGTATTGCGCGGCAAGCATGACTGTCGCCACCTGGGTCTTGTCGCCAATCTCGGCCAGGAAAAACGCAATCAGCGTGGTGAGGAACGGGCCGAAGCGGCGCGCCGGGTTTTCATCGTCATCCATCTTGTCCGGCACCAGTGTCCACAGCGCCGTGGCAGTGAAGCTGGCGGCCAGGATCCAGTGCAGCGCCGAGTCGCTGAAGAACCCGCCGACCCACGCACCCACGGCGCCCGCGGCGGCATGGTTGGCCAGGGTAGCGGCGATGATGCCGGCGATGATCGGCCAAGGCTTGCGGAAGCGAGCGGCGAGAATGAGCGCGAGCAGTTGCGTCTTGTCACCGATTTCGGCGAGGGCAACGATGGCGGTGGGGACCAGCAGGGATTCCAGCATCAGGTTTCCTACGGGGGCGGGTCGACACGGCTATGACACGTACAGCCTTCCCGCCCCGGGTAAGGTGTGCGTGTCATAGGTCTTGTCAAACCGCGGATCCGTCTGTGCGGATCTCTCTATGCAGGCTCTGCATAGTGGGTCGCACGCGCCATGGCCTGTGGGCCAAGTATGTTGACGCGTGCCGGGCGAGCTGGGTGCTCGCGGGAGACTACTCCCCTAGGACGGTGCGGATTCTGCCTAGCCGAAGCGGTTTCGGCAAGCGCTGTTTTTAACCGCGTGTTGCCTGGTAGATCCGGAAACCGTCCGCCTCGGCGCGTACCTGGCAGTTACCCAAGGCCCCTTCGATCAGTGGCTGGTAGCGCAGGAAGCTATTGGCAACAAGGCGCATTTCGCCGCCTTTTCGCAGATGAACGCCGGATTTTTTCAGCAAATTCTCTGAAGCCTGGTAATTGGTGTGCACGCCGGTATGAAACGGCGGATTGCTCAGGATCACGCTCAGCTCGGCAGGGGCCGCGTCGATGCCATCACCGCTGATCACTTCACCTTCCAGGCCGTTGGCGGCCAATGTCAGGCGGCTGGCTGCCACGGCAAACGCGTCCACGTCGAGCAGGGTCAGCCGGCTTTGCGGGTAGCGGCGTTTCACCGTGGCGCCCAGCACCCCGGCACCGCAACCGAAGTCCAGCACATGCCCGCTTGGCAGGCCATCCAGGTGCTTGAGCAGCAGGGCGCTGCCGCGGTCGAGGCGGCCGTGGCTGAACACGCCCGGCAGGCTGACCACTTGCAGTGGGCCATCCTCGAGGTCGAGTTCGAAGCGTTCGGCCAGGCTTTCCAGCGGCGTGGCCGCAGGCGCGTGGTCAACGGTCACCTGCCACAACTGGCAATGCCGGGCGCTGTCGAGCTTGCGCGGTTTGCCAAAGGCCTGCAGTTGCTTCGCCGCGCCTTCGATGCCGCCGCGTTTCTCGCCGACCAGGTACAGCTCGCGCCCGGCCAGGCGCGAGGCCAGGGCGTTGAGCAAGTAGGCGGCCAGCTCGCGGGACTTGGGCAGGAACAGCACGGCGCTGTCGAAGGCCACCGGGGGGGCTTCGACACCGTAATGGCTACGGCCAGCGAAGCGGCCCTCGAGCATGGCCTGGTCACCGGCATGCCAGGTCCAGCCATGGGCCATGGGCAGGTGGCCGAGCAGGTCGTCGGCGGGCGCGCCGGCGAGCAGCAGCGGGCCTTGGAACAGGTCCGCCTGGCGGAGCAACACTTCACTGCGCGGGTCCATGGACGACGCCTCCTGTAAAAAAAGTCGCGCAGTGTAGCAGAGGCTAACGCTGCGCTCAGCTGACCACGCGGCGTGGCTGACCGGCGAAATAGGCCTGGGCATTCTCGCTGAGCTGGCCGACGATGCGCTGGCGCGACTCCACCGCACCCCAGGCACTGTGCGGGGTGATGATCAGGCGCGGGATATCGCCTGCCAGCAGCGGGTTGCCGTTGACCGGTGGCTCGACGCTTAGCACGTCAGTAGCGGCGCCACCCAGGTGGCCTTGGCGCAGGGCGTCGGCCAAGGCCTGCTCGTCGATCAAGCCACCCCGTGCGGTATTCACCACCAGGGCGCCGGGCTTGAGCAAGGCCAGCTCACGGGCTCCGATCATGTGCCGGGTATGCTCGTTCAACGGGCAATGCAGGGTCAGCGCGTCCACTTGCGGCAGCAGGTCTTCCAGGGGCATGCGGTCGGCGCGCTCCGGGCGGCCGGGGATCTGCCCGCTCAAGACGCGCATGCCGAAGGCTTCGGCCAGGCGCGCCACTGCGCCGCCCAGTTCGCCATGGCCGAGCAGGCCGAGGGTCTTGCCCTCCAGCTCGACGATGGGGAAGTCCAGCAGGCAGAACTGGCTGGCCTTGGCCCACTGGCCGTCGGCCACTGCCTGTTTGTAGTCGCACAGCCGCGTGGCCAAGGCCAGCAGCAGGGCGAGGGTATGCTGGGCCACCGACGGCGTGCCGTAGCCCTGGCAGTTGCACACGGTGATGCCTTGGGCGCGGGCCGCCGCCAGGTCGACATTGTTGGTGCCGGTGGCGGCCACCAGGATCAGCTTGAGCTGCGGGTTGGCCGCAAGGGTCGCGGCATCCAGCATGACCTTGTTGCTGATTACCGCAACGGCGCCCTGCAGGCGTTCGGCAACCTGCTCCGGACGGGTGGCGGCAAACAGCTCGAATGCGTCGAACTGGCCCCGCAAAGGGGACAGGTCGAGGTCACCCAAGTCCAGTGACTGGTGATCGAGAAACACGGCGCGACGCGAGCTGAGCATGGGGTTCTCCGGTGGCAGGACGGGAAATGGGCCATCAACTTCGGGGGCACTGTCCGAAGCGGTTGAGCGCAGTGTCTAGCCCGCGGTTACCGCGCGTCAACGACTGCCACTCATACCTTGCCGGTCCAAATCATTCCTTCGGCTGATTTGACCGTCACATTCAGCTACTACAGTAGATCCAGACTTGTCCGGCCCGTTTTTCAGAAAAGGGATACCCATGTTGCAGACCCGCATCATCAAACCCGCCGAAGGCGCCTACGCCTACCCCCTGCTGATCAAACGCCTGCTGATGTCCGGCAGCCGCTACGAGAAAACCCGCGAGATCGTCTATCGCGATCAGCTGCGCCTGACTTATCCACAGCTCAACGAGCGTATCGCGCGCCTGGCCAATGTGCTGACTGAGGCCGGGGTCAAGGCCGGTGACACGGTGGCGGTGATGGACTGGGACAGCCATCGCTACCTGGAATGCATGTTCGCCATCCCGATGATCGGCGCGGTGGTGCACACCATCAACGTGCGCCTGTCGCCAGAACAAATCCTCTACACCATGAACCACGCCGAAGACCGCGTGGTGTTGGTCAACAGCGACTTCGTCGGCCTTTACCAAGCGATTGCCGGGCAGTTGACCACCGTCGACAAGACCTTGCTGCTGACCGACGGCCCGGACAAGACCGCCGAGCTGCCCAACCTGGTCGGCGAGTACGAGCAGTTGCTCGCCGCCGCCAGCCCGCGCTATGACTTCCCGGATTTCGACGAAAACTCGGTGGCCACCACCTTCTACACCACCGGCACCACCGGCAACCCCAAAGGGGTGTACTTCACCCATCGCCAGCTGGTGCTGCATACCCTGGCCGAAACGTCGGTCACTGGCAGTATCGACAGCGTGCGCCTGCTTGGCAGCGATGATGTGTACATGCCCATTACCCCGATGTTCCACGTGCATGCCTGGGGTATCCCATACGCCGCCACCATGCTGGGCATGAAGCAGGTGTACCCGGGGCGTTACGAGCCGGACATGCTGGTCAAGCTGTGGCGTGAAGAGCAGGTCACCTTCTCCCATTGCGTGCCGACCATCCTGCAGATGTTGCTCAATTGCCCGACCGCCCAGGGCCAGGACTTCGCAGGCTGGAAGATCATCATCGGCGGCAGCGCGCTCAACCGCTCGCTGTATCAGGCGGCCCTGGCGCGTGGCATCCAGCTGACTGCCGCGTACGGCATGTCCGAGACCTGCCCGCTGATCTCGGCAGCGCACCTGAACGATGAACTGCAGGCGGGCAGCGAGGACGAGCGTGTCACCTACCGGATCAAGGCCGGTGTGCCGGTGCCGTTGGTCGAGGCGGCGATCGTCGACGGCGAGGGCAATTTCCTCCCGGCCGATGGCGAGACCCAGGGCGAACTGGTGCTGCGCGCGCCCTGGCTGACCATGGGTTACTTCAAGGAGGCGCAAAAGAGCGAGGAGCTGTGGCAGGGCGGCTGGCTGCACACCGGTGATGTCGCGACCCTCGACGGCATGGGCTACATCGATATCCGCGATCGCATCAAGGACGTGATCAAGACGGGCGGGGAGTGGATATCCTCGCTCGACCTCGAAGACTTGATCAGCCGTCATTCGGCCGTGCGCGAAGTGGCGGTGGTGGGGATCGCCGACCCGCAGTGGGGCGAGCGGCCGTTTGCCCTGTTGGTGGTACGTGATGGGCAGGCCATCGATGCCAAGTCACTCAAGGACCACCTCAAGCCTTTTGTCGAAGAAGGGCACATCAATAAATGGGCGATTCCAAGCCAGATCGCCGTTGTTACTGAAATTCCCAAGACCAGTGTCGGCAAACTCGACAAGAAACGCATCCGCCAGGACATCGTCCAGTGGCAGGCCAGTAACAGTGCGTTCCTTTCTACCCTGTAAACCCCGTGCGGGTCGTGGACGACAGAACACGACCCGCAGGCTAGAGAGCTCGGCGCCTTGCCAAACAGGAAAAATGCGCCATGCTTCAGCACGGCCAGCACGTAACCCGAAAAACCTCGTAGCGAGTTGGCGGCACGGAGCGCAAATCACACTTTAGAGGGATCAAGCGCCTGTGCCTTGCTGGCTATAGTCGAGGCCAGGAGATTTTCAGGAATGGGGGAGGGCGACACGCGCAAGCCGTGTTGCCGCAGGTGCAAACCTGCACACCGGTCCCACGGACCGTTTCTGAAAGGACTCACTGCCATAACAAAAAAGTACATGGAGTAGCGTCGATGAAATCTGCAAACCTGTTCTGGCGCCGGGCCAAGTTGCCCTTGGCCGTCAGCCTTGCTTCCACGCTCGCAAGTCCTGCTTTCGCTGTCAGTTTCAACATAGGTGAAATCGAAGGGCAGTTCGACTCGTCGCTCTCCGTTGGCGCCAGCTGGTCGACCGCCAGCCCGAACAAGAACCTGATCGGGGTCAACAATGGCGGCAAGGGGCTGTCGCAGACCTCCGATGACGGTCACCTCAACTTCAAGCGTGGCGAGACCTTCTCCAAGATCTTCAAGGGCATCCACGACCTGGAGCTCAAGTACGGCGACACCGGGGTGTTCGTGCGTGGCAAGTACTGGTATGACTTCGAGCTCAAGGACGAAAGCCGCCAGTTCAAGGACATCAGCGACTCCAACCGCAAGGAAGGCGCCAAGTCGTCCGGCGCCGAACTGCTCGATGCGTTCGTCTACCACAACTATTCGATTGGCGACATGCCAGGCTCGGTGCGCCTGGGCAAGCAGGTTGTCAGCTGGGGTGAGAGTACCTTCATCGGCGGTGGTATCAACTCGATCAACCCGATCGACGTGTCCGCGTTCCGCCGCCCTGGGGCCGAGATCAAGGAAGGCCTGATCCCGGTCAACATGTTCTACATCTCCCAGAGCCTGACCGACAACCTGTCGGCCGAGGCCTTCTACCAGATCGAATGGGACCAGACCGTCGTCGACAACTGCGGCACGTTCTTCTCGCAGCCGGACATCATTGCCGACGGCTGTACCGACAACCTGCGCGTGCTCAACAGCAGCCGCACAGTACCGGGCGCGGCCCAGCAGTTCCTCGCCACCCAGGGCGTTAACATCAACGAGGAAGGCGTGATGGTGCGCCGCGGGGCCGACCGTGATGCCCGTGACAGCGGCCAGTTCGGTGTGGCGCTGCGCTACATGTTCGACCCGCTGGACACCGAGTTCGGTGCCTACTTCATGAACTACCACAGCCGTGCGCCGATCTTCAGCGCCACCGGTGCCCCGCCCTCCGTGTTCGCTGGCCTGAGTGCCCTGCCGGCACAGTTGCGCGCGCTGGCACCGCTGATCGTGGCCGGTAACTCCGAATACTTCGTCGAGTACCCTGAGGACATCCGCCTGTACGGCCTGAGCTTCTCCACCACGCTGCCTACCGGTACCGCCTGGAGTGGTGAAGTCAGCTACCGCCCCAACGCGCCTGTGCAGCTCAATACCACCGACATCCTGTTCTCCGGTGTACGCCCGATTGGTGGCGCCCTGAGCAACGCTTCGCTGCTCTCCGGTACCCCTGGCCAGGACCTGCACGGCTACCGCCGCAAGGAAATCACCCAGTTCCAGACCACCCTGACGCACTTCTTCGACCAGGTGATGGGCGCCAGCCGCATGACCGTGGTAGGTGAGGTGGGGGTCACCCATGTCGGCGGCCTGGAAAACGCCCACGAAACCCGCTACGGCCGCGACCCGGTATTCGGCCCCGGCCCACTGCCGGCCACAGGTGGCGCGGACACCTGCCAGGCGCTCAACGCCAGCACCATCGCAGGCGCGGGTGCCGGTGCATCGACCACCAACCTGAATCGCAAGTGCGAGAACGACGGCTACACCACCAGCACTTCCTGGGGTTACCGCGGCCGGGTCATCTGGGACTACAACGACGTCTTCGCCGGGGTCAACCTCAAGCCCAGCGTGGCCTGGTCGCATGACGTTTCCGGCTACTCGCCCGGCCCTGGCGCCAACTTTGAAGAAGGCCGTAAGGCCGTCAGCCTGGGCCTGGACGCCGAGTACCAGAACACCTACACGGCGAGCCTGTCGTACACCAACTTCTTCGACGGCAAGTACAGCACCGTGGATGACCGCGACTTCGTCGCCCTCAGCTTCGGCGTGAACTTCTAAGAATACTGATCCAGGACGACACGACATGAACAAGACCAGAAGTCTGCTGCAAGCCGGTGTGCTGGGCCTGTCCCTGCTGGCGACCAGTGTCATGGCAGCAGTGTCTGCCGATGAGGCGGCCAAGCTGGGCAGCACCCTGACCCCGATGGGCGCCGAAAAGGCCGGTAACGCCGATGGCTCGATCAGTGCTTGGCAGCCGCTGTCGAAAACAGCCGGCAGCGCTGATGCCAAGGGGTTCCTTTCCGACCCGTATGGCAGCGAAAAGCCGCTGTTCACCATCACCGCGCAGAACGTCGACCAGTACAAGGACAAGCTCTCGCCGGGCCAGGTGGCAATGTTCAAGCGCTACCCGGACACCTTCAAGATTCCGGTGTTCAAGACCCACCGCGGCTCCACGGTACCTGCTGACGTGTTCGCCGCCATCAAGAAAAACGCCACCCAGACCACACTGGTGGAAGGCGGCAACGGCTTGAACAACTTCGATACGGCGGTGCCGTTCCCGATCCCGAAAAGCGGCCTGGAAGTGATCTGGAACCACATCACACGCTACCGAGGGGGCAGTGTCAGCCGCCTGGTTACTCAGGCTACGCCACAGCAGAACGGCTCTTTCAACCCGGTGTATTTCTCCGACCAGTTCGTCTTCCGCGACAAGATGAAGGATTACGACGCAAGCAACCCGGGTAATATCCTGTTCTACTTCAAGCAGGAAGTGACCGCGCCCGCTCGCCTGGCCGGGACCGTGCTGCTGGTGCACGAAACCCTCGACCAGGTGAAGGAGCCGCGCAAGGCGTGGATCTACAACGCCGGCCAGCGTCGTGTACGGCAGGCACCGCAAGTGTCATACGACGGCCCCGGTACCGCTGCCGACGGCCTGCGTACCTCGGACAACCTGGACATGTTCAACGGTGCGCCAGACCGTTACGACTGGAAGCTGGAAGGCAAGAAGGAACTGTACATCGCCTCCAACGCCTTCAAGCTGGATGACCCCAAGCTGAAGTACACCGACATCATCAAGGCCGGGCACATCAACCAAGACTTGTCGCGCTACGAGCTGCGCCGCGTCTGGCACGTGGTCGCAACCCTCAAGCCGGGCCAGCGGCACATCTACGCCAAGCGTGACTTCTACATCGATGAAGACACCTGGCAGGCCGCAGTGATCGACCAGTACGACGGCCGTGGCCAGCTGTGGCGCGTTTCCGAAGCCCATTCCCAGCCGTACTACAACAAAGAGGTGCCTTGGTACACCCTGGAAACCATCTACGACCTGCAGTCGGGTCGTTATTTGGCGCTGGGCATGAAGAACGAAGAGAAGCGTGCCTACGACTTCGGCTTCAGTGCCAGCAAGGCTGATTTCCAGCCCGCGGCCCTGCGCCAGGCAGGTGTACGTTAATCTGAAAGCCTTTCACTCCTGTGATCCCCAGAACGTCCCGGCTTGCCCGGGACGTTTTTTTATCCTGCTCCGGCGATGGTTTCAAGTCCTGTAGGAGCAGCCTTGTGCTGCGAAGAGGCCATTGCAGCCGAAGATAATCTCTAGCCTTACCGGCCTCTTCGCAGCACAAGGCTGCTCCTACAGGTATTGCACTGGCCTTGAAAGCTACGCAATCCCTGTGGGCGCGGGCAATAGATCTGCTGAATACCCAACCAAACCCCCGCTCCAGCCCCTGTCCATCAGGGTTGTTGCTTTTTGTCGTAGTCTTTTACAGCCCTATTGTGCCCATCATCTTCAAATGCGCTGCATTACCCGCTAGTCTCGCAAACATCCGTACCGCCGTTGTCTTCCCTTCAGAACGAGCCGGCCATGACAGATCTGTCCCGTACGCATGGATTCGCCAGCCAGGCCCTAGGCCTGCTGGACGGGCGTTTCTTCCGGCCGCCGCTGCCGGACGGCCATGTGCCGCGTGCGCGGTTGTGTCAGCGTTTGCACGCCGGCCTCAATGGGCGGTTGCTGCTGGTCAACGCACCGGCGGGCTTTGGCAAAAGCTCGCTGGCCATCGAATTCTGCGAATCCCTGCCGGAGCACTGGCGCAGCCTTTGGCTTGGCCTGAGCCAGCGCGATGCCGACCCTGGCCGTTTTCTCGAGCGGCTGCTCGAAGGCCTGCAGCAGTACTGCCCTGCATTGGGTGGACAAGCCATGGGCCTGCTGAAAATGCGCCAGCGCCACCAGCCCTTCGCGTTCGAGGAGTGGATCGACGGCCTGCTCGATGAACTCGCCCAATACCTGCAAGCCGATACGCCTCTGCTGTTGGTGCTGGACGATTACCATTTGGCCCAAGGGCCCGTACTCGACCGCTGCCTGCAGTTTTTCCTCAATCACTTGCCCAGTGGCCTGGTGCTGTTGATCACCAGCCGCCAGCGCCCGGACTGGCACCTGGCGCGCCTGCGCCTGTCACGGCAACTGGTCGAACTCAACGAGCAAGAGCTGCGGCTGACACCCGACGAGTCACTGGCGGTAATCGGCCGCCAACCCACCGGCTTGCGCGGCCAGGCGCTGGATAACCTGATCCAGCGCAGTGACGGCTGGGTGGCCGGGCTGCGCTTCTGGCAGCTGGCCGCCAGCGAGTCCGGTGATGAGCAGGCTTTGCCCCATGCACTGCACGGTGGCGAGGGGCTGATACGCGACTACTTGCTGGAAGAAGTCATCGAGATCCTGCCGGCCGACGTGCAGGCCTTTCTCTACGACACGGCGTGCCAAGAGCGCTTCTGTGCCCAGCTGTGCGATGCCCTGCGTGACCGCCAGGACAGCGCCGATATCCTGCGCTTCCTGCAGGCCCATCAAGTGTTTCTGGTGCCCCTGGACGAGCACGGCCACTGGTTTCGTTACCATCACCTGTTCTCCGACCTGCTGCGAAGCCGCCAGGCCAGCGAACCGCCAGCGCGCCTGCACCTGCGGGCGTGCCGCTGGTTCGAGGCCCAGGGTTTGCTGGACGAGGCGGTTGAGCAGGCGCTGCGGGCCGGCCACCTCGACGTGGCGGCCGACCTGGTGCAGAGCCTCTCCGAGGAGCAACTGCTGGCCGAGCAGAACGTGGGCATGTTGCTGCGCTGGAAGATGGACCTGCCCGACAGCTTGCTGATCAGCACGCCGCGCCTGATCGTGCTGTACAGCTGGGCGTTGGGGCTGGCGTGCCAGCTGGATGCGGCCGAAGAACTGGCAAGCTACCTCAGCCGTTTTCTGCCTGCGCCCTCGGCGACCGCACAGAAGTCCATGCTGGCCCAGTGGCTGGCCCTGAGTGGGGTGATCGCGCGGGGGCGGGGGGATCGCGCGCGTACCCTGGCCTACTGTGGCGAAGCCTTGCAAAGCTTGCCGTGCAAGCGCTACGGCCAGCGCCTGGTGTGCCTGTCGACACTGTCCAACCTGGCCATCACCGATGCCGACTTCTGGCATGCACGCGGCTGGAACCGCGAAGCCCTGGAGCTGGCCCAGCGCGTCGGCAACCCGCTGTTCGAAGCCCTGGCTCATTACGATCGAGCACGGGTGCTGCATGCCCGGGGTGAAGTGTTGCGGGCGCTGGACGAAGTGCGCCAAGGCCTGCAGCGCCTGCAGGGGCTGTCGGGGCAGCGGTTGTACGCCGTACGGGCCAGGCTGACGCTCTACGAGGGTTACCTGCTGGTGTCGCGCCTGCAATCAGCCCAAGGCCGTGCGCGCTTGCGTGCCGGGCTTGGCGAAGCGCGTGCCTGCCGAGACATCAGCGTGCTGATCGGCCATTGCGTCATTGCCACGCTCGATGGCCGCGAAGGCCACTTCGCCGAAGCGTTCGCCGAGCTGGCCGAGGCGGAGCGGCTGATGCACATCTGGGATGTTCCACCGATCTACTACCTGGCCATGATTACCCTGGTGAAGTGCGAACTGTGGTTGGCACAGGGGCGCACCGATCTTGCCGAATCCTGGTTGCTGCGGCTGGGGCAGACCTACGGTGGGGAGCAACCGGCAGCAGCGCCGGAGTTCCACCCGCTATTACCCCTGCATATCGAACTGCAGCAGGCATTGCTCGAGCGTATCCAGTTGCGCACCGAGGCGTCGGTTCAGCGACTGTCAGGGCTGGTCGAACGTGGCGTGGCCAGTGGCGGCATGCTGCTGGCCGTCAGTGCACTGTGCCAGTGGCTCGCCCTGCTGCTCGCTGAAGGCCGAGACGCGCAGGCTGCCGGGCTGCTGCCAAAGGCACTCGAGGCCGCCCAAGGCGGTGTCCTGCAACCGTTCCAGCCCTTGCTCGAAAAACACCCGCAGTGGCTGCACGAGCAGCTTGCAGCGCGCTCGGCTTGCCCGGTCCAGGTCGAACTGCTCAAGCGCCTGCCTCCGTTACCTGCCGTTAGCAGTGGCAGTGGCGAGGCATTGAGTGGGCGGGAGCGGGCCGTGCTTGAGCTGATCGCCCAAGGCTGTTCCAACCAGCAGATCAGCGAACGGCTGTTCATCTCGCTGCACACCGTGAAGACCCATGCCAGCCATATCAACAGCAAACTGGGCGTCGAGCGCCGCACCCAGGCGGTGGCCAAAGCGAAGGCGCTGGGCCTGCTGGCCTGACAGTAGCCGCACCAGGGGTTTGCCCGCTAAAGTAATGGCTTGAGGCTATTACTGGGCCGTTGTTTAGCGCGCTTCGTGCTCTATCCTCATCTTTCCCGGCCGGCTGCCGATACAGCATTCGGTGGTATGCATCGCCTTGCGCGATTTTTCAATCATCCCAATACAGGTCGTGTTGATGCTGCAGTACGGGCAAAAGAGCTTTCTGATCGTCGACGACTTTACCGACTTTCGTACGTCGACCCGTTCCATGTTGCGCGAACTGGGTGTGCGCGACGTGGACACGGCCGACAGCGGCGAGCAGGCGCTGCGCATGTGTGCGCAGAAGCGTTATGACTTCATCCTGCAGGATTTCCACCTGGGCGACGGCAAGAAGAACGGCCAGCAGGTGCTCGAGGACCTGATCCTCGACAAGCACATCAGCCATGAATGCGTGTTCATCATGGTGACCGCCGAGAGCAGCCAGGCCATCGTCCTCAGTGCCATCGAGCATGAGCCCGATGCCTACCTGACCAAGCCGTTCAACCGGGTGGGCCTGGCCCAGCGCGTCGAGAAGCTGTTCCAGCGCAAGACCTTGCTCAAGCCGATCCTCCAGGCGCTGGACCGCGGCCGCCCGGCCGAAGTCCTGGCAGCATGTGCCGAGCTGTGCAAGAAGGACCCGCGTTTCGCCCCCCTGTGCCTGCGCTACCGCGCCGATGCCTTGCGCGGGCTCAATCGCTTCGACGAGCTGGAAAAGTTTCTCAAGGCCATTCTCGCCAGCCGCCCGCAGCCGTGGGTGTATTCGGCGCTGGGCAGCTTGATGCACAAGCGTGGCCAGAATGCCCAGGCCCAGGGTGTGTATGAACAGGCCCTGAAAGCCTTCCCGATCATGCCGGGCCTGTACGACGGCATGGCTGAAGTGCTGGTGGCGCAGGGCGAAACCAAGCGCGCGCAGAACATGCTGGAAGAAGCGGTGCGCCTGTCGCCGCTGTCGGTACGCCGGCAGTCCACGCTGGGCAAGCTGGCGCTGGGCAACGAAGATTTCGAAAGTGCCTCCAAGGCGTTCCGCCATGCCGTGAACCAGGGGCAGAGCTCGCGCTACAAGGATGCCGAGAACAACCTTGGCCTGGTGCAGGCGCTGATGAACAAGAACACAGGTTTTGGCCTGGACGCCCGTACCCGCGTCGAGATCAACACCGTGCTCAGTGAAGTGGCCAAGGAATACCCTGAAGATCAGGGCCTGCAGGTACGCGCCCGCATGATGAAGGCCGCCAGCCTGCAGCAGGCCGGCGATGCCGAGACGGCCGCCAAGCTCACCGAGCAGGCCATGCAGCGTCTGGACAAGATGGAGCAGTTTTTCTCGGTCGATGCCGCGTTGACGGTGGCGGCTCAGCTGCAGGCGTCAGGGCAGGAAGCGGCCGCGCTCGGCGTGCTCAAAAGCTGCGTTGAAAGTTACGGCGACGACCCCAAAGTGATGCAGAGGGTGGCCAAGCTGACGGATGATCCGGCGGTGCTCAATGCGATCACCGAGGCCGTCACCCTCAACCGCCAGGGAGTGCGTAGTTACCAGGGAGGTCAGCTCGACGAAGCGCTGCAGTTGTTCCGCAAGGCCTTGGCCTTGCAACCCAAGAACATCAGCATCGCCCTCAACACCGCCCAGGCGTTGCTGCGCATCGGGGGGGATGACCCACAGCCTGCGATCATGCAGGAATGCCGCGACGCCTTGACCAGCGTGGCCGGCATCCCTGCCAGCGACAACCGCTATGACCGCTATGGCAAACTGCACATCCGAGTGTTCGGCGCATGAATCAAGACAATCAGGGGCTGGATTTTTCCACGGTGATCGCCTCCACCGTGCACGACCTCAAGAACTCCCTGTCCGCGCTGATCCAGTCCCATGACCAGTGGCTGGCGCGGCTGCCTGAAGAGTTGCGCGGCGGCACCGAGCAAGGGGTGATGGAACATGAGTTCCGGCACCTCAACGGTATGCTGGTGCAACTGCTGGGGCTGTACAAACTGGGCGTGAACCAGCTGCCCGTGTGCCCGGACTACCATGAGTTGGATGACTTCATCGAAGCCCAACTGGCCGCCCATCAAGAAGTGCTCAAGCACAACGACATCCTCGCCACCTGGCGCATCGACACCGACAACCCACTGGGCTTCTTCGACCGCGAGCTGGTGGCATCGGTGATCGCCAACGTGATCACCAACGCCACCCGGTTTGCCGGGCATGCGTTGTTGATCAGCATCGAGGAAGAGGCGAATCAACTGGTCATCTGCGTCAACGATGACGGCCCGGGTTATCCACAGCGCATGCTCGAGCGCCAGGAAGAGTTCATCCAGGGCATCGATTCACACAGTGGCAGTACGGGCCTGGGCCTGTATTTCGCTGCGCGGATCGCGGCGCTGCATGAGAGCGATGGGGTGAGGGGGCGGATTGAAATTTCCAATGGCGGGGCGCTGGGGGGCGGGTTGTTCAGGTTGTTCTTGCCGTAAGCTTTTGCGCGGCCAGTTCACCTGATCAGGTATTACCAGATAATGCTGCATCAACGTCGATTCCCAAGACGATGTGAGGCATTTCCTTCTTGTGATGACAGGGCTTTTTTTAAAGCCAGGCGAGTGACAGTGTAGATACGACGTTTCTACATTTCACTTGCAATCACTTGGAGGGTTTCTACTATGTATCTACCTTGGGAGATACTTATGCAGATCAAGATTCAGCAGTGGGGCAACAGCGCGGCGATTCGTCTGCCCGCAGCGGTGCTCAAGCAGATGCAGCTGGGTGTCGGCTCGACGCTGAGCCTGGACACGGCCGGCGAAACGCTGGTGCTCAAGCCCCTCAGAACCAAACCCAAATACACCCTTGAAGCATTGATGGCGCAGTGCGATCTGACCGCACCGGAGCCAGCGGACATGGCCGACTGGAACGCAATGCGCCCAGTGGGGCGGGAAGTGTGAAGCGCGCCAAGTTCGCTAGAGGCGACATCGTTCGCGTCAACCTCGACCCCACCGTCGGCCGAGAGCAGCAGGGCGCCGGGCGACCTGCATTGGTGCTCACGCCGGCAGCCTTCAACGCTGCGGGCCTTGCGGTCATTGTTCCTATCTCCCAAGGTGGCGATTTCGCAAGGCATGCAGGGTTTGCCGTTACCCTCAGCGGTGCAGGCACGCAGACGCAAGGTGTCATGCTCTGCAACCAGATCCGCACTGTGGATCTTGAAGCCAGAAGTGCCAAGCATGTTGAAACCGTTCCCGAAGTCGTCGTCCTCGATGCGCTGGCTCGGGTACAAACCCTCTTCGATTAACTGGTTCTTGTGTTCACCCATGGAAATGACACCGTCAGCGCTCATCCGCGAAACCTTCCCCGTAGGTCCCCTACAGTGCAACTGCACCTTGATCGGCGACCCATTGACCAAAAAGGCCATCGTCGTCGACCCAGGCGGTGACCCGGACAAGATCCTCGCGCGCCTGCAGGCCCATGGCTTGACCCTGGTGAGCATCATCCACACCCACGCGCACTTCGATCACTTCCTCGCCTCGGGCAAGCTCAAGGAGCTGACCGGCGCGACGTTGCACCTGCACAAGGACGACCAGTCGCTGTGGGACAACCTGGAGATGCAATGCCAGATGTTCGGCGTGCCCTACACCCCGGTGCCGCCGCCAGACCGCTGGTTGAGTGATGACGAGGCGCTGGCCTGTGGGTGTGGCGTGGCCTTGCACACCCCAGGGCACACGCCGGGTTCGATGAGTTTCTGGTTTGCCGATGCCAAGCTGCTGATTGCCGGCGACACCCTGTTCCGTCGCGGTATTGGCCGCACCGATTTGTGGGGTGGCGATCAGCGGGCTATCGTTCGTTCGATCAAGGAGCGGCTGTACCGGCTGGATGAAGAGGCCATCGTGGTCACCGGCCACGGGCCAGACACCCGCCTGGGTGACGAGATGCGCGAGAACCCGTTCGTGCGGGCATGAACCTGCATGAAAAGGTGTTCATGGAATTTTTTGCCGTCTGGGCAATCCAAGGCTGGCATAGATCCATTCGCGGTCTGCCGCATTTATGAATTTCAGTAGGAGCTTGTCCATGTTCACCATGCGTCGTCTGATTATCGTCGCAACCGCCGCCGCCCTGATGACGGGCTGCGCCAGCCAGAACCCGTACGACAACCAGGGTCAGGCGCAGGGCTCCACGGGGATGAGCAAGACCGCCAAGTACGGCGGCCTGGGCGCGCTGGCCGGTGCCATCGCCGGCGCCGCCATCGACCACAACAACCGCGGTAAAGGCGCACTGATCGGCGCTGCCGCAGTGGGTGCCGCCGCCGCAGGCTACGGCTACTACGCCGACAAGCAGGAAGCCGAACTGCGCGCGCAAATGGCCAACACCGGCGTCGAAGTGCAGCGCCAGGGTGACCAGATCAAGCTGATCATGCCCGGCAACATCACCTTCGCCACCGACTCGGCCAACATCGCGCCAAGCTTCTACTCGCCGCTGAACAACCTGGCCGGCTCGTTCAAGCAGTTCAACCAGAACACCATCGAAGTGGTTGGCTTCACCGACAGCACCGGCAGCCGCCAGCACAACATGGACCTGTCCCAGCGCCGTGCGCAAGCGGTCAGCACCTACCTGACTTCGCAGGGTGTCGATGCTTCGCGTATTTCGGCGCGTGGCATGGGCCCGGACCAGCCGATCGCCAGCAATGCCGATGCTAACGGCCGTGCGCAAAACCGTCGTGTCGAGGTCAACCTGAAGCCGATTCCTGGCCAGCAGTATGACCAGGGCCAAGTTCAGCAGTAAGGCCACAACACAGGGGCCGCTGTGCGGCCCAATCGCCGGCAAGCCGACTCCCACATGACCGTGTGGGCCTCAAGTCCTGTGGGAGCAACTGTCTTGTGGTGCTTGTGCCGGCCTCATCGCTGGCAAGCCAGCTCCCACAGGTGCGGCGCTAGCCTTTGAGGCTACACAGTTCGGGTGGGAGCCGGCTTGCCGGCGATTGGGCTGCACAGCAGC
The DNA here is from genome assembly GCF_053629175.1 of Pseudomonas sp. Y3 TE3536. Classification (NCBI taxonomy): domain Bacteria; kingdom Pseudomonadati; phylum Pseudomonadota; class Gammaproteobacteria; order Pseudomonadales; family Pseudomonadaceae; genus Pseudomonas; species Pseudomonas sp. Y3 TE3536. The sequence goes on along the minus strand of NZ_JBRJHU010000001.1, from coordinate 1,094,338 downwards.
CCCTGGATTCAGCGTACGACGCTGGCCTGGATCGCCGTCAGGGCGATGGTATGCACGATGTCATCCACCTGAGCCCCCCGCGGCAAATCGTTCACCGGCTTACGCAAACCCTGCAGCATCGGCCCCAGGCTGACCCCATCGGCGCTGCGCTGCACCGCTTTGTGCGTGGTGTTGCCGGTATTCAGATCAGGGAACACGAACACCGTGGCACGCCCGGCAACCGGGCTGTTCGGTGCCAGCTCGCGGGCAATGGCCGGGTTGGCCGCCGCGTCATACTGCAAGGGCCCATCGATCAGCAGATCGTGCGCGGCGCCCTGCGCCAAGCGGGTCGCTTCACGCACCTTGTCGACTTCTTCATCGCTCGCCGAATCGCTTGAATAACTGATCATCGCCACCCGCGGCGCGATGCCGAAGGTGTGTGCCGATTCGGCGCTCTGCTGGGCAATTTCTGCCAGTTCAGCGGCACTTGGGTGCGGGTTCATCACGCAGTCGCCGTACACCAGCACCTGCTCGGGGAACAGCATGAAGAATACCGAGGACACCAGGCTGGCACCTGGCGCGGTCTTGATCAGCTGCAGGGCAGGGCGGATGGTGTTGGCGGTGGAGTGCACCAGGCCCGACACCAGGCCGTCGACTTCATCCAGGGCCAACATCATGGTGCCGATCACCACCGGGTCTTCCAGCTGCTGCTCAGCCATCGGGGCGTTGAGGTTCTTGCTCTTGCGCAGGTTGACCATCGGTTCGACATAGCGCCCGCGAATCAACTCAGGGTCGAGTATCTCCAGGTCCGCAGGCAAGGTAATGCCCTGCGCACGGGCGACCGCTTCGACTTCTTCCGGCTTGGCCAGCAGCACGCAACGCGCAATGCCACGGGCCTGGCAGATCGCTGCCGCCTGTACCAGCAGCGGTTCGGCGCCTTCTGGCAGGACGATGCGTTTGTTGGCCTGTTGCGCGCGCTGGATCAGTTGGTAGCGGAACACCGCAGGCGACAGGCGCAACTCGCGTGGTGTGCCGCAGCGCTGGTGCAACCAGGCAGCGTCGAGGTGGCTGGCGACAAAGTCGGTGATGAATTCGGCACGTTCGCGGTCATCCACCGGGATCTCGCGGTTCAGCGAATTGAGCTGGTTGGCCGTGTCGTACGAACCCGTACTCACCGACAGAATCGGCAGGCCGGCCTGCAAGGCGCCGCGGCACAAGCCGAGGATGCGTGCGTCGGGCTTGCTGTCACTGGTCAGCAGCAGGCCGGCCAGGGGCACGCCATTGATCGCCGCCAGGCTTACGGCAAGGATGATGTCGTCGCGGTCACCCGGGGTCACCACCAAGGTGCCAGGGGTGAGCAGCGGCACGGTGTTGGCCACCGTGCGCGCACAAATGATGATCTTGCTCATGCGCCGCTGCTCGTAATCGCCCGCGTTGAGCACTTGGGCCCCCAGCAGGTCGGCCACGTCGCGGGTGCGTGGGGCATTCAGCTCGGGCTGGTAAGGGATGCAGCCGAGCAGGCGGAAGTCGTTGCCGCGCAGAAGTGGCGAGTGTTCGCGCAGGCGGGTGGCGAAGTCCGCCATGCTTTCGTCGGTGCGCACCTTGTTGAGGATCACCCCCAGCACTTTCGGGTCGCGGGGGCCGCCGAACAGCTGGGCCTGCAGCTCGACGCGGCCGGACAGCTCGCTGAGTACCTCGTTTTCGGGCGCCGAAACCAGTATCACCTCGGCATCCAGGCTCTTGGCCAGGTGCAGGTTGACCCGCGCCGCGTAACTGGCGTGGCGGGTAGGCACCATGCCTTCGACCACGACCACGTCATTGCCGATGCAGGCTTGCTGGTAGAGGCGGATGATTTCCTCCAGCAGCTCGTCCAGCTGGCCATCGCCGAGCATGCGCTCGACGTGGGCCAGGCTCAGCGGCATGGGCGGTTTGATACCGTGGGTGCGTGCGACCAGTTCGGTGGAGCGTTCCGGGCCGGTGTCACCTGGGTGGGGCTGGGCGATCGGCTTGAAAAAGCCGACCTTCAGGCCTGCGCGCTCAAGGGTGCGTACCAGGCCGAGGCTGATCGACGTCAGGCCGACACCAAAGTCGGTCGGCGCTATGAAAAAAGTTTGCATGCGTGCTTCTCGAATTAAAGCGGTGCAAGGAATCAACGGCCAAGGGTAGCGCTATCGGCTGCCTGTGCACACCAGCCACACGCGAAAGCCTCGCCGATGCGCTGTTGGCGCTGCTCGGCATCGAGCACCCAAGGGCGCGCTTGCCAGGGCGGTTGGTGACGAAGGTGCTGGGTGTGGCCGCACGACAACTCGACCACCCAGTGGCCTTCTTCGTCCTGATGGAAGCCAGTGATCCGACTGATGGGCTGTTCCTCGGCCGAGGCGCGTTCGCAATCGGGCGATGGCTTGGTTACACTTGTCCGCTCTACATACTTTTGCAAAAGGTCTTGCCCCATGCTGATCGCCGCCAACAAGGCTGTCTCCATCGACTATACCCTGACCAACGACGCCGGGGAGACCATCGACAGCTCCGCCGGTGGCGCGCCGCTGGTTTACCTGCACGGTGCCGGCAACATCATCCCGGGCCTGGAAAAGGCCCTGGAAGGCAAGCAGGCCGGTGACGAGCTGAACGTTTCCATCGAGCCAGAAGATGCCTACGGTGAATACCTGGCCGAGCTGGTCAGCACCCTGAACCGCAGCCTGTTCGAAGGCGTCGACGAGCTGGAAGTCGGCATGCAGTTCCACGCGTCGGCGCCGGATGGCCAGATGCAGATCGTCACCATTCGCGACATCGACGGCGACGACGTCACCGTTGACGGCAACCACCCGCTGGCCGGCCAGCGCCTGACCTTCCAGGTCAAGGTTGTCGACGTGCGTGACGCCAGCGAAGAAGAAATCGCGCACCGTCACATCCACGGTGAAGGTGGCCATCACCACTGATTTTCTGCGCTAAGCTCAGAGAGTCGCCAGGCGCTCGGGCAAGCCGATTTGCCTTCCCAACGGGAGGTGGACGGCTTGGACGAGCGCTTTTTTATTGGGCGGATTTCGCCCTGCGGCCATCGGGAACCTGAGAGGGGATTACATCATGAGTGCTTTTCACGACCTGAAATTGGAGGCGCTGAACGGCGGGGAACTGCCCCTCGCACCGTTCAAGGGCCAAGTGGTGCTGGTGGTCAATGTTGCCTCCAAGTGTGGCCTGACGCCGCAATACGCTTCGCTGGAGACGCTGCATCAGCAGTTCAAGGGCAAAGGCTTCAGCGTTTTGGGGCTGCCGTGCAACCAGTTTGCCGGCCAGGAGCCCGGCAGCGAGAAAGAGATCCAGGAGTTCTGCAGCCTCAACTATGGTGTCAGCTTCCCGCTGGGCGCCAAGCTTGAGGTCAACGGGGCGCACCGCCATTCGCTGTATCGCCTGCTGGCGGGGGAAGGTGCTGAGTTTCCAGGCGACATCACCTGGAACTTCGAAAAGTTTCTGGTGGGCAAGGATGGGCGCGTGCTGGCGCGTTTCTCGCCGCGCACTGCGCCGGATGATCCAGCCGTGGTTCAGGCCATCGAGAAGGCGCTGGGCTGAAACATGGGCGCGCGCGGCGGCTGAAGGTCAGCCGCGATGCGCTGTCGAACCTGGCTTGATCGCCAGTGCAGCACCTGAAGCTTTTTGCGTGTCGCCTGTGCGTTGTTTGCAAGCACTGCACAGGTAGGTTTCGAACTGCTCGACAATCGCCGGCCAGCCCTGTCGGCTGGCGTGCTGCCGTGCGTTCAGGCGCACCCGGCGCAGGGTTTCTTCCTCTTCCAGTAGCCAGCAAGCGGCATCGATGAAGGCCGCCTGGTCGCCGGGCATCGCCAACGCACCGCTATGGCCATGCCGAATGTGCTGAGCAGCCGCTGCCTCATCATAGGCGACCACCGCCAAGCCTGAGGCCATGCCTTCGAGCACCACATTGCCAAAGGTTTCGGTCAGGCTCGGGAACAGGAACAGGTCACCGCTGGCATAGTGCTCGGCCAGCACCTCGCCCCGCTGGGCACCACAGAACACGGCATCAGGCACCTGCTGCTGCAAGGTGGCGCGCTGTGGGCCGTCACCGACCACGATCAGGCGCAAGCGCTTGTGTGGATAAGTCTTCTGCAGGGTGTCCAGGCACGGTCGCAGTACCCCTAGGTTTTTTTCCGCCGCCAGCCGGCCGACATGCAGCACGACGATATCGTCCGGCCCGACCCCCCAGCTTTCGCGCAGCGCCTGGCTGCGCCGGGCCGGGTTGAACAGGCAGGCGTCGACGCCACGGGCCAACAGGTCCAGGCGCTCGAAACCACGACGCTCCAACTCCAGGCGCTGGCTGACGCTGGGCACCAGGGTGATTGCCGTGCGGCGATGGAACCAGCGCAGGTAATGGGTGAGCAGGCGTGCCAGCAAGCCCAAGCCGTACTGGCCGGAATACTGCGGGAAGTTGGTATGGAACCCGCTGACCACCGGCACCCCCAGGCGCCGTGCCGCACGCAATGCGCTCAACCCCAAAGGCCCCTCGGTGGCGATGTACAGCACGTCCGGTCGCTGCCTGCGCCAACGCCGCAACAGCCGGTGCATCGACACTTCGCCCCATTGCAGGCCGGGGTAGCCGGGCAACGCCCAACCGCGGCACAGCATCAGCTGCGGATCGTTGTGCACAGGCTCCTCGCCGGCTTGGCGGGGGCGGACGATCTCGATGTCATGCCCGCGTTGGCGCAACCCTTCGCTGAGGCGGCCAAGGGTGTTGGCGACACCGTTGATCTCGGGTGGGAAGGTTTCGCTGACGAGGGTGATGCGTAGGGCGGGTGTATTCATGACAAAAAGTTTCCGCTTGCATCATTGCGCCGATGTGACGGCCTTGTGACGTGCAAATGACGCCTGATTGCCGGCTGTTTCAATTGTGTGAATATTTGCGTGGGCGGCGCTCAAGAACCTGGCAGTGGCAGCCGATGAAGATGCATTCGATTACGTGCTGCGCTCCAGGAGAGCGGTGATGTTCAACAACAAGCTCAAGCAAGAAATCCAGCAGTTGCGCGAAGACCTGCTGTCGGTCGAACAGGTCAAGTGCAGCCTCGACAGCGAGATGCTGGTGCTCCAACTCGACCCCCAGGGACGGATCGAGATGGTCAACGGCAACTTCGAGAGCGAGATGCTCTACCGTGCCGACCAATTGCTTGGACGCAAACTCGAGGACATTGTCCCGGCCCACGTGAAGTCGCTCGACTTCTACCAACGCATGAAAAGCGCGATCAGCCGGGGCGAGCACCTCAACGGGGCGTTCCGCCTGCTGCGCGGCAATGGCCAGGAAGCCTGGTTGCGCTCGATTCTGCAGCCGGTCAAGAACAGCGAAGGGCGCATCAAGTATTTCACCCTGCACTCGAGCGACCTCACTCGCACCATCGAGACCTCCCGTGAGCACGAAAGCCTGATCAAGGCCCTGATGCGCTCGACCGCAGTCATCGAATTCGGCCTTGATGGCACCATCCTGACCGCCAACGAACGGTTTCTGACGTCGGTCGGTTATCGGCTTGAACAGATACGCGGCAAGCATCACCGCATTTTCTGCGAACCCGAAGAGGCCAATTCGGCGGGCTATCAGGCGTTCTGGGACAAGCTGCGCCGTGGCGAATACGTGGCTGAGCGCTTCAAGCGTATCGATGCCCATGGCCGGGTAATCTGGCTGGAAGCGTCCTACAACCCGATCTTCGACGCCCATGATGTGCTGTACAAAGTGGTCAAGTTCGCCACCGTGATCACCGACCAGGTCAACCAGGAGCAGGCGGTTGCCGAAGCGGCGGACATCGCCTTCAACACCTCGCTGAGCACTGACGCCAGCGCGCGCAAGGCCACCGACGTAGTCACGCAGACGGTAAACGTCATGCGTGGCCTGGAGTCGTCGATGCAAAACGCCGCCGAGGGCATTCAGGCGTTGGACACCCAGTCGCGGGTGATCGGCTCGATCATCAAGACCATCAGTGACATTGCCGGGCAGACCAACCTGCTGGCGCTCAACGCTGCCATCGAGGCGGCCCGGGCGGGCGAGCAGGGGCGTGGTTTTGCCGTGGTCGCCGACGAAGTGCGCCAGCTGGCCTCGCGTACCAGCACGGCCACCGAAGAGATTGCCCGGGTGGTGCAGCAGAACGAGCAATTGGCCCAGGCTGCGGTGGCGATCATCGACACCAGCAAGCGCCAGGCCGAGCAGGGGCTGTCGTTGGCCGATGAAACCGGCAACGTGATCGTCGAAATCCAGGAGGGGGCGAAGCGGGTGGTGGATGTAGTGGGGCAGTTTTCCAGCCGGCTCGGTCAATGACGGTAGGAGCAGCCTTGTGCTGCGAAGAGGCCAGTACTAGCCACAGACAGGTATTGTCAGTAATGGCCTCTTCGCAGCGCAAGGCTGCTCCTACACAGGGCAGCGTTTGGATTTAGTCGCGTTCACGCACCCAGAACAACGTAGCCCCCGCCACTGCGGCCGGCATCATCAGTACGTTCACCACCGGCACCATCAGCGCCAGGTAGGTGATGCCGCCAAAGCCCAGCGACTGCCAGCGCTTCTGGCGCAGCCAGGCGAGCATGTCCTGCCAGCTCATCTTGTTGTTGTCCGCCGGGTAGTCGATGTACTGGATAGCCATCATCCACACACCAAAGATCAGCCACAGCGGCGCGGCGACCACGTTGACCACCGGGATCAGCGACAGGATGAACAGGCCGATGGCCCGTGGCAGGAAGTAACCCAGCTTGCGCATCTCGCGGCCAAAGGTGCGCGGCACCATGGCCACCAGCTCGGCCCAGCTGAAGGCTGGGAAGTTGTCTTGGCCGCGCACCACCACTTCGACCTTCTCGGCCAGAAAACCGTTGAACGGCGCCGCAATGACGTTGGCCACCAGGGTGAAGGTGAAGAACACCATCAGCACCACCAAGGCGACGAACAGTGGCCACAGAATGTAGGTGAGGAAGCTCAACCAGCTGGGCAGGGTTGGCATCAGGGCGTCGACCCAGACACTGAACTGATGGCCGGCAAAGTAGATCAGGCCACCAAACAGCAGCAGGTTGACCGCCAGGGGCAACAGCACGAACAACCGCAGGTTCGGGCTCAGCACCAGTTTCAGGCCTTCGCGCAGGTACTGGGGGCCAGAGAGGACAGGGGCTTGCATCGAGACACTCCGAACAGAAGGAAAACGCGCTGACCTTACCGAGTTTGTCGCGCCGACGAAAGGCGGGCGATGTTGGCGAAATCGGCTGTAACAAAAGCGCCAGGGCGTTTTTCGTGAATGAAATTGCTGGATAGACAATGCCTATGAGGTGGATTGTCGAAGGATATTTCCTTAATCTTTGCGACCTCGCTACAGTGCGCTCAACTTTTAGGTTTTGGATCGACGCGTAGTAGCCTTCCCCAAGGTTGCGTGGGTCCTTTTTAAATTCCAGCTGGCACCGCCGGCACACCGATGCTGGCCCTGTGCGGCCGGCTCGACAGGAGTTCGACATGTCTGAAGTACGTCATTCGCGCGTCATCATCCTCGGTTCCGGCCCTGCCGGTTACAGCGCCGCAGTCTATGCCGCCCGTGCCAACCTCAAGCCGCTGCTGATCACTGGCATGCAGGCCGGTGGCCAGCTGACCACCACCACCGAAGTCGACAACTGGCCGGGCGACCCCCATGGCCTGACCGGCCCAGCCCTGATGCAGCGCATGCAAGAGCACGCCGAGCGCTTCGAGACCGAGATCGTCTTCGACCACATCAACGCTGTCGACCTGGCCAACAAGCCTTTCACCCTGCAGGGTGACAGTGGCACCTACACCTGCGACGCACTGATCGTTGCCACCGGCGCCAGCGCTCGTTACCTGGGCCTGCCGTCGGAAGAAACCTTCATGGGCAAGGGCGTTTCGGCCTGCGCTACCTGTGACGGCTTCTTCTACCGCAACAAGCCGGTAGCAGTCGTCGGCGGCGGCAACACTGCCGTTGAAGAGGCCCTGTACCTGGCCAACATCGCCAGCAAAGTGACCCTGGTTCACCGCCGCGAAACCTTCCGCGCCGAGAAGATCCTGGTCGACAAGCTGAACGCCCGTGTGGCCGAAGGCAAGATCGAGCTCAAGCTCAATGCCACCCTGGACGAAGTGCTGGGTGACAACATGGGCGTGACCGGTGCGCGTCTGAAGAACAACGATGGCAGCAGCGATGAAATCAAGGTCGACGGCGTGTTCATCGCCATTGGCCACACCCCGAACACCTCGCTGTTCGAAGGCCAGCTGACCCTTAAGGACGGCTACCTGGTGGTCAACGGCGGCCGCGAAGGCAACGCCACTGCCACCAACGTCGAAGGTGTGTTCGCTGCGGGCGACGTGGCCGACCACGTTTACCGTCAGGCGATTACCTCGGCCGGCGCAGGCTGCATGGCCGCACTGGACGTCGAGCGCTACCTGGACGGCCTGGCCAACGCCACGTTCTGATCCACGCCCGAAAAAAACCGGCCATTTGGCCGGTTTTTTTATGCCTGAGATTTGCTGCGCCTGTGCGGGCCTCTTCGCGGGTAAACCCGCTCCCACAGGGGGCGCACATTACTCAAGCCTGCGGTGATCCTGTGGGAGCGGGTTTACCCGCGAAGAGGGCGGTACAAGCACCGCGTCCTCTCAGAGGCTCAAACGCATCGACAGGTCTACGGCCTTCACATCCTTGGTCATGGCACCAATGGAGATGTAGTCGACGCCGGTCTCCCACAGGGGGCGCACATTACTCAAGCCTGCGGTGATCCTGTGGGAGCGGGTTTACCCGCGAAGAGGGCGGTACAAGCACCGCGTCCTCTCAGAGGCTCAAACGCATCGACAGGTCTACGGCCTTCACATCCTTGGTCATCGCACCAATGGAGATGTAGTCGACGCCGGTCTCCCACAGGGGGCGCACATTACTCAAGCCTGCGGTGATCCTGTGGGAGCGGGTTTACCCGTGAAGAGGGCGGTACAAGCACCGCGTCCTCTCAGAGGCTCAAACGCATCGACAGGTCTACGGCCTTCACATCCTTGGTCATGGCACCAATGGAGATGTAGTCGACGCCGGTCTCGGCAATTACCCGCAAGGTGCTCTCGTTGACGCCGCCGCTGGCCTCGAGTTTGGCCTTGCCCGCAGTGATGTGCACCGCTTCGCGCATTTCGTCCAGGGTCAGCTCGTCGAGCATGACGATATCCGCACCCGCATTCAGCGCCTGGCGCAGTTCATCCAGGCTTTCCACCTCGATTTCCACCGGCTTGCCAGGGGCGATGCGGTGCGCTGCCGCCACTGCCTCGGCCACGCCACCGCTGGCGGCGATGTGGTTTTCCTTGATCAGGAAGGCATCGTAAAGGCCGATGCGGTGGTTGTCGCAACCGCCACAGGTGACCGCGTATTTCTGCGCCAGGCGCAGGCCGGGAAGGGTCTTGCGGGTGTCTAGCAGGCGCACTTGGGTACCTGCGACCAAGTCGGCCAGAAAGCGTGCGCGCGTGGCGACGCCCGACAGCATCTGCAGGAAGTTGAGCGCGCTGCGCTCACCGCTGAGCAGCGAGCGTGCCGGGCCTTCCAGGTGGAACAGCGGCTGGTTGGCCAGCGCGCGGTCGCCATCGGCCACTTGCCAGTGCACCGCCACCCGCGGGTCGAGCTGGCGGAACACGGCGTCGACCCAGGCGGTGCCAGCGATCACGCAGTCCTCGCGGGTAATGATGGTCGCCTTGGCCAGGCGTTCGGCCGGGATCAACTGCGCGGTGATATCGCCACTGCCGATGTCCTCCAACAGTGCACGGCGCACGTTGGCTTCGATTTCAGCGGTCAGGTCGGCGAGGCGTAGGTTCGGCATGGTCGGCTCCACAAGCTAGATGCCCGCGATTATAGGGCAGGGGAGCGGTGTGTACAGGGCCATGGCCGGTGACCTTTGGTCGGCCCGTCTGAGCATCTGGCCGAATACAGGGTCATTTCCCAGCAAGCGAAACGGCGCTGGCAGCTGTCCGTTTTTTTGCCGATAATAGTGACCAGTATTTGGCGTCATAGCTTTGACGATTCGTTGCCCGTGGGGCAAGCAAGCCTGCAAGGAGTTAGGGATGCATAAAGAAGGCAAGGTGGTGCCCCTGGCGGCAGCCATCGACCGAGGGGCGCGCACGCCTCTGCCTTGCCTTCCGGTATTGCTCCTGCAAGTGCGCGACAAAGCCGCGCTGCAATTGCGCCAAGGCCTGCAGGCCTTGTTCGACAACACCGACGTCACCCTCTTCGAGATGGCCGACAAGGCCGCTGAGCGCTGCGACCAGAACCTGTATTTCGAAGCGATGCGCGACGTGCGCCTGAAGCGCAAGAGCATCGAGCGCGGTTTTCTCGACACCTTCCATCACACCTTCGCCAGCCTCGGCCGGGCAGACCCTCTGGGCGGCCTGGGTGAAGCGCAGGGTTCAGGCAACAAGGCGCAGCGCGAGCGTGCATCCGCCATCGACGGCATGGTCGCGCGGGTGCTCTCGCGAGACGGCCTTGCCCTGCAGCAACTGGGCTTGCGCTTACAGGCATTGCTCGATCGCCCAGTGGGGGAGCAGCAAAACCCCGTGGGCCCCGCTGCGCTGTGCGGCTATTTCCTCGAAGCGGGCCGCAACCTGGGGGTCGGGCTGCGGGTCAAGCTGATCCTCTTGAAGCTGTTTGAACGCTACGTGTTGCGTGATGTGGAGGTGCTCTACGCAGAGGCTAACCAGCTGCTGGCCGCGGCCGGTGTGCTGCCCGAACTGCAGCCTGCGCCGCGTCGGCGCGCCGAGGATCGGTGCCTGAGCGCCGGGCGCCGGCCGTCCAGCCTGGAGGCGCAAGGGGCGCTGGGCGCGGACAGTGCCGGGCAAGCGTATTTTGCCTCACTGCAAACGCTTCTGGCCCCCGCGCGCGGGCAGATCGCGCCGCGTTTGCAGCGGGTGGCTGCTGCCCAGCCGATCAGCACCGCCGACCTGCTGCGCCTGCTTTCGCACCTGCAGCACTATGTGCCCGCCACGCAGGCGGCGGATGACTTCGCGCTTGGCCAACAGCTGGAACAACTCTTGTTGCGCGTCAGTGTGCGCAGTGGCACGCGTCGGCGCATCGCCACGGCCGATGAAGACATGATCAACCTGATCGGCCTGCTGTTCGATTTCATCCACAACGACGACAACTTGCCCGCCAGCCTACGGGCATTGATCGCGCGTTTGCACATCCCGCTGCTCAAGGTCGCGCTGCTCGACAAGGGGTTGTTCAGCCGCGCCAACCACCCGGCCCGGCGCTTGCTCAACGAGATCGCGGGTGCTGCGATCGGTTGGCAGAGCAGCGCCGAAGGGCTGCGCGACAGTTTGCATGTACGGGTGGAGCGTATCGTTCAGCGTCTGCTCAACGACTTCACCGATGACGCCTGCCTGTTCGCCGAGCTGCTCGACGAGTTTCTCGCCTTCAGCCAGGACGAGCGGCGCCGCCACGAGTTGCTCGAACAGCGTACCCGCGACGCCGAAGAGGGCCGCGCGCGAACCCTGCAGGCCCGCCAGCAGGTGCAGCAGGTGCTTAACCAGCGTCTGCGCGGGCGGGTGCTGCCGCACGTGGTGGTGCAGATGCTGGTGCAGGCCTGGAGCCAGGTGCTGCTGCTGGCGTGGCTCAAGCAGGGCGAAGGGTCCGAGGCATGGCGCAACGGCCTGGCCACCCTGGACACGCTGCTCGCCAGTATCGCCCCGCACCATGACCCGCAGGCCTGTCAGCAACTGCTGCAACAGGTGCCCGGCCTGCTCAAGGCCTTGCGCGAAGGCCTGGCTGGCGTGGCGCTGGACTCCACCGCCACCCGTGACTTTTTCCAGCAGCTTGAGCAATTGCACCTGCGCGCTTGCTCGGCGTCCGAAGGGCACAGGGCCGATGACCCGCCCGTGCTGGACGAGGTGCTGGTGGACGAGGACATCGTGCTAGCGCTTGCCGAAGAGCCCGCCTGCGCCCCCCTGCACGTTGTCGACGGCAATGCCTCGGCATTGCGCCAGGTGCAGCGCCTGCGTATCGGCAGCTGGGTCGAGGTGTTCGATGAAGACGACCCATTGCGCTGCAAGCTGGTGGCGCGCATCGACAGCAACGATCGGCTGGTGTTCGCCAATCGCACGGGCATGAAAGTGCGTGAGTGGAACACCGGCAGCCTCGCCCAGGCGCTGCACCGGGGAGAGGTGCGGGTGCTCGATGACGGCGCGCTGTTCGAGCGGGCGCTGGAGTCGGTGCTCGAAGGGCTGCGGCAACAGCAGGTCCATTGAGTCATCATTACAATGATTCACATGCAAACGGCCGCGGACGCAGGGCATACTGCTGCTCTGTACCCGGCGTTTTTTCAGGATCTGCCCCATGCAATTGGACCGTGCCACCGGCTGGTTCCACGGAATCACCCACTGCCCGTCGCCCAACTTCAACGCGCGCCCCGAGGGCGAGTCGATCTCCCTGCTGGTGATTCACAACATCAGCTTGCCGCCGGCGTGTTTCGGCACCGGCAAGGTTCAGGCATTCTTCCAGAACCGCCTGGACGCCCATGAACATCCCTATTTCCAGAGCATCTGCCACCTGACGGTTTCGGCGCACCTGTTCGTCGAGCGCGATGGCGCCGTCACCCAGTTCGTGTCGTTGCTCGACCGCGCCTGGCATGCCGGTGTCTCGTGCTTCGACGGGCGCGAGGGCTGCAACGACTTCTCCATCGGCATCGAACTCGAAGGCACTGACGACCTGCCATACACCGATGCCCAGTACACCACGCTGGCGCAGCTGACCCGGCAGATCCGCGACGCCTGGCCGGTCATCAGCCTTGAACGCATCCAGGGCCACAGCGACATAGCACCGGTGCGCAAGACCGACCCAGGCCCGGCCTTCGACTGGGGCCGCTATCGCCAAACCGTGAAGGATAACGAGGACAACTCATGAGTTTTCTGGTTTTGCTGTTGGCGCTGTGGGTCGAGAAATTCTCGGCACTGCGCCATCGAATACAGCGCGATGGTTTTTTCCTCGGTGAACTGGTGCGCCTGGAGCGCAGCGGCAAGGTGCAGCCGTGGTGGACGTTGGCCATTCTGGTGCTGGCGCCGGTAGCGGTGCTGGCCTTGCTGCTGCATGTGCTGGAGCCCGTCGCTTATGGCCTGCTGGCATTGCCGGTGCACCTGCTGGTGTTGATCTACAGCCTGGGCCGCGGTGATGCGAAAGCGGCGCTGGGGCCGTTTCGCGATGCCTGGCGGCGGGGTGACGATCAGGCCGCCCTGCACGTGGCCGAGCGCGACCTGGGCCTGGTGGCCGACGAGCCTCACAGCCTGCTGGTGCGGGTGCAGGGTTACCTGCTGTGGCAGGCCTACCAGAGCTTCTTCGCCGTGATCTTCTGGTATTTCGTGCTCGGCCCAGGTGCTGCCTTGGCCTATCGCCTGCTGGCGCTGTGCGGCGAGCACAGCAAGCAGCCCGCGCTCAAGGCGCGTGCCGAGCAACTGCGGCACATCATGGACTGGCTGCCGGTGCGGGTGATGGCCTTGAGCTTCGCGCTGGTCGGCAACTTCGTCGCGGTGACCCGCGTGATGCTGCACGAGCTCCTCAACTGGCACATCAGCGCCGGCCACCTGGTGGCCAGGGTTGGGCGCATTGCCGACGATATCCCCGAGGAAGAAGACAGCCAGCGTGGCCTAAGCCGGCTGGACAGCCTTTGGGAATTGCTGCTGCGCTGCGCGGTGCTGTGGTACGCCGGGTTTGCGTTGTGGACGGTGCTGGTCTGACCTCACCGCCGTAACACGCGCCCTGTAGGAGCAGCCTTGTGCTGCGAAGAGGCCAGTAGCACCACCCCTGAATCTTCGGGATGCAACTGGCCTCTTCGCAGCACAAGGCTGCTCCTACCGGGGCTTAACCATAAGTTACAAACCTCCGATTCGATCTGCGGTATACACGTGGCACTGTGCTACCCCGTAGAACAATAAGAATCCAAGGAGGTGCCCCGTGAAGCGTCTGCTTTATCCGGCCATCGCACTGATGAACCGGCTGAGCTTCGGTCAGAAGTTCAGTTTTGTCAGCGTCCTGTTTTTCCTGCCTATGCTGGTCATCAGCGGCTACCTGGTACGCGATGCGTACCAGCAGTTTCAGGCCACCCGCGCCGAGCTGCAGGGCATTGCCCCCCTGCGCGAAAGCCTGGCCCTGCGCGCAGGCTTCGAAGCCTTGGGCAGCCTCCTGCAGATCAATGCCGTGATCGGCCAGTCGGGCCAGGCCGGTGATGTCGAATCGCGTATTGCTGCGTTGCAGGGCAACGTGCAGGAGCATCTCCAGGCACTGCATAGCGACGACCCGCAGCTGGAAGCCAAGCGCGAGGACTTGGCCGATGCCTTTGCCCGCGCCCGCGAAGAGTCCTCGCTGCAGAACAAAACGGCGTTGTTCGACGCATTGCTCGCCCAGGCCCAGGTGCTGACCCGCCTGGTGGCCAGCCAATCTGGCCTGAGCCAGGACAGCCAAACCTCGGTGCGGCAACTGAACGACCTGCTTGGTGTGGCGACGGCGCAGGTCACCCAGGCCCTGGCGGACGGGCAGGCGATGGGGGCCATTGCCCTTGGGCGTGGCTTCATGGATTCGTCCGGCAGCGCGCGCTTCGAAGATTTGCTGCAGCGCCTCGAGCGCCTGGCCACCGACTACGCACTGCGTTTGGAGGACGCCCTGGGCAGTGACCCCGCGGCCAAAGCGGCCCTGGCCAGCAGCGCCCAGGCCAGCCAGGCGACGGTCAGGCAGGCCGCCGCGTTATTCGAAGCGCAGGTGGTGGTGGCCGAGACTTTGGACGCGCCCTGGCCTGCGTTCTATCAGCAACCCATGAGCTGATGGGGCACACCTACCGCCTCAACGAGGCCATTCTCATGCACCTGCAGGGGCAACTGCAGGACCGGCTGGGCGAGCAACAGTGGCGCATGATCGGCCTGGTGGCGGTGCTGGCCGGTGTGTTCGCGCTGATTGTGTACCTGTACAGCGGGTTCTACGTCTCGACCCGGGCGACCCTGCGCCAGCTCGGCAAGGCGATGGGCAAGGTCGCCGACGGCGACATGACGGTCAGCTTCCAGGCCCGCAGCCGCGACGAGTTGGGCGAGCTGGGGCAAGGTTTCAGCAACACCGTGCAGCGTATCCGTGGCCTGATCGACCAGGTTGGCCGCACCGTGGTGGCCGTCGAAGAACAGGCCAGCCAAGTGTTGGCGGTGTCAGTGCGGAGCAACCAGGCGGTCAGTGGCCAGCGTGAGCAAATCGAGCAAGTGGCCACGGCCATGAACCAGATGAGCGCCACTGCCCAGGAGGTCGCACGCAGCGCGGCTTTGGCTGCCGATGGCGCGCAACAGGTCAACCAGGAAAGCGCCAGTGGCCGTGGCCTGGTGCAACGCCAGCAAGGCAGCATCGACCGGCTGGCTGCCGAGATCGACCAGAGCGTGGGGGCCATCAATCAGCTAGCCAGTGACAGCCAGGCCATCGGGCGGGTGCTTGAAGTGATCCGCAGCATTGCCGAGCAGACCAACCTGCTGGCACTCAACGCCGCGATCGAGGCCGCGCGCGCCGGGGAGCAAGGCCGAGGCTTCGCGGTGGTCGCCGATGAGGTGCGCACCTTGGCCAGGCGCACCCAGGACTCGACTGCAGAGATCGCGCAGATGATCCAGCGCTTGCAGGAGGGGGTCGCAGCGGCGGTCAGTGCCATGGGCAGCAGCCACCAGATGGCCGCTGGCACCGTCGATGAAACGCGACAGGTGCAGCAGGCGTTGGGCAATATTTTGGGTGCGGTGGGCAGTATCGTCGAGCAGAACCAGCAGATTGCCGCTGCCGTGGAGCAGCAGACCGCCGTGGCGCATGACATCGACCAGAACATCGTGGCGATCAACAGCGCCGCGCAGGACACCACCCAAGGAGCCTGCCAGACCGAGGAGGCTAGCCGGGCATTGTCTGCTCAGGTGGTGGAGTTGAAACGGTTGATCGGGGCGTTCAGGGTTTAATGAGGCTATCTCTGTAGGAGCAGGCTTGTGCTTCGAAGAGGCCGGTTTGGCTGTAGAGAGGCTGTGGCGGTAATGGCCTCTTCG
The DNA here is from genome assembly GCF_053629175.1 of Pseudomonas sp. Y3 TE3536. Classification (NCBI taxonomy): domain Bacteria; kingdom Pseudomonadati; phylum Pseudomonadota; class Gammaproteobacteria; order Pseudomonadales; family Pseudomonadaceae; genus Pseudomonas; species Pseudomonas sp. Y3 TE3536. The sequence goes on along the minus strand of NZ_JBRJHU010000001.1, from coordinate 1,078,338 downwards.
CAGCGCAAGGCTGCTCCTACAGCGCTAGCGCCGGGGCAGTCAGCTACCAGCCAAATAACTCACAGGCATTCTTGCTGCTGGCGTCAGCCAACACGTCCACCTCTATGCCGATCACCTCAGCCAGCGCTGCGGCAATCTCCGGCAGGTGTTCCGGGCTATTACGCTGCCCGGGGTACATCACCGGGGCCATGTCTGGCGCGTCGGTCTCCAGCACTACGCTTTCCAGCGGCAGCCGGGCAAGGGTCTTGCGCAAGCGCACTGCCTGCGGCCAGGTAGCCGCCCCGCCAAGCCCTAGGCGGAAACCAAGCTTGATGTACTCGCGCGCCTCTTCATAGCTGCCTGCAAAGGCATGGATGACCCCAGCCCGGGCCGGCTTGTAGCGCTTGAGCGTGGCGATCACCTGGGCATGGCTACGGCGCACATGCAGCAAGGCCGGCAGCTCGAACTCGCAGGCCATCTGCAGTTGTGCTTCAAACAGCGCCTGCTGGCGATCCTTGTCCAATGCTTCCAGGTAGTAATCCAACCCGAACTCACCCACGGCGCACAGGCGCGGGTCGCCGCGCAGGCGCTCCAGCCAGTCGCGCAGCTGGGCAAGGTGCTCTGGGCGATGCTGGCCCAGGTAAACCGGATGCAAGCCCAGGGCAGCAGCCACACGCGTGTCGGCGCAGGCCAGGTCCCACACCCGCTGGAAATTCGCCTGATACACCCCCAGCACCACCATGCGTTCCACCCCGCGCGCCGCCGCATTGGCCAGCAGGCGCGAGCGGTCGGCGTCGAAGTCGGGGAAGTCCAGGTGGGTGTGGGTGTCGATCAGGCGCATGTTCAGGCCGCTGGGATACGTTGCTTGAAGGTTCGACCGATAGCGTGCACGCCGGGCTCGTAACGCTCTTCCTCGATGGCTGCCAGGGCCAGCTCTAGCGCAGTGGCAGCGATCAGCCCGTGCTGTTGGGCCATGGCGTTGACCGGAAGCGGCAGGAAGTCGAGCAACTGGTTGTCACCGAAGGTGCCCAACTGCAGCTGGCGCGAGTCGGCGGGGCGCGCCTGCAAGGTGTCGAACACGCCCTGCAGCAGCACGTAGGAGGTGGTAACCAGGGCATCCGGCAGGCCACCCTGTTCGTCGATCAGTTGCTGCATCAGGCGCTGACCGCATTCACGGCTGAACGCCTCCCCCTGATAACGGCGCACCTCACCTGCATAGCCTTGCAGGGCTTCGTCGAAGCCGCCGGCACGGGCCTGGCTGACCGAAAGCTCCGGGCGGGCGCCAATCAGGGCGATGCTGCGCGGGGCTGCGCTGAGCAGGCTGGCGGCCAGCTGACGGCTGGCGTCGCGATCATCGCTGATCACCGAGCAGAAGTGTGCGGGGTCCAGGCGACGGTCGATGGCGATCACCGGCAGGCCCTTGTCTTGCAGCTCACGGTAGCTGTCGTCTTCCACAGGCAAGCAGCTGGCGACGAACAGGGCATCGCAACGACGGGCGCGGAACAGTTGCTGCAGCTGGCGCTCGCTGTCCGGCTGGTCATCGCTGCTGGCAATCAGCAACTGATAGCCACGGGCGCGGGCGCCTTGCTCGAGCTGCTTGGCGATGCGGGCGTAGCTGGGGTTTTCCAGATCCGGGAGAATGAAGCCCAATGTGCGGGTATGCCGGCTGCGCAGGCCGGCGGCTTGCGGGTTGGGCGTGAAGCCATGGGCCTCGACCACTGCGCGCACGCGCTCGACAGTGCTGCTGCTGATGCGCTGCTGTTCGGCCTTGCCATTGATGACGTAGCTGGCAGTGGTCACGGACACACCGGCCAGACGGGCGATATCGCTGAGTTTCACCGAATTTTCCTTGTTATTACCGGGGCTGGCTGCGAGGCCAGACCGGATAGTTTGACCCGGAGCTGCGCTCGCGCGCAGACGACCATTGTCGCAATTGTCCGACAGGATGGGGCTTTTTCCTCGGGAGATTATCGAGTAACGTGGCCGCCTGGTCAGGTTAATCGTTTCATCTGCCAAATTTTCTGCCTCGGCTGCCATCTGCGCAAGGCTGTTCAACTGGCCATTTTCGACAACAATACCTCAGTACCCCACCTGGGCACTGCAAAAGGAGAAGGGCATGCTCGAGCTCGCCACAGGGCAAATAGCCATGGGCCAGAAGGCCGCGGACAAGGCCGAGGCCTTGCGCCTGCTGGCAGATCAGCTGGTGGCCGACGGCCTGGTCGCCGAGGGCTACCTCGCGGGCCTGCAGGCCCGCGAGGCGCAAGGCTCGACCTTCCTCGGGCAGGGCATTGCCATCCCGCATGGCACGCCGCAGACCCGCGACCTGGTCCACACCACCGGTGTGCGCTTGCTGCAGTTCCCCGAAGGCGTGGACTGGGGCGATGGCCAAAGGGTCTACCTGGCCATTGGCATCGCCGCCCGTTCCGATGAACACCTGCGCCTGCTGCAATTGCTGACCCGTGCCCTGGGCGAGACCGACCTGGCCGAGGCGCTGCGCCGGGCCAGCTCTGCCGAAGCCTTGCTCAAACTGCTGCAAGGCGCGCCACAGGCGTTGGCGTTGGATGCGCAACTGGTTGGCTTGAACCTGCCGGCCGAAGATTTCGACGAGCTGGCCTGGCGTGGTGCGCGCCTGCTGCAGCGCGCCGGTTGCGTCGACAGTGGCTTTGCCGCCGTGCTGCAGCAGGCCGAGCCTTTGCCATTGGGCGAGGGCCTGTGGTGGCTGCACAGCGAGCGCCAGGTGCGCCAGCCGGGCCTGGCATTCATCACCCCGCAGCAACCGCTGCGCTATCGCGATCAGCCGCTCAACGGCCTGTTCTGCCTGGCCAGCCTCGGCGCCGCTCATCAGGCTTTGCTCGAGCGCTTGTGCGAAGTGCTGATTGAAGGGCGCGGGCAGATGCTCTACCAGGCCACCAGCAGCCGTGCGGTACTGCAGGTGCTGGGCGGTGAGGCGCCGGCGGATTGGCCCAGTGCGCGCATCGTGTTGGCCAACCCCCATGGTTTGCATGCCCGCCCGGCCAAGGTGCTGGCGCAACTGGCCAAAGGCTTCGAGGGCGAAATCCGTGTGCGGCTGACCGACAGCGCGCAGCCAGCGGTGTCGGTCAAGAGCCTTAGCAAGCTGCTGAGCCTCGGCGCCCGCCGTGGCCAGGAGCTGGAACTGATTGCCGAACCGGCCATCGCCGCCGATGCCTTGCCAGCGCTGCTGGCGGCCATCGAAGCGGGCTTGGGCGAGGACGTCGAGCCGCTGCCACAAAGCCCCGCACCGCTAGCCAGCCTGCCGCTCGAAGTGCTTCAGGCACCCGCCGCAGGCAGCCGGATCCAGGGTGTGGGCGCGGCGCCTGGGATTGCCAGTGGCCCGGCGCACGTCTGCGTCGAGCGCGACATCGATTACCCCCTGCGCGGCGAATCCCTCGCCCAGGAACGGGCCAAGCTGCGCGAGGCCTTGGCAACGGTGAACAGCGAGCTGCACAACTTGGTGCAGCGCAGCGACAAGGCCATCGGCGAGATCTTCGTCACCCACCAAGAAATGCTCGCCGACCCGGCGTTGGCCGACGATGTCGAGCAGCGCCTGGCCCAGGGCGAAAGCGCCCCGGCGGCGTGGATGGCCGTGATCGAGGCGGCAGCCCGGCAGCAAGAGTCGCTGCATGACGCCTTGCTCGCCGAACGGGCCGCTGACCTGCGCGACATCGGCCGGCGCGTGCTGGCCCAGTTGTGCGGCGTGCAGGCGCAGGTCGAGCCCGAACAGCCCTATGTGCTGGTGATGACCGAGGTCGGCCCTTCCGATGTGGCCAGGCTGGACCCGAGCCGGGTCGCCGGTATCGTTACCGCCCAAGGCGGCGCGACGGCCCACAGCGCCATTGTCGCGCGTGCCCTGGGCATTCCGGCAGTGGTCGGCGCCGGTGCGTCGATTCTGCTGCTCGAGGCCGGCACGCCATTGCTGCTCGATGGGCAACGCGGTGTGGTCAGTGTTGCGCCAGCGGCCGCCGAGCTGCAGCGTGCCCTGGCCGAGCGCGACCAGCGCGAACAGCGCTTGCAGGCAGCCTGGGCCCATCGCCATGAACCGGCAGTCACCCGCGATGGCCATGCGGTCGAGGTTTTCGCCAACATCGGTGAGAGCAGCGGTATCGACAAGGTGGTGGAGCAGGGCGCGGAAGGTGTCGGGCTGCTGCGCACCGAACTGATTTTCATGGCCCACCCCCAGGCACCCGACGTCGCTACCCAAGAGGCCGAGTACCGCCGCGTGCTCGATGGCCTGGGTGGCCGGCCCCTGGTGGTGCGCACCCTGGATGTCGGCGGCGACAAGCCGCTGCCGTACTGGCCGATCGCTGCCGAAGACAACCCCTTCCTCGGCGTGCGCGGCGTGCGTTTGACGTTGCAGCGCCCGCAGGTCATGGAAGACCAGTTGCGCGCCTTGCTGCGCGCCGCTGACCAGCGCCCGCTGCGGATCATGTTCCCGATGGTCGGCCAGGTGCACGAGTGGCGTGAAGCGCGGGCCATGGTCGAGCGCCTGCGTGAGGAAATCCCTGTGGCCGACCTGCAACTGGGGATCATGGTCGAAGTGCCCTCGGCAGCCCTGCTGGCGCCGCAGTTGGCCCGCGAAGTGGACTTCTTCAGCATCGGCACCAACGACCTGACCCAATACACCCTGGCCATCGACCGTGGCCACCCGAGCCTGTCGGCCCAGGCCGACGGCCTGCACCCGGCCGTATTGAGCCTGATCGACATGACCGTGCGCGCTGCCCATGCCGAAGGCAAGTGGGTGGGCGTGTGCGGTGAGCTGGCCGCCGACCCGCAGGCGGTGGCCGTGCTGCTTGGCCTGGATGTTGACGAGTTGAGCGTCGCCGCCCGCAGCATTGCCGAAGTCAAAGCCCTGGTTCGCCAGGCCGATCACCAAACGGCCCGCGCCCTGGCGCGCGAAGCCTTGCAACAAGACAGCGCTGCGGCGGTTCGCGCGCTGGTGGAGCGTTACTGATGGCCAAGATCCTCACCCTTACCCTGAACCCGGCGCTGGACATCACCATCAGCCTCGATACCTTGCGCCCGGGGCACGTCAACCGCAGCCAGGCCCAGCACAGCGATGCGGCGGGCAAAGGGCTGAACGTTGCCCAGGTCTTGGCCGACCTTGGCCACAGCGTCACCGTGGGCGGCTTTCTTGGGCAGGACAACCTGCAGCCGTTCGAGGCCTTGATCGCCTGGCGTGGTTTTGCCGACTGTTTTGTCCGCGTGCCAGGCGAAACGCGCAGCAACATCAAGCTGGTCGAAGCTGATGGCCGCGTGACCGATATCAACGGCCAGGGGCCAGAAGTCGATGAAGCCGCCCGTACCGCGTTGCTGCGGCAACTGGAACAGATCGCCCCAGGGCATGACGCAGTAGTGGTGGCCGGCAGCCTGCCACGGGGTATCAGCCCCGAATGGTTCCGCCAGTTGCTCGAGCAACTCAAAGCTCAGGGCCTCAAGGTCGCCCTCGACAGCAGCGGCGAAGCCTTGCGCGTCGGCCTGCAAAGTGCGCCTTGGCTGGTCAAGCCCAACACCGAGGAATTGGGCGAGGTGCTGGGCCTGGCCGTACAAACCCCAGCGCAGCAACGCGCGGCTGCTGAGCGGCTGCTGGCCAGCGGTATCGAGCATGTGGTGGTGTCGGCCGGCGAACACGGCGTCAGCTGGTTCGCCCGCGACCTCGCCCTGCATGCCCAGCCGCCCACGGTGCGGGTGGCCAGTACCGTGGGTGCGGGGGATTCGCTGGTGGCTGGCATGGTCGACGGCCTGTTGCGTGGCGAGGCGCCGGCGCAGACCTTGAGCCGCGCTACCGCCATTGCCGCCCAGGCCGTGACCCAGGTCGGCTTTGGCATACGTGACCGCGAGCAACTGGCACGCCTTGAAGCCGGCGTGCAACTGACAGAACAACAAGAGGGTTGCCGATGAACATTGCCATTGTCACCGCCTGCCCCAACGGCCAGGTGTCCAGTGTGCTGAGCGCGCGCTTGCTGGCGGCAGCTGCGCAGCGCCGTGGCTGGAGCACCCGTGTCGAGGTGCAGGACGCCGAGCACTCCGAGCGGCAACTGACGGCGGCCCAGCTCGCCGAGGCCGATTGGGTACTGGTAGTCAGCACCGGGCCTATCGACCTGGCCCGCTTCGTCGGCAAGCGCGTGTACCAGAGCACGCCGTCCCAGGCCCTGGCCGACCGTGAGGGGTTCCTCGACGAGGCGGCGGCCAACGCCCAGCTGTTGGCGGCCAACGCCCAGCTGTTGGCGGATACGCCCGACAGCCCGGCAGCGTTGAGTGGCGCTGGCGTGCGGATTGTCGCGGTCACGGCGTGCCCGACCGGCGTCGCGCACACGTTCATGGCTGCCGAAGCCTTGCAGCAGGCCGCGCAGCAGCAGGGCTATCAACTCACCGTGGAGACCCAGGGCTCGGTGGGGGCACGCAACCCGCTGTCCGCCCAAGCCATCGCCGAAGCCGACGTGGTGCTGCTGGCCGCCGACATCGAAGTCCCCACCGCACGGTTTGCCGGCAAGCGCATTTACCGCTGCGGCACCGGCATCGCCCTCAAGCAGGCACGCGCCACCCTGGACAAGGCCCTGGCTGAAGGCAAGGTCGAGAACGCTGCAGATGCCGCGGCGGCCTCCGCTTCCGGCAAGGGTGAAAAGACCGGCGTGTACAAGCACCTGCTCACCGGGGTGTCGTTCATGTTGCCAATGGTGGTGGCGGGTGGCCTGCTGATCGCCTTGTCGTTCGTGTTCGGCATCGAGGCCTACAAAGAGCCGGGTACCTTGCCGGCAGCGTTGATGCAAATTGGCGGCGAGGCGGCGTTCAAACTGATGGTGCCACTGTTGGCCGGCTACATCGCCTGGTCGATCGCCGACCGCCCGGGCCTGGCGCCCGGCATGATTGGTGGGTTGCTGGCCAGCACCCTGGGCGCGGGCTTCATCGGCGGCATCATCGCCGGTTTTCTCGCCGGCTACAGCGCCAAGGCCATTGCCCGCTGGGCACGCTTGCCGAGCAGCCTCGAGGCGCTCAAGCCGATCCTGATCATTCCGCTGTTGGCCAGCTTGTTCACGGGCCTGGTGATGATCTACGTGGTTGGCCAGCCGGTGGCGGCCATGCTCGAAGGGCTGACGCAGTTCCTCGACAGCATGGGCACCACCAATGCCATCCTGCTGGGGTTGGTGCTCGGCGGCATGATGTGCGTCGACCTGGGCGGCCCGATCAACAAGGCCGCCTACGCCTTCTCGGTGGGCCTGCTGGCCTCATCGAGCTATGCCCCCATGGCGGCGACCATGGCTGCTGGCATGGTGCCGCCCATCGGCCTGGGCATTGCCAGCTTCCTCGCCCGGCGCAAGTTCGCCCAGAGTGAGCGCGAGGCGGGCAAGGCCGCGTTGGCACTGGGGCTGTGCTTCATCTCTGAAGGTGCCATCCCGTTTGCCGCCAAGGACCCGCTACGGGTGATCCCGGCGAGTGTCGCCGGGGGTGCCTTGACCGGTGCACTGTCGATGTACTTCGGCTGCAAGCTGATGGCGCCGCACGGTGGCCTGTTCGTGCTGCTGATCCCCAATGCCATCAACCATGCGTTGCTCTACCTGCTGGCGATCGTCGCCGGCAGCTTGCTGACGGCCGTGGTGTATGCGGTGATCAAGAAGAGCGAGCAAGTGGAACTGGCCGTCGCGCCGGTGAAAGGCTAGCCCCACCCAGCCGCGAACTGCGTAGGAGCAGCCTTGTGCTGCGAAGAGGCCATCACTGCCTAACAAAATGTTCAGCCATACCGGCCCTTTCGCAGCACAAGGCTGCTCCTACAGGTCAAGCACGAGCCTGAAGTCAGCATTGAACTATCAAAAAGCCGACCCTGAGGTCGGCTGGCCACCGTATCTGTAGGAGCAGCCTTGTGCTGCGAAGAGGCCATCACCGCCTACCAAAATGTTCAGCCATACCGGCCCTTTCGCAGCACAAGGCTGCTCCTACAGGTCAAGCACGAGCCTGAAGTCAGCATTCAACCAGCAAAAAAGCCGACCCTGAGGTCGGCTGGCGACCGTATCTGTAGGAGCAGCCTTGTGCTGCGAAGAGGCCATCACTGCCTACCAAAATGTTCAGCCATACCGGCCCTTTCGCAGCACAAGGCTGCTCCTACAGGTCAAGCACGAGCCTGAAGTCAGCATTGAACTATCAAAAAGCCGACCCTGAGGTCGGCTTGCGACCGTATCTGTAGGAGCAGCCTTGTGCTGCGAAGAGGCCATCACCGCCTACCAAAATGTTCAGCCATACCGGCCCTTTCGCAGCACAAGGCTGCTCCTACAGGTCAAGCACGAGCCTGAAGTCAGCATTCAACCAGCAAAAAAGCCGACCCTGAGGTCGGCTGGCGACCGTATCTGTAGGAGCAGCCTTGTGCTGCGAAGAGGCCATCACTGCCTACCAAAATGTTCAGCCATACCGGCCCTTTCGCAGCACAAGGCTGCTCCTTCAGAACACAATGAGGCGCTATTAGCGCCGATGCTTTTGCCGCAACGGCTCTAGCAAGTCCATCAGCCCGTTGTGATCGACTTCATGCATCAACGCCAATAACCCGCCCAGCTCCCCGGCCGGGAAGCCTTTGCGCGCGAACCAGGCCAGGTAGTCACCCGGCAGGTCGGCGATGATCCGACCTTGGTATTTGCCAAAGGGCATGGTCCGGGTGACCAGCAGTTCGAGGGTTTCCGGTTTCATCGACGCACCTGGCAGTCCAAAAGCGCCGACCATACTGCAATCTGCACGAAGGCCCAAGCGGCAATCATGCAGAACGCCGCTTCGAGTGCATTCTTCTAATTATTTAACTTATTGATTTATAACGATTTATTTTTATGTCTAAGGTTGGCACGAACGCTGCTCCATTACAGATGACTATCACCTGCCAAGGAGTTCGTGAAATGAGCAACCCCAACAAAGACGTAATTGATGTGCTCAACGACCTGATCGAATACAGCAAGGATGGCGAAAAAGGCTTCAAGTCGTCGGCCGATGACGTCAAGAACCCAGAGCTGAAAGCCTTCTTCGTGCAGCGCGCCGGTGAGTGCGCCAATGCCGCCGGTGAACTGCAAAGCGAAGTGCGCCGTCTGGGTGGCGACCCTGAGACTTCCACCAGCATCAGCGGCGACCTGCACCGTGGTTGGGTCAACCTCAAGGCGATGGTCACCGGCAAGGATGAAGAGGCCGTGCTGAACGAAGTGGAGCGGGGCGAGGACCATGCCCTGAAAGCCTACAAGGAAGCCCGCGAGAAACTGGTCAAACTGGGCCGTACCGCCAGCGATCAGAGCTACACCCTGGTGGAAAAACAACTGCAAGGCGTGCAACGTAACCACGACCAGGTGAAAGCGCTGCGTAACGCCGCCCGCGCCCGCTCCTAGTCGCCAGGCCCTTCTACCCGGTTACGGCCGTTGGCCTTGGCCCGGTAGAGCGCCTCATCCGCAGCCCCCAGCACGCTCGCCAGATCGTGCTGGGGGTTTGCTTCGTACAGGCCGATGCCGATGCTGACCGTGACGGCACGGGTGTCATTGGCAAACGGCGCCAGGGCCGCGACGCTGGCCCGAATGCGTTCGGCCAGCAGGGTGGCACCGGCCAGATCGGTTTCTGGCAATATCACCTGAAATTCCTCCCCGCCATAGCGTGCCGCCAGGTCCGCCGGGCGCCTGATGCACCCCTCGATGCACTTCGCCACCTCCCGTAAGGCATGGTCACCACCCGCGTGGCCGTGGCGCTGGTTGAACGCCTTGAAATGGTCCACATCCACCATCAGCACGGCCAACGGCTTGTGGTTGCGCTGCGCGCGTGCCCACTCCTGGCGCAGCACTTGGTCCAGCCGGCGGCGGTTGGCCAGGCCGGTCAGGCTGTCGGTGGCGGCCAGGGTGGCCAGGCCTTGTTCGGCCTCGTGGCGGCGGCGCAGCTCGCGGCCCAGCAGCAAGGTTAGCCAGAGGATGCCGATGCACAGCACGCCGGTGGCCACGCTGACCAGAATCGCAGTGCGCCGCCACGACTGGAACACCTCGTCGGCCGAGTGCACCACCAACACGATCAGCGGCAGGTCGGCGACCCGGGCGAAGGTGTACATGCGCGAGGTGCCGTGGGTGGCAGAAAGGGCTGTGAAGCTGCCACTGCGCTCGCCAAGGATGCGCTTGAAGTTGGGCCGCTCGGCGTAATTGGTGCCGATCAGCGGGTCTTGCGGGCGCGTAGGCTGGCGGGCCAGCAACTGGCCGTCGGTATTGAACAGGTTGATGCTGCTGTCATCGCCGATGTCCAGGCGCTTGAACAGTTCGCTGAAGTACGAGAGGCGCAGGGCACCCGCTGCCAGGCCGGCGAATTCGCCGTCTGGGCCGGGGATGCGCCGGCTGAAACTGATGCACCAGTCCAGGTCGCCTAGCTTGGCCTTGAACGGCGGGCCGACCAGCATGCCGAGGTTGGCGTTGTGCTGATGGGCCTTGAACACACCGGTGTCGGCGAAGTTGGCCTGGCGCGGTATGGCGCTGGTGGAATCGCCCACCACGTTACCTTGCTTGTCCAGCCAGAGTACGTCACCGCGTTTGCGGTCGACGAAGGCTTCATTGAACAACAGCCGCTGGCGCAACACGCCAGGCACTTCAGGCAGCTCCTTGCGCCCGACTGCCCAGATCAGCCCTTGCAACGACTGATCGTAGAGTTCGGCATTGCGCAGGATATCGCTTTCGATCAGCTGGACGATGTTGTTGGAAGAACGGATGGCCGACAGCTCGACGCTGTCGCGCTCACGGGCCAGCAGGTAGCTGACGATGGCCACGATGGCGAGCACGGCGAGGCAACTGCCCAGGTTGAGGATCAGCTCGGGGTGCGACCTGTAGAGTGCGAAACGCGGTGATCGGGTGAGCATGCTCGCTACTGCTGAGGCAGGGCCATTCGCGGCGGCGACATTCTAGGGAAGAGGGGATTGTCGGACAAGATTTGTCCGACGGAATCGCGTGGTGGTGCAGAGAACAGTGGTCGCAAGCCTGCCTTCAACCCGGTGGGAGCGGGCTTGCCCCGCGAATGGCCTCATGCGGTGCCTGGCACCGGCTGCGCCGGTGTTCGCGGGGCAAGCCCGCTCCCACCGGGTCTGCGCTAAGTCAATGAAACTAGGAGCGGGTCAGAACACGTTCAGCGGATAATCAACGATCACGCGCAGTTCATCGTTGTCACTGCTGCTGTCGATCGATGCATAACCCTGGCTGCCACGGTGAGCGGCATAACGCACCAGCACCGAAAGGTCCTTGAAGTCGCCTTCCTGGAACACGTACTTCACGTCCAGGTCACGCTCCCAGTGCATGGCGTTCTTGCCATCGGCGCGGTAGTAGTCGTAGTGCGTGTTGCCCTGATCAGCCTTGGTCAGGTCTGCCTCGCCACGCGAATACGACAGCGTCGTGCTCAGGCCGGGGACGCCCAGGCCGGCGAAGTCATAGCCGTACTGCAGCTTCCACGAACGCTCGTTGGGGGCGTTGAAGTCCGAGTACATGCGCGAGTTGTCCAGGTACACGCTGTCGCCCAGGTTGATGTAGTCGAACGGTGTATCGCCGTTGACCCGCTGGTAGGCGGCCGTGACGCTGTGGAAGCCGGCGTTGACGGTGAAATGCACGCTGTAGGTGTTGTTGTCGATCTTGCCCAGCAGGGCCTGGCCGGTGTCCTGGGTGTGATAGAAGTGCACGCCCGGGTTGAGGCTGACCAGGTCGTTGACCACGTAGGTGTAGTCAAAATCAGCGTAGTACTGGTTCCAGATGTCCTTCAGCTCGGCGGCGTAAAGGTTGGCGGTGATGTTTTCCGTGCCGCTCCAGGACGCGCCCGCCCAGTTCAGATGCTTGCTCTTGTCATGTTCGTCCAGCGAGCCGTAATAGGTGTCGATGCGGCGGTGGCCGCTCTGGTTGTACGGCTTGGTGAAGCTGACTTGGCCGCCTTCGAGCAGCAGGCCGTCGACACTGGTGTTGGTCAGGCTTACACCGCGGAAGGTCTGCGGCAGCATGCGGGTTTCGCCGCCAGCGATCACTGGGTTGGTGAGGAACAGGTCACCGGCTTTGAGCTCGGTGTCAAAGGCTTTGAGCTTGAGCGCTGCGCCTGCGGTAGAGAACGAATGCGGGGCCGCGCCCAGTTCGCCGTCGTCCTTCACATGCGTCGGCAGAATGCTGGTGCCGGCATGGCCGCCACCGCCGTCGAGCTTGAGGCCCAGCATGGCATGGGCGTCCACGCCAACGCCGATCACGCCCGGGGTATAGCCGGACTCGAAGCGTGCAACCGCGCCCTGGCCCCACTCGCGGGTGTCGCGCACGCCGGCGTTGTGGTTGTCGCGGTTGAAATAGGCATTACGAAAATGCAGGTTGAACGAAGAACCTTCGATGAAGCCATCAGCCTTGTCTTCATCTGCCTGGGCGGCGGTGGGAATCGTTGCAGTCAATGCAATGAACAGCGGGGTAAAACGAAACGCGGAAGGCACCGGTACTAGCTCCTTTGGTCTGACGGTGGGGCAGTTTTTATTTTTGAATGTGCAACTTTTTTATTAGGGACGTTACAGCGGGGCTGATAGTTAAAGCACATAAAAAAAGCCGCTGATTGGCAGCGGCTTTAAAAGGCTAACATATCGGCACCAGCGGTGCCCATGGCGTAGCCAAGGGAAATCGGGAGCAGGTACAGCGGTCGATCAGCTATCGGCATTAACGTCGCTGGACACTTTGGAAGCTGTCTGGTTTGCGTCTTTTACGGCATCGGTCTGCTGTGCGGCTACGGCTTCGCGGGCTTCTTGATGGACCGCGGCGAGCTCGGCATTACGGGCGACGAAAGCGGGGGATTCTTCGGCCATGGCCAGGGGCGACAACAACAGGGAAGACAGGACGAAGACGCTGGCAATACCCATACTGTTGGACATTTGAAACTACCTTCTTGCGATGCAAGTGCTAATGAGGACAGGGCTAAAGTTAGTCCCTCAATGGCCTTGGAAACAGAGCGAAGTACGATAAGCACTGTTGCGCAAAAGGTAACGATCGTGCCGCGAACACTCAGGCTTTTGCTGGAAACCCGCGTCGTTGAGCGCTTGGCAGGCGAATGCCGAAAGTGTTGGCGCCGGCCTCGCTGTACACAAAAACCTCGCCCCCATGCATCAGGGCGATCGCTTTGACGATCGCGAGCCCCAAACCGTGGTTGCCGCCACCACTGTTACTGCGCGCGGCATCCACCCGATAGAAGCGCTCGAACAGCAGCGGCAGGTGCGCGTCATCGATTGCAGGCCCCGGGTTGCTCACGGCGATGGTGACCTGTTCCGCCCCGTTTTCGATTCGCACCTCGATCACTTGGTCGGGCGCGGTGTGCTGCACCGCGTTGTTCAGCAGGTTGATCAGCGCGCGGCGCAGTTGGGCTTTTTCGATGGGCGCCTGAGCATCGCCACTGACCTCCACGCGGACCTGCGCGTCTTCGAGGATGTAGTCCAGGTAGTCCAGCGTGGTCGCCACCTCCTCTGCCAGCGACGCCTGGGTCAGCGCGGTGGCCTTGCTGCCCTGGTCGGCGCTGGCCAGGAACAGCATGTCGTTGATGATGCTGCGCAGGCGCTCGAGTTCTTCAAGGTTGGATTGCAGCACTTCGAAGTAGTGCTCGGCACTGCGACCGCGGGTCAGGGCCACTTGGGTCTGGCCGATCAGGTTGGTCAGCGGCGAGCGCAGTTCGTGGGCCACGTCGGCGTTGAACGCCTCCAGCCGCGAGTAGGCTTGGCTGACCCGGTCGAGCGCGGCGTTGAAGGCCCCGGCGAATTGCGCCAGTTCCGGGGCCAGATCGTGAGTCTGCAGGCGCCCGTCCAAGCGCGGTGGGGCCAGTGCCTGGGCTTCGTTGGACAACGCCAGCAACGGGCGCAGGCCGATGCGGGCCACCCAGTAACCGAGCACCGACGCCAGCAGCACACCGAGCACCGCCAGGCCGACGATGGCTACCAGCAGGCTGTGTTGCGCCTGCCAGAAGGTCTCGGTGTCGATGCCAATCAGAAAACGCAGCGGCGGCCGGTCGGCCAGGGCCGGCAACTCGCTGACCAGGACTTTGTAGGGGTAGGGCTGGTCTGGCAGGCGCAGGTCGCGCATGCCTGGCGGGCCTTCGGCAAACGCGCGGACCCGTTCGCTGGGGTGGCCATAGTCGTATGCCGGATCGCTGCTGACCACCCAGAAGCGGATGCGCTTGTCCTCCTCGCTGAGCAGGTTGAGCTTGTTGCTGACCTTGGCCCAGTGCTCGGCGGTGCCGAAGCGGTTGAGGGTGGACTCCAGCACACTGAACCGCGCATCCAGTTCGGCGGCCGGCAGCAGGTCGAGGCTGTGGTCGACCTGGCGATACAACGCCGACCCGATCAGCAAAAACACCCCCACCGCCACCAGGATGAACAGCGCCGACAGGCGCAGCGCGATGGAGTTAGCCCGCACGGTTTTCCAGGACATAGCCCATGCCTCGGATGGTGTGCAGCAGCTTGTTGTCGAAAGGCCCATCAAGCTTGGCGCGCAGGCGCTTGATCGCCACCTCGACGACATTCGCATCACTGTCGAAGTTGATGTCCCAGACCAGCTCGGCGATGGCGGTCTTGGACAGAATTTCGCCTTGGCGGCGGGCCAGCACACTGAGCAGCGAGAATTCCTTGGCGGTCAGGTCCAGGCGCTGGCCGGCGCGGCTGGCCTTGCGCGCCATCAGGTCGATCCACAGGTCGGCGACCTGGATCTGCAGCGGTTCATGGCTGCTGCTGCGACGGGTCAGAGCCTGCAGGCGAGCGACCAGCTCAAGGAACGAAAAGGGCTTGCCCAGGTAGTCGTCGGCGCCTTCGCGCAGGCCATGGATGCGGTCTTCGACCCGCTCGCGGGCGGTCAGCATGATCACCGGCGTCTGCTTGCGCGCGCGCAAGGCGCGCAGCACACCATAGCCGTCCAGGCCGGGCAGCATCACATCGAGCACGATCACGGCGTAGTCGCCTTCCAGGGCCAGGTGCAGGCCATCGATACCGTCACGCGCCAGGTCCACGGTAAAGCCTTGCTCGCTCAGCCCGCGGTGCAGGTAGTCGGCGGTTTTTTCTTCGTCTTCGATGATCAGCACACGCATAGTCTTGTCTCAACTGGCACTTGGCGCGGCCGCATGAGCGGCCCGGCGGCGGTGGAACAGGCGCTCCAGGGCCAAGTATATGACCGGGGTGGTGAACAGCGTCAGGGCCTGGCTCACCAACAACCCACCTACCACCGCGATGCCCAGTGGCTGGCGCAGCTCGGCGCCGGTGCCAAAGCCGAACATCAGCGGCACTGCGCCGAGCAGGGCGGCGAGGGTGGTCATGATGATCGGCCGGAAGCGCGTCAGGCAGGCCTGGTGGATTGCCTGCTCGGGCGTGAGGCCGTGGTGGCGCTGGGCCTCGAGGGCGAAGTCGATCAGCAGGATGCCGTTTTTCTTGACGATGCCGATCAGCAGCACCACGCCGATCAGCCCCATGATGCTGAAGTCCTGGCCCATGGCCCAGAGCAGCATCAGCGCGCCCAGGCCCGCGGAGGGCAGGGTGGAGATGATCGTCAGTGGGTGGACGAAACTCTCGTAGAGCACCCCCAGAATGATGTACACCGCCACCAGCGCAGCCAGGATCAGCCACGGCTGGCTCGACAGCGAACTCTGGAAGGCCTGCGCCGCACCCTGGAAGTTGCCGCTGATGGAGTCGGGCATGCCCAGTTCGCGCTGGGTGCGCTCAAGGATGCTTACCGCATCGCCCAGGGCCACGCCCGGGGCGAGGTTGAACGACAGGTTGGCGGCTGGGAACAGGCCATCATGGCTGATCGACAACGGCCCGGTGCTCGGCGGCGCGACGTGGGCCACCGCCGACAAGGGCACCATCTCGTTGCTCAGGGGCGAGCGCAGGTAGAAGTAGTTGAGGCTCTCGGCCTTGCCGCGCTGGCGGGCGTCCAGTTCGAGGATGACCTTGTACTGGTTGGTCTCGGTCTGGAACTCGCTGATCTGCCGCTGGCCGAAGGCGTCGTACAGCGCCTGGTCGACGTCTGTGGTGGTCAGGCCGAAGCGTGCGGCGGCCTGGCGGTCGATGTCGATGCGGGTGACGCTGGCCCCCAGTTGCAGGTCGTTGGACAGGTCACGCAACGCCGGGTTTTCGCGCAGGCGGTCGGTCAGGCGCTGGGTCCACAGGTTCAGCGCCACGCCGTCGTTGCTCTTGAGCACGTACTGGTACTGGGTGCGTGATGGGCCGGAGCTGAGGTTGATGTCCTGGCCGGCGCGCATGTACAGCACAATGCCCGGCACCTGGGCGAGCTTGGGCCGCAGCCGGTCGATCAGCTCGCTAGCCGACACATCGCGTTCGCCGCGGGGCTTGAGGGCGATCCAGAAGCGGCCGTTGGCGATGGTCTGGTTGCTGCCGGTGACGCCGACGGAATGCGAGAACGCCCGCACGGCCGGGTCGGCCTCGATGATCTTGGCCAGGGCCTGGTGCTTCTCGATCATGGCCGGGTACGACACGTCCGCTGCCGCTTCGCTGGTGCCGAGGATGAAGCCGGTGTCCTGCAACGGGAAGAAGCCCTTGGGGATGGCCACATAACCCACCACCGCCAGGGCCAGGGTCACGCCGAACACACCGAGGGTCAGGCGCTGGTGGGCCAGGGCGCGGTTCAGGCCTTTTTCGTACCACTTGACCAGGCGTTCACCGAAGCCGCCGTGCTGCGCGCCGGTCGGGCGGCGCATGAACAGCGCACACAAGGTGGGTGCCAGGGTCAGCGAAACCACCACCGAAATCAGGATGGTGGCCGTGGCGGTCAGGGCGAACTCCTTGAACAGGCGCCCGACCACCCCGCCCATGAACAACAGCGGGATGAAGGCAGCGATCAGCGAGAAACTGATCGAGACCACGGTAAAGCCGATTTCGCCTGCGCCCTTTAGGGCGGCCGTGCGGCTGTCGTCACCCGCCTCCAGGTGGCGATGGATGTTTTCCACCACGACGATGGCATCGTCGACCACGAACCCCACCGAAATGACGATGGCCACCAGGGTCAGGTTGTTCAGGCTGAAGCCGAGTACGTACATCAAGGCGCAACTGGCAATCAGCGACACGCCGAGCACGCTGGACACCACCAGGGTCGCCGACCACTGGCGCAGGAACAGGGCCATCACCCCGATCACCAGGGCCACGGCGATCATCAAGGTCAGCTCCACCTCGTGCAGCGAGGCGCGGATGGTTTGGGTACGGTCCTGCAACACCGACACCTCGATCGACGCCGGGAGCATTTCCTTCAGCTTGGGCAGCGCGGCCAGCACCCGGTCGACGGTGTCGACGATGTTCGCGCCGGGCTGGCGGAAGATCACCAGGTTCAACCCCGGCTGGTCACCGGACCAAGCCTTGACGTAGGCGTTCTCGGCGCCGTTGATGACCTTGGCCACGTCCTGCAGGTGCACCGGCGCACCGTCGCGGTACGAGACGATCAATTGGGCATAGTCTTCGGGGTGGAACAGCTGGTCGTTGGCGGCGATGGTCGACACGCTGTGCTCGCCGTACAGCGCGCCTTTGGCCAGGTTGAGGCTGGTTTGCTGGATGGCCTGGCGCAGGTCGGCGAGGGTCAGGCCGATGGCGGCCAGCTTCTCCGGTTGCGCTTGCACGCGGATGGCCGGGCGCAGTTGCCCGGTAATGTTGATCAGGCCGACCCCATCGATCTGGCTCAGTTGCCGGGCCAGCAGGGTTTCGGCGTAGTCGCTCAGGTCATTGCCGGGCATCTGGTTCGAGCTGACGGTCATCACCAGCACCGGGCTGTCGGCTGGGTTGACCTTGCGCCAGGTCGGCGGGTTGGGCAGGTCTTGTGGCAGCCGTGCGGTGGCAGTGTTGATGGCGGCCTGCACTTCCTGGGCTGCGGTGTCGATGTTCTTGTCGAGGGTGAACTGCAGGATCAGCGTGGTCGACCCCAGCGCGCTGCTGCTGGTCATCTGGGTCATGCCGGGGATGGCGCTGAACTGCACTTCAAGCGGCGTGGCGACCGACGAGGCCATGGTTTCCGGGCTGGCCCCAGGCAGTTGAGCGGTGACCTGGATGGTCGGGAAGTCGGCCTCTGGCAGCGGAGCCACCGGCAGCCGAGGGAAGGCGATGGCGCCCAGCAGGACCAGGGCGAAAGTCAGCAGCAGGGTGGCGATCGGGTGGTCGATGCACCAGGCCGAAACCCCGTTGCGGGTATTCATGGCTGGCTCCGGCGGTCGGCCATTTCCGAAGGCACAGGGGCATCGGTGGTGACCTCGACCCGCGAGCCCGGCTTGAGCCGCGACTGGCCGTCGAGCACCAGCTGATCACCCGCCTTGACCCCGGCGATGATGTTCAGCCCGCTGTCCTGGTACAGCACCTTGACCGGCACGCTGGTGACCTTGTCCCCGTCCAGGCGGTAGACGAAATGGCCGTCGATCCCGCGCTGCACGACCGGCGGCGGCACGACCAGGGCATTCTCCTGCATGGCCGTGCGCAAGCGAATGGTGACCAGTTGGCCGGGCCACAGGCGCCCGTCCTTGTTGTCGAACTCGGCTTTGACCCGCACCGTGCCGGTGGTCGCCGAGATCTGGTTGTCGATCAGCGCCAGGTGGCCTTCACCCAGCAGGCTGCGTTCGCCGTCGGCGTCCATGTAGGCCTGCACCAGCGCCGGGGCGGGCGCCTTGAGCAAGCTCTGCAGGGTAGGCAGCATGTGTTGAGGCAGGGCGAACTCGACGGCAATCGGGTCGATTTGGGTCACGCTGAACAGGCCCTGGGTGTCGCTGCTGCGCACCAGGTTGCCGGGGTCGACGTTGCGGATGCCGACCCGGCCGGTCACCGGTGAGCGGATTTGGGTATAGGACAGTTGCACCTCGGCATTGGCGATGGCCGCCTGGTTGCCCTTGACCGTAGCCTGCAGCTGGTTGACCAGCGCTTGTTGCTGGTCGAGGGTCTGTTTTGACACCCCGTCATCGGTGCTCAGCAGGCGGTAGCGCTTGAGGTCGACACCGGCTACCTGGATCTGCGCCTGGCTCTGGCCAAGCTGCGCACGGGCCTGGTCGAGGCTGGCGCGGATGGCACGGTCGTCGAGGGTTGCGAGCAGGTCACCTTCCTTTACCCACTGGCCTTCCTTGACCAGTACCTGGGTCAGCACCCCTTCTACCTGTGCGCGGATCTCGACGCTGTGCAGCGACAGCACCGAGCCGATCGCACTGGCATAGCGCGGCACATCCTGCTGGCTGACGCTGACCACGCGCACCGGCACAGCCGCCTGCGCGCGGGGGGCGGGGGCCTCCTGACGCTGGCCGAACCAGACGCCCAGCACGACCAGGACAAGCAACGCCAAGGCGGCGAGGATGACAGAACGGGAAGGACGTCGCATCGGAGCGGGCACCTTGGCCAGAAGGGTGGGGACGGTTGTCTGTATTCAAGCTTATAGCCCCCGGACCGGGTCGGCAGCATGACGCCTGGCTGACAGCGCTGACAGTTTCAGTGTTTGACAGTACCGGCCCCTTCGCGGGTAAACCCGCTCCCACAGGTATTGCGCCAATCTTGCGGCTGGTGCAACTCCTGTGGGAGCGGGTTTACCCGCGAAGGGGCCGGTATGGGCTACCTAAAAACCAATAAAGGCGTAATAAACCGGTGCTTCGCAAGTGGTCTGCAAGCCATGGCCCTGCAAACGGGCTGTCAGCTCGTCATCCTGCACATGCAGCGTCCACCGCGCACCGTTGTCCGCCGGCACCTGCGCCAGCGCTGCGGCAAACGCGCCCATCTCCGGCAGATAAGCGGTAAACCCGTTACCTTTCAGCGCACTCGTGGTCATGCCCAACGCCTGGCACACGGCAACCTTCGCCGCGATGTCATCTCGGTCTGCCTGGCGCGATGCCTGCACCAGCGCCGCCAGCCGCGGGTCGGCCAGTTGCGTACCGTGAATCAGCTCAGGGCCCTGTTGCCAAGCTTCGGGCGGGCAGTCCTTGTTCTCGGGCCGCAGTGGGATATGCGGGTTGATCTCGACCGGGTAGATGCGGCAGACCAGCGGGCGCTGGTCATAGATGGTGCACAGGTCGTTATCGTCGAGGTTGCGACAGCGCCCGGGGTTGAACGCCGCGAACGTTACCGAAACGCGGGCCTCAGTGTCGCCGCAGGCCACCGGGTGGGAGCGGCGCAGCACATGCTCGCGCTGCTCGACCGGCATGCCCGGGCCGTCGACCACGAACGCCTCGATCAGCACCACCACCTGGCCAGCAGAGGCCGCCCACTGGCGGGCTTCGTCGAGGGTCAAGGGCACATGGTGGCCAGTGCAGCACTTGCCGCAGCCGGTGCAGGCGAATTGCACGCTGTCGGTCACTTGGCTTCCGGGCTCCATTCGCTGACGAATGCGCGCTGGTGCTGGCGGTCGTACAGGCACAGTTCGGTGCCGGTGCGCTGCTGCATGTGTTTTTGCGGGTAGACGCCTTCGATCAGCAGGGCGCTCATGCCGACCTGGTCGTCGAATTCAGCGGGCTTGCCACGCGCGTGAGCGTCCTTGAACTGGCTGGCGGCAAGGCACGCCTTGAGCATCTGCTGGCGCTGCTCGTTCCAGGCCTGGCTGCTGGAGGCCTGGGCGACACCGCTGAAGAGCGCGCAGGCGACAAGGAGGGAGCTGAAAAACTTCATACGCGATTCCGGCAAAAATCTTCCGAGGGGAGCGAATTATGCCCGACTCACCCCCGACGGCAAGCCGGGGAGTTTGTCGCTTGATGTATCAATGCTCGGCAAACACCACCGTCCGCGCCGCCACCACCAGGCAATCGGTCAGCTCGGGCGAGGAAAACTTGGTGAGGATGGCATTGGCCCCCGCGAGCCTGGCTTTTTCGCTGCTCATGGCACTGTCGAGCGAGGTGTGCAGCAACACATACAGGTGCTGGAAGTCCGGCGTCTCGCGCAGCGTGCGGGTGAAGGCATAGCCGTCCATCTCGGACATCTCGATGTCGGAGACGATGATGTTGATCGCCTGCTCGGTGCCCTGCAAGTCCAGCAACACGTTGATCGCATCCTTGGCGCTGCGCGCGGTGTGGCATTCGATGCCGAGGTTGCGCAGGGTGTGCACCGACTGCTGCAAGGCCACCTGGCTGTCGTCTACCACCAGGATGTTGGCGGCGGCCAGCAGGCTTGCGTCTTCTTCGCTCAGTGCCCCGTGCTGTGGCTCGGCGGCGGGCGGGGCGATGGCGTGAATGACCTTCTCGATGTCCAGTACCTGCACCAGCGCGTTGTCGACCCGGGTCACGCCGGTGATGAACGAGCGGTTGCCCGAGCCGAAGGGCGGCGGTTTGATGTCGGTGCTCAGGCAGTGGACGATGCGGCTCACGGCCTGCACATGCAGGCCTTGGCGTGAGCGGCTGATTTCGGTGACGATCAGGCAGCCACCTTCAGGGTCCGCCAGCGGGCGCTCACCGATGGCACGGGACAGGTCGATGACCGACAGCGAATTGCCGCGCAAGGTGGCCACGCCTTTCACGTGGGGGTGCGATTCGGGCAGCTTGGTCAGTGAAGGGCAGGGGATGATCTCGCTGACCTTGAGCAGGTTGATTGCCATCAGCTTGCCGCTGCGCAGGGTGAACAGCAGCAGGGACAGCGAATCCGCGCGGGCTTTTTGCGTGGCCATGGTGACCTTCGTGGGAATAGAGGATAGAAGGATATCGGCCCGCCGAGCCGGCTCTTTAGCCTGTCAGCCGAATCCGTGTAGGAGCAGCCTTGTGCTGCGAAGAGGCCGGTGTATACCCAGCAGTTATGCGTTGCTGTCACCGGCCTCTTCGCAGCACAAGGCTGCTCCTACAGGGCATCGGATAACCGGGTCATCAGCGTTCGCGCAGGGCTTCCCTGGCCCGGTTCAACGGCTTGATCAGGTAATCCAGAATGGTCTTTTCACCCGTGCGGATATCCACCGTGGCGATCATCCCGGGCACGATCGCAAAGTGTTTGCCGGCCTTGTTCTGCAGGCTGTCCTGCTCGGTGCGGATGAACACCCGGTAGTAGTAGATCTCCGGCTTCACCTCGTCCTGCAGGGTGTCCGGCGAGATGCCGACCACCTTGCCCTCCAGCCCGCCATACACCGAGTAGTCATAGGCACTGATCTTCACCTTGGCGGCCTGGTCGGGGTGGATGAAGGCGATGTCTCGGGGCGCAATGCGGGTTTCGATCAGCAGGCGTTCATCCATCGGCACGATCTTCATCACTTGCCCACCGGGCTGGACCACACCTCCCAAGGTATTGACCTCGATGTCCTTGACGATACCGCGCACCGGCGAGCGCAGGGTCAGGCGGGTCAGCGAGTCGCTGCGCCCGCGGATCACTTCGGACAGGCTGTCGGCCTCGGCGCTGGCCTTGGCCAGCTCTTCGCGGGCCCGTACCAGGTAATCGGAGCGCGCTTCGTTGGCCTTGAGCTCGAGTTCCGAGCGCTGTCGGTTCAGGCGGATCACCTCGACGCGGCTTGAAGCGCCCATCTTCGCCAGGTTCTCGGTGATCTTCAGTTCGCTGCGCACCAGCTGCAGCGAATCGTCGATACCGGCCAGGGTCTGCTCCAGGCCGCGGCGGCGGGTCTGGTACAGCGCGGTTTCGGCGTCGACCAGGTCGGGGGAGTCGCGCAGGCTGTCGGGGAACACCAGCGGCTTGCCGGTGACCTCTGCACGCAAGCGGGCCTGGCTGGCCTTGGCCGCGCGGTACTTGGCTTCACTCTCGCCCACACTGGAGGCGGTCTTGGTTGGGTCGAGCTGGGCCAGCACCTGCCCGCGGTCGACCAGGTCACCTTCGGCGACGCTCATCTGGGCGACGATGCCACCCTCGAACGACTGGATCACCTGCTCGCGCGAACTGGGGATCACCTTGCCGGTGCCGGTGGAAACTTCAGTGACTTCGAACCAGGCCGCCCAGGCCAGAAACGCTGCCAGCATCAGCGCGCAGATGGTGATGATTCGGCCGGCGCGGAATACCGCCTGGTCGTCCTGCCCGTCCAGGTAGGACGCCGGGAGTTCATGGTTGCTCATGCCTGGGCTCCTTGCAGTTTGGCCAACGCGGCATCGCGGTTGTCGTCGATGACGATGCGGCCGCCATCCAGCACGATAATCCGGTCGACACGCTGCAGCACGCTCAGGCGGTGGGTGGCGATTACCAGGGTGCGGCCCTGGCAGAAGCGGTCGAGGTTATCCAGCAACTTGCGTTCGGTCATGTCGTCGAGGGACGCGGTCGGCTCGTCCAGCAACAGCACCTGCGGCTGGCGCACCAGCAGGCGCGACAGCACCAAGGCCTGGCGTTGGCCGCCGGACAACCCGACACCGCCTTCCAGAATCAGGTGGTCCATACCTTTGGGTAGCCTGCGGACGAACTCCAGGGCGCCGGTGGCGGCCAGCGCCGCGACCAACTCCTGGTCACTGGCCTGGCCGGCACCCAGGGTGAGGTTTTCCCGCAGGGTGCCGTGAAACAGCCGTGAGTATTGCGGCAGCAAGCCGACATCGCGGCGCAGGTCGGCGGGGTCGAGATGGGCCAGGGCAATGCCGTCCAGGTTGATTTCGCCCTGGACCAGGTCCATGGCGCCGCCCAGGGCCTGCAGCAAGGTAGATTTGCCGGCACCGTTGCGGCCGAGCACGGCGATGCGTTCACCCGGCTGGATGTCCAGCTGGCCGATGGTGAGGACGGGAGGCGCCTCCGCGCTGTAGCGGAAGTTGGCCTGGCGTAGCTGGTACTCGCCGCGGATGGCTGGCAGGTGCACGCGGGCTTCGTTTTCAGGGTGGTCGACCGGTGACTGCATCAACTTGTCCAAGCCCTGCAGGGCCACCTTGGCCTGTTGCCAGCGGGTCAGCACATGGGTCAGCTGTGCCAGCGGCGCCATCATGCGCGACGACAGCATCGACGCCGCCACCAGGCTACCGGTGGTGAGGTCGCCGGCGATCACCATCGGTGCGCCGATGACGATGACCACGGCGAACACCGCGCCCTGCACGTTCTGCGTCCAGGTCACCAAGCCATTGGTCAAGGTACGCAGGCGCAGGTTGGTGTGGGCGCAGGCGGCGTTGTACTGGTTCCATTGCCGCTCGAAACGGGCTTCGGCTTGCAGCGCCTTGATCTCGTCCAGGCCCTGGATGCTTTCCACCAGCATGGCGTTACGCAGCGCCGACTCACGCATCGAGGCATTGGCCAGGCGTGCCAGGCGCCGTTGCGCCAGCAGCCCGGGCAGCACCATGGCCAGCAACGCCACCAACGGGATGAACACCAGCACGCCGCCGATCAGCCAGAACACGAACAGGAACAACAGGAAGAACGGCAGGTCGGCCAGGGCGGTGGCGGTGCTCGAGGTGATCAGGTCACGGATCGACTCCAGCTCGCGCAACTGCGAGATGAACGAGCCGGTGGATTTGGGCCGTACCGAGTTGCGCAAGCGCAGCGCATGGCCATAGACCAGGTCAGAGACGCGCAAGTCGGCGCGTTTGCCCAGCAGGTCGGTGACCTTCAGGCGCAGCAGGCGCATGCTGAAGTCGAACACCAGCGCCAGCACCACGCCACCAAACAGCACGTACAGCGTCGGCAGGGATTCGGCGGGGATCACCCGGTCGTAGACCTGCATGGAAAACAGCACACCGGCCAGGGCCAACACGTTGGCCACCAGCGAGGCGACCATCACCTGCCCATAGGGCCGCAGGTCGCGCAGGACGATACGCGCGAACCAGTGGCGGTCGTAGGGTGCGGTGTAGTCGTCGGTGCGCACATCACGCAACGGCCGCGCCGGGCGCAGCAGGGCGACCCGGGTGATGCGCCCCTTGAGCGTGTCGCGGGGCAGGCGCGAAGTCAGGCCTTGGTCGCCTGCGAAGACCACCGCCAGGTCGTCTTCTTCGGTCACCGATTCGACCACTGCCAACTGGCCATCGTCGAGTTCCAGCACCAGCGGCGTGCGCCACTGCCGCAGGCCTTTGGCATCGAAGCGCACGAAGCGCAGCGCCAGGCCGGCCTGGCGTGCCATGTGGCGGAGAATCTCATCCAGCGGGCGGGCATCTTCGACGGCCGCCAGGCGAATGCGCTGGGGCGAGACGTCCAGGCGATAGTGGTGCGCGACCTGGAGCATGACCTCAAGCCAAGGCCCCAGGTCGGGGCGAGCGTTGGCCGTTTGCTCCGGGGCCTGGCTCGGCAGGGTCACATTGACGGTTTCGTTCATGGCTGGATCTCCACACCTTGCAGGTTACGCCCCTCTAGGCCAAAGGCCGTGCGCAGGGCGCCGGTGTTGTAAAGGCAGTCGACATCCAGGCGCAGCAAGTCGGAGCGGGTGCCGGCGAGTTCGAAACGAGACTGGTAGATTTCCTGCTCGGCGTTGAGCAGGTCGAGCAGGGGCCGGGTGCCCAGGTCCAGGTATTGCCGGCCATAAAGCATGCGCGCCTCCTGAATACTGACCTGGCGGGCTTCGAGCGAACTCAGCCGACGGCCCAGCCCCGAGGTCTGCGCCATGGCCTCGGCCAGGCCACGGCGTGCCTGCAGGCGTGCGGCATCTTCGGCCGAGTCGGCGGCTGTCAGCGAATGGCCCGCAGCGCGGGTGCGGGCGCTGATGGCGCCGCCTTGGTAGATGGGCACCTCGACGTTCAGGTAGATGCCCGCCTGGGTGCGGTCCATGCGTGAGTTGTCGCGGTTGTAGTCGTTGTCCAGGTAGTGGTTGACCTGCGGCTGCAGCGACACGGTCGGGTAGGCCTCGGCTTTGGCCTGGGCCAGTTCGGCCTGGCCTTGGGCGCGCTGGGCCAAGGCCATCAACACGGCGGGCAGGCGGTCATCACCTTGCCCTGGGCGCTTGCAGGCCTGGTTCAGCTCGGGGGGCGACTCTTCGGCGAGCATGGGCGGGGTGACCCGGCCGAGCAATGACGCCAGGGTCGAGCGCCAGCGTTCGTACTGAGACTGGTATTCCTCCAGGGTGGCGCGGGCGCTCTCTACCCGGGATTCGGCCTGCACCACGTCGGAGCGGGTGCTGGCGCCCATGTCGCTGCGCTGGCGGGCCATGCCGGCGATGTCGCCGACCCCGCGGATCTGGTCGCGGGCAATCGTGATCAGTTGCTCGTAGCGGCGGGTCTCGACCCAGGCATAGGCGGTGTCGCGGGCCAGTTCGTCGACCACCAGAAGGATATTGGCCTGGGCGCGGGCGGCGGCGGCCTGGGCAGCGCTGACGGCGCTGTCGACCTTGCCGAAGTCGTAGAGCATCTGCTTGAGCGACAGGTTGAGCGCCTGGCTGTTGCGGTCGCCGCCGTAGCCAGTGTCATAGCCCGTGCGGATACCGCCGGAAATCTGCGGGTAGTAACCGGCGCGGGCAACGTTGATGCCTTCGCCTTGCTTGTAGAGGTTGCCGATGGCCTCGGCGATGCTGGGGTGCCATTGCGCGGCTTGCAGCACCGCTTCGGTCAGCCCGAGGCGGTCGCCATTGCTGACGGGGGCCATGCCGATAGGTGGGCGGGCGGGCACCGCGTCGGGCGCATCACGTAGCAGTGAAGGCCCGATCTGGCGCAGTTGTGGGTCGATGTCGTCGGCTGCCTGGGCAGCCGTGTTGAAGTTCAGGGCCAGGAGCCCGAAGGCCCCCAGCAACAGCGGTGACAGCGGACTGCTTCGCTTCACATAGTTCCCTTACTGCTGTTCGTCCTTGCCGCCGGGCGATTGCCCGGCGGGATTGCAGCGGCCTCAGACGACATGGATACCGTTCTGCACCCACAGGTGATGGCTCGGATCCTCCTGGGCCGTGTATTGGTTATAGTCGATGCCGTCGGCAGTTTGGTTCCCGACCAGCGCCCAGTTGTCCGTCATGTGAACCGAGTCCTTTTCATCCCCCTTGATGACCAGTGTGTCGTTGCCGGTTTCGGTGATCGCGACCACGTCCGCCAGGTTCAGGGTCAACGCCACCGAGCTGGTGTCGTTGAGGTCGATCACTTCGATGTCGTGGACCCGTCCGACCAGGTTGCCCAGGTCGATGCTGGCATCGCCGCCGCCCCACAGCAGGGTGTCGTTGCCGTTGCCACCCTCGACGCTGGCGAAGTTCTGGTCGACCACCACCAGGGTGTCATCGCCCGCACCACCCAGCAGGGTGATGTGGCCGCCTTGGCTGCCATCGAGGTGGTCATTGCCATCGGTGCCGGCAATCACTTCGCTGGAGGCCACGGCCGCGAGACTGGCCAGTGCCACGCCTTCGTCACCGCTGTCGGCCAGCAGCGAGCTGGTGGCCGTGAAGTTGGCGGCGTTGTCCAGGCTGATGGTCAGGTTGGCGGTGTCGGTGGTGCCGTTGGGGTGGGTCAGCTCGTAGGTGAAGGTTTCATGCTGGCCAATCACCGCATTGGTCAGCCCGGCGTTGAGGGTGTAGGTGTAGCTGCCATCTGCTTGCACCAGCAGGGTGCCGTAGCTGCCCGCCACACTGACCCCGTTGTAGCCTGGGATGGTGTAGGTGTTGGCCGCCGTCATCACACTCAGCACGGTCAATGGCGAGCCAAGGTTGTCGTCGGCCAACAGGTTGCCGGTGACCGCCGTGGCGCCGCTGACCACGAACTCGGTCAGGTGCGTGGTGGTGGCGTTGACGCTGGTGGTGATCGAACTGGCCAGGCCGATGCCGCCCGCGGTGACGCGCACGTGGTAGGTGCCTGCCCCCTGGTTCTGGAACGTGTAGCCTGCACCACCGCCGAGCAGGCTGATCAGCGAGCCGCCGCCGACCGACTGCACCAGCACGTACTGGCCGGTCGCTGGGTTGAGTTTGAGCAGGTCGATGGTGGTGCCATTGAGCAAGCTCAGCAAGTTGGTGGAGTTGACCACCACTTGCAGGTTGGCCGTGGTGTCAGCGGCAACGCTGGTGGTGTAGGTGGCCTGGCGTGTGCCGATCAAAGGCAGGCCCAGTGTGCCCAGCGAGGCTGTACTGGTGTCCACCCGGTTGGCCAGGGTGAGGTGGCTGGTGCCGGCGTCGTTGACCGCGTCGAGCACTGTGGCCGGTGCACTGTAGTTGGTGTCGCTCCAGATCTCCGTGGCTTGTGGGCTGTCGATGCGCACATACAGGTTGGCCGCATCGGAGGCGCCGTTGGCGTGCAGCAACTGGTAACTGAACACATCGACCTTGCCGACGCTCGATGGGCTGCCGTTAGGCGTGTACGTGTAGCTGCCGTCACCGCGGATCACCAGGGTGCCGTACAGGCCCTGCACCGTGGTGGCGCTGCCCGCCGACACATAGCTGCCGTTCTTCATCACCTGCAGCACGGCGGCGCTGTCCGGGCCAAGGGCGTCGACGCTGCCGTCGGTGCCAACGTCGGTAATGACGTTGCCGGTTTTTGCCGTGCCGGTGCCGGTGAACTGCGTGAGGCTGGTGGTCTCGATGTCCAGCGTGGTGGTCACGTTGGTGACCAGGCCGATGCCGCCACTGCCGACCGTCAGGCGATAGTCACCGGCCTGCAGCTCGCCGATGTCGACACGAAGGCCCTGGCCCAGCGGCAGCAGGATGAGGTCGAGCAGGCCTTGGCTGGTGCCCGTGGCCAAGGTCACCCAGTTGCCGGCAGCGTTCTTCACTTGCAGGGTGAAGGTGGCGTTGTCGAGCAGCGACAGTGCGCTGCTGGTGGTCAGGGTCAGCGTTGGGTCCACGGTGGTGCCGGCACCGACCGTCCAGGTGTAGGTCTTGGTGAAGCCTGCCAGCAAGGTGGTGAAGCTGTCCTGATAGCTGCGCGAGCTGACCACCGGTGCCAGGTTGACCTCGGCGGTCACCAGGTTGTCGCTGGCGATTACCGGGGCGTTGGCATCGACGTCTGGTGCGGTGATGTTGACGTTACCGGACACGTTGCCGCGCCCGTCGCTGAGGGTCACCGACAGCAACTGGCCGTTGTCCTGAGGCGGGCTCAGGGTCACGGTGAAGTTGCCGTCCGGTTGCACCACCGCCGTTTGCAGCACGGTGCCGTTGGCACTGCGCACGGTGACGGTGGCGCCCACTTCGCCGCTACCGGTGAGGGTGCTGCCGTCGGCGCTGATCGCCAGGTTGCCGGCGGCTGCAGGCGGGGTCAGGTCCGGTGCAGTGAGCGCAGTGCCGGTCGAGACATTGCCTGCACCGTCGGTGAGGGTGACGCTCAAGGCCTGGTTGTCAATCTGCGCCGCAGTCAGGCTGACCACGAACAGGCCGTTGCTGCCCACCGTGGCCGTGCCGATGACAGTGCCTGCGCCGTTGCGCACCGTGACGGTGCTGCCGACCTGGCCAGAGCCGCTGACGGCCGTACCGTTGGCGTTGATGGTGGCCAGTGGCGCGGCTGGCGGTGTGGTGTCCGGCGCCGTCACGTTGACGCTGCTGGACAGGTTGCCGGTAGGGTCGGACTGGCGTACCACCAGCAGTTGCCCATCGTTTTGCTGTGTGGTCAGGGTGATGGTGAACGTGCCATCGGCTTGAACCACGGCCGAGCCCAGCGGGCCGTTCGGGCCTTGCACGGTCACGGTTGCACCCGCCTCGCCACGCCCTGTGAGCTCGGTGCCAGCGCCATTGATGACCAGGTTGGTCGGCGCGGCCGGTGGCTGCACGTCGATGGCGGTGACGCTGGTGCTGCCAGACACGTTGCCTGCCGCGTCAGCCTGGCTCACGCCCAATACCTGGCCGTTGAGCTGCGGGGTATTGAGGTTGATGCTGAACGCGCCACCGGCATTCACTTGCCCAGTGCCGAGCACGTTGTTGCTGGCGTCGCGCACGGTTACCGTGGCCCCGGCTTCACCGGTACCACTCAGTACCAGGCCGTTGGCAGACAGGCCGGTCACCACCGGGTTGGCCGGTGGCGTGATGTCGGCGGCCTGCACGAAGGTCGGTTGCGATTCGCCGCCCACCAGCGCCACAGCCGTCACGGTCAGGTGCTGGCCGTTGAGCTGCGCCGCGTTCAGTTGCAGGGTGAAGGTGCCATTGAGGGTGGCCCCGCCGGTGCCGATCAGGTTGCCGGCGGCATCGTAGACGCGGATACCGACGCCGCTCGGCGCATTGCCCTGCAAGGTCAGGCCATCGCTGCCCAGGGTCACGTTGGTTGGCGGCACGGGCGGTGCTACCAATGGCGTGACATAGGTCGCGACCGCGGAGGTGTTGAAGCCGTCAGATTGCGTCACCCCCAGCGTAGCCAGAATACCCGCAGGCGGTACCAGCGTGACCTGGAAGTTGCCGGCAGCATCCACTTGGCCAGTGCCCAGCACAGTGCCACCGCGGCTGACGGTGACGATCGCATTCGGCTCGCCTTTACCGGTCAGCACGTCGAAGGTGTTGTTGATGGCCATGTCTGTGACCACGGCAGGTGGCGAGGTGTCGTTGGTCTGGTAGCTGGCAGGCAGCGAGCTGTTGCCGGCATCGTCGGTGGACACCACTGTCAGCAGTTGGCCGTTGTTTTGGGCTGGGTTGAGGGTGACGGTGAATTGGCCGTTTGCAGGGACTTCCACCTCGCCGACCACATTGTTGTTCGGCCCGCGAACGGTGACGGTGGTACCCGCTTCGGCGGTACCGGTCATCGAGGTGCCGGCCGGGTTGAGCAGCAGGTCGCTCGGCTGTACCGGTGGCGTCAGGTCTGGCGCGGTCACTTGCAGTGGTGCGGATGGGTTGCCGGTGGCGTCCTGGGCGATGAGGGTCAGCACTTCGCCGTTGATTTGCGCCGCGTTCAGGTCGAGCACGAAGGTGCCGTCCGGGTCGACCGAGACCTGGCCAAGCAGGTCGCCCTGGTTGTTGACCACGGTGACCCGTGAGCCGGGTTCGCCGGTGCCGATCAGCTGGGTGCCGCTGTCGTTGATCGTGGCGATCACCGAGGCGGGCGGTGTGATGTCTACTGCCGTGGTCGTGCTGATCGGCGAGACGTTGTTGCGGCCATCGGTCAGGGTCACTTGCAGCACCTGCCCGTTCAGCTGCGCCGAGCTCAGGTTGACCTGGAACGTACCGTCCGCGTCCACCTGGACCGTGCCGATTTGCGTGATGCCGGCGTAGACCCTAACGGTCGCACCCGCTTCGCCGACGCCGCTGAGCAGATCGCCCGCTGCGTTGAGCCGCAGTTCGGTCGCGGCCTCCGGTGGCGTGAGGTCCGGCGCCCGGACGTTGACCGGCGCACTGATGTTGCCGGGTGGGTCGGCTTGCTGTACCGACAGGATTTCGTAGTTGATTTGTGGCGGTGTCAGTTCGACACGGAAGCTGCCGTCGGCCAGTACGATTCCAGAGCCCAGCACCGCGCCTGCGGCGTTGCTGACGGTGACGGTTGCACCGGCTTCGCCCAGGCCGATGACCACGCTGCCGTCGAGCGAGATGTCGACATCGGTGAGCGCGGCGGGTGGGGTGAAGTCTGGCGTCAGCAGGGTAGCCGCTGGCGACACGTTGCCGGCAGTGTCGGTCTGGGTGAAGCTGAGCAGCTCGCTGTTACCCAGTGCTGGGCTGAGGATCACGGTGAAATGGCCGCTGGCATCGACAGTGGCCCTGCCAACCTCGCTGCCATCTGGCCCGGTGACGATCAACAGCGCGCCGACCTCGCCGCGGCCGGTGAGGGTGATGCCATCGCTGGAAATAGCCAGCTCGGTTGGCGCGGTGGGTGGGGTGGTATCCGGCGCGGTGATTGGGCTGGCAGCCGACTGGTTGCCAGCGGCATCGGTCAGCACGACTTGCACTTGCTGGCCGTTGGCCTGAGGCGCGTTGAGGTCGACCTGGAAGCTGCCGTCGCCACGCACCACCGCAGTGCCCAGCACGCTGCCATCGGCGGCCAGCACGCGCACAGTGCTGCCCGCTTCGCCGGTACCGTTGAGCAGGCTGCCGCCACCGGCAAAGGCCAGGTTCTCGGCGGCATCGGGCGCCACGCGGTCCGGCGCGATAAGGCTGATGCTGTTGGATTCGTTGCCGGCGGCATCGGACTGGCTGGCGCTGAGCTGTTCGCCATTGATCTGCGCGCTGCCCAGGTTGATGCTGAAGTTGCCATTGGCATCGACCACACCAGTGCCGAGGTCGACGCCACCTTCACCGATCACGGTGACGGTGGCACCCGGCTCGCCGCGGCCACTGAGGACCAGCCCATCGCTGGACAGCACGACGTTGGCCAGTGGCAGCGGCGCCGTGGTGTCCGGTGCCTGCAGGGTGGCTGGCAGCGACGTGCTGCCATCGGTGCCTACCGCACTCACATGCAGCACTTCGCCGTTGGCCTGGACGCTGCCGAGGTTGACCGTGAAGGTGCCGTCGTTGGCGACCGGGGCTGTGCCCAGCAATACGCCGTTGGGGCCGTAGACAGTGACCGTGCTGCCTGGCGTTGCCGTGCCGGTTACTACCAGGCCATCAGCGGCCAGTACCAGGTTGTCGGGCGTCTCTGGCGCCAGGATGCCCGGTGCGGTGACGGTTTGTGCAGGTGAAACGTTCTGCGCGGCATCGGCCTGCACCACGCTGAGGCTTTCGCCGGTGATGGCGGCAGGTGACAGGTTGACCGTGAAGCTGCCATCGGCGCCCACCGTGGCCGTGCCCAGTGCGGTACCGTCCGGTGCGCGAACGGTGACCGTGGCGTTGGCTTCGCCGGTACCGGTGAGGGTCGCGCCATTGGCGGAGACCGCCAGGTTGGCGACTGCGGCGGGTGGCGTGGTATCGGCTGCGGTGTACGGCGCGGCCGGCGACACGTTGCCTGCGGCATCGGTGGCGGTTACCTGCAAGGTCTGGCCGTTGGTCTGGGCACTGTTCAGGGTGACCTGGAAAGTGCCGTTGCTGCCAGCTACCGCAGTGCCCAGCACGTTGCCAGAGGCATCGCGCACGGTCACGGTACTGCCGGCTTCCGCACTGCCGGTCAACTGCAGGCCAGTGGCGGCCAAGGCCAGCGCGGTTGGGGCAGGCGGTGGGGTGAAGTCCGGCGCGGTGACCGCCACGGCGGTGGAGGTGTTATTGCCTGCGTCGGTCTGGGTCACGCTCAAGTGCTGGGCGTTGAGTTGAGCGTTGTCCAGGGTCAGGGTGAAGCTGCCGTTGGCGCTTACCAGGCCGGTACCGATGATGGTGCCATCCGGGCCGCGCACGGTGACGGTGGCGCCGGCTTCGCCGAGGCCGGTCAGGGTCAGGCCGTTGTTGTTCAGCACCACATTGGTCAGCGGCGCTGGTGGGGTCAGGTCAGGGGTGGTGACATTGACCGCTGGCGAGGTATTGCCAGCCGCATCCACCTGCGTGACGCCGATGGCCTGGCCGGTGGCTTGCGGGGTGTCGAAGACCACCGTGAAGCGGCCATCGGCCCCGACCACGGCCGTGCCGAGCACAGTCCCGGCGGCATTGCGCACCTGGACAGTGGCACCTGCCTCACCGCTGCCCGACAGCTGCTTGCCGTCCTGGCTCAGTACGGGGTTGCTGATGGCTGCAGGCGGCGTGCGGTCTGGCGTGGCCAGGCTGGCCGGGCCAGAAATGTTGCCGGCGGCGTCGCTGAGCGTGACCTGCAGCGGGCTGCCGCTGGTTTGCGCGCTCGGCAGGGTGATCTGGAACTGGCCGAGTTGGTTGACGGTGCCGGTGGCCAGAATGGCGCCGCTGGCATCGCGTACGGTGACGGTGGCACCGGCCTCACCTTCGCCGCTGAGCACGGTGGCCGCGCTGTTGAGGCTGAGGTTGCTGGCCGCCAGCGGCGCCTGCAGGTCAGGGGCCTGCAAGGTGGCTGCGAGCGACACGTTACCGGCCGCATCGGCCTGGGTGACGATCAGGTTCTGGGCATTGGTCAGCGGTGGCGCGAAGCTGATGCTGAACAAGCCATTGCTGCCGACGGTGGCAGTGCCAAGCACGTCGCCTTGGGCATTGACCACACGTACGGTCGCACCCACTTCGCCATGGCCGGTCAGCGTGCTGCCGGTGCGGTCGATGCCATCCACGATCGGGGCGGCTGGCGCGGTGGTGTCGTTGGCCACGAGGGTGGCGGGTACCGATGGGTCGCCATCGACCGTGGTGCGCGCGGTGACCACCAAGGTCTCGCCATTGAGCTGGGCATTCTGGAAGAACACCCGGAAGGTGCCATCGCTACCCACCGTTGCCGTGCCCAAGGTAATGCCGCCCGAGGTTACGGTGATCAGTGACCCGACGGTGCCTTGGCCGGTGAGCAGGAAGCCGTCGGCGCTGATGGCAAGGCCGCTTGGGGTAACGGCTTCGGTGCCATCCGGGCCCTCCAGCGAAACGGGGGTGGACTCGTTGCCGGCAGGGTCGATCACCACCACGTCGACGGTTTCGCCCTCCGCCAGTGGCGGCGTGACGGGTACCACGAAGGTACCGTCCGGCCCGACGGTTTCGCTGCCGCGTTCACTGCCATCCGGGTTGCGGATGACGACTGTACTGCCAGGTTCGGCGCCGCCGCCGACCACGCTGCCATCCGGGCTGACGGTGACCCCCGTGGCCGGGAGTGGGTCGGTGGTATCGGGTGCCGTGACGGTGATGGGCGCAGCGCTGTTGGCCCCGTCGCTGACTACCACGGTCACGGGTTCACCGTTGGTCTGCGGAGTTGGCAGCGTCACGCTGAAGCTGCCGTCAGGGTTCACCGGCTCGGTGGTCTCGTTGCCGGCTGCATCCCGCACCGTCACCGTCGTTGCGCCCGGCGCGTTGCCGGTCACGGTGGTGCCATCCGGGCTGACCTCCACCTCGGTGGGCAGTGCCGGCGGGGTGATGTCCGGTGCAATGATCTGGGTGGGCAGGGACTCGTTGCCCGCGGCGTCGGTCAAGGTGACCTCCAGCGCCTGGCCATCGAGTTGCGCAGGGGACAACGGCACCGTGAAGTTACCGCCTGCTGGCACAACCACAGAGCCCAAGAGGCTGCCGTCAGGGGCGCGCACTTCGACGGTCGAACCTGCCTCACCGGTACCCTGGATGGCGTTGCCGCCCGGGGTAATGGTAAGCCCGGCCGGCGCGGTGGGTGCCGTACTGTCGTCGGCCGTGAAGGTGGCCGATGGCGAGGCATTGCCGTCGTTATCGATCAATACCACCGACAGCACTTCGCCGTTGGTCTGGGCGGGTGTGAGGGTGACGGTGAAGGTGCCGTCGCCATTCACCGGGATGGTGCCCAGCAAGTCCCCGGCAGCGTTGCGTACTTCCACGGTGCTGCCGGGCTCGCCCTGGCCGCTGAGTTCCGTGCCTGTCGGGTCCAGGCCCAGGCCTTGCGCAGCCTCCGGTGCCTCGAGATCAGGTGCGGTCACGAGGGCGGCGGGGGAGTCATTGCCGGCGCTGTCGGCCTGGGTGACGGACAGGGTCTGGCCATTGAGCTGTGGCGGGTCGATGGTCACGCGGAAGCTGCCATCGGCCTCGACCACGGCGGTGCCCACGACTGTGCCAGCCGTGCCGGTCACGGTTACCGTCGCACCGGGTTCACCGGTGCCGGTGAGGGTTCGGCCATCAGCGGACAACGTGGTGCCTGTCGGGGTATCCGGTGCCTCGCTGTCGGGTGCCGGCAGGGTGACGGCGGTGGACAGGTTGCCGGTTGGGTCGCGTTGTTCCACGGTCAGTGCCTGGCCGTTGGTCTGCGGCGGGTCCAGGGTGATTTCGAATGCGCCGTTAGCGCCGACCACAACGGTGCCCAGCACGCTGCCATCCGGCGCGCGTACGGTCACAGTTGCATCGGGTTCACCGGTGCCGGTGACGGTCAGGCCCGCGCCATCGATGGCTACCTCGCCAACCGCTTGCGGTGGCGTGGTATCAGGCGCCGTGAAGTTGACCGGGCCTGCGCTGTTGCCGAGGCTGTCGGTGGCGTCTACGGTCAGGCTTTCGCCATTGCGCTGGGGCTGGTTGAGGGTGACGTCGAAGCGGCCGTCGCCACCCACCGTGGTGGTGCCCAGAATGGTGCCATCTTCTGCACGCACGGTGATGGTCGAGCCGCTCTGGCCCTGCCCGGTGAGGTGGAGGCCGTTGGTATCGATGGCCAGGCCCGAAGGCTGCAGCGGGCCATCCAGGTCAGGCGCGTTGACGGTTGCGGTAGAGGTGTTGCCTGCAGCGTCGCGCAGGGTTACGTCCAGTTCCTGGCCGTCGGTTTGCGGCGGGGTCAGGACCACGCTGATGACGCCATTGGCACCCACTTGGGCGTTGCCCAGCACATCGCCCTGGGCGTTGGTGACCTGCACGGTGGTGCCAGGCTCGCCGCGACCGGTGAGGGTGCTGCCATCGGCGCTCAGTTGCAGGTCGCTGGCCTGGTTCGGCGGGGTGATATCAGGGGCAATGATCTGGGTCGGCAGCGAGTTGTTGCCATCGGCATCGATGGCGACTACATCCAGTGTTTCGCCGTTGGCCTGCGCTGGCGTGAGGCCGATGGTGAAGCCGCCGCCAGGGCCGGCCTGGGCACTGCCCAGCACATTACCCTGTGCGTCGCGCACCTCGACCTGCGTGCCCGCAGGGGCACTGCCGCTGATGGACGAGCCGTCGGCTGCCAGCACCAGCCCGCTCGGGCTTTCGGGCAGCGGTGCATCGGCAACGATGACGGCGATGCCCACCGACTCATTACCCGCAGCATCGGTTTGCACCAGGACGATGGCCTGGCCTGCCGCCAGCGGCGTTTCGAGGTCAACCACGAAGGTGCCGTTCGGGGCGACGGTGCCGGTGCCGATGACCGTGCCATCGGTATCTTTCACCTCCACTTTGGCGCCGGCTTCGCCGCGGCCGGAGACCGCCAGGCTGCCGGCACCCGCGACGACGTCAGTGATGATCGCCGGTGCGGTGATGTCCGCTGCCACGTAACTCAGTGGCACCGAGGTGTTACCCGCGGCATCGACCACGGTGATGGCCAAGGTTTCGCCATTGGCCTGGATCGGGTCCAGGGTGAGGGTGAAGGTGCCGTCGGGTTCGGCGATGGCGCTGCCGATCAAGTTGCCTGACGCGTCGTGGACGTTCACTCGGGCGCCAGGTTCGGCGCTACCGGTCAGGCTGATGCCCTCGCTGAGGACAAGGTCGGTAGGTTGCAGCGGCGCGGCGAGGTCTGGCGTGAGCACCGAGCTCGGTTGCGAGGTATTGCCAGCGGCATCGGTCAAGGTCACCTGCAGCGACGAGCCGTCTGCAACCGAGGGGGGCAGCTGCACGGTGAAGTCGCCACCGGGTTGTACCGTTCCCGTGACCACCACCTGGCCCTGATCGTTGCGAACCTCCACGGTCGCGCCAGGTTCGCCGCGGCCAGAGAGGGTAAGCCCATCATTGCTGACCACCAAGTTGGTGGCCGGCTCCGGTGGCGTGGTGTCGCCATTGTCGATATCTGGTGCGGTAACGCTGCCGGCCGTCGAGGTATTGCCTGCGGTATCGGTGGCCGTGACTTGCAGCTGTTCGCCATCCACCTGTGCCGGGGTAAGGGTGATGCTGAAGGCACCGCTCGGGCCGACCAGAACGCTGCCCAGCTCGGTGCCATCGGCCGCCAGGACGCGCACTGTGCTGCCCACTTCGGCACGCCCGGTGACCACGCTGCCATCGGTGCTGACGGCCAGTTCGGTAGGTGTGATAGGCGCAGTGATGTCCGGTGCGTTGACTTGTACCGGCAGGGACGATGCGCCGGTGCTGTCGATTGCCACTACATCCAGCAGTTCGCCGTTGGCTTGTGCTGGCGTGAGCACGACGGTGAAGGTGCCTTCGGCGCCGACCACCACGCTGCCGACCACGTTGCCGTCAGCATCGTGGACCTCCACGCGGCTGCCGACCGGGGCGGACCCGCTGATGCTGGTGCCGTCTTCGGCGACCACCAGCTCGCTCGGGCTGGCCGGCGCGGTGGTCACAGGGACATCGAATTGCAGGGCTTCGGAGGCGTTGCCGCTCGCGTCGGTCTGCACCAGGCTCAGGCGCTCGCCTGGCAGTGCCGCCGGGTCGAGGTCAATCAGGAAGGTGCCGTTGGCCAAGACAGTGCCGATGCCGATCACATTACCCTCGGCGTCGCGCACCTCCACGCTGGCACCCGCTTCACCACGGCCGCTCAAGGCCAGGCCGTCGGCGCCGACGACAATATTGCTCACCGCAGCAGGCGGTGTGATGTCCGGTGCATCGAATTGCAGTGGGGCAGAGCTGTTGCCGGCGGCGTCCACCAGGCGGATATCCAGCACTTCACCATTGGCCTGGGCAGGCGTAAGGGTGAGGCTGAAGCTGCCGTTCTCGTTGACCAGGCCGGTGCCGATGATGTCGCCCGCAGCGTCGCGCACCTGTACGGTGGCGCCAGGTTCGCCGCTACCCGTGAGGGTGACGCCGTCGACCAGTTCCAGGCCGGTAGGTTGCTCTGGCGCTTGCAGGTCTGGCGAGGTCACCGAACCAGGTTCAGAGGCGTTGCCTGCCGCGTCGGTCAGCACCACTTGCAAGGTGCTGCCGTCTTTCACTGCCGGGTCCAGGGTGATCTGGAAGGTGCCATCCGGGTTGACCAAGCCGCTGGCCACGAGGTTGCCCTCGGCATCACGGACTTGAACAGTGGCCCCGGCTTCGCCACGACCGTTGAGCTGGCTGCCGGCGAGGGCGATGACCAGGTTGGTGGGTGCATCTGGTGGCGTGGTGTCGCCGCCGTCGATATCCGGCGCGGTGACCGTACCGGCGGTTGAGGCGTTGCCTGCAGCATCGGTCGCAGTAACTTGCAGCACCTCGCCATCGACTTGAGGCGGATCAAGGGTGATGTTGAAGGTGCCAGTCGGGCCGACCAAGGCGCTGCCCAGTTCGGTGCCATCAGCTGCCAGCACCCGCACGGTGCTGCCCGGTTCGGCACGGCCGGTGACGACGCTGCCGTCGGCGTTGATCGCCAGTTCACTCGGCGCAGTCGGCGCGGTGATGTCGGGTGCGTTGATTTGTACCGGCAGGGACGACGCGCCGGTGCCATCGATTGCCACCAGGTCGAGCAGTTCGCCGTTGGCTTGTGCCGGGTTGAGGATGACGGTGAAGGTACCTTCGGCACCCACCACCACGCTGCCGACCAGCGTGCCATCGGCATCGCGCACTTCCACACGGCTGCCGACCGGGGCGGAACCGCTGATGCTGGTGCCGTCTTCGGCGACCACCAGGTCGCTCGGGCTGGCTGGCGTGGTGGTCGAGGGTACGTCGTACTCGAAGGCTATGGATGCATTGCCGCTTGGGTCGGTCTGCACCAGGCTCAGGCGCTCGCCTGGCAGTGCCGCCGGGTCGAGGTCGATCAGGAAGGTGCCGTTGGCCAAGACAGTGCCGGTGCCGATCACATTACCCTCGGCGTCGCGCACCTCCACGCTGGCACCCGCTTCACCACGGCCGCTCAAGGCCAGGCCGTCGGCGCCGACGACAATATTGCTCACCGCAGCAGGCGGCGTGATGTCCGGTGCATCGAATGGCAGCGGGGTAGAGCTGTTGCCGGCGGCGTCCACCAGGCGGATGTCCAGCACTTCACCATTGGCCTGAGCTGGGAACAGGGTGAGGCTGAAGCTGCCATTCTCGTTGACCAGGCCGGTACCGATGATGTCGCCCGCAGCGTCGCGCACCTGCACGGTGGCGCCAGGTTCGCCGCTACCCGTGAGGGTGACGCCGTTGGCCAGTTCCAGGCCGGTAGGCTGCTCTGGCGCTTGCAGGTCTGGCGAAGTCACCGAACCAGGTTCAGAGGCGTTGCCTGCTGCGTCGGTCAGCACCACTTGCAGGGTGCTGCCGTCTTTCACGGCTGGGTCCAGGGTGATCTGGAAGGTGCCATCCGGGTTGACCGAGCCGCTTGCCACGAGGTTGCCCTCGGCATCACGGACTTGAACAGTGGCCCCGGCTTCACCACGACCATTCAGCTGGCTGCCGGCGAGGGCGATGACCAGGTTGGTGGGTGCATCTGGTGGCGTGGTGTCGCCGCCGTCGATATCCGGCGCGGTGACCGTACCGGCGGTTGAGGCGTTGCCTGCAGCATCGGTCGCAGTAACTTGCAGCACCTCGCCATCGACTTGAGGCGGATCAAGGGTGATGTTGAAGGTGCCAGTCGGGCCGACCAAGGCGCTGCCCAGTTCGGTGCCATCAGCTGCCAGCACCCGCACGGTGCTGCCCGGTTCGGCACGGCCGGTGACGACGCTGCCGTCGGCGTTGATCGCCAGTTCACTCGGCGCAGTCGGCGCGGTGATGTCGGGTGCGCTGATTTGTACCGGCAGGGACGACGCGCCGGTGCCATCGATTGCCACCAGGTCGAGCAGTTCGCCGTTGGCTTGTGCCGGGTTGAGGATGACGGTGAAGGTACCTTCGGCACCCACCACCACGCTGCCGACCAGCGTGCCATCGGCATCGCGCACTTCCACACGGCTGCCGACCGGGGCGGAACCGGTGATGCTGGTGCCGTCTTCGGCGACCACCAGGTCGCTCGGGCTGGCCGGTGTGGTGGTCACAGGGACATCGAATTGCAGGGCTTCGGAGGCGTTGCCGCTTGGGTCGGTCTGCACCAGGCTCAGGCGCTCGCCTGGCAGTGCCGCCGGGTCGAGGTCGATCAGGAAGGTGCCGTTGGCCAAGACAGTACCGGTGCCGATCACATTACCCTCGGCGTCGCGCACCTCCACGCTGGCACCCGCTTCACCACGGCCGCTCAAGGCCAGGCCGTCGGCGCCGACGACAATATTGCTCACCGCAGCAGGCGGCGTGATGTCCGGTGCATCGAATGGCAGCGGGGTAGAGCTGTTGCCGGCGGCGTCCACCAGGCGGATGTCCAGCACTTCACCATTGGCCTGAGCTGGGAACAGGGTGAGGCTGAAGCTGCCGTTCTCGTTGACCAGGCCGGTACCAATGATGTCGCCCGCAGCGTCGCGCACCTGTACGGTGGCGCCAGGTTCACCGCTACCCGTGAGGGTGACGCCGTTGGCCAGTTCCAGGCCGGTAGGTTGCTCTGGCGCTTGCAGGTCTGGCGAGGTCACCGAACCAGGTTCAGAGGCGTTGCCTGCTGCGTCGGTCAGCACCACTTGCAGGGTGCTGCCGTCTTTCACGGCCGGATCCAGGGTGATCTGGAAGGTGCCATCCGGGTTGACCGAGCCGCTTGCCACGAGGTTGCCCTCGGCATCACGGACTTGCACCGTGGCCCCAGCTTCGCCGCGGCCATTGAGCTGGCTGCCGGCGAGAGCGATGACCAGGTTGGTGGGTGCGTCTGGTGGCGTGGTGTCGCCGCCGTCGATGTCCGGCGCGGTGACCGTACCGGCGGTTGAGGCGTTGCCTGCAGCATCGGTCGCAGTAACTTGCAGCACCTCGCCATCGACTTGAGGCGGATCGAGGGTGATGTTGAAGGTGCCAGTCGGGCCGACCAAGGCGCTGCCCAGTTCGGTGCCATCAGCTGCCAGCACCCGCACGGTGCTGCCCGGTTCGGCACGGCCGGTGACGACGCTGCCGTCGGCGTTGATCGCCAGTTCACTCGGCGCAGTCGGCGCGGTGATGTCTGGCGCAAAGATTTGCGTAGGCACGGACGACAGACCGTTGTCATCAATGGCCACAACATCGAGCAGTTCGCCGTTGGCTTGGGCCGGGTCGAGCACGATAGTGAAGGTGCCATCGGCACCTGCCACGACACTGCCGATCAGCGTGCCATTGGCATCGTGCACTTCCACACGGGTTCCCGCTGGCGCGTTGCCGGTCAGGCTGGTGCCATCGGCATTGATCGCCAGCTCGCTTGGGCTGGCCGGGGCGGTGATCAGTGGTACGTCGTATTCAAAGGCGACGGACGTGTTACCGCTCGGGTCGGTCTGTACCAGGCTCAGGTGCTCGCCGGGTTGCGCTGCCGGGTCGAGGTCGATGAGGAAGGTGCCGTTGGCCAAGACAGTGCCGGTGCCGATCACAGTGCCCTCGGCGTCACGCACTTGCACAGTGGCGCCGGCTTCGCCGCGGCCGCTGAGGACCAGGCCGTCGGAGCCGACGGCAATATTGCTGACGGCGGCAGGCGGTGTGATGTCCGGTGCATCGAATTGGAGTGGGGCAGAGCTGTTGCCGGCGGCGTCCACCAGGCGAACGTCCAGCGCTTCGCCATTCGCTTGAGCAGGGCTCAGCGTCAGGCTG
Organism: Pseudomonas sp. Y3 TE3536; assembly: GCF_053629175.1. NCBI lineage: Bacteria > Pseudomonadati > Pseudomonadota > Gammaproteobacteria > Pseudomonadales > Pseudomonadaceae > Pseudomonas > Pseudomonas sp. Y3 TE3536. The sequence continues at coordinate 1,036,516 of NZ_JBRJHU010000001.1, read as the reverse complement.
AAGCTGCCATCTGCGCCTACGAGTCCGGTACCAATCACAGTGCCCGCAGCGTCGCGGACTTGAACAGTGGCACCCGGTTCACCGCGACCGGTAAGGGTCACGCCTTCGGCCAAGGCCAGGCCTGTGGGTTGGTCTGGGGCTTGCAGGTCTGGCGAGGTGACCGAGCCTGGTTCAGACGCGTTGCCTGCCGCGTCGGTCAGCACCACTTGCAGCGTGCTGCCATCGTTAACGGCTGGATCAAGGGCGATTACAAAATTGCCGTCCGCGCCTACGGTGCCAGTCGCCAGCACATTGCCAGCGGCGTCACGTACCTGCACCGTGGCCCCGGCTTCGCCGCGGCCGCTGAGCTGGCTGCCGGCGAGGCCGATCACCAGGTTGGTCGGTGCGTTGGGTGGGGTGGTGTCCACACCGTCGATATCCGGCGCGGTGACGGAGCTGGCAAGCGACGTGTTACCAGCAACATCGGTCGCGGTGGCCTGCAACACTTCGCCATCGACCTGAGGCGGGTCGAGGGTGATGTTGAACACGCCGGTTGGGCCGACCAGGGCGCTGCCCAGTTCAGTGCCATCGGCGGCGAGAATACGCACGGTGCTACCCGGTTCGGCACGGCCGGTGACGACAGTGCCGTTGGCGCTGACGGCCAGTTCACTGGGTGCGGCTGGCGCGGTGATGTCCGGCGCGGTGATCTGCGCAGGCACGGACGACAAGCCGGTGTCGTCAATGGCCACAACATCGAGCAGTTCGCCGTTGGCTTGGGCCGGGTCGAGCACGATAGTAAAGGTGCCATCGTCACCTGCCACGACACTGCCGATCAGCGTGCCATTGGCATCGTGTACCTCTACACGGGTTCCAGCGGGTGCGTTGCCGGTCAGGCTGGTGCCATCGGCATTAATGGCCAGTTCGCTCGGGCTGGCCGGGGCGGTGGTCAGCGGCACATCGTATTCGAGGGCAACGGACGCGTTGCCGCTTGGGTCGACCTGCACCAGGCTCAGGTGTTCGCCTGGTTGCGCAGCCGGGTCGAGGTTGATCAGGAAGGTACCATTGGCAGTGACGACGCCGCGGCCAAGCAGGTTGCCATCCGCGTCGCGCACCTCAACGGTGGCACCCGCTTCCCCGCGACCGCCCAAGACCAAGCCGCCAGGGCCGACCTGGATGTTACTGACCGCATCCGGTGGGGTGATGTCCGGCGCATTGAACTGCAGGGCAGCGGAGCTATTGCCAGCGGCATCGACCAGGCGGATATCCAGGGCTTCGCCATTGGCCTGCGCAGGGCTCAGCGTCAGGCTGAACGTGCCATCCGCGTTGACCAGCCCGGTACCGATCACAGTACCGGCAGCGTCGCGTACTTGTACGGTGGCGCCAGGTTCGCCGCGGCCGGTGAAGGTGATGCCATTGGCCAGGGCAAGGTCGGTGGGTTGCGCAGGAGGCAGTAGGTCTTGCGAGGTGACCGAGCCAGGTTGAGAAACGTTGCCCGCCGCATCGGTCAGGGTCACTTGCAGGGTGCTGCCGTCGATGACGGCCGGGTCCAGCGTCAGCACAAAGGTGCCATCTGCACTCACGGTGCCAGTCTCCAGCACATTGCCGGCGGCATCCCGCACCTGAACGGTAGTACCTGCTTCGCCACGGCCAGTCAGTTGGTGGCCGGCTAGGCCGATTACCAAATCAACAGGCGCGTCCGGCGGCGTGGTATCGCCGCCGTCGATATCCGGTGCGGTGACGGAACTGGCGGTGGAGGTATTGCCAGCGGCATCGGTAGCCGTGGCTTGTAGAACCTCCCCATCAACTTGAGGCGGGTCGAGGCTGATGTTGAACACGCCAGTCGGGCCGACCAGGGCGCTGCCCAGTTCCGTGCCATCGGCGGCGAGAATACGAACAGTGCTACCTGGTTCGGCACGGCCGGTGACAACGGTGCCGTTTGCGCTGACGGCCAGCTCACTCGGCGCGGCTGGCGCGGTGATGTCCGGCGCGGTGATCTGTGCGGGCAGGGACGACAGGCCGGTGTCATCGATGGCGACGACATCGAGCAGTTCGCCGTTGGCTTGTGGTGGCGTGAGTTCAAGGGTGAAGGTGCCGTCGGCACCGGCAATGGCGCTGCCGATCAGCGTGCCGTTGGCATCATGGACCTCTACGCGGCTGCCCGCTGGCGCGGAACCGGTCAGGGTGGTGCCATCGGCATCGATGGCCAGGTCGCTTGGGCTGGCGGGGGCAGTGGTTTGTGGTACGTCGTATTCGAGGGCAACCGAAGTGTTGCCGCTTGGGTCGGTCTGCACCAGGCTCAGGTGTTCGCCTGGTTGGGCAGCCGGGTCAAGGTCAATCAGGAAGGTGCCGTTGGCCAAGACTGTGCCTGTACCAATCACATTGCCGTTGGCATCGCGGACTTCCACGGTGGCCCCGGCTTCGCCGCGACCGCTCAATACCAGACCTCCAGCGCCGACCACAATGTTGCTGACGGCATCAGGCGGAGTGATATCCGGTGCATCGAACTGCAGTGGGGTCGAGCTGTTACCAGCGGCGTCCACCAGACGAATATCCAGCGCTTCTCCGTTCGCTTGAGCCAGGGAGAGCGTCAGGCTGAAGCTGCCATCTGCGCCCACAAGCCCGGTGCCAATCACAGTGCCCGCAGCATCGCGAACTTGAACGGTGGCACCCGGTTCACCGCGACCCGTGAGGGTCACGCCATCAGCCAGGGCCAGGTCAGTTGGCTGCGCAGGTGGCAGCAGGTCTTGCGAGGTGACCGAGCCTGGCTGCGAAACGTTGCCCGCGGCATCGGTCAAGGTCACCTGCAGGGTGCTGCCGTCGATTACGGCAGGATCAAGGGCGATTACAAAATTACCATCCGCGCCAACGGTGCCAGTCGCCAACACATTGCCGGCGGCATCACGCACCTGAACCGTAGTGCCCGCTTCGCCGCGGCCAGTCAGCTGATGGCCAGCAAGGCCGATCAGCAGGTTGGTCGGTGCGTTGGGGGGCGTGGTGTCCACGCCGTCGATATCCGGCGCGGTGACGGAGCTGGCAAACGACGTATTGCCAGCGACATCGGTCGCGGTGGCCTGCAGTACTTCACCATCGACCTGAGGCGGGTCGAGGGTGATGCTAAACACGCCAGTTGGTCCGACCAGTGCGCTGCCCAGTTCAGTGCCATCGGCGGCGAGAATACGGACGGTGCTACCCGGTTCGGCACGGCCAGTTACTACAGTGCCGTTGGCGCTGACGGCCAGCTCACTCGGCGCGGCAGGCGCGGTGATGTCCGGCGCGGTGATCTGTGCGGGCAGAGAAGACAGGCCGGTGTCATCGATGGCGACGACATCGAGCAATTCACCGTTGGCTTGCGGTGGCGTGAGTTCAAGGGTGAAGGTGCCGTCGGCACCGGCAATGGCGCTGCCGATCAGCGTGCCGTTGGCATCATGGACCTCTACGCGGCTGCCCGCTGGCGCGGTACCGGTCAGGGTGGTGCCATCGGCATCAATGGCCAAGTCGCTCGGACTTGCAGGGGCGGTGGTCTGAGGTACGTCGTATTCGAGGGCAACGGAAGCGTTGCCGCTTGCGTCGGTCTGCACCAGGCTCAGTTGCTCGCCTGGTTGGGCAGCCGGGTCAAGGTCAATCAGGAAGGTGCCGTTGGCCAAGACAGTGCCGGTACCAATCACATTGCCGTTGGCATCGCGGACTTCCACGGTGGCCCCGGCTTCGCCGCGCCCGCTGAGGGCCAGGCCACCAGCGCCGACCACGATATTGCTGACGGCATCAGGCGGAGTAATGTCCGGCGCGTCGAATTGCAGCGGGGTCGAGCTGTTACCAGCGGCGTCCACCAGACGAATATCCAGTGCCTCGCCATTCGCTTGAGCCGGGGAGAGGGTTACGCTGAATAAGCCATCTGCACCCACCACTCCGGTGCCGATTACGGTGCCCGCAGCATCCCTCACTTGCACAGTGGCGCCTGGTTCGCCGCGACCGGAGAAGGTCACGCCTTCAGCCAGGGCCAGGTCAGTTGGCTGCGCAGGTGGCAGCAGGTCTTGCGAGGTGACCGAGCCAGGCTGCGAAACGTTACCCGCAGCATCGGTCAGAATTACTTGCAGTGTGCTGCCGTCGATCACAGCCGGGTCCAGCGTCAGCACAAAGGTGCCATCTGCACTCACGGTGCCAGTCGCCAGCACATTGCCGGCGGCATCCCGCACCTGCACGGTAGTACCCGCTTCGCCACGGCCAGTCAGTTGGTGGCCAGCGAGGCCGATCACCAGGTTGGTCGGAGCGTTGGGTGGCGTGGTGTCCACGCCGTCGATATCCGGCGCGGTGACGGAGCTGGCAAGCGAAGTGTTGCCAGCGGCATCGGTTGCGGTGGCCTGCAGAACTTCGCTATCAATCTGGGGCGGGTCGAGGTTGATGCTGAACACGCCGGTTGGCCCGACCAAGGCGCTGCCCAGCTCGGAGCCATCGGCGGCGAGAATACGGACGGTGCTACCCGGTTCGGCGCGGCCGGTAACGACGGTGCCGTTGGCGCTGACGGCCAGTTCACTCGGTGCGGCTGGTGCAGTGATGTCCGGTGCGGTGATTTGTGCAGGCAGAGACGACATGCCCGTGTCATCGATGGCGACGACATCGAGCAATTCACCGTTGGCTTGCGGTGGTGTGAGTTCAATGGTGAAGGTGCCATCTGCGCCGGCAATGGCGCTGCCAATCAGTGTGCCATTGGCATCGTGCACCTCCACACGGCTGCCCGCTGGCGCGGAACCGGTCAGGGTGGTGCCATCGGCATCAATCGCGAGGTCACTTGGGCTGGCCGGGGCGGTGGTTTGTGGTACGTCGTATTCGAGGGCAACGGAAGTGTTGCCGCTTGGGTCCGTCTGCACCAGGCTCAGGTGTTCGCCTGGTTGCGCAGCCGGGTCGAGATCCATCAGGAAGGTGCCATTGGCCAGGACGGTGCCGGTACCGATCACATTGCCGTTGGCATCGCGCACTTCCACGGTGGCACCGGCTTCGCCGCGACCGCTTAGGACCAAGCCACCAGCGCCGACCACGATGTTGCTGACAGCATCAGGCGGAGTGATGTCCGGTGCATCGAATTGCAGTGGGGTCGAGCTGTTGCCTGCGGCATCCACCAGACGGATGTCCAGTGCTTCGCCATTCGCTTGGGCAGGGCTGAGCGTCAGGCTGAAAGTGCCATCTGCGTTGACCAGTCCGGTACCTATCACAGAGCCTGCGGCGTCGCGCACTTGAACCGTGGCGCCTGGTTCACCGCGACCAGTAAGGGTCACGCCTTCAACCAGGGCCAAATCAGTCGGTTGTGCTGGTGGCAGCAGGTCTTGCGAGGTGACCGAACCTGGCTGCGAAACATTGCCCGCGGCATCGGTCAGGGTCACTTGCAGGGTGCTGCCATCGATCACGGCAGGATCCAGGGTCAGCAGGAAGGTGCCATCTGCACCCACAGTGCCAGTCGCCAGCACATTGCCGTCGGCATCACGCACCTGAACCGTAGTCCCCGCTTCGCCTCGGCCAGTCAGTTGGTGGCCAGCGAGACCGATCACCAAATCAACAGGCGCGTCAGGCGGTGTGGTATCGCCGCCGTCGATATCCGGTGCGGTGACGGAGCTGGCAACCGAAGTATTACCGGCAGCGTCAGTTGCGGTGGCTTGCAGTACTTCGCCATCAATCTGGGGCGGATCTAGGTTGATACTGAATACGCCAGTTGGGCCGACCAAGGCGCTGCCTAGTTCGGTGCCATCGGCGGCGAGAATACGGACGGTGCTACCCGGTTCGGCACGGCCGGTGACAACGGTGCCGTTGGCGCTGACCGCCAGTTCACTTGGTGCGGCTGGCGCGGTGATGTCCGGTGCAGTGATTTGTGCAGGCAGGGATGACAGACCCGTGTCATCGATGGCGACGACATCGAGCAGCTCGCCGTTGGCTTGTGGTGGCGTGAGTTCAATGGTGAAGGTGCCATCGGCCCCGGCAATGGCGCTGCCGACCAGCGTGCCGTTGGCATCGTGCACTTCTACGCGGCTGCCCGCTGGTGCGGTACCGGTCAGGGTGGTGCCATCGGCATCGATGGCCAGGTCGCTTGGGCTGGCGGGGGCGGTGGTCTGAGGGACGTCGTATTCAAGGGCAACGGAAGTGTTGCCGCTTGCGTCGGTCTGCACCAGGCTCAGGTGCTCGCCGGGTTGCGCTGCCGGGTCGAGGTCGATCAAGAACGTGCCGTTGGCCAATACAGTGCCTGTGCCAATCACATTGCCGTTGGCATCACGCACTTCCACAGTGGCCCCGGCTTCGCCGCGACCGCTGAGGACCAGCCCACCAGTGCCGACAACGATGTTGCTGACGGCATCAGGCGGAGTAATGTCCGGTGCGTCGAATTGCAGTGGGGTCGAGCTGTTGCCAGCGGCATCCACCAGACGGATGTCCAGTGCTTCGCCGTTCGCTTGAGCGGGTGAAAGGGTCAGGCTGAAGCTGCCATCTGCGCCCACCAGCCCGGTGCCAATCACGTTGCCGGCAGCATCGCGAACTTGAACGGTGGCGCCAGGCTCGCCGCGACCGGTGAGGGTCACGCCATCAGCCAGGGCCAGGTCAGTTGGCTGCGCAGGTGGCAGCAGGTCTTGGGAGGTGACCGAACCTGGCTGCGAAACATTGCCCGCGGCATCGGTCAGGGTGACTTGCAGGGTGCTGCCATCGATCACGGCAGGATCCAGGGTCAGCAGGAAGGTGCCATCTGCACCCACAGTGCCAGTCGCCAGCACATTGCCGTCGGCATCACGCACCTGAACCGTAGTCCCCGCTTCGCCTCGGCCAGTCAGTTGGTGGCCAGCGAGGCCGATCACCAAATCAACAGGCGCGTCAGGCGGTGTGATATCGCCGCCGTCGATATCCGGTGCGGTAACGGAGCTGGCGGTGGAGGTATTGCCAGCGCTATCGGTAGCCGTGGCTTGTAGAACCTCTCCATCAACCTGAGGCGGATCGAGATTAATGCTGAACACGCCAGTCGGGCCGACCAGAGCGCTGCCAAGTTCAGTGCCGTCGGCGGCGAGAATACGAACGGTGCTACCCGGTTCGGCGCGGCCGGTAACGACGGTGCCGTTGGCGCTGACGGCCAGTTCACTCGGTGCGGCTGGTGCAGTGATGTCTGGTGCCGTGATTTGTACAGGCAGGGATGACAGACCCGTGTCATCGATGGCGACGACATCCAACAACTCGCCGTTGGCTTGTGGTGGATTGAGTTCAATCGTGAAGGTGCCATCGGCACCGGCAATAGCGCTGCCGACCAGCGTCCCGTTGGCATCGTGCACTTCTACGCGGCTGCCCGCTGGTGCGGTACCGGTGAGGGTGGTGCCATCGGCATCGATGGCGAGATCGCTCGGGCTTGCAGGGGCTGTGGTCGTTGGTACGTCGTACTCAAGGGCAACCGAAGCGTTGCCGCTCGGGTCGGTCTGCACCAGGCTCAGGTGTTCGCCGGGTTGCGCTGCCGGGTCGAGATCGATCAGGAAGGTGCCATTGGCCAGGACGGTACCGGTACCGATCACATTGCCGTTGGCATCTCGCACTTCCACAGTGGCCCCGGCTTCGCCGCGACCACTGAGGACCAGCCCACCAGCGCCGACCACGATGTTGCTGACGGCATCAGGCGGAGTAATGTCCGGCGCGTCGAATTGCAGTGGTGCAGAGCTGTTGCCAGCGGCGTCCACCAGACGAATATCCAGCGCTTCGCCGTTCGCTTGAGCCGGGGAGAGCGTCAGGCTGAAGCTGCCATCTGCGCCCACCAGCCCGGTGCCAATCACGTTGCCCGCAGCGTCCCGCACTTGCACGGTGGCGCCAGGCTCGCCGCGACCGGTGAGGGTCACGCCATCGGCCAGGGCCAGGTCAGTCGGCTGCGCAGGTGGCACTAGGTCTTGCGAGGTGACCGAGCCCGGTTGCGAAACATTGCCCGCCGCATCGGTCAGGGTCACCTGCAGGGTGCTGCCATCAATCACGGCAGGGTCCAGCGTCAGCAGGAAGGTGCCATCTGCACCCACAGTGCCAGTGGCCAACACATTGCCGGCGGCATCACGCACCTGAACCGTAGTGCCCGCTTCGCCGCGGCCAGTCAGTTGGTGGCCAGCGAGACCGATCACCAAATCAACAGGCGCGTCAGGCGGTGTGGTATCGCCGCCGTCGATATCCGGTGCGGTGACGGAGCTGGCAACCGAAGTATTACCGGCAGCGTCAGTTGCGGTGGCCTGCAGTACTTCGCCATCAATCTGGGGCGGATCGAGGGTGATGCTGAATACGCCAGTCGGCCCGACCAGGGCGCTGCCCAGTTCAGTGCCATCGGCGGCGAGAATACGGACGGTGCTACCCGGTTCGGCACGGCCGGTGACAACGGTGCCGTTGGCGCTGACCGCCAGTTCACTCGGCGCGGCTGGTGCAGTGATGTCCGGCGCGTTGATTTGTGCGGGCAGAGAAGACAGGCCGGTGTCATCGATGGCGACGACATCCAACAACTCGCCGTTGGCTTGTGGTGGATTGAGTTCAATGGTGAAGGTGCCGTCGGCACCGGCAATGGCGCTGCCGACCAGTGTGCCGTTGGCATCATGGACCTCTACGCGGCTGCCCGCTGGCGCGGAACCGGTCAGGGTGGTGCCATCGGCATCGATGGCCAGGTCGCTTGGGCTGGCAGGGGCGGTGGTCGTTGGTACGTCGTACTCAAGGGCAACCGAAGCGTTGCCGCTCGGGTCGGTCTGCACCAGGCTCAGGTGTTCGCCCGGTTGCACAGCTGGATTGAGGTCGATCAGGAAGGTGCCGTTGGCCAAGACTGTGCCGGTACCAATCACATTGCCGTTGGCATCGCGGACTTCCACGGTGGCCCCGGCTTCGCCGCGCCCGCTGAGGGCCAGGCCACCAGCGCCGACCACGATATTGCTGACGGCATCAGGCGGAGTGATGTCCGGTGCATCGAATTGCAGTGGGGTCGAGCTGTTGCCTGCGGCATCCACCAGACGGATGTCCAGTGCTTCGCCATTCGCTTGGGCCGGGCTGAGCGTCAGGCTGAAAGTGCCATCTGCGTTGACCAGTCCGGTACCTATCACAGTGCCTGCGGCGTCGCGCACTTGAACCGTGGCGCCTGGTTCACCGCGACCAGTAAGGGTCACGCCTTCAACCAGGGCCAAATCAGTCGGTTGTGCTGGTGGCAGCAGGTCTTGGGAGGTGACCGAGCCAGGCTGCGAAACGTTACCCGCCGCATCGGTCAGGGTCACCTGCAGGGTGCTGCCATCAATCACAGCCGGGTCCAGCGTCAGCACAAAGGTGCCATCTGCACCCACAGTGCCAGTCGCCAGCACATTGCCGGCGGCATCACGCACCTGCACGGTGGTACCCGCTTCGCCACGGCCTGTCAGCTGGTGGCCAGCAAGGCCGACTACCAGATCCACAGGTGCATCCGGCGCCGTGGTATCCGGAGGCGTTTCAACATCCGGGGCCGTAATGCCAGCAGCCGGCGATGTATTGCCGGCTGCGTCCTGTGCGGTCACTTCCAATGCCTGGCCATCGGTCTGCGGTGGCTGCAAATTGATGCTGAACTGCCCGTCAGCACCCGCCACCGCGCTGCCCAGCAATACGCCACCCGCACCTCGCACCGCCACCGTCGAGCCGGGTTCGGCGCGGCCGGTGAGGGTGGTGCCCTGTTCGTTGATGGCAAGATCGGTCGGTGCCAGCGGTGCCGTTGCATCCGGGGCGGTGACGCTGCCGGGGGCCGAGACATTGCCCGCACCATCGGTCAGGGTGACTTCAAGGTTTTCGCTGTTGATCTGCGGGGGATTCAACGCAACGTTGAAGCTGCCATCGGCACCGACCGTGCCGCTGCCGATCAGGTTGCCCGCGCCGTCGCGAATATTCACCGTGCTGCCGGCTTCGCCGCGGCCCGTCAGGCGCAGGCCATCAGGGGACACCAGCAGGTCGATCGGCGTGGCCGGCGCCGTGGTGTCGCCTGGGTCCGAGCCACCACTGCTGCCACCGCTGCTGTTGTCGGCCGCCGCCGCCGCGCCGCCAATACCCAGCAGGCTGAGCCCGGCAATGGCCCAGGTCGGCATCGCGCTGCCCGCCACACCGATACCCGCGACCAGTTCATCCAGCGAGGCCACTTCGTCGAAAGTAAAGCCCGTAAAAGCCACCGCATCGTAGTTCGCATGCCACAGGGTGCCGTCCTCACCGACGAAGACGATGTCGCTGCCGACGCCGGCCTGATCCACGGCGAAGAAGTTGCCGATAGTGACCTTCTCGCCCGACTTCAGGGTGACGATCAGGTCTTGTCCGCGCTGGGTGACGGTTGCCACTTTATCGGGGGAAACCGGCATCTGCACGACGCCTGGCCCGTTGAGACTGACATTGCCCCAGGCACTCTGGGTGGCGACTGCGGATTGCTTATCGGCGACGACGATGTTGTCCATGGATGCTCCCTGCTGGTGTGCGGCTACACTGGCTCGGCTTCAGCGAACCAGGGCCGGCGCAACGTCAATGCAACGTGTTGCGCGCAGCCTCGACCATGACGGCCGTGATACCGGTGGTTAGGGAGATATAGCAGCCCAGCGAGAAGCAACCAGATGGCTTTCTGGGTTAATCCTTTTGTAGGTAAGCCTCAGCGAAGCCCCAGCCGACGCGCCAGCCGACTGAGGTTGGCGCGGTCCAGGCCGAGTTCGCGCGCGGCGGCGGCCCAGTTTTCCGCGTGCCTTTGCAGGCAGTTTTCGATCACTTGGCGTTGATAAAGGTCGACGGCTTCACGCAATCCGCCATCGGGCAGAGGCGCCTCCAGCAGGGGCGAGGGGGAGGGCAGCTGGCCCGATGGGGGAGCGGCGCGCAGGTCCAGGTCGATGGCCTCAAGGGTGAGGATGCGCGGCCGTTCCGGGTGCTGGCCGAGCGCCTTGAGCGCCGAGCGGCCGATCAGGTGTTCGAGCTCGCGCACGTTGCCCGGCCAGTCATAGGCGAGCAGTGCAGCTTGAGCGTCGCTGCTCAGGCGCAGGCTGTTCAGGCCCAGGCGCGAACGGTTCTGTTCGAGGAAGTACCCCGCCAATAGCAGCACATCGCGCCCACGTTCACGCAGCGGCGGAACGTGCAACGGGTACACGCTCAGGCGATGGTAGAAGTCGGCGCGGAAGTTGCCGTTGCGCACTTCTGCAGCCAGGTCGCGGTTGGTGGCTGCGATCAGGCGGACGTCGACCCGGTGTTCGCGGTCCGACCCCAGGCGTTGCAGCTGGCCACTTTGCAGCACACGCAGCAGCTTGGCCTGCACGGTCAATGGCAACTCGCCGACCTCATCAAGAAACAGCGTGCCACCATTGGCCAGCTCGAACTTGCCGAGGCGTTCGCCGTGGGCGCCGGTAAAGGCGCCGCGCACGTGGCCAAACAGCTCGCTTTCCACCAGGGTATCGGGCAAGGCCGCGCAGTTGAGGCTGACCAGCGGTTTGTCGGCACGGTTGCTGGCCTGGTGCAGGGCTTGGGCGACCAGCTCTTTGCCAACGCCGGTCTCGCCGGTGATCAGCACCGTCAACTCGCTGCCGCCGACCAGGCGTATCTCTTCCACCAGGCGCTTGTGTGCCGCACTCTGGCCAATCAGCTCCTTGTCCTGGGCACTGGCCTGGCGGTAGAGCTCGGCGCGATGGTGTTCGTCCTCTGCGCGCAGGGCCAGGTGCTCGATACGCTCGGCCACGGTCACCGTGGCGGCAGCCAGGCTGGCGAAAGCCTGTAGCGCATCCAGCTCAAGGCTCTGGAACTGCCCGGGGGTCAGCGCGTCCAGGGTCAGCAGGCCCCAAGGGCGCTCATCGACCATCAACGGGCAGCCCATGCAGTCATGCACTTCAAGCGTGGCATCCGGGGCGTTGACCAGGCCGTCATAGGGGTCAGGCAGGTCCGAGTCGCTGGCAAAGCGGGTGGGTTGTGGGCGGCTGAGGAGGATCTGGAAGCGCGGGTGCTCGCTGACCCGAAAGCGTCGGCCCAAGGTATCGGCACTCAGGCCGTCCACTGCCAGCGGCACCAGCCACTCACCGTCCAGGCGCAGCAGTGCGGCGGCGTCGCACGGCAACAGCCCGCGCATGGCCTGAAGCAAGCGGCGGTAGCGTTCCTGGTCGCTCAGGTCGCGGGACAAGTCGCTGACCAGGGGGAGGAGGGCGGTGAGCAGTGGCTTTGCAGTCATAGGGACTCCTTTTGGTCATTATGACTATACGCCCGAGCGAGTCGTTTTGACATGACACGCGTCAACGCCCTGATTTTGCTGGGTATAAAAGTTGGCACGAATGGTGAAATACCCAAGGCAATCATTCGAAGCCATAGGCTCAGGAGTCGTTGCAATGCTCACTGCCGAACAACGTGCAATCGTCAAAGCCACTGTCCCCCTGCTGGAAAGCGGCGGCGAAGCGCTGACCACTCACTTCTACAAGATGATGCTCAACGAGTACCCGCAAGTGCGTCCGCTGTTCAACCAGGCCCACCAGGCCAGCGGCGACCAGCCACGTGCGTTGGCCAACGGCGTGCTGATGTATGCCCGCCATATCGACCAGCTCGAACAACTCGGCGGCCTGGTCGGCCAGATCATCAACAAGCACGTGGCCTTGCAGATTCTGCCGGAGCACTACCCGATCGTGGGCAGCTGCCTGCTGCGCGCCATTGAAGAAGTGCTCGGCAAGGACATCGCCACCCCAGAGGTGATCGCGGCCTGGGGCGCCGCGTATGGCCAGCTGGCCGACATCCTCATCGGCGCTGAAGAAAGCCTCTATAAAGAGAAGGAGCAAGCCGCCGGCGGATGGCGTGGCACCCGCGAGTTCCGCCTGGTACGCCGCGAGCAGGAAAGCAGCGAGATCGTCTCGTTCTACTTCGCTCCGGTGGACGGCAAGCCAGTGCTCAAGGCCGAGCCAGGGCAGTACATCGGCCTGCAGTTGTTCATCGACGGCGCCGAGCAGCGTCGCAATTACTCGCTGTCGGCCCTGTGCGACGGCAATGAATACCGTATCAGCGTCAAGCGCGAAGCCGGTGGCAAGGTGTCCAACTACCTGCACGATGAACTGGTAGTGGGCCAGACCCTGCAGCTGTTCCCACCTGCAGGCGACTTTACCCTGGCCGCCAGCGACAAGCCGCTGGTGCTGATCAGTGGTGGTGTGGGGATCACCCCGACCCTGGCGATGTTGCAGGCGGCACTGCAGACCCCGCGTGAAGTGCATTTCATCCACTGTGCGCGTAACGGCGCTGTGCATGCCTTCCGTGATTGGGTCGACGGCCTGGCTGAGCGTCATCCACAGCTCAAGCGCTTCTACTGCTATGCCGAGCCGCAAGGCGGCGCTGCGGCCGATGCCGTGGGCCTGCTGAGCGAAGACCTGCTGGCCGAGTGGCTGCCACGTGAGCGTGACGTCGATGCCTACTTCCTGGGGCCCAAGGCCTTCATGGCGGCGGTCAAGCGCCAGCTGAAGGGCCTGGGTGTGCCGGAGCAGCAGAGCCGCTACGAGTTCTTCGGGCCAGCGGCAGCGCTGGAGTAAAATACCCAGCAGTCCTAGCTGTTGTAGGAGCAGCCTTGTGCTGCGAAGAGGCCGGTGATCTCAGAAGATGATCTGAGCCATCACCGGCCTCTTCGCAGCACAAGGCTGCTCCTACCTGCTTATATATCGGCCTCTTCGCATCACCAGGCTGCGCCACCTGCTTATATAAAGGAGAGATGAAACAGCCCGCCAAGCTTTCATCTTTAATCCTCCTTTAATCACGGTATCCTTCACTCCCAGGTGTCGAGGGGCTTGCCCCTGCGCGGCACCCGGGTAGCCGCTTTTTTGCCGTGTGACGTTGAACCGACGTCACAATGGCCGGTCTCAGCCATCTCGGATAGCCCTGCGCAGTGCTATCACGTTGCCCCCTCGGCACGCTAAAGGCCCTGCCCAGCGTGTAGAATCGCGCACAGGCAGGCGGACCACGCGGCCACTCTCCATCCAAGGAACCGGCAATGAACGAACAAACATCGCGCCTGAATCGGGAACGGCGCTTTCTGGTGCTGCTGGGGCTGATCTGCCTGTCGCTGATCGGTGGCGCCCTTTATATGCAGGTGGTATTGGGCGAGGCGCCTTGCCCGCTGTGCATCCTGCAGCGCTATGCCTTGCTGTTTATCGCCGTGTTCGCCTTCATCGCCGCCGCGATGCCGGGGCGGCGCAGCCTGACGGCCTTCGAAGGCCTGGTGGTACTCAGCGCCATCGGGGGAATCGTTGCGGCCGGCAACCATGTGTATATACTCGCCAACCCCATGGTCAGTTGCGGCATCGATACCCTGCAGCCGATCGTCGACGACCTGCCCCTGGCCAAGCTATGGCCGCTGGCATTCCAGGTCGACGGCTTCTGCAGCACGCCGTACCCACCGATCCTCGGTCTGTCGCTGGCGCAGTGGGCGCTGGTCGCATTTGTCCTGACGGCCATTCTGGTTCCGCTGGGCATCTACCGCAACCGACGTCAGGCTTAGACAAAAGTCCCGAATTGCATGAGGTCTTTTGCACGGCGTGAGATGCGCAGAAAGTTGCTCCCCGCTTGATCCAGATCAATCACAAAGCCTTGTAGAATGCGGCTTTGAGGGCTACCCGGCGGGGTGCGACAAACTGTCGCGAAGTTGATTCTTCGGGTCGCATTGTTACGTATTCTGTAAAAGACTGTTGCTCAATAAGTCATAGTCAAGGGTTGGCGACCTATCTACAATCGCCCCCAATTTCCGTTCGGCACTGCTTGCGAGTCGCAGGATTGAAGGAAGCCCCAGCGCTCCCTTTTGCTGACTTCGTCAAGTTTCGCCCAGCGGCGATACCGAGCGGACACCCCTCCGCGTTTTCCCGCACCAAATGGACTTGGTCTGAAGTACAGGCCTGTTGCCTACGAAACCATAAGCACCGCTAACACGCTTGAGCCAAGGTCCTGCAGTCGGACCCCAGGCAGGAGCGAGTACGGGCGCGAAATGCCGCACTTGGCAGGACGAAGTGTTGGCTACCAAAACACAAATTGCATTGAAGCAAGCTGATCTAGAGGTCGTGAGATGAGTAAAAAGCGTTACCCCAGACTGTTTGGCATATTGCCCTTTTTAGGCATGCTTTTACTCAGTGGGTGCAACTGGACCCTGCTCGACCCGAAAGGTCAGGTCGGCATTGAGCAAAAGAACCTCATCCTCATCGCTACCGGCCTGATGCTGCTGGTGGTGATCCCGGTCATCATCATGACCGTGGCGTTCGCCTGGAAGTACCGTGCTTCCAACAAGGCGGCCACCTACACCCCCGACTGGTCGCACTCGACCAAGATCGAGGCCGCGGTGTGGATCATCCCGATCATCATCATCATCGCCCTGGGTTATGTCACCTACAAGTCCACCCACAAGCTGGACCCGTATCGTCCGCTGGATTCCGACGTCAAGCCGATCCAGATCGACGTGGTCGCACTGGACTGGAAGTGGCTGTTCATCTACCCGGAGCAGGGCATCGCGACGGTTAACAAGATCAACTTCCCGGCTAACACCCCGGTCAACTTCCGCGTCACCTCCGACGCCGTGATGAACTCGTTCTTCATCCCGGGCCTGGGCGGCCAGATCTACGCCATGGCCGGCATGACCACCAAGCTGCACCTGATCGCCAACGAAAACGGCGAATTCGACGGTATCAGCGCCAACTACAGCGGCGCTGGCTTCACCGGCATGAAATTCAAGGCTACTGCAACTTCCCAGGAAGACTTCGACAAGTGGGTCGCCGAAGTGAAGCAGTCGCCGCTGAAACTGGGCAAAGCCGAGTACGAAGCTCTGGCCAAACCTAGCGAATACAACCCAGTCGCGCTGTACAGCGAGGCCCCGGCAGAGCTGTTCCAGTCCATCGTCGACAAGTACGAAGGCATGAACCGCGGCAAGCCGGTCCACGAAGAAGCAGGCAGCAAAGATCTGGCCACTACCAAGGGTGTGGAATCGAGTATGCAACCAGCTGCCGGTGCAGAGGAGTAAGAGATGTTCGGTAAACTAAGCCTGGAGGCGATACCCTATCACGAGCCGATAGTCATGGTGACGCTTGCCATGATCGCGCTCGGCGGTATCGCTGTCGTCGGTCTTATCACCTATTTCCGCAAGTGGACCTACTTGTGGAGCGAGTGGTTGACGACTGTCGACCACAAGAAAATCGGGGTGATGTACATCATCGTCGCGATGATCATGCTGCTGCGCGGCTTTGCCGACGCCATCATGATGCGTACCCAGCTGGCTGCGGCCACTGGCGGATCCGAAGGCTACCTGCCGCCTGAACACTATGACCAGATCTTCACCGCTCACGGTGTGATCATGATCATCTTCATGGCGATGCCGTTCTTCACCGGCCTGATGAACCTGGCCCTGCCTCTGCAGATCGGTGCACGTGACGTTGCCTTCCCGTTCCTGAACTCCCTGAGCTTCTACCTGCTGCTGGCAGGCGTGCTGCTGGTCAACATCTCCCTGGGCGTCGGCGAATTCGCCAAGACCGGTTGGGTTGCCTATCCGCCGCTCGCGGGTATTCAGTACAGCCCTGGCGTGGGTGTCGACTACTACATCTGGGCGCTACAGCTATCGGGCCTAGGTACGACGCTTACCGGTGTGAACTTCCTCGTCACCGTGATGAAGATGCGCGCACCTGGCATGAAACTGATGGACATGCCGATCTTCACCTGGACCTGCACCTGGGCCAACGTGCTGATCGTCGCTTCGTTCCCGATCCTGACTGCCGCACTCGCACTGCTGACTGTTGACCGTTATCTGGACTTCCACATTTTCACCAACGAGCTTGGTGGGAACCCGATGATGTACGTCAACCTGTTCTGGGCGTGGGGTCACCCTGAGGTTTACATCCTGATCCTGCCGGCCTTCGGCGTGTTCTCGGAAGTGACTTCGACGTTCTCTGGCAAGCGTCTGTTTGGCCACCACTCGATGATCTACGCATCGGGCGCAATCGCCATCCTGGGCTTTGCCGTATGGCTGCACCACTTCTTCACCATGGGTGCCGGCGCGAGCGTCAACACCTTCTTCGGCCTGGCGACGATGCTGATCTCCATTCCGACCGGTGTGAAACTGTTCAACTGGCTGTTCACCATGTACCAGGGCCGTGTGCGTTTCACCGCACCGATGCTGTGGACCCTGGGCTTCATGATCACCTTCTCCATCGGTGGCATGACTGGCGTACTGCTGGCCGTTCCAGGTGCTGACTTCGTTCTGCACAACAGCCTGTTCGTAATTGCTCACTTCCACAACGTGATCATCGGTGGCGCGGTATTCGGCTACATCGCCGGTTTCGCCTTCTGGTTCCCGAAAGCCTTTGGTTTCACCCTGAACGAGAAGTGGGGCAAAGCTGCCTTCTGGTTCTGGATCTCGGGCTTCTACGTTGCGTTCATGCCGCTGTACGCTCTGGGCTTCATGGGCATGACCCGTCGTCTGAACCACTCCGACAACCCGCTGTGGGAACCCTACCTGTACGTTGCCGTAGTCGGCGCCGTGCTGATCCTGTTCGGTATCGCTTGCCAGCTGATCCAGCTCTACGTTTCGGTCCGCGACCGCAACCAGAACCTGGACGTGACCGGCGACCCATGGGGCGGTCGTACTCTGGAATGGTCGACTTCGTCGCCACCTCCGTTCTACAACTTCGCCCACATGCCTGAGCAGGTTGGCCTGGATGCATGGCACGAAACCAAGGAAATCGGCGCTGCTTACAAGCCGGCAACCAAGTTCGACGCCATCCACATGCCGAGCAACACCGCTACCGGTTTGTTCATGGGCCTGTTCCTGACCGTCTTCGGCTTTGCCTTCATCTGGCACATCTGGTGGCTGGTAGGCGCGAGCCTGGTTGCAACCATCGCTGTCTTCGTTCGCCACGCTGCGCGTGACGACCAGGGCTACATGGTTCCGGCCGAAGAAGTGGCGCGCATCGAAGGCGAGCGTATGAAAGCGCTGGCCAAAGCAGGTGCTCTGCCTGCCGGCGCACGTGTCGAATCGTTTGAGCGGGTGTAATCAATGTCCAGTCAAGTAATCCACGGCGCTGCTCATGGTCACGACCATGGGCACGACGATCACCACCACGACTCGGGCCAGATGACCGTACTCGGTTTCTGGCTGTACCTGATGACCGACTGCATCCTGTTTGCGTCGCTCTTCGCTACCTACGCGGTGCTGTCCGGCAGTTTTGCCGGCGGCCCGTCGGGTCATGACATTTTCCAGCTCGACTTCGTAGCTGTTGAAACTGCCTTCCTGCTGCTGTCCTCGATCACCTTCGGCTTCGCCATGCTGAAGCTGTTCGATGGCAAGAAAGCAGGTGTACTGGGCTGGTTGGCTGTGACCTTCCTGTTCGGTGCCGGCTTCATCGCGATGGAAATCTACGAGTTCCATCACCTGATCGCTGAGGGCTTCGGCCCGCAGCGCAGTGGCTTCCTGTCGGCGTTCTTCGCGCTGGTCGGTACCCACGGTCTGCACGTGACTGCAGGTCTGATCTGGATGGCAATCCTGATGTATCAGATCAGCACCAAGGGCATTACCCCGACTGCCAAGACCCGCATGAGCTGCCTGAGCCTGTTCTGGCACTTCCTGGACGTGGTCTGGATCTGCGTATTCACCGTCGTCTACCTGCTGGGGGTTCTGTAATGGCTAACGCACACGACACTCATCACGAAGGTAATCACGGCAGCGTGAAGTCCTACATGATCGGCTTTGTACTGTCGATCATCCTGACCGCTATCCCGTTCGGCCTGGTGATGTACCCAAGCCTGCCGAAGAACCTGACCGTTCTGATCGTGGTCGCCATGGCTGTCATTCAGGTTGTAGTGCACCTCGTGTACTTCCTGCACATGGACCGCTCGAAAGAGCAGCGTTCCAACGTGTCGACGTTCCTGTTTACCACCATGGTAATTGCACTGCTGGTCGGCCTGTCGCTGTGGATCATGTTCAACATCCACATCGAAATGATGGCCAAGTGAGGTAAGACTGCATGTCCGTTAAGCACTTTATCCAAATCACCAAACCGGGGATCATTTTCGGTAACGTGCTTTCCGTGGCAGGCGGATTCTTCCTTGCCGCGAAGGGCCATGTAGACTTCGCCCTGTTCCTGGCGGTGGTGGTAGGTACTTCCCTGGTGGTGGCGTCCGGTTGCGTGTTCAACAACTGCATCGACCGCGACATCGACATCAAGATGGAACGTACCAAGAACCGCGTCATGGTCCAGGGCGGCATGTCGCTGCCCCTCGCGCTGATTTACGCCACCCTGCTTGGGGTGGCGGGTTTCAGCCTGCTGTATGTCCAGGCCAACCCACTGTCGGCGTTCTGTGCGCTGATCGGCTTCGTCGTCTACGTCGGTTTCTACAGCCTCTGGCTGAAGCGTAAATCGGTGCACGGCACCTTGGTCGGCAGCCTCTCGGGTGCCATGCCTCCGGTGATCGGCTACTGCGCCGTCAGCAACAGCTTCGACCTGGCTGCAGTGACCCTGCTGGTGATGTTCAGCCTGTGGCAGATGCCGCACAGCTTCGCGATCGCCATCTTCCGCTTCAAGGACTACAGCGCTGCCAACATTCCGGTTCTGCCGGTGGCTCGCGGTATTCTTGCTGCCAAGAAGCAGATCGTGCTGTACGTGCTGGCCTTCGTGCTCGCCACCCTGATGCTCACCCTCGGCGGTTACGCCGGCCTCAGCTACCTGGCCGTGGCAGCTGCCATGGGCCTGTACTGGCTGTACATGGCCTGGGGTGGCTACAAAGCCGAGGACGACAGCAAGTGGGCCCGCAAGGTGTTTGGCTTCTCTATCCTCACTGTCACTGCCCTGAGCGTGATGATGTCGGTGGACAGCCAGACTGCTGCGGACGTGCTGATGACCTACGCACGCTGATACCGCTGCCTGTTACACGAAAACCCCGGCCATGTGCCGGGGTTTTTTTTGGGTGTTCTCCTGTGCCGGCCTCTTCGCGGGTAAACCCGCTCCCACAGGTAATGTACAGATTTCGCATGTGGGTGCGATCCATGTGGGAGCGGGTTTACCCGCGAAGAGGCCAGCCCTGAAAACACAAAATTCTAATTTTCAAAAAATACATCTGAAAAATTCTAATAAAACAGGAAATTGACCTTTACAGATATCCTGTTTCGGCACTATCTTCTGATTCAGGCCGCCACATCGGCCAACGTCGCTCGGACGGTTCCGGGCGCTTACGTACTCAGAGGAAGCCATGGCCAACCCAGGTTCGCCGCGCCGCTTTGCGCGCATCGATCGTCTCCCCCCTTACGTCTTCAACATCACCGCCGAGCTCAAGATGGCTGCCCGCCGTCGTGGCGAAGACATCATCGACCTGAGCATGGGCAACCCCGATGGCGCGACCCCGCCGCACATCGTCGAGAAGCTGGTGCAGGTCGCCCAGCGTGAAGACACGCACGGCTACTCCACCTCCCGCGGCATCCCACGCCTGCGCCGGGCCATTTCCAACTGGTACAAGGAACGCTACGAGGTCGACATCGACCCGGAAAGCGAAGCCATCGTCACCATCGGTTCCAAGGAAGGCCTGGCTCACCTGATGCTCGCCACCCTCGACCAGGGGGACACAGTGCTGGTGCCCAACCCCAGCTACCCGATCCACATCTACGGTGCGGTGATCGCCGGCGCCCAGGTGCGTTCGGTGCCGCTGGTGCCGGGTGTGGACTTCTTCAATGAGCTTGAGCGGGCGATACGCGAATCGATCCCCAAGCCGAAGATGATGATTCTCGGCTTCCCGTCCAACCCGACCGCGCAGTGCGTGGAGCTGGACTTCTTCGAGCGCGTGGTCGCCCTGGCCAAGCAGTATGACGTGCTGGTGGTGCATGATCTGGCGTACGCCGACATCGTCTACGACGGCTGGAAAGCCCCGTCGATCATGCAGGTGCCGGGGGCCAAGGACATCGCGGTGGAGTTCTTCACGCTGTCCAAGAGCTACAACATGGCGGGCTGGCGTATCGGCTTCATGGTCGGCAACCCCGAGCTGGTCAACGCCCTGGCGCGCATCAAGAGCTACCACGACTACGGCACCTTCACGCCTTTGCAGGTGGCAGCCATTGCCGCGCTGGAAGGCGACCAACAGTGCGTGCGCGATATCGCCGAGCAGTACCGCCAGCGCCGCAACCTGTTGGTGAAGGGGTTGCACGAGCTGGGCTGGATGGTCGAGAACCCAAAGGCTTCGATGTACGTGTGGGCGAAGATTCCGCCAGAGTACGCGCACCTCGGGTCGCTGGAGTTTTCCAAGAAGCTGTTGGCTGAGGCCAAGGTGTGTGTGTCGCCGGGCATCGGCTTTGGTGACTACGGTGACGATCACGTGCGCTTTGCCCTGATCGAGAACCAGGACCGTATTCGCCAGGCGATTCGCGGCATCCGCCAGATGTTCAGGGCGGATGGTTTGACCCGCAAGTAAACAGCGAGGGGCCGCGTGGCGGCCCCTCGTTACATCAGCTGGGCTGGCCTTCCGACTGCCTGGCGATTATTCGCGCCACTACCTTCAGCACTCATTTTCCTGTTCGGGTATTCAAATGAGTGTATTCACAGCGTATTTCTGCGGCACTGGTTCCCATCGCTTCGATGCTGCCAACCCCAATTTCTGGAACGGCGAGCTGGTCTCGACATTGGCCGGCAACGATCAGGGGCGCGAGTTCGCCCACTGGATTGCGGTTGACGGGCCGGGCAGCGGCAACCTTCAGGATGACGAATTATTCGTTGAGCCAGGTGGCTACTTTAACTGGAGTGGTCAGTTGTTTGGCCGTGGTTGGGAAGAAAACGTGAGCCATGTGCTGAACGTGATCAAGGGTGAGAGCAGTTGGCAGCGCACCAAACTCACCGAGCAAGCGTACACAAGGCTGAAAGACGCAGGCGTGGAGATCCCGGATGCGTCCGCCACGGCTTCCTGGTTCTGGCGCACTTATGACTACGGCGATCGCCACCCGACCCCGCAGGCGCTGCAGGAACAGATCATCAAGATATTCCGCGAACCGTGCTTGCCCACCCAGGTCAACCTGGTGGGCTGGAGCCGCGGCGGTATCAGTTGCCATATGCTGGCCAATGCGATGGCTGAGGATCCGCTGCTGCGGGATATCCCAGTCAATATTTTTGCCATTGACCCGGTGCCGGGCACTGGCAACGTGCAGAGCAGGCGGGTCAAACTGGCCAGGAACGTCCATGAGTATGTGGGTTTCTATTCCCGGGATGAACGCTCCAATGGCTTTGCCTGTGTGATCCCGGCGGTCGAAAGCAACACGCGCATGTGCGTCTACCCAATGCCGGGCCGGCATGCCACTTTGGTGGGTAATGCATCGGCTGACGGGGCGAGCGACGGCAAGGTGCTGGTCGAGCCCGGGTTGATCGTGCGGCATTTCGCCGAAGTCTGCCTGACCCGTTGGGGTGTCGAACTGGACAAGTGCCTGGCGCTGGATGACAACCAACTGATGCAGCATCACTTGGCCATGGCGGCTGCCGATGAGCACTACCAGGCCATGCGCAGCCAGTCGTATACCGTCATCACCGAAGGCCAAAAAGACGACCGGCTGGTGCACTGCGGCGAAACCCGCACGCGCTTCAGCCAGGTGCGCAGCGACCGTTATGACCCTCGCGAAGGCCTTGGCCTGCAGCACTGGGATGCCAACACTTACAAGGCCCTGCGTTAGGCCGGGCAGGCGGGCAGCCGCTGTGCTGTTCGCCCATTTTTCGGGCCGTGGGGTTTGCCGGATCAGCGGCAATTTTTTTTGCATTCCCCCTCTATCCAGCCGGCCCCGGTTGGAATGAAAATGGCGCCGCGGGCCCAGCCCCGATAACAACAACCTTCCCTCCGTGGCCTCATGTCCGAATATAACCCTTGCCTTGACTGCGGCGCCTGCTGCGGGTACTTCCGTGTGTCCTTCTTCTGGGGCGAATGCCAGTCTGCCGGGGGCGTTGTGCCTGACGACCTGGTGGTGCAGATCAACCCTACACGGGTCGCGATGATCGGCACCGATGCCAAGCCTTGCCGCTGCGTCAGCCTTGCCGGCGAGATCGGCAAAGAGGTGGCGTGCACCATCTACGCCAACCGCTCGAGTCCTTGCCGGGAGTTCGATGCGTCGTGGGAGGGCGGGGTGCACAACCCGAGCTGTGACGATGCACGCGCGGCCTATGGCTTGCCGCCTTTGACCCCGCCTGGGGCCAACGAGCCGCATTGGCCGGATGATGATGGGGCTGAGGTGGCCTGACCTTTTTGGGTCGCCTGTGCCGGCCCTTTCGCGGGGCAAGCCCGCTCCCACAGGACCGTTGCAAGACCTGTGGGCGAAGCAAGTCACCGATCCTGTGGGAGCGGGCTTGCCCCGCGAAAGGGCCATCAGCTGTAAGAAGATTCTGAACTTGAAACCAAATGCTTCAGGTTGGCGGGTCTTGGGAATTATCCTACGACCTCTGTCGGATGCCGTCTGATATGCGGGGGAATACCACAGCGGTAACGTCACGGTTCGCCTGAAATGGCGAGCGGCCGTGAGAAGCTGCAGTTATCCCTCAGTAATGGCTTTCTGTCATGGCGGCCGTGCGCGTGCAGACTTAGGTCTGGCCGCGGGAGCCTGAGGACGCGGTCTTCTCACCTCGCGTACGGCTGCCACCCAATCTGTGAGAAGGACGAGGTGGTTGCTAATCCGATAGCTTCCTCAGGAATATCTTTATGAAGAAGATCGTCCCAGACCCACCCACTTTCCCAATCCCTTACATCTCGATAATCGCCGACCTCTCCCATGCAGAGGCAAGGTCCCAGGCAGCCAAGCTCATGGGCAGCCTTTCCCAAACCATCGAGCTTTACCTCAAAGCCGAAGACAGCCTGCAACGCAGCGCCCTCCTCGAAAACATGTCCGCCCTGACCGAATTGCTTCATGCGCTGTTCGCCCACATAAAGGCGCAGGAGGCAGTGGAATGAGCAATCACCTGAAAACCCACACCACCGCTGGCGTGGAGACGTTTCTCGAATTGTTCCGCATCGAACCGGGCATCCCCCTTGATCACGCGTTCGACGAATTGTCTGTGTTGCTGGGGTGCATACGCCACCTCAGCGAAGAGGCCGAGATGGAGGGCAACAAGGTTGCAGGCAGCGCTGCACGAATTCTCAGTGCCATGGCCAAAGCGCTGATCAATGACATGGAAATGGGGTTGAACCGGGGCGGTTGAGTGGTCGCGCAGATCGAGCGCCGCGCGGGCGGCGCTTCGCAGCACAAGGCTGCTCCTACACCTGTTGCGGGCCAATTATTCCTGAGCCATTTGCGCGCGCTCAATGTCGGGTCGAACTAACAAGGCGGTCCTGTACATATGGGACATGCCTCACTGGCCTGAAAAAATGTAGGAGCAGCCTTGTGCTGCGAAGCGCCGCGCGGGCGGCGCTCGATTTCCGCCCCAGCGCGAAACCCCTGCCAGACAACCGCTCACGCTCAAACACACGATAAAACCCAACGCATCCCCCAGCCGCCTCGCTTGACGTTAAACTGTCATCTCCCCAGCAATGGACAGGAGATCCGGCGTGACCCCACCCCGCAGTTTCCCCAGTGACCTCTGCCTCGACAGCCCCCGCCTGCAATTGCGCCCGATGCGCCATGGCGATGCCGCGCAATGGCTGGCGATCATGGCCGACCCCGAGGTCATGCGTTATTGGCACCATGCACCCTGGCAAGACCTCGCCGAGGCCGAAAGCGCCCTGGCCGCCGACCGTGAAGCCTATGCCAATGGCGACCAACTCAAGCTCGGCATGTACCGCCGTGACAACGGCGAACTCATCGGCATGGTCCAACTGTTCAACATCGATGACGTATCCCGCCGTGGCGAGATCGGCTATTGCCTGGCCAGCGCCGTACAGGGCAGGGGGTACATGGATGAGGCATTGACCTGCTTCATCGACTACCTCGCTCACACCCTGCACATGCGCCGCCTGGAGGGCGAGATCGACCCACGTAACCAAGGCTCGGCACGCACGCTCGAACGCCAGGGCTTCGTGCTCGAAGGCACCCTGCGGGCGCGCTGGTGCGTGGCCGGTGAGCTGTCCGACTCGGGCATCTATGGCCTGCTGCTGGAACCACCGGTTGCATAGTGTTATGGCGAACCTCGATTTTCATCGTCTGCTGGTCACCACGCTACCGGTGGTGAACCTGCGCGGCACTTACTAAACGCCTGGAAGCGGGGCAGGGCCTGGGTTATGGTCGCAGCCTGTCCCGTTTTCACCAGGTGTGCCCCTTTGCCCGTTTTCTACCTGAGCATCAGCCTGTTCCTGTACCTGCTCGCGCTGTTTTTCGATGGCGTGCTGATGAGTGGCGACCGCCACATGCCCGCCCTGCAGATGTTGCTGTACGGGCCATGGGGCATGCCCTTCGGGTTGTATCAATGGTTTGCCAATCCGCTGCTGGCCGTGGCGATTCTTGCCCATCGACGTTTCCGTCGGTTGGCCTTGGCGTGCGGTGTGGCGGCGTTGTATCTGGCGGCCAGCAGTTTCGGAATCGACCGCCTGCCAGACAGCCAAAGTTACGCGTTTCATGACCGCACCGGTTTTGGTGCAGGCTTTTATCTATGGCTCATTGCGATGGTGGTGTTTTGCGCGGGCCAGGCCTGGCATTGCTGGAAGGCCCGCAGCGCCGACGACATGCCCGGATGGCGCTGGCTCGATGTGGCCTTGATAGCGGCGTTGGGTGTCGCGTTGTATGCCGCGACGCAGATGCCGTCGTTGCGTTTCGAGCCGAACAAGGTGCTGATGCCGCCGGAACAGCCACAGACATTTTGATATCCACAGGGGGAATAGTCATGAACAGGTATCACCTGACGGGCCTGGCGCTGGCGTGTGTGCTGCCGCTGGCCATGGCCGAAGAAAATTCGCCGAGCTACGGCCAATGCATGGACAAGGCGTCCAGCACAGTGGCCATGAGCAGTTGCATCCAGGCCGAGACCCAGTTGCAGGACCAGCGCCTGAACCGGGTGTACAAACAGTTGATGGGCAAACTGGAGGCAGGGCAGCAGAAACGCCTGCGCGAAGTACAGCGCAAGTGGATCGCCTACCGTGATGACAACTGCACGTTCCACGTACAGGCCAGTGGCGGGACCCTGGCGCAGCTGGAAGGCGGCGTGTGCGTGATGGACATGACCCGGGACCGAGCGGCCGAGCTTGAGCGAGTACTCAGCCCGGGGCAGTGAGATGGGCGCACGTTTGTGTAGGAGCGGCCTTGCGTCGCGAAAGGGCCGCACAGCGGCCCCAGATTTCGGCGTCATAGGGCCGCTGTGCGGCCCTTTCGCGACGCAAGGCCGCTCCTACAGACGACGGTGGTGCAAGGTGTTTGGCAACTGGCTAAGCGGCCTCAGTGTTGCTGCCTTTGCGCGCGGGCCTTGAGGTATTCGCGCACCTCCACGGCATCCCCCGCAAACTCGATACGCTCAACCTTGGCATCTCGCTGATAGGCATACATCGGGTCGTAATACTCCTTCAGCAACCCTTCGATCCAGCCCCGGTGCAGCTCCACCGCGCCGCTGCGCTGTTGCTCATCCAGGGCTTGTTGCAGGATGGCGGACAAGCGTTGGCAGCGTTCACCACCCAGGCGCTTGTGGATATTGGCCATGCTCGACAGCATGCGTTCGGCAAACAGTCGGCGGCCCTCATCGTCGCCGTGCACATCGACGAACTCTGCGCTCAGGTTGACCACGTAATCGCGCAGGATACGTTCAACACGCTGCTCGAAACTGTCCTCCAGCCACACCAACGGGTACTGCTGCATGCCTTGGTACAACGCCAGCGGCACGGTACAGCTGCCGACGATACGGCCTTCATCTTCGAGCACGAACTGCTCGATGCCACGCGCGCGCTTTTTCAGCACATCGATGGCCAGCTTGTTTTCGAAGCCGATTTGCGCGGGCTGCGCGGTGGCACGCTTGCCGAAGCTGGAGCCACGGTGGTTGGCATGGCCTTCAAGGTCCAGCCCATTGCTCAACTGGTGCAGTACCTCTGTCTTGCCGGTGCCGGTGAGGCCGCCAATCAAAACGAAATCGCAGTGCGCCACGGCCTGCTCAGTGGTGTCCAGCAGGAAGGTGCGCATCGCTTTGTAGCCGCCCTTGACCCGCGGGTAGTCGATGCCCGCTTCCTCGCGCAGCCACTGTTGAACGATCAACGAACGCAGGCCACCGCGGAAACAGTACAGATAGCCCTCGGGATGCGCCTTGGCGAAGCTGGCCCAGGCGTGCAGGCGGTCGCGCTTGATCGCGCCGCTGACCAGTTGGTGGCCAAGCGTGATGGCGGCGGCCTGGCCTTGCTGTTTGTAGCAGGTGCCGACCTTCTGCCGCTCCTGGTCGTTCATCAGTGGCAGGTTGACGACGCCCGGGAAGGCACCCTTGGCGAATTCGATGGGCGCGCGCATGTCCATCATCGGCACGTCGTTCAAAAATAGCGGGCGAAAATCCGTGCAGTCGGGACGCATCAGATCACCTCGACCGCGTTGCTCTGTCGCTCACCCAGCGTGCCGATGGGCGACAGTTGCAGGCCCAGTTCGGCCGCCACGGCCAGAAACTGCGCGTCACCCTCAGGGCTGACCGCCACCAGCAGGCCACCGCTGGTCTGCGGATCGCACAGCAGGTGCTTCTGCTCATCGCTCAGGGCGCCGATCTTGTGGCCGTAGCTTTCGTAATTGCGCAAGGTGCCGCCCGGGATGCAGCCCTCGGCCAGGTAGTGATCGACACTTGGCAGGCGCGGTACTGCGGCGTAGTCCAGGTGCGCGGTGAGGCCGCTGCCGTCGGCCAGCTCCACCAGGTGGCCCAACAGGCCGAAGCCGGTGACGTCGGTCATCGCCCTCACACCTTCGAGCTTGCCGAAGCGGCTGCCGGGGGTGTTGAGGGTGCACATCCAGTCGCGCGCCAGGCCTTGGTCCTGCTCGCGCAGCTTGGCCTTTTTCTCGGCGGTGGTGAGGATGCCGATGCCCAGCGGTTTGGTCAGGTACAAGCGGCAACCGGCGGTGGCGGTGTCGTTGCGCTTGAGATGGCGCTTGCTGACCACGCCAGTGACGGCCAGGCCGAAGATCGGCTCCGGGGCGTCGATGGAGTGGCCGCCGGCCAGCGGGATGCCAGCTTCGGCGCAGACCGCACGCCCGCCGCGGATCACTTCGCGGGCGACTTCCGGCGGCAGCACGTTGACCGGCCAGCCGAGGATGGCGATGGCCATCAACGGGTCGCCGCCCATGGCGTAGATGTCACTGATGGCGTTGGTGGCGGCGATGCGGCCGAAGTCATACGGGTCATCGACGATCGGCATGAAGAAGTCGGTGGTCGAGACCACGCCGCGCTCTTCGTCCAGGGCGTACACGGCAGCGTCGTCGCGCGAAGCATTGCCGACCCAGAGGTTCGGGTCCAGGGCCTGGGCGCCGCTTTCGGCAAGGATTACGTCCAGTACCTTGGGGGAGATCTTGCAGCCACAACCGGCACCATGGCTGTACTGGGTCAGGCGGATTGGCTCGCTCATACGTACCTCAGCAGATCAAATTGTTGCGCGATTGTAGCAAAGCTGGCCATTGCGCCATGGGCACTTATACTTTTCACGGTCGGCACGGCTGCCGACCCTTTAGCTGCCAATGACCCGGAGATTGCCCATGCTCAAACGCCCTCTGGCGCTCGCCGCCGGCCTCGTGCTGTCCTGCTGTGCCGTTGTCGCCCAGGCTGCTGAAACCCTTCGGGTCAGTGCCATCCCCGACGAAGCGCCCACGGAGCTCCAGCGTAAATTCAAGCCGTTGGGGGAGTACCTGGCCAAGCAGCTGGGCATGGAGGTGAAGTTCGTGCCGGTCGCCGACTACCCGGCGGTGGTCGAGTCGCTGGCCTCCGACCGCCTCGACCTGGCGTGGCTGGGGGGGTTCACCTTTGTTCAGGTGCACTTGAAAGACCCGAACGCCACGCCGCTGGTGCAGCGTGAGCAGGACGCGCAATTCACGTCCAAGTTCATCACCGCCAACCCCAATGTGAAGAGCCTGGCCGACCTCAAGGGCAAGTCGTTCGCCTTCGGCTCCATCTCGTCCACCTCGGGCAGCCTGATGCCGCGTTACTTCATGCTCAAAGAGAACAACATCAAGCCTGAGGACTACTTCAGCCGTGTGGCCTACTCCGGCGCCCACGACGCCACCGCAGCCTGGGTGCAGGCCGGCAAGGTCGATGGCGGGGTGCTCAATGCCAGCGTCTGGCAAAAGCTGGTGGACGCCGGCAAGGTCGATACCAGCAAGGTGAAGGTGTTCGCCACTACCCCGACCTACTACGATTACAACTGGACCGTGCGCGGCAACATGGCGCCGGCACTCAAGGCGAAGATCAAACAGGCGTTCCTCGACCTGGACCCGGCCAACCCCGAGCACAAGGCGATCCTCGACCTGCAGGCTGCCAGCCGCTTTATCGAGACCAAGCCTGAGAACTACCAGGGCACCGAACAAGCCGCGCGTGAGGCCGGCCTGCTCAAGTGACGTCCGCTCCGGTGGCAATTCATCTGCACGATGCCAGCCTGCAGCATGGCCAGGTCCGCGCGCTCGACGCGATAAACCTGCGCGTGGAGCAGGGCGAGCGGGTCGCGATCATCGGCCCCTCTGGCGCTGGCAAGTCCAGCCTGCTACACCTGATGGCCACTGCTATCCAGCCCAGTGCCGGGCGCCTGGCGCTGTTCGGTGAACAGCCTTGGCAGTTGTCTGGCAGGGCGCGTCAGCGCTTGCGGGCACGGGTTGGCCTGGTGCATCAGGCACCGCCCTTGCCGCCGCGCCAGCGGGTTGTGACCGCAGTGCTGGCGGGGCGATTGGGGCAGTGGGGTATCGTGCGTGGCTTGTTCAACCTGCTGTACCCGACCGATGTGCCAGGCGTGCGCCAGGCATTGGCCGAGCTGGGGCTGGCTGACAAACTGTTCGTCCAGTGCGGGCAACTGTCTGGCGGCCAACTGCAACGGGTGGGCATTGCACGGGTGCTGTATCAACGCCCGGACTTGCTGCTGACCGATGAGCCCGTTTCGGCGATGGACCCGGTGCTGGCCGACCACAGCCTGGCATTGCTCAACCGCCACGCCCAGGCCAACGGTGTAACGCTGGTGGCCAGCCTGCATGCGGTCGAGCTGGCGCTGGCGCATTTTCCACGGGTGATCGGCATTCGTGAAGGGCAGGTGGTGTTCGACAGCCCGGCCGAGGCGGTCAGCCCGCAAATGCTCGATGCACTCTATGCCAACGAACACTTGGCTTCGCCTCCCTTGCAGGGCCCTGCAGCAGTGCTGACGGTACAGATCCCGCGATGCTGAAGGCCCATGCCCGCGACCCGGCTGCCCTGCCACGGTTGCTGCTGACCCTGCTTGCTGTGGCGGTGTTATGGCCGGGCCTGCAGTTGAGCGAGCTGAACCCCGGCGTGCTGTGGCAGGCCGAGAACCGTCAGCAGATCGCCAGCTTCACCCAGGCGTTCTGGCCGCCGGCGCACGATGCCGCCTTTTTGCAGTTGCTGTACGAAGCCACCTTGCAGACCCTCGCCGTGGCCACGGCCGGCATGACCCTGGCGCTGGTGCTGGCGGTACCTGCCAGCCTGCTGGCCAGCCGTGCCTTGTCGTTGCGCGCGGCCTCCCGAGGCGGGCGGGCTGGGTGGTGGTCGCGGGTGCTGCGGCTGCCGGTACGCGGGCTGCTGATCTTTCTGCGCAGCGTGCCAGAAATCGTCTGGGCCTTGCTGTTCGTGCGTGCCGTGGGGCTTGGGCCAACGGCGGGGGTGCTGGCCATCGCCATTACCTACAGCGGCATGCTTGGCAAGGTCTACGCCGAAATCTTCGAGTCGGTCGACCAACGCCCGGCCCATGCCCTATTGCAGGCCGGCAGTGGTCGGCTTATGGCCTTTTTCTACGGCATCCTGCCCAATGCGGTGTCGGAAGTGGTGTCGTACACGGTGTACCGCTGGGAATGCGCGGTGCGTGCCTCGGTGGTGATGGGGTTTGTCGGCGCTGGCGGGTTGGGGCAGCAGATCGACCTGTCGATGCGCATGTTTGCTGGCGCGGAGGTGGCAAGCATGCTGCTGACGTTTCTGTTGCTGGTATCGCTGGCTGACCTGCTCAGCCGCTTTCTGCGAGGAAGGCTGGCATGAACCGGGCGATCAACCTGCTGGTGCTCGGCGTGATCATCGCGGCGGTGGTGGCCTCGTTCGCCTACCTGGAGCTGGACCTGCACGCGCTGGTCGGTGATGGCGGGCTAGGGCAGATGGGCGAGTACGCGGGGCGCTTCCTGCACCCGGACGTGACCGTCGAGCATTTGCGCGCGGTCTGGCATGGCGCCTTGGAGACCTTGGCGATGTCGGGCCTGGGGACTTTGCTGGCGGTGGTGCTGGGGATGCTGCTGGCGTTACCTGCGGCGGGCCGCTTCGGCTGGCCGCTACAGGCTGCGGCGCGTGTACTGCTCAATGCCTTGCGGGCCATCCCGGAATTAGTCTGGGCGGCGCTCACCGTGCTGGCCGCAGGGCTTGGCCCGAATGCCGGGACCCTGGCCTTGGCGTTACATACCGCCGGCGTGCTCGGCCGCTTGTTTGCCGAGGCACTGGAAAACGCCCCGGCAGAGCCAGCGGCAGCCATTCGCTTGCAGGGTGGCAGCCAGGTGGCGGCATTCTGCTTTGGTACCTTGCCTAACCTGTGGCCGCAGTTGCTGGCTTACAGCCTGTACCGCTGGGAGAACAACATCCGCATGGCCAGCGTGTTGGGGTTTGTTGGGGCAGGTGGGTTGGGGCAGATGCTCTACACCACCTTGAGCCTGTTCCAGGAGGCGCAAGCCAGCACGGTGATCATCGCCATGCTGGTGCTGGTGTTGCTGGTGGATGCCTTGAGCGATCTGCTGCGCCAGCGCTATGTGCGCGCCTGACTGGGGCTGCAGGGCAGCCCGCGCACGCATCAGGTGGTCAGTTCGCCATGCTGCGCTTCCCGTTGCATCGACTCCAGGTTGCGCTCGATCGTCTCGCAGATGGTGTCCATCTGGATCTGGTGCTCGCTGAAGCGGAAGGGGCTTTGCAGGTCGGTGCCGATCCGCTCGATGGCCAGCAACATGAACCCCACCACCGTCGACGCCAGCGGTGTGAACCACTCCAGCGACTCGACCAGCCCCACCGGCACGATCAGGCAGAACAGCGTGATGAACAGCCGCGGAAAATACACATAAGGGTAGGGCAGCGGCGTATTGGCGATCCGCTCCATGCCGCCCTGGGCATTGGACAGGTCCACCAAGGTCGACTCCAGCCGCGCCAGGCGAATGCTGTCCAGGCGCCCGGCTTGGTATTCCCGCGCCAGCAGGGCTGCCGAGCCACTGAGGATGTCGTTGGCGAAGTTGTTCGAGCGGTTGCGCCGCTCGAACTCCGCCTGCGGGATGAACGCTATCAGTTCATCCGGGCAGCGGTCGCCCTTGAGGTGCGCAGCCAGGCAGTTCACATAGGCGATATGCCGGCGCAGCAAGGTGGCCTTGATCGGGTTCAGCCCGTCATCCGGGTCATCGATCAGCGTCAGCGTCTGCCGGGCAAAACTGCGCGAACTGTTGACCAGCGCACCCCACAACGTGCGCGCCTCCCACCAGCGGTTGTAGGCGCTGCTGTTGCGAAAGCTCACCAGCACCACCAGCGCCGAACCCAGTAAGGTCAACGGAATCAACGGCAGGGTGAACTTGCTGTTGAAGAACAGCATGAAATCGATGGTGACCAGCACATCCCAGATCAGCAGCCAGAACAGCGACCAGCCGATGTAACCGATGGTCTTCACCACCAAGCGGTACTTGCGGGCGATGATCTCTTTCACACGGGGTACCTCGAAACGCGGGGGATGCAGGATCGGACGTCGAGGGATGGGTATGGTTCGGGAGCTGATGTTGCAAGACATTTTTTTGGACGTGTTTGAAAGAAAAAACTGACTGAGGTATCAGACGCTCCTGAGTTCTCTTCGCAAAGGTGAAACGGCAAGGTAGACCGCTTCCATATCTCGCATGAATGTATCCAAAAGGATACAGAAAGTGGAAACCTTGGCGACTACAAAAGCGTTGGGGGCGGTGTAAGTGAGCTTCGCATCGACGTTTCTGCAGGTTATCGAGTCTATTTCACGCGTAAGGGAGCCAAAGTGATTTTTCTGCTGGTGGGCGGAGACAAATCTTCCCAGACCGCCGATATCCTCAAAGCGAGAAAGCTGGTGGAGGAGATGAAATGAGCGAAAAATTGATCCCTTTTGATATCGCCGACTTGCTTGACAGTGATGCAGCAATCAGCGAATACCTCAGCCAGGTGCTATCCGATGGCGATACAGATGAGATTATCCGGGCCATCGGTCATATCGCTCGGGCACGAGGAATGACACAAATCGCTGCACAGAGTGGGTTAGGTCGAGAAAGTCTCTATAAAGCACTTAGCCCAGGCGCTAAGCCCCGCTTTGATACAGTGCTTAAAGTCATACGTGCCCTAGGCGTGGAGCTTTTTGTTCAGCCCCATACGTCGTCGCATTAGATTTCGCAGGCTAGGCCAGTACCTGCCTCATCTGCACCAACGCCACTCGCTTCCCATCCGGCGCCTGGCGTTCTTCGATGCCGAACGGCACAAAACCGAGCTGTGGATAAAGCAGCAACCCCGCCGTGTTGTGATTGAAGCACGACACCCAAATCTCTCGCGCCGCAAACTGTTCGCGGGCTAGCTCGATCATGGCGGTTACCAGGTAGCTCGCCACCCCATGGCCGCGGGCAGCTGGCGCCACCACCACGTTGCCCAGGGCGCACACGCCGCTGTGCTCGGCTTTGTAGAAGTTGGCAAAGCCCAGCACCATGCCGCCGCCTTGCACTACCGTAGAGCCGCTGCGCTGGGCGATGGCGTCGGCCAATTGCACGGGGGTTAGGGGGTAGGTGGCTTTGGGGAACATGTAGAACAGTTCGTCCGGGCCCTGGGGGAAGCAGCAGATGGCGGGGATGTCGCTGGGTTGAACAGGGCGGTGGCTGAGGTGCATGGCAGGTCCTTTTGCAGTGCGTTGGCTGGCCGTTTGCGGCCAAGCCCCGCTCACAGGCTAGCACTGCCTCAGTAGGAGATCACCGCCGACTGCTCACGGCTTGGCCGCCACCGCCACAATCCCCTTGATCGCCGCAGGTGCATGAGGCTTGGCCTTGCGTGCCAGCAAGTACTGGAAGCGCCGCCATTCCTTGTCGATCTCGCTGTACGACATGAACACGCTGACACGCTCTTTATCAGCGAGGTCCGGGCGAGTGCGCGCATCGATTTCGTTCTTGGGGATGAACGCAATATTGATACCCACCACCTGGCCATCATCGGCGAACACTGGCCCGCCAGACATGCCCTTGACCATCGGGCCGTCGTGCAGCGAGTAGAAGACACTGCCCGGCGTACCTTCAAGGCGCACCAGCGACGGCAACGCATGGCCCTTGCCCTGTACAGGAATCATCAGGCTGTTGAAGCCGACCGCCGTCACCGACTCACCCGGTACGTATTGCCGCCAATGCGGCACCTCGCTGGCCTTATGCTTGAAGAACACCACATCGCCGAGGCCCTCATGGACCACGTTACGCAGGAAGGGGGTGTGTTTGGCGGTCACTGCGTAGTCTTCGTTCCACTGGATGGCGCTGGCCATCAGCAACAGCGGCAGCGGCGCACCTGAGGTGACCACGAAAGCCTGGCTGTAGACGGGATCGGAGACGTAGGACGTTGGCACTCCATTGCACCCACTCAGCAGCATCATTGCTGCCAGACAGGGCACGGTTGTTTTCATGTGTCACACAGTCGTGGAGAAATGGGGGCGCAAATATGGCTAAGAGCCATCATGCTGGCAATACTTTGTGCATATATCCGACGAGTGACATCTTAAGTAGGGGGGGATGGTAATGGCCAATAGATTCCCGGCATGGCTGCAGGGCTGACAGTCAGGCGTGCGGCGTCAATTTGGTGGGTGGGTTGGAGGCCGTGGTTTTGGTGCTTTTTTCAGTTGAGGTGAGCTGCGATGAGCTCAATTGAGCTGTATTTGAGCTGCATTGAGCTATATTGAGCTCTATTGAGCTGTATTCGGAGTTCCGATGACTTTGCCAAACAAAATTCTGAGTGCGCTGGAAGGCGAGCAAGCCCTGAGTTCTCGTAAGATTGCTGAGCTTCTGGGGCTCAGTTGGTCAACCGTCAAACGCCACCTTGATGTATTGATGGAGGCGGGGAAGATTCAGCGTGAGAGAGAAGGACGTACCGCCCGCTATCGGCTCGTACGCGCATCTGTGACCCGTCTCCAAAGCATTCCCGCACAAGTTATCGCTTCAGATCTGCCGTGGTCTTCCGAAAGTATTAACCTACGCAAATCCTTGCTGCTTCCACTGGCTATGGGTGACGTCGTCACGTATCAGCGAGATCTGGTCGATAGCTATCAGCCTAATCAAACCACGTGGCTATCTCCTGATCTAGCGGAAACTCTGGAGGTTGAAGGCAGAATGAAGGGGCAGCAGCCTGCCGGCACCTATGCCCGGAAAGTGCTGGAGCCCCTGCTGATCGATCTCTCCTGGTCTTCATCGCGTCTTGAAGGCAACCGCTACTCGCTGCTCGACACTGAGCGGTTGTTCAAAAGCGGTATAACCGATGGCGATCTGGATGCGGTGATGCTGCTCAATCATAAGGCAGCCATCGAGTTCATGATCGATGCGGTACCGGAGTATGGCCTCAACTCAGCGGTGATTCGCAACTTGCATGCCTTACTGATGCAGGATCTGCTAGCAGATAGCACTGCGTTGGGCAGTATTCGCCAGACCGTGGTGAACATCAGCGGCACCACCTATTTCCCCACCCAGGTTCCCACATTGCTGGAGGAGATGTTCGAGCAGATTCTCGACAAGGCCAGGCAAATCAAGAGCCCTATTGAGGCGGCGTTTTTCTTGTGGGTGAACCTGGCTTATCTGCAGCCGTTCGAGGATGGCAACAAACGCACCAGTCGACTGGCGGCGAATATCCCGTTGATGCTCTACAACTGCTCGCCATTATCGTTCCTGGATGTGACACCCCAGGACTATGCACTCGCCATGATGGGGGTTTACGAACAGCGCGACATGGCTATGGCAGTTGATCTGTTCGTCTGGGTTTATCGTAGATCCATCAAAAAGTATGGCGTCATGCTTGAAGCCATGGGTGTACCCGACCCCGTGCGTCTGCACTTTCGAGAGGTGCTGAACGAGGCAATCAATGCTGTGGTGCGCGACAGGCAGGCAGTAGGCGCAGTGGTTGCCGGGCTGTTGTTGTCGGAAAGCGAGAAGTTGCAGTTCGAACCGCTGTTGCAGGCAGAGCTGGATAGTCTGGCGCTGCATAACTGCGCCCGGTATCGGCTGGGCATGAGGCAGGTGCAAGCTTGGATCGAGGCGGGGCGGCCACGTTGAGTGGGCATTGCCCAAAAACCTTGCCTTTTTTGTCCTTCGGCGGCAGTTAGCTGACTCCACAGAAAATTACACAAACAGTAACTTTCTGTGGAGTGTGTTTCCTCTGACTTCAAGTCCGAGGCATAGCGCCATCCGCGGCAATCAATCCTTGCTGGCGTTGAGCTTGCGCAGTTCTTCATAGGTAGCCGACTGCACGAACCAGAAGCCGGATACGATGCACCAGCTCAGGCTGCCAACGACGAAAA
Organism: Pseudomonas sp. Y3 TE3536; assembly: GCF_053629175.1. NCBI lineage: Bacteria > Pseudomonadati > Pseudomonadota > Gammaproteobacteria > Pseudomonadales > Pseudomonadaceae > Pseudomonas > Pseudomonas sp. Y3 TE3536. The sequence continues at coordinate 999,958 of NZ_JBRJHU010000001.1, read as the reverse complement.
TGCCCAGGCCAGCGAGGAAGCCGCTGGTGAACATGGCGACCAGCGCAAAAAGCCAGATCACGGCGAGGGAGATGTAGAGGACCAGGTTGTTGACGCTGATGACGAAATCTTTCACTTGCAAATTCCTTGTTGAAATCTGGAGAACGGCGCCCATCCAAGGGCTAGCGAATGATATCACAATGCCTTCATTGGGCTGCCCGTGGAGGCCGTTCCGGGTGCTGTGGGGTTAAGGGGGGAACTGGGCGGGGGGGCTAAGATGTGTTTGCCGCGGCTTTAGTCGTGGATTTGAGATCGCGCGCCGCCCGCGCGGCGCTTCGCAGCACAAGGCTGCTCCTACATTTGTTTCGGGCCAGTCAAGTCTGTGCGGCCGGCGCGCGATTGCCTTGTTCGTGCAACTCGATATTGAGGGGGTCGCCAAGAGGGTCGCGCGACCATGCCCCAGGAATAATTGGCCCGAAACAGATGTAGGAGCAGCCTTGTGCTGCGAAGCGCCGCGCGGGCGGCGCTCGATCTTGAGAGCGCTGCAGATCGGAAGGCATGCGCCCGCTAGCCATAATTCAATGCCATGGCTCGAACCTGACGACGACCCCAAACAAAATCAAATACCGCGCTGCCAGCCAAAATCCAGGCGAAAAAAAACCGACCATAAGGTCGGTTTTTTCCGGATTTTGGTGCCCCGAGGGAGACTCGAACTCCCACTCCTTTCGAAAACGGATTTTGAATCCGCCGCGTCTACCAATTCCGCCATCAGGGCAGTGGCGCGCAGTATAGAGAGGTGCTTCTGGTCGGTCAATCGGGTTTCATGGTCAATTTTCACACATTGGGCTAAACTTCCCGGCCCTGCCGAACCGAACATCATCATGCGCGTCGCCGATTTTTCCTTCGAACTCCCCGATTCCCTGATCGCCCGCCACCCTTTGGCCGAGCGCCATGGCAGCCGTCTGCTGGTCCTCGATGGGCCGAGCGGCGCCTTGGTACATCAGCAATTCACCGACCTGCTCGACTATCTGCGCCCCGGCGACCTGATGGTGTTCAACAACACCCGGGTGATCCCGGCGCGGTTGTTCGGGCAGAAAGCCTCCGGCGGCAAGCTGGAAGTGCTGGTCGAACGTGTGCTCGACAGCCATCGGGTGCTGGCGCACGTACGCTCCAGCAAGGCACCCAAGGTCGGTGCGCAGATTCTCATCGATGGCGGTGGCGAGGCCGAAATGGCCGCGCGCCACGACACGCTATTCGAGCTGCGCTTCACCGAAGAGGTGCTGCCACTGCTTGAACGCGTCGGGCACATGCCGCTGCCACCCTACATCGACCGCCCCGACGAAGGCGCCGACCGTGAGCGTTACCAGACCGTCTACGCCGAGCGTGCCGGTGCTGTAGCCGCACCCACGGCCGGCCTGCACTTCGACGAAGCGCTGCTGGAAAAGATCGCCGCCAAGGGCGTGGAGCGGGCCTTCGTGACCCTGCACGTCGGCGCGGGCACCTTCCAGCCGGTGCGGGTTGACAAGATCGAAGACCACCACATGCATAAAGAGTGGCTCGAAGTGAGCCAGGATGTGGTGGATGCTGTCCAAGCCTGCCGTGCCCGTGGCGGGCGCGTGGTTGCCGTGGGCACCACCAGCGTGCGCTCGCTGGAAAGCGCTGCGCGCGATGGCGTGCTCAAGGCCTTCAGCGGCGATACCGATATTTTCATCTACCCAGGCCGCCCGTTCCATGTGGTCGACGCCCTGGTCACCAATTTCCACCTGCCGGAGTCCACGCTGCTGATGCTGGTCTCGGCCTTCGCCGGCTACCCCGAAACCATGGCTGCCTATGCGGCGGCGGTTCAAGAAGGGTACCGCTTCTTCAGTTACGGTGATGCCATGTTCATCACCCGCAATCCGGCGCCACGCGGGCCCGAGGATCAAGCATGAGTCGCACCTGTCGAATGTCCTTCGAACTGCTGGCCACCGACGGCAAGGCCCGTCGTGGTCGCATCACCTTCCCCCGTGGCACCGTGGAAACCCCGGCGTTCATGCCGGTCGGCACCTATGGCACGGTCAAAGGCATGCTGCCGCGCGACATCGAGGCCATCGGCGCCGAGATGATCCTTGGCAACACCTTCCACCTGTGGCTGCGCCCGGGTACCGAGGTGATCAAGAAGCACAACGGCCTGCACGACTTCATGCAATGGAAAGGCCCGATCCTCACTGACTCCGGTGGCTTCCAGGTATTCAGCCTGGGCGCGATGCGCAAGATCAAAGAGGAAGGCGTGACCTTCGCCTCGCCTGTCGATGGCTCCAAGGTGTTCATGGGCCCTGAAGAGTCCATGCAGGTTCAGCGTGACCTGGGCTCGGACGTGGTGATGATCTTCGACGAGTGCACGCCATACCCGGCCGAGCACGATGTGGCGCGCACCTCCATGGAGCTGTCGCTGCGTTGGGCCCAACGTTCGAAAAACGCCCACGCCGACAACACCGCGGCGCTGTTCGGCATCGTCCAGGGCGGCATGTACCAGGACCTGCGCATGCGCTCGCTGGAAGGCCTGGAAAACATCGGTTTCGACGGCCTGGCCATCGGCGGCCTGTCGGTGGGTGAGCCCAAGCACGAAATGATCAAGGTGCTGGATTACCTGCCAGATCAGATGCCCGCTGACAAACCTCGTTACCTTATGGGGGTAGGCAAACCGGAAGATCTCGTTGAGGGTGTGCGCCGCGGCGTCGACATGTTCGACTGCGTGATGCCGACGCGTAACGCGCGCAACGGCCATCTGTTCGTCGATACAGGGGTGATCAAGATCCGCAACGCGTTCCATCGCCACGATGAATCGCCGCTGGATCCGACCTGTGATTGCTACACCTGCATCAACTTCTCCCGCGCGTATCTCCACCACTTGGACAAATGCGGCGAAATGTTGAGCAGCATGCTGAATACCATCCACAACTTGCGCCATTACCAGCGCTTGATGGCCGGTTTACGCGAGGCTATTCAACAGGGTAAATTGGCCGCCTTTGTCGACGCCTTCTACGCCAAACGCGGGCTGCCTGTGCCGCCTTTGGGCTGACTGTCAGCACTAAAATATTAAAACTCAGTAATGGAGTGCCTCATGAGCTTTCTGATTCCCGCCGCTTACGCGGACGCAGCTGCACCAGCCGCCGGCCCAGCCGGTACCGGTTTTGAATGGATCTTCCTGGTCGGCTTCCTGGTCATCTTCTACCTGATGATCTGGCGTCCACAGGCCAAGCGCGCCAAAGAGCAGAAGAACCTGCTGGGCAACTTGCAGAAAGGTGACGAAGTTGTCACCAACGGCGGCATCGCCGGCAAAATCGTCAAAGTTACCGATGACTTCGTGGTGCTGGAAGTGTCCGACACCGTCGAGCTGAAGTTCCAGAAGGGCGCCATCGCCGCGACCCTGCCAAAAGGTACGCTCAAGGCTATCTGAGTTACCGGTTTTATTTTTCCAGTCGGGGCGCGCAACGCGCCCCGCGTCTTGAACGGGCGGCGTGATGCTGAACAAATACCCTCTGTGGAAATACGCACTGATCTTGCTGGTACTGGCGATCGGTTTTATTTATTCCGCTCCCAACCTCTACCCGGATGACCCGGCGGTGCAAGTCAGTGGTGCCAGTTCGGCGCTGCAGGTAAGCCAGGCCGACCTCGATCGCGTCACCAAGGCGCTGACCGATGCCGGTATTACCGTCAAGGGCGGCAGCCTGGGTGAGAAGGGCAGTGCGCTGATTCGCCTGACCAACCAGGAAGACCAGCTTCCAGCCAAGGATGTAGTGCGCAAGGCACTGGGCGATGATTACGTCGTGGCCCTGAACCTGGCACAGACCACTCCGCAATGGCTGCGCAACCTGGGTGCAAGCCCGATGAAACTGGGCCTGGACCTGTCCGGTGGTGTGCACTTCCTGTTGGAAGTGGACATGGACAAGGCCATGAGCGCCCGCATGAAGGTCTATGAAGGCGAGGTCAAAACCCTCCTGCGCAAAGAGCGCATCCGCTACCGCAGCCTGCCTCAGCAGGATGGCGGCATCATGCTGGGCTTCTCTGACGATGCAACCCGCGAGCAGGCACGTGCCCTGATCCGCAAGAATTTCAGTGATTTCGACCTGACCGCCACCGAGCGTAATGACCTCGCTGTGCTGCGTCTGGCGCTGACTCAGGCGAAAGTCGCCGAGATCCGCGAATACTCGATCAAGCAGAACCTGACCACCGTCCGCAACCGTGTCAACGAGCTGGGCGTGGCCGAGCCGCTGGTTCAGCGCCAAGGCGCCAACCGTATCGTGGTCGAGCTGCCAGGCGTGCAGGACACTGCCGAAGCCAAGCGTATCCTCGGCAAGACGGCCAACCTGGAGTTCCGCTTCGGTGCCGAGCCGGGTGCGTCCAAGGCGACCACCGAGGTCTTCGAGTTCCGTGAGGGCGGCCGTTCCGCCCCGGTCGAGCGTGGCCTGATCATCACCGGTGACCAGGTCACCGACGCCCAGGCCAGCTTCGACGAGCATGGCCGCCCGCAAGTGAACATCCGCCTGGATGGCCACGGCGGCGAGCTGATGAGCCGCGCCACGCGCAGCAACGTCGGCCGCAGCATGGCGGTGATCTTCATCGAGCAGAAGCCCGTCACTCGCTACGTCAAGCAGACGGTCGACGGCGTCGAGAAGGAAGTGCCGGTACAGAGCTTCCAGGAAGAGAAAAAGATCATCAGCCTGGCGACCATCCAGTCGCCACTGGGCAGCCAGTTCCGTATCACCGGCCTCAACGGCCAGGGCGAATCGTCCGAGCTGGCGCTGCTGCTGCGTGCCGGTGGTCTGGCCGCGCCGATGTACTTCGCTGAAGAACGTACCATTGGCCCAAGCCTGGGTGCGGACAACATCACCAAGGGTATCGATGCGTCGTTGTGGGGCATGCTGTTCGTCTCGCTGTTCATCATCGCCATCTACCGCGGCTTCGGCGTGATCGCCACGGTCGCCCTGGCGGGCAACATGGTGCTGCTGCTGGCGCTGATGTCGCTGCTGGGTGCAACCCTGACCCTGCCGGGTATTGCCGGTATCGTGTTGACCATGGGTATGGCGGTAGACGCCAACGTGCTGATCTTCTCGCGTATCCGTGAGGAGCTCAAAGCCGGCATGTCGGTGCAGCGCGCCATTCACGAAGGTTTCAACCGCGCCTATACCGCGATCATCGACGCCAACCTGACCAGCCTGCTGGTCGGCGGCATCCTGTTCGCCATGGGTACCGGCCCGGTCAAGGGCTTTGCGGTCACCATGTCCCTCGGGATTTTCACCTCGATGTTCACCGCCGTCATGGTGACCCGCGCTATGGTCAACCTGACCTGTGGCGGGCGTGACATCAAGAAGCTGTGGGTTTGAGGGAGCTGCGATGAAAACCATCAACTTCATGGGCGTGCGCAATGTCGCGTTCGCCATCACTGTGCTCCTCACCGTCCTGGCGTTGTTCAGCTGGTGGCAGAAGGGCCTGAACTTCGGCTTGGACTTCACCGGCGGTACGCTGATCGAGCTGACCTACGAGCGCCCGGCCGACCTCAAGGCGGTACGTGCCGAGCTGGTCGAGTCCGGTTTCCACGAGGCTGTGGTGCAGAGCTTCGGCGCTACCACCGACCTGCTGGTGCGTATGCCGGGCGATGACCCGCAGCTGGGCAGCAAGGTTGCCGAGGCGCTGCAGAAGGCCGGCGGCGACAACCCGGCTACGCTCAAGCGCGTCGAGTTCGTTGGCCCGCAGGTGGGTGAAGAGCTGCGTGACCAGGGTGGCATGGGCATGCTCCTGGCCCTGGGCGGCATCCTTATCTACCTGGCCTTCCGCTTCCAGTGGAAGTTCGCCGTGGGCGCGATCATCTCGCTGATCCACGACGTGGTGGTGACGCTGGGTATTCTGTCGTTCTTCCAGATCACCTTCGACCTGACGGTATTGGCGGCGGTGCTGGCGATCATCGGTTACTCGCTCAACGACACCATCGTCGTATTCGACCGGGTGCGTGAGAACTTCCGCGTGATGCGCAAGGCGTCGCTGATCGAGAACATCAACGTCTCGACCACCCAGACCCTGCTGCGTACCATCGCCACCTCGGTGTCGACCTTGCTGGCCATCGCTGCGCTGCTGTTCTTCGGTGGTGACAACCTGTTCGGCTTCTCGCTGGCACTGTTCATCGGCGTCATGGCCGGTACCTACTCGTCGATCTACATCGCCAACGTGGTACTGATCTGGCTGAACCTGAACAGCGAAGACCTGATTCCGCCAGCCAAGGCTGAGGGTGTGGACGAGCGTCCGTAAGGGCTTTTCCTACGCCGTTTGGCGAATCAAGAGGCGCGAGTATTGAACTCGCGCCTTTTTTTTTGCTCCAAGGCAGGGAGAAGGCGGGCCAAGTCCCGCGGGTATGATCAGGAGGTTCACGTGAATAAATCAATGCTGGTGGGTGCGGTGCTGGGTGCTGTCGGTGTAACTGCCGGAGGTGCTGTGGCGACCTACAGCTTGGTGAACAAAGGGCCTGAGTACGCCCAGGTCACCGACGTGCAGCCAATCAAGCAGCAAGTGAAGACGCCGCGTGAAGTCTGCAAGGACGTCACAGTGACGCGTCAGGCGCCGGTCAAGGACCAGCACCAGATCGCAGGTACGGTGGTGGGTGCGCTGGCCGGCGGCCTGCTGGGTAACCAGATCGGCGGCGGTACCGGCAAGAAGATCGCCACCGTGGCCGGTGCGGTCGGTGGTGGTTATGCCGGTAACAAGGTGCAGGAAGGCATGCAAGAGCGTGATACCTACACCACGACGCAAACCCGCTGCAACACAGTCCACGACATCAGCGACAAGGTCGTTGGGTATAACGTGAAGTACACCATTGGTGATCAGGTGGGGCAGGTGAAGATGGACCACGAGCCTGGCTCGACCATTCCCGTGGACAAGAATGGCAAGCTGATCCTCAGCGAGAATCAGGCCGGGCAGTGATCGCCATCTGCTGAAATCCGTTGTATCTGAAATCCCTTGTAGGAGCAGCCTTGTGCTGCGAAGAGGCCGGTGAAAACACCCTAGATCTACTGTGTTTTCACCGGCCTCTTCGCAGCACAAGGCTGCTCCTACAGTTGGCGCAGCTATATCACTGGGTGAGCCGCTAGCAGCTTGCGAAGCCTGACGCGGTCCGGCTTGCCGGTGGGGGTCAAGGGTATTCGCTCGAGTACTGTGACGTTGGCATTGATCCCCAGTCGGTCCAGCCCCCCGCTCAGCTCATTCAACCGCTCCTGGGCGTCAGCGATGTTGGCTTGCACCACCACCTGGGCGCGTCGACGATCGTGCTCGTCGACCAGTATCACCACCCGTTCGAATTTCATGGCCTGTGCAATCTGCGCTTCGAGGGCCGGTGCGAACTGGGTGCCTTGTTTCGTCAGCAGGGCATCGGTCGCACGCCCCATGGGCATCAGGCTGCCGTCGGCCAGGCGCCGGGCGATATCGCCGGTGGCGTAGGCTTGGTCCTCGCAGGGAATGGGGGGAGGTGGGAAGTACCCCGAGCCGCGGTGTGCGGAGCGCGCGATGATTTCGCCGACCTCCGGTTGCGCAGGGTCCAACGCTTTCAATGTGACCTCGACATCACCCACCGGGCGCATGCCGCAACCCACTTGCAACCCAGGCGCGAAGTTGGCCAGGACCATGCCAAATTCCGTCGAACCATAGATCCGCTTCAGGTGCACACCTAAGTGGCGTTCGCACTCCAGCACCACATGGTCATCCAGGTAGGCCCCACCACAGAACGGTTTGCTCAGTGCTGGCAGGCGAATGCCGCGGCTTTGCGCGGCCTGGGCCAGCGCCAGGTACTGTGACGGCAACGCGCTCATCACGCTGATGCGTTGTTCGTGCAGGGTTTGCAGGGTGTTCTCGACCTGGGTGGCATCGCCCAGGTACAGCGTGGCGCCCGTCAGCAAGGCCGGGAACACATGCAGGTCCACCGCATGCCCGCCATCGAGGGTGTGGATGCTCAAGTAGCGGGCGCTGGCATCGAGGCCGGCGCTATCGACCCAGTGCATGATTTCCCGGTACAGCCTGTCCTGGCGCCACAGTGCAAGTTTGGGAGCCCCGGTGCTGCCGGATGTTTCCTGCATACGCATCAAGCCGGCGCAGTCACGCCAGGCGGGTGTCTTGAGGTTGACGGGTGTCGGCGAGTGCAGGGTAAAGCCAGGGATGCCCAGGCCCGCCGGCACGATGCCGGCTTCGGTCACCAGCAGGGCGGCACCGACCTGGCCCAGGCGCATGGCGCGCTGGTGGATGCTGCTGGCCACGCTTACAGGGCAATGAATCAGCCCCAGGCTGGCCATGGCGAACAACAGTGCTACATAACCGCTACTGTTGCCCAGTTGGGTGGCAACCACGTCGCCTTCGCGCAGGCCTGCGGCGTGCAGCCTGGCGCGCAATTGATCGATATCATGCAGCAGTTCGCCGTAGCTGCGGGTCTTGCCATGGCTGTCGACGATCGCCGGGTGGTCGCGATGGCGTGCAACCATGCTGAAGAACTGTTGCTGGAACATGCAGGGGTCTCCTTGAGGGGCAGCCGAACTACAGCTTCAGGTGTCTTCCCTTGCCGTCCATGTGCAAAGCGGTGCAGCCTGCCGGATGCAGGCTGGTGCCACGCTAGTTAATAGGCTGCGCGCGGCGCCTGGTACCTCCCAGAACAGGGAGGTTGTGGTGCGCCTGGCAGTTTTATTACTGTCTTCGACCGCCTGCGTCGGGTGGGTAACTCGTCGGCAGGCACAATTCGCACGTTGATTTCAAAGTGCCACGTAACTATCTTATCGACCCACCTGAATGAGGGAGTCGATATTCCCTCGCGTGTCGTCTCGCCATGAGACCACCGTCAAACGGTGCCTACGAGGAAGGGAATGGCCCTACTGGTAATGGATGAGCTGCTGAAACTCGGCGAAATGGAGCGCTTTGAGGACTGGCTGGCTCACCTGAAAATCCTGACCCGCAAGCTGGGTTACTCGAACTTTTTGATCGGCCTCAAACCTGCCCCCACGGACGCTTGTCAGCAGGTGCTGATCTACAGTGATTACCCCGATGCCTGGCGTACGCGTTACGACGCCGAGTCTTACGCGGCAGTCGACCCGGTCGTTCAGCATTGCCTGAACGCCAACCGGCCACTGCTGTGGAACCGCGACAACTATCGGGGGCCCTCAGAGTCGGAGTTCTTCGAAGAAGCCGCAGCGCACGGGTTGCAGCAAGGGCTGGCGCTGCCCCTGCATGGCCCGCGGGGCGAGGCGGGCATGCTGTGCCTCAAGCCGGATGAGAGCGGCGAGCAGGCGACTGCTGCAATGATCCAGTCCTTGCCCATGGCAACCTTGCTGCGCGATTACGCGATGGAAGGGATGCTCAGGGCACGCATTGAATGCTCCGAACCCGTGCACCTGACCACCCGGGAGAAAGAGGTGCTGCAGTGGAGCGCGGCGGGCAAGACTACCTGGGAAATCTCGATGATCTTGTCGTGCACGACCTCGGCCATCGACTTCCACTTCAAGAACATCCGCCGCAAGTTCCAGGTCAGCTCACGCCAGATGGCGGTGCTCAAGGCCATCCAGCAGAAGTCGATCACGCCCTGAGTATCACTGTGGGCGTTGGGCCAGGTCGCTCTCCTCGAGCCGGCCGCTAAGGTACAGGCGCAGCAGAATGTACACCGGCGCAGGCACTTGGCTGGTGCATTCGATGCGGCTGGCACAGGCCTGGCTGATGCCAAAGCGCGACCAGAACTCGGTCTGGCTCTGCTTGAGGCCCAGGCGCAGGCTGATGGCTTGATGGGCGACCTCGCGTACGGCGGAGGTATTGAGTAGCTTCATCCGGAATCCATCCTGCAAAAGCCGAAAAATTAACAAGCCCGAGTAACTTCGGCCACCTCCCAAATTAGGTAGGATTTTATTTATTCAGCGTGAATATACCGTGGGCGGCAACTCCAACCCCTGCCGGTATTTGCCCCTATGCTTATCTCCATTGATCGCCGCACTAACATCGACCCACAAGCGCTGAATGCGATGCACAAACTTCGGGCGCGTATTTTCAAGGTTAAAAAGATGTGGGACATCCCACTGATCAACGACATGGAAATCGACGGGTATGATGCGCTCGACCCCTATTACATGATCATCAACCGCGATGACGAGGCGGGTTATGTGTGTGGCTGCTGGCGCATACTGCCGACGACCGGCCCTAACATGCTGGCGCACACCTTCCCAGAGCTGCTGCATGGGCACCCAGCGCCGTGCTCCGACGCGATCTGGGAGCTGAGCCGCTTCGCCATCGAGCTGCCAGACGGCAACCGGTTCGGCTTCTCCCAAGGCACCACGCAAGCGATTCACGCCATCGTCAACTACGCCATCAGTTGTGAGGTGAAACAGTTCGTCACCGTGACCACGGTGGGTGTGGAGAAGATGTTGATTCGCCTGGGCCTGGATATCAGTCGTTTCGGTCCGGCATTGCAAATTGGCGTTGAACGCGCGGTGGCACTGCGCATTGAATTGAATGATAAAACCACGGCGGCCTTGGAAGCGGCAATCAATAGCAACTGCCATTGAATAGACGCCGGGTGTATTCACGCTGACTTGCCATCAAGTTGTATGTCCCTTGCCATGCACAGCACACTTATAGCGCCCATAAAAAAAGCACCCCGAGGGGTGCTTTTCTAATACAGCCAGCGCTTAGCGCTTCATGCTCTCTGGCAGGTGCGGCTGAATAGCCGTCAATACTGCTTTGAAGCACTTGATGTTACCGGCGACGATGTGGCCTTTGTCGAGGAAGTCGTGGCCACCGTTGAAGTCGCTTACCAGGCCGCCTGCTTCTTGAATCAGCAGTACGCCTGCAGCCATGTCCCACTCGGCCAGGCCCGACTCCCAGAAGGCATCGAAGCGGCCGGCGGCGACGTAGGCGAGGTCCAGGCTGGCGGAACCTGCGCGGCGGATGCCGGCGGTCTGGCCAGTCAGGGCGCGGAACATGCCCAGGTAGTTGTCCAGGTCGGCCATTTGGTTGTCACGGAACGGGAAGCCGGTACCCAGCAGGGCGCCTTCCAGGCTGGTGCGCGAGCTGACGCGCAGGCGACGGCCATTGAGCTGGGCGCCGCGGCCACGGCTGGCGGTGAATTCTTCCTGGCGAACCGGGTCGAGTACCACGGCGTGCTCGAGGCGACCACGGTATTTGCAGGCGATGCTGACGGCGAAGTGAGGGATGCCGCGCAGGAAGTTGGTGGTGCCGTCCAGCGGATCGATGATCCACAGGTAGTCCTTGCCTTCTTCGCCGGTGCCCGCGTGCATGCCGGTCTCTTCACCCTGGATGGAGTGGTTCGGGTAGGCTTTGCGCAGGGCGTCGACGATTTTCTGCTCGGCGGCGCGATCGACTTCGGAAACGTAATCCTTGGCCTCTTTCTCATCGACCTTGATGCTATCCAGGCGTTCGATGGAGCGGAAAATCAGTTCACTGGCGCTGCGAGCGGCGCGCAGGGCGATATTCAGCATAGGCTGCATGGGCGGGTCACCTGGAGATGTTAAAGAAGAAAGCCGATCATTCTAGCAGAAATCTTTGACGGCAGAAGTGTCACATTTGCTTTCATGGCGTTACGTCCGTCGGTTCTGTAAGATCGAAGGCCCTGATATCAGCCTCTGAGAGCACAACACCGTGCTGCAAAATATTCGTGTTGTTCTGGTCAATACCAGCCACCCCGGCAACATCGGCGGCGCTGCACGTGCCATGAAAAACATGGGCTTGTCGCGCCTGGTGCTGGTGCAGCCGAAAGAGTTCCCTGCGGCCGAAGCCAGTGCACGTGCCTCCGGTGCCGACGATGTGCTGAGCAATGCCCAGGTCGTCGACAGCCTTGAGCAGGCGTTGGTCGGCTGTAACCTGGTCATGGGCACCAGTGCCCGCGAGCGCAGTATCCCTTGGCCGCTGATCGGCCCTCGCGAATGCGGGGCCAAGGCCGTGGAGCATGCGCTGGGCGGCGAGGAAATCGCCTTGGTGTTCGGGCGTGAACACGCCGGCCTGACCAACGAAGAACTGCAGCGATGTCACTTCCACGTGCACATTCCCTCGAACCCCGACTTCAGTTCGCTGAATCTGGCCGCCGCTGTCCAGGTGCTCTCTTATGAGGTGCGCATGGCTTGGCTGGCGGCCGAGGATGCACCGGCCAAAGTCGAGAAGGTCGACGCCAGCGAGCTGGCGACCATGGACGAAATGGAGCTGTTCTATGACCACCTGGAAAAGACCCTGGTGGACATCGGCTTCCTCGACCCCGAGAAGCCCAAGCACCTGATGGCGCGCCTGCGCCGGTTGTATGGGCGAAGCTCGGTCGAGCGTCCGGAAATGAGCATTTTGCGCGGCATCCTCACCGAGACCCAGAAAGTGGCTCGGGGCGAACCGCATAAAAGGAAGGGCTGACAGATGTTCGAACGTCTGCGTGAAGATATTCAAAGCGTATTCCACCGTGACCCCGCCGCGCGCAATGCCTTCGAGGTACTGACCTGCTACCCGGGCATGCACGCCATCTGGCTGCACCGGTTGGGTAATGCCTTGTGGAAACGTGATTTCAAATGGCTGGCCCGGCTGGTGTCGAACTTCGGCCGCTGGATGACCGGGATCGAGATCCACCCCGGCGCCACCATCGGCCGCCGCTTCTTCATTGACCACGGCATGGGCATTGTCATCGGCGAGACCGCTGAGATTGGCGACGATGTCACCCTTTACCAGGGCGTCACCCTGGGCGGCACCAGCTGGAACAAAGGCAAGCGCCACCCAACCCTGGAAAACGGCGTGGTGGTAGGGGCGGGGGCCAAGGTACTGGGGCCGTTCACTGTCGGCGCCGGGGCCAAGATCGGCTCCAATGCGGTGGTGACCAAGGCTGTGCCGGCAGGGGCGACTGCCGTCGGTATCCCGGGGCGTATTATCGTCAAGAGCGAAGAGACCGAAGTTGAAGCCCGGCGCAAAGCCATGGCCGAGAAGATCGGCTTCGATGCCTACGGCGTCAGTGGCGACATGCCTGACCCGGTCGCGCGTGCCATCGGCCAGATGCTCGACCACCTGCAGGCGGTCGATGAGCGCCTGGAGGGCATGTGCGGTGCGCTGACCAAGATGGGTAGCGACTACTGCGCCAAGGAGTTGCCGGCGCTGCCGGAAGATGACTTCACCGAAGTTGCCCAGGTCGCCCAGCGCGACACTCAGTCGCATTGATCGCGCCGCGCTGAAATCATAGTGACATACGGGGCGTGTACGCACGCCCCTCGTCTGCTACAATCGCGGCCGCCTCCCGATGCAAAACCCGACTAAAGCAGTAGGTCTTATAGTTGACTTAAATGCTCGGGAATCGCATACTCGCTCACATCCTGTAACTCCCGTGGTACCCAATAGCCATGCGACTGACTACCAAAGGCCGATACGCCGTGACAGCCATGCTTGACCTGGCGTTGCACGCGCAGCATGGGCCGGTGTCTTTGGCCGACATTTCCGAGCGCCAGGGCATTTCCCTCTCTTATCTGGAGCAGCTGTTCGCCAAGCTGCGCCGCAGCAGCCTGGTATCCAGTGTGCGCGGTCCAGGCGGTGGCTATCAGCTGTCGCGGGGCATGGAAACCATCCAGGTGGCCCAGGTCATCGACGCGGTCAACGAATCGGTCGATGCCACTCGTTGCCAAGGCCTTGGGGATTGCCATGCCGGTGACACCTGCCTGACCCACCACTTGTGGTGCGATCTCAGCCAGCAGATCCATGAATTCCTCAGCGGCATCAGCCTGGCCGACCTCGTCAAGCGCCGTGAGGTGCAGGAAGTCGCCCAGCGCCAGGACCTGCGTCGTGTCGCAGGCCGATCCGCCCAGTTGGACAAGATTGAGACGTCCGCCGTCGACTGACCGTTATGACAGCGACGAGCGACGCCACCGCCTGATAGGAGATATCCATGAAGTTGCCGATCTACCTCGATTACTCCGCGACCACCCCGGTCGATCCCCGTGTCGCCCAGAAGATGGCTGACTGCCTGCTGGTCGACGGGAACTTCGGTAACCCGGCTTCGCGCTCCCACGTATTTGGCTGGAAAGCCGAAGAAGCGGTCGAGAACGGTCGTCGCCAGGTCGCCGAGCTGATCAACGCCGATCCGCGCGAAATCGTCTGGACCAGCGGTGCCACCGAGTCCGACAACCTCGCACTCAAAGGTGTCGCGCACTTCTATCAGACCAAGGGCAAGCACATCATCACCTCCAAGATCGAGCACAAGGCGGTCCTGGATACCGCTCGCCAGCTCGAGCGTGAAGGTTTCGAAGTCACCTACCTTGAGCCAGGCGAAGACGGCATCGTCACCCCGGCCATGGTCGAAGCCGTGCTGCGCGACGACACCATTCTGGTCTCGCTGATGCACGTCAACAACGAAGTCGGCTCGATCAATGACATCGCCGCCATTGGTGAGCTGACCCGCGCCCGCGGCGTGCTGTTCCACGTCGATGCCGCCCAGTCGGCCGGCAAGGTCGAAATCGACCTGCAAAAACTGAAAGTCGACCTGATGTCGTTCTCGGCGCACAAGGTCTACGGCCCTAAAGGTATCGGCGCGCTGTACGTCAGCCGCAAGCCGCGTGTGCGTCTGGAAGCGATCATCCACGGTGGTGGCCATGAGCGCGGTATGCGTTCGGGCACCTTGCCGACTCACCAGATCGTCGGCATGGGCGAAGCCTTCGCCATTGCCAAGCAGGAAATGGCCAGCGAGAACGCTCGCATCAAGGCCCTGAGCGACCGCTTCTTCAAGCAGGTCTCGGACCTTGAAGAGCTGTACGTCAACGGCAGCCAGACTGCCCGCGTACCGCACAACCTGAACCTGAGCTTCAACTACGTCGAAGGCGAGTCGCTGCTGATGTCCCTGAAAGACATCGCCGTATCGTCGGGTTCGGCCTGTACCTCCGCTTCGCTCGAGCCGTCGTATGTACTGCGCGCTCTGGGCCGTAACGACGAGCTGGCGCACAGCTCGATCCGCTTCTCCTTCGGCCGCTTCACCACCGAAGAAGAAGTCGACTACGCCGCGCAGAAAGTCTGCGAGGCCGTTAACAAACTGCGTGAGCTGTCGCCGCTGTGGGACATGTACAAAGACGGCGTTGACATCTCCAAGATCGAGTGGGCCGCCCACTAAGCAGTCGCCGGCAAGAGCGGCTCCCTGATGAGGAAGGAATTGCACCATGGCATACAGTGAAAAGGTCATCGACCACTACGAAAACCCGCGCAACGTCGGCAAGATGAATGCCGAAGACCCGGACGTCGGTACCGGCATGGTCGGCGCGCCGGCCTGCGGTGACGTGATGCGCCTGCAGATCAAGGTCAACGAGCAGGGCGTCATCGAAGACGCCAAGTTCAAGACCTACGGCTGCGGTTCGGCTATCGCTTCCAGCTCCCTCGCCACCGAGTGGATGAAGGGTAAGACCCTGGACGAAGCCGAAACCATCAAGAACACCCAGCTGGCTGAAGAACTGGCGTTGCCGCCGGTCAAGATCCACTGCTCGGTACTCGCCGAGGATGCCATCAAGGCAGCCGTTCGCGATTACAAGCAGAAGAAAGGCTTGATCTAAGTCGCCTGTTGCGAGGTAAGGAGTTCTGATGGCTATCAGCATGACAGAAGCCGCCGCCAACCACGTGCGGCGTTCCCTGGAAGGGCGCGGCAAGGGTGAAGGCATTCGCCTGGCCGTACGCACCACCGGCTGCTCGGGCCTGGCCTATGTGCTGGAGTTCGTCGACGAAGTGGCGGGCGAAGACCAGGTATTCGAGAACCATGGCGTGAAGGTCATCATCGACCCGAAAAGCCTGGTGTACCTCGATGGCACCGAGCTCGACTTCGTCAAGGAAGGGTTGAACGAAGGCTTCAAGTTCAACAACCCCAACGTGCGCGGTGAGTGTGGCTGCGGCGAAAGCTTCAACGTCTGAGGCTGGCTGTGGGTACTCCTTGTCATTACGCTCTGTTTGATCTCCAGCCGTGCTTCCGGTTGGACCTCGACAAGCTGGCCACTCGCTACCGCGAGCTGGCCCGCGAGGTCCATCCTGACCGTTTTGCCGACGCTTCCGAGCGCGAGCAGCGGGTAGCCCTGGAGAAGTCCGCGGCCCTCAACGACGCCTACCAGACGCTGCGCAGTGCGCCGCGCCGAGCCCGCTACTTGCTGGCAATCGGTGGCCACGAAGTGCCCCAGGAAGTCACGGTCCATGACCCCGACTTCCTGCTGCAGCAGATGCAGTGGCGCGAAGAGCTCGAAGAGCTGCAGGACGAAGCCGACCTCGATGGTGTTGCCGTGTTCAAGAAGCGCCTCAAGGGTGCGCAGGACACGCTGAACGAGGATTTCGCCGCCTGCTGGGATGTGCCTGCCGAGCGCGAGAAGGCCGAACGCCTGATGCGCCGCATGCAGTTCCTCGACAAGCTCGCCCAAGAAGTGCGCCAACTGGAAGAGCGCCTCGACGATTAACCCGGCGTTGCCCGTGATGACGCCTAAGGTATTCAGATAAGCATGGCCCTACTGCAGATCGCCGAACCCGGTCAAAGCCCTCAGCCGCACCAGCGCCGCCTGGCGGTGGGTATCGACCTGGGTACCACCAATTCTCTGGTCGCTGCCGTTCGCAGCGGTCGCAGCGAGCCCCTGCCTGATGTGCAGGGTAATGTCATTTTGCCGTCTGCGGTGCGCTACCTCGAAGGGCGCAGCGAAGTCGGGCAGGCTGCGCGCGATGCCGCTTCCAGCGACCCTTTGAACACCGTGCTGTCGGTAAAGCGCCTGATGGGGCGCGGCCTGGCCGACGTCAAGCAGTTGGGCGAGCAGCTGCCGTACCGCTTCATTGGCGGTGAGTCGCACATGCCGTTCATCGATACCGTCCAAGGGCCGAAAAGCCCGGTGGAGGTGTCGGCCGACATCCTCAAGGTGCTGCGCGAACGCGCCGAGCAAACCCTCGGTGGCGACTTGGTGGGGGCGGTGATCACCGTGCCAGCCTATTTCGACGACGCCCAGCGCCAAGCGACCAAGGATGCCGCGCGCCTGGCTGGCCTCAATGTGTTGCGCCTGCTCAACGAGCCGACCGCAGCGGCCGTGGCCTATGGCCTGGACCAGAACGCCGAAGGCGTGGTGGCCATCTATGACCTGGGTGGCGGCACGTTCGATATCTCCATCCTGCGCCTGACGGCCGGCGTCTTCGAGGTCCTGGCCACCGGTGGCGACACCGCCCTGGGCGGCGATGATTTCGACCACGCGATTGCCGGTTGGATCATTGAACAGGCTGGGCTGTCTTCCGACCTCGACCCGGGTACCCAGCGCCAGTTGCTGCAGGCCGCCTGCGCCGCCAAGGAAGCCCTGACCGACGCCGACGTGGTCAGCGTCAGCCACGGTGCCTGGCAGGGTGAGCTCAGCCGGGCCGCCTTCGATGCCATGATCGAGCCGCTGATCGCTCGCAGCCTCAAAGCCTGCCGCCGCGCCGTGCGCGACAGCGGTGTCGAGCTGGAAGAAGTGGGTGCAGTGGTCATGGTCGGTGGTTCGACCCGCGTTCCACGTGTGCGTGACGCTGTTGGCACACTGTTCGGCCGTACCCCGTTGACCTCGATCGACCCTGATCAGGTGGTGGCCATCGGTGCTGCCATTCAGGCCGACACCCTGGCTGGCAACCGCCGCGAAGGTGGCGAGTTGCTGCTGCTCGACGTCATCCCGCTGTCCCTGGGCCTTGAGACCATGGGCGGGTTGATGGAGAAGGTGATCCCGCGCAACACCACCATTCCGGTGGCGCGTGCGCAAGAGTTCACCACCTATAAAGATGGCCAGTCGGCCATGATGATTCACGTCCTGCAAGGCGAGCGCGAGCTGATCAGCGACTGCCGCTCGCTGGCGCGCTTCGAGCTGCGCGGCATCCCGGCCATGGTCGCCGGTGCGGCGAAAATCCGCGTGACCTTCCAGGTCGATGCCGATGGCCTGCTCAGCGTCGCTGCTCGCGAACTGGGCTCGGGCGTCGAAGCCAGCATTCAGGTCAAGCCGTCCTACGGCCTGACCGACGGCGAGATCGCCCGCATGCTCAAAGATTCGTTCGAGCACGCAGGCAGCGACAAGCAGGCCCGTCAGCTGCGTGAACACCAGGTTGACGGTGAGCGCCTGCTCGAAGCGGTACAGGGCGCCCTGGACGCCGATGGCGAGCGCCTGCTCAGCAGCGAAGAGCGCGAAGCCATCGAATTCCAGATGCAAGAACTACGTGATTTGCTGACCGGCACCGATGGCCCCGCCATCGAGCAACAGACCAAGCGTCTGTCGCAGGTGACCGATGCATTTGCCGCCCGTCGCCTTGATTCGACGGTCAAAGCCGCACTGGCCGGGCGCAACCTGAATGAGATCGAGGAGTAACCGATGCCGCTGGTGACATTCCTGCCGCACGAGAAGTTTTGCCCGGAAGGGCTGACCGTGGAGGTCGAGCCTGGGACCAACATCCTGGAGCTGGCCCACGAGCATCACATCGAAATGGAAAGCGCTTGCGGTGGGGTCAAGGCCTGCACCACCTGTCACTGTATTGTTCGCAAAGGTTTCGACTCGCTGGAAGAAGCGGACGAGCTGGAAGAGGACATGCTGGACAAGGCCTGGGGCCTGGAAGCCCAGTCGCGCCTCGGCTGCCAGGTGGTCGTCGCCGACCAGGACCTGACCATCGAGATCCCCAAGTATTCGCTCAACCACGCTGCCGAAGCGCCCCACTGAGGATTTTTGCATGAGTCTGAAATGGGTTGATGTACTTGAGATCGCCATCCAGCTTGCAGAAAGCAAGCCGGACGTCGATCCTCGTTATGTGAATTTCGTCGATCTGCACCGCTGGGTGCTGGCATTGCCAGAGTTCAGCGACGATCCGTCACGCGGCGGTGAGAAAGTGCTCGAGGCCATCCAGGCGGCCTGGATTGATGAAGCCGACTAAGCGCGTCGCTGCAGGTTAGGCAATCCCCTGAAACCCGCGTATAATTCGCGGGTTTAATTTTTCGCAACACTCATATTTCTGGAGTTTTCCATGGCTGTTCAACGTACTTTCTCGATCATCAAGCCTGACGCAGTTGCCAAAAACGTCATCGGCAAGATCACCACTCGCTTCGAAGAAGCTGGCCTGAAAATCGTTGCCTCGAAAATCAAGCAACTGTCCAAAGCCGAAGCCGAAGGCTTCTACGCTGAGCACAGCGAGCGCGGCTTCTTCGGCGACCTGGTTGCCTTCATGACTTCCGGCCCGGTTGTTGTTCAGGTTCTGGAAGGCGAAAACGCCATCGCTCTGAACCGTGAGCTGATGGGCGCTACCAACCCTAAAGAAGCTGCTGCCGGCACCATCCGTGCTGACTTCGCCGAGTCGATCGACGCCAACGCCGTTCACGGTTCGGACTCCGAAGCTGCTGCTGCTCGCGAAATCGCTTACTTCTTCGCTGCTACCGAGGTAACCACTCGCTAAGCGAAAGCTTACGGGTGAGGGTGAATCCATGACGACATCTACTGGCAAAATCAACCTGTTGGGCCTGACCCAGCCGGAAATGGAACAATTCTTCGACTCTATAGGGGAGAAGCGCTTCCGTGCCGGCCAGGTGATGAAATGGATTCACCATTTTGGCGTCGATGATTTCGCCGCCATGACGAACGTCGGCAAGGCCTTGCGCGAAAAGCTCGAGGCTGTAGCCGAAATTCGCCCACCGGAAGTGGTCAGTGAAGACATTTCCGCCGACGGCACCCGTAAATGGGTGATCCGCGTTGCCTCTGGCAGCTGCGTCGAGACCGTCTACATTCCTACCGACGACCGCGGCACGCTGTGCGTATCGTCGCAAGCCGGCTGCGCCCTGGACTGCAGTTTCTGCTCCACCGGCAAGCAAGGCTTCAACAGCAACCTCACCGCCGCCGAAGTGATTGGCCAGGTGTGGCTTGCCAACAAATCTTTCGGGACCGTCCCGGCCAAAGTCGACCGCGCGATTACCAACGTGGTCATGATGGGCATGGGCGAGCCTTTGCTGAACTTCGACAATGTCATCGCCGCCATGAAGATCATGATGGATGATCTGGGCTATGGCATTTCCAAGCGTCGCGTCACCTTGTCCACCTCGGGCGTGGTGCCGATGATTGACGAACTGGCCAAGCACATCGACGTGTCGCTGGCCCTGTCGCTGCACGCGCCGAACGATGAGCTGCGTAACCAGCTGGTGCCGATCAACAAGAAGTACCCGCTGAAGGTATTGCTGGAGTCGTGCATGGGCTACATGGCCACCCTGGGTGGCAAGCGCGTGTTGACGGTCGAGTACACCCTGCTCAAGGACGTCAACGACCAGCCTGAACATGCCGCGCAGATGATCGAGCTGCTGCGCGACGTGCCCTGCAAGATCAACCTGATCCCGTTCAACCCGTTCCCGCATTCCGGTTACGAGCGGCCGAGCAACAACGCCATCCGCCGCTTCCAGGACCTGCTCCACCACGGTGGTTTCAACGTCACCACCCGTACCACCCGTGGCGAAGACATCGACGCCGCCTGTGGTCAGCTGGTCGGCCAGGTCAACGACCGTACCCGCCGCAGTGAGCGCTACATCGCCGTGCGCCAGCTCTCTGCCGACGCCGAGCTGCAAGACAGCGCCGCGCGCCACTGACCGAGAACTCGCCATGACCCTGCGCGCCGCGCTGTCGATCCTTGCGCTTTTGCTGCTGGCCGGCTGCGTGTCGGGCGGCGCGGGTGACCCGCTGGCCAGCCGCCAAGGGCGGCAAGAGGCGGGCAGGGCGTATGTGCAGTTGGGGCTTGGCTATTTGCAACAAGGCTTGACCGAACAGGCCAAGGCCCCGCTGGGCAAGGCGCTTGCCCTGGACGCCAGCGATGCCGGCGCGCATGCGGCGCTGGCGCTGGTGTTTCAGGCTGAAGGTGAGCCGGCCCTGGCCGAGCAGCACTTTCAAAAAGCCCTGCAGGCACGCCCTGGCGATACGCGAATTCGCAACAACTACGGCAGTTTCCTTTATGCTCAGGGGCGATTTGCCGAGGCCAAGCAGATGTTTCGCCTGGCCAGTGCCGATACCCTGTATCCTGAGCGCTCACGCGTGTACGAGAACCTTGGCTTGACCGCCCTGAAGCTCGAGCGTCGAGACCAGGCGCACGCCTATCTGCTCAAAGCGTTGCAACTCAACCCACGGCAACCCAAGGCGTTGCTGGAAATGGCTGAGTTGTCCTACGAAAACAGGCATTATGTGCCGTCCCTGGACTACTACGATCGTTTCAGCCAGTTGAGCGACCACGACGCCCGTAGCCTCCTGCTGGGCAGCCGCCTTGCCCGGGTGTTCGACGAGCAGGGCACATTGGCCAATTTGGGCCAGCAATTACAACGACTTTATCCCGGTACGCCGGAATATCAGCAATACCTGTCGGAGCAACGATGAACGCCGCGCATCCCGAAGTAGCCGTAGCGCCTGGCCAGAACCCCGGTGAGCTTTTGCGTCAGGCCCGTGAGAAGCGGGACTGGTCACAAGCCGAGGTGGCCCGCAAGCTCAACCTCACTGTCAGTTCGTTGAACCACGTTGAAACCGGCGCCTTCGACAAGTTGCCCGGGCACACGTTCGCCCGTGGCTATATCCGCGCCTACGCCAAACTGATGGACCTGGACCAAGCCACGCTGGTCGAGGCCTTCGACCGTTACACCGGCACCCACGCCAAAGGCAGCGAAGTGCATTCGCTGGGCCGCATCGAAGAGCCGGTACGCCTGTCGCACAACATCCTGCGCGGCGTCAGCCTGCTGCTGCTGGTGGCGGTAGTCGGTGGTGGCTTCGTGTGGTGGCAGGACCAAGGCAGCCTGCGTGGCAAGGACCTGGCCAAGATCGCCCTGGAGCACGTCGAAGTCGAGAGCGCCGACGGCACCACGCAGATTCACCCGCTGGACGAGCCTGAAGACCAGGCCGTGAGCGCCGGCCAGCAACCCGAGAGCGCCCCGTTGCCGCTGGAGCAGCCCGCAGGTGAACAGTCGGCCGCCGCTGCCGAGCAAGCACCCGCCAGCGCTGCGCAGCCCCCTGCGACAACCGTAACACCAGCCCCCGCTCAGCAGCCCCAAGCGGCCACCGCAGCCACTGCGCCAACGCCTGCGCCTGCTCCGGCAGCGCCGGCTGCCACCGCGCCCGTGGCTGCCGCGCCCGCTGCCACTGTGCCCGCCGCGCCCGTCGCAGTGCCGGCCGGTAGCGCCAGTGTCTCGATTCAGTTCAGCGCCAATTGCTGGACCCAAGTCAACGACGGCAATGGCAAGGTGCTGTTCAGCGGCGTCAAGCGCAAGGGCGACAACCTCGAGCTGACCGGCAAGCCGCCGTTCGCGGTACGCCTGGGCTTTGCCCGTGGCGCGCAGGTCAGCTACAACGGCCAGGCCGTCGATGTTGCTCCGTTTACAAGCGGCGAGACTGCTCGCCTGAAGTTGGGACAGTAAGTCATGCACGGCGAATCTCCGATCAAACGTCGCGAATCCCGCAAAATCTGGGTCGGCAATGTGCCGGTGGGTGGTGATGCGCCCATCGCGGTACAAAGCATGACCAACACCGACACCAACGATGTCGATGCCACCGTCGGGCAGATCCAGCGCCTGGTGGATGCCGGTGTCGACATCGTGCGTGTCTCGGTGCCAGACATGGACGCCGCCGAGGCCTTCGGCCGCATCAAGCAACGGGTCAGCGTGCCGCTGGTTGCCGACATTCACTTCGACTACAAGATCGCCTTGCGTGTGGCCGAACTGGGCGTCGACTGCCTGCGCATCAACCCGGGCAACATCGGCCGTGAAGACCGTGTGCGTGCCGTGGTCGATGCGGCCCGCGACCGCGGTATCCCGATCCGTATCGGCGTCAACGCAGGCTCCCTGGAAAAGGACCTGCAGAAGAAGTACGGCGAACCGACCCCAGCCGCGCTGGTCGAGTCGGCGCTGCGCCATGTCGAGCACCTGGACCGCCTGGACTTCCAAGACTTCAAAGTCAGCGTCAAGGCCTCCGACGTGTTCATGGCCGTCGAAGCCTACCGCCTGTTGGCCAAGCAGATCATCCAGCCCCTGCACCTGGGCATCACCGAAGCCGGTGGCCTGCGCTCGGGGACAGTGAAATCCGCCGTCGGCCTCGGTATGCTGCTGGCCGAAGGCATCGGCGATACCATTCGTATCTCGCTGGCTGCTGACCCGGTCGAGGAAGTGAAAGTCGGTTACGACATCCTCAAGTCGCTGCACCTGCGTTCGCGTGGCATCAACTTCATCGCCTGCCCAAGCTGCTCGCGGCAGAACTTCGATGTGGTCAAGACCATGAACGAGCTGGAAGGGCGCCTGGAAGACCTGTTGGTGCCGCTGGACGTCGCGGTGATCGGTTGCGTGGTCAACGGCCCCGGCGAAGCCAAGGAAGCCCACGTAGGGCTGACCGGCGGCACGCCGAACCTGATCTACATCGACGGCAAGCCGGCGCAGAAGCTGACCAATGACAACCTGGTCGATGAGCTCGAAAAACTCATCCGCCAGAAAGCGGCCGAAAAGGTCGAAGCCGACGCGGCGCTGATCGCCCGTGGCTGACACACAGAATTCGTAAGGACTTTTCGTGAGCAAATCGCTGCAAGCCATCCGTGGCATGAACGACATCCTGCCTGAACAGTCGCCACTGTGGCGCTACTTCGAGGGCACCGTGGCCGGCCTGCTGGACACCTACGGGTACAGCCAGATCCGCACGCCGATCGTCGAGTTCACCGAGCTGTTCAAGCGCTCCATCGGTGAAGTGACCGACATCGTCGAAAAAGAGATGTACACCTTCGAGGACCGCAACGGCGATTCGCTCACCCTGCGCCCCGAAGGCACTGCCGCCTGTGTGCGTGCCGTGCTGGAACATGGCATCACCGGCAACGGCCAGGTGCAGAAACTCTGGTACATCGGCCAGATGTTCCGCCACGAGCGCCCACAAAAGGGCCGCTACCGCCAGTTCCACCAGATCGGCGTAGAAGTGTTCAACCTTGACGGGCCGGACATCGACGCCGAGCTGATCATGCTGACCTGGCGCCTGTGGGGCCTGCTGGGCATCCAGGACGCGGTCAAGCTCGAGCTCAACAGCCTGGGTACCAGCGAAGCCCGTGCCCGCTACCGTGATGCGCTGGTCGAGTTCCTCTCGGCACGCCTCGAGCAGCTGGACGAAGACAGCCAGCGTCGCCTGAAGAGCAACCCGCTGCGCATCCTCGACAGCAAGGACCAGAACACCCAGGCGGTGCTGGTTGGCGCGCCGAAGCTCGAAGATTACCTGGACGAAGAATCCCGCGTGCACTTCGAGGGCCTCAAGGCCCGTCTGGAGGCTGCCGGTATCCCGTTCGTGATCAACACCAAGCTGGTGCGTGGCCTGGACTACTACAGCAAGACCGTGTTCGAGTGGGTCACCGACAAGCTCGGCGCCCAGGGCACTGTCTGCGCCGGTGGCCGCTACGACGGCCTGGTCGAGCAGATGGGCGGCAAGCCGACCACCGGCGTTGGTTTCGCCATGGGTATCGAGCGCCTGATTCTGCTGCTGGAGACCCTGGGCAAGGTGCCCGAGTCGATCAGCCGTCAGGTCGACGTCTACCTCTGCGCCTTCGGCGAACAGGCCGAGCTGGCTGGCCTGCGCCTGTCCGAACGCCTGCGTGATCGTCTGCCGGGCCTGCGCCTGGTGGTCAACGCCGGCGGTGGCAGCTTCAAGAGCCAGTTCAAGAAAGCCGACAAGAGCGGCGCGCTGTTCGCCCTGATTCTTGGCGACGACGAGCTGGCCCAGCAAGCGATCGGCTTCAAGCCCCTGCGTGGTCAGGGCGAACAACAGAACATTGCCTGGGATGCTCTGGCTGAGCACCTGGAAACCGCGGTCGCACAGGCGTAACGCGGTCCAACTAGCGAATAGGCGAAAAGGAGTATTGGGGTGTCGAGTACCGATGATGATGACCTGGCAGGGGTCAAGGACTGGTGGAACCGCAACGGCAAGCCGCTGCTGACGGGCGCGTTGCTGGCCGGTGTGGTGGTACTGGGCTGGAATACCTGGCACAAGTACCAGAACAACCAGTCGCAAGGTGCCTCGCAGCTGTACCAGGCTTTGCTTGAAACCAGCCTGACGCCGAGTGGCCAGCCTGACGCAACCAAGGTCGCGGAACTGGCCGGCAAGCTCAAGAGCGAGTTCGGTGGTACCGCCTACGCCCAGTACGGCAGCCTGTTCGTGGCCAAGGTCGCGGTCGAGAGCGGCAAGCTCGACGACGCCGCTGCCGAGCTCAAAGCTGTGTTGGACAAGCCAGCCGATGCCACCCTGGGCGAGATCTCGCGCCAGCGCCTGGCCCGGGTACTGGCTGCCCAGGACAAGGCCGAAGAGGCACTCAAGCTGCTCGACGGCGACGCCGACAAGGCGTTCCTGGCCAGCCGCGAAGAATTGAAGGGTGACCTGCTGGTGCAGCTGGGTCGCGCCGACGATGCTCACAGCGCTTATGAGAAAGCCAAGGCCTCGCTGTCGGATGAAGCAGCGGTCGGTGGCCTGCAACTGAAGCTGGATGACTTGGCCAAAGGGGACGCGTGACGTGATCGGTTGGAAACAAGCAGCAGTGCTGACCCTGGCCGTACTGGCCGCGGGTTGCAGCAGCAACAGCAAGAAGGAACTGCCCCCGGCCGAGCTGACCAAGTTCACCGAGGAAGTGGTACTGAAGAAGCAGTGGAGCCGCTCGATCGGTGACGGCCAGGGCGAGACGTACAACACCCTGGTACCGGCCATCGAAAACGACCGTATCTACGCCTCCGACGTCAACGGCGAAGTCTTCGCCCTCGACCGTATCACCGGCGACGTGGTGTGGAAAAAAGACCTGGACCTGCAAGTGTCGGGCGCTGTCGGCGTGGGTTACGGGCTGGTCATGCTCGGCACCCTCAAAGGCGAAGTCATCGCGCTGGACTCCAGCACCGGTGAAGAGCGCTGGCGTTCGCGCGTGACCAGTGAAGTGCTGGCACCGCCCGCCAACAACGGCGACGTGGTGGTAGTGCAGACCCAGGACGACCGCCTGATCGGCCTCGATGCCGCGACCGGCGACCGCCGCTGGATCTACGAAAACACCCCGGCCGTACTGACCCTGCGCGGCACCGGTGCACCGATCGCGACCAACCGCCTGGCGGTTGCCGGTCTGTCCACCGGTAAAGTGATCGCGGTGGATATCAACAACGGCGTGCCAGTGTGGGAGAGCCGTGTGGCCATCCCGCAGGGGCGTTCCGAGTTGGACCGCGTGGTAGATATCGACGGCGGCCTGCTGCTGTCCGGTGGTACCCTGTACGTCAGCACCTACCAGGGCCGCGTAGCGGGCCTGGACCTGGAAAGCGGCCGCGTGCTGTGGCAGCGTGATGCGTCCAGCTACGTGGGTGTCGCCCAGGGTTACGGTAACGTCTATGTCAGCGAAGCCTCGGGTACCGTTGAAAGCGTCGACGAGCGCTCTTCCAGCGCCCTGTGGACCAACGATTCCATGGCTCGCCGTCAGCTGTCGGCACCGGAAGTGTTCTCCAGCTACGTGGCTGTCGGGGACTTCGAGGGTTACCTGCACCTGCTCAGCCAGGTCGATGGTCGCTTCGTCGGCCGTGAACGAATCGACAGCGATGGCCTGCGCGCCCGGCCCCTGGTGGTCGGCGACACCATCTACGTCTTCGGCAACAGCGGCAAGCTCGAGGCACTGACCGTCCGCTGAAGCTAAGCTCAAGACCGCCAACGGTCTTGAGCCGCGGTGTAGGAAACGCCGCACAAACTCCGGCCGCTGCCTTGCAGCGGCCTTTGCATTTTCAAGAATTCAAGAGTGGAGAGCCGCATGGTTCCCGTAATCGCCCTGGTGGGACGGCCGAACGTCGGCAAATCCACCATGTTCAACCGCCTGACCAAGACCCGCGATGCCATCGTCGGTGACCTGTCGGGCCTGACCCGTGACCGCCAGTATGGTGATGCCTCCTGGCAGGGTCGTTCTTTCATCCTGATCGACACCGGCGGTATCACCGGTGACGAAGTGGGCATGGACGAGAAAATGGCCGAGCAGTCGCTCATGGCCATCGAAGAAGCCGACTATGTGCTGTTCCTGGTCGATGCCCGTGCGGGCATGACCGCAGCCGACCAGATGATTGCCGAGCACCTGCGCAAGCGGAACAAGTCGGCGATTCTGGTTGCCAACAAGATCGACAACATCGACCCCGACGTTGCGCGCGCCGAGTTCTCGCCGATGGGCATGGGCAACGCCATTCCGGTAGCGGGCTCCCAGGGCCGTGGTATCAACGCCCTGCTGGAAGCCGTGCTCGGCCACCTGCCGCGTGATGCCGAGGACGAAGCCCTCGACCAAGACGTTGCCGAAGGCGAGGAAGCCGCGCGCATTCCTGGCCCAAGCGAAAAAGATGGCATCAAGATCGCCATCATCGGCCGCCCGAACGTCGGCAAGTCGACCCTGGTCAACCGCATGCTCGGCGAAGAGCGCGTGGTGGTCTACGACGAGCCGGGCACCACCCGAGACAGTATCTACATCCCGTTCGAGCGCGATGGCGACAAGTACACCTTCATCGACACCGCCGGGGTGCGCAAGCGCGGCAAGATCCACGAGGAAGTCGAGAAGTTCTCGGTGGTCAAGACGCTGCAGGCGATCAAAGACGCCAACGTGGTCATCTTCGTCATGGATGCCCGCGAAGGTGTGGTCGACCACGACCTGAACCTGCTGGGCTTTGCCCTCGAGGCCGGCCGCGCCATCGTCATCGCCCTGAACAAGTGGGATGGCATGGAGCCGGGTGAGCGCGCCTACGTGAAGACCGAGCTGGAACGCCGGCTGTTCTTCGTCGATTTCGCCGACATCCACTTCATTTCCGCGCTTCACGGCACGGGCGTGGGCAACCTGTACAAGTCGGTACAGGCCGCGTTCACGTCGGCGGTCACCCGTTGGCCAACCAGCCGCCTGACGCAAATCCTCGAAGATGCGGTCAGCGAGCACCAGCCGCCGTTGGTCAATGGCCGCCGCATCAAGCTGCGTTATGCCCACCTGGGCGGTGCCAACCCGCCGCTGATCGTGATCCACGGCAACCAGACCGAGAGCATTCCCAAGTCGTACTCGCGTTACCTGGAAAACACCTACCGCCGCGTGCTGAAACTGGTCGGTACGCCGATCCGCATCGAGTACAAAGGTGGTGAGAACCCGTACGAGGGCAAGAAAAACACCCTCACCGATCGCCAGGTCAACAAGAAGCGCCGCTTGATGTCGCACCACAAGAAGGCCGAGAAGAAGCGCCGCGACAAGCGCTAAGCAACTCGAGATAACCGCACGGGCCGTCATACGGCCCGATTGCTCTCCTCCCTCCCAGACCTATCATTTCTGCCAGTTTCTGTTTTTAGGTGTTTAAGTACACTCCACTCATTGATGACATTGGGTTGTCTCAGTGTGGGAGAGCGCTATGAGAAGCACAGGGCATGAGCTTTTTTTCTACAAAGCTGGGAAACCTGCGAGCGTGCTAGGCGAGCAGCAGGCAACCACTTACTTGAGAGTGGATACAACGCTGCTGTCAGATTTGACTGGAGGTTCAGCCGCTTCACTATTGGCGGTTGAAAGTAGCGGCAGTGTCCTGCAGGACGGCCAATTAGATAATGCACAGGGTTTCAAATACACGCCTTATGGTCTAAGGTCTGCGGGTGATTCACGAGTGACTCGGGTGGGGTTTAATGGCGAGTACCTAATGCCTTCCCTTTCGGCGTACATGTTAGGTAATGGTTATCGCGCTTTTAACCCTGTGCTTATGCGCTTTCATTCACCCGATAGCTTTTCTCCGTTTCGAATTGTTAATGCCTATGCTTATTGTGGTGGTGATCCGATTAATAACTCGGATCCTGATGGGCATATGCTAAAAAAGCATCTCCTTAAGTATAAGGCGAATATTAAAGTTGTTAAGAACAACACAAGAGCATTTGATGTGGCTTTTAAAAGCGTAGCCGATTTGCCCACTAATATGCTTCTGTCGGATGCAGAGGCAGTAATAAAGCAGGCTCATAACCGAATTCAAAAGATCCATGCACAAGCCGAACAGTCCGTGGCGTGGATACTAAAGAAAACTGAGCCGCCTAATCCTAAGTATAGTGATAAGGTGAATCAAATGGTCGAAGTCTTGAGTGGGTTTGAGGACCGCTATACATCAGTTTTGAAACAAATGAACGATCTCGTTATACAGCGTTATGATGTATGGGCTGCCAGTGCAGCCAATCAAGTGGTGAAAAGAAAAATCCATGAGTTAACGGTTGATAGAATTACACTCATGCGAGGAGGAGAAGAAACTAGTAGAGGCGGCAGAACACTCGCCATGATTGAAAATGAACTCATTCGCCTTGAGAAACAGAAGGTTAACCCTGGCTCTTAATCCAAACTTGCCCACGCGCCCCATCAGGTGAATAAGGTGGGGCACGCAGCCTGTGGGCGCAGCTCATAGAAGACGTCTCTCCTACAGGCGCCTTGATCCAAAGCAATCCCCCTATTGTTTCAACCTTTTTCCTGACCGCTCGATCCGCTATGCTCGGACTCCACCCCGTGCCGGATAAACCCCAGGAAAGAGGGCTCCATGATCCGCAGCAAACTGCCGAATGTCGGCACGACCATCTTCACCACCATGTCCCAGCTCGCCGTGCAGACCGGTGCGCTCAACCTTTCCCAAGGCTTCCCCGACTTCAACGGCCCGCAGGCGTTGCTCGATGCAGTGGGCCGGCATGTGGCCGCCGGGCATAACCAGTACGCGCCAATGACTGGCCTGCCGGCCCTGCGCCAGCAGGTAGCGGCCAAGGTCGCACGGTTGTATGGCGCGCAGGTGGATGCCGATCACGAAGTGACCATCACCCCAGGTGCCACCGAGGCAATCTTTTGCGCCATTCAGGCGGTGATCCAGGCCGGTGACGAAGTCATCGTCTTCGACCCGTGCTATGACAGCTACGAGCCGTCGGTGGAGCTGGCCGGTGGCCGTTGTGTGCATGTGCAACTGAGCGACGGCGACTTCCGTATCGACTGGCAGCGGTTCAGCGATGCCCTCAGCCCGCGTACACGCATGGTCATCCTCAACTCGCCGCACAACCCCAGCGGCGCGCTGATCACCCGTGAAGACCTGGACCAGCTGGCGCAGCTGATCGCTGATCGCGATATCTACCTGGTCAGCGACGAAGTCTACGAGCACCTGGTGTATGACGGCGTACGCCACGCCAGCGTGCTGGCCCATGCCGAGCTCTATAGCCGTGCCTTCGTGGTCAGTTCGTTCGGCAAGACCTACCATGTGACCGGTTGGAAAACCGGCTACGTGATCGCCCCACCGGCCCTGAGCGCCGAGCTGCGCAAGGTGCACCAGTACGTCAATTTCTGCGGCGTCACGCCGTTGCAGTGCGCGCTGGCCGACTTCATGGCCGAGCACCCCGAGCACCTCGATGAACTGCCAGGCTTCTACCAGGCCAAGCGCGACCTGTTCTGCGATTTGCTCGAAGGTTCGCGCTTCAGTTTCCGCCGCACGGCCGGCACCTATTTCCAGCTGGTGGACTATTCGCAGATCCGCCCGGACCTGAACGATGTCGAGATGTCGTTGTGGCTGACCCGTGAGCACGGCGTGGCGACCATTCCGGTGTCGGTGTTCTACCAGCAACCCATCCCCGAGCAACGCCTGGTGCGCCTGTGCTTTGCCAAACGTGAGGAGACGCTGCGTCAGGCGGCGGAAAAACTATGCGCGATCTGAGTACACTGCCCGACCTGAAAATCGCCTTGGTGCAGACCACCCTGGCCTGGCACGACCGCGAGACCAATTATGCGCACTTCGAGGAACTGCTGAAACAAGTGGGTGAGGTGGACCTGGTGATCCTGCCAGAGATGTTCACCACCGGCTTCTCGATGGAGTCCGAAAGCCTGGCCGAGCCCGAGAACGGCCCGACCTACAAATGGCTCAAGGCCCAGGCGAAGAAGTACAACGCGGTGATCACCGGCAGCGTGATCATCCAGGCCGCCGATGGTAGCCACCGCAATCGCCTGCTGTGGGCGCGCCCGGACGGTGAGATCCTGCACTACGACAAGCGCCACCTGTTCCGCATGGCGGGCGAGCACAAGCATTACACCCCCGGTGAGCGTCAGGTGCAGTTCGAGATCAAGGGCTGGCGGGTGCGCCCGTTGATCTGCTACGACCTGCGCTTCCCGGTGTGGAGCCGTGATGCCCAGGACACCGACCTGTTGCTGTACACCGCCAACTGGCCGGCGGCGCGCCGCCAGCACTGGAACCGACTGCTGCCGGCGCGGGGCATCGAGAACCTGTGCTTTGTCGCGGCGGTGAACCGCGTGGGCACCGATGGCAAAGGCTTCGCCTATTCCGGTGACAGCCAGGTACTGGACTTCCAGGGCGAGAGCCTGCTCAGTGCTGGCGAAGCGGACGGGGTGTTCACGGTGGTGTTGAGAGCGGCGGAGCTGGCGGCATACCGGGCCAAGTTCCCGGCGAACCTGGATGCCGATACCTTCGAGCTGCACTAACAGCCTGCACTGGCCCTTTCGCAGCACAAGGCTGCTCCTACACGTTATGCGCTACACCTGTAGGAGCAGCCTTGTGCTGCGAAAGGGCCAGATGCCTTTACATCAATATCTGATCAGTACACATCCCGCCGATACCGCCCATCCTCGATCAGTTGCTGTACAACGGCTTCTCCAAGCATGCCCTTGAGCGCCGCATCAACGCCGGCCGCCATGCCCTGCAAGCTGCCGCAGACATACACACAGGCGCCATCCGCCACCCAGCGTTTGAACGCATCAGCCTGCTGCAGCAACACATCCTGCACATACACCTTCTCGGCCTGATCCCGCGAAAACGCCAGGTCCAGGCGTGCCAGGTCGCCGCTGTCGAGCCAGCCCTGCAGTTCATTGCCGCACAGCAGGTCATGCGCGCGGTTACGTTCACCGAACAGCAGCCAATTGCGTTGTTCGCCCGCGTTGACCCGCGCGCGCAGCAGGCTGCGCAGGCCAGCCAGGCCAGTACCGTTGCCGATCAGAATCATCGGCACCGGTGACTCGGGCAGGTGGAAGCCACTGTTGCGGCGCAGGCGCACGCTCAGCAGGCCATTCACCGGCAGGTACTCGGTCAGCCAACCAGACCCCAGCCCGAAATTGCCATCCGGGTGACGTTCCTGGCGCACGATCAATTCCAATACACCATCACTGGCGATCGAAGCGATGGAGTATTCACGCGTGCCGATCGGTACCAGCGCATCGACCAGCGCCTGTGCGTGCAAGCCCACTAGCTGATCGCGCCGGCTGGGCAACTGACGGCTGGCCAGCGCCTGGCCCAAGGTCTCGCTCAGGCCGTCGAGCTGCACGGGGGCGTTGGCATCCAGGCCCAGGCCGTCGAGGAAGGCGTCGACCCGCAGCTGAGCATTGCGCGGCAGGATTTCCACCAGGTCGCCGGCTTGCCAGCTGGCAGGCTCCTCGGGGCGCAGGCCGATCAGGTAGACCGGCAAGCCCTGGCTGCCCGGGTTCATCAACTCACGTTGCACCAGCGTCCAGTTGCCGAAACTCGGCGGCTGCCAGGCCGTAACCGGCTGGGCCCCCGTCAGCTGCGCCAGTGCCTGTTGCCATTGCTGCAGCGCCGCCTGGTCGGCGTTGTCCACCTCCACCGGGCTGAACGCTGTGCTGGCGCCGCGTTCACCCAACCAGGCCTGCAGGCGACGGGCAAAGCCGCAGAAGTGTGGGTATTGGCGGTCGCCCAGGGCGAGCACGGCATAGTGCAGGTTGTTCAACGCCCAGGGTTGGCCAAGCACCTTGCGCTCGAACGCGCGGGCGCTATCTGGCGCTTCGCCGTCGCCGAAGGTACTGACCACGAACAAGGCGCGGCGGGCCTGGCGCAGGTCATCCTCGCCCAGCTCGGCCAAGGCGCGGACTTGCACCGGCAGGCCAGCCGCCTGCAATTGCCCGGCACTTTGCCAAGCCAGCTGTTCGGCGAAGCCGCTCTGGCTGGCAAAGCCGATCAGCCAGCTGTCGCTGCCAGCCTGGGTGCTGTCGACGCCGCCTCGGGCAGCGCGAACCTGGCGTTTCTTGCGGCGGCGGTCAAGGTACAGCAGCCAGCCGGTGACGAAGAACAGCGGCATGGTCAGGCTGGCGAGGGTGACGATGATCCGGCCCGGCAAGCCGAAGTATTCGCCCACGTGCAGGGCGTAAACGCTCTGCAGCAACTGCGCCTTGAAGGATTTATCGGTGTAGCGGTCGTGGCTTTTCACCTGGCCGGTGGCCGGGTCGAGGACCAGCGTGTTGAACGCGCGCGGGTGCGCGGCATCGTCCAGCAGGTAGAACAGGTTGGCCGGCTGGCCACCCGCCGGTGGCAGGCGAAGGTTGTACATGGCCAGGCCCGGGCCTGCGGCCTCCTTGAGGTTGGCCCAGATGGCGTCGTAGTCGACCACCAGCGGCGGTGCGTTCTTGTCGACCTTCTGTGGCCCGTGGCGGCCACGGCCTTCGCCGCGTTTTTGCTGCTGGCCCGCTGCCGGCGCATCGGCCAGCAGCTTGTTCAGACCCTCGCGATACCATTCATAGGACCAGAACAGGCCGGTGAGGGCGAACAGCAGATAGAACAGCAGGCACCAGGTACCGGCCACGGCATGCAGGTCCCAGTTGAAGGCGCGGCCTTTCTTGGCCCACTCGAAGGTCAGCCAGACCCGCCAGTTGAGCGCCTTGCGCGGCCAGCGCAGGTACAGGCCGGAGAGGCAGAAGAAGATCAGCATCAGGGTGCAGGCACCGGTGATCTGCCGGCCGCTGTCGCCCATGGCCAGGAACCGGTGCAGGTTGAGCATCAGGTTGAAGAAGTCCTGCCCGGCCACTTCACCCTTGAGCTCGCCCGTGTACGGGTCGGCATAACGCAGCTCGCCACGGCGCTGGCCCGGCGGCGGGGTGAAGAAGATCCGCGCAGCATTGCCTTCGTGCAGGTCCACCCACAGCATCGCGACCTTGTCGCCTCGCGCGGCCTCGGCCCGCTGCACCAGTTCGGCGGGCGGCAACATGCCCTCGGGGCGTACTTCGACCTTCAGCACATCGGCATTGAAGGCCCGCAGCAGTTCTTCCTGAAACGACCAGATCGCCCCGGTGATGCCCATCAAGGCCAGCACCAGGCCAGCGGTGATGCCAAAGAACCAGTGCAATTGGAACAGCGTCTTCTTCACCACATCGATCACCTTGTGTAGCTGCCGCAAACTGCGCGGCGTGCATTATGCCTTGATACGCAAAAGCCCCGCTCAATGAACGGGGCAGGGGTGGGTGTTGTTTACCGGTTGTATGTAGCCTGTGCCGGCCTCTTCGCGGCTAAAGCCGCTCCCACAGGGACACCACGAAACTCGAGGTCAGTGGAATACCTGTGGGAGCGGCTTTAGCCGCGAAAGGGCCGGCACAGGCACAGCCCATTCAACAGATCAACCCAATCCCGACATCAGAAGTGAACGCTGGTGGTCAACAGAGCAGTCCGCCCAGCCGCCTGGTTGGCGAAGTGGGTGGAGAACGCCTTGTCGTAGTACACCTCGTTGGTCAGGTTCTGCACGTTCAGCTGCAGGTCGACGTTCTTGGTCAGCTTGTAGGCGGCCATGGCGTCGTAGCGCACGTAGCTGTCGACCATGGTGGTGTTGGCCACACTGCCGTACACGTCATCCACATAGAACGCGCCACCCCCGACGGTCAGCTTCGGCGTGATCGAGTACGTGGTCCACAGGCTGGCGCTGTTGTTTGGCGTGTTCGGCAGTTGGTTGCCATCGTTGGCCTTGCCCAGCGGGCCGCCATCGATCTGGCGCGCCTGCATGTAGGTGTAGCCGGCAAAGACCTGCCACTTGTCAGTGAGCTTGCCGCTGGCCGACAGCTCGATACCCTGCACGCGGGTTTCGCCGACGTTTTCGTAGGTGGTGGTGTCCACCTGAACGCGGGCGTTTTCCTTCTCGGTGCGGAACAGCGCGGCGGCCAGGGACAGGCGCTGGTCGAGCAGGTCCCACTTGGTGCCGATCTCGTAGTTGGTGGTTTCTTCCGGCTCCATGTCGCTGCTCAGCAGGTTGCCGGCGCGGTCGCTGGTGTTGCCCAGTGGGTTGCCTTCGGTGCCCTCGCCGAGCATCGCGCCGGGTGGCGTCGCGGAGGTGGCGTAGGAGACATAGATGCTGCCGTTTTCGGCCGGTTTCCAGACCAGGCCCAGTTGGCCGGTGATGAACTCGCTGGTATCACGGCCCTTGGAGGCCACGCCCTTGGCGTTGACCACGGTGGCGCCAGCGGCATCGTAGGTGCGATACTGGGTATCGAAGTGGTCGTAGCGCAGGCCCATGTTCAGCAGCCAGTCAGGCGTCAGCTCCAAGGTGTCGAAGACGTACAGAGCACGGGTGTTGCTCTTGGTGTCGGTGCCAGCGTAGTTGCGCGAGATCGCGCCATTCCACGGATCATCCGGGTTCGGATTGCTCAACGAAGTGCAGTTGTAGCCGCTGTTGGCGCCGATCAGGCTCGGGTTGCACGTCGAGGCAGTGGAGCCCCCCGTGTTGGTATCAACGGTGTACGACGAACGCTTGCTCTCTTCCCGGCTCAGTTCGATGCCGGTGGAGAAGCTGTTCTTCATCCCACCCAAATAGAACTCACCAAACAGGTCGGTCTGGTTGGTGGTGGTGGCGGTGTTGCCAACGCGGCTGTTGGCGCGGCGCCAGAGGCTGCCGTTGTTGACGTTGCCCTTGCTGTCGTCAGGCTGGGTCAGGATGTAGTCCTGCATGCTGTTGCCGTGACGCAGGGTGTTCTTGATGGTCAGCGCGTCGGTCAGGTCGTGCTCGATCGCGAAGGTGGCGATGTCGACGCGGCTCTTGCGGAAGTCGCGGCCGGTGAGGCCATAGAAGTTGTCGCTGTCACCACCATCGTACGGTTTGCTCGGGTGCGCCGAGGTACGGGCGCCGCTACCACCGGTAGGAATGGTGTACGGGATGCCGGAATCCGGCAGGTCGTCGCTTTCCAGGTGGTAGTAGTCGAGGTTGACGCGGGTCGGGGTGCCCAGGCCGAAAGCCAGGGACGGAGCGATGCCCCAGCGGTCGTAGTTGACCTTGTCGCGGCCGGCGAC
The DNA here is from genome assembly GCF_053629175.1 of Pseudomonas sp. Y3 TE3536. Taxonomy (NCBI): domain Bacteria; kingdom Pseudomonadati; phylum Pseudomonadota; class Gammaproteobacteria; order Pseudomonadales; family Pseudomonadaceae; genus Pseudomonas; species Pseudomonas sp. Y3 TE3536. The sequence goes on along the minus strand of NZ_JBRJHU010000001.1, from coordinate 963,951 downwards.
GTTGCTCTCGTGGGTCATCAAGTTGAGACGACCGGCCACTGTGTCGCTGAACTGGTAGTTGCCATCGAAGGTGTAGCGTTGGGTCTGGTCACTGCCCCAGGTCCAGGCGCCATCCAGCGAGTTGCCCAGGTGCGCGCGCTTGCTCACCAGGTTGATGGTGCCGCCCGCGGCGCCACGGCCGCCGATGGCCGAGTTAGGGCCCTTGGCCACTTCCACCGACTCGATGGCGAAGATCTCGCGGGTTTGCGCGCCGGTATCGCGTACGCCGTCCAGGTAGGTGTCGCCCTGGGCGTCGAAGCCGCGGATGAATGGCCGGTCACCTTGCGGGTTGCCGCCTTCACCGGCACCAAAGGTGATGCCAGGTACCGTGCGCAGGGCGTCCTGCAGGCTGAGGGCGTTGGTGTCCTTGATGACCTGTTGCGGGATCACCGTGACCGAGCGTGGGGTGTCTACCAGCGGCGCGGTGTACTTCTGCGATGAGGCCTTCTCGACCTTGTAGTCGGTGCTGGCTTGTTCGGCCTTGCCGTTGACGCTGGTGGCGTCAAGGGTGACAGCGTTGTTGGCGGCAGGCTCGGCAGCGTAGGCGGTCGAAGCAGTGATGGCGACGCCGATGGCGGTCACGATCAGGCGTGGTGAACTCACAGCAGATGGCACGTAGTGACGCATTGGTAAGGACCTTCCCCAAGGTGATAAGGCGGCGGATCTTAATGTAAGCAATTGTGACTAACAATTGAGAGTCGTTACCATTCGTGAAGAATTTACAATCTTTACAGTTTGCCCTTACGGTTTTCAGTGGCTGAAACGTCTTAAGCGGCGAATGGGGCTTGTAGTATGTAAAAGGGAATCAATATCATTGACGCCTTTACATTTGCCCAGGTGCCGCCGCCATGCTGCTTCACATACCCGGCCTGTTCGATGCCGACGAACTCACGCGTATCCGCGAGGCGCTGGAGCAGGCTGATTGGGCCGATGGCAAGGTCACTGCCGGGTATCAATCGGCCAAGGCCAAGCACAACCTGCAGTTGCCTGAAGGCCACCCGCTGGCGAAGGAGCTGGGCAGCGCGCTGATCGACCGCCTGTGGAACACGCCGCGCTTCATGTCAGCAGCGCTGCCGCACAAGGTGTTTCCACCGCTGATCAACTGCTACCGCGAAGGCGGCAACTTCGGCTTCCACATCGACAATGCGCTGCGCCAGCCCAAGGGCAGCCCGGAGCGCGTGCGTACCGACCTGTCCTCGACGCTGTTCCTCAGCGACCCGGACAGCTACGACGGCGGCGAACTGGTGATTCAGGACACTTACGGCGTGCAGCAGGTCAAGTTGGCAGCTGGCGACCTGGTGCTGTACCCCGGCACCAGCCTGCACAAGGTCAACCCGGTGACCCGCGGCCAGCGTTATGCGGCGTTTTTCTGGACGCAGAGCCTGGTGCGCGAGGACAGCCAGCGTGCGCTGCTGTTCGAGATGGACAATGCCATCCAGCAACTCACCGCCGATGTGCCCGATCACCCATCGCTGCTGCAGTTGACGGGGACTTACCACAACCTGCTGCGCCGCTGGGCTGAGGTCTGAACCGTGTCATACCCGTTGCGTCGTGAAGAAGTGGTGGATGTTGCAGGGCTCAAGGCCATGCTCGAAGACAGCCCCGGCAAGGCGGCCCAGGCGATCCTGGCAGCAGCGGGGGAGGGGGTGGTTGAGGCGCAGTTGCTGCTGGGGCAGATTCTGCTCGATGGGCGCGGTATCGAGCAGGATGTAGACCTGGCCCGGCGCTGGTTCGCCATTGCCACGGAGGGAGGCAGTGTCATGGCCTGCAACATGCTGGGGCGTTGCCTGGAGCATGGCTGGGGCGGTGAAGCCAGCCTGACGCAGGCGGCCATTCACTATGCCCGGGCGGCAGACGCCGGGCTGGACTGGGGCCTTTACAATTTGGGCAACCTGCTGGCCACCGGGCGCGGGGTGCCGGCCAATCAGGCTCAGGCCTTGGTCTGTTACGAGAAGGCCGCGCAGTTGGGGCATGCCAAGTCGATGAACCTGTACGGGCGTTACCTGGAGCAGGGCATTGCCACGGCGCCAAGCCCGGCGCGGGCGGTGCGCTGGTATCGGCGTTCGGCCGAGGCGGGGGACTTTCGCGGGATGTTCAGTTTGGCGATGGTGCTGGTCGAGCGGGGGCAACTGACTGAAGCCGGGCCTTGGCTGGAGCGGGCGCGGGTTGAGGGGAATGTGAATTTCTTGCGCAGTGCGGTGGCTACATTGCACGGGGCTGGGCCGTTGCTGGCGGGGTATGCAGCAGGGTATGCCGAGGAACTCGAACAGCGCGGGGAATGATGTCTAGACTGCTGGCCTCTTCGCGGGGCAAGCCCGCTCCCACAAGTTATCTATTGCCTGTGGCACATCAGGGTCCTGTGGGAGCGGGCTTGCCCCGCGAAGAGGCCAGCACTGACGCACACATGAAAACGGGGCCTTGCGGCCCCGTTGTTCATTACAGGTAGTAGGCCTTCAGCGGCGGGAAGCCGTTGAATTCCACCGCGCTGTAGCTGGTGGTGTAGGCACCGGTCGACAGCCAGTACAGGCGGTCACCGATCGCCAGGTTCAGCGGCAGGCCGTACTTGTAGTGCTCGTACATGATGTCGGCGCTGTCGCACGTCGGGCCGGCGATGACCACTTCTTCCATCTCGCCTTTCTTCTCGGTCCAGATCGGGAACTTGATGGACTCGTCCATGGTTTCGATCAGGCCGGAGAACTTGCCCACGTCGGTGTACACCCAGCGCTCGACCGCGGTGCGCGACTTGCGCGCCACCAGCACCACTTCGCTGACCAGGATGCCGGCGTTGGCGATCAGCGAACGGCCTGGCTCGAGGATGATTTCCGGCAGGTCGTCACCGAAGTCTTCCTTCAGGAAGCGGATGATTTCTTCGGCGTAGGTTTCGAGGCTGTTGGTACGGGTGATGTAGTTGGCCGGGAAGCCGCCACCCATGTTGATCAGCTTCAGTTCGATGCCGTCTTCTTCTTTCAGGCGTTCGAAGATCACCTTGACCTTGGCGATGGCAGCGTCCCAGACGCTGATGTCGCGCTGCTGCGATCCCACGTGGAAGGAAATGCCGTAGGGCACCAGGCCCAGGTCGCGGGCGAGGATCAGCAGGTCCATGGCCATGTCGGTCTGGCAGCCGAATTTGCGCGACAGCGGCCAGTCGGCAGTGGTCGAGCCTTCGGTGAGGATACGCACGTAAACCTTGGAGCCCGGTGCGGCCTTGGCGATGTTGCGCAGGTCGGCTTCCGAGTCGGTGGCATACAGGCGCACGCCCTTCTCGTAGAAGTAGCGGATGTCCTTGGACTTCTTGATGGTGTTGCCGTAGCTGATGCGGTCGGCGCTGACGCCACGGTCCATCACTTTGTCCAGCTCGTAGATCGAGGCGATGTCGAAGCTCGAACCTTTTTCTTTGAGCAGGTCGATGATCTCGACCGCCGGGTTGGCCTTGACCGCGTAGTAGACCTTGGCGAATTCGAAACCGGCGCGCAGGTCGTCATAGGCCTGGCTGATCATCTGGGTATCGATGAGTACGAACGGGGTTTCCTGCTTGTCGGCGAACGCCTTCATTTTCTGGAAGGTGTCACGCGCGAAATAGTCTTCGACCTGGATCGACATGCTCAGGGACTCCATGGGCAAACTGAAAAGATAAGTGGCTGCAAACTGAACGTCCTCCGTATCCCCACTTTGGTTCGCCTACTCAGTACTTGAGCCGGATGGATCGTTTCCAGCATGGACGTTCGGCGCGCACTTTAGGACGTGAAGAATGCAAGATCAACAGGCAATCCGGGCGTGTTCGTCGCGGATCGACGACCTGCCATTTGAATAACCGACTCATGTGACCGGCAGATGTTCCCCTGGGGTTCGCAAGCGTAAAAAATTGTGGAATAGACCGTGTTGTCCCTTTCGCGGGTAAACCCGCTCCCACAGGGATTACGCTATTCCTGTGGGAGCGGGTTTACCCGCGAAGGGGCCGGTGGTGTTCATATTTATGGCCACGATTTGCTGGCACTTCCGTCCATGAAATCCGCAAAAATTTTTTGTTACCGACTGGCGGATTTGCCGGTTTTGATGAGAAACATTACTATTCGCACCCTTGTCTGCCTCCCTGACGACCCCCACCGTGTCCGCACACAAAGGCTTCCTCGACCACTACCATGAGCTGATCGGCACCTGGACGCGCAAGCTGCGCAGTCGCCAGCAGGCCGAGGACCTCACGCACGATGCCTTCGTCAGGGTTCTGGAGAACCCCCGCGAGCAGGTCGAGCAGCCGCGCGCTTACCTGCACCAGACGGCGCGCAACATTGCGGTGGATGGTTTTCGCCGCGAGGATCGGCGCCAGGCGCTGGAAGTGTTCGATGAAAGCAGCACAAGCAGCAGCGGCGACCCCGAAGCCTATGTGCACGCCCTGGAGCTGGCCGACAGCGTCGAACGGGCGCTGGCCGAATTGCCCCTCAACTGCCGCCGGGTGTTCATCTGGCAGAAGCTCGAAGGCCTGACCCAGGCCGAGATCGCTCAGCGCATGGGCTTGAGCAAGAACATGGTCGAAAAGTATATGATCCGCACGCTCCGACACCTGCGTGAACACCTGGATGTGTCGGGATGATGAGTCAGGAGACCTCGATGAAACAGCACGGCACCGACACCGTCCGCGAGCAGGCGGCCGAATGGTTCGCCCGCGTGCAGGACGCGCCGCGGGATGCCGAGCTGCAGGCGCGCTTGCACACCTGGTTGGCAGTGGACCCGCGCCATCGCGATGAATTCGAGCAGCTTGCCAGCCTGTGGCGTGCCGCCGACTTCATTCCACGCCAGCGCCTCGAGGCGCTGTGCCAACCAGAGCCCGTGCATCAACTGCCACGGCGGCGCCTGGTACGCCAGGCACTGGCGGCCGGGGTGGCGGTGGTTGCCCTGGGGGTGGCCTGGAGTGGCTGGCAGTACCAGCGCCTCAACCACCAGGGCCAGCTGCAGACCGCCTTTGCCGAACGTCGGCAGGTCGAGTTGCCGGATGGGTCGCAGCTGACGCTGAACGGCGGCACGCAACTGCAGGTCGATTTCAGCGCCGGGCGTCGGCGCATCCAGCTGAATGCCGGCGAGGCCATGTTCATCGTGGCCCACGACAGCAGCCGGCCGTTTGTGGTCGACACCGCCCAAGGCAGCGTGACCGTCACCGGCACCCGCTTCGATGTGCGCCTGGACCCGGCCGCCACCCGTGTGGCGGTGGAGCAGGGTTCGGTGCGTGTGCAGGGCAAAGATGCCTCACAGGCGCAACTGACGGCCGGCCTGGGCGCGCATATAGATGCACAAGGCAAGGTGACGCCTCCCTTCGCGGTCAATACCGCTGCGCTCACCGCCTGGCGCCAGGGCAAGCTGGTGTTCGACAACGCCACCCTGGCCGAGGTGGTGGCCGAAGTGTCGCGCTACCGCACCGAGCCGCTGCGCGTTGCCCCCGGCAAGGTGGCGCAGTTGCGCCTGTCCAGCACCTTCAGCAGCGACGACACCGATGCCTTGTTGCGCGCCTTGCCGAGCATTCTGCCGGTGGCTATCAAAGCCCATGAAGACGGTTCTCGCGAAATAATCGCGAAATAGATTCAGGTTTTTTTCAGCCCGTTCGTCTTCCTCGCCAGCTGCAACTGCCAAGCATTTCCATTTGCATGCGGTTGGCGTTTATCCCGAACTTCAGGATGTCTTGACGACGTGAACAACAACAAGCCTTTCCCACGCGTGCGCGCCCTGGCGCTGGCCCTTGCGGTCAGTGCCGTGGCCGTCAACAGCCAGGCCGAGCAGGCCGGCACTGCCATTCAGATCCAGGCGCAACCGCTGGCTTCGGCGCTGAGCCAGCTGGGCCAACAAACCAACCTGCAGCTGTTCTACAGCCCGGAACTCGTGGCCGGTAAACAGGCCCCGGCAGTGTCCGGCAACCTGGCGCCGGTGCAGGCGCTGCAACAGTTGCTGCAAGGCAGCGGGCTGACGTTCGAGGTGTCGCAGGACACCGTGGTGGTCAAGCCACTGCCCACCACGCTCGACCTGGGCAGCGGTAGCCTGGAGCTGGCGCCCACCGACATCAAGGTTGTCGGCGACTGGTTGGGCGATGCTGACCAGGCCGTGGTCCAGAACCACCCAGGCGCGCGCACCGTGGTGCGGCGTGAGGCCATGGTGGAGAAGGGCGCGATGAACGTGCGCGACGTGCTGCGCGGTATCCCCGGCGTACAGGTGCAGGATTCCAACGGCACCGGTGGCAGCGACCTTTCACTGAACGTTGGCGTGCGCGGCCTGACCTCGCGTTTGTCACCACGCTCGACCGTGTTGATCGATGGCATCCCGGCTGCCTTCGCCCCCTATGGCCAGCCGCAGTTGTCGATGGCGCCGATCTCTTCGGGCAACCTCGACAGCATCGACGTGGTGCGCGGTGCCGGCTCTGTGCGCTATGGCCCGCAGAACGTCGGTGGGGTGATCAACTTCGTCACCCGGGCAATCCCGGAGCAGGCCTCGGCACAACTTTCCACCACCCTGGAAACCTCGCAGCACGGCGGCTGGAAGCACACCGAATCGGCCTTCGTCGGCGGCACCGCCGACAACGGCATGGGCGTTGCGCTGTTGTACACCGGGGTGAACGGCAACGGCTACCGCGAGAGCAACAACGGCAACGACATCGACGACGTCATCCTCAAGACCCACTGGGCGCCGACCGACGTCGACGAGTTCTGGCTCAACTTCCACTACTACGATGGCCGTGCCGACATGCCCGGTGGCCTGACCCAGGCTCAGTACGACAGCAACCCGTACCAGTCGCTGCGTGACTACGACTACTTTGCCGGCCGGCGCAAGGACGTGTCGTTCAAGTGGCAGCGCCAGCTCGACGACGCCACCCAGTTCGAAGTGCTGACCTACTACACCGACAGTTTTCGCGGCAGTGCCATCGCCTCGCGTGACATGAAGACCCTGTCCTCGTACCCGCGCAACTACCATACCTTCGCCATCGAGCCGCGGGTGTCGCGGATCTTCTTCGCCGGCCCGACCACCCAGGAAGTCAGTGTTGGCTATCGCTACCTGAAAGAAGCCATGCGCGAGCAGTCGACCCGCCTGGCGCTGATCGACAACGTACCGACGTCGACCCCGACCTCCGATGGCCACGTGTTCCAAGACCGCAGCGGCGGCACCGAAGCCAGCGCCTACTACATCGATGACAAGATCGACGTCGGCAACTGGACTATCACCCCGGGCGTGCGTTTCGAGCACATCAACACCGACTGGCGCGACCGCCCGGTGCTGGACGCCAACAACCGCCCGGTGGCGGAGAAAAAGCGCAGCATCACCAGCAACGAGCCGCTGCCGGCGCTGAGTGTGATGTACCACCTCTCCGATGCCTGGAAGGTGTTCGCCAACTACGAGACCTCGTTCGGCAGCTTGCAGTACTTCCAGCTGGGCCAAGGCGGCACCGGCAACAGCACGGCCAATGGCCTGGAGCCGGAAAAGGCCAAGACCTACGAGGTGGGTACGCGTTATGACAATGGCGGCTTCGCCGGTGAGCTGACAGCGTTCTACATCGACTTCGATGACGAGCTGCAGTACATCAGCAACGATGTCGGCTGGACCAACCTGGGCGCCACCAAGCACCAAGGGATCGAGGCGTCGGTGCGCTATGACCTGGCCGGGCTGGATGCACGGCTGGAGGGGCTGTCGGTCAATGGCGGCTATACCTATACCCGCGCGACCTACGAGGGGGAGATTCCTGGCTTCAAGGGCCGTGATCTGCCGTTCTATTCACGCCAGGTGGCCACTGCCGGCGTGCGTTACGCGGTCAACCACTGGACCTGGAACCTGGACGCCTACGCCCAATCCAAACAGCGCGCGCCGGGTACCGGTATCAATGCCGATGGCAGCTTCAATGGCGACTACATCACCGAGCCGAGCGCCGATGGGCAGTATGGCGACATTCCGGGCTACGTGACCTGGCATGCCCGCGGTGGGTACGACTTCGGGCCGAAGCTGTCCAACCTGACGCTGGCGGCGGGGGTGAAGAACCTGTTCGACAAGCAGTACTTCACCCGCTCCAGCGATAACAATGCGGGGATTTATGTGGGTGAGCCGCGGACGTTCTATGTGCAGGCCAGTGTAGGGTTCTGATGTAGCGTCGCCTGCTTCGCGGGTAAACCCGCTCCCACAGGAATTACGCAGGACCTGTGGGAGCGGGTTTACCCGCGAAGAGGCCAACTCATTTCTTCAGGAGACCACCGCCTCAGCCGGCGACACGATCGAAGTCTTCGCCCCCCGCGAGCGCCCCGAGCTCAGGTAAGCCGCAATCGACTCCTGCGTCACCTCGCCCAAAAACACCTGCTCGGCATCCAGCACCGGCAGCCACGCCCGATTGAACTCGTACATCCGTGACAGCAGGATGCGCAAGTGCTCATCGTGCGACGCCGTGGCGTTGAATTGGCGCAGGAAGTCGCCACAGGTCCCTTGCTGGCGGTGCATGTCGCGCCGGCGCACATAGCCCATCGCCTTGTTCTGCGCATCGGTCACTACCACATAGCGGCGGTCGTGCTCGTCCAGCAGCTCCAGCGCATCGCTCACCGGCGTCTCCGGGCTTACCGACGGTGCGTTGTCTGCCGCATCCTCGGCGCGCACCAGCAACAGGCGTTTCAATGTGCTGTCCTGGCCGACGAAGTTGCTGACAAAATCATCCACCGGGTGCGCCAGCAGGGTGTCCGGGTGGTCCAGCTGCAACAGCTTGCCGGCACGGAAGATGGCAATCTTGTCGCCCAGCTTGATCGCTTCGTCGATGTCATGGCTGACCATGATCACGGTCTTGTTCAGCGCCCGCTGCATCTCAAAGAACTCGTTCTGGATCATCTCGCGGTTGATCGGGTCGACCGCGCCGAACGGCTCGTCCATCAACAGCACCGGGGCCTCGGCCGCCAGGGCGCGGATCACGCCAATACGCTGCTGCTGGCCGCCGGACAGCTCGCGTGGGTAGCGCTGCAGGTACTGCTTGGGTTCGAGCTTGATCATGTGCATCAGCTCGCGGGCGCGGTCGTGGCACTTCTGCTTGTCCCAACCCAGCAGGCGCGGGACCACGGTGATGTTCTCTTCGATGGTCATGTTGGGGAACAGGCCGATCTGCTGGATCACGTAGCCGATGCGCCGGCGCAGGGTCACTTCGTCCAGCGCGCTGGTGTCTTCGCCATTGATGAACACTTGGCCCGAGGTGGGGGTGATCAGGCGGTTGATCATCTTCAGCGTGGTGCTCTTGCCGCAGCCCGAGGGGCCGAGGAACACGCAGATTTCGCCCTCGTTGACGGTGAGGTTGACCGCGTCGACGGCTTTGACGTCCTTGCCGTTGACGTTGAAGGTTTTGCTGAGGTTCTTGAGTTCGATCATGAGCGCAGTCCTTCTGGAGTCAGGGCACGTTGCAGGGTTTGCAGCAGCAGGTCGGCGATGATCGCCAGCAGGCTGACCAATACGGCGCCCACCAGCAGCATCGACATGTCGCTGCGGCTGATGGAGGTGAGGATGAGGACGCCCAGGCCGCCGGCACCGATGGTCGCGGCAATGGTCATCACGCCGATGTTCATCACCACGGCGGTGCGCACGCCGGCCAGGATCACCGGCACCGCGATGGGCAGCTCGACCATGCGCAAGCGCTGGCCGAAGGTCATGCCTATGCCGCGCGCGGCTTCACGGATGCCGGGCTCGACGTTGGTCAGCGCCAGGTAGGTGTTGCGCAGAATCGGCAGCAGTGAATAAAGGAACACGGCGGTGATCGCCGGCAGCGGGCCGAGGCCCTGGCCGAACTTGGAGTAGAACGGCAGCAGCAGGCCGAACAGGGCGATCGAGGGGATGGTCAGCAGCACCGTGGCACTGGCTTGCAGGGGGCCGGCGACGGCCGGGAAGCGAGTCATCAGGATGCCCAGTGGCACGCCGACGAGGATGGCCAGGCTGACGGCAATGCCGACCAACATGATGTGCTGCCAGGTCAATTGCAGGACCTGGGCCCAATCGAGGTGGGCGAAGGTGTCGAGCAGGCTCATGGCTGTACCTCCTTCAAGGGGTGTTCACGCAGGAAGGCTGCGGCCACGGCGGTCGGGTTCTGGTGTTCGACGTCGACCTTGGCGTTGAGCTGACGCATGGTGTCGTCGTCGAGCTGCTCGGCCAGCGGTTTGAGCAAGGCGGCCAGTTGCGGGTTGGCGTCGAGCACGGCTTTGCGTACGACAGGCGCAGCGGTGTAGTCAGGGAAATAGTGCTTGTCGTCTTCGAGCAACTTGAGGTCGAACGCGTTCAGGCGCCCGTCGGTGGTGTAGACCAGCCCGGCGAACACCTGGTTGTTGTGCATGGCGGTGTAAACCAGCCCCGCGTCCATCTGGCGGATGTTGGCCCTGCCGACTTGCAGGTCGTACATGGCTTTGAGGCCGACCAGGCCGTCCGGGCGATTGGCGAACTCGGTGTCCAGGGCTACCAGGTGGTTGCGTTTGCTTTCGTCACGTAGCACCTGGTTGAGGTCGCTGATCGTATTTACCTGCGGGTAGGCCTCGGCGACCTCTTTAGGCAGGCCAAGGGCATAGGTGTTGCTGAATTTCGACGGGGTCAGCCAGATCAGGTCTTTTTTTGCATCAAGCGCTTTGACCTTGGCGTAAGTGGCTTCGGCGTTTGGCATGCGTTCATCGATGTGGTTGTACGACACCAACGACACACCGGTGTACTCCCACATCAGGTCGAGCTGGCCGGTTTCCTGCGCCTGGCGTGCAATGCTGCTGCCAAGGCCGGTGGTCACGCGCACATCGAAGCCGTTGGCGCGCAGGTATTGGGCGGTGATTTCGGCAAGCACGGTCTGTTCGGTGAACACCCGCGCACCGATACGCACCAGCGGTTTGTCCGCTGCCTGGGCAACACCTGTAAACAGCAGGGCTGCGCCGAGCAGCAAGGCGATTCTCTTCTTCATACGTTCCCTCGTCTTATTGGGCCAGGCCACGTTCCAGCCAGCGCTTGCTGGAGAAGCTCACCAGGGCGTCGAGCAGCAATGCCAGCAGCGCCGTACACGCGGCGCCCAGCAGCAGCTGCGGCTGGTTGTTCAGGGCAATGCCAGGGAAAATCAGGCTGCCCAGGCTGTTGGCGCCAATCAGGAATGCCAGGGGTGCGGTGCCCACGTTCAGCGCCAGGGCTACACGCACACCGCCGACGATGATTGGCACGGCATTGGGCAGTTCCACCTGCCACAGTTGCTGGCGCGGGGTCATGCCGATGCCGGTGGCGGCTTCCTTGAGCGAGGCGGGGACGTTTTTCAGGCCTTCGTAAGTGTTGCGCACGATGGGCAGGAGGGAGGCGAGGAACAGCGCGAAGATCGCGGGCCCGGCGCCGATGCCCAGGATACTGAGCGCGATGGCCAGAACGGCCAGGGGGGGGATGGTGTTGCCAACGTTGAAGAACTGCATGAAGCGCTCGGCTTTGTCGACCCGGTGCGGTCGACTTAGCGCAATGCCAGCGGGGATGCCCACGGCCAACGCCGCCGCCATCGAAGCCAGCACCAGTATCAGGTGCGCTTGCAGGTAGAACCCAAGATCGTCGCGGTAACGCGCGATCGTGTCGATGCCGATCCAGTGGATCAGCAGGGCCAGGATGACGAGCACGGTGGCGCATCCCAACAGCCCTTTTCCGTAGCGTGTAGCCACAGGCGGACTCCTTGTGTTGTCGGCGAGCACACTCTTTTTTTGGCCGGCCATACCTGGCAGCGAGTGGTGTGTTCGCGAGTAGCAGCGTGAAGCAACCGAAGGCTGCGATCAGGCCATGAGCCGAACCCCGTCGGGCCCGAAAAAGCTGATGAAACCAGTCCCCAACCGAAGCGGGTTGCAGGGGAGTGGACGTCTCCGAGGGCGTAAAGGTTCCCATCTGAGGCGGCATTTGGCCAGTGTTAATCACTGGGAGAGGTGTTTTTTCATACGAGAAAACAACGTTATTCCTACGTAAAGGCGTTGGTTTACCTGCTATCAATCCAATTGTGCTGATGGACAAAATTCCCCTCTCGTTTCTTTCAATATTTACTTGAGGGAATATTCCTCTGGAGGTATTTTGTTGGCGTGGACGATCAGATTTTGTGAGGAGTTCATCAGCGATTTCGATGCGTTGGATGACAGCGTTCAGGAGCGAATGCTGGGTCACCTGCGGTTGCTGCAATCATCAGGGCCAGCGCTTGGGCGACCTCATGTCGATACATTGAATGGATCCCGATATCCGAACATGAAGGAGTTGAGATTCACTGGGCGCAATGCGGTCTGGCGGGTCGCATTTGCTTTTGATCCTGACCGTCAGGCAGTCATCCTGGTGGCAGGTGACAAGTGCGGTGTCGGGGAGCACAGGTTTTATCAGGGGTTGATCAAGCAAGCAGACGCTCGCTTTGAGAATCACCTGTCGAGAGGAGAGAAAGATGTCCAAGACACTTGATGAGGTCATCAACGGATTGTCCCCTGAACGCAGGGAGCGGGTGGAGCAGCTGGGGCGTCAATTGATTCGCGAAGAAATGACGCTTCAGGCATTGCGTAAACAGCTCGAATTCACTCAAGAAGGTTTGGCAGAGCGTCTGGACATTCGTCAGGGCAACATATCCAAGGTGGAGAAGCGCAGTGACATGTTGATTTCGACCCTGCGCAGTTATGTGGAAGCATTGGGTGGCACCCTGGAGCTCGTCGTTCATATGCCTGGCCGTCCACCTGTAACGCTTGACGGCTTTTGTGAGGATCAGGCAAAGCGCGCCTGATTGACCGTCATTGACCAACGGCGGGGATCAAATTTTGGTCCCCGCCCAACTTCAGGTATGATATCGCCCCTTTTTGAATCCCCCAGTCAGGCGATTTCCCATGACCAACCAGGCCGCCGAAGTCGCGAAGCGCCGCACTTTCGCCATTATTTCCCACCCCGACCTTACCCTTTAAGTCAGGCTGCGACAGGCCCTGCCATATTCTCAAATAATCTACTGATTTTATTTAAGAATCGTTGAGCACCCGCGACAATCAAAGACATCCGAAGACAGGCTGAGTCACGTGTTTTATGTACACAGCAGCGTACATAATCAGCCCTTCGGAACCCTTGAAAAATTATGTACGCGAAATCCGGGGAGGGCTCATGGCAATCTCGGATACCTGGCTCAAAGCCAACAGCGGCAAACCTCGTGCGATCCGGGAAGAGAAGGCCGACCGCGACGGTTTAAGCGTGCGCATCACGCCGAAGGGCAAAATCACCTTCCAGCTGCGTTTCCGCTACGACGCGCGTCCCTGCCGTCTTGATCTTGGCACCTATCCCCTGATGACACTCAAAGACGCACGCGCGGAATCACAGCGCCTGCGTGCCCAACTGGAGCAGGGACATGACCCCAGGGTGGTCAGGCAGCTGGAAAAGCAGGCCATCCTCCAGGCTGACTCCATTGAGTCCCTGTTCCGCCAGTGGTATGCGGCCTACTGCAAGGGCAACAAGAAGGGCCATTACGAAATCCTGCGCTCTTTCGAAATCCATGTGTTCCCCAAGATCGGCCATCTTCCGGCAGGCAAAGTTACCCTGCACGAATGGCTGGCTCTGCTGGAGCATCAGGCGAAGGTGAGACCCGGAATCGCCGACCGCATCCTGGTCAATGCCAAGCAGATGCTCAAATGGGGTGTGAAGCGCCAGCTCATCCCCAGCCATCCGCTCTCCGACATCAACGCCAAGGAAGACCTCCAAATCAGAAAGGTCGCAGGCTCTCGTTCCCTGTCCCCGGAAGAAATCAGACTCGTGTGGCAGGCCATCGAGCAATCACGCATGGCGACGAAGAACAAGATTTTCTTAAAGCTCTGCCTGATCTATGGCTGCCGCAACGGCGAGCTGCGCGTGAGTGAGAAGGGGCATTTTGATTTTAAGGCGATGGTCTGGACGGTGCCTCCTGCCAACCACAAATTGGGCAAGAACTCCGGGAAGGCGCTGCTGCGTCCCATCACTCCGGAGACCGAAATTCTGATCCAGCAGGCTATCGACTTGAGCAAGGGCAGTTCCTACCTGTTTACCAACAGTGGGACAGACGAACCGATGGGGACGGGGGCACCCCTGCAACTGCCATACAACATCATGCAGTGGCTGCGCCGACACGAGAAATACGAGATGGCGCACTGGTCAGTTCACGACCTGCGCAAGACCGCGCGGACGAATTTCTCGACGCTGACCGAGCCACACATCGCCGAAATCATGCTCGGGCACAAGCTGCCGGGCAGTTGGCAGGTCTACGACCAGTACGACTATCTGGCTGAACAGAAAGAGGCTTACAGCGCCTGGTGCAAGCGCCTGAGCAGCCTTATTTAACCATCTCTGGATAGCTATCCTTCTGGCATAGCGAGGCTACAGCTGGCAGTGAAGCGGTAAAATCGCGTGAAGCAAAAGAAGGATTCGAAAACGTCAGGACGACTACCAGATCCTGGCGTTTCGTATGTGCTGTTGAGCGCCATTCTTTCCTGCGAGAGGTGAAGATCATGGCGCGCATAGACCTTCTGAAAGTCGTTGCCTTTGGCAGTCTGCTGGGCTTTAGTGCCGTGACAGGTGCTGCCACGGACAATTCCAATTCCTATGCAGCAGAACGCGATCCGGAGGGCTTTTTGAAGGAGCCCAGCTGCGGCTTTCACACCAGCGTGAAAAAGTCTCTGGTGGTGTTCCTGGCCGAGGCTCCCACTGGCATCACAGCGGTCAATGATGCGTGGGATATGGAGATCTTTTCTGATCCGGCAGACGGTAGTTGGACGCTAGTCGGCAAGAGCAGAAATCCTGAAGAGCAATCCTCTCAATTATGTCGTCTCGCCAGAGGCCAGGCCAACACCCCATACGCACAGGAAGTCTGGTACAGAAAATACTTTGATAACACCCCCTGAGAGCAATAGTTACTGATAAATGTGTAATCAGGAGTTATATACATAAGGCTGCATAAGGCTGCATAAGGCTGCAATAAGGTTGTATGTTGAATTATGGATATGGCTTTTGGTTGCATTAAACCGTGATTGAATTGGCGCACCTTTCCCGCTCGCGTCGTTCCCAGCACGCCACTTCTTCGGCGTCCCAGAGATTGAAACTCCCGAAATGCTTCATGCAGGGTGCAGGGAATGGGTTCACGGCACGTCTCATGCGCCTAAACAGCGTCCGGCTTGAACAACGGAAGCGCTCGCAGAGAACCTGTGTGGAGTAGTAGGCAACCATGGGGCACCTCCATAGGGGGCATGGTTACAGCTTAAGAGGAGCCTATTCGTTGGCTTCCTCTCGGCTTCCTCTTGATCTCGAAGGGGCTTAAACGGACAGAGGCGGATCATGGTGTTGCCTGCTTAAAAATACACAACCATAGAATGTAAAAAATTAAGTAAAAATAAACCTCTTCGGTCTCATTATAAAATTATTGAGACCAATTTCATTTGTCGCCCATAAGAGATTTATAGGATGCAGATCATAATCAGAGGAGAGATGACCATCGCGCAATTGCGCCAAGCATTCTATGAAAAGCTCAAAGAGCTGGAGGAAGACTACAACGTAAAGCACTTTAAAAACGCCACCTTGTACGTAAATCCTGTCAATGAGTTTGGTGAAGAAGTCGTGCCGCGTAACAGGTGCGGCCAGTCGGTGAACAAGCTGCACAGCAACGGCCCGTATAAGAGCGCTGCCGACGACTACAAAATTTGACCATGCGTTTACTTCTCGCAAACACTGTGAAGGGGGATGAATGCGATCATGGTATTTCCTCGTTATGTGAATCTTGAGCAGGCCAGAAACGTACTTGCTGAAAATGGTATTGAGCTCAGCCACCGACAGCTCAAGCGGGCCGCCGATCCAGACGCTCACGGCAAACGCAAATTGCCGTTCTTTGTCGATCCTATCGACGGACGCCTGAAGATCGACAAAAATCTACTGGTCGAGATTTACAATACCTGCCAAGTTGAGGCTCAAAATGCTGCGCATATAACCCCTAAAAGAATAAAAGGAATATTTGACCGGAACAGCTAAGTACGCTAACCAGAATCATGTCCGACATTCGAAAAAGAACAGGTGCAAAAGGAACGACCTATCAGGTTCGTTATCTTCAGAAGAACGGTAAGTCCGGTTATAAGACTTTTCCCCGGCGAAAGGATGCGCAGCTATTCATCGAATCTCTGTCAACCCGCAAGCCGGAAGACTCCGAATTCAAGACCATGAATGCAGCCGTTCGGCTGTGGCTCGACGTCTGCCGCAATGAAGGCCGCGGCGGGCGTCCTCCGGTCAGTGCGTTCACCTATCAGCTCTACGAAGTCCGTGGCGACCTGATGTGTGAATATGATTGGGGGAAGGGGCCTCACGAGCTTAACAAGGCTGACGTGGTGAAATTCCGTTCGTGGCTGTTGCGCCGCACGAGCCGTTATATGGCCTCAAAAACATTGTTAAGTCTTCATTCTGTGGTCAAGGAACTGATCGACCGTGACATCCTGCTGCAAGACCCGGTGTCGGGCGTAACGATTCAGTTGGAGAATGAAGAGGTCGATATTCCGACGACGGGTGAAGTGAAGGCGATGCTTAAAGCGACCGATGACCTGGCCGCAGCCTCGGACAAGCGAACCGCCAAGGTATGGGAGATCTACAGACCGATGATCTGGCTAGCAGTCGGTTCTGGTATGCGTCCGCAAGAATACCTTGCGCTCCCACATCGTGATGTAATGAACAACGCTATCCGAGTCAGTCAAGCACTGAAAAAAACCGGTTATATCGGCAAGCCGAAGACGAAGTCTGGAATGCGCATTATCCCAATAGAGCCGCAAACCATGGATATCCTGCATTCGTTTATCGCCAAACGCGAAAAATGGAATCCAGATGATTTGATATTTGGCACACGTTCCAATACTCCGATTTCAACTCGCAATTACCGTCACGCCGCCTGGTTTTCGATGATGGAAAAAGCTGGATTGTTGCAGGAGGTCGAAGAAAATGGAAAGACATTTATCCGGCCCAAATATCACCCGTATGCCCTGCGGCACTATTATGCGTCGATGCTGATTGCCAACAATATTGCTATCACCAGAATCCAGAAGCTTATGGGTCATAAAGACCCTTCTATCACGCTCAATACCTATGCCCATCTCATGAAAAATACCGACGAAAGCGACGCTGATTTGGTTGGCGCAGCGGTCAGCCGGATGTATGTAAGCTGATTTTTGTGGCGAGTTTGTGGCGAGCGCATTACAAGTATCTGATATAGATAAATGTTTTGCCGCCTTCTAAGCAGGGGGTTGCAGGTTCGAGTCCTGCCGGGATCGCCATAGAAACCGTAAATAATATCTAGGGGTTAGTCTTCACAGGCTGACCCTTTTTTCTTTGAAAGTTCAATCCTTGCCACAAAATGCCACATGCTGAAACCCGCAGAAATCCGCCATTGTCCGCGACGGTCGTTTTGAATTTGTGGCGAGCTTGTGGCGAATGCACATCAACCGACCTCCACCGGGAGAGCCCAGAGGCCCCTTGCCGTGAGGGGCATGAAGCCCTGATTTCTCATTGGCCATTCCCCGATTTTCCTCTATTCTCTCAGTCGTCAAGACAGAGGCGGATGTGATGCCTGAAGAAATTATGACCCTGAAGGAAGTCGCGGAGTACCTCAAGCTCGCGGAGAAGACGGCCTATAGGCTGGCCGCCGATGGGAAGATTCCCGGCTTCAAGGTTGGGGGTAGCTGGCGGTTCAGAAAAGACGCTATAGAAAACTGGATCGATCAGCAGACTGAAAGCAGGCGGACGTGACCCAGGCTCTCATCGGATGGCTCCGGCGAAGCAGGCGTAGAGGCCAGACGGCACAAGCCAGTGATCGGATCAATTTAAAGATTTATATGGAACAAGTGTGACCAAGACTTCTTACCCAATAGTAGATCTCTTTGCAGGCCCTGGAGGGTTGGGAGAAGGCTTCTCCGCTCTTCACAACGGCAAAGGAGCATCATCCTTTCACAGCATTGTGTCCATAGAGCACAACGAGTTTGCTCATAAGACGCTTACGCTCCGACATTTCTTCCGCTCATTCGGGCGGGGTAAAGCTCCGCAGGAATATTATCAATACATCAGTGGCGAAATTCCAAAAGAGGAGCTCATAAAGAAGTATCCTGAGCAGTGGGGGAAAGCGGAAAAGTCAGCACTCTGTATTTCTCTGGGCGAAGAAAATCATGACATTGTTCAGAGTATTATTAACTCTCGACTGGGCAGCACGAAAAAGTGGGCGCTGATTGGAGGGCCGCCCTGCCAGGCATACTCTCTCGTCGGGCGTTCAAGAATGAGCGGTTCGCCTGACTTTGAAGACGATAAAAGACACTTCCTGTACCGGGAGTACCTGAAAATTATCGTCGATCACAAGCCGCCTGTATTTGTGATGGAAAATGTTAAGGGCCTGCTTTCCGCCAGCGTGAAAGGCGAGCCCGTAATTCAGAGAATCTTGCGCGATCTGACGCATCCAAAATCCGCCGTTGGCAAAAGCGACAATGGTCTTGCATATCGCCTTTACTCCTTGAGTGAAAAGGGTGAGTTCAGTATGGACGCTGATCCCGCTTCATTTCTCGTCAAGGCAGAAGAGTACGGCATCCCTCAGGCCAGGCACCGAGTTTTTATCATCGGCATTAGAAGCGATATAAAAGTTATACCCGGCATTCTGAGGCGGCGAGAGTCTCCAGGTGTCCGGGATATTATTGGTGGTCTGCCCCGTCTGAGAAGCGGCGTAACGAAGGACGTCGACAGCTCAGAACGCTGGCAGCAGATCATCAGGTCTGCAAGCGCTACGCCGTGGTACAGGATGTCCACCGGCTCAGACTACGCCCTTTCCGATATTATGGAAAAGTACATCTCTCCTGACTATCGTCTTCCATCTCAGAAGTTTTCGACACGATATTCACTGCCAGAGACATTGACCAACTGGTATGGCGATGAGCGACTGATAAGTCTGACGCACCATGACGCGCGTGCTCATATGAAAGATGACCTTTACCGGTATCTCTTTGCTGCCTCTTACGCCAAGAAATTCAAAGTTTCACCAGTTCTTGCCGACTTCCCAACTCTGCTTTTGCCTAAACACAAAAATGTAGCGGTAGGCGTCAGCGGGAAGATGTTTAATGACCGCTTCAGGGTTCAGCTGGCTGAAAAACCTTCGACAACCGTAACCTCCCATATATCGAAAGACGGGCATTATTTTATACATTATGACCCTGCCCAGTGCCGCAGCCTGACAGTGCGTGAAGCAGCCAGGTTGCAGACATTCCCGGACAACTACTTCTTTGAAGGTCCCAGAACTGAGCAGTACCATCAGGTTGGAAACGCCGTTCCGGCATACCTGGCTTTAAAAATTGCAATCATAGTAAGAGATGTTCTAGAAAGTATTAAGGACTGACAATGGCGGACCGGCTGAGCAGTCAGAGGCGGAGCTGGAACATGTCCCGTATCAAGTCCCGGGATACCACTCCGGAGCTGGCGGTGCGGAAAGTGCTGTATGGGATGGGGTATCGATACAGACTCCACAGCGCTGCCGTACCCGGAAAGCCCGACATTGTGCTGAAGCGATTCAGGGCTGCCATTTTCGTTCATGGCTGTTTCTGGCACAGGCATCCGGGCTGTAAATTTGCTTATGTTCCAAAATCCAGAGTGGAATTCTGGACGAAAAAATTTGAAGCAAATGTTCGCCGTGACGAAACAGTTAAGAAGCAGCTTTCAGATCTGGGATGGAAATCTCTCACCATCTGGGAGTGCGAAACAAAAAGCAGTGAAACAGTTGAGCACCTGCTGAGAGGATTTCTGGGTGAAAAAGGAACAAGCTCCGATAACTGAGCTGTCACCGGATGATTACGATGTTGCAGAGCCTGAGCCGTCAGCTCTCGTCGAGTCACTGAGGGCCTTCGGGTACAGCCTGCGTACTGCCGTCGCTGACCTTGTTGATAACTGCATTTCTGCATCAGCCAGGAACGTCTGGATCAGGTTCGAATGGGACGGTGCTCATTCCTTCATATCCATCCGGGACGATGGCAGTGGAATGACCGAGACCGAGCTGGTGGCGGCAATGAGGCCGGGCTCAAGAAGTCCTCTGGAGGACCGCGCGCCAGGCGATCTGGGCAGATTCGGTCTGGGACTCAAGACAGCGTCCTTCTCTCAGTGCAGGCGTCTGTCGGTTATCAGCAGGACGAAAGATGCTGCCCTGGTGGCCCGCTGCTGGGATCTTGATTACATCAACACTGCCGGAGAGTGGCGTCTCCTCAAAAAGGTCAATCAGCATCGGCTCACAGAGGCAGGGGAAGAGACAGGCCAGCAGGGGACAATTGTCCTGTGGGAAGAAATGGACCGGGTTACCGGGTCCGCACGTACTGACGACAAGAACGCCTATAACCGATTTCTGGAAGCCATTGAGGAGGTCAAAGAGCACCTTGCAATGGTATTTCACCGCTACCTGGAGAAGCGGGGCGGTATCAATATCTTCATCAATGGCCGCCAGATAGAGGCCTGGGACCCGTTCCTGCGGGGGGAGAGGGCAACGCAGGAGCTCCCTTCAGAAAAGCTTTTCTGCAAAGGTGCCCATCTCACCGTCACGCCTTACGTGCTTCCACATCAGTCAAAGCTGGCTCAGGAGAAGCACCGGGCTGCAGCAGGTCCGCAGGGATGGAATGCACAGCAGGGCTTCTACATCTATCGGAATGAACGTCTGCTCGTTCCTGGCGACTGGCTCGGCCTTGGTTTTCAGAAAGAAGAGCACAACAAGCTCGCAAGAATCCAGATCGACCTGCCCAACAACATGGACGATGAGTGGCAGATCGACGTAAAGAAATCTCGGGCCAGGCCACCGGGCTACCTTCGCGCTGATCTGAAAAGAATCGCAAAGCTGACGCGAGAGCAGGCCGTCCAGATCTATCGCCATCGAGGAAAGGTCATTGCCAGAAGGTCTTCCCAGGACCATGTATTCCTATGGCAGCAAAAGACCAGGCACGGAAAATATTTCTACGAGATAAACCGTGAGCATCCTCTTATTCAGTCTTCCCTCCGCGAAATCGGGACTGACAGGATCGAGCCCATTCTGCGCCTGCTGGAGGAGACCATCCCTGCGTCTCACATCATCATCACCAGTTCTGAAGAGCCAGACAAAATGAGCAGCCCGCTTGAGGGCGCAAAATACGCAGAAGTCAGACCTCTTCTGCAGAAGATTTACAGTTCATTTCAGAAGAATGGCTTCAGCCGGGACGAAATATTTGACCGTCTCGCAACGATGGAGCCATTCAGCCAGAACCCTGAGTTTATAGAAGCCTTTAGAGAAGAGCCCGAAGGAGGTATTTAGATGGATCAGTATGGATACGATGACGTCAAGTCAATGGTCATGAAAAGGCTTCGAAAAGAAGAAACCGTTACCTCTGAAAAAATTTCAAAAGAAATCAATGCACTCCTCGACGCTTTCGAAGCGGCGGGACTGGCTGAGGAAATCGACCGCAATCTGCTGTTCCGGGAGATTTCCAGCCAGGTCAGCGTATGGCAGCCTGATCCCTCTGTATTGCGTGACAAAAAACACAAGAACTGGCTTCCTGAACGCAAAACCGAGATCAGCTGGGGGTTCTGGAAGCGTTATCGCCAGTACCTGGAAGAAGAAAAAAACTGGTCTTCTGTTGTTACCGGGAAACTGGATCAGGTCACAGATGCGACCCTGGGTGACATTGGAAACCCGGCGCAGCCAGGTGCATGGGACCGACGCGGTATGGTTGTCGGGGATGTGCAGTCAGGCAAAACCGCAAACTATACAGGACTTATCTGTAAGGCCGTCGACGCCGGGTACAAGCTCATCATTGTGCTGGCTGGCATGACAAACGACCTGCGCAGCCAGACGCAGTCCCGCCTTGACGCTGAGTTCCTCGGTTTTGAGAGTGAACTTGGAAAGTTTCATGAGAATGGAAGCCGCATCGGCGTAGGAAAAATTGAAGATCACGGTCAACTGATTGTTCAGCCTCTTACATATAGTGCTCACGATGGTGACTTCAGGGCCAGGAAGGGGTCAAACTCCCAATTAGGAGGGAATCCTCTCCTTCTGGTCGTCAAGAAAAACACATCCGTTCTCAACCGCATACTGACATGGGTCGAGGGGCAGGGGCAGACTAATCCTGAAACGGGTGAGAAAATTGTTAACGGTATCCCTCTGCTGCTGCTTGATGATGAAGCCGATAACGCCTCCGTAAATACCAAAGATCCAGAAGAAAATCCTACGGCCATCAACCGGGCTATCAGGAAAATACTCAAGACGGTTTCTCAGAGTTCATACATTGGGTATACAGCTACACCTTTTGCTAATATTTTTATTCTGCCTCCCGATGAAGATAGTGATAAGTCAAAATATGGCGAGGATCTGTTCCCGCGAAACTTTATCTATTATATAAATCCACCAGATAACTATATCGGGGCGACAAAAGTTTTCGGGCTTTCAGAAAGCATCGACGGTCTCGCTCCCGTAGACAAAAGCCTTCCTCTTGTGATTCACGCCGAAGATGCGGAGCAGTATTTCCCTGCCAAACACAAAAAGCATCTTCCGGTAGGTGGCCTTCCTGCTTCAATGATTGAGGCAATCCGAACGTTCGTTCTGTCCTGTGCGGCCCGCCGTGTCAGGGAACAGAAGAATGTTCACAATACAATGCTGATTCATGTGACCAGATTCAACGACGTTCAGGAACAGGTTATCGGTCTGGTCAAAGATGAGCTTGTCAGTATCCAAAGAACCCTCGAATTCAACACAGGGCCGCAATGGAAGGAGCTTCTGACAGAGCTGGAGCAGCTCTGGGATAAAGATTTTGTTGTAAAAACTGCCTCTATCATAGAACTGACAGGTGATCCGCTGATAACGCCTATCCAGTGGAGCGAGGTAGCAAAGGAGCTCACAGAGGCTGCACTGAAAATCCAGGTCAGGGGGATCAATGGCCTGGCTGAAGGTGTTCTTGATTATGCGGAACATCCGAAGGGATTGAATGTTATCGCGGTCGGAGGAGACAAGCTGTCCCGAGGTCTTACTCTCGATGGGTTGAGTGTCAGCTACTATACCCGACCTTCAAAAAACTATGACACCCTGCTTCAGATGGGGCGCTGGTTTGGATACAGACCGGGGTATCTCGATTTGTGCCGTCTTTATACTACCGAGGAAATTGAAGGCTGGTATCAGCATATCGCGGTGGCGACAGAAGAACTTAAGCGCGAATTCAAGCTTATGGAACTCAGTAATCTTGATCCTGAGGCTTACGGTCTAAAGGTCAGAACACATGCCAACGGCCTGAGTATCACTGCCGCCAACAAAATCAGAAGCGGCAAAAAAATGCGGGTCACATTCGCCGACAGCCTGGCTCAGACGACTGTTTTTGATAAAAATCAAAATACACAGGAAAATAATTTCAAACACGTCGATGAATGGATTGGCGGGCTTGGGTCAGCCAGCGAGCAGAAGAATAACTACCTGTGGGATGACGTCAAACCAGATCAAATTCACAAATTCCTGGCTGGATTCAAGATTCACCCGTTCTCGCGGGGAGCTGACCCGGAACTCATCAGCAAGTACATTGAGAAGGTCAATGACTTTGGCGAACTGACAGACTGGACAGTTGTCCTGATATCCAGCGGCACCGCCAAAAACAGGCTTCCAATCGGCGGCCACCAGTCCGGGCTGATTGAACGTAAAGACGTTCAGCCAGATAAAGACCTTTACTGGCTGCAAAAAGCCAACATCATCAGCCCTCAGGATCAATACATAGATCTTACCAGCGATCAATTTGCCTCCGCTCTGGCGGCGACGGTTGATGCCAAAGCAAAAGGTGAAACAAGGCATAAGGGCGATTCTGGCGCACCCACTTCTCCTAGCGGCCCCTTCATTCGCCGGGCAAGAAGTCCTCAGCGTGGTCTCCTGCTGATTTATCCGCTGGACTCCAGCAAAGTGTTGCTGGAGGGGAAGAGGTTCACAGACATGCCCATCATTGGCATGGCCATGAGTTTTCCCGCCAGTAATAATAGAACTACCGTTGAGTATCAGGTCAATACCAAGTACTGGCTTGATCGCTATGGGGATGACGAAGACGATGTTTAAGGATCTATGGACTGACCTTGAAGCATCTGCGAGCCACAAGGCCGGACCAGGCACTGCTAAACGCCTGGTCGGTCTGGATGCCATATGCCCCATGTTTATCGGGGTTAAGGCTCCCGCAATGCTGCGTACCTTCATACTTGAGGTCCCAAGAGACAGCGCGCCACTGCCCGATATCATCCCCGTATCGCGGGGACTGCATTTCACGGTTCTGATCACGGGAGATGAAATACTCCCGGACCACGCGAGCCTGATACTTTCCTCTTCGGCTGTCGGGTACAACGAGATATTTGCCTCTATCGCGGAAGACCTTTACAGCAAGCTTCATTCTCTTGCCAGGAGGAAAGAGGTTATTGCAGGTTTTCTCACCCGTGTCCGACTCTGGCAGGTGTTCTTTGAAAAACAGGGCGATGACGGTCTCTCAGAGGAAGCGCAGCGCGGTCTGTACGGCGAGCTCCGATTCCTAAAAGACCATGTTTTCCCTTCTGCTGCCAGTCTGGAAAAGGCGGTGCTTGCGTGGACCGGTCCCAGAAGCAGGCAGCACGACTTTCAGTTTGGGTCTGCAGCTGTAGAAGTGAAAACCAGTGCTTCAAAACAGCATCAGAAACTTCAGATCGCAAGCGAGCAGCAGCTTGACGAGACAACTGTAGGGAAACTCTACCTGTATTACCTTTCGGTTGCTCTCATTGAGGGCGGGGCTGAGACGTTACCGGCTCTTGTTGATGGCATCAGAGCCAGCCTCTCACTCCAGTCGGGAGCTCTTTCAGAGTTTGATAATCTTCTGATCGAAGCAGGATATGTGGACTCGCACAGAGCGAAATACGATCCCACCGGTTATGCGGTAAGGGAATCTGCAGTTTTTCTGGTAGAGAACGATTTCCCAAGAATCCGTGAGAGTGATATTCGCCTGGGCGTCGGCGATGTGAAGTACTCGATCTCAGTTGCACAATGCAGAAGCCATGAAGTTCCCTTTTCAGAGCTTTCTGTAAAAATCGGGGAGGCCTGCTGATGGATGACAAGGACGGACTTAATTCATTCTGCGAGGGCCTGTTGCAGGAGGTTCTTGCAGGGGCCGGTGATGCGGAAGACGGTGGATTCAAGGTCGACCAGTTCACGCGCATGGTCGCGGATTATCTTATCGAAGCCGGTGAGGTCGAAGACGTAAACGTCTGCTTCTATAAGTCCCGGGGGATGCAGCTCAACGGCTACAACGTAAATCAGGACGAAGATTGTTTAGACATCTTTGTATCTGTGCTTAACCAGCAGACGCCCCCTGTTACGGTCACAAAGGCCCAGTGCGAAGCGGCTTTCAGGCAGGCGGAAACCTGCCTGCGCAAGGGGCTTACAGGGTTTCACAGCACCCTTGAAGAGTCGTCGGAAAGCTACGATGCCTTTCAGAGAATTCATGAGCTCAAGGACAGCCTTGTCAGCTGCAGAATTTTCCTGCTGACGGACGGGATCGTTAATCAGGACGCCTTCCATCCGGAAGAGGGCGGAGATATCTCGGTCACGCTGCATGTCTGGGACGCTGCACGCCTTTATCGCCTTGCGAGTTCCGGGAGGAGATACGAGCCGATTGAAATAAACTTCCCTGAAGAATTTGGCCAGAACATCCCCTGTCTTTCGCTGGCTGATCCCAAATCAGATTACAAAGGCTATCTCGCCGTCATCCCCGGAGAAATACTTGCAGGAATCTACGAAAAATATGGACCACGTCTGCTGGAGCGAAACGTCAGATCGTTCCTGCAGGCCAGGGGCAACGTCAATAAAGGGATCAGGAAAACTATCCTTGAGGAGCCTCATCGCTTCTTTGCCTACAATAACGGTGTTTCGGCAACCGCTGATGATATCGAGTTCGACGAAGAGAACGGGTACTCCATTTCAAAGATCCGCAATCTGCAGATCGTGAACGGCGGTCAGACCACTGCCTCTCTTTACTATACTGCCCGGAAAGACAAAGCTGATCTGCAGGGGATTTTTGTTCAGGCAAAAATATCTGTGATCCCTGAAGAACATCTTGAGCATATCGTTCCTCTAATCTCACGATTTGCCAACAGCCAGAACAAGGTTAACGATGCCGATTTCTACGCCAATGACCCATTCCATGTAGAAATCGAAGGTCTCTCCCGTACAGTCTGGGCTCCAGCCGTTGATGGCTCCAGCAGGCAGTCGAAATGGTTTTACGAGCGGGCAAGAGGGCAGTATCTCGACGCTAAGGCCAGAGAAGGCACGCCTGCCAGGAAACGCCAGTTCGATGCGATGTTCCCCACGCGTCAGAAATTTACAAAGACCGACCTGGCGAAATACGAAAACACCTGGATGCAGCTCCCCCACATTGTCAGTCTGGGAGCACAAAAGAACTTCAATGACTTCGCTATCAGACTGAAGGAACGTGGGCGCGTTGATGTTGATGCCCGATATTTCGAGCATCTGATTGCCAAGGCCATTATTTTCAGCAGGGCTGACCGCATCGTCCGTGATCAGAATTTTGGTGGGTATAAGGCAAACATTGTCACATATACAATCGCCTGGATATCCAACAATACATCCCAGCGAATTGACCTAGACAGCATCTGGAAAAATCAGGACATCTCAGTTGCGCTCCGTAATACAATTCGTGATGTATCCATGGCCATTCATCGTGTCATTGTCAGCCCTCCAAACGGCAAGAACGTGACAGAGTGGTGTAAACGCAAAGAGTGCTGGGAAAAAATTAAAGACCTGAAAATCAGTCCTGATCCTGCGCTGGTGCATGAGCTCATCGATGTATCCAGGAAGGTAAGCCAGGCGAATGGTAATCAGGGTGTAAGTGCTCCCAATCAGCACGAACAAAGCCTGATTGACCAGGTTGCAGCCGTACCGGCTGATATATGGTTCCAGATCTCCAAATGGTCAAAAGAAACTGACAACCTTCAGCCATGGCAGCGAAGTCTCGCTTTTTCGCTTGGTAAGCTGGTGAGCCGATCCGGTAACGTAAGTATCAAGCAGGCAAAGCATGGTGCGGTCATTCTGGAGGAAGTGCAGCGCCTTGGTTTCAGAGAACACAAAAACACTGGTACTGACGGAACGCAGTAATGAGTGCCACATGGCTTCAGGCCTAAACTGCAACAATAGAAGCGGCCCTTTCGGGGCCGCTTCCCGCTTCGAGGCATCAGGGGCGCATTCCTCTCGCGTTCATCACGCGCCGGATATTCGCCAGCGAGGCTACGGCATTGCGCTGTTCCTCGCCGGTCCGGTCGGTACGCGCCGCCGCATTGAACGCCTCGCGGTACAACGCGCGCAGTTCGCTCTCAGGTCTGGCGGCCAGTTCAAAAATCGTCAGCAGTTTCATCTTCTTTGCTCCTCTGCTTTTTTCGGCCACCCATCGCGGCCTCATGGCGCTTGCCCACGCATCAGGCAATGACCACGGCTGCATCCGTTCGGATCGCAACGGCAGAGAAGGAGTCATTCATGACTTGCAGCACCGACGTGACGATGCCTATGCGAAAGCCCATAGATCAGGACGCATGGAAGTGTGATGAAAGAAGACGAGGGGAGGAGAAGAGGAACAGTAAAGAACGCATCGAAATGGTGACGAGACTTAAGGCGAACCTGCTGTGCTTCGCGCTGCAGGCCGGGCTCTATCGCGCGTGCCCGCGCGACCAGGCCAATGAAGGGCAATTGTCCCGGCCATCCGGTGACGATCCCTTTCGCGAAAGAGAGCGCTAAGGGGCATCCGCCCCTGGCGCAACGCAAGGGTAAAGCTTCGCCCCGTTAAAGGGTTTCCCCGACCTTCCGCACCCATGAACAGCCATGGGTTTGTGCAGGCCGGGTGATTCCCCTCCCTTTACCGGCCCCGTTGCGTTTTGCCTCCCCGGTCTCGCCGACGGGCAGGGGTCATGTGCGGACCACACAGCACATGTACCCCAAGCCCTAAAGGAGAGCCCAAGCCATGACGACCACGCCCCGCATCTATGTTGCCGATCTCGCTGCCTATAACAGCGGCTACCTCCACGGCGTCTGGATTGACGCGAGCGAGGAGGTTGAGGACATACAGGAGCAGATCAACGCCATGCTGGCAGCTTCCCCCGTGCCGGATGCCGAGGAATACGCCATCCATGATTACGAAGGTTTCGGCGGCTACCAGCTTGGCGAATACGAAGGCATTGAAGCCGCCCACGACATCGCCTGTTTCATCGAGGAATTCCCAGCGTTCGGTGGCGCGCTGCTCGGACATTTCTCCAGCATCGAAGAAGCCCGCCGCGCTGCAGAAGAAGATTATTGCGGCAGCTATGAATCTCTCGCCGACTACGCGCAGCAGCTCACCGAAGAAGCCACCCAGATTCCAGAGTCACTGGCGTACTACATCAACTATGAAGCCATGGCCCGTGACATGGAGCTGGGCGGCGACGTGTTCACCCTTGAGACCGGCTACCGCGAAATCCATGTGTTCTGGAATCACTGATCGCAAGAAAAGAGCGCGCGGCCCTTCGGGCCGCGTCGCCTTGACTATGTTCGATGGCACCTTCATAAAGGTTGCTTTCTTTTGAGCCTGCTGCAGGAAGCAGGACCAATAAATTTTAAGGGCTAAAAATGAAAGTCGGCATCGACTTAAATGATCCAGGAGTTCAATTCGCCCTGGCGCTGGTGGGGCGGCAAGCGGCAATGGCTCTGGATCTGCCTCAGAGGGTAGAGTCAGCGGTACTGCCGATATACCACACTCTGAAAGGCAACAGACTGGATCAGACAGGTTCTGGGGTCGCCTTTCAGATTGGTGGTGAATACTTCGTGATGAGTGCGTCACATGTGTTCGATGATATTGGTACTCATCGTCTGTGTATGGCTGTTGCCAAAGGCGAGTTGCTTAGTCATTTTGCAGGCGATAGATTCAGCACGCCCAGGGGGAGTTCAGGGAACCACTCTGATGATCCTATCGATGCATCTGTGTTTCACATACAGTCTGAAGTGCCAGATGAGTTCAAGCGAATTGCGTTGACACTTGAAGATTTGGATTTAGAACAGCCTGATGACGTTGGGTGTGTCCATATGATCGCAGGTTTTCGCTCGAAGAAGTCTAATACGGCAGGAAATCAAGCTAATGCAAAAAGGGAATGCTTTCCGTCACGCGAGCTTGGTCAGGAAGATTATTTGAAGCTGGGCCTTGATCGTAAAACTCATATTGCTCTCGCATATGAAAACCAGATACTTATGGACGGCAGG
The DNA here is from genome assembly GCF_053629175.1 of Pseudomonas sp. Y3 TE3536. Lineage (NCBI taxonomy): Bacteria > Pseudomonadati > Pseudomonadota > Gammaproteobacteria > Pseudomonadales > Pseudomonadaceae > Pseudomonas > Pseudomonas sp. Y3 TE3536. Next base: position 934,670 of record NZ_JBRJHU010000001.1, on the reverse strand, counting down.
TGGCAAACCTCTCCAAGCCCAAAGGGCATGAGTGGAGGGGCCCTGATCAAGGCCAAAGGAATACCGATGATCCTGCGGCCCGGTCTTTCCTTTAATGAAGAAAATGCGCGGCAGTTACTTAGCGGAATCACTATTGCTCAACGTCGTGAGCGTCGCGGGAAACCCGGAGCACTCATAGCCACAAGGATTGGTGCCCACCTTGGTTTGATACAGAACTATTTACCTGAAGTCTTCAAGGATACTGAGCTGGAATTTGCATTCCAAGGACCATAGGTGCGATTTACTGCGGCAAACACCGATCAACGGTCACGCTCGGGCTCGCGCCCATCGCGTGTCCGGGGAAGGCCGTTGAAGATAGATTTGATTTCATGCGGACTGCGTGTCCGCTCACGGCCAGGCGCGCTGTACTCCGCCTGCCGGAAGGAGGCTTTAAAAGCTATCACTCTTTCGCTATACGCATTATTGATGGCATTCAGCTCCCTCAGGTTCTGCGCCTCCACCACAAGGCGGGCGCGCTCCTCCAGCTGCTCTGATGTCAGCGCCTTGTGCCTCGCATAATCTGGCCTCAAATTCAGGCGGTTATGCTCCCGCAACACCCGTCTGCGGGCTTTTTCCATATCATCTTCGTATCTGTGCCGTTGTTCTTCCTTGCATGCTTGCAACTGGCGATCACGCTCTCTTTCCCATTCCGCGATCTGCTGTTTTCGGGCTTCCTCCTTGCCCTGTGCGGCATCGTTAAACGGCTCTTTTCTGCTCACGAGAACCACCTGCTGATTTTTCTGGACGGCGTTCAAAGCAATGTGGAATGGTCAATCAAGGGTGTTTTTTGCCAAGGAGGGTGCCATGGATGAAAACCTGCCTGTATCGCTGCGCCAGCTCGTTTCCGAACCGGATACCGCATGGATAGAACAGCAACTCCTCGCGCATGTGCGCGGCCTGGAGCGTCAGGGCCTGCCGCCCCGCACCATTGCACGGGCAATGGCGCGGGTATTGTTCGGATATTGCTCGGACCTGTACGACCGTTCCATCGGCAGCCGCCTGTGGATCAAGAAGTTCCTGCAGGAAACCGGACGCGACTTCATCCGGGAGGAAGAATTTACCAGCGACTGCGAAGAGCTCTTCGACCTGCAGGACAAATTCCTCAAAGACTCCGAGCCACACGGTACGGCCTGACCAGCGGATTACCTCCATTTCTTTGCCCGCTTGATGCAGTCTACGGCATCGTTGATCTGCTGCATGAACACATGATTGGGGAAGCCCTTATCCGGGTGCAGGATCGCTGCCAGCTCACGATATCGGGCTTTCAGCTGCGCCTTATCAAATGCCTGGTCTTCTGTGAAACCCAGTGCCGCCAGCGCCTGCTCATAGACGCTTTTCTCAGGCCCGGCTGGCCTGTCGTTTCTTTCTTTCGCGGGCTCCATATTCATGTACTGGCGCACAGCGGCATAGAACCTCTGAAGCGCCAGAAGACATGGCCGATACACGCGTAAGCACGTACCCCGGATCACGCCAAACACGACAAACGCACCAGCACAGATCAGGGACTTCACGAACAGCCCAAGTTGCGTTGTGCCTCGCATCATCTGCCGTAACGACCATCCGATGAAGATCAGCACCTGACGGATCAGCGCTTCCAGCAGCCAGAACATGAAGTTGATGATGATCCAGGCCAGGATCAGGAAGACGATGTCACTCGCCACAATTTTTGCGTAGTGCAGGACTGTCTCAATCATGGCTAAAGCCCTCCAGGGGAGTGATGCCAGTCGGCATCGACGTGCGGGTTGTCGCCCGCACCAAGACGTTTTGCTTCCTGCTCCAGCAGCCGGTCGCAGTACTGCAATCGTGCCACTACAGCTGCCGCCTGTTGCCTGCCGAATACAGTGAGCAGATCCACACGGTGCCCGCCATAAACCAGCACTACGTGGAAGGACTCTCCGTAATAAACAGGCATCTGCACGACCTGGCCACGCGCGGCAGCTTCGTGGGTATCCAGTTCGTTACTGCGCCGTTCACGCTCTGTGTGATCGTGCGGCAGCAGCGCGAAACGATGTTCCAGGCGGCGGTCGAAGCGTTCCCAGCCCAGTACGCGCCGCACCCTGATGGAATCCAGATTCAGTTCAATACGCGTGGTGGCCCGGAAGGATCTCCGAGCCACCAAGTGCAGCGCCCAGCCTCCAATGCATGCGCTGGCGAAAGCAGTCACCAGCACAGATAAATCCGGGTGCCGCCAGTCGGGCAGGCTCACCACGCTGGCTGCCAGTAGCCCAAGTCCCAGGGCGCTGCTGATCCCATCCGCGAGCTTTGCCCGAAACGGGGTGAGCTCACGCGGGATCACGCGGAACATCAGCCGACCGTCTTCATCGGTCGACTGAAGCGTGGAGGGGCGTCCCTCCAGGGGACTTTTCATCGGAGAGCGCATGGCGGCAGTCTCAGCTGATGGCGTTAGGCGCTACGCTGACATAGCGGCATCTGCTGCTTTCCTCGCGACTTCCTCGCGCCCCAGAGGGAAAGGGATATGGATGTTGATGTTGATGTTGATGAGGTCGCCTTCAACGATTGGCAGATAACAAAGCTGCGTTCGGCCTTACGCCGCTATCGCACGCTCAACAAACATGGCGGACGATTGCCGTCCTGGCGTCAGGTGCGCGATGACATCGCCAATTCAGATTCCAATCTTGAGAAATACGACGCTGACGACGCCGAACTGGCTTTTAAGGAAGAAGCCCTGCGCCGCTTCGCCGAAAATATCAGTAATGTCCTGAGCGTTGAGCGCCTGCGCGATGTTGCACGATTCCTTTTAGATGAAAAGCTGCTCACCCCCCAAGACTTGCAGGAAGAGCGGCAGGACCTGGCCGTCTTCCTCGCCATGCATGAATACTTCGCCAACGACTATGAAGGCGTATCTGATCTCGTATCGGCATTCTCCGGCTTGTTCACCTACCGCGTTACCAGTACGCCCGACGCCCCCGAAATCACCACCATCAGGCTGCACCTGATCCCCGATGCTTCCGGCAAATATGTGCGGGTCGAAGAGCTCGTGCAGACCGAGCAGGTCACCGAGCGCAACAACGCGCAAAGGCGTTACCCCCGCCGCCAGATCAAGGACAGCGAATTCATCAAAACAACCTCCCGGAAGGGCTTCGGGTTTCCGATCACGCGGCTCAACCTTCTTCATGTGTTTCTGGATGGCGTCACACCCGGTGACCGCATGACATACATTCAGGCGGGCGAACTGCATAACGGTTCCACGGCGAAGGGCTTCTTTCTCATGCGCAACGGGGTGGCGACAGGCCGGGATCAATGGGCACGGGATATCTATTACGAAGAACCCGTCATCCTGCCCCATATCTGCCGCTTCGATCCCGACCAGGGGCAGGAGGCATAGACATGGCCGAAGACAAGAAGAAACAGGACCAGCTGGTGCAGCTGCCCACCGCTGAAGCCCTGCGGGAGCTGTATGGATTCAAGCCAGCAGATTTCGTGAGGGCGATGTCACCGGAGGATTTGCGCTCCGTACCGCCGCCTGAACGCGATCCTGAGTTTGAGGCGGAGATTGAGAAAGTCAGGGAGCAGGAATTTATCCGCGAGGTGAAGGCCGGGAAGGTCAGCAGCGTGGAGCGCAGCATTCAGCTCGGCATCAACGTCAACGCCCAGGACAAATTCGGGATGACCGCGCTCCACTACGCAGCAGCGACTGGTTTTAGACCCTGTATCCGCCTGCTGGTGAACAGTGGCCAGTGCAATTACCTGCTTCAGGACAATAAGGGCCGTCTGGCATCTGAGCTCGCTTACGAATGGGGCAGGGATTACGCCGTGGGCCTGCTTCTGCAGAAGAAAGAGGCAAGGCAGGCGTATGAGGAGGGACGCCCATGAGGCGGCTATACTTAATGCATCGAGCCCGCTGGGCGCATAAATTCCTTGAGATTATTTTATGTTGATTAAAATGTTCGCCCCTTTAAAGTGCAGAGGTAATCATGAAGCGGACGGTATAGTTATGGATAATATTCTGCACAAAGAGATATTAACAAAGGCATTTTTTGTGGCCGGGGCGAATTCCCGGTTCAGAGACCAGAATGACCCCGTTGCTTTGAGTGCGGTCAAAGATGCTGAGGAATTCCTCGCTACATTACCAGCAGGTACTCCAAAACCGGATATTCACGCGGGAGCAACTTCCGACCCTGATAAGATCGTATCTTTCAGTTGGCTGGATTTTGGAACCGGCAGGATAAAGGGCGTCTACGTATCCTGCAAAGGTAATGGTCTCTATGATGCGGCCTGGGACAGTCAAGATGCCAGCGGAGGCTCTCAGTCATCCATAACACTCATTGATCTCGTGAAGCTGGATATCGCTCACAAGATTAAATCTATGAAAGCACAGGGCCCTATGCCCACGCCGACTATTCCTTAATCACAGTTATATGACTCCCACCAATTATTAAATGGGCCCTCCTTGGGGAGACTCATCCCATTGTGCTTTTTAATTGATCGCAAAACACTGCACATACAGCCAGAGCCACGAACATCGGCAACCTCCTTTGAGGTAAAATCTTTTGCTGCTCGCCTTGCCTTGATATGTTCTCTCTCACACTCTTTAGCCTCGCTTGAAAGCTGCTCTAACAGTTCTTTTGAAATCACCAGGAGTTCAATGACGGATTCTTTGATCCCCGGCTGACTCAACAGGTCCTTGTCTGATTGAGAGGCCGTGCCAAGAAAACGCTTGAGAGCCTCCTTCGGATTCAACTTGAATTTAAGCTCCAGAGCTCTGACTGACGCTGCAATGCTTAAGATCGACGACAGTACAGACATAGCATTGGGTAAGTGTTCGATCACCATGGTGACTCCCTCATTGTTCTTGTCCCCTCGGATCACAGCACACCCCAAGGCACTGCAATTAACCATAGCAGCGCGTGACAGATCCCGCGCCTCAAAGGTAAGGAGCCAACACGCCATCCTTCTGGTACCAGATCACCCGCTGCAACATCATCGGGTGACGCCCAGCCCACAGAATGAGCTGGCGCTTGAGCTGATCGTGGCGCGCGAAATGACGCCTGATTTCATCAGGGGTCAGCAGGTCGTGAAGTTCTATCGCTTCTGACCGTCCGGATATTCCCTTGCTCTGCTGATCCTGCGCGACCTCGCCCACGCGGGCGACTTCAACCTGTGTTCTGCCCAGCAGCTTGGAGATGTATTCCGTTGTCGCCAGATCGTTGTTGCCGAAGAACTGCATGATTCCGGCGTTGCCTGCGAAGGTTTCCCAGCGCTCACCATAGAGCGCCTTCCCCTGGCTCCAGTCCTGCAGGATGACCCAGAGCTTTACGCCAAATGAGGCAATGAGGCCCGAGGCGGTTTCCAGTTGCTTCATGTAACCCAGCACCGGAAATTCATCGAGGCAGGCCAGCACAGGGGCGGGCGGCACTGTCTTTTCCCTCTCCATAGCATCGAGCAACTGGTTCACGAATATCCGCATCCAGCGCCGGGCAATCTCGATGCGCGTCGCCGGGAAACAGAGATAGATGCTGACACCACCAGGCTTGTTCTTCAGTTCCGCCAGATCAAAATCATGTTCTTTCAAGACTTGGCGGAAGGCCGAGTAATCGAGAAACTTCGTATGCCGGTTGACCGTGGAGTGGACGCTGCTGAGCTCATTGCCGCGCTTGCCATAGAAGTCGAGCGCCGCCGCCATGAGAGAACTGCCAATATCCTCGGTTACTGGGTCGTCCATCAGCTCGTAGGCGTTGGCCATCATCTCCTCATAGAGAAGCGGCATAGATGGCCCTGACTCTTTATCCTCGTCATCGGCTGTTTCTTTCCACAATGCACGCTTAATCAGCTCCCGCACCGCGATCAGATGCCGTTTTTGATCGTGCTGAGGGTAGGTCGCCACATGGATAATCACGCCCTCGATAAAGTTCTTGGCGGATTCGTCCCAGTGAGGATCTTTCTGGTCTGCCGACTGCACGACAATTGACTCCGCAATCAGCGCCGCATCTTCCAGAAAGTTCGAGCTGCTGACGTCGAGAACACTCATCGGATTGAACGATGCTCTGTAGGGGAGAGTGTCTTTGCTGGAGACCCCGAAGGGGTCGACCACGTAGATTTTTTGTCCCAGGGTTGCCCGTCTGCTGGCGGTGATACTGGCAAGCTCCCCCTTGGGATCGGTCGCCAGGATGCTGCCGGGATAGAAGAAGAGGTTGCTGATAAGGCCGACCGATTTACCGGAGCGTGATCCTGCCACGGTCAGAATGTGGCGGTCATCTTCGATGCCAATCAGTTGCTCGCCCAGCGCGCCTATCAGCACTTTCTTTCCCGGCTGGCGCGGGTCATACGAGAGTATGCGGCTCTCGGCTATGTCTTCGAGCTTCATCCAGCGCGCCTGCGGTACTTTCTGCTCCCGCAAAGGGCGGGTGGAGTCGCCGCGCGGAACATCCCGCATGAATTCCTTGAAGAACTCGCTCATGGCATGGGCCTCGCCACAGATGTCCTAAAGAGCATGGCATACGTCTCTAATGCAGGCTTCCCCCCGGAGGCCTCGTGAGGGTCTCTTCAGGATGGATGGTGTGTGTTCAGGAGCGCTCTCTCGTTCTGGCGGCTGCCCTTATCCCAGCTCATAAGCCGATCCCTTAGCCACCGTGCGCCGATGCCTTGTCAGCATGTCAATGGGCGGCCCGCGCCAGGACTGCCCCTTGATCGGGCGTTGCCCTGGTGCAGGCCCCGTGTTGCCCATGACATGTCGGCGTCCGGATGGCTGTCAGGGGGCTTGTCGCTGGAATAAACCAGCCTCAAAGCAAAATCGAGGAGCATCATCATGAACACCAAATCCACCAATTCCGAATCCCGCAAACCCGGCTTCGTGGCCAAGACCCGCAAAGGTACAGGCGAGCAGGCAGTCTATGAACGCATCGGCGTCGCCTGGAAAAATGCCGATGGCTCGTTCTACATCAAGCTTGCGGGTACGCAGATCGTCTCCGACTTCATGCTCTATGAGATCGAAAGTACTGAAGCGCCTGCTGAATAAAAAGCTGCTTCATTACTACGCAGACGGGCCGAACAGGCCCGCCTTTCTTTTTTAATCGCTTGAAGTCCGTATCAGTCCGCCAGAGTCTTTATTGATCCTGCACACGAAAGCCCGTGCAGGTACATCGCTGTCTGCCGTGATCTGTTGCGGTCTGCTTTGATCTCAGGAGACTTATTTGTACCCATACGCACCATGCCGTGCTATGGAGCACCAGCACGTACATCCATTGAAAAGGAGAGGCCGCATCAGCGGCTCGCTCTTTTAGGAATTATTCATACCCCCAGCCATACACTGGTCTCATGGGCCAGCTTGCGAACGAAGTGAGCACAAGGTGTGCGTGGTAGTACCACGCCCACCTTGCGTGGGGACTTCCAGTCCCCCGCGATCCCCCCTGGGAATCCCTAGGCTTCAAAGTTCTTGTGGAACTTTGTCACCAAGGGATTAAGGCGCAACGTGTCGTCGTTGCATCGCGATCAGAGGAGACTTCGGCTCTCCCCTGAACCCCATCGAGCAAAGGGCACTTCGTAGCCCCTTGCGACCCTCGATTAAGGACTTTCGTGTCCTTAAAACCACGACCGGGTTTCGGCCCGGTGCAGACCAAAAGGAGAAGTCAGCTCTCCCTTTGGAATCCCATCGATCATCTGCGCTGGCGCTGACAGCGCGTGGAAACCGAGAGGAAAGAGGAACTGCCCTGGGCATATGTTGATGGCATGACCAGACGAACGAAAAAACGCCCTGCGCCGATCTCCTACCGCCCGCCCGAGCAGCTGCGCGAGGAGTTTCATTTGCGCGTGACGCACTCTGGCCAGTCGATCAACGCTTTCATCACCGAAGCCGTGTTCGGGCAGGCCATGCCCCGCGCCAGGCCCATTTCCTCGCTGGAGCGTAAGCTTGCCGCGATGCTGCTTTCGCAGGCTGCCCGGATCAATGACCGGCTGCAGGAGGCCTGCGGTGAACCTGATGAAGCTCACCTGGAGCAGTTGCTGCAGGAATGCCGCGATGAGCTCACGGAAATCCGCAGCTATCTCATGCTCGCGCTGGGGAGGGATGCATGATCCCTTTTGCCTCGCAGCGCGGCAGCGGTCAGGATCTTGCCACACACCTGCTGAACGCCTACGACAACGAGCTGGCGGAAGTGGCGCATCTGCGTGGTGCGATAGCCCATGATCTGCACGGTGCCTTCAAGGAATGGCAGGTGCAGGCCCAAACCCTGACCCGTTGTGAAAAGTATCTCTACAGCCTCTCGATCAACCCCGATCCCGCGCAGGGGCCGCTCACCCGCGATCAGTACATGGATTACATCCGCCGTGCAGAAGACACGCTGGGGCTGGGCGACCAGCCGCGCGCCATTGTCTTCCACATCAAGGATGGCCGTGAGCATTGCCATGTCGTCTGGTCGCGGATCGACGCTGACCATGAAAAGGCCGTCCACCTGGCCTTCGACCGTGACAAGCTGATGCGGGTGACCAGGGGCTTCGCCCGCGATCACGGGCTGAGCCTGCCTCCCGGCTACGAGAAGTCCCGCAATGTGGGGCAGCTCTCGCTTTACGAGCGGGCGCAGTTGCAGCGCACAGGGCTCTCGCTGGATGACCACAAACGGCAGGTCACCGAGGCTTGGCAGCAGAGCGATAATGCTCGCACGTTTGTTCACGCCTTGAGCGAACGCGGCTACATGCTTGCCACGGGCAACCGGCCCTATGTGCTGGTCGATCTCTACGGCAACGTGAACGCGCTGCCCCGGCTGATCGACGACAAATCCGTCCGCACCAAAGATATCCGCGCCTTCCTGGAAAAGGAGTTCCCACCTGATGCGCTGCCATCGGTGGAGGAGGCGCAGAAACTTGTGGCCGATCACCGCAAAGAGATCGAGCGCTCAGTGCGGGAGGAGAATTACGCCGACAAGCTTGCCGAGCTCAAGCACGCTCAAGCAGAGCGGCGGCACGTATTGGAGCAGCAGCGCGAGACCTTGAAATACCGGCAACATGCCTTGCGTCTGGCACAGCAGGCAAAGCATAGAGCCGAGCGGGATCGACTACGCGGGTGTCATCTTGCCCTGATGAGAAAAGTGCGCCAGGAGCGCTATGAGCACCGCCTCACCGGCCTCGCTGAATTCTTAGGCCGGGTCAGCGGCATGAATTTCCTGCGGCACAAGCTCCAGCATTATCAGGACACCAAACGCCTGCGCGCGTATCTCGATGACCGTGCCCAACTGAAAATCCGGCAATCCCAGGAGGCTGCCACGCTGGCGCTCCGGCTCAGGCTTCAGGGCGCGCATATCGAGCGTCAGTACCGGTCGCTCGAAAAGGTCGATAAGCGGGAGATCGCAGCCTTCATGCGCGACCAGCAATGCGCCCTGCGTATCCGCGCACGCGGGAAAGACGGTGTCATGCCGTCGCTGGCTCAGATTCTCCCAGGGCGCAGGCGCGCACCGGGCCGGGGGACAGTGCCCGATGTCATGGCTGCCTTCGAGCAGGCGCGCCATGCGCCGCGCAGCCCGTTCCCGGACGTGATGGCAGCGTTTGAGCGCGCCACTGTTGTATTCCGCCGGGAGAGACAGGGGCAGCGTGAAGGCGAGGGGCCGGAGAAACCCCGACCGCTAACACCTCCGCGCCACCGAAAGGGCCATGAGCCGGATCGGGAGCGGTAATAGCCCTCACATATTCTGGCTATCGCGAGATTGCTTCTACCCAGTGGTACTGGGTGCTATGAAGCAGCCGCCTGGTTGGCTTGTTCATCAGGGTATTGCGCCAGCGCAGAATGAGATATTCCTCAATTTCTGCCCGGCCCAGCTCAACCTGAATGTGGGAGAGGTGATAGTTCGCCGAAATCGTCCTCGCCAACTCAGCATAATCGGTCTCAGGGATTTCGTATTTCTGGGCAATTTTTCTGGTGAATGTGTGATTTATCGGCCTGGCAAGATCAGCCATGCGAAGGCGCAGGCTTGATGACTCACCAACATAAACAGGCGTTTGCGCCTGCCAGATCACATAAACACCAGCCTCTCTGGGCACCTGGGTGGCCCAGTTATTGGAAGACAGCGGTGCAACACGTAGTGCACTCTGGAGAGCTGCTTCGTATTCCTTCAGTGCATCCTTTACCACAACTGCCATTTCCATTCTAAAAGTTAAAAAACGCCAGTTTGATCGAACAACTATTACGCTTTATCCTGACGCGCTGCAATGTACTCATCGACGGGTTGAGGCAGTATCGCATCGTTAAGCCTTAGCACGGCTCTTAACAAATACTCTCGTATCCCTGAGCGTGATTTACTGTCTCTGGACTTATCAGCTGCTTCAGATAAATCCTCAAGGATTAGGGCGATTTTTTGACAGTCCTCTAGTAATCCGGTCTTCTCGTAAATAATATCGTCTATCACATGGTTTTTGTGAGGTTTGTTTTTTGGTGAGCAGGGGCATGTAGAGGTTCTTTCACCCTGAAAAAGCTGCTCGCTGCCCCATACAAAACGCTCATCCTGATAAGGGATCGAAATGCCATAGCGGTTTGTTGTCGGATACCATTCATGTTTTGGGTTTGTGCATGTCGCATATCTGGTGACGACATAGAGCCCAAATTCCTTCGCCAGAAGAACGTATTTATCAAGCAATGTTTCCAGGCGATTCTTTGTAACCCAGTTTGGCGTGGTGTCATCCCATCCCCAATATCCATTGGCATTTTCAACGCCGGAGATCACCTTCAGGATATCTTCTCTCAAGTTTACATAAAATTCGAACGCATCCATTCAATATCTCCCTTGAAATTGTAAGTAAGCTGTCAGTTCAGGTTATAACCAAAAGACCCTGAGAGCAGTGCGCGCTTCCAGTATTGCTCACGTTCGATGATGATCTTGTCATCCGTTTTCATGGAGCGGTATTCAAGTAGGGAGAACTGGAAGTTTCTGCGCGCGTAGTCCTTGCCCTCCAGCTTGATGATCTTGGTCAGCTCATCATTCCAGCCATGACCTGTACCGATATAGCAGGACCACCGGGACCAGATGCCAGAGTCGCCATAGGCTGAACCTACGTATTTTTTACCGTTACTTTTATCGGCAATCAGATAGACGCCCTTTACATTTTCGAGGGCAGATTTCCAGTCCGGCTTCTTTTGTACAAATATCGACTCCAGTACAGGGAAACTGTGCTCGATATTTTCATACCCGCAGAATGCTTCGCCGGTGTAGGGCTTCTCAAATATCTGCGAGAGCACCAGGCTGTCGAAATGCTTTTCGAGATAGAAAGCTCTGCCGCGCGAGCCGGGTCCGTGATACTCAATCAACAGCCTGCCGATATAGCTACTGTATTTATCCGTAAGCAAGACGATATTTTTGTTGGGCAGGCGTTCCACCACCTCAAAGATCCCGCCAAACAGCCATGTGCCAGGCCGATGGCGATATCTGATCAGGCTGAAGATGTAGCGCCTGCTGAAATCATCGCGGGCACCTTTCCATCCGTTCCAGCCTTTCCACTCGTCCCGATCCCGGACAAAGACGTCGAGCGGGTCCTCGTGCCCATTCCAGACTGCGAAATGAATTTTGTAATCCTTGATCGACTCAATGTCGATCAGACTTCCGATCTTAATTTCCATGCATCCCTCTGACGTCTCTCTCGCTCCGTTGACCCTTCCTACAGCCTTCCCCATGGCCCAGCAAGCTTGCGTTGAAGCACCTTCAGGTCAATGCCACAGGTGGCGATGTGGAGAAGGCGGTACTGCACTCTGGCACGCCGGAGATTCAGCTAAATGGCCTCTCGTGCATACGTCGCGCAAAGGCTCATGTCGTGGGCGTTTGGAGGTGCTTTTTGTTACAATGCGCGATTTCCTGCGCTGGCCTGTAGCAATTGGCCAAGGGCACCTTTTCAGCTGTGTACATAACAGCGTACACAATCGAGATCCAGAACGATGTCCGACAGCAAAATTGTCAACGAAGTCAACAGCCGACGCACGTTTGCCATCATCTCCCACCCCGACGCCGGTAAGACCACCATCACCGAGAAGCTCCTGCTGATGGGCAAGGCCATTGCCGTCGCCGGTACCGTGAAGTCGCGCAAGTCCGACCGCCACGCCACCTCCGACTGGATGGAAATGGAGAAGCAGCGCGGCATCTCGATCACCACCTCGGTGATGCAGTTCCCGTACCGCGAGCACATGATCAACCTGCTCGACACCCCCGGCCACGAAGACTTCTCGGAAGACACCTACCGCACCCTGACCGCAGTGGACTCGGCGCTGATGGTGCTCGACGGCGGTAAAGGTGTAGAGCCGCGCACCATCGCCCTGATGGACGTCTGCCGCCTGCGCGACACGCCCATCGTCAGCTTCATCAACAAACTCGACCGTGACATCCGCGACCCGATCGAACTGCTCGACGAGATCGAAGCCGTTCTGAAGATCAAGGCCGCGCCGATCACCTGGCCGATCGGTTGCTACCGCGATTTCAAGGGCGTGTACCACCTGGCCGGCGACTACATCATCGTCTACACCCCGGGCCACGGCCATGAGCGTACCGAGGTCAAGATCATCGAGAAGCTCGATTCCGATGAAGCCCGTGCGCACCTGGGTGACGAATATGATCGCTTCCTCGAGCAGCTTGAGCTGGTTCAGGGCGCTTGCCATGAATTCGATCAGGACGAGTTCATCAATGGCCAGCTGACGCCGGTGTTCTTCGGTACCGCACTGGGCAACTTCGGTGTCGACCATGTGCTCGACGCCGTTGTCGACTGGGCGCCGCGCCCGCTGGCCCGTGTGGCCCACGAGCGTACCGTGGAGCCGGTGGAAGAGAAGTTCACAGGCTTCGTGTTCAAGATCCAGGCGAACATGGACCCGAAACACCGCGACCGTATCGCCTTCATGCGCATCTGCTCGGGCAAGTACGAGAAGGGCATGAAAATGCGCCACGTGCGTACCGGCAAGGACCTGCGCATCGGTGACGCGTTGACCTTCTTCTCTTCCGAGCGCGAGCAGCTGGAAGAAGCCTTTGCTGGCGACATCATCGGCCTGCACAACCACGGCACCATCCAGATCGGCGACACCTTCACCGAAGGCGAGGCGCTGGGCTTCACCGGTATTCCGCACTTCGCTCCAGAGCTTTTCCGCCGTGTGCGCCTGAAAGACCCGCTCAAGTCCAAGCAGTTGCGTCAGGGCCTGCAGCAACTGGCCGAAGAGGGCGCGACCCAGGTGTTCTTCCCAGAACGCAGCAACGACATCATCCTCGGTGCGGTCGGTGTGCTGCAGTTCGACGTGGTCGCCAGCCGCCTGAAGGAAGAGTACAAGGTCGAGTGCGCCTACGAGCCGATCACTGTGTGGTCCGCGCGCTGGATCAGCTGTGACGACAAGAAGAAGCTCGAGGAATTCCAGACCAAGGCCATGGAGAACCTGGCCATCGACGGTGGCGGTCACCTGACCTACCTGGCGCCGACCCGGGTCAACCTGTCGCTGATGGAAGAGCGCTGGCCGGACGTCAAGTTCCGCGCTACCCGCGAACACCACTGACCCCAGGGCTGATCTAGCCCCCTGTAGGCGCAGCCTTGTGCTGCGAAGAGGCCGGTAATAACACCCACATAGGTGGTGGTTTCACCGGCCTCTTCGCAGCACAAGGCTGCTCCTACAAAAGCCATGCTAATTGCACCTGAGCTTTATCACTGCATGAAGCCTTCCATGAAGTCTGCGAGCGAGCTGGCCAGGCGCCGCCTCCAAGGCGCGCTGGCGGGGTTGGCGAGGGTTCGGTCCTCGTGCACGAAGCTTTGTATGATCGCGTTGTAGCCCAGCCAGCGGCAGGGCTCGGCCGGCCAGGTGGCCAGGCTCGACAGCGGACGGTTGTCGAGCACCCAGGGTTGTGCGGTCAGTGCGTTGTGCTGGTTGAGAATCAGCGCAGCCAGGGTGCGCCCGCCGAGGTTGGTGGCACCGACGCCTTCGCCGCCGTAGCCGCCGGCCAGGGCAATACCGCGTTGGCGGTCGCACAGCATGTGCGGGCGGAAGCGCCGGGCCATGCCCAGGTTGCCGCCCCAGGAATGGGTGATGCGCACATGCTTGAGCTGGGGGAACAGCTCGCTGAATAGGTAACGGCGCAGGTCAACTTCGGCATCGGTCAGGGTGAAGTCTTCGCGTAGCCGGCCACCGAAGCGGTAGCCGCCGCGGGCGCCGAACACCAGGCGATTGTCGGCCGTGCGCTGGCCATAGGTAACCTGGCGGCTGCTTTCGCTGAGCGCCTGGCCCTGGCTCAGGCCGATCTGCTCCCAGGTCGATTCCGGCAGTGGCTCGGTGGCCACCAGCAGGCTCTGCACTGGCAGTTGATGCTTGCCCAGCGGTGGCAGGCTGGCGGCGTAACCTTCCACAGCGGGCACCGTCCACTGGCAGCGGATGCGTGCCAGCGGGGTACGCACTTCACCCGGCTGCCAGTCGATGGCAGGGGTGTTCTCGTAAATCGGCACGCCGAGGTTTTCTACCGCCCGGGCCAGGCCGCGCGCCAGCTTGGCCGGCTGGATCGTTGCAGTGTGCGGGCTGTAGATCGCACCGTAGGCGTTGCTGACCCGCAACTGGGCGTCCAGCTGCTCGGGGCGCAGCCAGCGGTAGTCATCCTCGGTCATGCCCTGGCGATAGAGGTCGTCCAGGTAGGCGCGCAGGCTGCGCTCCTGCTCGGGGTAGCGGGCAGCGCAATATAGCACGCCACCTTTGCGGTAGTCGCAGTCGATGGCTTCGCGTTGCAGCACGGCGTGCACTTCATCGGGAATGCCGTGCAGCAGGTCGATGCTGGCACGGCGTTGTTGCGGCGACAGGCTGGCCAGCAGGCGGTCCTCGCCGAGCAGGTTGCCCATCAGCCAGCCGCCATTGCGCCCGGAGGCGCCGAAGCCGGCGATGTTGGCCTCGATCACCGCGATGTTCAGCTGTGGCGCCTGGCGCTTGAGGTAGTACGCGGTCCACAGGCCGGTATAACCGGCGCCGATGATGCACACGTCAACGTCGAGGTCATCGCGCAGTGCCGGGCGCGCGTGCAGCGGCTCGTCGAGCTGGTCCATCCACAGGCTGAGCGTGCGCAGGGGTTGCATCGGGTTCGGCTCCACATCGGTCAAGGTCTGTGGGCGATCCTAGTGCTGTCAGCCAGCGGCTGTCTTACGTGCGTGCACGCAGAGAAATTTGCTTGAGGTAGGCCTTGGGCGTGAGTCCGGTGTTTTCGCGGAAGCACTTGTAGAACGCCGACAGCGAATTGAAGCCCGCGCTGAATGCCAGATCGTCGATCGGAGCCTGGGCAGTGTCGTCGTCCAGGCTGGCCATCAGGTGCTGCAGGCGCGCCTGGTTGACGTAGCGGTAGAAGCTTTGGCCCAGCACCTGGTTGAGCAGGTAGGAGATCTGGTTGCGGCTGTAGCCGCTGGCATCGGCGACCTGTTGCAGGTCCAGTTCCGGGTCGAGGTAGGGGCGTTGACGCTGAAAGTAGTGCTCAAGGTCCTGGGCCATGGTCGACAGCTGGCGCGGCGAAAGCCCGAGGCGGCTGGTGGCCGGTCGCGGGCCGGCGTTGGTCAGGCCCTTACCCTGTTGTCGCACCAGCGTGGCGTATTCGTTGACCCGCCAGATCAGGCCATCCTTGACGGTGATGGCCTCGCTGGACTGGAACGCGACCAGGCCTTCGCCGCCTTGCACGGTGACTTGGTACTGGATGAAAGCTGTGCAGCCATCGACGCGAATACGGTCGCTGTGGACGATATCTTCACCCGCCTCACGTGGCAGGCTGGCGCGCACATAGTCGCGCAGGCCGTTGAAGCCGAGCACGCGGTTCTGGAAGAAGTCGTGGTACCGCACGTCTGGGTGATACAGCGCAATGACGCCGTCGAGGTCGCGGTGCTTCCAGCACAGGTGATAGCGCATCACGGTTTCGGCGGTGATGGGCGTCTGTTCGGGGCCGTCGGCAGGGGGGATAGAACGCATTGGCAAATAGTGCCGGGGGCAGTGGCGGTAGGCAAGCCAGTGGGCGCGGCCAGAAGACATTGCATAAACCCTGAGCCTGTACGAGCAAACCGGGTGTTTTGCACGACTCCAGGAAACGTGTTTGAGCTAACCCGTTGATTCGCTTGAAAGTCATTTTTTGACACATGTGGCACGGCCTCTGCACCGATCATCACGCGACTGGTCCCGATGCTCACAATAAAGGCGAAAAACCATGATCCCCTCTGCCGAATATCCGTATGTCGATTCCCAGAATCGTTCAGGCGTGTCCTGGGCGGCCATCTTCGCGGGTGCCGCTGCTGCTGCCGCGCTGTCTTTGATCCTTGTGGTGCTCGGTGCGGGGCTTGGCTTTGCCGCCACTTCGCCCTGGGCAGATGAAGGCGCCAGCGCCCAGACCTTGGGCGTGTCGGCGATCATCTGGTTGTTGTTGACGCAGATTCTCGCTTCAGGCCTGGGCGGCTATATCGCCGGCCGGCTGCGGGTGAAGTGGGCCAATCTGCATGGCGATGAAGTGTATTTCCGCGACACGGCCCATGGCTTCCTCGCCTGGGCAGTGGCCACGCTGGTTGCAGCCATGCTGATCGTTGGCACCGTCGGTGGTTTGGCCGGTGCGGGCGTGCAGGCCGGGGCGACGGCGGTTGGTGCGGCTGCGAGCATGGCGCCCAAGCCTGATGCCAATGGTTACTTCGTCGACAGCCTGTTCCGTAGCGACGGCCCGGCAGCGGTCAGCGACGATGCTGCCAACGGCGTAGCGGCGCGCATCCTGGCCAAGTCCATCGCGCAGGGTGGCACGCTGGCTGAAGGTGACCGCGCCTATCTCGCGCAATTGGTGGCCCAGCGTACCCGCTTGAGCCAGGCGGAAGCCGAAGCACGGGTAGATGAAGTGTACGCCCAAGTGCAGCAGGCCAAGGTGCAGGCAAAACAGGCGGCTGATACGGCGGCCAAAGTGGCGGCCTGGACGGCGCTGTGGACCTTCGTTGCGCTGCTCTGCGGTGCGTTCTTTGCCAGCCTGGCTGCGTTGTTCGGTGGCCGTCAGCGTGATCGCGTGCTGTGGCTGGAAGGGGAAGGCGTGGGCTACACGACCCATCGAAGCATTCAACGTTAAGGAAGGAGAAACAACATGCGCTCATTACTGCTGTGGATGCTTGGGGTACCGATTCCGGTGATCATCCTGATCGCGATATTCATGCATTGAGACAATGGGGCCGCTTTGCGGCCCTTCGCGGGGCAAGCCCGCTCCCACAGATCTCACACTGTTCTTGAGGGCAGTGTGATACCTGTGGGAGCGGGCTTGCCCCGCGAAGAATGTCACACCGACCTAGAGAAATTGCTCTGCATAATGGCAGGCGACTTGCCGGGTTCCCACTTGCCTGAAGGCCGGCACTTCAACAGCACACCGCTCCGTCGCATACGGGCAACGCTTGTGAAACGCGCAGCCATCCGGCGGGTTCAACGGGTTGGGTAATTCCCCCGCAATGCGAATCTTAGGCTTCAACGGGTCTGGATGAATCGCCGGCGTTGCCGACAGCAATGCCTGGGTATAAGGGTGCAGCGGCTTCTCGTAGATATCCGCCTTCGGCCCCATCTCCGCCGGCCGCCCCAGGTACATCACCAACACCTGATCCGCCACATGCCGCACCACCGCCAGGTTGTGCGAGATGAACACGTAAGCGGTGTTGAACTCCTTCTGCAGGTCCATGAACAGGTTCAGCACCTGTGCCTGGATCGACACGTCGAGTGCAGAGGTCGGCTCGTCCGCCACCAACACCTTGGGCTGCAGCATCATGGCCCGGGCCAGGGCGATACGTTGGCGCTGCCCCCCCGAAAACATGTGCGGGTAGCGCTGGTAGTGCTCGGGTCGCAGGCCGACCTGCTCCATCATCTTCTGCACTTTCTCGCGCCGCTCGGCCTTGCTCAGCGAGGTGTTGATCAGCAAAGGCTCGGCCAGTTGGTCGCCGATCTTCTGGCGCGGGTTCAGCGAGGCATACGGGCTTTGGAAGACCATCTGCACATCGCGGCGCAGTTGCTTGCGCTCGGCCTTGCTGGCGCCTGTGACCTCGGTGCCGGCGATCTGCAGCGAGCCGGAGGAGGGCTCTTCGATCAGGGTCAGGGCACGGGCCAGGGTCGATTTGCCACAGCCGGATTCACCGACCACAGCCAGGGTCTTGCCGGCCTCCAGCTCGAACGATACGCCATTGAGCGCACGCACCAGGGCATGGCCCTTGAACAGGCCGCGGGATACTTCGTAATGGCGAGTCAGCTCGCGGGCAGTAAGTACGACGGCCATCACGCCACCTCCTGGTTCAGCGGGTAGAAGCAACGCACCAGGCTGTGTGCCTGGGGGGCGAGGGGCGGGCGTTGTTGCCGGCAGTTGTCCTGCACATACGGGCAGCGCGGCGACAGCAGGCAACCTTGCGGCCGGTCGTAACGGCCAGGGACGATGCCGGGCAGGGTGGCCAGGCGCTCGGCGCCCAGGCTGTGCTCGGGGATCGCTGCCAGCAGGGCTTCGCTGTAGGGGTGGGCGGGGACGTCGAACAGCTCGGGCACCTGGCCCACTTCTACCGCTTGCCCGGCGTACATCACACACACGCGGCGGGCGGTTTCAGCCACTACGGCCAGGTCATGGGTAATGAGAATGAGCGCCATGTTGCGCTCTTTCTGCAGGTTGACCAGCAGCTCCATGATCTGCGCCTGGATGGTCACGTCGAGGGCGGTGGTAGGTTCGTCGGCGATCAGCAGCTTGGGTTCGCCGGCAATCGCCATGGCGATCGCCACGCGCTGGCTCATGCCGCCAGACAGCTGGTGCGGATACGCGTCCAGGCGGCTTTCCGCGGCGGGGATCTCGACCTTTTTCAACAGTTCCAGGGCCCGCTGGCGCGCAGCCTTGCCCTTCAGGCCCAGGTGCTGGCGCAGCACTTCTTCGATCTGGTAGCCCACGGTGAAACTCGGGTTGAGCGCGGTCATCGGGTCCTGGAAGACCATGGCGATGTCCTTGCCGACCACCTTGCGGCGCTGGCGGCCGCTGAGCTTGAGCATGTCGGTGCCGTTGAACGTCATGGTATCGGCGGTGATGCGCCCGGGGGCGTCGATCAGGCCCATCAGGGCCATCATGGTCACGGATTTGCCCGAGCCGGACTCGCCGACGATGGCCAGGATCTCACCGGCATCCACGGCCAGGTCCAGGCCGTCCACCACCGGTACTGCATGGGCGTCGCCGAAGCGCACATTGAGGTTGTTGATCTGCAACAGTGACATGGCGTTCTCCTCAGGCGGCGTTCTTGAGTTTCGGGTCCAGCGCATCGCGCAGTCCGTCGCCCATCAGGTTGATTGCCAGCACGCTGAGCAGAATGGTCACCCCCGGCAGGCTCACCACCCACCAGGCCCGCTCGATGTAGTCGCGGGCCGAGGCCAGCATGGTGCCCCACTCGGGGGTGGGCGGTTGCACGCCCAGGCCGAGGAAGCCCAGGGCCGCGGCGTCGAGGATCGCCGAGGAGAAACTCAAGGTGGCCTGCACGATCAGCGGCGCCATGCAGTTGGGCAGCACGGTGACGAACATCAGCCGCGGCAAGCTGGCACCGGCCAGGCGGGCGGCGGTGACGTAGTCGCGGTTGAGTTCGCCCATTACTGCGGCGCGGGTCAGGCGCACATAGGCAGGCAGCGAGACGATGGCGATGGCGATCACGGTGTTGATCAGGCCAGGGCCGAGGATGGCGACGATGGCCACGGCCAGCAGCAGCGAGGGCAGGGCCAGCATCACGTCCATCAGGCGCATGATCGAGGGGCCGAGGAAGTGCGGAAAGAAGCCGGCCAGCAGGCCCAGCAGAATCCCCGGGATCAGCGACATCACCACCGACGACAGGCCGATCAGCAATGAAAGCCGGGCGCCCTGGATCAAGCGCGACAGCAGGTCGCGGCCCAGTTCGTCGGTGCCGAGGATGAACTGCCAGGTACCGCCTTCGAGCCACACCGGCGGGGTCAGCAGGAAGTCGCGGTACTGCTCGCTCGGGTCATGCGGTGCGACCCAAGGGGCGAACAGGGCGCAGAACACCACCAGGCACATGAAGGCCAGGCCCATCACCGCGCCTTTGTTGCGCGAGAAGGCGTGCCAGAATTCCTTGTACGGCGAGGGGTAGAGCAGGCTTTGGTCCACCGGGCTGGCCGGTGCGACGGATTTTGCAATCGGGCTAGTCATGGCGAAGGCCTCAGCGCTGATGACGGATGCGTGGGTTGGCCAGGCCGTAGAGGATATCCACGACGAAGTTGACCAGAATCACCAGGCAGGCGATCAACAGGATGCCGTTCTGGACCACGGGGTAGTCACGGGCACCGATGGCTTCGATCAGCCATTTGCCGATGCCCGGCCAGGAAAAGATGGTTTCGGTGAGCACTGCGCCGGCCAGCAGTGTGCCGACTTGCAGGCCGAACACCGTGAGCACCGGGATCAGCGCGTTACGCAGGCCGTGCACGAACACCACGCGGGCAGGCGACAGGCCCTTGGCGCGGGCGGTGCGAATGTAGTCTTCGCGCAGTACTTCGAGCATTGACGAGCGGGTCATACGGGCAATCACCGCCAGCGGAATGGTGCCCAGCACGATGGCCGGCAGGATCAGGTGCATCACCGCATCCTTGAACGCGCCTTCTTCGTCGCTGAGCAGGGTGTCGATCAGCATGAAACCGGTTTTCGGCTCGATGTCGTAGAGCAGGTCGATGCGCCCGGACACCGGCGTCCAGCCCAGGCTGACCGAGAAGAACATGATCAGGATCAGGCCCCACCAGAAAATCGGCATGGAGTAGCCAGCGAGCGAGATGCCCATCACCCCATGATCGAACAGCGAGCCCCGCTTCAGTGCCGCGATCACCCCGGCCAGCAGGCCGACGATGCCGGCGAACAGCAGGGCGGCGAAGGCCAGCTCCAAGGTGGCGGGGAACAGGGTGAGGAATTCGGTCCACACGCTCTCGCGGGTACGCAGCGATTCGCCCAGGTCACCCTGGGCGAGCTTGCCCACATAGTCCAGGTACTGGACCGGCAGTGGCTTGTTCAGGCCCAGGCGCTCCATGGCCTGGGCGTGCATTTCGGGGTCGACCCTGCGCTCGCCCATCATCACTTCCACCGGGTCGCCGGGGATCAGGCGTATGAGCGCGAAGGTGAGCAAGGTGATACCGAAGAAGGTCGGGATCAGCAGGCCCAGGCGCCGGGCAATAAAACTCAACATTGTCGGGGTTACCTCTTCAGGCCAGGCGGCAGTCAGCACGCCACGGCAGTGCCGCCGGTCCCCATGTGGGCTGCCGGCGGTCGTTGTTTTTCTACTTCACCCGGGTGGTGGCGAAGTTGTTGTTGGTCAGAGGGTTGATCACGTAACCCTCCACGTTGTCACGCATGGCGGTAAACACCTTCGGGTGGGCCATGCTGATCCAGGGCTGGTCGTCATCGTACACCTTCAATGCCTCGCTATAGAGCCTTGCACGCGCGTCGTTATCGATCACCTCGCGGGCTTGGGTGATCAACGCCTGGAATTTCGAGTTGCACCAGCGCGCGTAGTTCTCGCCATTTTTCGCCGCCTCGCAGCTGAGCAGCGGGGTGAGGAAATTGTCTGGGTCGCCGTTGTCGCTGGCCCAGCCGGTGGACACCAGGTCGGCTTCGCCTTTTTTGGCCCGGCGCAGCATCTCGGCCCACTCCATGACGCGGATGTCGAGCTTGATGCCGACCTTGGCCAGGTCTGATTGCAACATCTCGGCCGACAGCCGCGGGTTGGGGTTGGTCGGGCCGCCGCCGTTGCGGGTGAACAGGGTGATGACCGTACCCTCCGGCACACCGGCCTCCTTGAGCAGCGCACGTGCCTTGTCCAGGTCGCGGGGTGGGTTTTTGTTGTCGCGGTTGAAGCCGATCATTGACGGCGGGTAGGGGTTGATAGCGACCAGGGCGTTGCCTTTGCCGAATAGCTGATCGACGTGGGACTGGCGGTCGAAGGCCATGTCGATGGCTTTGCGCACCCGCACATCACTGAGGTATTTGTGCTCGGTGTTCATGGCGATGTAGCCGGTAACCAGTGCTTCGGTGTTGGCGATCTTGAGCTTAGGGTCTGCCTTGATCGACGGCACGTCCTCGGGCTTGGGGTACAGCGCTACCTGGCATTCGTTGGCGCGCAGCTTCTGCAGGCGGACGTTGCTGTCGCTGGCGATGGCAAAGATCAGGGCATCGGCCGGTGGCTTGCCACGGAAGTAGTCTGGGTTGGCCTTGTAGCGGACCTGTGCGTCCTTGCTGTAGCGCTGGAAGATGAACGGGCCGGTGCCGATCGGCTTGCTGTTGAGGTCACCTGTCTTACCGGCCTTCAGCAACTGGTCGCCGTATTCGGCGGAGTAGATCGAGGTGAACCCCATGGCCATGTCACGCAGAAACGGTGCTTCCGGGCGGGTGAGGGTGATCACCACGGTGTGATCGTCAGTCTTGTCTACCGACTTGAGCAATTTGCCAAAGGCCATGCTTTCGAAATACGGGTAGCCGACGCTGGTCTTGTCGTGCCAGGGGTGTTGTGGGTCCAGTTGGCGGCGCAGGCTCCACAGCACGTCGTCGGCATTGAAGTCGCGGGTGGGCGTGAAGTAGTCGGTGGTGTGGAACTTCACCCCCTGGCGCAGGTGGAAGGTGTACGTCAGGCCATCAGCGGAGATGTCCCAGCGTTCCGCCAGTGCCGGCTGGATGTCGGTCGTCCCGGGGGTGAAATCGACCAGGCGGTTGAACAGGGTTTCGGACGAGGCATCGAACGTCACGGCCGTGGTGTACTGGACGACATCGAAGCCCTCGGGGCTGGCTTCGGTACACACCACCAGCGGCTTGGCCGCAAGCGGCGCGGCGCTGCCCAGGATGAGCGCTGCCAGGGCAGCGCGGAGCGGTAGCGATTTCATGAATACTCCCTGCAAGCTTTGATTCCAGCGTAGCCGCCACGGCCTGTTTTTTTCAGTGGGCGAAGCAGGCCGTGGCGTCATGGGTCAGAGGATGTTGAACGGAATGGTGGTCACCACGCGGAACTCGTCCAGGCTGCCATCGGCCTGGGCCTTGCTGGCGCGGTGTGCGGTATAGGTGGCGCGGATGCTGGTGTCTTTCAGCGGGCCGCTCTGCACCGCGTAGCTGGTGCCGATGCCCCACTCGTAGTGGGTCTCGCCGTCCATCCCCTTCACGTCATAGGCGGTGCCGCGGTAGTGCGTGCCGTCGATGCCCCAGCCGCGGGCGTTGTACAGGTTGAACTTCAGGCCCGGCACGCCGTAGGGCGCCATGTTCAGCACATAGGAAATCTGCAGGGATTTCTCGTTGGGGCCGTTGAAGTCCGAGAGCAGCGAGTTGGCCAGGTAGATGCCGTTGGTTTCGTGCAGGTAGTCGAAGTACTCGTTGCCGTTGACCTGCTGCCAGGCTGCCGAAAGGGTGTGGGCCTGGTGGGTCAGGCCAAGCGACAGGCTGTAGGTGTCGTTGTCGATCTCACCCATCTTCTTGCTGCCTTCGTCCACGGTCTTGTAGTAGTTCAGACCGGTGCTCAGGCTGAGTACGGCGCTGTCACCCAGCACGTGGTTGGCGCCGAAGTAGTACTGGTTCCAGAAGTCGTCGACCTTGGTGGCGTACAGGCTGGTGGTCAGGCTCTTGAACGGCTGGTAGTTGACCCCGGTGGTGCTGGCGCGGTCGGTCTCGACGCCAGCGGCGCCGTACTCGCTGCGGAACTTGCTGAGGCTTTGCTCGGTGCGCGGCGAGACGCGGTCGAAGGTGCCCAGGTCGAACGAGAGGTTGTCGAATTCGGCACTGTGCAGAAAGGCACCCTGGAAGCTCGATGGCAGGGCGCGGTTGCCGATGTAGGCGATCATCGGCGTGTCCACTGACTGGCGGCCGACGGTGAGTGTGGTGTTGGACACACGGGCTTTGATGTTGCCCAGGCCCAGTTTGCTCCACTGGCCAATGGGGTCGCCGTCGCTGTGGGTCAGCGTCCGGTTGTTGGGGCCGGCGATGGCCTCGCGGTCCTGTAGCAGGGCAACGGCGTTGTAGCCGGCCGCTTCAACGGCAAAGCCCACGGTACCTTGGGTAAAGCCCGAGCTGTAGTTGAGGATGGTGCCTTGCAGCCAGTTCTCGCGGCTGTGGGTGTCGTGGCGGGTGCCGTCGCTTTTGTAGTACTTCCACAACGGCCCGCGGGCGGCGCGCTCGCGGGCATACCAGTTGCGGGTAGAGCCAGACAGGCTCTGGCCGTCGACGAAGCCGGTCGCCTGGTCTTGCTCACTGCCTGTCTTGAGGGTGAGCGGGACGTAGTCCTGGCGCTGAGGGTCGGCTCCGACCACGGAGCAAAAGCTGCCGATGGTTAAGGCCAGTGCGGTTGAGGTGAATATTCTCAAGGTGAAAGCTCCCTTTCCTTTTTCTAGTTATTACCGGCCTTGTGAGCCGGGTTTTTTGCTGCGGTGTTGCCAGGTTTGCCTGGGGTTGCCGGGCTAATCAGGGGGAGAGGTGTTGCCTGCACTGACCTCTTCGTGGGGAACCTGTGGGAGCGGGTTTACCCGCGAAGAGGCCGGTGCAGGTTGAAAAATCAATCAACACTCACACCGGAAAAATCATTGCGGCCAAAGGGGCTGACCTTGAAGTCGGAAACCTTGACACTGATCGGCTGGTTCACCGTGGAATGCGCCACCGGGGTAATCGGCACCTGTTGCTTGAGCCGCTGCTGGGCCTGGCGGTAGAGGGCGGTGCGCTGGTCGCGGTCGGTCACCTGCTTGGCCTGCTTGACCAGGCTGTCGTACTGCGGGTCGCACCACAGGGAGTAGTTGTTGCTGCCGATGGCGTCGCAGTTGTAGAGGGTGCCGAGCCAGTTGTCGGGGTCGCCGTTGTCGCCGGTCCAGCCAATCAGGGCGATGTCGTGCTCGCCGCTTTTCATGCGCTTGAGGTACTCGCCCCATTCGTAGCTGACGATGCGCACCTTGAAGCCCAGCTTGTTCCAGTCGGCCTGGAGCATCTCGGCCATCAGCTTGGCGTTGGGGTTGTACGGGCGCTGTACCGGCATGGCCCATAGGGTGACTTCGGTGCCGTCCTTGACCCCGGCCTGCTTGAGCAGTTGCTTGGCTTTTTCCGGGTCGAAGGGGGCGTCCTTGAGGCTGTCGTCGTAAGACCATTGGGTGGGCGGCATGGCGTTCACCGCCCGTTGCCCGGAGTCCTGATACACCGCCTGCAGGATCGCCTGCTTGTTGACCGCCATGTCCATGGCCTGGCGCACTTCCAGGCGGTCGAAGGGCGGGTGCTGGGTGTTGTAGGCGATGTAGCCGAGGTTGAAGCCGGGCCGTTGCAGCACCTCGAGTGTCTTGTCGGCCTTGAGCGCCGGCAGGTCGGCCGGCCGAGGGTGCAAGGTGACCTGGCATTCGTTGCGGCGCAGCTTCTGGATGCGCACAGAAGGGTCGGTGTTGATCGAGAACACCAGGTTGTCGATCTTCACTTCGTCCGGTGCCCAATAGTCCTTGTTGCCCTTGAAGCGGATCTGCGCGTCCTTCTGGTAGCGCTGGAACACGAACGGCCCGGTGCCGATGGGTTGCTGGTTGATGTCGCTGGGGCGCCCGCGGGTCATCAACTGCTCGGCGTATTCGGCAGACAGGATGGACGCGAAGCTCATGGCAAGGTTCTGGATGAACGCGGCGTCGACCTTGTTCAGGGTGAACACCACGGTCAGCGGGCCGGCCTTCTCGATGCGGGCGATGTTCTTGTCCAGGCCCATGCTGACGAAGTAGGGGAACTCGGTGGGGTAGGCCAGCCGGAACGGGTGGCCCTTGTCGAGCATGCGGTTGAAGGTGAACAGCACGTCGTCGGCATTGAAGTCGCGGCCTGGGGTGAACGCCTTGTTGGCGTGGAACTTCACGCCCTCGCGCAGGTGGAAGGTGTAGCGCAGGCCATCCTCGGAGATGTCCCATTTGGTCGCCAGGGCCGGGTGCACGGCAGTGCCGCCGCGTTCGAATTCGACCAGGCGGTTGTAGATCGGCTCGGCGGCGTCGTTGTCGGTGGCGCTGGTGTACTGGGCGGTGTCGAAACCAGCCGGGCTGCCTTCAGAGCAGAACACCAGGTTTTTCGCGAGCAGGGCCGGGGATTGGCTCATCAGGCCCAGCGCGAGCAGGGTCGAAAGGGCGGTGGCATGGCGCATGGCAAGTCCTTGTTCGTCTGTTTCGCCGCCTCGGGGTACGAATGGCGGCAACAGGTTGCCTATCCCGCTGCGGGTAGCAGCAGGCAGGCGTGAGGGAGGTTGGCTGTGGTGGGGCAGGCACCCGCCGCGCGGCGGGTGCCGGGGGCTACCCTATTATTCGTCCACGCTGACGCCGTAGAAGGCATTCAGCGAGAACGGGCTGATCTTGAAGTCCTTCACCTTGACACTCATGGGCTGGTACACGGTGGAGTGGGCGATCGGGGTGATCGGCACCTGCTGCTTGAGGATGTGCTGCGCCTGTTGGTACAGCTCAGTGCGTTTGGCGGGGTCCGAGGTGGCTTTGGCCTGTTTGATCAG
Source organism: Pseudomonas sp. Y3 TE3536 (assembly GCF_053629175.1). Lineage (NCBI taxonomy): Bacteria > Pseudomonadati > Pseudomonadota > Gammaproteobacteria > Pseudomonadales > Pseudomonadaceae > Pseudomonas > Pseudomonas sp. Y3 TE3536. The sequence continues at coordinate 908,225 of NZ_JBRJHU010000001.1, read as the reverse complement.
GTCGTCGTAGGGTTTGTAGCACCACTTGGAGAAGTTGTTGCCGTCGATCGCATCGCAGCCGTACAGGGTACCTAGCCAGTTGTCCGGGTCGCCGTTGTCGCCGCTCCAGCCGATCAGCATGGCGCCCTGTTCGCCGCCTTTGGAGCGCTTGATGTATTCGCCCCATTCATAGCTGACGATCTTCGCCTTGATGCCGATCTTGGCCCAGTCCGATTGCAGCATTTCGGCCATCAGCTTGGCATTGGGGTTGTACGGGCGTTGCACGGGCATGGCCCACAGGGTGATCTCGGTGCCCTCCGGGATGCCGGCTTGCTTGAGCAGCTGCTTGGCCTTTTCCGGGTCGTAGGGGGCGTCCTTGATGCTGTCGTCATAGGACCACTGGGTGGGTGGCATGCCGTTTACCGCCAGTTGGCCGGCACCCTGGTAAACCGATTCGATGATCTTTTTCTTGTCCACCGCCATGTCCAGTGCCTGACGCACTTCGAGCTTGGCCATGGGGTTGGGCACGCTGCTGCCTTTGATTTTGTCCATCACGTTGTAGGCGATGTAGCCGACGTTGAAGCCGGCCTGTTGCGGCATCTGCAGGTTCTTGTCGGCCTTGAGCGGCTGGATGTCGGCAGGACGCGGGAACAGCGTGACCTGGCACTCGCCTTTCTTGAGCTTCTGCATGCGCACCGAGGCATCGGTGGTGATGGCGAAGATCAGGTTGTCGAGCTTCACGTCCTCGGGTTTCCAGTAGTCCTTGTTGCCCTTGAAGCGGATTTGCGCGTCTTTCTGGTACTTGCTGAACACAAATGGGCCGGTGCCGATCGGTTTCTGGTTGAGGTCGGCAGCCTTGCCGCCTTTCAGCAACTGGTCGGCATACTCGGCCGACTGGATGGACGCGAAGCTCATCGCCAGGTTCTGGATGAACGCGGCGTCCACCTCGTTGAGGGTGAAGCGCACGGTGTGCTCGTCGACCTTCTCGAGCTTGGCGATGTTCTTGTCCATGCCCATGTCGGTGAAGTACGGGAATTCGGTGGGGTAGGCCTTACGGAACGGGTGGTTCTTGTCGAGCATGCGGTTGAACGTGAACAGCACGTCATCGGCATTGAATGTGCGGGTAGGCTTGAAGTAGTCGGTGGTGTGGAACTTGACCCCTTCGCGCAGGTGGAAGGTGTAGGTCTTGCCGTCGTCGGACACTTCCCATTTAGTCGCCAGGCCCGGGATCACAGCGGTACCGCCGCGTTCGAACTGGGTCAGGCGGTTGAACACGGTCTCGGCCGAGGCGTCGAAGTCGGTTCCCGTCGTGTATTGCCCTGGGTCGAAGCCAGCCGGGCTGCCTTCGGAGCAGAACACCAGGTTGGACGCTGCGTGGGCGAGCGGGGCGCCGGCCAGCAAACCTGCGCCTAGCAGGAACGGAATGACTGCGTGTTTGAGCATGGTGGCCTCATTGTTGTCATTTTTGATTGAGGTGGCCTCGTGAGCCGACCTGAGGATACTTATGCAGGGGCTGTTCCCAATGCAACACTCAGAAGGATAGTTGGCGCCAGAAAGGTGGTACGAGCGTACATGGATGTCGCATCAGTATAACTTTCGACGAAGTTGAACGTTTGCGCGGGCAAAATGATGGCAATTGCAGGATGTTTCGAGGGGGAGGGATATGTAAGCTGCACCTTAAAAGTGCGTAGGAAATGTCTTAAATTGCAGAATTGGGGCTGCGTTGCAGCCCATCGCGACGCAAGGCCGCTCCTACAGGTGCAGCACAAGCCTTAGGCTCTGCGCTGCCCCTGTGGGAGTCGGCTTGCCGGCGATTGGGCCGCAAGGCGGCCCCATTCAGATCAGGGCATCTGAACTTCGATCAAACCATCGGCATTCATGCTCACTTCGCTGGTACCCGCTTCGATATCCGGCGCCGGCGCCGCTTCGTCAGCGCCCATGGCTTTCATGGCCATCGGTGCGCTGCGCAGGTACGGGCGTGGGTAGCCGCTGCTGTTGAGGTTCAGGTTGACCACTTTGTAGCCCTTGCCACCCAGCGCCTCGGTGGCCAGCTGTGCGCGTGCCTTAAAGGCATTGACCGCGTCTTTGAGCAAATCATCTTCGCTGGCCTTGCGCGTGGCCGGGGCGATGGAGAAGTCCATGCCGCCCATTTTCAGGTCTTGCAGCAGGTCGGCGGTCAATTGCGACAGGGCTGGGAAGTTGGCACTTTCCAGGCGCAGCTCGGCGCGTTCACGCCAGCCGGTGATTTTCTGCCCTTTGCTGTCATAGACCGGGTAGCTGTTGCGGCTGCCCTGGCTGATCTTCACATCCTTGACCTGGCGAGACTGCTGCACAGCCTTGTTCATGGTCTCGGTGATCTCTTTGGCAAGTTTGCCCGGGTCGGTGTTCTGCGCTTCGCTGTAGAGGGTCACGACCATCAGGTCGCGTGGCACTTCCTTGCTGACTTCGGCACGCAGCGACACCTGGTTGAAGCGCGGCTCATCGGCCGCCAGCGCAGACAGGCTGGCGAGCAGGCCGCAAGACAGGATCAAGGCAGTGCCGCGACGAGGGATTTGCATGTAAGACTCCTTGGCAATAAAAGGGCGTGGGTGCTGGCTCTCCATTCCACGCATGGCCCATCAGACCGGGAACAGTGTAGTGGGTTCAAAAGTGCCATCATGAACCTGTGACAAAGTGTGGCGCTTTGCCGCATCGCTGCAGCGAGGCGCCCGGCTTCGGTATACTCCAGCCGATTTTCTGGAGCACTCATCAGGAGAGCTCATGCTCGCCGACGTACAACCGTTGTCCGCTACACGTCAGAACCTCTGGCGCCTGACTGTTATTCGCGTGCTGGTCCTGGCTGCCCAGGCAGGCTCCGTGGGCGTCGCCTACTGGACCGACCTGCTGCCCTTGCCGTGGTTTTCGCTGGCGGCGACGCTGGCCCTGTCGTCCATCCTGTGCGCCTTCACTGCGTTGCGCCTGCGCCTGTCGCTGCCGGTCACCGAAATGGAATATGCACTGCAGCTTGCCTGTGACCTGCTGATCCACAGTGCCTTGCTGTATTACTCCGGCGGTTCGACCAACCCGTTCGTTTCGTATTACCTGGTGCCGCTGGCCATTGCTGCGGTGACCTTGCCCTGGCTCTATTCGCTGATTCTTTCGGGCATTGCCCTGACGGCCTACAGCCTGCTGCTGGTGCAGTTCTACCCGCTGGAAGGGTTGCCGCTGGCGCGGGACAAGATGCAGGTCTACGGTATGTGGCTGAGCATTGCCCTGGCGGCAGCGGTCATCACCTTCTTTGCCGCGCGCATGGCCGAAGAACTCCGCCGCCAGGAACAACTGCGTTCCGAGCGCCGTGAGGAGAGCCTGCGCGATGAGCAGTTGCTGGCCGTGGCCACCCAGGCCGCTGGCGCTGCCCACGAACTGGGCACCCCGCTGGCGACGATGAGCGTGCTGCTCAACGAAATGCGCCAGGACCACCCCGACCCGCTGTTGCAGGAAGACCTGCAGATCCTTCAGGACCAGGTCAAACTGTGCAAGGAGACCTTGCAGCAACTGGTGCGTGCCGCCGAGGCCAACCGCCGCCTGGCGATGGTCGAGCAGGACGTTACCGCCTGGCTCGACGAAGCGCTCAACCGTTGGCACCTGATGCGGCCCGAGGCCAGCTACCGCTTCCAGCGCCTCAGGGATGGCCAGGTACCGCGCCTGACCCCACCACCGGACCTGACCCAGGCGCTGCTGAACCTGCTGAACAATGCAGCCGACGCGTGCCCGGACGATCTCGAGGTGCGCCTTGACTGGGACGCCCAGGACATTGTCATCAGTATCCGTGACCATGGCCCCGGTGTGCCCCCAGCGATCGCCGAGGCGATTGGCAAACCCTTTATTACCACCAAGGGCAAAGGCTTCGGCCTGGGCCTGTTCTTGAGCAAGGCCAGCGTGACGCGTGCGGGCGGTTCGGTGAAACTCTATAGTCATGAGCAGGGTGGCACCCTGACCGAATTGCGCCTGCCCCATGGCAAGCGAGGAGATGAATGATGAGTGACGAAACCCAGCTTGAAAGCGAAGAGCTGCCGCACCTGCTGCTGGTGGATGACGATGCCACCTTCACCCGGGTCATGGCGCGCGCCATGAGCCGTCGCGGGTTCCGCGTGAGCACTGCAGGCTCCGCCGAAGAAGGGCTGATCCTGGCCCAGCAGGACCTGCCAGACTACGCCACGCTGGACCTGAAGATGGAAGGCGACTCGGGGCTTGTGCTGCTGCCCAAGCTGCTGGAGCTGGACCCGGAAATGCGCGTGGTGATCCTGACGGGTTATTCCAGCATCGCCACCGCGGTGGAGGCGGTCAAGCGCGGCGCCTGCAACTACCTGTGCAAGCCGGCCGATGCCGACGATGTACTGGCTGCGTTGCTTTCCGAGCATGCCGACCTGGATGCCCTGGTGCCGGAAAACCCGATGTCGGTCGACCGCCTGCAGTGGGAGCACATCCAGCGTGTGCTGAACGAGCACGAGGGCAATATCTCGGCCACGGCGCGGGCGCTGGGCATGCACCGGCGGACCTTGCAGCGCAAACTGCAGAAGCGGCCGGTTCGGCGCTGAATCGGCGTTGACCCTTCGCGGGGCAAGCCCGCTCCCACAGGGACACCACTGAGCCCGAGAAGGGTGGGCACCTGTGGGAGCGGGCTTGCCCCGCGAAGGGGTCGCCACTGACAGAAATTGCCCTGTATCGCATCCCGATCCCCGCAACTCGCAGCCGTTGACGTATCATTAGCCCCCTAACGGCAACCCCTGCAGGATCGCTTGCGCATGCTCGCCCTTCTTATCCAGACGCTGAACATCACGGCACCGGTCTTCGCCATGCTGTTCATGGGCGTGCTGCTCAAACGCATCCACCTGATCGACGACAACTTCAACCGCGTCGCCTCACAGCTGGTGTTCAACGTCTGCATGCCGGCGCTGCTGTTCCTCGGCATCTACCACGCCGACCTGGCAACGGCGGTCAAACCGGGCGTGCTGCTGTATTTCGTCGCGGCCACCCTGGTTGGCTTTGGCGTGGCCTGGGGGCTGGCCATCTGGCGTTGCCCGCCAGCGGACCGCGGCATCTACACCCAAGGCGCGTTTCGCGGCAACAACGGCGTAATCGGCCTGGCCCTGGCCGCCAGCCTGTATGGCGACTACGGCATCTCGCTGGGCGCGGTGCTGGCAGGCCTGGTGATCCTCCTGTACAACTCGCTGTCGGCGGTGGTGCTGGCGGTGTACAGCCCGGACCTCAAGTCCGACCCGTGGAGCATCTGCAAGAACATCTTCAGCAACCCATTGATCATCAGTGTGCTGGTGGCAACGCCCATGGCCTATGGCCAGGTGCCGTTGCCCAACTGGTTGCTCACTTCAGGCGACTACCTGGCGCGGATGACCTTGCCGCTGGCATTGATGTGCATCGGTGGCACCCTGTCGCTGGCGGCGCTGCGTGACAGTGGCAGGCTGGCCATTGATGCCAGCCTGGTGAAGATGGTCTGGTTACCGCTGATCGGCACACTGGGTGCGTGGCTGTGCGGGTTCCGCGGTGCCGAGCTGGGCATCCTGTTCCTGTACATCGGCAGCCCGACGGCGGCAGCCAGCTATGTGATGGCGCGGGCGGCCAACGGCAACCATGAGTTGGCGGCTTCGATCATCGTGATCACTACGCTAATGGCGGCGATCACCACCAATATCGGTATTTTCATCTTGCAGTGGGGCGGATGGATCTAGATCCTTGACTGCAAATAACAGCAATAACACTGCCTCACTGAGCTAAAGGACACTTCATGCAAGACCAGAGCACGCCCGAGCGCTTGCAGCGCGGGCTGAAGAATCGCCATATCCAGCTGATCGCGCTGGGTGGGGCCATCGGCACCGGGCTGTTCCTGGGGATCGCCCAGACCATTCAACTGGCCGGCCCTTCCGTATTGCTGGGCTACGCCATCGCCGGCCTGATGGCTTTCTTCATCATGCGCCAGTTGGGCGAAATGGTGGTCGAAGAGCCGGTAGCCGGCAGCTTCAGCCACTTCGCCCACCAGTACTGGAGCGAGTTCGCAGGCTTCGTCTCGGGCTGGAACTACTGGGTGGTGTACGTGCTGGTGGGCATGGCCGAACTGACCGCCGTGGGCATCTATGTGCAGTACTGGTGGCCAGATTTCCCCACCTGGGCGACGGCGGCGATCTTCTTCGTGGCGATCAACCTCATCAACCTGACCCAAGTGAAGGTCTACGGCGAGATGGAGTTCTGGTTCGCCTTGGTCAAGGTAGTGGCCATCGTCAGCATGATTGGCTTTGGTGCCTGGCTGCTGAGCAGCGGCCACGGCGGCCCGGACGCCAGCGTGGCCAACCTGTGGCAATACGGCGGGTTCTTCCCGAATGGCGTTACTGGCCTGATCATGGCCTTGGCTGTGATCATGTTCTCTTTCGGTGGGCTGGAGCTGGTGGGTATCACCGCCGCCGAGGCAGATAACCCGCGCCAGAGCATCCCCAAGGCCACCAACCAGGTGGTCTACCGCATCCTGATTTTCTACATCGGCGCCCTGGCGGTGCTGTTGTCGCTGTACCCGTGGCAGAAGGTGGTGCAGGGGGGTAGCCCGTTCGTGATGATTTTCCATGAACTGGACAGCGACCTGGTGGCGACCATCCTCAATGTCGTGGTGCTGACGGCGGCGCTGTCGGTCTACAACAGCTGCGTCTACGCCAACAGCCGCATGCTGTTCGGCCTGGCCAGCCAGGGGGATGCGCCACGCCAGTTGCTCAAAGTCAGCCGCAGCGGTGTACCGCTGACAGCGCTGGGTGTTTCGGCGTTTGCCACGGGCATGTGCGTACTGATCAACTACCTGATGCCCGGTGAAGCCTTTGGCTTGCTGATGGCCCTGGCGGTGTCGGCGCTGGTGATCAACTGGGCGAGCATCAGCATCACCCACCTCAAATTCCGCAAAGCCAAGCTGGCGTCGGGTATTACTCCGTTCTACCAGAGCTGGGGGCACCCGGTTACCAATTACCTGTGCCTGGCGTTCATCGTGCTGATTCTGGTCGTGATGTACCTGACGCCGCCGATTCGCATCTCGGTGATGCTGATTCCCGGTTGGATTGCGGTGCTTTGGGTCGCGTTCCGGTTGAAGAAGGCCCGGCAGGGCTGAGGGCTTTCGGCGCCCTCCGCTGGCCTCAGTGCTGCCGCCGCCACGCACGTACGGTGGTGTACAGCAGCACCAAGGCCAGCACTGGCAAGACATAGAACAGCATGAGCCGCTCCAGGCGGCCGGCCAATGGCATGCCGGTGGTAAAGGCCACCACATGCAGCCCATAGGCCAGGTACAGGCAGAGAAACACCAGGCCTTCAGCGCGAGTGATCCGGTAGCCCGAATAGAATACCGGCAGGCTCAAGACGGCGACGCCCAGCATCACGGGCAGGTCGAAGGCCAGCGCGTTGGGTGAGATCGACAGCGGTTCAGGGGTGATCAGCGCGGTCAGGCCCAGCACTCCCAGCAGGTTGAACAGGTTGCTGCCGATCACCGTGCCAACGGCGATTTCCCGTTCGCCGCGAAGGGCGGCAATCATCGCGGCGGCCAGCTCTGGCAATGACGTGCAGACCGCGACCACGGTGAGGCCGATGATGCGTTCGGAAAGGCCCAGGTCAGTCGCCACCTCAACGGCGGCTTCCAGTAGCAAGTGGCCGGCCAGGCTCAGCAGGCCAAGGCCAAGCGCAATCTGCAGCAGCGTGCTTGACCAAAAGCGTGCACCACTGACCTTGATGTTGCTGGGCGCGGGGTAGGTGCGAGCGTAATGGCGTGATTGATGCCAGAGCATGACCAAGTAGCCCACCAGCGCCAGCAACAGCAGCAGGCCCTCCCCGCGGCCTAGGTAGCCATTGGCGGCCAGCGCATACACCAGCGCGCTGGCGACGATCATCAAGGGGATGTCCAGACGAACCAGTTGGCGTGAAACACGCAGCGGGATGATCAGCGCGGCCAGGCCAAGAATCACCAGTACGTTGAAGATGTTGCTGCCAATCACGCTGCCGACGGCGACATCCGGTGCGCCCTGGAAGGCGGCCTGTAGGCTTACCGTGAGCTGCGGTGCGGTGCTGCCGAAGGCCACCAGGCTCAGCCCGATGATCAGTGGGCGCACGTGCAGGCGCAGGGCCAGGCGCAGGGCCATGCGTACCAGCAGCTCGGCACCGCAGGCCAGCAGCAACAAGGCGACGCCCAGTTGCAGGAGGCTGAAGGTGGGAAGGGTGGCCAGGTCGAAAATGGTCAGGGCTCCAGTAGGGTCAGTTGCTCAGACCTTGTACCCGCACGCGCGCCGTTCCGCTACGGAGCATGCCGATTTTTTCTGCTGCAGCGCGTGACAGGTCGATCAGCCGGCCGCGTGTATGCGGGCCGCGGTCATTGATGCGCACCACCACGCTGCGTTGGTTGGCGAGGTTGGTGACCAGCACGCGGCTGCCGAACGGCAGGCTGCGGTGAGCGGCGGTAAGGCCGTGCTGGTTGAACGGTTCGCCACTGGCCGTGCGTTTGCCGTGGTGGCGCGAACCGTAATAGGAGGCGGTGCCGGTCTTGTCGTAGCCGCGGGGGTCGATATCGTGGCTGGCACAGCCGGCCAGCAGGGAGAACAAGGCGAGGGTGCCGAGGGATCGTTTTAGCAAGTCTGATGCTCCGGTGCTGCCATTGGGGCCGCTGTGCGGCCTTCGCGGGGCAAGCCCGCTCCCACAGGTATTTCAGTGGCTTCGAAACTGTGGAATACCTGTGGGAGCGGGCTTGCCCCGCGAACGAGGGCGTAGCCCTCGCCGCATTTTTCAGCTCACCCTTCGAGCTTGGCTTTGAGCAATTGGTTCACTTGCCCCGGGTTGGCCTTGCCCTTCGACGCCTTCATCGCCTGGCCGACGAAGAAGCCGAACATCTTGCCGCGCTTGGCCTCGTCGGCGGCGCGGTACTGTTCGACCTGTTCGGCATTGGCAGCCAGCATTTCGTCGAGCATCTTGTCGATCGCACCGGTGTCGGTGACCTGCTTCAGGCCCCGGCTCTCGATGATGCTGTCTGCATCGCCTTCACCGGCGGCCATGGCCTCGAACACGGTTTTGGCGATCTTGCCGCTGATGGTGTTGTCGCTGATACGCAGCAGCATGCCACCCAACTGCTCGGCGCTGACCGGCGCCTGGTCAATCTCGACGCCCAGCTTGTTCAGCAGGCTGCCCAGCTCGACCATGACCCAGTTGGCTGCCAGCTTGGCGTCGCCACCAATCTTCACCACTTGCTCGAAGTAGTCTGCCTGTTCGCGGCTCGATGCCAGCACGTTCGCGTCGTAGGCCGACAGGCCGTACTGGCTCTGGAAGCGCTCGACCTTCTGCGGCGGCAGCTCTGGCAGGCCGGCGCGGATGGTGTCGAGGAAGCTGTCCTCGATGACCACCGGCAGCAGGTCTGGGTCGGGGAAGTAACGGTAGTCGTTGGCTTCCTCCTTGCTGCGCATGGAGCGGGTCTCGTCCTTGTTCGGGTCGTACAGGCGGGTTTCCTGGATGACCTTGCCACCGTCTTCGATCAGGTCGATCTGGCGCTGGATCTCGCTGTTGATCGCACGTTCGATGAAGCGGAACGAGTTGACGTTCTTGATCTCGCAGCGGGTACCGAACTCGGCCTGGCCTTTTGGCCGGATCGACACGTTGCAGTCGCAGCGCAGCGAGCCTTCGGCCATGTTGCCGTCGCAGATGCCCAGGTAGCGCACCAGGGCGTGGATCGCCTTGACGTAGGCCACGGCTTCTTTGGCGCTACGCATGTCCGGCTCGGAAACGATTTCCAGCAGCGGCGTGCCGGCGCGGTTCAGGTCGATGCCGGTGGAGCCGCTGAAGTCTTCGTGCAGGCTCTTGCCGGCGTCTTCCTCCAGGTGCGCACGGGTCACGCCGATGCGCTTGATGGTGCCGTCTTCCAGGGCGATGTCCAGGTGGCCCTTGCCGACGATCGGCAGGTCCATCTGGCTGATCTGGTAGCCCTTGGGCAGGTCGGGGTAGAAGTAGTTCTTGCGCGCGAACACGTTGCGCTTGCCGATCTCGGCATCGATCGCCAGGCCGAACATGCACGCCATGCGCACGGCTTCCTGGTTCAGCACCGGCAGTACACCGGGCATGCCCAAGTCAACCAGGCTGGCCTGGGTGTTCGGCTCGGAGCCGAAGGTGGTGGCGCTGCCGGAGAAGATCTTCGACTGGGTGGCGAGCTGAGTATGAATTTCCAGCCCGATCACAACTTCCCATTGCATGTGTGAACTCCTCAGAAGCCGTTGGGGGCGCGGGTGTGCCAGTCGGTCACTTGCTGGTAGCGGTGCGCGACGTTGAGCAGGCGGCCTTCCTGGAAGTAGGGCGCCAGCAGTTGCACGCCGACCGGCAGGCCATCGACGAAGCCAGCCGGCATCGACAGGCCCGGCAGGCCCGCCAGGTTGGCGGTGATGGTGTAGACGTCTTCCAGGTAGGCGGCGACGGGGTCGCTGCTCTTGGCGCCGAGCTTCCAGGCCGGGTTCGGCGTGGTCGGGCCGAGGATCAGGTCAACACCTTCGAACGCGGCCATGAAGTCGTTCTTGATCAGGCGACGAATCTGCTGGGCTTTGACGTAGTAGGCGTCGTAGTAGCCGGCCGACAGGGCGTAGGTGCCCACCATGATGCGGCGCTGCACTTCGGCACCGAAGCCTTCGCCACGGGAACGCTTGTACAGGTCGGTCAGGTCTTTTGGCGCTTCGCAGCGGTAGCCGAAGCGCACGCCGTCGAAACGCGACAGGTTGGAGGATGCCTCAGCAGGCGCGATCACGTAGTACGCCGGGATGGCGTGCTGCATGTTTGGCAGGCTGATTTCCTTGACCACGGCGCCGAGCTTTTCCAGCTCCTTGACGCTGGCTTGCACCAGGTCAGCGATGCGCGGGTCCAGGCCTGCGCCGAAGTATTCCTTCGGCAGGCCGATGCGCAGGCCTTGCAGCGAAGCATTAAGGTTGGCGCTGTAGTCCGGCACCGGCTCTTCGATGCTGGTGGAATCCTTGGTATCGAAACCGGCCATGCCTTGCAGCAGCAGCGCGCAGTCTTCGGCCGTGCGGGCCAGCGGGCCGCCTTGGTCGAGGCTGGAGGCGTAAGCGATCATGCCCCAGCGCGAAACACGACCGTACGTCGGTTTCAGGCCAGTCAGGTTAGTCAGCGCTGCCGGCTGTCGGATCGAGCCGCCAGTGTCGGTGCCGGTGGTGGCCGGCAGCAGGCGCGCGGCGACTGCCGCAGCCGAGCCGCCCGACGAACCGCCCGGGACGTGCTCCAGGTTCCACGGGTTTTTCACCGGGCCGTAGTGGCTGGATTCGTTGGCCGAACCCATGGCGAATTCGTCCATGTTGGTCTTGCCCAGGGTGACCATGCCGGCTTCAGCCAGCTTGGCGACCACGGTGGCGTCGTACGGCGCCTTGAAGTTGTCGAGCATCTTCGAGCCGCAGCTGGTGCGTACGCCGTTGGTGCAGAACAGGTCCTTGTGGGCAATGGGCGCACCCAGCAGGGCGCCAGCCTCGCCAGCGGCGCGACGGGCGTCAGCGGCACGGGCCTGGCCCAGGGCCAGTTCCTCGGTGACGCTGATGAAGCTGTTGATTTGCGGGTCGAGCTGTTTGATGCGCGCCAGCAGGGCGCCCGTCAGCTCTTCGGAAGAAAACGACTTGTCGGCGAGTCCGCGGGCGATCTCGGCCAGGGTCAATTGGTGCATGGCAGGCTCTATCCCTTACTCGATGACTTTGGGAACCAGGTACAGACCGCTTTCGGTCGACGGTGCGATGGCCTGGTAGGCCTCGCGCTGGTTGCTTTCGGTGACCTGGTCGGGACGCAGTCGCTGGCTGGCCTCCAGGGGGTGGGCGAGGGGCTCGATGCCAGTGGTGTCGACCGCTTGCATCTGGTCGACCAGCCCGAGAATGCTGTTCAGTGCATCGGTAATGCGTGGCAGTTCGCCATCATTCAGCCCCAGACGGGCCAGATGGGCGATCTTTTCCACGTCGCAGCGTTCAAGCGCCATGGGGATCTCCAGGGGAAACAAAGAACGGAATTAGGGTCCGTGATGAGGAACATGTCGGCATTCTGGCGGTCATACGGCCGCGATCATCTGCTGGCGTGCTCGGAAAAACGACCAATTTAACATATTGGCTCCTTGCCCAAAATCCCTGCCATTGTTAGAGTTTGCCGCACTTTTTTACCCACGCTTTCCCCAGGGTCACTTTCCCATGTTCAAGAAACTGCGTGGCATGTTTTCCAGCGATCTTTCCATCGACCTGGGTACTGCCAACACCCTTATTTACGTGCGTGAGCGCGGTATCGTCCTGAATGAGCCCTCGGTTGTTGCCATCCGTACCCATGGCAATCAGAAAAGCGTCGTCGCCGTCGGTACCGAAGCCAAACGCATGCTGGGCCGTACGCCCGGCAACATTGCTGCCATTCGTCCGATGAAGGACGGCGTCATTGCCGACTTCAGCGTTTGTGAAAAAATGTTGCAGTATTTCATCAACAAGGTTCACGAGAACAGCTTCCTGCAGCCCAGCCCTCGCGTGCTGATCTGCGTGCCGTGCAAGTCGACCCAGGTAGAGCGCCGCGCGATTCGCGAGTCGGCCCTGGGTGCCGGTGCCCGTGAAGTGTTCCTGATCGAAGAGCCAATGGCCGCCGCCATCGGTGCCGGCCTTCCAGTCGAAGAAGCCCGTGGTTCGATGGTCGTCGATATCGGTGGTGGTACCACTGAAATCGCCCTGATCTCGTTGAACGGCGTGGTTTACGCCGAATCCGTCCGCGTCGGCGGCGACCGCTTCGACGAAGCCATCGTGACCTACGTGCGCCGCAACTACGGCAGCCTGATCGGCGAGTCCACCGCCGAGCGCATCAAGCAGGAAATCGGCACCGCCTACCCAGGTGGCGAAGTGCGCGAAGTCGATGTCCGCGGCCGTAACCTGGCCGAAGGCGTACCGCGTGCCTTCACCCTGAATTCCAACGAAGTGCTGGAAGCCCTGCAAGAATCCCTGGCGACCATCGTCCAGGCGGTCAAAAGCGCCCTGGAGCAATCGCCGCCGGAGCTGGCCTCCGACATCGCCGAGCGTGGCCTGGTGCTGACCGGTGGTGGCGCACTGCTGCGCGACCTCGACAAACTGCTGGCCCAGGAAACTGGCCTGCCGGTGATCGTCGCCGAGGACCCGCTGACCTGTGTCGCCCGTGGCGGCGGTCGCGCCCTGGAGATGATGGACAAGCACGCGATGGACCTGCTCTCCAGCGAGTGATGCTGCTCGCTGTTCCTGAGCGCCCGGTTTACAGGTAGCACGCACAGTGCTACCTGTATGCGCTGGGCTGGCGTCCGTCCGGGCGTCGTTTCCGTCAACCCGCAACCAGGCTGGTGCGTTGTCCCATGTCCAATGACCTCCTGAGTCGTCCACGAGGAACGGCCCATTAAACCGCTTTTCTCCAAGGGCCCTTCGCTGGGCGTTCGTCTGCTCGTATTGGTGGTGCTGTCGGTCGCGCTGATGGTGGTCGATGCGCGCTTTGCCGTGCTCAAACCCGTGCGCAGCCAGATGGGCCTGGTATTGATGGAGTCGTACTGGATCACCGATTTGCCGCAGCGTTTGTGGCAAGGCGTGGCAGGCCAGTTCGGCAGCCGTACCGAACTCATCGCGGAAAACGAAAAACTCAAGACCGAGGCCCTGCTGTTGCAGGGGCGCCTGCAGAAGCTGGCGGCCCTGACCGAGCAGAACGTGCGCTTGCGTGAACTGCTCAACTCATCCGCCCTGGTCAACGAAAAGGTTGAAGTGGCCGAGTTGATCGGCGTCGACCCCAACCCGTTCACGCACCGCATCCTGATCAACAAGGGCGAGCGCGATGGCGTGTTCCTCGGCCAGCCGGTGCTCGATGCCCGCGGCCTGATGGGCCAAGTGGTCGAGTTGATGCCCTACACCTCGCGGGTACTGTTGCTGACCGATACCACCCACAGCATTCCGGTGCAGGTCAACCGCAACGGCCTGCGCGCCATCGCCAGTGGCACCGGCAACCCGGAGCGCCTGGAGCTACGCCATGTGGCCGATACCGCCGACATCAAGGAAGGCGACCTGCTGGTCAGTTCCGGCATGGGCCAGCGCTTCCCGGCCGGTTACCCGGTGGCCACGGTCAACGAAGTGATTCACGACTCCGGCCAGCCGTTCGCCATCGTTCGCGCCATCCCTACCGCCGCACTCAACCGCAGCCGCTACATGCTGCTGGTGTTCAGCGACCGACGCAGCCCGGAGCAACGCGCCACTGACGCTGCGATCGCGCAGGAAGAGGCCGATCGCAAAGGCACGTCGGTCGGCGTCCAGCCTGGCGCCAATGGCGAGCAGGGCGCACCTGTTACTCCGGCGGCGACGCCTGCAGCACCTGCAGCCGCTACCCCGCAGCCCACCGCGGCCCCTGCAGCGCCCGCCACGCCTGCGGCAGCGCCCGCCCAACCTCGGAGGCAATGATGGCTGCATCACGCCGTAATAATGGCTGGGTCATCTGGTTGACGTTCGCCATCGGCCTGCTGCTCAGCGTTTCGCCGATGCCGCAGTTCATGGAAGTGTTCCGGCCTATGTGGCTGGCGCTGCTGGTGTCGTTCTGGACACTCGCGGTACCGAGCAAGGTCGGCATGACCACGGCCTTTGTGCTAGGGCTGGCCGAGGATGTGCTGTATGGCACCTTGCTGGGGCAGAACGCGCTGATCCTGACCTTGATCACCTTCCTGGTGCTGTCATTGCAACAGCGCCTGCGCATGTTCCCGATGTGGCAGCAGAGCCTGGTGATTCTGGTGATTTTCGGTATTGCCCAGTTGATCCAGCTGTGGCTCAGTGCCTTGACCGGTAACCGCCTGCCGACCTTGGCGCTGGTGTGGTCAGCGGTCATCAGTGCCTTGCTCTGGCCATGGATCAGCTTTGCCCTGCGCGACCTGCGCCGACGCTTGCGTATAAATTGACGGCGTTGCCGCGACTGACAGGGAGATGTCTACATGAACCCGCTTTACCTGGCCTCTGGCTCGCCACGTCGTCGTGAATTGCTGACCCAGATCGGCGTACCGTTCACCACGGTCAGCGCCCCCATCGATGAAACCCCGCTCGCCGACGAAGGCGCCGCAGCCTATGTCGAGCGCCTTGCCCGGGCCAAGGCTGAGGCTGGCCTGGCCTGCCTCCAGGGCCCTGCTGTCGTCCTGGGCGCAGATACGGCGGTGGTCCTCGAAGGCCGTATTCTCGGTAAACCCGAAAACCGTGAACATGCCCTGGCCATGCTGGCCGACCTGTCTGGCCGCGAGCATCAGGTGCTGACGGCTGTCGCCCTGAGCGATGGCCAGCGCAGGCAAAGCCTGTGCGTCACCAGCAACGTCCGTTTTCGTACCATCAGCGCTGATGAAGCCGCCCGTTATTGGGCCAGCGGCGAGCCTGCCGACAAAGCCGGTGGCTATGCCATCCAGGGGCTGGCGGCGGTATTCGTCACCGCCCTGACGGGCAGCTACTCCGCCGTGGTCGGCTTGCCGTTGAGCGAGACTGCCGATTTGCTGGCCCAGTTCGGCATTGCCTGCTGGCAAGTGCCCGCGCTTTCTTCAGAGGTAACAAACCCGCGGTAGCCAGTACCGCGTACGCGATCCATCATTATCCAAGACCTTTGACGAGAGCCTGCCATGAGTGAAGAGATCCTGATCAACATCACCCCGATGGAGTCACGTGTGGCGGTGGTGGAAAACGGGGTGCTGCAGGAAGTGCACGTCGAGCGCACCCTGCGCCGCGGCATCGTCGGCAATATCTACAAGGGCAAGGTGGTGCGCGTGCTGCCCGGCATGCAGGCGGCCTTCGTCGACATCGGCCTGGAGCGTGCGGCGTTCATCCACGCCTCGGAGATCTCCCAGCGCGAAGGCTCGGCGGTAGAGAACATTACCGCGCTGGTGCATGAAGGCCAGGCCCTGGTGGTACAGGTGACCAAAGACCCGATCGGCACCAAGGGCGCACGCCTGACCACGCAGTTGTCGATCCCTTCGCGTTACCTGGTGTACATGCCGCGCAGCAGCCATGTCGGTATTTCCCTGAAGATCGAAGACGAAGCTGAGCGTGATCGCCTCAAGCAGGTAGTCAGCGGCTGCATGGACAGCGAAAATATCAAGGATGCCGGGGGTTTCATCCTGCGTACTGCCGCCGAAGGCGCGCGCGCGGAAGAAATCCTGCAGGACATTCGCTACCTGCGCCGCCTGTGGGAACAGATCGGCAGCCAGATCCAGAGCTGCGGCGCACCCACGGTAATCTACGAAGACCTCGGCCTGGCACTGCGTACCCTGCGCGACCTGGTCAACCCGAAGATCGAGAAAATCCGCATCGATTCGCGCGAAACGTTCCAGAAAACCACGCAGTTCGTCGGTGAACTGATGCCGGAAATCGCCGATCGCCTCGAGCATTATCCTGGCGAACGGCCGATCTTTGACCTGTACGGCGTCGAAGACGAGATCCAGCGCGCCCTGGAGCGCAAGGTGCCGCTCAAATCCGGTGGCTACCTGGTGGTCGACCCGGCTGAAGCGATGACCACCATCGACGTCAACACCGGCGCCTTTGTCGGCCATCGCAACCTCGAAGAGACCATCTTCAAGACCAACCTAGAAGCTGCCACCGCCATTGCCCGGCAGCTGCGCCTGCGCAACATCGGCGGCATCATCATCATCGACTTCATCGACATGGAAGATGAAGAGCATCAGCGCCAGGTGCTGCGCACCCTGGAAAAACAGCTCGAGCGTGATCACGCCAAGACCAACATCATTGGCATTACCGAGCTGGGCCTGGTGCAGATGACCCGTAAGCGCACCCGCGAGAGCCTCGAGCAGGTGCTGTGCGAGCCGTGCCTGGCGTGCCAGGGGCGCGGCAAGCTGAAAACCCCCGAGACCATCTGCTACGAGATCTTCCGTGAAATCCTCCGCGAAGCCCGTGCCTATCAGGCCGAGGGCTACCGCGTGCTGGCCAATCAGAAGGTGGTCGACCGGCTGCTGGACGAGGAATCCGGCAACGTTGCGGAGCTTGAAACCTTCATCGGCCGAACTATCCGCTTCCAGGTCGAGTCGATGTACTCGCAGGAACAATACGATGTGGTGCTGCTCTGAGGTTTCGCGAAACGCGCCACAGGATGGCCGGGCTGGCAAAACCGGCACTTAGGGCCATCATGGATAAACGACCTGGAGGGCCATGGCCATGGGACGTCTGAACCGCGTTCTTGTCGCCTCGACCCGCTGGGGGCTGGGCATTTGCGCGCTGCTGGCGGTGTTGGTGGCGCTGTACGTTAGCGTTGGCCGGCAACTGGTGCCGCTGGTGGCCGAATACCGGGCCGATGTCGAGCACAAGGCCGAGCAAGCGTTGGGCTTGCCGGTGCACGTTGGTGCCCTGGAAGGCCGCTGGAGCGGGCTTGCGCCTGTACTGCGCGTTCGCGACCTGCAATTGGGCGAAGGTGCTGGCGCGTTGCGCCTGGACGAGGTCAAGCTGGTGCCAGACCTCTGGGCCAGCCTGACCTCCCGTGAGGTACGCCTGGCACGTATCCAGCTGGGTGGCTTGCAATTGATCCTGCGCGAAGACGCCCAAGGCGCCTGGAACCTCGAAGGGCTGCCGAAGAAGGATGATGCCCCGCTCGACCCCGCCGAGTTGCTGCAGCGCCTGCGCCAACTGGGGCGCATCGATGTGTTCGACAGCCAGGTAACCTTGCAACCCTGGCAGCGCGACCCCCTGACCTTGACCTACGTAAGCGTGGGCTTGCAGGCCGGTGCCTCGCGCCAGGCCCTCGACTTGCGCGCCACGCTGCCTGACGGCCAGCCCCTGGCGCTGAACCTGCGCAGCCGCGCGTCGCCCGAGGCCTGGCGCGATGGCCAGGTTGCCGCCTACCTGAGCCTGCCGCAAAGCGACTGGGCACGCTGGTTGCCGCCGAGCCTGCTGGGCAAGTGGCACGCCAGCGCATTGCGCGCGGGTGGTGAGTTCTGGGTCGACTGGGGCAAAGGCCAGTTGCAGCAAGCCGTGGTCCGGCTCAATGCGCCCCAGCTAAAAGGCGCTTATGCCGAGCGCAAAGCAGCGACCTTGGAGAACCTGGCGTTGTCTGCGTGGTTCCAGCGCAACGAGCAAGGTTTTGATGTGATGGTCGATTCCTTGGCCATGAATATCGGCAAGAACCGTTGGGAATCTCACCTTCAATTACGTCAGCGCCCAGGGCAGGCCCCCGCTGATGAGCGCTGGCAAGTGCAGGCCGACCGCCTCGACCTCACCCCCTTGACCCCGTTGATCGATGCCTTGGCACCGCTGCCGGACAACCTCATGGCCGTGGTCGATGGCCTGAACGTCACCGGCGCGCTGCGCAACGTGCGGCTGGAGGCGCGGCCCAAAGCCGAAGGCGACCAGCGCCTGCAGTTTGCCGCCAACCTGGAGAAGGTTGGTTTCAACGCTTACCACGGTGCCCCCGCGGCCGGCAATGTCAGCGGCAGCGTCAGTGGTGACCTGGGGCACGGCGAGCTGCGCCTGGATACCGACGCTTTCATGCTGCACCTGTACCCGATCTTCGCCAAACCCTGGCATTACCAGCAGGCCAATGCGCGCCTGACCTGGGCCCTCGACAAAGAAGGCTTCACCCTCGTCGCGCCATACCTGAAGGTACTGGGCGAGGAGGGCAAGATCGCCGGTGACTTCCTCATTCGCCTGCTGTTCGAAGAGGGCCGCGAAGACTACATGGACCTGCGCGTCGGCTTGACCGAGGGCGATGGCCGCTACACGGCCAAGTACCTGCCCGAAGTGCTGAGCCCGGCCCTCGACGAATGGCTGCGCAGTGCGATCGTCAAAGGCACCGTGGACGAGGGCTACTTCCAGTACCAGGGCTCGCTGAACCATGGCGCCGCGCCAGAGGCGCGCAGTATCAGCCTGTTCTTCAAGGTGCGCGACGTGGTGTTGGACTTCCAGCCCGGCTGGCCACAGGTGCAACAGGTGGACGGTGATGTGCTGATCGAGGACAGCGGTGTGCGCATCAAGGCTCACCATGGCCTGTTGCTCGACACCAAGGTCAGTGACGTCAGTGTCGACATCCCCCACGTCGAGGGTGACCAGCACAGCCATCTTTACCTTGATGGTGATTTCGACGGCGGCCTGGACGACGGCCTGAAAATTCTCAAAGAGGCGCCGATCGGCACGGGCGAGATCTTCGCCGGCTGGGAAGGCGAGGGCCCGCTCAAGGGCAAGGTCAAGCTCGATATCCCTCTGGCCCATGGGGAACGGCCCAAGGTTCAGGTGGACTTCGCCACCGCTGATGCCCGCCTCAAGGTGGCCCCGCCTACCCTGGAGTTGAACCGCCTGAAGGGCGATTTCAGCTTCGATTTGGACAAAGGGCTCAGTGGCAAGAACATCAGCTTGCAGGCGTTCGGCAAGCCGGTCACCGCGCAGATCGTTGCCGAGGGCGCGCCAGGGCAGATGCAGACTCGCATCAACGCCAATGGCCAGGTCGCGCTGAAGGCGCTGACCGAGTGGCTGCAATTCAACCAGGCCTTGCCGGCCTCGGGCGACTTGCCGTACCAGTTGCAGCTCAACCTGGGCAGCCGGGACAACAGCCTTAGCGTCAATTCCTCACTCAAGGGCCTTGCCATCGACTTGCCTGCGCCCTTCGGCAAGGCCGCTGCGGACACCCGCGACAGCCGTTTCAGCATGAACCTGCAAGGGTCGGAGCGGCGCATTGACGCCGGTTATGCCGACCTCGCGCGCTTCGCCTATGCCGCGCCTTCCGACAAACTGGCCCAGGGCCGCGGCGAATTGCTGCTGGGCACGGGGCAGGCGCAAGTACCGGCCGGCCAAGGCTTGCGCGTACGTGGGCGCCTGGAAACACTCGACCTGGCCCCGTGGCAGGCCAAGGTGGCCAGCCTGGGCGGTGATGACCCAGGTGGCAGTGCGCGGCAGATCCTGCAAAGCGTCGACCTGAGCATTGGCCAACTGAAGGCCTTCGGCATGGACCTCAACCAGGCGGTGGTACGCCTGGCCCGAGGTGGCCCGGCGTGGGACCTGCGACTGGACAGCAAGGAAGTCATCGGCAACGCACGCGTGCCGGATGCCAAGGGCGCGCCCATGTCGATTCGCTTGCAGACCTTGCGCCTGCCGGCGGCCGACCCGGCCCAGGCCCAGGCCGAGGAAGGGCCTGACCCGTTGGCCTCGTTCGACCCGCGCAAGGTACCTGCGCTGGACCTGAGCATCGACAAGCTCTACCGCGGCGACGACCTGTTCGGCAGCGCCTCGATCAAGCTGCGCCCAACCGCGCGCGGCGTGTCGGCAGACGATATCGACCTGGACTTTAAAGGCCTGCGCATCGACGGCGGCGGTGGCTGGGAAGGCCAGCCGGGCAGCACCAGCAGCTGGTACAAAGGGCGCCTGGATGGCAAGAACCTGGCTGATGTGCTCAAGGCGTGGGGGTTCGCGCCTACCGTGACCAGCCGCGATTTCCGCCTGGATGTCGATGGCCGTTGGCCCGGTTCGCCTGCTTGGGTGGGCCTGAACCGCTTCTCCGGGAGCATGGACGCGGCGTTGCGTACCGGCCAGTTTGTCGAAGTCGAAGGCAGTGCCCAGGCCTTGCGCGTGTTCGGCCTGCTCAATTTCAACTCCATCGGCCGTCGCCTGCGCCTGGACTTCTCCGACCTGTTCGAAAAAGGCCTGGCCTATGACCGGGTCAAAGGCCTGCTGGTGGCCAGTAATGGCGTGTACGTGACCCGTGAACCGATTACGGTGACCGGCCCTTCGAGCAATTTCGAGCTCGAGGGCACCCTGGACATGGTCCGTGACCGGGTGGATGCCAACCTGCAAGTGACCCTGCCGGTCACCAACAACCTGCCGCTGGCTGCCTTGATCGTCGGTGCTCCAGCGGTCGGGGGCGCGCTGTTCCTTGTGGATCGGTTGATCGGCGACCGGGTCTCACGCTTTGCCAGCGTGCATTACCGCGTCGAGGGGCCGTGGAAAGAGCCTAGAATCACATTTGTGAAACCTTTCGAGAAATAGCGCCAGGAGTAGTCATGAAGGCAGCGGTGATTCAGATGGTCAGCCAGGACGACGTGCTGGCCAACCTGCAGCGGGCCGGCGCCCTGCTTGAGCAGGCCGCGCTCGGTGGCGCACGCCTGGCCGTGCTGCCAGAGAACTTCGCTGCAATGGGGCGCAAGGATGCTGCGGCGATCGGGCGTGCCGAAGCCTTGGGGGAAGGGCCGATCCTGCCCTGGTTGAAACGCACGGCGCGCGACCTCAAGTTATGGATTGTCGCCGGCACGTTGCCATTGCCACCGGTCGGCCAACCTGATGCCAAGGCCCATGCATGCTCGTTGCTGATCGATGAACACGGTGAAGTGGCCGCGCGCTATGACAAGTTGCACCTGTTCGACGTGGACGTCGCCGACAACCGCGGCCGTTATCGCGAGTCTGACGACTATGCCCATGGCGCACAGGTGGTGGTGGCCGATACCCCGGTGGGGCGCCTGGGCTTGAGCGTATGCTATGACCTGCGCTTCCCCGAGTTGTACAGCGCACTGCGCGCAGCCGGGGCAGAACTGATCACCGCACCTGCCGCCTTCACGGCGGTGACGGGGGCGGCGCACTGGGATGTGCTGATTCGCGCGCGTGCCATCGAGACCCAGTGCTACCTGTTGGCCGCAGCGCAGGGCGGCACCCATCCAGGGCCACGAGAAA
Source organism: Pseudomonas sp. Y3 TE3536 (assembly GCF_053629175.1). NCBI lineage: Bacteria > Pseudomonadati > Pseudomonadota > Gammaproteobacteria > Pseudomonadales > Pseudomonadaceae > Pseudomonas > Pseudomonas sp. Y3 TE3536. The sequence goes on along the minus strand of NZ_JBRJHU010000001.1, from coordinate 886,563 downwards.
CCCATGGCCATGCAGCGATCATCGACCCTTGGGGGCGGATCGTTGCGCAGCAGGCGCAGGGCGAAGCGGTATTGCTCGCCGAGCGCGACATTGACGAACAAGCGTCCATTCGGGCGCGCATGCCGGTGGTATCGCACCGGCGCTTTTTCTCGCAGGACGCCTTGCGGCCTGCGCACACCTCGGAGTGACTATGAGCCAGATGTTATCCACCGTCAGCGAGCAGCTCCTGGCCCCAGGCGGATTGACCCTGGACAGCCTGCAGGCTGTGCTGGGTGAGTTGGCCGGCCCGGGCATCGATGCCGCCGACTTGTATTTCCAGGGCCAGATCTCGGAAACCTGGGCGCTCGAGGACGGCATCGTCAAAGAGGGCAGCTTCAACCTGGATCAGGGCGTAGGCGTACGTGCCCAATCCGGTGAAAAGACCGGCTTCGCCTACAGCAATGCCATCAACCTGGAAGCCTTGACCTCGGCGGCCCGCGCCGCGCGTTCGATTTCCCGCGCTGGGCAGAATGGCACGGTGCAGGCGTTCCGTAGCCAGGATGTGACTGCCCTGTATGCTCCGGACAACCCGCTGGATGTGCTGACGCGCGCCGAAAAGGTCGACCTGCTCAAGCGTGTCGACGCGGCGACCCGTGCGCTGGACCCGCGTATCCAGCAGGTCAGCGTGAGCATGGCCGGGGTTTGGGAGCGCATTCTCATCGCCGCGGCTGATGGCAGCCTGGCCGCCGACGTGCGCCCGCTGGTGCGTTTCAACGTCAGTGTCATCGTCGAACAGAATGGCCGCCGCGAACGCGGTGGCCAGGGCGGTGGCGGGCGTACCGACTACCGGTTCTTCACCGAAGACAAGGTCATGGGCTATGCCCGTGAGGCCTTGCGCCAAGCGCTGGTGAACCTGGAAGCGATTCCTGCGCCGGCGGGTACCTTGCCGGTGGTGCTGGGCTCGGGTTGGTCGGGCGTGTTGTTGCATGAGGCGGTGGGCCATGGCCTGGAAGGCGACTTCAACCGCAAGGGCAGCTCGGCGTTCAGTGGCCGCATCGGTGAGCAGGTGGCGTCGAAACTGTGCACCATCGTCGACGACGGCACCCTTGAAGGCCGCCGTGGCTCACTGAGCGTGGATGACGAAGGCACCCCGACCGAGTGCACCACGCTGATCGAAAACGGTGTGCTCAAAGGCTACATGCAGGACAAGCTGAACGCCCGCCTGATGGGCATGGCGGTGACCGGCAACGGCCGTCGCGAGTCCTACGCGCATCTGCCGATGCCACGCATGACCAACACCTACATGCGTGCCGGCGAGAGCGACCCGCAAGAAATCATCGCCTCGGTGAAAAAAGGCATCTACTGCGCCAACCTTGGTGGTGGCCAGGTGGATATCACCAGCGGCAAGTTCGTGTTCTCAACCAGTGAGGCGTACCTGATCGAGGACGGCAAGATTACTGCGCCGGTCAAAGGGGCAACGCTGATTGGTAACGGACCGGAGGCGATGAGCCGCGTGTCGATGGTCGGCAATGACCTGGCCCTGGACAGTGGTGTCGGGACCTGCGGCAAGGATGGGCAATCGGTGCCGGTAGGGGTAGGGCAGCCGACGCTGAAGCTGGATGCGATCACAGTTGGCGGTACTGGTGCGTGATGGCGTTGGGGACCGCTTTGCGGTCCTTTCGCAGCGCAAGGCTGCTCCTACAGGTATCGCATGCCTCTGTAGGAGCAGCCTTGCGCTGCGAATGGGCCGCAAAGCGGCCCTACGGCATCAACGCAAGCCGCGCTGCAGCTCGTCGAGGTCGCGGATGTACTTGAACACCTTGCGCGCAGCAGCAGGCGGTTTGTTCCGCGCTTTTTCGTGCTGGGCATGGCGGATCAGCGAGCGCAGTTGCTGGCGATCGGTGTCCGGGTATTCGTTGACGAAGCGCTCGAGGTCTTCGTCATTACCGTCGATGAGCCGGTCGCGCCAGCGCTCCAAGCCGTGGAAGCGCTCGTTGTACTGGCGGGTCGAGCTGTCCATCTGTTCGAGCAAGGCATGGATGGCATCCAGGTCCTGGACGCGCATCAGCTTGCCGACGAACGACATGTGCCGTTTGCGGGCTCCGTGAGCTGTGTGCTTGCTGGCCTCGGCCAACGCTTTGCGTAGCTCGTCGGTCAACGGCAGGCGTGCCAGGGTGTCGGCCTTGAGCGTAGTGAGGCGCTCGCCGAGTTCAACCAGTTCATGCAGTTCGCGCTTGATCTGGGTTTTGCTTTTTTCGCCGTCGTAGGCGTCGTTTGAATCAACCATGGTGGCAGTCCGCTAGAAATCGCCGCCATGATAACCAGTCGGGGGCCGCTTGTCCGGCCCGGTCGTAGAATGACCCTCGCCGAACGCAGAATTTGAGTGGAGAGAACCATGAGTGCAGTCCAGAGCGTAGGTCCCAAAGACCTGCCAGCGTTGCAGGAACAGGTCGAAGCGATCATCGCCGAAGCGCGTCGCCAGGGTGCCAGTGCCTGCGAAGTAGCGGTGTCGCTGGAGCAGGGCCTGTCCACCACGGTGCGCCAGCGTGAGGTCGAAACGGTCGAGTTCAACCGTGACCAGGGCTTTGGCATCACCCTCTATGTCGGCCAGCGCAAAGGCTCGGCCAGCACCTCCGCGAGTGGCCCAGACGCGATCCGCGAGACCGTTGCCGCAGCCTTGGCCATCGCCAAGCACACCTCTGAAGACGAATGCTCGGGGCTGGCCGATGCCGCGTTGATGGCGCGCGAAATCCCGGACCTGGACCTTTATCACGACTGGGATATCGAACCCGAGAAGGCGATCGAGATGGCCTTGGCCTGCGAGGCCGCGGCGTTCGACGCCGATGCCCGCATTCTCAACGCCGATGGAACCACCCTCAATACCCATCAAGGGTGCCGGGTCTATGGCAACAGCCATGGATTCATCGGTGGTTATGCGTCGACCCGGCACAGCCTGAGCTGTGTGATGATCGCCGAGGGCGACGGGCAGATGCAGCGCGACTACTGGTATGACGTGAACCGCCAAGGCACCTTGCTGGCTGACCCGCGCAGCATCGGCCAGCGCGCGGCCCAGCGTGCGGCCAGCCGCCTCGGCGCACGCCCGGTACCAACGTGCGAAGTGCCGGTGCTGTTCTCGGCGGAGCTGGCCGGCGGCCTGTTCGGCAGCTTCCTCTCGGCGATTTCCGGCGGCAACCTGTACCGCAAGTCGTCGTTCCTTGAAGGCACCCTTGGCCAGCGCCTGTTCCCTAGCTGGTTGACCCTCGATGAGCGCCCGCATATTCCTCGGGCCTTGGGCAGTGCCGCGTTCGATGGCGATGGCTTGGCGACCTACGCCAAACCGTTCGTCGACAAAGGTGAGTTGGTGTCGTACCTGCTGGGCACCTATTCCGGTCGCAAGCTCGGGCTGCCGAGCACGGCCAACTCCGGTGGTGTTCACAACTTGTACGTAACCCATGGCGTCGAAGACCAGGCTGCCCTGATCCGCCGCATGGGGCGTGGCTTGCTGGTGACCGAGCTGATGGGGCATGGCCTGAACATGGTGACCGGCGATTATTCGCGTGGGGCTGCGGGTTTCTGGGTCGAGAACGGCGAGATTCAGCATGCGGTGCAGGAAGTGACCATCGCCGGGAACATGAAGGATATGTTCCAGCAAATTGTCGCGATCGGTAACGATCTAGAGACACGCAGCAATATCCATACGGGCTCGGTGCTGATCGAGCGAATGACGGTTGCAGGGAGCTGATAGGTAACCTGCTCTGGCCGCTTCGCGGGTAAACCCGCTCCCACAGGATCACCGACTGGCTTCAGGGTACTGTGGGAGCGGGTTTACCCGCGAAGAGGCCGGTACAGCCCAACCTGTTTCAGACTGATTTAGAGAACCCGGCCCTGGCGCCGGGTTTTTTATGCGTCCTACCTCACGGCTTTAGTCGATCCGCACTTGAAGTGATTCTATTTATCACTTAATAATGAATATCATTACCCAGTTGCTTGGCGATGGTGTTCATGAAATCCGTCCTCCACGAATTGCCCTATTTGGAAAACTGGCGCTGGCTCAGCCGGCGCATTCGCTGCGCGCTCGAGCCCGATGAGCCGCGCCTTATCGAGCACTACCTGGCCGAAGGCCGTTACCTGGTGTGCTGCACCGAAACCTCGTCCTGGACGGTGGCGTTGACCTCCTTCCGCCTGCTGCTGGATACCGCCTGCGACCGCATGCTGCCGTGGCATTGGCGCTGCCTGTGCCTGGACCAGGCCTGGCGCCCGTTGCTGGACCTGCGCAACCTCGACCGCCGCGAACAAAACCAGCGCTGGCAGCCCTACGCCCTGCAGTTGGCCAACTGCGTGCTGCTGCCTTCGATTTCTCCCGATGAACTGATGCAAGGATTAGACGATGAGTAATACCCGTATCGAGCGTGACAGCATGGGTGAGCTTCAGGTGCCTGCCGAGGCCCTGTATGGCGCCCAGACACAGCGCGCGGTCGACAACTTCCCGATCAGCGGCCAGCGCATGCCGGCCCAGTTCATTCGCGCATTGCTGCTGGCCAAGGCGGCAGCGGCCAAGGCCAACATCGAGCTGGAGCAAGTGACCGCCGACCAAGGCCAGGCCATCGTCAAGGCGGTCGAGCAACTGCTCGCGGAAGATTTTATCCAGCATTTCCCGGTGGACGTGTTCCAGACAGGTTCCGGCACCAGTTCGAACATGAACGCCAACGAAGTGATCGCCACCCTGGCCAGCCGGGTGCTCGGTGATGCGGTCAATGCCAACGACCATGTTAACTGCGGCCAGAGCAGCAACGACATCATCCCGACCACCATCCATGTCAGTGCCGCCTTGGCGCTGCACGAGCAGCTGCTGCCGGCATTGCGGCACCTGGTGCAGGTGATCGAGGCCAAGTCGGTGCAGGTGCACGCCTTTGTAAAAACCGGCCGCACTCACCTGATGGACGCCATGCCCGTGCGCATGAGCCAGGTGCTCGACGGCTGGGCGGCGCAAATCAACGGCGCGCTGGCGCACATTGAGGCGACCCTGCCGAGCTTGCAGGCGCTGGCCCAGGGCGGTACCGCCGTCGGGACCGGCATCAACGCCCATCCACAGTTCGCTGCCGGTTTCGCGCGTCAGCTGAGTGCCCTGACCCAGGTCGAGTTCACTCCCGGGCAAAACCTGTTTGCGCTGATCGGCTCGCAAGACACGGCGGTGGCCCTTTCCGGCCAGCTCAAGACCACCGCCGTGGCACTGATGAAAATCGCCAACGACCTGCGCTGGATGAACTCCGGCCCCTTGGCCGGCCTCGGCGAGATCGAGCTGCAAGGCTTGCAGCCGGGCTCGTCGATCATGCCGGGCAAGGTCAACCCAGTGATCCCGGAAGCCACCGCCATGGTCGCCGCGCAGGTGATCGGCAATGACGCGACCATCGCCATCGCCGGGCAGTCGGGCAACTTTGAGCTGAACGTCATGTTGCCGGTGATCGCCCGCAACCTGCTGGAAAGCATCGAGCTGATGGCCAACGTCAGCCGCCTGCTGGCCGACAAGGCCATCGCCACCTTCAAGGTCAATGAAAGCAAGCTCAAGGAGGCGCTGGCGCGCAACCCGATCCTGGTCACTGCGCTGAACCCGATCATCGGCTACCTCAAGGCTGCCGAAATCGCCAAGACCGCCTACAAGCAGGGCCGCCCGATCATCGACGTGGCGCTGGAACACACCGACTTGTCGCGTGACCAGCTCGAGGCCCTGCTGGACCCGGAAAAACTCACGGCCGGCGGTATCTGACTCAGCGTCACCGCCGAGCGTACGAGCCATCGCGCTCAGGAGAAACGTCATGCAGCACTGGAAACGCACCACTGAAACCGCCAACCGCCTGTTCGAGCAAGGTGAATGGGTCGATGCCCGGGAACACTACCTGCAAGCCTTGGCCTTGGCCCAGGTGCTGTTCGAGCGCTGGCATGACGTCGACGAAGCGGTGGCGGTGTTCGTCATCGCTCACCACAACCTGGCCGACCTGCACCTGCGCCTGAACCAGCCGCACGAGAGCGCCGACTACCTGTGCTCTGCACACCAGCGCCTGCTCCAGGCCAGCCAGGAAGCGCGCTTGCCCCAGGCGCTGCGGGATGCAGCGCTGCGCCACAGTTCACGCACCTACACCGAATTGCTGAGTTTCATTGCCGAGTACGGACAGTACCCGCGCACCGAGCGCCTGCTCAACCGTCACGCCCCCGCCGCCAGCGAGCTGGCCGCGCAAACAGGCGTGACACCCAGAACCCACGCTTACGGAATCCATTGATATGCCACATACCTTGCCTGCGTTGCCTTATGCCTACGATGCGCTGGAGCCGCACATCGATGCCCAGACCATGGAAATTCACCACAGCAAGCACCACCAGACCTACATCAACAACCTCAACGCTGCCATCGAAGGCACCGAGTGGGCCGAATGGCCGGTGGAGCAGTTGGTAAGCGCGGTCAAGCAGCTGCCAGAAAAGCTGCAGGGCGCCGTGATCAACCAAGGCGGCGGCCACGCCAACCACACGCTGTTCTGGACGGTGATGGCGCCACACGGCGGCGGCCAGCCACACGGTCAGGTGGCCAAGGCCATCGAGGCCGAGCTGGGTGGGTTCGACGCGTTCAAGGACGCCTTCACCAAAGCAGCGCTGACCCGCTTTGGCAGTGGCTGGGCGTGGCTCAGCGTCACCCCGGGCAACACGCTGGTGGTCGAAAGCAGCGGTAACCAGGACAGCCCGCTGATGCACGGCAACACGCCGATTCTCGGGTTGGACGTGTGGGAGCACGCCTACTACCTGAAATACCAGAACCGTCGCCCTGAATACATCGGTGCCTTCTACAACGTCGTCGACTGGGCGGAAGTGGAACGTCGTTATCTCGAAGCCTTGAAGTGAGTCGATCCGGTATGCGTTCACAGGTGTTGTCCGTCAGCAGCGTGCGTCTGTTTCGTCTGGCGATAGGAACCTTGCTGTTGCTGGCGGGCACAGCATTGCTGCTGGCGCAGGGCATTGCCTGGCTGGGCCTGGAGCCGCGCATGCTGCGTGCCCTCGAAGGGGGCGCATTGTGTGCGTTGGGGACAGCGCTGGGCGCGGTACCGGTGTTGGTGATTCGTAACATGCCGGTAGCCCTGGCCGACACACTGCTGGGCTTCGGCGCGGGTGTGATGCTGGCGGCCACCGCGTTTTCCCTGATCATCCCGGGGCTGGAGGCGGCGCAAGGCATCGGCTTCAGCCCATGGGGCGCGGGCGGCTTGATCAGCTTTGGCCTGATGTTTGGCGCCTTGTGCCTGTTCCTGGTCGACCTCAAGGTCTCCGGTGCCTCGCCAGAAGCCTTGGTCGGCACAGACAACCAGCCGGTGATTGCCGCGCGAATCTGGTTGTTCGTGATCGCCATCATCGCCCACAACATTCCTGAAGGCATGGCCATTGGCGTGTCTGCGGGCGGTGGCATGGCCGATGCCGACAGCCTGGCAATGGGCATCGCTTTGCAGGATGTGCCGGAAGGGCTGGTGATTGCGCTGGTGCTGGCGGGGGCGGGCATGCCGCGTTTCAAGGCATTCTTGATTGGTGCCGCTTCAGGCCTGGTCGAACCGGTGGCAGCGGTTATCTGTGCCTGGCTGGTAAATGTGGCAGAGCTGCTGTTGCCGTTGGGCTTGGCGTGTGCCGCCGGGGCGATGCTGCTGGTAGTGACCCAGGAGATCATCCCCGAGTCGCGTAGTAATGGGCATCACCGCCTGGCCAGTTTGGGGTTGTGTATTGGTTTTTGCCTGATGATGGTGATGGACACGGCGATGTCTTGAATGTGGTGAAGGCAGGCTGCCCTTCGCCAACGTTGTCAGGCGAAGATAACTTCTACCCGGCCCTCGCGTCGTGAGCGAGGCGCCGCCTTGACCACAATCTGAATGTCGCGGCCAAGGCGTGCCAGGCAATCAATCATTTTTGTTTCGCTGATACCGCGAAACTTCCCTCGCATCATTTCGGAGACCTTGGGTTGCGGAAGCCCCAGTACTGCCGCTGCCTGCACTTGAGTCAGGTGGCGTGCCTTGATGATGCTGCAGATCTTGCTGGCCAGGTGTGCCTTTATCAGCATTTCGCCAGCGTCTGCGCTGTTGAGGTCGGCATAGACGTTTCCGCTGCTTTCTTCGATCTCAATCATGTGTTGTTCCTTTTGCGTGAGCCACTGCCTGCTTCAGCCTTGACTTGATCAAGTCCAATTCGTGCTTGGGTGTCTTGATGCCTGAATTGGATTTTTTCTGGAAACAATGCAGGACGTACACCGCAGCCCCCAGGCTTACGGTATAGATGGCGCGATAGGTGTCGCTGGTGTGGTTTTCCACCACCTCCAGAACGCCAGCACCGGTGAAGCCCTTCAGGCATTTCGCCTGAGGGTGTTTGCCCCCTTCTTGTGCCAAATGCAGGGCAAAGCCGAAAATATCCTGTACATCGCTTGGCGCTTCCTGCAGATCCTTCTTGCTACTTCCTACCCAGTACAGCGGTTTGACACGTTTGAATGCATCCATGACATCGTCCTAATCTATACCTATATAGGTATAAATACAAACGCGCTCTTGGTCATGCTGAAAATTGGCAGGGGATGTTGCCGGGCTTTACTCGCCTTCGTCGAAGTAGTTGTTGATCAACTCGACCAGTGCGTCCAGCGCGTCGTTGTCCTGTTCGCCTTCGGTCAGCAAGTGCACCTGGGTGCCTTTGCCTGCCGCGAGCATCATCACCGCCATGATGCTCTTGCCGTCCACCAGCTTGTCTGGCGCGCGGCCTACCTTGACCTGGCAGGGAAAGCGCCCGGCCACGCCGACGAACTTGGCCGCCGCCCGGGCATGCAGGCCCAGCTTGTTGATGATGGTGATTTCGCGGGCGGGCATCGTGGGGTGGATCCTGTGGGCTAGAGGTCGCGGTGGCGGACCTGGACGTTTTTCAGGGATTGCTGCAGCAACGTGCCGAGGCGTTCGGTCAGGTACACCGACCGGTGATGGCCACCGGTGCAGCCAATGGCGATGGTGACATAGGCGCGGTTGCTGGCGGCGAAGCGGGGCAGCCATTTAAGCAGGTAGCTGGAAATGTCGTTGAACATCTCTTCGACGTCCGGCTGGGCGGCGAGGTAGTCGATTACCGGTTGTTCGAGACCAGAATGCTCACGCAGTTCGGGCTTCCAGTAGGGGTTGGGCAGGCAGCGCACGTCGAACACCAGGTCGGCATCGACCGGCATGCCACGCTTGAAGCCAAAGGATTCGACCAGGAACGCGGTGCCAGGCTCTGGCTGGTTGAGCAGGCGCAGCTTGATCGAGTCGCGCAACTGGTAAAGGTTGAGGCTGGTGGTGTCGATCTTGAGGTCGGCAAGGTCGGCGATCGGCCCCAGCATGTCGCTTTCCACGCGTATCGCTTCTGCCAGGGAACGGTCGGCATTGGTCAGCGGGTGACGCCGACGGGTCTCCGAAAAGCGCTTGAGCAGGGTGTCTTCGTCGGCATCCAGGTACAGCACATCACACTTGATATGCCGGGCTCGGGCCTCTTCGAGCAGCTCGGGGAAACGCGTCAGGTGGCTGGGCAGGTTGCGCGCGTCAATCGACACGGCGACCTTGGGCTGCAGCAACTCGGTATTGATCAAGGCATCTTCCGCAAGCTGCGGCAGCAGCCCGGCGGGAAGGTTGTCGATGCAATAGAAACCGTTGTCTTCCAGGACATCGAGGGCGGTGCTCTTGCCGGAGCCGGACCGGCCGCTGACGATGATCAGGTGCATGTTCAGTGCTCGTTCTGTACGTCCAGGACAACCTGGTACAGGGCCTCGTTACTGCTGGCGGCACGCAGACGATCACGGACCTCTTTGCGATCGAGCATGCTGGCGATCTGGCGCAGCAGTTCCAGGTGCGCATCGGTGGCAGCTTCGGGCACCAGCAGGACGAACAGCAGGTCCACAGGTGCGCCATCGATGGCGTCGTAGTCGATCGGCGCCTCCAGGTGCAGCAGTGCGCTGACCGGGGCGGTGCATCCTTCGAGTCGGCAGTGGGGGATGGCGATGCCGTTGCCGAACCCGGTCGAACCGAGTTTTTCACGGGCGACCAGTTTTTCGAAGACGTCTTGCATCTCCAGCTCTGGCACTTGTTCGGCGATGACGGTGGCGACCTTTTCGAGGGCGCGCTTCTTACTGCCGCCCGGCACGTTCACGAGGGAACGGCCGGGGGTCAGGATGGTTTCAAGTCGGATCATGGATGAGGGGGATCAGCGGGCAGCTGCACCTTGCAGCAGGCTTTGCTGTTTTTCCTTGTGTTTTTTCAGTTGGCGGTCGAGCTTGTCGGCCAAGGCGTCGATCGCTGCATACATGTCTTCGTGTTCCGCGTTGGCTACCACTTCACCGCCCGGAATCTGCAGGGTCGCTTCGACCTTCTGCTGCAGCTTCTCGACCTTCATGATGACCTGCACGTTAGTGATCTTGTCGAAGTGACTTTCCACGCGGGCGAGCTTTTCAAGCACATAATCGCGCAGCGGCTGGGTGACTTCTACATGCTGTCCACTGATATTGACTTGCATACAGCTTCTCCTTTATTGCCCGTGCATAAAGAGGCAAGTCTTGCACCTGCCCCAAAAACGCTGTGGCACATACCAGGTGCTACATCAGTCGCTTGCGCTCGCTCGACGGTGCGATGCCGAGAGACTCGCGGTACTTGGCGACGGTGCGACGGGCTACCTGGATGCCTTGTGCCTCCAGTAAACCAGCGATCTTGCTGTCACTCAATGGCTTTTTCTGATTTTCCGCCGCAACCAGTTTCTTGATGATCGCGCGGATCGCTGTGGACGAGCATTCTCCGCCTTCAGCGGTGCTGACGTGGCTTGAGAAAAAGTATTTCAGTTCGTAGATGCCGCGGGGCGTGTGCATGTATTTTTGCGTGGTAACCCGCGAAATGGTCGACTCGTGCATGCCGACAGCTTCGGCGATGTCATGCAGGACCAACGGCTTCATCGCTTCGTCGCCATGGTCGAGGAAGCCGCGCTGATGCTCGACGATCTGCGTGGCCACTTTCATCAGGGTTTCGTTGCGGCTTTGCAGGCTCTTGATGAACCAGCGCGCTTCTTGCAGCTGATTGCGCATGAAGGTGTTGTCGGCGCTGGTGTCGGCGCGGCGGACAAAGCCTGCGTACTGCGGGTTGACGCGCAGGCGCGGGATGGCTTCCTGGTTCAGCTCCACCAGCCAGCGGTCGCTGTCCTTGCGCACGATGACGTCGGGCACGACGTACTCGGGCTCGCTCGACTCGATCTGCGAGCCAGGGCGCGGGTTGAGGCTTTGCACCAGCTCGATGACCTGGCGCAGCTCGTCTTCCTTGATCTTCATGCGCCGCATCAGCTGGCTGTAGTCGCGGCTGCCCAGCAGGTCGATGAAGTCGGTGACCAGGCGTTTGGCCTCGGCCATCCACGGCGTGCTGGCCGGTAGCTGGCGCAGTTGCAGCAGCAGGCATTCGCCCAGGTTGCGTGCGGCGATGCCGGCAGGCTCGAACTGCTGAATGCGGTGCAGGACCGCTTCGACCTCGTCCAGCTCGATATCCAGTTCGGGGTCGAAACCGGCGCAGATCTCTTCGAGGGTGTCTTCGAGGTAGCCCTGGCCATTGATGCTGTCGATCAGGGTGACGGCGATCAGGCGATCGGTGTCGGACATCGGCGCCAGGTTCAACTGCCACAGCAGGTGGCTTTGCAGGCTTTCGCCGGCCGATGTGCGGGTGGTGAAGTCCCACTCGTCGTCATCGTTGCTCGGCAGGCTGCTGGCGCTGGTCTGGTAGATGTCTTCCCAGGCGGTATCGACGGGCAGCTCGTTGGGGATTCGCTCGCTCCACTCGCCGTCTTCCAGGTTTTCGGCACTGTTGGTGCTTTCCTGGAAGCTGTTGTCCTGGACTTCGGCGGCCGGTTTGTTCTCGGCGTTATCGGCCATCGGGTCGCTGTTGTCGAAGTCCTCGCCGTCTTCCTGACGTTCGAGCATCGGGTTCGATTCCAGCGCTTCCTGGATTTCCTGTTGGAGGTCCAGGGTAGAGAGCTGGAGGAGGCGGATGGCCTGTTGCAACTGAGGAGTCATCGTCAGTTGCTGGCCCATTTTTAGGACGAGCGATGGTTTCATGGCAGGGGCTTAATACCTTGTTCGCCGGCGCGCATGCGCCATCCACTACACGAGGGCGCCGGAGCGCCAAATTCAAGCAAGTTTTATGCCTTAAATTGTAGCGTTTGCCTAGAGCACCGTAACAACTTAAACCCCGACAGGGTCGATTTGCCAGTGCTCCAGGTGCGTCCCGGGGTCAGAGCCGGAACTCGTGACCCAGGTAAACCTCTTTGACCAGTTCGTTGGCCAGGATGGTCTCGGCGTCGCCTTCGGCGATCAGTCGGCCATCATTGACGATATAGGCGGTTTCGCAGATATCCAAGGTCTCACGCACGTTGTGGTCGGTAATCAGTACGCCGATCCCCTTGGCCTTGAGGTGGTGGATGATCTGCTTGATGTCACCGACGGAAATCGGGTCGACGCCCGCGAAGGGTTCGTCGAGCAGGATGAACTTCGGTGCGGTCGCCAGGGCGCGTGCGATCTCGACACGGCGGCGCTCGCCACCCGAGAGGCTCATGCCGAGGTTGTCGCGGATGTGGCTGATGTGGAACTCCTGCAGCAGGCTTTCCAGCTCCTTGCGGCGGCCGTCGCGGTCGAGCTCCTTGCGGGTCTCGAGGATCGCCATGATGTTGTCGGCCACCGACAGCTTGCGGAAGATCGAAGCTTCCTGCGGCAGGTAGCCGATGCCGGCACGCGCGCGACCGTGCATGGGCTGGTGGCTGACATCGAGGTTGTCGATCAGCACGCGCCCTTGCTCAGCCTGGACCAGGCCGACGATCATGTAGAAGCAGGTGGTCTTGCCGGCGCCGTTGGGGCCAAGCAGGCCGACGATCTGGCCGCTGTCGATCGACAGGCTGACGTCGCGCACGACTTGCCGACCCTTGTAGCTCTTGGCCAGGTGCTGGGCTTTGAGGGTTGCCATTTACTCGGCCTTCTTCTTCGGCTGGATCACCATGTCGATGCGCTGACGTGGTTGAGTCACGTTGCCACCACGACCGGCGGTCGCAACCTGGGTCTTGGTGTTGTAGACGATCTTCTCGCCTTCAGTGGTGTTGCCTTCATTCTCGACCTTGGCGCGGTCGGTGAGGATCACCGTGTCTTTCTGCGCCTGGTACTGAATGGTCACGGCCCAGCCTTTCATCTTGTCCGGCTTGGCGGTGCTCTGCTGCTGTTCGAAGTAGGCCAGGTTGCCCACCGAGGTGACCACGTCGATGTCGCCATTGGCGGCGCGGGTCATGGTCACGGTGTTGCCTTTGATCATCATCGAACCTTGGGTGATGATGACGTCACCGGTGTAGGTGGCCACGCCTTGCTTGTCGTCCAGGTGCGCGTTGTCGGCCTGGATGCGGATAGGCTGGTCACGGTCGGTCGGCAGTGCGAAGGCGCTCGCGCTTCCCAGTGCTGCGCTCAGGCTGAGCAAAAGGGGGAGGGTTTTAACGAGCCTCATACTGTCCTCTTACGTTAGAGAGCAGGTCCATCCTGCCTTCTTTCAAATACGCTTTCATTCCTTTGCCCGTGGTCGTGCCACCGGCGCCGTCGATTCTAACGGCTTGCTCGGTCTGCGCATATTGCTTCTGCGGGAATACGGTCATGCGTGAGCTGGTGATAATCGTTTCACGCTTCTTTTCGTCGGTGCGGGCAATGCGCACCTGGTCGATCAGCTCGACCTCGGTGCCGTCCGGGTTGACCTCGGCACGGACGCTTTGCACGTGCCACGGGTACTCGGTGCCGCGGTACATGTGCAGGTCTGGCGTGGTCACCAGTGTGACCTCGGTGGCTGTCAGGTGTTCGACCTTGTCGGCGGTCATTTCGTACTGCAACTTGCCGTCGGGCAGGAACTGCACGCTGTGGGCATTGATCGCGTAGTAGTCGATGGCGCTCTCGTCGACCTGGGCCGTGGGCTGGTCGAGGAAGCTCTCGGGGCTGACATTCCAGTAGCCGATCGCCGCCAGCAGGGCGCCGATGGCCACGAGCAGCACAATATTGCGGGCTTTCTTGCTGAACATGAGCAGCCTTAAAGGTAATGTGCGTTGGCAGCGTCCAGGGTGCCCTGGGCCTGCATGATCAGTTCACAAAATTCACGCGCCGCGCCTTCACCGCCGCGGGCCTGGGTCACCCCGTGCGCATGTTGGCGAACGAAGGGGGCGGCGTTGGCCACCGCCATGCCCAGGCCGACCCGGCGGATCACCGGCAGGTCGGGCAGGTCGTCGCCCAGGTAGGCGACTTGTTCATAGCTTAGGCCGAGTTCGGCGAGCAAGCCGTCGAGTACCACCAATTTGTCCTCGCGGCCCTGGTACAGGTGCGGGATGCCGAGGTTTTTCGCACGTCGCTCGACCACCGGGGTTTTGCGCCCGCTGATGATTGCCGTGGTCACGCCAGATGCCATGAGCATCTTGATGCCCTGGCCGTCGAGGGTGTTGAAGGTCTTGAACTCGCTGCCGTCTTCGAGGAAGTACAGGCGGCCGTCGGTGAGCACGCCGTCAACGTCGAACACGGCAAGCTTGATGGCCTGGCCACGTTGAATCAAATCCTGGGTCATTTACATTACTCCGGCGCGCAACAGGTCGTGCATGTTCAGGGCGCCGGTCGGGCGGTCGTCCTGGTCGACCACCACCAGCGCGTTGATCTTGTGGTCTTCCATGATTTTCAGCGCCTCGGCGGCCAGCATTTCGGCGCGGGCGGTCTTGCCATGCACGGTCATCACCTGGTCGATCAAGGTGGTGTGCATGTCGATATTGCGGTCCAGGCTGCGGCGTAGGTCGCCGTCGGTGAAGATCCCGGCCAGTTTGCCGTCCGGTTCGAGGATCACGGTCATGCCCAGGCCTTTGCGTGACATTTCCAGCAACGCGTCCTTGAGCAGGGTGCCGCGTGCCACCTGGGGCAGTTCGGCGCCTGCGTGCATCACGTTCTCGACCTTGAGCAGCAGGCGGCGGCCAAGGGCGCCACCGGGGTGCGAAAAGGCGAAGTCTTCGGCAGTGAAGCCACGGGCTTCGAGCAGGGCGATGGCCAGGGCGTCGCCCAACACCAGCGCTGCGGTGGTCGAAGAAGTGGGGGCCAGGTTCAGCGGGCAGGCCTCCTGGGTGACGCGGGCGTCGAGGTTGACCTCGGCAGCCTGGGCCAGGGGCGAATCGGCATTGCCGGTCAGGCTGATCAGCTGGATGCCGAGGCGCTTGATCAGCGGCAGCAAGGTGATGATTTCTGCAGTGCTGCCAGAATTGGACAGGGCCAGGATGACATCGTCCCGGGTGATCATGCCCATGTCGCCATGGCTGGCTTCGGCCGGGTGCACGAAGAACGCAGGCGTACCGGTGCTGGCCAGGGTGGCGGCGATCTTGTTGCCGATATGCCCCGACTTGCCCATGCCGACCACCACGACCCGGCCTTTGCTGGCCAGAATCAGCTCGCAGGCCTTGACGAAGTTGGCGTCGATACGCGGCGCCAGGCTTTCCACGGCCTCGACTTCGAGGCGCAAGGTGCGCAGGGCGGACTGGATCAGCTCACTGGATTGGCTCATGTCGTCAAACAATGCCTGATGAAAAGGCGGCGATTATAGCCGCAATGGAAGAAAGCCTCATCCTTTCGATTGCCCGGCAAATGCCATGGAAGTCTGTCGTTGTGCTGAACGACACGTTCCATGGCCTTGGGGCCGCCCTGTCAGCGGTGCTATAGTTCGCCGCTATTCGGCCTGTCAGGGGCACGTGTGCCTTCACGATGAGGGCAAGCGTCCACTAGGACGAGGCTGCACTAGCAAGGAGTCTAGATGAGTGTGGATAGCGCCTACGCGGTCGAGTTGAAGGGAGTGACCTTCAAGCGCGGTTCGCGCAGCATTTTCAGCAATGTCGACATACGCATCCCGCGCGGCAAGGTCACCGGTATCATGGGGCCATCGGGTTGCGGCAAGACCACATTGCTACGCCTGATGGGTGCGCAACTGCGTCCGTCTAGCGGCGAGGTATGGGTAGCCGGGCAGAACCTGCCGACGCTGTCGCGCAGCGACCTGTTCGACGCGCGCAAGCAGATGGGCGTGCTGTTCCAGAGTGGCGCGCTGTTCACTGACCTCGATGTATTCGAGAACGTGGCCTTCCCGCTGCGCGTGCACACCCAGCTGTCGGAAGAGATGATTCGCGACATCGTGTTGATGAAACTGCAGGCTGTCGGCCTGCGCGGTGCCATCGACCTGATGCCTGACGAACTGTCCGGTGGCATGAAGCGCCGGGTGGCGTTGGCGCGTGCGATCGCCCTGGACCCGCAGATCCTCATGTACGACGAACCGTTCGTCGGCCAGGACCCGATCGCCATGGGGGTACTGGTGCGCCTGATCCGCCTGCTCAACGATGCCTTGGGCATCACCAGCATCGTGGTTTCCCACGACCTGGCCGAAACCGCCAGTATTGCCGACTACATCTACGTGGTAGGGGATGGCCAGGTGCTGGGGCAGGGCACGCCCGACGAGCTGATGGGCTCGGACAACCCGCGTATTCGCCAGTTCATGAAAGGCGATCCGGATGGCCCGGTACCCTTCCACTTTCCCGCGCCTGATTACCGCGCCGACCTGCTGGGGGCGCGTTGATGCGCAGAAAATCCTTACTCGAACGTGTTCGCCTGTTCGGTCGCTCGGCGATCGACGTGCTGGCCGTGCTCGGGCGTTCCTGTCTGTTTCTGTTCCATGCGCTGATCGGGCGTGGCGGTATTGGCGGTGGCTTCCAGCTGCTGACCAAGCAGCTGTACTCGGTGGGCGTGCTGTCGCTGGCGATCATCGTCGTGTCCGGTGTGTTCATCGGCATGGTGCTGGCGCTGCAGGGGTACAGCATCCTGACCAAGTACGGCTCTGAACAGGCGGTCGGGCAGATGGTGGCCCTGACCCTGCTGCGTGAGCTCGGGCCGGTGGTGACCGCACTGTTGTTCGCCGGCCGCGCAGGTTCTGCGCTGACCGCCGAAATTGGCAACATGAAGTCCACCGAGCAGCTGTCGAGCCTGGAAATGATCGGCGTCGACCCGCTCAAGTACATCGTTGCGCCACGCCTATGGGCCGGTTTCATCTCGCTGCCGCTGCTGGCGCTGATCTTCAGCGTGGTCGGCATCTGGGGTGGGTCGTGGGTCGCCGTGGATTGGCTGGGCGTCTACGAGGGCTCGTTCTGGGCCAACATGCAGAACAGTGTTTCCTTCACCGACGACGTGCTGAACGGCTTGATCAAGAGCCTGGTGTTCGCCTTCGTCACCACCTGGATCGCCGTATTCCAGGGGTACGACTGTGAGCCCACCTCAGAAGGGATCAGCCGTGCCACCACCAAGACCGTGGTCTATGCCTCGTTGGCTGTCCTGGGTCTGGACTTTATTCTGACCGCCTTGATGTTTGGAGATTTCTGATGCAAAACCGCACCCTGGAAATCGGTGTCGGCCTGTTCCTCCTGGCCGGGATCCTGGCGCTGCTGCTGCTGGCCCTGCGAGTCAGCGGGCTGTCGGCCAGCCCGAGCAGCGATACCTATAAAGTTTATGCGTACTTCGACAATATCGCCGGTTTGACGGTCAGAGCTAAAGTGACCATGGCCGGTGTGACGATCGGCAAGGTCACCGCCATCGATCTGGACCGTGATTCCTACACCGGTCGGGTGACGTTGCAGCTGGACAAGACCGTCGACAACCTGCCGACCGACTCCACTGCTTCGATCCTGACCGCCGGGTTGCTGGGCGAGAAGTACATCGGCATCAGCGTGGGCGGCGAAGACGACGTGCTCAAGGATGGCGCGACCATCCACGACACCCAGTCGGCACTGGTGCTGGAAGATCTGATTGGCAAGTTCCTGCTCAACTCCGTTGGCAAGGAACCGAAAGAAGCGCAACCGGCTAATTAAGGAGTTTCCATGATTTCGATCCTGCGACGTGGCCTGCTGGTCCTGCTGGCGGCCTTCCCTTTGCTGACCGTGGCGGCGCAGACGCCTCACGATGTGGTGCAAGGCACGACCAACGAATTGCTTGGCGACCTCAAGGCCAACAAGGATCAGTACAAGTCCAACCCCAACGCCTTCTACGATGCGCTCAACCGCATCCTTGGCCCGGTGGTGGACGCTGACGGCATTTCCCGCAGCATCATGACCGTGAAGTATTCGCGCAAGGCCACGCCTGAGCAGATGCAGCGCTTCCAGGAGAACTTCAAGCGCAGCCTGATGCAGTTCTATGGCAACGCCCTGCTGGAATACAACAACCAGGGCATCGTCGTTGACCCGGCCAAGGCTGATGACGGCAAGCGTGCCAGCGTCGGCATGAAGGTGACCGGCAACAACGGCGCCGTGTACCCGGTGCAGTACACCCTGGAAAACATTGCCGGCGAGTGGAAGGTGCGTAACGTCATCGTCAACGGCATCAACATCGGCAAACTGTTCCGCGACCAGTTCGCCGATGCCATGCAGCGCAACGGCAACAACCTGGACAAGACCATCGACGGTTGGGCCGGTGAAGTGGCCAAGGCCAAGGAAACCGCCGATAAGTCGCCCGAGAAGGCAGTGCAATGAGTGAGGCTGGCGTAAGCATGGCCGAGCCGGGCGTACTGCGTTTGACCGGCGTGCTGGACTATCGCAGCGGCCCGGCCTTGCGCAAGCAAGGCAAGGCATTGATCGACGCCTCGCGCGAGCCGCACATGGTGCTGGATTGCTCGGCCGTGGCGAAATCGTCCAGCGTCGGCCTGTCGCTGCTGCTGGCGTTTATCCGCGATGCCCAGGCGGCCGGCAAGGCCTTCGAAGTACGCGGTATGCCCGACGACATGCGGGAAATTGCCGGGGTCTATGACCTCGATGAAGTGCTGGCTACTTGATGGCAATACACTGAAGAATGGCCCCTCGGTCAGCGCACGCCCTCAGTGGGCTTCGCAGGCGAGGGGCTTTTTTGTATGATGGCCGACCCGTGCGCATCGGGCGCCGATTGAGGTTGAGCATGCAGGCCGTAGAAGTTAAAAGCTTCCTTGAAGAAAAATTGCCGGGATCCCGGGTCGAAGTTGAAGGCGAAGGCTGCAACTTCCAATTGAACGTGATCAGCGACGAGTTGGCTGGCCTGAGCCCGGTCAAGCGTCAGCAGGCGATCTATGCTCACCTTAATCCCTGGATCGCCAATGGCAGCATCCATGCGGTAACCATGAAATTTTTCAGCAGCGCAGCCTGGGCTGAGCGCACCTGAGCCAACTTGGCGGCGAGACTCCAATGGACAAACTGATTATTACTGGCGGCGCTCGCCTTGACGGCGAGATCCGCATTTCGGGCGCGAAGAACGCGGCATTGCCGATTCTGGCGGCGACCCTGCTGGCTGACGGCCCGGTCACTGTGGCCAACCTGCCGCACCTGCATGACATCACCACCATGATCGAGCTGTTCGGGCGCATGGGCATCGAGCCTGTGATCGACGAGAAGCTGTCTGTGGAAATCGACCCACGCACCATCAAGACGCTGGTCGCGCCGTACGAGCTGGTCAAGACCATGCGCGCCTCGATCCTGGTGCTGGGCCCGATGGTTGCACGTTTCGGCGAGGCTGAAGTAGCCCTGCCTGGCGGTTGCGCCATCGGTTCGCGCCCTGTCGACCTGCACATCCGTGGCCTTGAAGCCATGGGTGCGAAGATCGAAGTCGAAGCTGGCTACATCAAGGCCAAGGCGCCTGAAGGTGGCCTGCGCGGTGCGCACTTCTTCTTCGACACCGTCAGCGTGACCGGTACCGAGAACATCATGATGGCCGCTGCCCTGGCCAAAGGCCGCAGCGTGCTGCAAAACGCTGCCCGTGAACCTGAAGTGGTCGACTTGGCCAACTTCATCAACGCCATGGGCGGCAATGTTCAGGGCGCTGGCACCGACACCATCACCATCGAAGGCGTCGAGCGTCTGCACTCGGCCACTTACCGCGTCATGCCCGACCGTATCGAAACCGGTACCTACCTGGTCGCCGCAGCCGTCACCGGCGGCCGCGTCAAGGTCAAGGACACCGACCCGACCATCCTTGAAGCGGTACTGGAAAAACTCAAGGAAGCGGGCGCCGACATTACCACCGGTGAAGACTGGATCGAGCTGGACATGCACGGCAAGCGGCCCAAGGCTGTCAACCTGCGTACCGCGCCGTACCCAGCGTTCCCGACAGACATGCAGGCGCAGTTCATCTCGCTCAACGCCATCGCCGAAGGCACTGGCGCGGTGATCGAGACGATCTTCGAAAACCGCTTCATGCACGTCTACGAAATGCACCGCATGGGCGCGCAGATCCAGGTCGAAGGCAACACCGCCATCGTCACCGGCGTCAAGACGCTGAAGGGCGCGCCAGTCATGGCCACCGACCTGCGTGCTTCCGCCAGCCTGGTACTGTCGGCGCTGGTGGCTGAAGGCGATACGCTGATCGATCGCATCTACCACATCGACCGTGGTTACGAGTGCATCGAGGAAAAACTGCAGATGCTGGGCGCCAAGATCCGCCGAGTACCGGGTTAATAGCCCGCAGGCGCACGATGTGGGGGCGGGCTTGTCCCGCGAAGGAGGCACTGCGGTGTATGGCACCGGCGTTGCCGGTGTTCGCGGGGCTAGCCCGCTCCCACACACGAATTGAATAAGGTCGGGCCTAGGCCCGGCCGGCAGTAGCCGCTTAAGGACCGACGTTTCCCATGTTGACCATCGCGCTATCCAAAGGCCGAATTCTCGACGATACCCTGCCATTGCTGGCCGAGGCCGGTATCGTGCCGACCGAGAACCCGGACAAGAGCCGTAAACTGATCATCCCCACCACGCAGGACGACGTGCGCCTGCTGATCGTGCGTGCCACTGACGTGCCGACCTACGTCGAGCATGGCGCCGCCGACCTCGGTGTGGCTGGCAAGGACGTGCTGATGGAGTACGGCGGCCAGGGCCTGTACGAGCCGCTGGACCTGCAGATTGCCTGCTGCAAGCTGATGACCGCTGGCGTGGTCGGCGCACCTGAGCCCAAGGGCCGTCTGCGCGTGGCCACCAAGTTCGTCAACGTCGCCAAGCGTTATTACGCCGAGCAAGGCCGTCAGGTCGACATCATCAAGCTGTACGGCTCGATGGAACTGGCACCCCTGATCAACCTCGCCGACAAGATCATCGACGTGGTCGACACTGGCAACACCCTGCGCGCCAATGGCCTGGAACCCCAGGAAATGATCGCCACGATCAGCTCTCGCCTGGTGGTCAACAAAGCATCGATGAAGATGCAGCACGCCCGTATCCAGAGCTTGATCGACACCCTGCGCAAGGCCGTCGAATCGCGACACCGCGGCTGACTCCTGCGCGCGACCTCCGCTGTCGCGCCCGTCTATCCGCGTCATAGCCACTTTTCTCGGGTGCCCGCGCGGATGGACTGGTAGCCTAGGGCGCCTGAGCATTCGCTAATAATCGAGGCCCTCGCCATGACCGTGTCCACTGCAATTGCCCGTCTCAACGCCGCTGATCCGGATTTCGCCCGACATCTGGATCATCTGCTGAGCTGGGAAAGTGTGTCCGATGACGCGGTCAACCAGCGCGTGCTCGACATCATCAAGGCCGTGCGTGAGCGCGGCGACGCGGCGCTGGTGGAGTTCACCCAGCGCTTCGATGGTGTCGATGCTAAGTCCATTGATGACCTGATTCTCGGCCGTGAACGCCTTGAGCTTGCCCTCACGCGCATTACCGACACCCAGCGTGCAGCCCTGGAAAAAGCCGCCGAGCGCGTGCGCATCTACCACGAGCGGCAAAAGCAGGATTCCTGGCAGTACACCGAAGCTGACGGCACCGTGCTGGGCCAGAAGGTCACGCCGCTGGACCGCGCAGGCCTGTACGTACCAGGTGGCAAGGCGTCGTACCCGTCCTCGGTACTGATGAACGCCATTCCGGCCAAGGTTGCAGGCGTGACCGAAGTGGTCATGGTGGTGCCGACCCCGCGTGGCGAGGTCAACGAACTGGTGCTGGCCGCTGCCTGCATCGCCGGTGTCGACCGTGTGTTCACCGTGGGTGGCGCACAGGCCGTCGCCGCGCTGGCTTATGGCACCGAGAGCGTGCCGCAGGTGGACAAGATCGTCGGCCCGGGCAACATCTATGTCGCTACCGCCAAGCGCCACGTGTTCGGCCAGGTCGGCATCGACATGATCGCCGGCCCGTCGGAAATTCTCGTGGTGTGTGACGGCCAGACCGACCCGGACTGGATCGCCATGGACCTGTTCTCCCAGGCCGAGCACGACGAAGACGCCCAGGCCATCCTGGTCAGCCCGGACGCTGAGTTCCTCGACCGCGTTGCCGCCAGCATCGACAAGCTGCTGCCGACCATGGAACGCGCCGAGATCATCGAGAAATCGGTCAATGGCCGCGGCGCGCTGATCCAGGTGCGTGACATGCAGCAGGCCATCGACGTGGCCAACCGCATCGCTCCTGAGCACTTGGAGCTGTCAGTCGCCGACCCGCAGGCCTGGTTGCCGCAGATTCGCCACGCCGGTGCGATCTTCATGGGCCGCCACACCAGTGAAGCACTGGGTGACTACTGCGCAGGCCCCAACCACGTGTTGCCAACTTCCGGCACCGCGCGCTTTTCGTCGCCACTGGGGGTGTATGACTTCCAGAAGCGTTCGTCGATCATCTTCTGCTCCGAGCAAGGCGCGTCCGAGCTGGGGCACACCGCTTCGGTCCTGGCCCGTGGCGAGTCGCTGACCGCCCACGCCCGCAGTGCTGAATACCGTATCCTGACCCAAGAGAAGGGGAACTGAGCATGAGTCGATTCTGGAGCCCCTTCGTCAAGGACCTGGTGCCTTACGTGCCGGGCGAGCAACCCAAGCTGGCCCGCCTGGTCAAGCTCAACACCAACGAGAACCCCTATGGCCCGTCGCCCAAGGCGCTGGAAGCCATGCGCGGCGAGCTGAACGACAACCTGCGCCTGTACCCGGACCCGAACGGTGACCGGCTCAAGCAGGCGGTGGCCGAGTACTACGGCGTCACCCCGGGGCAGGTGTTTGTCGGCAACGGTTCGGACGAGGTGCTGGCGCACATCTTCCACGGCCTGTTCCAGCACGATGCACCGCTGCTGTTCCCGGACATCAGCTACAGCTTCTATCCGGTGTACTGCGGCCTGTACGGCATTGCCTACGAGCAAGTGGCGCTGGACGAGCAGTTCCAGATCCGCGTCGAGGACTACAAAAAGCCGAATGCCGGAATCATCTTCCCCAACCCGAATGCGCCGACCGGCTGCCTGATGCCGCTGCAAGCGGTCGAGCAGCTGCTGCAGGGCAACCCGGATTCGGTGGTGGTGGTGGATGAGGCCTACATCGACTTTGGTGGCGAGACGGCCATCAGCCTGGTAGACCGCTACGACAACCTGCTGGTGACCCAGACCCTGTCCAAGTCCCGTTCGCTGGCTGGCCTGCGCGTTGGCTTGGCAGTGGGCCACCCGGACCTGATCGAAGCGCTGGAGCGGATCAAGAACAGCTTCAACTCCTACCCGCTGGACCGTGCGGCGATCGTCGGTGCAGCCGTGGCGTTCGAAGACCGTGCCTACTTCGAAGAAACCTGCCGCAAGGTGATCGACAGCCGTGAAGTGCTGGTCGAGCAACTGACGGCCAAGGGCTTCGAGGTGCTGCCGTCGGCGGCCAACTTCATCTTCGCCCGTCACCCGCAGCAGGATGCGGCCGAGTTGGCGGCTCGCTTGCGTGAGCAAGGCGTGATCGTGCGGCACTTCAAGCAGGCGCGGATTGCCCAGTTCCTGCGGATTACCATCGGTACGCCGGAAATGAACCAGGCGTTGCTCGATGCGCTGAACTGATCAAGGTAGGCTCAAGCAGCCGCCTGCTTCGATCTGACCCCGCCTGGCATCGGCTGCCAGGCGGGGTTTTTGCTTCAAGGGCTGAACCTGGCTCTCAATAGGCTATTTCCTCGATGCTGTACGGCATGCCGGCAGGCCTGTTGCGTATGGCTGCCGGGGTGCCATCGAGTAGCAGCACATAGTCGTTGACGTCATCCATACCGTCCGGGTCGGTCCACTGCTCGGCCCCAGCCGGTACTTGTGCAACCACATGCCCGTTCTTGAGGATGGTCACGTAGCCCTTGGCGGTACTGTGCCAGCGCAGGCGGGCAGTGGCTTCATCGGCCCTTGCTTTGCGAGCGCCCGTGTTACCGAGCAGGGGTGTGCCGTCGAGTAGCCATTTCGGCTCTAGTGCCACGCCCATGTGGCGCAGGACGGTGGGTGCAACTGAGGTCTGCGCAGGCAGACGGTACAGGTTGTTTGGCCCTGGGTTTTCTTTCGGAATGCTGGGCTGGGTCAGTTCTTTGTTCAGCGGTTTATTGCTGGCGATGAAGATGGTCTTTTCCTGTTCTGTGACGCCGCCATGGCCTTTGCCCCAATAGTCGCGGCCATGGTCCGTGCTGACAATCACCAGCCAGTCTTCACGCAGATGGCGGCGGCTGCGTAGGTCGACCGCGTCCAGCAGTTCCCCCACTTGGTTGTCGGCCTTTCGCAGTGCCAGCTGGTAGCGGTTGTCGAAGCCACCGTTGTGGCCGGCTTCATCAGGTTCGCCCAGCTGAATGAAGGTGAAGTCGGCGGGCGTGGTCTCTAGTATCTGCAGCGCCCGCGCGATGACGTTATCGTCGGATAGGCCACTCTCGCGTACGTCGTTGCCGTGGGCGTCCTCGAGCAGGAACGCGGTGTTGATCGGCGACCAGTTCACCACACTGGACAGGTAGGCGGTGGGCAGCGCCTGGCGCAGGCGTTTGAACAGGCTAGGGAAGGCCGGGGAGACCCGCAGCGACTCGGCATTCGAGCCAACGCCATGCTTGTTGCTCCAGACCCCGGTGAGCAGGGTGACCCAGCCAGGGCCGCTGAGCGTTGGTTGTTCGCTGGCCTTGCCGGTGATGCCGCCGGTGTAGGCGCTGCCGTAATACAGGCGTTGCTGCAGATTGCTGGCGTCGCCCAATGCTTCGTAACGGTCGAGTTGCACGCCTTCGATACCGATGATCAGGGTTTTCGGTTGGCGCGCAGGCTGCGCCGGGTCGCAAGCTGCCAGTAGCGTCAGTGTCATCAGAAGCAGGGCTGATAATCGCATGAAGGGGCATCCCGGAACGGTAGAGCGAGCGTTGCAATAAAGCGTGCTGCTCACAACTGGCAGAAATACCAGGTGGTTTGCTGTTCAGAGGGCTTTCCATTAGGCTGCAGCAATTCATCGGATGATTGGTTGAATGTAATGAGCGTAGAGCTGACCAAGCGTTCCCTGGTCGAACTTGCCGTGGAGCGCATGCGCGAGCGCATCCTCAACGGCGACTGGCAAGTAGGGCAGCGCCTGCCGACTGAGCCGGAGCTGGCCCAGGAACTGGGCATCAGCCGCAATACCGTGCGTGAGGCCATGCGCGTGCTGGCGTTCAGTGGCCTGGTGGAAATACGGCAGGGCGATGGCAGTTACCTGCGCACCGCCCAGGACCCGTTGATGGCGGTGCAGGCGATGTCCCGCTGCACCCCCGAGCAGGCGCGGGAGACTCGCCATATCCTCGAAGCCGAGGCCATCGGCCTAGCAGCGCTGCGCCGCACCGACGCCGACCTGCACGGGTTGCGTGAAGCCCTTGCGGGCAGCGCCGGGCATTTTCACGGTGACATCGATGCGTATGTGAGCTGCGACCTGGTGTTTCACCAGCGCTTGGTGGATGCCGCCCACAACCCGGCATTGAGTGAGTTGTACCGGTACTTTTCCGGCGTGGTGGCCGCTGCGCTGCAGCACAACATGACCACTGTTCCGCGCTGCCAGTCCACGTTCGATCTGCACGGGGAAATCCTCGACGCCATCGAGCAACGTGATTCGGAGCGGGCCAAGCGCCTGAGCCGGACCCTCATCGAATCCTGACCACGAGAAGCCCATGGCTGAATCAATGACCCGTAGCAACCCGCCCGGCGAGCGGGAACTCGACGAACTGCTGATCGACGCCGAAGCCGATGACGAGCAGGTGCAGCAACAGCCTGTGCTGCTGCGCCGGCCCTGGCTGTTGCTGCTGGGCCTGGTATTGGTGGCGCTGAACCTGCGGCCGGCCTTGTCGAGCATGGCGCCGGTGCTGGGCCTGGTGTCCGATGGCCTGGGTTTGAGCGCCTCGCAGGCTGGCTTGCTGACCACCTTGCCGGTGCTGTGCCTGGGCCTGTTTGCGCCACTGGCGCCGGTGCTGGCGCGGCGTTTTGGCAGTGAGCGGGTGATCCTCGGCATTCTCCTGGCCTTGGCCTTGGGCATTGTGGTGCGCAGTGCCTTTGGGGTGGCGGGGGTGTTCTTGGGCAGCCTCATGGCCGGCGCCAGCATTGGCATTATCGGCGTGCTGTTGCCGGGCATCGTCAAGCGCGACTTCCCACAGCATGCCGGCACCTTGACCGGGGTCTACACCATGGCGCTGTGCCTGGGGGCGGCCATGGCGGCCGGCGCCACGGTGCCTCTGGCCCAGCACTATGAAGGCAACTGGGCGCTGGGGCTGGGCTTCTGGGCCGTGCCGGCACTGTTGGCCATGTTGGTCTGGCTGCCGCAGGCGCGCCAGGGGCACGGCCTGCACAAGGTTGCCTATCGAGTGCGTGGCCTGTGGCGTGACCCACTGGCCTGGCAGGTGACCTTGTACATGGGCCTGCAATCGTCGCTGGCCTATATCGTTTTCGGTTGGTTGCCTTCGATTCTGATGGGTCGTGGGCTGAGCCCAACCGAGGCGGGGCTGGTGCTGTCGGGCTCGGTGATCGTGCAATTGATCAGCTCGCTCAGTGCGCCCTGGCTGGCCACGCGCGGCAAGGACCAGCGCTTGGCCATCGTGATTGTCATGCTGGTGACCCTGGCCGGGCTGTTTGGCTGCCTGTACGCGCCTATTTCCGGGCTGTGGGGGTGGGCGGTGCTGCTGGGCCTGGGGCAGGGCGGGACGTTTGCCCTGGCATTGACGTTGATCGTGCTGCGCTCCAAAGACGCCCATGTGGCGGCGAACTTGTCGAGCATGGCGCAAGGGGTGGGTTACACACTGGCGTCGATGGGGCCGTTTGCGGTGGGGGTGGTGCATGACCTGACCGGTGGCTGGGCGGCACTGGGGTGGATCTTTGCCGTGCTAGGCCTGGGTGCCATTGTTTTCGGGCTTGGGGCTGGGCGGGCGTTGCATGTGCAGGTGACCAGCGAAAAAGTCTGAGACTGATTGTGCCAGTGCCGGCCCATTCGCGGGACAAGCCCGCTCCCACAGGGGCCCGCAGTGCCTGAAAGCCCTGCCATCCTGTGGGAGCGGGCTTATCCCGCGAATGGGCCGGCACTGGCGTAAGCGCATCGAGCAGATTATCGTGCACCTTTCGATCCCAGGATGGACCTGCCCCATGAGCGACGCCAACCGCGACCTGATCACCCGCTTCTACCAGGCCTTCCAGCGGCTGGATGCCGAGGCCATGGTGGCCTGTTACAGCGACGATATCGTCTTCAGCGACCCGGTCTTCGGTACCCTGCGCGGCAAGGATGCAGGCGACATGTGGCGGATGCTCACCACCCGCGCCAAGGACTTCACCCTGACCTTCGACAACGTCCGTGCGGACGAGCGCGGTGGCAGTGCGCACTGGGTCGCGACCTACCTGTTCAGCCAGACCGGCCGTACCGTGGTCAACGCTATCCAGGCACGTTTTGTCATTCGCGATGGCTTGATCTGCCAGCATGACGACAGCTTCGACCTTTGGCGCTGGTCGCGCCAGGCATTGGGGGCGCCCGGGGTGCTGCTCGGCTGGTCGCCGCTGATTCAGAACAAGGTACGCCAGCAGGCGTTCAAAGGGCTGCGGGCGTTTCAGCACAGCCAAGGCAACTAACGGAAAGAGCAGGCGTCGTGAGTGAAGCAGTGCCGGATCAGGCGGTAAAACCCTGGTATGTCTACTTGGTGCGGGCGGCCAACGGGTCACTGTATTGCGGGATCAGTGATGACCCGCAGCGGCGCTTTCTGGCGCATCAGAAAGGGCAGGGGGCGCGATACTTCAAGACCAGCCCGGCGCAGGCGCTGGTGTATGTCGAGCAGTGGCCCGACAAAGGCGAAGCGCTGCGCCAGGAGCGGCTGGTGAAGCGGCTGCGTAAATCGGCCAAGGAGGCGCTGGTGGCCTCGTTCAGCAACCCCTAGGGCGCGCTACGCGCCCCGGGCGGTATCAGTCTTTGCGCCGCTTCAGCTGATCGATCAGCTGCGTCGGCAGCCCCTTGATGATCAAGGTCCCCGCCACCTCGTCATACTCCACCTTGTCGCCCAGCAGGTGCGCCTCGAAGCTGATCGACAGCCCCTCTGCACGCCCAGTGAAGCGGCGGAACTGGTTGAGGGTGCGTTTGTCGGCAGGGATCTCCGGCGACAGGCCGTAGTCTTTGTTGCGGATGTGGTCGTAGAACGCCTTCGGGCGGTCTTCGTCGATCAGGCTGGACAGTTCTTCAAGGGTCACCGGCTCGCCCAGCTTGGTTTGGGTGGTGGCGTAGTCGACCAGGGTCTGGGTCTTCTCGCGGGCCGACGCCTCGGGCAAGTCTTCGCTTTCGACGAAGTCGCTGAAGGCCTTGAGCAGGGTACGGGTTTCACCTGGGCCGTCGACGCCCTCCTGGCAGCCGATGAAGTCACGGAAGTAGTCGGAGACTTTCTTGCCGTTCTTGCCTTTGATGAACGAGATGTACTGCTTGGAATTCTGGTTGTTCTTCCACTCGGACAGGTTGATGCGCGCCGCCAGGTGCAGTTGGCCGAGGTCCAGGTGGCGCGATGGCGTCACGTCGAGGTCCGCGTTCACCGCCACGCCTTCGCTGTGGTGCAGCAGGGCGATCGCCAGGTAATCGGTCATGCCTTGCTGGTAGTGGGCGAACAGGATGTGCCCGCCGGTGGACAGGTTGGACTCTTCCATCAGCTTTTGCAGGTGTTCGACGGCGATGCGGCTGAACGCGGCGAAGTCCTTTTCTGCTTCCAGGTACTGTTTCAACCAGCCACTGAGCGGGTAGGCACCCGATTCACCGTGGAAGAAGCCCCACGCCTTGCCTTGCTTGGCGTTGTAGCTGTCGTTGAGGTCGGCCAGCAGGTTTTCGATGGCATCGGAGGCGCCCAGTTCGGTATCGCGTGCGTGCAGCACGGCGGGGCTGCCATCGGGCTTCTTGTCGATCAGGTGAACGATACAATGACGGATTGGCATGAAGTCCTCGGCGAGTCTGGGGGGCGGTGCACGGCCGCGCTGCAAAAGTCGTCCAGTTTACCCCAGAGACAAGGTGATGCAGTGGCCGGATGTTGGCAGAAATGCCGGTTGTTCGTTTTTTGTTCAGTTTTGTGCGTTTTAAGCTAAAACCCCCGAAAAACCTGCATTAAATCGAAGTGCGCAGCGGATATTTATCCATTCCTGTGGTAGCTTTGCGCGGTCTTGCGCCCCTCGCGTGGCGCATTGCTGGCAGCACGCTAGCGTCGTGTCGAACCAAACGCCGATTTACGTATCTACATACGCGATTGGCGCGGCCCTCCAGAATTCAGGGGCTGGCCCGATAACGTCGTAGCTCGCTGCTTAACTACTGAATTTGATAGGGAAGGAACATCACCATGGCATTGACCAAAGACCAACTGATTGCCGACATCGCCGAATCGATCGCCGCGCCAAAAGCCACCGCCAAAAACGCACTGGAGCAACTGGGCCAAATCGTTGCTGACCAACTGGAAAACGGCGCTGAAATCACCCTGCCAGGCATCGGCAAGCTGAAAGTCTCCGAGCGTCCTGCCCGTACCGGCCGCAACCCTTCGACTGGCGCTGCCATCGAAATCGCTGCCAAGAAAGTCGTCAAGTTCGTGCCAGCCAAAGTGCTGACCGACGCTATCAACAAGTAATTGTTGACGCTGTGACGAAACCGCGCCCGGGCTTGCCCGGGCGCGGTTTTTTTCAGCCTTGTGTTTTACGCCGTGCGTGCCAGGCCAGGCGCGCGTTGTCGTCCTGGAAGCTCCAGGCGACCATGCGGCTCTGCTTCTGCCCTTGGCCCATCTCGATGATGCGCACGGCCTTGGCGCCTGCTTTTTTCAGCGCAGCCTCGATGCCTGGCAGGTTGCTGGCCTTGGACACCAGGCTGGTGAACCACAGCACGCTTTCGGCGTACTGCGCGCTTTCCCCGACCAGTTGCGTCACGAAGCGGATCTCGCCGCCCTCACACCACAGTTCGTTGTTCTGGCCGCCGAAATTGAGCAAGGGCAGTTTGCGCTTGGGGTCCTGCTTGCCCAGGTTTTTCCACTTGCGCTGGCTGCCGCGGGTGGCTTCCTCGCGTGAGGCATGGAAGGGCGGGTTGCACAGGGTCAGGTCGAAGCGCTCGTCCGCCTGCAGCAGGCCACTGAGAATGTGCGTGCGGTTGGCCTGCTGGCGCAGAGTGATGGCCTTGCTCAGGCCATTGGCCTGGACGATGGCCTTGGCCGACGCCAGTGCCACAGGGTCGATATCCGAGCCGAGGAAGCGCCAGCGGTAGTCGCTGTGGCCGATCAGCGGGTAGATGCAGTTGGCACCCACGCCGATGTCCAGCGCGCGCACTTGGGCGCCTTTGGGGATCTCGCCGGCATTGTCTTCGCCCAGCAGGTCGGCGAGCACATGGATGTAGTCGGCGCGACCGGGGATGGGCGGACACAGGTAGTCGGCGGGGATGTCCCAGTGCTGGATGCCGTACTGGGCCTTGAGCAAGGCGCGGTTGAACACCCGTACCGCCTCGGGGTTGGCGAAGTCGATGCTGGGTTTGCCGTGCGGGTTGGTGATGGTGAAGCGGGCCAGGTCAGGGTGGGCCTTGATCAGGCTGGGGAAGTCGTAGCGACCCTGGTGGCGGTTGCGCGGGTGCAGGGTGGGTTTCTGGGTCATGGTCAGGTCCGGTGCTGCAGGCCTTGGGGCTGCTGTGCAGCCCTTTCGCGACACAAGGCCGCTCCTACAGGATAGCGGCGCCTTTCAAACCGGCGCCGTCCCTGTAGGAGCGGCCTTGTGTCGCGAAAGGGCCGCACAGCGGCCCCATCGGTCTATCAGATTGTTACAGCGCTGCAATCCGCGCATGCTGCTCGGTGAAGTTGGCCAGGGCCTGTTCGGACTCGGCCAGCTTGGCGCGTTCCTTCTCGATCACCGCAGGCGGTGCCTTGTCGACGAAGGCAGCGTTGGACAGCTTGCCGCCCACGCGCTGGACTTCACCCTGCAGACGCTGGATCTCCTTGTTCAAGCGAGCCAGTTCGGCGTCCTTGTCGATCAGGCCGGCCATCGGCACCAGTACCTGCAGATCGCCCACCAGAGCGGTGGCCGACAGTGGCGCTTCGTCGGCGTCGCCGAGCACGGTGAACGACTCGACCTTGGCCAGTTTCTTCAGCAGGGCTTCGTTTTCCTGCAGGCGGCGTTGGTCGTCGGCATTGGCGTTTTTCAGGAACAGTGGCAGCGGCTTGCCCGGGCCGATGTTCATTTCGGCGCGGATGTTGCGCAGGCCGACCATCAGCTCCTTGAGCCACTCGATGTCACCTTCGGCAGCGGCATCGATGCGGCTTTCATTGGCCACCGGCCACGGCTGCAGCATGATGGTCTTGCCCTGAATGCCAGCCAGCGGCGCGATGCGCTGCCAGATTTCTTCAGTGATGAACGGCATGAACGGGTGCGCCAGGCGCAGGGCCACTTCCAGCACGCGCACCAGGGTGCGACGGGTGCCACGGGCGCGCTCGACCGGGGCGTTCTCGTCCCACAGCACAGGCTTGGAGAGTTCCAGGTACCAGTCGCAATACTGGTTCCAGATGAACTCGTACAGGGCCTGGCTGGCCAGGTCGAAGCGGAACTGCTCCAGCTGGCGGGTCACTTCGGCTTCGGTACGTTGCAGTTGCGAGATGATCCAGCGGTCGGCCAGCGACAGCTCGTAGGCTTCGCCGTTCTGGCCGCAGTCCTCGCCCTTGTCCAGCACGTAGCGGGCGGCGTTCCAGATCTTGTTGCAGAAGTTGCGGTAGCCTTCGACGCGGCCCATGTCGAACTTGATGTCGCGGCCGGTCGAGGCCAGCGAGCAGAACGTGAAGCGCAGGGCGTCGGTGCCGTAGCTGGCGATGCCGTCCGGGAACTCGGCCTTGGTCTGCTTGGCGATCTTCTCGGCAAGCTTGGGCTGCATCATGCCGCTGGTGCGTTTTTCCAGCAGGGCGTCGAGGGTGATGCCGTCGACGATGTCCAGCGGGTCCAGGACGTTGCCCTTGGACTTGGACATCTTCTGGCCCTGGCCATCGCGCACCAGGCCGTGCACGTACACGGTCTTGAACGGAACCTGAGGGGTGCCGTCCTCGTTCTTGATCAGGTGCATGGTCAGCATGATCATGCGCGCAACCCAGAAGAAGATGATGTCGAAGCCGGTGACCAGCACATCGGTGGAGTGGAACTTCTTGAGGAACTCGGTCTGTTCTGGCCAGCCCAGCGTCGAGAAGGTCCACAGGCCCGAGCTGAACCAGGTGTCGAGTACGTCGTCGTCCTGGCGCAGGGCAACATCGGCGCCCAGGTTGTGCTTGGCGCGGACTTCAGCCTCGTCACGGCCGACATAGACCTGGCCGGCCTCGTCGTACCATGCCGGGATGCGGTGGCCCCACCACAGCTGGCGGCTGATGCACCAGTCCTGGATGTCGCGCATCCAGGAGAAATACATGTTCTCGTACTGCTTGGGCACGAACTGGATGCGGCCATCTTCCACAGCGGCGATGGCAGGCTCTGCCAGCGGCTTGGTGGAGACGTACCACTGGTCGGTCAGCCACGGTTCGATGACGGTGCCCGAGCGGTCGCCTTTCGGCACTTTCAAGGCGTGGTCGTCGATGCTGACCAGCAGGCCCTGGGCGTCCAGGTCGGCGACGATCTGCTTACGCGCGACAAAGCGGTCGAGGGTGGCGTACTGGGCGGGCAGGGTGGTGTCGACCTGCTCGTTGACGCTGCCGTCGAGGTTGAAGGCCTGGGCATTGGCCAGGACCATCGCGTTCTTGTCGAAGATGTTCAACAGCGGCAGGTTGTGGCGCTTGCCGACTTCGTAGTCGTTGAAGTCGTGTGCCGGGGTGATCTTCACGCAGCCGGTGCCGAATTCCGGGTCGCAGTAGTCGTCGGCGATGATCGGGATGCGGCGGCCGACCAGTGGCAGCTCGACGAACTTGCCGATCAGGGCCTGGTAGCGCTCGTCGTTCGGGTTGACCGCGACGGCAGCGTCACCCAGCAGGGTTTCCGGACGCGTGGTGGCAACCACCAGGTAATCCTTGCCTTCGGCGGTCTTGGCGCCGTCGGCCAGCGGGTAGCGCAGGTTCCACAGGTGGCCCTTCTCGTCGTGGTTTTCCACTTCGAGGTCGGAGATGGCCGTGTGCAGCTTGGTGTCCCAGTTGACCAGGCGCTTGCCGCGGTAGATCAGGCCGTCTTCGTGCAGGCGCACGAAGGCTTCCTTGACGGCTTCGGACAGGCCGTCGTCCATGGTGAAGCGCTCACGGCTCCAGTCGACCGACGAGCCCAGGCGGCGGATCTGACGGCTGATGTTGCCGCCGGACTGGTCCTTCCACTCCCAGACTTTTTCCAGGAACTGTTCGCGACCCAGGTCATGACGGTTCTGGCCTTTGGCTTCGAGCTGGCGCTCGACCAGCATCTGCGTGGCGATACCGGCGTGGTCGGTGCCCGGCTGCCACAGGGTGTCGCGACCCTGCATGCGGCGGAAACGGATCAGGGCGTCCATGATCGCGTTGTTGAACCCATGGCCCATGTGCAGGCTGCCGGTGACGTTCGGCGGCGGGATCATGATGGTGTAGGACTCACCTGCACCTTGTGGAGCGAAATAGTTCTCGGTCTCCCAGGTGTTGTACCAGGAAGTTTCGATGGCGTGCGGCTGGTAGGTCTTATCCATGCGCGGCGGGACCCTGTGCATTTATTCGGGAAAGCCGAAAAGTATAACGAAGGCACGGGGTTTAGGCGACAGGCCGGGGGCCGCTTTGCAGCCCTTTCGCGACACAAGGCCGCTCCTACAGGCACCGCGATCCCTGTAGGAGCGGCCTTGTGCCGCGAATGGGCCGCAAAGCGGCCCCGGAATATCACTCAGAACGCTTGATCAAGCGCTCGATACGCGCATCCAGCCGGCGCTTGATTTCGTTCTCGATATGCGGGGTAAAGTCATTGATCACGTCTTGCATGATCGCCTGCGCTGCGGCGCGCAGCTCGCTTTCCAGGTGCAGCAAGGTGTCCTGGCGGCGGGTTTGCGAGTCTTCCTCGGGGGCTGTGGCGATCGGCTCGACGGCCGACACGGGGTTGCCGGCGGGTTCGTCCAGCAACAGTGGAATCTGCTCCACCGTCTCGGTCAGCAGCGGCGGTTGCAGGTCGGCGTCGCCAAGTAACTGGCGGATCGACTCGAGGTCATCGAGCAGATGGGCGGAGTCGGGCAAAGGGGAGGGCTTGTCCATCGTCGTCAAAGTCGCTGTAAGCGGTGGTCTTGCAGAGCATAGCCCTGTTCGCGGTAGAAACGGAACCGCTCACGGGCCGATTGGCGGATGCCTGGCTCCTCGACGACGATCTCGGCCACCCGTTCGAACTGGCCGACGAACGCAGGCACGCCAGCGCCCAGGTTGATCAGCAGGTCGCTGTGTTGCCCGGCATCCTCGGCAATCCCTAAGGCTACCGTGGCATCCGCGTGCAATTCCGCGAGGTCGTGGGGCACGAAGGCTTCGCCCTTGAAGTGCCAGAGGCGTTGGTCCAGTTCGCTGCGCTGTTCGGCATCCTGGCAATGCAGGTAGACCCGGTGGCCGAGGCGCCAGGCTTTTTCGCACAGCTTGCAGGCGAAATCGAGCCGCGCCGACAAGGCGTCGGTGGGCAGGATGTAGAAATCGACTTTGCTCATGGTGGTCTCTGCCGGCCGGTGGCGCGCAAGGCGCCACCGGCCTCACGGCATCAGGCGCCAGCGCGCTCCAGCAGGTACTGGGTCAGCAGCGGGACCGGGCGGCCAGTGGCGCCCTTGTCCTTGCCACCGCTGATCCAGGCCGTGCCGGCGATGTCCATGTGCGCCCAGTTGTAGGCCTTGGCGAAGCGCGACAGGAAGCAGCCTGCGGTGATGGTGCCGGCCTTTGGCCCACCGATGTTGCCCATGTCGGCGAACGGGCTGTCCAGTTGTTCCTGGTACTCGTCGAACAGCGGCAGCTGCCAGGCACGGTCGTCGGCGCGCTTGCCGGCATCCAGCAGTTGGCCGACCAGGTCGTCGTTGTTGCCCATCAGGCCCGAGGTGTGGCTACCCAGTGCGACGATGCAGGCGCCGGTCAGGGTGGCGATGTCGATCACCGCCTGGGGCTTGAAGCGTTCGGCGTAGGTCAGGGCGTCGCACAGCACCAGGCGGCCTTCGGCGTCGGTGTTGAGGATTTCGACGGTCTGGCCGCTCATGGTGGTGACGATGTCGCCCGGGCGGGTAGCGCCGCCGCTCGGCATGTTTTCAGCGCAGGCCAGCAGGCACACCAGGTTGATCGGCAGCTGCAGTTCGAGCACCGCACGCAGGGTGCCGAACACGCTGGCGGCGCCACACATGTCGTACTTCATCTCGTCCATGCCGGCGCCTGGCTTGAGGCTGATGCCACCGGTGTCGAAGGTGATGCCCTTGCCCACCAGCACGAACGGCTTGTCTGCCTTCTTGCCGCCCTGGTAATTGAGGACGATCAGGCGTGGCGGCTGGTCGCTGCCCTGGCCCACGGCGTAGAACGCGCCCATGCCCAGGTCCTTGATCTTCTTCTCGTCGAGCACTTCGACCTTGAGCCCTTTGTGCGCCTTGCCCAGCTCCTTGGCCTGTTCGGCGAGGAAGCTTGGGTGGCACAGGTTGGGCGGCAGGTTGCCCAGGTCGCGGGTGAAGGCCATGCCGGTGGCAATCGCCGTGGCGTGCTTGACGGCACGCTCAACCTCGGCCAGGCCGGCCTTGTCGGCCAGCAGGGTGACCTTTTTCAGGGCGCGCGGCTCGGCTTTCTGGCTTTTGAAACGGTCGAACACGTATTCGCCGTCTTGCAGGGTCTCGGCCAGCAGGCGGTACTTGCCGTAGTGGGCGTCGCGGTTGCTGACGGCGATATCATCCAGGGCGAGCACGGCGTCGCCACCGTTAAGGCCTTTCAGGACGCCGGCGACGCTGGCCACCAGTTTGCGCCAGGCGCGGTCGCCCAGGGCTTCGTCCTTGCCGCTGCCAACCAGCAGCACGCGTTCGGCCTTCAGGCCTGGCAGGCTGTGCAGCAGCAGGGTCTGCCCCGGTTTACCGGCCAGGTCGCCACGTTTGAGCACGGCGCTGATGGCACCTTCGCAGGCTTGGTCGACGGCCTTGGCAACAGCGCCGAGCTTGCGGCCTTCACCTACCGGTACAACCAGCGTGGCGGTTTTTACGGATGCAGCAGCTACGCTTTTTACAACCAGTTCCATGTCAGGGTCCCCGAATGATCGATACAGTTGGCGCTTTGCATTCAAGCGCTCTGGGCGGGCCAGGCCGCGTGGTCGCGTACCCGTGGAAAAGCTGCCAGTTTGAGCCTGCGGCCAGCGTGCTGACAACCCTGTTTTGCGGCTTCATGCGCGGCCAAGTGACAGGGGCGGTCAATCACAGGATAATGCGCGCACTTTACATGGAGGTTCGCCTGTGGCGAACCGACATTGGTCTTGGCTGTACTAAGTCATTGTTTGGCGCCAATGTTTGGCAGTCCGCCCTGACAACCCAGGAGTGTCTGGTTTGATCGTCTTTCGTTATCTGTCCCGCGAGGTCCTGGTGACCTTGAGCGCCGTCAGCGCCGTG
The DNA here is from genome assembly GCF_053629175.1 of Pseudomonas sp. Y3 TE3536. NCBI lineage: Bacteria > Pseudomonadati > Pseudomonadota > Gammaproteobacteria > Pseudomonadales > Pseudomonadaceae > Pseudomonas > Pseudomonas sp. Y3 TE3536. Next base: position 849,802 of record NZ_JBRJHU010000001.1, on the reverse strand, counting down.
CTGCTGGTGATCATCATGAGTGGGCGTTTCATCAAGTACCTGGCCCAGGCGGCGCAGGGCGTGCTCGACCCGAGCGTGCTGTTCCTGATCATGGGCTTCCGTCTGCCGGGTTTCTTGCAACTGATCCTGCCTTTGGGGCTGTTCCTCGGCATTTTGCTGGCTTACGGCCGTTTGTACCTGGAAAGCGAAATGACCGTGCTCTCGGCCACGGGCATGAGCCAGCAGCGCCTGCTGGGCCTGACCATGGCGCCCGCCGCCCTGGTGGCCTTGCTGGTTGCCTGGCTGAGCCTGAGCCTGGCGCCCCTGGGCGTGGCCCAGGTGCAGCAGATCATCAGCCAGCAGGATGCCCTGACCGAGTTCGACACCCTGGTGCCTGGGCGTTTCCAGACCCTGCGTGATGGCTCGCGGGTGACCTACACCGAGCAGCTGTCGGACGACCGCATCAACCTTGGTGGCGTGTTCATCTCCGAAAAACGCTTCAACCAGGACAAGACCAAGGACCGCGCCCCGTCGGTACTGGTCGCCGAAAAAGGCCACCAGGAAGTGCAGGCCGATGGCAACCGCTACCTGGTGCTGGAAAACGGCTACCGCTACGACGGCAACCCTGGCCAGGCCGATTACCGCGCCATCAAGTACGACACCTATGGCGTACTGCTGCCCAAGCCTGAAGTCAGCGAGGAAGTGACCGAGCGCGAAGCTATTCCGACTTCGCAATTGTTCGGCCAGGAGGGCTTGCGCGAACGCGCCGAGCTGCAATGGCGGTTGTCGTTGCCGATCCTGGTCTTCGTCGTGACCCTGTTGGCAGTGCCGCTGTCGCGGGTCAACCCACGCCAGGGTCGCTTCCTCAAGTTGTTGCCGGCGATTCTTCTGTACATGGCCTACCTGACAATGCTGATTTCCGTACGCGGCGCCCTCGAGAAGGGCAAATTGCCGATCGCCCTGGGCATGTGGTGGGTGCACGGCCTGTTCCTGCTGATCGGGCTTGGGCTGATGTACTGGGAACCGCTGAGCCTCAAACGCGCTGCCCGTCGTGCGGAGGTGGCCCGTGGTTAAACTGGATCGCTACATCGGCATGAGCGTGCTCATGGCCATTTTGGCCGTGCTGGGGATCATCCTCGGCCTGGCTTCGCTGTTCGCGTTTATCGATGAGATGAGCGACCTGAGCGACACCTACACGGTGATGGATGCCGGCTGGTTCACGCTGCTGACCGCACCGCGCCGTTTGTATGACATGTTGCCGATGGCGGCACTGATTGGCTGCCTGATCGGCCTGGGCAGCCTGGCCAGCAGCAGCGAACTGACCATCATGCGCGCTGCCGGTGTTTCCATCGGCCGCATCGTCTGGGCGGTCATGAAGCCGATGCTGGTGCTGATGCTGGTGGGCGTGTTGATTGGCGAGTACGTGGCGCCGGTCACCGAAAACAAGGCCCAGGCCGACCGTTCCCTGGCCCAGGGTGGCGGTGAGGCGCAGAGCTCCAAGCGGGGTATGTGGCACCGTCAGGGCGAAGAGTTCGTGCACATCAACGCCGTGCAGCCCAATGGTTTGCTGCTGGGCGTGACCCGCTACCGTTTCGACAGTGAGCGCAAGATCGTCACCTCCAGCTTCGCCCGCCGGGCGCAGTACAACGACGACCACTGGCAGCTCAGCGATGTCAGCACCACGTATTTCCGTGGTGACCACACCGAAGTGGTGAAGACGCCGGAAGAGCGCTGGGACGTTTCGGTTACGCCGCAACTGCTCAATACCGTGATCCTGGCGCCGGAATCGCTGTCCATCAGCGGCTTGTGGGATTACATCCACTACCTGTCCGACCAAGGCTTGAACAATGCCCGCTATTGGCTGGCGTTCTGGACCAAGGTGTTGCAGCCGGCCGTGACCGCGGCACTGGTGCTGATGGCGATTTCCTTCATCTTCGGCCCTCTGCGCTCGGTGACCCTCGGCCAGCGGGTATTCACCGGTGTGCTGGTGGGCTTCGTGTTCCGCATCGCCCAGGACCTGCTAGGCCCTTCGAGCCAGGTGTTCGGCTTCCCGCCGTTGCTGGCGGTCGTGATACCGGCCGGGATCTGCGCGCTGGCAGGGTTGTGGTTACTCCGCCGAGCGGGTTGAGGGTTTGATCGATGTGCAAAAGCCGACCTAAGGGTCGGCTTTTTTGAGGGTTCAATTCTGGCTTTAGGCGTGTGCTTAACCTTGGCCTGTAGGAGCAGCCTTGTGCTGCGAAGAGGCCGGTGACAGCGCAATCAATCTTTGCTGCTGTCACGGGCCTCTTCGCAGCACAAGGCTGCTCCTACAGGGACGGTGGCGGCATTGAAGAGTGTGCGTAACTGAGCGTCATTTCTTCTGCTTCGGCACCCGCACCAGCTGTGTCTCCGAATAGATGTCATGCCACCCGCGTTTGCGCTTGTCGATCAACGCCCAGAAAAACCCCAGCCCCAGGCACAGCCACGACGCGATCGAGACCACGAAGCGCAACAGTGCCTGCCACAGGCTGATGGCACTGCCATCGGCATTCTGCACCCGCACGCCCCACACCTGCATGCCCAGGGTCTGCCCGCCGTGGGTCCAGAACTTGGCAAAGAAACCAAACAGCGCGAACACCAGGATCGTCGACAACAACGGGTCGCCATCCAGCGCCCCGGCATCGGTCAGCTCACGCATGCGGGCCTCGCCGATAATTGCCATCTGGATCATCTTGTAAGCGCCCGCCGTCACGATCAGCAGGGCAGTGCACAGCAAAAAGTCATAGAACATCGCCGCCAGCCGGCGGCCTAGCCCAGCGGGCGGGAAGTCACCCTGGGGCAAGAGGGGAGGCTTGGACATTACGCTGCAGCTCCAGATGGCAAAGGCCCATTTTAGGGAACTGCGGGCAAAAAAAAGCCCCTGCGCGTCAACGCAGGGGCTCTTTTTTAGGGATTATCAGGCTTCTGGCTGGACTTCGTCAGCCTGCATGCCTTTTTGGCCTTGAACGGCTACGAAGGTAACCTTCTGGCCTTCTTTCAGGCTTTTGAAGCCGTTGCCTTGAATGGCACGGAAGTGTACGAACAGATCCGGACCGCTCTCTGGAGTGATGAAACCGTAACCTTTCTCGTCATTGAACCACTTGACGGTACCGTTCTGACGCGTTGCCATTTTCTTATTTCCTATAAATCTATTAATTGATAACAGTTACTTTCACATCGTTATTGAATGAAAGCTTACTGGGCTGGGTTGCTGGAAAGTAAGAGACGTCGAACGGGTTGTAGCAGATTGCGGCTACTGGCCCAGGTCACGAACTGTTGCGACCCATGCAAACACAGTGCAGTGACTCTACGCCAACTCCTGCGCGAAAAACAAGCCCTTGCTCGTCAGGAAAACAGGGCTTTTGCCGATAGCCGAACAATTTGTCGCAAACGGCATGGCGCCTGGGCTGGCGCCATGTTCGTTCGTTATTGAACAGGTTCGAAATCGAATAGGGCGAGCCTGTTCACCGACCTCATGTTCTGCATTCAGCCACGGTAGTAACGTTGCGGCACGAAAGGCATTTTGCTGACTTTCAAGGCAACCTTCTTGCCCCGTACCAATGCAAACAATGGGGTGTCTAGCGCGCCATGTTCGATATCGACATAACCCATTGCAACCGGTGCGCCAAGTGTTGGGCCAAAGCCACCACTGCAGACTTTGCCCACTGGGTTATCGGATGCATCGACAATCTCTGCGCCTTCTCGTACCGGTGTACGTTCTTGCGGCAGCAAGCCGACACGCTTTTGTTTTACACCGTGCTGCTGCTGGCCAAAGATGATGTCAGCACCGGGGAAGCCGCCAGCGCGTTCACCGTCGGCGCGGCGCACTTTCGAGATGGCCCACAGCAGGCTGGCCTGAATCGGCGTGGTCTCGGTGTTCATGTCGTGGCCATACAGGCACAGGCCGGCCTCCAGGCGCAGCGAGTCGCGCGCACCCAGGCCGATGGGTTGCACTTCGGGCTCGGCCAGCAGGCGGCGGGCCAGGGCGTCGGCGGCGTTGGCCGGCACCGAAATTTCGTAGCCGTCTTCACCGGTATAACCTGAGCGGCTGACGTAGCAGTCTTCGCCGAGCAGGGTGACCGGGCGGAACTGCATGAAGGTCATGCCAGCCACTTCCGGGGCCAGGCGTTGCAGCACCTTTACCGCCGCCGGGCCTTGCAGGGCCAGCAGGGCGCGGGCCTCGAACAGTGGCTGAATCTCGCAGCGGCTGCCGATGTGTTTTTGCAGGTGGGCCAAGTCCTGGTCTTTGCAGGCGGCGTTCACCACCAGGAACAGCACGTCATCGCCCAGGTTGGCAACCATCAGGTCGTCGAGGATGCCGCCTTGCTCGTTGGTGAACATGGCATAGCGCTGCATGCCCACTGGCAGGTCGATGATGTCCACGGGCACCAGGCTTTCCAGCGCCTTGGCAGCGTCGCTGCCGCGCAGGGTGATCTGGCCCATGTGCGAGACGTCGAACAGGCCTGCCTGGTCGCGGGTGTGCAGGTGCTCCTTGAGCACGCCCAGCGGGTACTGCACCGGCATGTCATAGCCGGCAAACGGCACCATGCGCGCGCCCAGTTCGAGGTGCAGGGCGTGCAGCGGGGTCTTGAGCAGTGTTTCGGACATCAGTGACTCCTTGGTGTTGTTATCGGGTCAACACTCGATGATGTTGACGGCCAGACCGCCGCGGGCGGTCTCCTTGTATTTGCTTTTCATGTCGGCGCCGGTCTGGCGCATGGTGCGGATGACCTTGTCGAGCGAGACGAAGTGCTGCCCGTCACCGCGCAAGGCCATGCGCACGGCGTTGATCGCCTTCACCGAGCCCATGGCGTTGCGCTCGATGCAGGGCACCTGAACCAGCCCACCAATCGGGTCGCAGGTCAGGCCCAGGTTGTGTTCCATGCCGATCTCGGCGGCGTTCTCGACCTGTTGCACGCTACCGCCCATGACTTCGCACAGGGCACCAGCGGCCATCGAGCAGGCCACGCCCACTTCGCCCTGGCAGCCAACCTCGGCGCCGGAGATGGAGGCATTTTCTTTGTAGAGAATGCCGATGGCCGCCGCCGTGAGCAGAAAGCGCACCACGCCGTCTTCGCTGGCACCCGGTACAAAGCGCATGTAGTAGTGCAATACCGCAGGGACGATGCCCGCGGCGCCATTGGTGGGTGCGGTGACCACGCGGCCGCCGTAGGCGTTCTCTTCGTTTACCGCCAGCGCGTAGAGGTTGACCCAGTCGAGCACCGACAGCGCATCGCGCAGGCTGGCTTCCGGGTGTTGGCTGAGCTGTCGGTACAACGCCGGTGCCCGGCGCTTGACCTTGAGCCCACCCGGCAGAATGCCTTCATGGCGGTAACCGGCCTCGACGCAATCCTGCATCACCTGCCAGATACGCAGCAGGCCGGCACGGGTCTCGGCCTCCGGGCGCCAGGCCGCCTCGTTGGCCAGCATCACCTGGCTGATCGACAGGTGTTGCGCGGTGCAGTGCCCGAGCAGCGCCTTGGCGGACTTGAATGGGTAGGGCAGCGGCGTGCTGTCCTCGACGATACGGTCGTGGCCGGCAGCGTCCTCGTCGACCACGAAACCGCCGCCTACCGAGTAGTACTCGCGGCTGCGGATCTGCAGGCCGGCGTGGTCGAAGGCGCGGAAGATCATGCCGTTGGGGTGGTAGGCCAGTGGCTTGCGGATCATTGCCAGGTGCTGCTTTTCGACGAACGCGATGTCGTGTTCGCCGAGCAGGCGCAGGTGGCCGCTGTCGCGGATGGCCTGCAGGCGGGCGGGGATGGCTTCAGTATCGACGGTATCGGGGTGCTCGCCTTCCAGGCCGAGTAACACCGCCTTGTCGCTGCCGTGGCCTTTACCCGTGGCGCCGAGCGAGCCATACAGCTCGGCCTTGACGCTGACCGTGCTGGCCAGTAGGCCGTCGCGGCGCAGGCCTTCGGCAAAACGTGCGGCGGCGCGCATCGGGCCGACCGTGTGGGAGCTGGAGGGGCCGATGCCGATCTTGAACAGGTCGAAGACGCTCAGTGACATACTGCTTCCTCCAGGTAAGGCTTGAAGGCGACACTGGACCCTGTGGGAGCGGGTTTACCCGCGAATGCGTCAGTGAGTCCACAATTGCATTCGCGGGTGAACCCGCTCCCACAAGTCAGGCGGTGGGCCGATGAGCTATCAGGCGTCCTGGTAGCTCTCGATCGACGGGCAGGCGCAGACCAGGTTACGGTCGCCGAACACGTTGTCGACCCGGCCGACAGGTGGCCAGTACTTGCTTTCCACCAGGCTCGGCAGCGGGTAAACCGCCTGTTCACGGCTGTAGCCGTGGGCCCATTCGCCAACCAGCTCCGCTGCGGTGTGCGGGGCGTTTTTCAGTGGGTTGTCGTCCTTGTCCAGGCTGCCGTTCTCGACGGCGCGAATTTCTTCGCGGATCTGGATCATCGCGTCGCAGAAGCGGTCCAGCTCTTCCTTGGACTCGCTTTCAGTCGGCTCGATCATCAGCGTGCCGGCCACCGGGAAAGACATGGTCGGGGCGTGGAAACCGAAGTCGATCAGGCGCTTGGCCACGTCGTCGACGCTGATACCGCTGGTGTCCTTCAGCGGGCGCAGGTCGAGGATGCACTCGTGGGCAACCAGGCCATTACCACCGGTGTACAGAACAGGATAGTGCTCTTCCAGGCGGCGGGCGATGTAATTGGCGTTGAGGATGGCCATTTGCGACGCGCGCTTGAGGCCGGCACCGCCCATCATGCGGATGTACATCCAGGTGATCGGCAGGATGCTGGCGCTGCCGAACGGTGCGGCGCACACCGCGCCCTGCGGGTTCTCCAGCTGCGCGTGGCCGGGCAGGAACGGCGCCAGGTGCGACTTGACGCCGATCGGGCCGACGCCCGGGCCGCCACCACCGTGCGGAATGCAGAAGGTCTTGTGCAGGTTCAGGTGCGAAACGTCGCCGCCGAACTTGCCAGGGGCACACAGGCCGACCATGGCGTTCATGTTGGCGCCGTCGATGTAAACCTGGCCGCCGTTGTCGTGGATGATCGCGCAGATTTCGCCGATCGCTTCTTCGAACACGCCGTGGGTCGACGGGTAGGTGATCATGATGGCGGCCAGGCGCTCGCGGTGTTCGATGGCCTTGGCGCGCAGGTCCTCGACATCGACGTTGCCACGGGCGTCACAGGCGGTGACCACCACACGCATGCCCGCCATGTTCGCGGTCGCAGGGTTGGTGCCATGGGCCGAAGACGGGATCAGGCAGATGTCGCGGTGGCCTTCGCCGCGGCTGCGGTGGTAGGCACGGATGGCCAGCAGGCCGGCGTACTCGCCCTGAGAACCGGCGTTGGGTTGCAGCGACACCGCGTCGTAACCGGTGGCGGCGCACAGCATGGCTTCCAGCTCGGTGGTCATCTGCAGGTAACCCTGGCTTTGTTCAGCCGGGGCGAACGGGTGCAGGTTGCCGAATTCGGCCCAGGTGACCGGGATCATTTCACTGGCAGCGTTGAGCTTCATGGTGCACGAACCCAGCGGGATCATGCTGCGGTCCAGCGCCAGGTCCTTGTCGGCCAGGCGACGCAGGTAACGCATCAGCTCGGTTTCGCTGTGGTAGCGGTTGAACACCGGGTGTTCGAGGATCGCCGACTGGCGCAGCAGGTTGGCCGGCAGCAGCGAGCCCGTGCTGGCCGCGAGGGCGGCGAAGTCCGGTTGCGGTTGGTCGCCGGCCAGCAGTTGCCAGAGCGCTTCGACATCCGCCTGGGCGGTGGTCTCGTCGAGCGACAGGCCGACGTGGCCAGCGTCGACCTGGCGCAGGTTGATGCGCTGGTCACGGGCTTTGGCATGCAGGCTGGCGGTGGCTTCGCCGGTGGCCAGGGTCAGGGTATCGAAGGCGCTGTCGCCGACGACCTGGACGCCCATGGCCTTGAGGCCGGCGGCGAGGATGGCGGTCAGTGCATGGGTGCGTTGGGCGATGCGCTTGAGGCCGGCCGGGCCGTGGTACACGGCGAACATGCTGGCGATGTTGGCCAGCAGCACCTGGGCGGTGCAGATGTTGCTGGTGGCCTTCTCACGGCGGATGTGCTGTTCGCGGGTTTGCATGGCCAGGCGCAGGGCGGTCTTGCCGAAGCGGTCGATCGACACGCCGACCAGGCGGCCCGGCATGTCGCGCTTGAATGCATCGCGGGTGGCGAAGTAAGCCGCGTGCGGGCCGCCAAAGCCCAGTGGCACGCCAAAGCGTTGGGCGCTGCCGATGGCCACGTCAGCGTCGAACTCGCCTGGCGGGGTCAGCAGGGTCAGGGCCAGCAGGTCGGCAGCCACGGCCACCAGGGCGTTGGCCGCGTGGAAGCGCTGAACCAGGTCGCGGTAGTCGAACACCTCACCGTTGCTGGCCGGGTACTGCAGCAATGCGCCGAAGAAAGCGCTGACATCGGTCAGTTCACGTTCGTCGCCAACCACCACGTCGATGCCCAGCGGCTCGGCACGGGTGCGCAGCACGTCGAGGGTTTGCGGGTGGCAGTGGCTGGAAGCGAAGAAGGCATGGCTGGCCTTGTTCTTCGACAGGCGCTTGCAGAAGGTCATGGCTTCGGCGGCAGCGGTGGCTTCGTCGAGCAACGAGGCGTTGGCGATCGGCAGGCCGGTCAGGTCGCTGATCAGGGTCTGGAAGTTCAACAGCGCTTCCAGGCGCCCCTGGGAAATTTCCGGCTGGTAAGGGGTGTAGGCGGTGTACCAGGCCGGGTTTTCCAGCAGGTTGCGCAGGATCGGTGCCGGGGTGTGGGTGTTGTAGTAACCCTGGCCGATGTAGCTTTTGAACAGCTGGTTGTTGCCGGCGATGGCTTTCAGCGAGGCGAGTGCGTCGGCTTCGCTCTGGCCGTCTTCAGCGCCGAGCACGCTGGTGCCCTTGATGCTGTCGGGGATGACCGCGGCGGTCATGGCGTCCAGGGAATCGAACCCCAGGGTGGCGAGCATGGCCTGTTCGTCAGCGGCGCGTGGGCCGATGTGGCGGGCGATGAATTCGTTGGCGGTGCCGAGGTTGATGGTCATGGTGCGGTTCCTCAGGCGTCGTCGTTGGCTTTGATCAGGCGGTCGTAGGCGTCCTGGTCGAGCAGGGCGGTCACTTCGCTCATGTCGGCCGGGTTGAAGCGGAAGAACCAGCCTTCACCCATCGGGTCTTCGTTGACCAGTTCCGGGCTGCTTTCGAGCTGGCCGTTGACCTCGACCACTTCGCCGGTCAGCGGCATGTACACGCCGCTGGCGGCCTTGACCGATTCGACGGTGGACGCTTCGCTGCCTTTCTCATATTGCTGCAACTCTGGCAGTTGCACGAAGACCACATCGCCGAGGGCGTTCTGGGCGTAGGCGGTGATGCCCACGGTGACGCTGCCGTCAGCTTCGACGCGCAGCCATTCGTGATCTTCAGTAAAACGCAACTCGCTCATGGGAAATCCTCGAAAAGCAGGGCGGTAGGCGTGGTCAGCCACGCACTTGTTGGATTTCCTGTAGCAAAAATGTGGCCAATAAAATAAAACGCTTATAAATCAATGGCTTGATCGATTATCGAAATGCTCGTGAATACGAGGCCGGAATGAAATCGATACAGAAGGTCCACGGCCCAAATCGCCAGTCGTGGCAAACCCTTATAGATACAGATCGGTGTGGGTGTGTATTGATTCCATTACGATGTATTGAAATCAATACACACACGTCATCTAAGCCTAGCGGTCGGCACCTGGCTCAGGCTGGCGACGCTTGGCGCTGTTGCAGGCGCACCGTCAGCATCCCCGACAGCGAGATCAGCCAGAGCACCAGGAACACGCCCGCGATCGCCAGGTTGGACGCCAACGGCAGCGCACTGACGATGCCCGACGCCAGCGACCCGAACACCAGCATCAGGCAGCCTTGCAGGCTTGCCGCTACGCCTGCGCGGTCGGGGAACAGGGACATGGAGCGGGCCATGGCGTTGGAAAAGATAAAGCCCTGGCCAAACGCGACAAGCATGATGCCACCCAGGATGCTGACCAGGTTCAGCCCAGCCGGCATGGCGGCGATGCTCAACACGCCGAGCAGGAACAGCAGCATGCCCGTCCACATCAACGTGGCCGCCTGGACCCTGCGGATCAACGCGCGATTGACCAGCGTCCCGACCAGATAGCAACTGCCCACCGCCAGTGCCGTGGTGCCGAAGTACTGTGCGTCATGGCCCAGCCGTTCCTGGACGATGTGCGGGCCAATCACGTTCCACAGCAGAAACGCCGAGAAACTTGCCCCCAGCACGATGACCGAAGAGCGAAAGCGCCCGTCAGCCAGGATGCACCGGTAGCCCACCAACGTTTGCATGGCACTGCGGCGGGCAGTGGCGGGCAGCGATTCCTTGAGGCCAGCCAGGACGAACGCCATCACGATCACGGCGTAGACCGCATACAGGACGAAATTGTAGCGCCACCCCAGGTAGACCTCGATCATGCCGCCCACATAGGGTGCGATGACGGGCCCGAGGCCGAACGCCAGGCTCAGGTAAATGATCGCCACATAGAAGCGCGGGCCCTTGACGATATCGACCAGCAAGGCACGGGCAACCACTTGGCAGGCACCGATTGCAAAACCTTGCAGTGCGCGGGCCACCAACAGCATTTCGATGGAGGTCGAGAAGGTGGCCAGCAGGCTACCGCTGAGGAACAGCGCCAGGCCCAGGATTACCGCCGGCCTGCGCCCGCGCGCATCGGTCATGATGCCGAAAAATAGCTGGCCGATGGCATAGAACAGCAAGGTGATGGTGATGGTGTTTTGCATGAGCGACGGGCTGGCGCCCAGCTCATGCCCAATTGACGGCATGCTCGGCGCATACAGGTCGATGGCGATACCCCCGACGCTATTGATCAGGGGCGCAAGGAACACGATGAAATTCTCGTAACGCTTGTTTGCGTTCATGGTTACCTCCAGTGCTCCGGGCACGGCCATGCCCGGAGCCAGATGTGGTCAGGCGGATGCCTGGCAGGTGAAATGCGGCTGGCTCAGCGCCAGGGCGGGGGCATTGCCCCAGGTACTCGGTGCAGACAGGCGCGAAGCCACCACCCGTGGTCCGTGTTCGTAGTAGTTGCCCCAGTTGACGCCAGGGTCCTTGAGCCTGCTGCGGTCGGCACCGCCCAGGTCCTCAAGGGTGTCCACCAGGGGGATCAGCAGCTGCCGCACCTGCTCGGTCGCGGTCAGCACCACCAAGCCGAAATTTCGCAGGGCCAGTGTCTTGATCACGTTGTTGAGCAAGTACTTCCCGGCCCCACTGCCGCTATGGAACGAGGCGAATGCGCCCACTTCGGCAATGCGTGCCCGATCGATGTGGTAGCGCTCATCCAGGCTTTGATCCAGGTAGTACTCGCTGAACAGCTTGCCGGAATCGCCGTAGCTGATCCCCGCACAGGCGTAACCTGGGGCCCCACCGTTGGCACCGGTCAGGCAGACGAACAGATCGGGCTGTGGCTCTGGCGTCGCGCCATAGTGCTTGAGGTAGTGGGCACGTACCGCTTCCTGCAGGCATCGGTAGCCAGGTCGGCCTTTGTAGAAATTACGCACGATGTACATGGTGGCTTCCTCAGGCGTACATCTGGTCGATGAACCGCGCTTCGATCTCGGCCCTGCGTGGCCGCCCCGTGACGGTGTAGAACTGATCACGGAAGGTGGCGATGTCAGCGATGACGCGAATCTGCCTGACCCTGGCAAAGTCGGCGAGCCGGTGCTCCAGGCGCGCCATTTCCTGGCGGACCGAGTCAGCGCAGGCGCTGCTCAAGACGATGGCGCAGGGCTCGTCCTTGCCTTCGCCCATGACGATCATGTCGTCTACCAGGGCGCTCTCTTTGTAGACGTTCTCGACCCATTCAGGCGAAATGTTGCGTGCGGTAGACAGGATGATCACGTGCTTCTTGCGGCCGGTGATGTACAGATAACCGTCGCGAAATTCGGCGATATCGCCGGTATGCAGATACCCATCGGACAGGTCGCAGGCAGTATCGTCGGCGTTGTAGTAACCGGCGCAGAGGGTCGGCGTGCGGACCAGCAATTCACCGTCGACCAGCTTGGGTTCGATACCATCGAGCAGTGTGCCTGCCGAGCCGATACGCCGTTGCGCCGGTGAGTTGAGCGAAATGATCGAAGAGTTCTCGCTCAGGCCATAGGCTTCGAACACCTGCACGCCGTGCGCTTCCAAGGCTTGCAAAACCGTTACCGGAATCTTCGCGCCGCCGGTGATGATGTGCGGGCATTGTGGCCCGAACAGTTCCTCGACCGAGCAGTGCTCGAGCAGCAGGTTGGCCTCTTCCAGCAGCTTGGGCGGCAGGTACAGGAAGTTCGGCTGGTTGGGGGCTATCAGCTGCAGGTACTGCCGTGCGTTGCCGCTGGCTGCGCCGTATTCGGTCATGCCTTCGGGCATGAGGGTCAAGGTGCCGCCGGACAGAATCGGGATGAATACCCCCAGCACCTGCTCGATCAGCAAACTCATCGGGACAATCGAGAAGTAGTGCAGCGGCTGTTGTGGCAGGCGCTTCATCACGTTATCGACCAGCAACCCGACGGCCTCGTCGCGGATCATCACTCCTTTGGGTTTGGAGGTGGTGCCGGACGTGTGGATGATCGAAACAATGCCGTCCGGGATGAGCTCGTCCTCCTGGCGCCATTCATCACCAATGGTCTCGTGCATGAGTTGCGCGGGAATGAAGCACGCCTTGTCCGGCAAAATAGCGTGCAGGCGGCCGGCGGTTTGCTCATCGCTGACGAACACTGCCGCCGCCTTGCCGAGCAGGCTGCCGATCTGGTCGTCGGAGAACTCGATGGGCACCGGTAGCAACACACCGCCTACTTTCTGGATCGCCAACAAGGTGTACACCCACTCGTAGCAAGAGCGCATGGCGATGCCGAACACTTTGCGTTCGCAGCGGCCAACCCGCCCCTCGAGGGCACTGGCCAGTCGCATCACGTCACGGCGCAATTCGTGCAACGTGTAGGCGCGACCGTTCATTTCCTTGATCACTACGCGGTCGGGGGTGGCGGCCAGGTAGTCCTGCATTTTTTGGCTGATCATTGGCCGATACCTCCAATGCGGTAGCTTTGCGCGCCGAATATGCGCCGTGAGGGGTCATCCAGGCGTCGGCGACCGTGCATCACCCGGGTGTTGTCGATTACCACCAGGTCGCCCTTCTGCCAGAAGTGGCTATAGGTATTGCGGGCGGTGACTTCTTTGATTTCGTCCCAGATATCCAGGGCGATATCTTCACCATCGGCCCACGTGATAAGCGGCGGTTCATAATTGACGCTGGGGCCGAGCATTGAATTGCAGAACGCTTGCTTGCCGCTGAAGCAACTGGTTTCAACCGCCGAGATAATCAGTTCTGACGCAATCAGGTTCTGATCGATGCGACGGTAAGTTTGGCCACTGACACGTTGATTGACCTGGTGCAAATGCTCGTCGGTAATGTCATCGATGGGCAGTTGCAGTTCAATGCTCAGAAAACGTTTTACATTGTTCCAAGGGATGCGCCGGCTGTAACGAATCTCACGGTTCTCAAAACACTTTCGGGTTTTCGAAGACAAGTCGAACAGTACGCGTTGGCCGTCGCACAAGGTCGTCTCAGAGCCGACGGCTGCTGGCTCCAGGCAGTAGAACCACTGCAGGTCGGGGTTGAATGGCAAGTTACCGTTCTCACGGTGCAGCCCCATTTCATTCACCCCGGCCTCGATTTCTGCCGTGTTGGACGTGGCGGCTTTGCGGGCCGGGTCGAATGTCACGCGGGCGGAATGCGCACTGACGAAGTCGTTGAAGTCCGGCAGTGTATCGGCAAAGTCGCGGTAGATAATTGCGCCACTGTGGGCGAGGTCTTCATACAGTGTTGCACTGTTGATTGAATCGCCTACCCGCAGGTCGCGGTCGACGGCATAGATACATTCGAAACCGTAGCACGGTGTCGGTTGTCGATAGAACGGAAACACCGTGGGTTGTACGTGCGCCAGCATGACTTATTCCTCCGTGAACTGTGGGTCAGGTAGAACACCGCTACCCGATGACCTCACAGTAAGTGAAAAGAACAAGCTGCTGGTTTTAAGAAATTTAAATGCGATGGGAAAATTTAATAAAGCGGGTCATCGTTCCGTCAACAGCGTTTGCGCCACCGCTTCGACCAGTGCACGCAGGCTGGAAATATCCTTGCTGTCGCTGCGGTCGCGCGACCAGATCATGTCGAGGGTGAAACTGGGGAACCCCAGTGGCGGTTTGCACACCTTCAGCCCAGGCGCGATGCGCAGGTGCGGCAACAGGCGTGCGGGCAGTGCCACCGTGGCGGGCACGGCAGCCACGATATTCACGCAGGCCTGATAGCCGTTGGCGCGCACCAGCACGTTGCGTGATCGGCCAACCTTGTCCAGCCAGCTGTCGACCATGTTCTTTTCCGATATCCACGGTGTGGGGAACACATGGGGCGACGCACAGAACTCGTCCAGGCTCATGGCCTCTTCACTGGCGAGCATGCCTTGGCTGGTTACGCACACGAAATCATCGCTGAGCACGGGTTGCCACTGCAGCTCGGGGTGCATCTGGTGATAGCCGGGGCCAAAGCCGATGGCAATGTCGATGTCGCCTGAAATCAGCCGGTCCACCGGCAGGTCACGGCTCAAGCGTTCGAGGTGCAGCGAGGTATTGCCGTGGGTTCGGGACAGTACCGCCAGCGCCTGCGGCAAGAAGGACAGTTCGAAATACTCGGGCGCGCAGATGCGCCAGATCTTGCGCTGTGCTTGTGGCGAGACGCTGCTGTCGTCCTCGGCACAGCGGTTGACGGACTCGACCACCACGCGCAGGTACGGCGCAATCTTTTCCGCTTTGGTGGTGGGTTTCAGCACCCCTTGCGACGACGAGAACAAGGTGTCGTCGAAGCACCCGCGCAGGCGCTTCAGGCAATAACTGACGGTGGGCTGGCTGACATTCATCAATTCGGCAGTCCGCTTGGCGCTGCGCAGTTCGAGCAGGTTGATGAACACCACGATGTCCTGCAGATCCAATTGCTTCAGGTAATTGCTGTGAAGCATGAAAATTCCTCCTGAATTTTCCAGTTCATTGCCTGGGCGCACCCTCACCTGGCAGATGAGCGAGCATTTGCTTCAACAGCTGAGCGAAGTGTGCTCGCTGCTCGGCGCTCAGGGGGGCCAGTACCAGCTCCTGGATCTCAGTATGGGTAAGGACGGCCTTATCAATCAATGCCTTGCCCTGTGCTGTGAGGGCCACCTGGGAGCTGCGCTTGTCGTTATTGTCGGCAATGCGCTCGACCATGCCGGCGCTTTCCAGTCTCGCCAAGCGGTTGGTCATCGCGCCGGACGTTATCAGCAGCGAGCGATACAGCTCGGTTGGCGTCAGGCGGTAGGGCGCCCCCGCACGGCGCAAGGTTGCCAGGACGTCGAATTCGCCCTCCTTGAAACCATACTGCGCCAGGGCTTCTGCACGCATGCGCTCCAGGTGCTTGCTGATACGCGCCATTCGGCCAAAGATCTCCATGGAGGAAACATCCACGGAAGGCATCGCCTGCGCCCACTGCGCGACGACGAAATCGACATGATCGTTCATTGCTGCACTCATCGTTCAACCTGGAAATGTGTAACCAGCGCACCTTCTGAACCCCCGCACCTTTTAACAATCTTAACGTTAAGCTATCTTGGCGCGGTGAAGCTCAAGGATCAGGAGGCAGCATGGCTTTTTTCATACATGGACAGCATCGTCACTATTATCATGACACCGGCTCCGGTAGCCCTGTACTCCTGCTGCACGGGTTGGGCAACAGCGGCAGGGCGTGGATGCCGCAGCTCAGCGCGCTGCTCGGCCTCGGGCACCGTGTCATCGTACCCGACCTGCTAGGGCACGGTGCATCCAGTGATGCACCCGAAGGCATCACCGCGCACGCCCAAGCCTTGGAGATGCTGGCGCTGCTGGACCACCTTGGGCTCGACAGCATCCAGCTCATCGGCTTGTCCCTGGGGGGCATGGTGGCCCTTGAGATGGCCTGCCATGCACCTCACGCTGTAGAGAAACTGATCGTTGCCGGCACCTTCGCCAGCATGAGCACGGCGCATCGCCGAGGGCTGCTCAGCGAGTGGGCGGCCGCCTTGGGCAAGCAGGATGGTTGCCTCAAGCGCTTCAAATCGAGCTGGCCTGCATTGGTGGGTGCGGACTTCGCCGCCTCGCCCGATGGTCAGCGGCTTTACCAGGCGTGGCACGCCCAGGCGGCGCAGTTACGGGCGCACAACCAGGTCCGCTGGTGCGAGGGCATGAAGCAGTACGACCTGACTGGCGATTTGCAACGCATTCAGGCTGCCACACTGGTGCTCGCCGCAGAGTTTGACCCGATCAGCCCCAGCGCCGAGGCCGAAACCATCTGCAGCAACATCGGTCACGCTCGCCTGGCCACCCTCGCTGGCGAGGGGCACGTATTCAACGTACCGCTGGCACAGGCATTCAACCAGGTAACCGGTGCGTTTCTGCAGGAGCCCCTCCATCATGTCTGATACCCCCAACAAAGCCTGCGTCGGGTTGCTGGCGATATTGATCGGCTTGAACTTGCGGCCGGTCATGGCTGCCATCGGCCCGCTGCTGCAGTTGCTGCAGCACGACCTGGGGCTGAGCAATACCCAAGCCGGCCTGCTGACAACCTTGCCGGTGATGATGATGGGCCTGTTCGCGTTGTCCGGCCCCTGGCTGCTGCGTCTGGTCGGTGAGACCACGGGCGTGGCGACAGGCATCGTGCTGATTGCGCTGAGCTGCGCTGCACGCGCCTACGTCAGCACTGCCGAAGCGCTCATCGCCACGGCGGCACTGGGCGGTATCGGCATTGCGATCATTCAGGCGCTGATGCCAGCGTTCCTCAAAGGCAGCCATCCGCAAAGTGCCGGCATGCTGATGGGGTTGTTCACCACCGGCATCATGGCGGGCGCCGCGTTGGCCGCCGCCACGGCAGCACCCGGCGCGAGCCTGTTCGGCTGGCAACTGTCGTTGGGCTACGCTGCCGTCCCGGCATTGGTCGCCCTGATCGTCTGGCTGTTGCTAGCGCGTGGTACCCCTGGCGGACAGGTGGCGGCCACATTGCCCTACCGCAGCGCGCGGGCCTGGCTGCTGTTGCTGTTCTTCGGCATTGGCACAGGTGCCTACACCTTGGTGCTGGCCTGGTTGCCGCCGTTCTACATCGAGTTGGGGTGGACAGCGGCCGAGGCGGGTTACCTGTTGGGGGCACTGACCGTTACCGAAGTGCTCGCCGGGTTGCTCGTGTCATCCTTGATCCAGCGCTTTCCTGACCGCAGGCACCCTTTGGTGTTGGTCATTCTGTTGTTGATAGCAGGGTTGGCGTGCCTGATGGTCGCGCCGGTAGCGTTGGCGGCCGTGGCGACGGTATGCCTGGGCCTGGGCATTGGGGCGCTTTTCCCTCTCTCGTTGATCGTTGCCATGGACCACGCGGATTCACCGTCCAAGGCCGGTGCGCTGTTGGCGTTCGTGCAAGGTGGTGGGTACCTGATCGCCGCCAGCATGCCACTGCTCGCCGGTATCGTGCGTGACCAGCTCAGCTCATTGCACTGGGCTTGGGCGGTGATGATGATCGGTGCCTTCGTGCTGTTGGGGTTGAGCACCCTGTTGCGTCCGGTCAATAACCTTCGGGCTGTTCAACAGGCCTCATGACTTTCCGGGTATACCGTACTTGCGCAGCCGCTGCGCAATGGCGGTATGCGACGTTTGCAGCCTGCCGGCCAATTGCCGTGTTGAGGGGTAACTTGCATATAAGCGCTGCAAGAGTTCCCGCTCGAAGTCGCCCACAGCCTGCTCCAGGCTCGCCACTTCGCCGTCCTGGCCGCGGGCCACCGAAGTGCCGGCGATGTCCAGGTCGCCAATGTCCACCAGGTTGCCTTCGCAGATGGCCGCAGCGCGGAAAATCACGTTCTGCAACTGCCGCACGTTGCCTGGCCATGGGTTGGCAAGCAGCGCCGAGTGGGTGGCTGGCGTAAGCCGGCAGGGTGGGCGCTGGATCTGCGTGCAGGCCTGCTGCATGAAGAAGTGCGCCAGCATCAGGATGTCCTGGCCACGGTCGCGCAGCGGTGGCACCTGCAGGTTAAGCACGTTGAGGCGGTAGAACAGGTCTTCACGGAAGGTGCCTTCGGCCACCATGCGCTCCAGGTCGCGGTGGGTGGCGCTGATGATGCGTACATCCACCTTCACCTCACGGTCGCCACCCACGCGACGGAAGCTGCCGTCGCTGAGAAAACGCAGCAGCTTGGCCTGCAGGTAGGGCGACATTTCGCCGATCTCGTCGAGAAACACCGTGCCTTGGTTGGCCAGTTCCATCAGCCCCGGTTTGCCACCGCGTTGCGCACCGGTAAAGGCGCCTGGGGCATAGCCGAACAGCTCGCTCTCGGCCAGGCTCTCGGGCAGCGCGGCGCAGTTCAGGGCAAGAAACGGCGCGGCATGGCGGCTGCTGATGGCATGGCAGGCGCGGGCCACGAGCTCTTTGCCAGTGCCGGTCTCGCCATGTACCAGCAAGGGTGCGTCGAGGGCCGCCACGCGCAGGGCGCGGGCTTTGAGGGTACGGATGGCCGGTGACTCACCGAGCAAGGCATCGAAGCCTTCGGCGTGGTCATGGTGCAAGGCCGACAGGCGCTCGCCCATGCGCGTCGGCGGGTACAGGGTCAGCAGGCCGCCGGCGTTGGTGATGGGGGTGGCGTCGAGCAGCAGGCTCTGGCCATTGAGCTGCATCTCGCGCATTGGCAGGTGGAAGTTGTTGTCTTGCAGGGCCTGAAGCAGGCCGTTGTCGCCGAACAGTTCACCCACCGAGCGCCCGGCCGACTCGCGCCCGCACAGGGCAATCAACGCCGGGTTGGCCAGCAGCACCAGGCCTGCGCTGTCCACCGCCAGCACCGGGTCGCTCATGGCCGCGAGCAGGGCGTCGAGCTGCAGGTGGCGGCGTTGGCCCGGGAGGATGTCGACCACATCCACCGACTGCACGCCCTGCACTTCGAACAAGGCGTCGTGCAACTCTTCGAGCACGGCGGGGCTGAGGGTCGGGGCGTCGATGTAGACGTTCGGCGGGACCATCTCCACGGCGTCCAGATTGAGGTTGCGGGCACCGAGCAGGGCGAGGACTTCCTGGGTGATGCCGACGCGGTCGATGAAGCTGACGTGGATGCGCATGGGGAGGGTTGCGGTGATGGCCGGGGAGGGCGCTAGTATGCCTTAACATTGCCGGGGCTGCTTTGCGGCCCATTCGCGACGCAAGGCCGCTCCTACAAAGGTAGCGCGTGTTCTGTAGGAGCGGCCTTGCGTCGCGAAAGGGCTGCAAAGCAGCCCCAAAATTCTGAAATCACTCCAGATGTTCAGGCTTGATCGCGTCGCCCGACTTCACGTCCAGCTTTTCGCGAATGTCCGCGAACATGTAATCGTAGAGTTTGTGCGGTGAACTGAGGTTCTCGAACTTCTTCGGCGGGGCCAGGTAAGACTGAGCCTTGCGGGTCAGCAGCATGAGGAAGCTGGGCAGCACCTGGTCCTTGGGCAGGAAGAACTTCTCCTCCACCGTCTTGCCTTCGATGCTGCCATGCATGCGGAACTGAATGCCTCTGCCTTCCTTGGGGTCCGTCGCGGCCTCGTATTCGATGTTCAGGTCATAGCTGTGGTCATTGGTGTTCAGCGCGCTGCGCTCGATGTGTACATGACCAGGGTGGTACTGGGCCATGGCAAGCTCCTTTGGAAGGTCGAAAATGGCGGGCGCCAGACGCCCGCCCACTGCATTCAACGGTAGCTGATCCCAGGCTTGGCTGTGGAAACCCGGGTGCCGGCGGTGCCTTTGACGATGTCTTCGATGTTCTCCAGCGAGCTGATCACCGCCACTTTGCCGGTGTTGCGGGCAAAGTCACTGGCCGCCTGCACCTTCGGCCCCATGGAGCCAGCGGCGAAGCCCAGGCGTTCGAGTTCGTCGGGGTGGGCCTGGGCAATGGCTTTTTGCGTAGGCTTGCCCCAGTCAATGTAGGCCGCATCGACGTCGGTGGCGATTATCAGAAGGTCGGCTTCCAATTGCTCGGCCAGCAGTGCCGAGCACAGGTCCTTGTCGATGACCGCTTCGATACCTTTGAGCTTGCGGTTTTCGTCGTACATGGTGGGGATGCCACCGCCACCGGCGCAGATCACGATGCTGCTTTTTTCCAGCAGCCACTTGATCGGGCGGATCTCGAAGATGCGCTTGGGTTTGGGGCTGGCCACCACACGGCGGTACTTGTCGCCGTCGGCCTTGACCACCCAGCCTTTTTCCTTGGCCAGGCGTTCGGCTTCTTCCTTGCTATAGACCGGGCCGATGAATTTGGTCGGGTCTTTGAAGGCCGGGTCGTTGGCGTCCACTTCGACCTGGGTGAGCAGGGTGGCGAACGGCACTTCGAACGCCAGCAGGTTGCCCAGCTCTTGTTCGATCATGTAGCCGATCATGCCTTCGGTTTCGGCGCCGAGCACGTCCAGCGGGTAGGCTTCGTCCGGCTTGTAGGACAGCGCCTGCAGCGACAGCAAGCCCACCTGTGGGCCGTTGCCGTGGGCGATGACCAGTTCGTTGCCGGGGTGAATCTTGGCGATCTGCTCGGTGGCGGTGCGGATATTGGCGCGCTGGTTGTCAGCGGTCATGGGCTCGCCGCGACGCAGCAGGGCGTTGCCGCCCAATGCAACAACGATACGCATGGGGAATGTCCTTTATCGGAAAAGTGGGTGCTGCTCCCAAGACGGGCACCGACCCTGTGGGAGCGGGTTTACCCGCGAATGCGTCGGCAAGGCCAGTGATGTCTTCTGGGCTGACGCTTTCGCGGGTAAACCCGCTCCCACAGGGTTCAGGGTTGTTCCTCCCGTCGAGTCAGCCCTTACAGGTCAGCCAGGGTCGACACCAGGATCGCCTTGATCGTGTGCATGCGGTTTTCCGCCTGCTCGAAGGCGATGCAGGCCGGCGACTCGAACACGTCATCGGTCACTTCGATACCGTTGGCCAGGTCTGGGTACTGTTCGGCGATCTGCTTGCCCACCTTGGTGTCCGAGTTGTGGAAGGCCGGCAGGCAGTGCATGAACTTGGTCCGTGGGTTGCCGGTGGCCTTCATCAGCTCGGCATTCACCTGGTACGGCTTGAGCTGCTTGATGCGCTCGCCCCAGGCTTCGATTGGCTCGCCCATCGATACCCAGACGTCGGTGTGCACGAAGTCCACGCCCTTGACCGCCGCTTTCGGGTCTTCGGTGAGGGTGATGCGTGCGCCGCTTTCTTCCGCGTATTTCTTGCAGCGATCGACCAGGTCGTCGTGTGGCCACAGCGCCTTGGGCGCGGCGATGCGTACGTCCATGCCGAGCTTGGCGCCGATCAGCAGCAGCGAGTTGCCCATGTTGTTGCGGGCATCGCCCAGGTAGGCGTAGCTGATGTCGTGCAGCGGCTTGTCGCTGTGCTCACGCATGGTCAGTACGTCGGCAATCATCTGGGTCGGGTGGTATTCATCGGTGAGGCCGTTGAACACGGGCACGCCAGCGAACTTGGCCAGTTCTTCGACGATCTCCTGCTTGAAGCCGCGGTACTCGATGGCATCGTACATGCGCCCGAGCACGCGGGCGGTGTCCTTCATGCTTTCTTTGTGGCCGATTTGCGAGGAGTTGGGGTCGATGTAGGTGACGTTGGCGCCCTGGTCATAGGCGGCGACTTCGAAGGCGCAGCGGGTGCGGGTCGAGGTCTTCTCGAAGATCAGGGCGATGTTGTTGCCCTTCAGGTGCTGCTGCTCGGTACCGGTGTACTTGGCGCGCTTGAGGTCGCGGGACAGGTCCAGCAGGTAGCGCAGCTCGCGCGTGGTGTGATGTTCGAGGCTGAGCAGGTTGCGGTTGTGAATATTGAACGCCATGACAGTTTCTCCTTGAGTTTGGCAAACATCCCGGCCGCCGCTTCGTGGGCGCGGCCGGGCGTATGGTCGTTAGTAGTCGATTGGGTCGCGCACGATTGGGCAGGTCATGCAGTGGCCGCCGCCACGGCCCCGGCCCAGTTCGCCGGCGCTGATGGTGATGACCTCGATACCGGCCTTGCGCAGCAGGGTGTTGGTGTAGGTGTTGCGGTCGTAGCCGATGACCACGCCCGGCTCGATGGCCACCACGTTGTTGCCGTCATCCCACTGTTCGCGCTCGGCGGCAAAGCTGTTGCCGCCGGTTTCGACCACGCGCAGCTTGTCTTTCTTACCCAGCAATTGCTCGGATACCACCTCGAGGAACGAGGCATCCTGCGGCGCGATGTTCATGCCATAGGGCTTGCTGGAGTCCGGGGTGATGATGAAGGGTTTGATCTCCTTCACCACCTCGGGGAATACCGTTACCAGGTCGCGGTCGCAGAAGCTGAACACGGTGTCCAGGTGCATCGCTGCGCGGGACTTCGGCAGGCCAGCGACGATGACTTTTTCGGCAGCGCCTTTCTCGAACAGGTTCTGAGCCAGTTGGCCGATGGCATGGCGCGAGGTGCGCTCACCCATGCCGATCAGCACGATACCCTTGCCGACTGGCATCACGTCGCCGCCCTCGAGGGTGGCATTGCCGTGATCCTTGTCCGGGTCGCCATACCAGACCTGGAAGTCAGCACCGGTGAACTCCTTGTGGAACTTGTAAATGGCGGTGGTCAGCAGCGTTTCCTGGCGCCGCGCAGGCCAGTACATCGGGTTGAGCGTTACACCACCGTAGATCCAGCAGGTGGTGTCACGGGTGAATTGGGTGTTGGGCAGCGGCGGCAGAATGAAGCTGGAGTGACCCAGGTACTTGTTGTACATCTTGATCACTTCGGCGCCTTCGCTTACTGGAAGGTCCTGGCCGGCCACGCCGCCAATCAGGAACTCCGCCAGATGGCGTGGTTCCAGCCCTTCGAGCCAGCTACGCACCTCGTTGGTCAGGCCGACACCCACGGTGTCAGAGGTAATCTTGCGGTCCAGGATCCACTTGAGGGCTTCCGGTTGCTGCACGATGTCGGTCAGCAGGTTGTGCATTTCCAGCACATCGACGCCGCGCTCGCGCATCTTGGTGACGAAGTCGAAATGGTCGCGCTTGGCCTGGTCGACCCAGATCACATCGTCGAACAGCAGTTCATCGCAGTTGCTCGGGGTCAGGCGCTTGTGGGCCAGCCCAGGGGAGCAGACCATCACTTTGCGCAGTTTGCCGGCTTCGGAGTGGACACCGTACTTCTGTTTTTCAGCGGACATTGTTCATTCCTCCATGTGTGCGAAGACGTGGGTCAAAGGGTCAGGAAGCCGTCGTACAGGCCATAGGCAGCCACCAGGGCGCCGACGACCACGGCCGCGAAGATCAGTTTTTCCACGTTGGTAAAGATGGGTTGGCCAACCTCGCGCTTGGCCTTGGCGAACAGGATGGCCCCAGGGGCGTACAGCAGGGCCGAGAGCAGCAGGTACTTCACGCCGCCGGCGTACAGCAGCCAGATGGCGTACAGCAAGGCGACGGCGCCGATGAACAGGTCCTTCTTGCGTTCGGCCAGGGCTTGCTCGTAGGTTTCGCTGCGCAGTGCCAGCAGGAAGGCATACGCCGCCGACCACAGGTAAGGCACCAGGATCATCGAGGTGGCGAGGTAGATCAGCGACAGGTAGGTACTGCTGGAGAACAGCGTGATGACCAGGAAGATCTGCACCATGGCGTTGGTCAGCCACAGGGCGTTGGCCGGTACCTGGTTGGCGTTTTCGCGGCGCAGGAACTCCGGCATGGTGTGGTCTTTGGCGGCCGCGAACATGATCTCGGCGCACAGCAGCACCCACGACAGCAGCGCCCCCAGCAGCGAGATGATCAGGCCGACGCTGATCAGCACCGCCCCCCAGTGGCCGACCACATGTTCGAGCACGGCGGCCATCGACGGGTTCTGCAGCTTGGCCAGTTCTGGTTGGGTCATGATGCCCAGCGACAGCACGTTGACCAGCACCAGGAACAACAGCACGGTGACAAAGCCGATGACGGTGGCCTTGCCCACGTCAGCGCGTTTTTCCGCCCGTGACGAGAAGATGCTCGCGCCCTCGATGCCGATGAACACCCAGACGGTGACCAGCATCATGTTGCGCACCTGGTTCATCACGCTGCCCAGCTCCGGAGTGCCCAGGCCCCAGATATCGGCGGTGAACACATCGAGTTTGAAGGCGAACAGGCAGATGAGGGCGAACAGCACCAGCGGCACGATCTTGGCGACCGTGGTGACCAGGTTGATGAACGCCGCTTCCTTGATCCCCCGCAGCACCAGGAAGTGCACGGCCCACAGCAGGATCGAGGCGCCAATGATCGCGGCGGGGGTGTTGCCCTCACCGAAGATCGGGAAGAAGTAACCGAGGGTGCTGAACAGCAGCACGAAGTAACCGACGTTGCCGAGCCAGGCACTGATCCAGTAACCCCAGGCCGACGAGAAGCCCATGTAGTCACCGAAACCGGCTTTGGCGTAGGCGTACACACCGCCGTCCAGGTCAGGTTTGCGGTTGGCCAGGGTCTGGAACACGAACGCCAGGGTCAGCATGCCGACCGCAGTGATTGCCCAGCCGATCAGCACCGCACCAACGCCTGCGCTGGCCGCCATGTTTTGTGGCAACGAGAAGATCCCGCCGCCAATCATTGAACCCACTACCAGTGCAACTAACGCACCGAGTTTTAGTTTTCCGGATGAATCAGACATTTAACAACTCCTGCCAGGAGAAAGTTGACGACAGAGTAAATCCGACGCCTGCGCCATTCGCTGACTTGGGTCAGTTCATGGGCACGTAAAGTAGGAAAAATCCTTTACGTGGCTCCTGGAGAGTGCCGACAGCTTTGCTGCAGGCCTTGCACGCTGGCACCTCCATGTCCTTCTAGAGCAAACGCTCTGTTCGGCCTGCGATGCTTGAAGCTAGCTGTTTTTGAGGCTTTCGCAAATTTTTCACAAGAATTTCGAGTTTTAACAGTTTCTTCCCTAGTTGCTGGGTAGCTGCTAGTTTTTACTGAGGTATCGCATAGACAAAGCAGTTATGACTGCTATAGCTTTTATGGCCTTATTTAATATAAATCATGCCTTTTATATGGCCGCCACGGCTGTTGCAAACGCATGACAGCGGGTGAAAAAGGGAGGCACATGAGCGAACCGGGACAGAAACTGCGCTTGGGCGCGTTGATCGCACTGGTGGTTGGCTCGATGATCGGTGGCGGGATTTTCTCGCTGCCGCAGAACATGGCGGCGCGTGCCGATGTGGGGGCGGTGCTGATCGGCTGGGGCATCACCGCGGTTGGCATGCTGGCCCTGGCATTCGTGTTCCAGACACTGGCCAACCGCAAGCCCGAACTCGACTCAGGTGTGTATGCCTACGCCAAGGCCGGCTTTGGCGACTACATGGGCTTCTCGTCGGCCTGGGGTTACTGGATCAGCGCCTGGCTCGGCAACGTCGGCTATTTCGTGCTGCTGTTCAGTACGCTGGGGTTTTATTTTCCGGTGTTTGGCGAGGGCAACACGCCCATCGCCATCGGCTGCGCTTCGCTGCTGCTGTGGGCGGTGCACTTTCTGGTGTTGCGCGGGATCAAGGAGGCGGCGTTCATCAACCAGGTGACCACCGTGGCCAAGGTGGTGCCGTTGCTGATTTTCATCGTTATCGCGGCCTTTGCGTTCCGGGCCGACATCTTCACCCGTGATATCTGGGGCTTGAGCAACCCGCAGTTCGGCAATGTGCTGGACCAGGTGCGCAACATGATGCTGGTGACCGTGTTCGTGTTCATCGGTATCGAAGGCGCCAGCGTGTATTCCGGGCGTGCGCAGCGCCGCTCGGACGTGGGCAAGGCCACGGTGATCGGTTTTCTGGGGGTGCTGGCGCTGCTGGTGCTGGTCAACGTGCTGTCGCTGGGGGTGATGACCCAACCGGAACTGGCCGGGTTGCAGAACCCGTCGTTGGCCTCGGTGCTGGAGCACATCGTCGGCCCGTGGGGCGCGTTGCTGATCAGTATCGGCCTGGCCATTTCGCTGCTCGGCGCGTTGCTTTCCTGGGCGTTGCTGTGTGCGGAAATCCTGTTTGCCACCGCGCGTGACAAGACCATGCCGCGCTTTCTGGCCAAGGAAAACGCCAACCATGTACCGGCCAACGCCCTGTGGCTGACCAACTGCATGATCCAAGGGTTTCTACTGATTACGCTGTTTTCGGCTGGGACCTACACCAGCCTGATCTACCTGGCGTCGTCGATGATCCTGGTGCCTTACCTGTGGTCAGCGGCGTATGCGGTGTTGTTGGCGGTGCGTGCAGACACCTACGCCGGGCAAGCGGCGTTGCGGCGCAAAGACCTGCTGGTGGCGTCGGTTGCCTTGCTGTATGCGGTGTGGCTGCTGTATGCCGGTGGGCTCAAGTACCTGCTGCTGTCGGCACTGTTGTATGCCCCCGGGGTGATTCTGTTCGCCAGGGCCAAGCACGAGCAGGGGCAGACCCTGTTCACGACGTGGGAGAAGCTCATTTTTGCCGCGGTGCTGGCGGGCGCTGCGCTGGCCGCGTATGCCCTGTATTCAGGGTTGCTGAGCTTGTGACCCGGCAGGGCAGGCCTGTTCTGGGCGTGACCAGATCCACAGGTTGCCCAGGGTCATGCCGCCAATCGCCAGAAACACGGGCCAGTGATGGTCTAAGAAGGTCAGCATCAGCCCCGCGCACAGCAGCATGCTGAGGGTTGCACTGACCTTGGCCCGGCGCTGGATCACCTTGCCATTGCGCCAGTTGAACAGAATTGGCCCGAACAACCGGTGGTTCTCCAGCCAGGCAGAAAGGCGCGGTGAACTGCGGGTGGCGGCCCAGGCGGCCAGCAAGATGAACTCGGTGGTCGGCAGGCCAGGAATGACGATCGCGACCAGGCCTATCCCCAAGCTGACGTAAGCCAGGATTCCATACAGCAGGCGGGCGATTTTCGAGCGGGCAGGTCGGGTCATGGTCTCACTGCAAAAAACGGTTCGGCCACCGGTGGGGTGGCCGGGCATAGCGTGTCAGACCAGCGCGGCATCCGCGGCATAGGCGTGTTTGAGCAGCTCGGTGAAGCGCTCGAAGGCTGCGACTGCGCCGCGTTCGGCGGCGGCCTCTTCGTCGGCCGACAGCGCCAGGCCATCGAGGATACGGGTGAACTGTTTCCAGCCTTCGGCACGGCCGCCGGCCGGTTCGCCCAGGTGGCGAGCGCCAAAGCTGTCGGACAGCTCCAGGGCCACGGCCCGCTTGATCAGAAACGCAGCGCCCAGTTTGGAGCCTTCGGAGACGAAGATCCAGCCCATGGCTTCGCCCAGGCTCGGATTTTGTACCGCGCCGGGCACTGGGCCAGGCACTTCGGTGTCGAGGTCGGCGAGGTCCAGGCGGGCCTGCTCGGCGCGGCAGCGCTCGGCCAGATCGGGGACGATGGCGATCAGTTGCGGGTCGGTGTACAAGGCCTTGAGTTCGGACTGGAACAGGTACTGGGCGACCACGAAGCGGGCGAAGCTTTCACGGCTGTCGAAGGGCGCGTGGGACTTGACCAGGGCATCCAGCTCGGCGTGCGGGGCGTGGGTGATCTGGTTGAGGCGCTGGGAGCGCAGGGCTGGGCGTTCGGTCATGGGGGCAGTCCTTGGAAAAAGGGGGCGTCTAGAGACAAGACGAAATAGCGGGGGCGGGACAGTAAAAAAACTGGGGTTTTCGGGTGTGGGCCTTGAGAGTTGTAGCGCCTTTGGGATCGAGCGCCGCTCGCGCGGCGTTTCGCAGCACAAGGCTGCTCCTACACCTGTTTGCGCGCGCCCTTACCTCAGGAGTAATTGGCCCGAAAAAATGTAGGAGCAGCCTTGTGCTGCGAAACGCCGCGCAAGCGGCGCTCGATCTCAAGCACTGCAACAATCAAGGCCTACCCAAGCGATCAGATATCCCACACCACATTGATGCCAAAGTTACGCCCCGGCATGGTCAGGCGGTCCATGTTGGCCGGCTGGGTCACAGCCGCTTCACCCTGGCCGTCGTAGCTGCGCACCGAATCCCACTGCCAGTACTTCTTGTCGGCAAGGTTGTACAGGCCGGCGTTGATGGTGACGTCGTCGGTCACCTTGTAGAAGCCGGTCAGGTCCAGCACGCCATAGCCCGGGGTGCGGAACTTGCTGCTCGAACCGTCGGGCGCGTAGAAGTGGGTGTCGTCCACGCGGGTCTTGCGCTTGACCAGCGTCCAGCTCAACAGGCCGCCGTAGTTCTGCTGCTCGTAACCCAGGCCGAACACGCCCTTCAGCGGGTTGACGGTGTTCAATGGCTGGCCGGTGTCATCGTTGCGGCCGTAGGTGTAGGCAATCGAGCCCTGGGTGTACAGGCCTTGCGGCGCACCGAAGTGATCCAGGTTCAGGCGGCCCTTGACCTCGGCGCCCTTGATGGTGGCGTGCTTGATGTTGTTGGCCTGGAAGGTTTGCTCCAGGTTGGCGCTTTGCACGGCGTCTTCGTCGATGAAGTCGCGGTACTTGTTGTAGTACACCGCCACATCGAAGTTGCCGGCGTCGAAGTTGCCGCGCAGGCCGGTTTCGTAGCTTTTGCTCTTCTCAGGCTCAAGCCCCGGGTTGCCCTCTACGCGATAGCCTTGCTCCAGGTTCTGGAAGCGGCCGTACATGGACTTGGCGGTCGGGGTGCGGAAGCCTTCGGCGTACTGGCCGTACCAGGTGTAGTTGTCGTTGAAGGCGTAGGTCAGGCCGAATTTGGGCGAGACGCGGTGCCACTTCTTGTCCGAGTCGTCCTGGGAGGTAGGCGCCGTGCCGGTAGACTCCAGGCCACGCAGGAAGGCGTCGGTGAACTTGGGCTCCATGTGCGTGTAGTCGTAGCGGGCGCCGGGCAGGAAGGTCCAGTTGTTCCAGCGGATCTCGTCCTGGACGAACAGGCTGTAGGTGTTCACGGTCGGGTCCGGGAAGTCGCTGACCAGGGCCTGGCCGTCTGCCGGGCGGTCTGCACCGGCGGCGGAGCAACCCACGCCAACGGCCAGGCAGGTGCCGGTGCCGCTGCGCGAGCCGGTAACCTTTTCATGCTTGAGGGTGGTGCCGTAGGTCAGCAGGTGGTCAGTAGCGCCAATGCTGAAGGCCTTGTCCAGCTGGGCATCGAACACCCACTGGCGGTCTTTGTAGGTGGTGTCCCGGGTACGCAGCACCTGGCGGGTGATAGGCGCGTAGACTTCCTCAGTGTGCTGGTCAGTCTTGGCGATCTGGTAGTTCAGGCTCCACTTCACGTGGTCGGCAACCAGCGAGTCCAGGCCAAACTCGTGGTTGATGCCGAAGCGCTCGCGGGTAATGGTGTCGTTGCCGTTACGCGCCTTGTAGAAGCCCATCGCGGTGGTACCACCGATGAACGGCCCACCCACCGCACTGAGAATATTCTGGTCGCGGTCATCCTTGTAACGCTCGTAGGTGAACCCCAGGCGTGCGTCGTCGGCGTAGTTCCAGCCCAGTTTGGCCAGCACGTTGGTGGTGCGCGCGTCCTGCGGGTTGGCTTCGGTGCGGGCCAGGCCGTCACCGCTGTGGCCACCGTACGATTCGGTCTCGTGGCCGTTGCGCTGGCTCAGGTGCAGCAAGCCATCGACGTCGCCCTGGCGGCCGGCAACGGTGGCGGAGGTCAGCCAGCTTTCGTCGGCCGAGCTGTAACCGGTCTTCAAGCGGGCGCCGACGTCCTTGCCGGGTTTGATGATGTCGTCTGGGTCGAGGGTGAAATAGCTCACCGCACCGCCGATGGCGTTGCTGCCGTACAGCACCGACGCCGGGCCGCGCAGGATCTCCACGCGCTTGACGATTTCGGGGTCGACATAGTTGCGCTGGGTCTGGGCGTAAGGGCCGTAGAAGAAGCTGTCGGGGATCGACACACCGTCGATCTGGGTGAGGATCCGCTCACCGTCGATGCCGCGGATGTTGTAACCGTTCAGGCCGCTGCGTTGGCCGGTACCCGCCACCGAAACCCCCGGCTCGTAACGCACCAGGTCCTGAATGTTGTTGACGTTCTGCCGGTCCAGTTGCTCGCGGGTCTGCACGCTGACGGTGCTCGGCACCTGGCTGACGTCCTGGGCGCTGCGGGTGGCGCTGACAGTCACCTGCTGCAGGGCGATGACATTGCCCGTGGTCTGGCGTTCGAGCACCACATTGCCGTTACTGATCTTGCGATAGCCTAGGCCCGTGCCCTTGAGCAGGCGCTTGAGCGCAGCTTCCGGTGGCAGTGCACCTTGCACCCCTGGCGAGGCCACGTTATCGGCCAACTCGGCACTGAAACCGACTTGCCAGCCGGTCACTTGGCTGAAGGCATTGATGGCCGAGACCAGCGGCTGCTGGCCGATGCTGAAGCGATAGTCGCCCATACGCGGGCTGCTGGCCTGGGCTGGTTCGGCGGCCAGGGCCGGCAGGCTGCAGGCGCCGCAGGCGAGCAGGGCCAGGCTCAGCAGGGACAATTGCCCTGTACGGCGGGAAAGTGTGGACGGGCGAGTTGGACCTGTGGACATCGAAAGCGCTCCCAGACGCGCGAACTGTTATAGGTGATGACCGTTCTTGTTTTCAAACAAGAATCAGTTGCATTGGCTATAACGAGACGGGCGGGGCAGCGCGATCGCGTAAAAATAATTTATCGCGCAGGCAAGGGATGCAGCGGTCACTCAGTTGAGGATGACCACCGCGGGGTATTCATGCAGCCGGGCAGAGGTGATGTGGGCTAAGGCACGCAGGGTTTCCAACGGTTGGTCGAGGCGATAGTTGCCGGTCACCGCGACGTCTTCGAGGCCGGCGTTACGGTTGATGATCCAGCCGGGGTAGTAGCGCCTGACCTCGGCCAGCACCTGGCTCAACGGGCAGTTCTCGAACACCAGGCGGCCATCGACCCAGGCCAGGTCCTTTTGCATGTCTGCGCGCTGTCGCTGGCCAAAGCCCTGAGGGCCGACGCTGATGCTGTCGCCGGCACTGAGGCGGATGCGCTGGTCACTGGCGGCCTGCAGGTCAACGTCACCGCGCTGTACCCGCACCTGGGCTTCGCCGTCCAGGTACCGCACGGCAAAGTCGGTATCACGCACCTGGGCGCGCAAAGGGCCGGCCTGGACTTCGAGCGGCACTTGCCCGCCCTCAGGGACCTGGAAGTAGGCCTCGCCCTGGAGCAGACGGGCCACCTGACGCCCTTCGCGCAGGTCGCTGGCAAACGCCGAATTGGTGTTGAGCAGTACTTTTGCGCCATCGTCCAGCTGCAGGCGCTGGCGCTCACCGACCACGGTCAGGTGGTCGGCCTGCAGGCGCATGGGCAGGTTGCCGAGGGTGAACAGGCCGACCAGCAGCACTGCCGCGGTGGCCAAGGGCTTCCAGTGGCTGCGCAGGCGCCCGCGCAACGACCGACGCTGGCCCTGATGCAGTTGCACGGCAGCCTGGTGCAGCGGCATGCCGTTCCACAGCGCTTCTGCTTCAACGTAGGCTTCGGCGTTTTCCGGTGCGGCGCTGAGCCAGGCTTCGAAGGCCTGGGTGTCCTGTGCATCGGCGCATTGCAGGCGTACCAGCCAGTCCAGCGCCTCGTCCCTGGCACGGGCACGGGCATTGAGCCCGGCGGGTGTCGGGCGAGGGGCGGGGTGGTCGGTCACGGTGAATCCTTGAAAGGGTTATTCACGAATGATCAAGGCTAAGGCGGGGTGTGGCAAGCGCTTTGCGTTGCCTGGCGGGCCGGTGGTCGTTTCACTTGAGACGGTCGGCGACGCCCATGCAGATCGCCATGATCAGTTTCAGTTCCTTCTGAACCGTGCTGGCGGAGACGTTCAATTGCTCGGCGATTTCCAGGTAGGTGGCGCCATGCAGGCGGCTGAGGATGAAGATGCGCTGCTGGCGCTCGCTGAGTTGGTTGAGGCTGACGCTGAGGTGCTCGAGCAACTGCTCGGCGTGGGCGGCGTCTTCGCTGCTGCTGGCAGGGGCGGCAATGCTGTGCAGCACATCGTCGGGCACGTCGTCGACCAGCATGCGTGCTTGCACCCGGCGTGCGCGCAGGTGGTCGAGGGCCAGGTTGCGCGCAGTCTGGAACACGAAGGGTTCGATATGCTCGATGGGCCGCTCACTCAAGGCACGGGACACCCGCAGGTAGGTTTCCTGCAGCAGGTCCTCGGCCGTGCTGGGGTTGCCCACCATGCGTTGCAGGGTGCGCAGCAGGGTGAGGCGCTGGACGAGGAAGACGGAGTTGAACCGGGACTGACTCACGGGGGGACCTGGCCGACGAAAGGTTAATGATAATGCTTATCATCTGTACCAAAGGTCAAGTCTGGAAGTGTTTAGAAATGGTAAAGATTGTGGTTACCCCAACCTAGCGCATCCCCGTGTAGGAGCAGCCTTGTGCTGCGAAGAGGCCGGTAGACGCACCGAAAATGCTGGGCTGTACCGGCCTCTTCGCAGCACAAGGCTGCTCCTACAGGGAAACGTATGCCGCTGGGTTACTGGGCGCTGCACAACGCCAGGCAGTTATCCAGCATCCGGTTAGAGAAGCCCCATTCATTGTCATACCAGGCCAGCACCTTGAGCATCCGCCCATTGGCCCGGGTATGGTTGGCATCGAAGATCGACGATAACGGGTTGTGGTTGAAATCGCAGGAAACCAAAGGCAATGCGTTGTAGCCCAATACTCTGGAATGTCGGCTGGCTTCGAGGAACAGTTGGTTGACTTCGTCGGCGCTGGCTTCGCGCTTGAGGTTGACGGTGAGGTCCACCAGCGACACGTTGATCACCGGTACCCGCACCGCCATGCCGGTCAGCTTGCCGGCCAGCTCCGGCAGCACCAGGCCCACGGCTTCGGCGGCGCCGGTCTTGCTGGGGATCATCGACTGGGTGGCCGAGCGCGCCCGGTACGGGTCGCTGTGGTAGACGTCGGTGAGTACCTGGTCGTTGGTGTAGGCATGGATGGTGGTCATCAGGCCCTGCTCGATGCCGAACTCGCGGTGCAGCACCTGGGCGATGGGCGCCAGGCAGTTGGTGGTGCAGGAGGCGTTGGAAATGATCTGGTGCGAAGCGCGCAGCACGTCGTGGTTGACCCCGTACACCACGGTGGCATCGGCGCCCTTGGCTGGCGCCGAGACGATCACTTTGCCAGCCCCGGCGGCGAGGTGCGCGGCGGCCTTGGCGCGTTCGGTGAACAGCCCGGTGCATTCGAACACCACGTCGATCGCTTCGGCCTTCCAGGGCAGTTCGGCCGGGTTGCGGATGGCACTGACTGCGATGCGGTCACCATTGACCGTCAGGCTTTCATGATCGGCTTCGACGCTGGCGTCGAAGGTGCCGTGCACGCTGTCGTACTTGAGCAGATGGGCGTTCATGGCGCTGTCGCCCAGGTCGTTGATGGCGACGACCTGCAGGTCCTGGCGGTAGCCTTGGGTATACAGTGCGCGGAGGACATTACGCCCAATGCGGCCGAATCCATTGATGGCGATGCGAAGGGTCATGGCATTACCTCTGGCGGTTCGAGTGAGGCCTGTGGCACAAAGGGGCTTCACTGAAACGGTTTTGTTGTTGGAATTACAAGATTATTCACTATCAGATAGAAAACAAGCCTTTTTAGTGGCAGTATTTTGTTTAAACATACAACGAGTGGTCGGGCAGGCCACCCCAGCGAGACCTCCAGGCCCTTTCTTAGAGCCTAGGTCGCAATCGTTTGGAGGGGAAATGCCCGGTAAGCCGCCCCTACAGTTAGCCTGGAGTCCAGTACATGCACCCGCGCATCCTTGAGGTCACCCAACGGCTGGTCGAACGCAGCCGTGCCACCCGTGAACGCTACCTGCAGCTGATTCGCGGCGCGGCCAGTGACGGACCCATGCGTGCCAGCTTGCAGTGCGCCAACTTCGCCCACGGCGTCGCCGGTTGCGGCGCGCAGGACAAGCAGAGCCTGCGCCTGATGAACGCGGCCAACGTCGCCATCGTCTCCGCCTACAACGACATGCTCTCGGCCCACCAGCCGTACCAGCACTTCCCCGAACAGATCAAACAAGCCCTGCGCGAAGTCGGCTCGGTTGGCCAGTTCGCCGGCGGGGTGCCGGCCATGTGCGATGGCGTGACCCAGGGCGAGCCGGGCATGGAGCTGGCCATTGCCAGCCGTGAAGTGATCGCCATGTCCACCGCTGTTGCCCTGTCGCACAACATGTTCGACGCCGCGCTGATGCTCGGCATCTGCGACAAGATCGTCCCCGGCCTGATGATGGGTGCGCTGCGCTTCGGGCACTTGCCGACCATTTTCGTGCCAGGTGGCCCGATGCTGTCGGGCATCTCCAACAAGCAGAAGGCCGACGTGCGCCAGCGCTACGCCGAAGGCAAGGCCAGCCGCGAAGAACTGCTGGAATCGGAGATGAACTCCTACCACAGCCCAGGCACCTGCACCTTCTACGGCACCGCCAACACCAACCAGCTGGTGATGGAAGTGATGGGGCTGCACCTGCCGGGCGCCTCGTTCGTCAACCCTTACACGCCATTGCGTGACGCGCTCACCGCCGAGGCAGCGCAGCAGGTCACGCGTATGACCAAGGCCAGCGGCAGCTTCATGCCGCTGGGCGAGATCGTCGACGAGAAGGCGCTGGTCAACTCGATCGTCGCCTTGCACGCCACCGGCGGCTCCACCAACCACACCTTGCACATGCCGGCGATCGCCCAGGCGGCAGGCATCCAGTTGACCTGGCAAGACATGGCCGACCTGTCCGAAGTGGTGCCGACGTTGTCTCACGTCTACCCCAACGGCAAGGCCGACATCAACCACTTCCAGGCCGCCGGCGGTATGGCTTTCCTGATTCGCGAGCTGCTCGATGCCGGCTTGCTGCACGAAGACGTCAACACCGTGGCAGGCCATGGCTTGCGCCGTTATACCCAAGAGCCGTTCCTCGACAACGGCAAGCTGGTCTGGCGCGAAGGGCCGACGCAGAGCCTGGACGAAAGCATTCTGCGCCCAGTGGCGCGGCCGTTCTCAGCCGAAGGCGGCCTGCGGGTGATGGAAGGCAACCTGGGGCGTGGTGTGATGAAAGTCTCCGCCGTTGCCCCCGAACACCAGGTGGTGGAGGCCCCGGCGCGGATCTTCCACGACCAGCAGTCGCTGGCCGATGCCTTCAAGGCCGGTGAGCTGGAGCGCGACTTCGTCGCCGTGGTGCGCTTCCAGGGGCCGCGTTGCAACGGCATGCCCGAGCTGCACAAGCTGACGCCGTTCCTGGGTGTGCTGCAGGACCGCGGCTACAAAGTGGCGCTGGTGACTGACGGGCGCATGTCGGGCGCGTCGGGCAAGATCCCGGCCGCCATCCACGTGTGCCCCGAAGCTTACGATGGCGGCCCGCTGGCGCGCGTGCGCGAGGGTGATATCGTGCGGGTCGATGGCGTCGCCGGCACGCTGCAGGTGAAGGTATCGGCCGAAGAACTGGCCAGCCGTGACCTGCCACCCGCCCCCCAAGGCAATGACCTGGGTTGCGGGCGCGAGCTGTTCGGCTTCATGCGCATGGCGTTCAGCCCGGCCGAGCAGGGCGCCAGCGCCTTTACCTCGGCTTTGGAGAACCTCAAATGAAGGACTTGCTGGTTGGCGACATCGGTGGCACCAATGCCCGTTTTGCGTTGTGGCGTGACAACCAGCTGTACCAGGTGAAGGTATTCGCCACCGCGGACTACACAAGCCCTGAGCAGGCCATCGAGGCCTACCTGAAGGATCAGGGCATTGCCCGGGGTGGCCTGTCGGCGGTGTGCCTGGCGGTGGCCGGGCCGGTCGATGGCGATGAGTTTCGCTTCACCAACAACCATTGGCGCCTGAGCCGCCGTGCGTTCTGCAACACGCTGCAGGTCGAGCGGCTGATGCTGATCAACGACTTCTCGGCCATGGCGTTGGGCATGACCCGCCTGCAAGCGGGCGAGTTTCACGAGGTGTGCCCTGGCCATGCCGACCCGCTGCGGCCTGCGCTGGTAATCGGGCCCGGTACCGGGCTGGGTGTCGGCAGCCTGCTGCGCCTTGGCGAGCAGCACTGGCAGGCGCTACCCGGTGAAGGTGGGCATGTCGACCTGCCGGTGGGCAATGCCCGCGAGGCCGCGATCCACCAACAGATTCACAGCCAGATTGGCCATGTCAGTGC
Organism: Pseudomonas sp. Y3 TE3536; assembly: GCF_053629175.1. NCBI lineage: Bacteria > Pseudomonadati > Pseudomonadota > Gammaproteobacteria > Pseudomonadales > Pseudomonadaceae > Pseudomonas > Pseudomonas sp. Y3 TE3536. The sequence goes on along the minus strand of NZ_JBRJHU010000001.1, from coordinate 813,768 downwards.
CGAGACCGTGCTCAGTGGCGGAGGCCTTGTGCGCTTGTATCAAGCACTGTGCGCGCTGGATGGCGACACACCGCGGCACAAGACCCCGGCGCAGATTACCGATGCCGCCCTGGGCGGTGAGCCGCGGGCGTTGGCGGTGGTCGAGCAGTTCTGCCGCTTCCTGGGCCGCGTGGCGGGTAACAATGTGCTGACCTTGGGCGCGCGCGGTGGGGTTTATATTGTCGGGGGCGTGATCCCTCGGTTTGCCGAGCTGTTCCTGCGCAGTGGGTTTGCCACGAGCTTTGCCGACAAGGGCTGCATGAGTGGGTATTTTGCCGGGGTGCCGGTGTGGTTGGTGACGGCGGAGTTTTCGGGGCTGCTGGGGGCCGGGGTGGCGTTGCAGCAGGCGCTGGATCGCTGATGGGGCCGCTTTGCGGCCCTTCGCAGCACAAGGCTGCTCCTACAGGATGGCGCTGGATCATTGATGGGGGCACTTTGCTGCCTTTCGTACAGGATGGCGCTGGATCATTGATGGCGCGATTCCTGTAGGAGCAGCCTTGTGCTGCGAAGGGCTGCAAAGCAGCCCCAATGGCAATACCCGACAGCAGGCAAAAAGACCTGCACACAACAAGAGGACGGACCATCTTGAGCACTGCCGGAAAATCGATCCTGATGGTCGACGACGACCAGGAAATCCGCGAACTGCTGCAAACCTACCTGAGCCGCTCCGGCTTCCAGGTACACGCCGAGGCCGACGGGCGAGGCTTTCGTCAGGCCCTGGAAAACACGCCCTGCGACCTGGTCATTCTCGATGTGATGCTGCCCGATGAAGATGGCTTCAGCCTGTGCCGCTGGGTGCGTCAACACCCGCGTCAAGCGCGGGTGCCGATCATCATGCTCACCGCCAGCTCTGACGAAGCCGACCGGGTCATCGGCCTGGAGTTGGGCGCCGACGACTACCTCGGCAAACCGTTCAGCCCGCGTGAGCTGCAGGCGCGGATCAAGGCCTTATTGCGCCGTGCCGAGTTCGGCCAGGCGGCGCCGAGCAGCGCCGTGCTGGCCTTCGATGACTGGCGCCTGGACACGGTCAGCCACCGCCTGTTTCACCGCGATGGCGAAGAGGTGATCCTGTCGGGTGCCGATTTCGCCCTGCTGAAACTGTTTCTCGATCACCCCCAGCAAATCCTCGACCGCGACACCATCGGCAATGCCACCCGGGGGCGTGAACCGATGCCGCTGGACCGTATCGTCGACATGGCGGTCAGCCGCCTGCGCCAGCGTCTGCGCGACACCGAAAAGCCACCACGGCTGATCCGCACCGTGCGTGGCAGTGGCTACCTGCTGGCTGCCCATGTCTGCTGCGCTTCCTGAGCGGCGCTGGCGCCTGCTGCCGCGCTCGCTGCTGGGGCGCATGCTGCTGCTCACCTTGCTGGTGGTGCTGCTGGCCCAAGGCTTGTCCAGCGTCATCTGGGTCGCTCAATTGCGTGCCAGCCAGTTACAAGGCCTGCGCGCCAGTGCCAGCAGCCTGGCCCATTCGATGAGTGCCAGCGTCAGCTACTTCCGCTCGCTGCCCGTGGCCTACCGGCCGATGGTGCTCGACCAGCTGCGCAGCATGGGTGGCACGCGCTTTTTCGTGTCGCTCAACGACAAGCCGCTGGACATGCCGGTGCTGCCCGTCACCCCACGCAAGCAGGCGGTGATCGAGGTGTTCCAGCAGGTGCTGCACGAACGCTTGGGGCCGCAGATGGAAGTCAGCGTGGCGTTCGTCGCCCCTGATGACCTGCGCATTTTCAACAGCGGCCTGAAACTCGATGAGCTGCCACGTTCCTGGGCGCATTATTCGCTGACCCTAGAGCCGCTCAACCCACCCGTACTGGTGACACAGATCCGCCTGGGCGAGGGTGAGTGGCTGTACATCGCCTCGCTGCTGCCCGAGCCCTACACCGGCCTTGAGGCCGAGCGCCTGCCCCGCCAGCAGATCGGTTTCATCGTGCTCACCACCGCCTTGCTGTTGCTGTTCATCGGCCTGTTGGTGCACTGGCAAAGCTGGCCACTCAAGCGCCTGGCGCGCGCTGCGCGGGAGTTGTCGCTGGGCGCCGATGTGGCCCCCGTGGCCGAAGGCGGGGGCAGCGAGGTGGTTGAAGTCGGCCGGGCCTTCAACAGCATGCGCGAGCGTATCAGCCGCTACCTGACCGAACGCAGCCAGCTGTTCAGCGCTATTTCCCATGACCTGCGCACGCCCATCACGCGCTTGCGCCTGCGCGTCGAACTGCTGGAAGACGAGCGCCTGCAGGCCAAGTTCAGCCAGGACCTGGATGAGCTGGAGTTGTTGGTCAAAGGCGCGTTGCAGTGTGTGAAAGACACCGATATCCACGAGAACATCGAGCCGGTCGACCTTAACCAGGTGCTGGACATCCTGGCTGAGCCTTACCTTGGCGATGGCCGCATCACGGTGGAGGGCCAAGCGCTGGCGCCCTACCCGGGCAAGCCGCTGGCGTTGCGCCGCTGCATCGGCAACTTGATCGACAACGCCATCAAGTACGGCGAGCGCGCGCGGTTGCGGGTCATCGACAGCGCCGAGGGCTTTGTCCTGCAGGTCGATGACCACGGGCCGGGGGTGCCGCAGCAGCAGATGGAGCAGGTGTTCGAGCCGCACTTCAGGCTGGCCGGGCAGCAGCAGGGGTACGGGTTGGGCTTGGGGATTGCGCGCAACATCGCCCATAGCCATGGCGGTGAAGTGAGCTTGCTCAACCTGCGCGAGGGTGGTTTGCGGGTCACGTTGTATCTGCCGCGAGGGCTGGAGTGAGCGTGTGTGCGGGTATCCCCGCGAATGTCACCAAACGATGACATTCGCGCATCGCTTCGTTACCTGGCGCGTCGGCCACGCCGCTTAGACTGCATGCAACGCAAGCGACCGACTTGCACGGCATAACAACAAGAAAGGTGCTTCGATGAATTCCACGCTCCGTCTCGCTGCCGCGATTTCCCTCGCTTCTCTGTTCCCCCTCAGCGCCCTCGCTGCCGATGCCAAAGGCAATGTCGAGGTCGTGCACTGGTGGACCTCCGGTGGTGAAAAGGCCGCTGTCGATGTGCTCAAGGCGCAAGTCGAGAAAGATGGTTTTACCTGGAAGGACGGCGCAGTTGCCGGCGGTGGTGGGGCCACGGCCATGACCGTGCTGAAAAGCCGCGCGGTGGCCGGCAACCCGCCAGGCGTCGCGCAGATCAAAGGCCCCGATATCCAGGACTGGGCCGCGACCGGCCTGCTCGACAGCGACGTGCTGAAGGACGTGGCCAAGGACGAAAAATGGGACAGCCTGCTCGACCAGAAAGTCGCTAACGTCGTCAAGTACGAGGGCGACTACGTCGCCGTGCCGGTCAACATCCACCGCACGAACTGGCTGTGGATCAACCCTGAGGTCTTCAAAAAGGCCGGCATCGAAAAAGCGCCCGCGACCCTCGACGAATTCTATGCCGCCGCCGACAAGCTCAAGGCGGCCGGCTTCATCCCGCTCGCCCACGGTGGCCAGCCGTGGCAGGACAGCACTGTCTTCGAAAGCGTGGCGCTCTCGGTGATGGGCGTGGAAGGCTACAAGAAGGCCATGGTCGACTTGGACAACGCCACATTGACCGGCCCGGACATGATCAAGGCGTTGACCGAGCTGAAGAAGATCGCCACCTACATGGACCCTGACGGCAAAGGCCAGGACTGGAACCTGGAGGCGAACAAGGTCATCAACGGCAAGGCCGGCATGCAGATCATGGGTGACTGGGCCAAGAGCGAGTGGACCTTGGCCAACAAGGTCGCGGGCAAAGACTATCAGTGCGTGCCGTTCCCCGGCACGAGCAATGGCTTCCTGTACAACATCGACTCGCTGGTGGTGTTCAAGCAGAAGGACCCCGGCACGGCGGCCGGCCAGCAGGACATCGCCAGGAAGGTGCTGGGTACGGACTTCCAGAAGGTGTTCAGCACCAACAAAGGCTCGATCCCGGTGCGTAACGACATGCTCGCCGACATGGGCGCGTACGGCTTCGACGCCTGCGCCCAGACCTCGGCCAAGGACTTCCTGGCTGACGCCAAGACCGGCGGCTTGCAGCCGAGCATGGCGCACAACATGGCCACCACGCTGGCCGTGCAGGGCGCCTTCTTCGATGTGGTGACCAACTACATCAACGACCCCAAGGCCGATCCGGCCGACGCGGCGAAGAAGCTGGCAGCGGCGATCAAGGCCGCCCAATAGCCAATTCCAAATCAGGCGCATTGCTCTTGTAGGAGCGGCCTTGCGTCGCGAAGGGCTGCGTAGCAGCCCCAGGCCCTCAAGAAAAAGACAACCCGACAGAGCGTGCAGGCTGCCCGTGGGGCTGCTGCGCAGCCCTTTCGCGACGCAAGGCCGCTCCTACACAAGTGAGCAACGCCTTTAAGGTGATCTATGACCACAACCACCGCCCAACTGCGGGCCTCACCCCTGGACGCTCTCCAGCGCTGGCTACCCAAACTGGTACTGGCACCGAGCATGTTCATCGTCCTGGTCGGCTTCTACGGCTACATCCTGTGGACCTTCGTGCTGTCGTTCACCACCTCGACGTTCTTGCCCACCTACAAGTGGGCGGGTTTAGCGCAGTACGCGCGGCTGTTCGACAACGACCGCTGGTGGGTGGCGAGCAAGAACCTGCTGCTGTTCGGCGGCCTGTTCATCGCCATCAGCCTGGCCATCGGCGTGTTGCTGGCGGTGCTGCTGGACCAGCGCATCCGCCGCGAAGGCTTCATCCGCACTATCTACCTGTACCCCATGGCCCTGTCGATGATCGTCACCGGCACCGCCTGGAAGTGGCTGCTCAATCCCGGCATGGGCTTGGACAAACTGCTGCGCGACTGGGGCTGGGAAGGTTTTCGCCTGGACTGGCTGATCGACCCTGACCGGGTGGTGTACTGCCTGGTGATCGCCGCGGTATGGCAGGCCTCGGGCTTCATCATGGCGATGTTCCTGGCCGGCCTGCGTGGCGTCGATCAGTCGATCATCCGCGCCGCCCAGATGGACGGCGCCAGCCTGCCGCGCATCTACTGGACCGTGGTCCTGCCAAGCCTGCGCCCGGTGTTTTTCAGTGCGCTGATGATCCTCTCGCACATCGCCATCAAGAGCTTCGACCTGGTGGCGGCGATGACCGCCGGTGGCCCGGGGTACTCCTCCGACCTGCCGGCGATGTTCATGTATTCGTTCACCTTCAGCCGCGGCCAGATGGGCATGGGCTCGGCCAGCGCCATCCTCATGCTCGGGGCGATCCTGGCGATCCTCGTGCCTTACCTGTACTCGGAGCTGCGGAGCAAACGCCATGCATAGCCCTGCCGACAAACCGGCGCTGAGCCTCGGCCGCCTGGCCATCCACGCGGTACTGCTGCTTGCCGTGGTGCTGTACCTGGTACCGCTGGTGGTGATGCTGCTGACCAGCTTCAAAACCCCGGAAGACATCAGCACCGGCAACCTGCTGAGCTGGCCGACGGTGGTCAGCGGCATTGGCTGGGTCAAGGCCTGGGGTACCGTCAGTGGTTACTTCTGGAACTCGATCTTGATCACCGTACCGGCGGTGCTGATCTCCACGGCCATTGGCGCGCTGAATGGCTATGTGTTGTCGATGTGGCGCTTCCGCGGTTCGCAGCTGTTCTTCGGTTTGCTGTTGTTCGGCTGCTTCCTGCCGTTCCAGACCGTGCTGCTGCCAGCCTCGTTCACCCTCGGCAAGCTCGGCCTGGCCAGCACCACCGGTGGCCTGGTGCTGGTGCACGTGGTCTACGGCCTGGCCTTCACCACGCTGTTCTTCCGCAACTTCTACGTGAGCATCCCCGATGCGCTGGTCAAGGCCGCGCGCCTGGACGGTGCCGGGTTCTTCACCATTTTCCGCCGCATCATCCTGCCGATGTCGACACCGATCATCATGGTCTGCCTGATCTGGCAGTTCACCCAGATCTGGAACGACTTCCTGTTCGGCGTGGTGTTCTCCAGCGGCGACTCGCAACCGATCACCGTGGCCCTCAACAACCTGGTCAATACCAGCACCGGGGCCAAGGAATACAACGTCGACATGGCGGCGGCGATGATCGCCGGCCTGCCAACCCTGCTGGTCTACGTGGTGGCAGGCAAGTATTTCGTCCGCGGCCTCACCGCCGGCGCCGTCAAGGGGTAAGTCATGGCAACGCTAGAACTTCGCAATGTGAACAAGACCTACGGCAGCGGCCTGCCGGACACCCTCATGGACATCCAGCTATCGATCAAGGACGGCGAGTTTCTGATCCTGGTCGGCCCTTCGGGCTGTGGCAAGTCGACCTTGATGAACTGCATCGCCGGCCTCGAGCACATCAGCGGCGGCGCGATCCTCATCGATGACCAGGACGTCAGCGGCATGAGCCCCAAGGACCGGGACATCGCCATGGTGTTCCAGTCCTACGCGCTGTACCCGACCATGAGCGTGCGCGAGAACATCGAGTTTGGCCTGAAGATTCGCAAGATGCCCCAGGCCGCCATCGACGAAGAGGTGGCGCGGGTGGCCAAGCTGCTGCAGATCGAGCACCTGTTGGCGCGCAAGCCGGCGCAGTTGTCCGGTGGCCAGCAGCAGCGTGTGGCCATGGGCCGGGCGCTGGCGCGGCGGCCGAAGATCTACCTGTTTGACGAACCGCTTTCCAACCTCGACGCCAAGCTGCGGGTCGAGATGCGCACCGAAATGAAACTGATGCACCAGCGCCTGAAGACCACCACGGTGTATGTCACCCACGACCAGATCGAAGCCATGACCCTGGGCGACAAAGTGGCAGTGATGAAGGACGGCATCATCCAGCAGTTCGGCACCCCGCAGCAGATCTACAACGACCCGGCCAACCAGTTCGTCGCCAGCTTCATCGGCTCGCCGCCGATGAACTTCATCCCAGCTCGTCTGGCCCGGCAAGAGGGGCGCCTGCTGGCGCTGCTCGACAGCGGCCAAGCGCGCTGTGAGCTGCCCTTGGGCCTGGCCAGTGATGAATTGGACGGGCGCGAGATCATCCTCGGCATCCGCCCCGAGCAGATCGCCCTGGGCGCGGGGGAGGGCAACGGCCTGCCCGGCATTCGCGCCGAAGTGCAGGTGACCGAGCCTACCGGGCCTGACCTGCTGGTGTTCGTCACCCTCAACCAGACCAAGGTCTGCTGCCGCCTGGCCCCAGATGTGGCGTGCCGGGTTGGCGACAGCCTCAACCTGCAGTTCGACCCGGCGCGGGTGCTGCTGTTCGACGCTGCCAGCGGTGAGCGCCTGGACGTGAACACCGCCAACGCTTCAGTGAAGGACAACGTGACTCACTTCAAGAGCCGTTGAATCGTCTACACCATCAATAAGAAAAAAGAGGACGCAAAGGGATGGAACAGCGCAATCGCATCAAGACCTTGGGCTCATTGGCCTTGCTTGCCGTGGTGGGCAGCAGTGGGGCGCAGGCCGCCGAGGCTTTCTCCAGTGAGTCAAAATGGATGACCGGCGACTGGGGCGGCACCCGCACCGAACTGCTGGATAAAGGCTACGACTTCACCCTCGACTACGTCGGCGAAGTGGCTGGTAACCTCAACGGCGGCTACAACGACGACAAGACGGCGCGCTACAGCGACCAGTTTGCCCTTGGCGCGCACTTGGACTTGCAGAAGATCCTGGGTTGGCACGATGCCGAATTCAAATTGGCGATCACCGAGCGCAGCGGCCGCAACCTGTCCAACGACCGCATCAGCGACCCGCGTGCCGGGCAGTTCAGCTCGGTGCAGGAAGTGTGGGGGCGCGGCCAGACCTGGCGGCTGACGCAGATGTGGGTCAAGCAGAAGTACTTCGACGGGGCGCTGGACGTCAAGTTCGGCCGCTTCGGCGAAGGCGAGGACTTCAACAGCTTCCCCTGCGACTTCCAGAACCTGGCGTTCTGCGGCTCGCAGGTGGGCAACTGGGTGGGGGGCATCTGGTACAACTGGCCGGTCAGCCAGTGGGCGCTGCGGGTCAAGTACAACATCACGCCGGAATTCTTCGTCCAGGTCGGCGCCTTCGAGCAAAACCCCTCGAACCTTGAAACCGGCAACGGCTTCAAACTCAGCGGCAGCGGCACCAAGGGTGCGATCCTGCCGGTGGAGGCGGTGTGGTCGCCCAAGGTCAATGGCCTACCGGGTGAATACCGCCTGGGTTACTACTACAGCACGGCCAAGGCCGACGACGTGTATGACGACGTCAATGGCAACCCCCAGGCCCTGACGGGCGCCGCTTTCAAGTCGCACTCGAGCAAGCACGGTTGGTGGGTGGTGGCGCAGCAGCAGGTCACGGCCCACGCCGGTGACGTCAACCGTGGCCTCAGCCTGTTTGCCAACTTTACCGTGCACGACAAGGCCACCAACGTGGTCGACAACTACCAGCAGGTCGGCCTGGTGTACAAGGGCGCCTTCGATGCTCGGCCCAAGGATGACATCGGCTTTGGCGTGGCGCGGATCCACGTCAACGACGACGTGAAGAAGCGCGCCGAGCTGCTCAATGGCCAGAGCGGCATCAACGACTACGACAACCCAGGCTTCGTGCCGCTGCAGCGCACCGAGTACAACGCCGAGCTCTATTACGGCTTCCACGTCACCAACTGGCTGACCGTGCGCCCGAACCTTCAGTACATCAAGAGCCCCGGTGGGGTGGATGAGGTGGATAACGCGCTGGTCGCGGGCTTGAAGATTCAGTCGTCATTCTGAGGGCATTTGTTGTAAATTTACGCCAATCCATTTTCGGCTCCCGGCATCCACTGGCTTGCAGTGGTTGTCGGGGATAGGCCGAGACAGCGCTATCTCAAACAACAAGAGCTCTGAACCATGCCCGAACATCCGCTACATCGCTTCTTTTCCTCGCAACGGCCCCGGCCGACGTTCGAGTGGGAGCGTTACCAGCAGCGCGATGTGCTGATCATCGACCACCCCCGTTGCCAGGCGGTATTCAGCCGGCAGGGTGCGCAGTTGCTGCACTTTCAACCGGCCGGCGAACGGCCTTGGCTGTGGTGCGCCGAACAGTGGCCGCAAGTGGGCGCCATTCGTGGCGGGGTGCCGGTGTGCTGGCCCTGGTATGGCCGCCACCCCAGCGAAGACTTGTGGCCGGCCCATGGCTGGGCGCGCCTGCTCGACTGGAAGCTGGTGGACAGCCGCGAGGATGAAGAGGGTGTGACGCTGAAGTGGCGGTTGGACCTGTGCGACTGGCAGGTCGACCTGCATGCGCGGCTGGGCAGCCGTATGGAGCTGAGCCTGAGCACCGAGCACCAGGACAGCGAACCCTGCCAGCTGAGCCATGCGCTGCTGGCGTACTGGCGTATCAGTGACGTGTCCGAGATAGCGCTGTCTGGGCTCGAGGACATCGAAGGTTACGACCGCCTGAACCGCCAGGCCTGCCGCGAAGATGGCGCGCTGAAGCTCAAGGGCGGCTGCCAGAAAGTGTGCCCGGGCACCCCGCGGGTGCAGCTACAGGACCCGGCCTGGCAGCGGGAGCTGTGCATCGATACCGGTGACAGCGACGATACCGTGGTCTGGCACCCGGGCAATCGCCCGCTGATGGGCGTGAGCGGTCGCGAGTGCCTGGGCTTTGTCTGTGTCGAAGCCGCCAGCGGCAGTGGCGAGGGCCTCAGCCTGGCCCCGGGGCAGCGTGCCCACTTGCGTTTGCAGGCGCACCGGCTCAGTTGAGCTCGTCGTCCTCGATCGGGTAGCGGCTGGCGTTGAGGCTTTCCTTGATCTTGCGCAGGTGCGGCTGGAAGTCCACGCCGCGGCGCAGGGTCATGCCGGTGGCCAGCACGTCGAGCACGGTCAGCTGGATGATCCGCGAGGTCATCGGCATGTAGATGTCGGTGTCTTCTGGCAACGGAATGTGCAGGCTCAGGCTGCAGGCCTGGGCCAGCGGCGAGCCGGCAGCGGTCAGGCCCAGTACCGAGGCGCCGTTTTCGCGGGCCACGCGCGCCACCTCGACCAGCTCACGGGTGCGGCCGGTGTAGGAGATGATCACGAACAGGTCGCCGGTGTGGGCCACCGAGGCCAACATGCGTTGCATCAACACGTCGGCGTGGGCCGACACCGCCAGGTTGAAGCGGAAGAACTTGTGCTGGGCGTCCAGCGCCACGGGGGCCGAGGCACCCAGGCCGAAGAAGTGGATCTGCCGGGCCTGGATCATCATGTCCACGGCGCGGCTGACCTGCTGCGGGTCAAGTTGCTGGCAGGCACTGTCGAGCGAGGCGATGGCGCTGCCGAAAATCTTCTGGGTGTAGGCGGCAGGGTCATCGTCGGCCTCGACCGCGCGGCTGACATAGGCAGCGCCACTGGCCAGGCTCTGCGCCAGTTGCAGCTTGAGCTCGGGGTAGCCGCTGACGCCGAACGAACGGCAGAAGCGGTTGACGGTCGGTTCGCTGACCTTGGCCGCCTGGGCCAGCGCAGCAATGCTGAACCGGGTGGCTTGTTGTGGGTTGAGCAGGATGACTTCGGCGACTTTGCGTTCGGCCTTGTTCAGCTCGTCGAGGCGTCCCTGGATCTGTTCCAGGAGGTTTCGCACGCGGTCCATGGGTGTGTCCTTGGGTCGGGAAGACAGCCGGCTGACGGAGCAGCAGGCCTTTTGCACGGTCGTCTATCGTACTGTCGGTGCGTGTGGCGCACCACTTGTCTGTAATACTCGTCGGTAATGTTGTTAGTTTTACTACATTACCCCTTGAAAACCGTATGTGAAAGCGGTATTCCTAGACCAACTTTAGGAAAGAACCAACATCATGGCTGCGATCAGTGTCGAACCTTGCACCTTTGCCCTGTTTGGCGCCCTGGGCGACCTGGCATTGCGCAAGCTGTTTCCTGCGCTCTACCAGCTCGACCGCGCCGACTTGCTGCACCCGGACACGCGTCTGTTGGCGCTGGCCCGCGAGAGCGGCAGTGCGCAGGAACACCTGAACACCATCGAAGCGCATTTGCGCCGACATGTCCCCGACGCCGACCTCGAGCCCGCGACACTGGGCCGCTTCCTCGGCCGGCTGAGCTACCAGCACCTGGATTTTCTCCAGCCCGAGGGCTACCAGGCGCTGGCTGAGCAATTGCCAGGCGAGCTGCCCTTGATTGCCTATTTCGCCACGGCGGCAGCCGTTTATGGCGCCATCTGCGAGAACCTCGACAGAGCCGGCCTGGCCTCCCGTACCCGGGTGGTGCTGGAAAAGCCGATCGGCCACGACCTGGAGTCGTCGCGCCGGGTCAACGATGCCGTGGCACGGTTCTTCCCCGAGAACCGGGTGTACCGCATCGACCACTACCTGGGCAAGGAGACGGTGCAGAACCTGATCGCGCTGCGCTTTGCCAACAGCCTGTTCGAAACCCAGTGGAACCAGAATTCGATCTCCCATGTGGAGATCACCGTGGCCGAAAAGGTCGGCATCGAAGGCCGCTGGGGCTATTTCGACAAGGCCGGCCAGCTGCGTGACATGATCCAGAACCACCTGCTGCAGCTGTTGTGCCTGATCGCCATGGACCCGCCCAGCGAACTTTCAGCCGACAGCATTCGCGACGAGAAGGTCAAGGTGCTCAAGGCCCTGGCACCGATCACCGGCGAAGGGCTGAGCACCCGTGTGGTGCGTGGCCAATACATTGCCGGTTACAGCGACGGCAAACCGGTGCCCGGTTACCTGGAAGAAGACAACGCCAACGCGCAGAGCGACACCGAGACGTTCGTTGCCCTGCGCGCCGACATCCGCAACTGGCGCTGGTCGGGCGTGCCGTTCTACCTGCGCACCGGCAAGCGCATGCCGCAGAAGCTGTCGCAGATCGTCATCCACTTCAAGGAAACACCGCACTACATCTTCGCCCCGGAACAACGTTTGCAGGTGGGTAACAAGCTGATCATCCGCCTGCAACCGGACGAAGGTATTTCTTTAAGGGTGATGACCAAGGAGCAAGGCCTGGACAAGGGCATGCAACTGCGCAGCGGCCCGTTGCAGCTGAATTTTTCCGATGCCTGGCGCAGCGCGCGGATTCCGGATGCCTACGAACGCCTGTTGCTCGAGGTGATGCGCGGCAACCAGAACCTGTTCGTGCGCAAGGATGAAATCGAATATGCCTGGAAATGGTGCGACCAGTTGATCGCCGGCTGGCAAAGCGCAGGTGATGCGCCCAAGCCTTACGCCGCGGGCTCCTGGGGGCCGATGAGCTCGATTGCACTGATTACACGAGATGGGAGGGCGTGGTATGGCGATATCTGAACTGCAACTGCCGGCGGTGGTGAAGGCGCACGAACTGGCGGATGCCAAGACCCTGGCCGCAACGCTGGCCCGGGATGTGGCCGAGCGCCTGCGGGCAGCAATTGCCGCCAAAGGCCAGGCCTGCGTGGTGTTGTCCGGTGGTCGCAGCCCGGTGCCGTTTCTCGAGCGCTTGGCCGCCGAGGCGCTGGACTGGTCGAAGGTCACCGTAAGCCTCGCGGATGAGCGCTGGGTGCCGGTGGAGCATGCCGACAGCAATGCCGGCCTGCTGGCCCGCCACCTGCTCAAGGGCGCGGCCGCCAAAGCACGCTTCATGGGCCTGTATCAGCAGGCCGAAAATCTTGAACGCGCCGCCGCCAACGCCGACCAGGCGCTGGCAGACCTGCCCGCCATCGACGTGTTGGTGCTGGGCATGGGTGACGATGGCCATACCGCCTCGCTGTTCCCGAACAGCCCCAACCTGGACGAAGGCCTGGCCCCAAACAGCTCCCGTCGCTGCCTGCCGATGCTGGCGCCCAGCGTGCCACACCAGCGCCTGTCGATGACCCGCGCCTTGCTGGCCAGTGCCGCGTTTACCGCACTGTCTGTGCAAGGCCAGGGCAAACTCGCTACCCTGCGCGCCGCGCTGGCTGGCGAAGACCTTACCGAAATGCCGATACGCGCCTTTCTTCACGACCCCCTGGACATCTACTGGTGCCCATGAGCCAAGGATCCACTGTCATGACCACCCTTGAACGCCCACAGACTCTGCTCTCGATGGCCGACAAAGCCGCCCGGATCGACGCGATCTGCGACAAGGCGCGCATCCTGCCGGTGATCACCATCGCCCGTGAGGAAGACATCCTGCCGCTGGCCGACGCCTTGGCTGCGGGCGGCATTCGTACCCTTGAGGTGACCCTGCGTTCCCAGCACGGCCTGAAGGCCATTCAGGTGCTGCGCGAGCAGCGCCCAGAGCTGTGCATTGGTGCCGGTACTGTGCTCGATCGCAGCATGTTCGCGGCAGTCGAAGCGGCTGGCGCGCAGTTCGTCGTCACCCCGGGCATCACCCAGGACATTCTCGAAGCCGGTGTGCAAAGCGATATCCCGCTGCTGCCGGGTATCAGTACGCCGTCCGAGATCATGATGGGCTACGCCTTGGGCTATCGCCGGTTCAAGTTGTTCCCGGCGGAAATCAGCGGTGGCGTGGCGGCGATCAAGGCGTTTGGCGGCCCGTTTGGCGACATTCGTTTCTGCCCGACCGGCGGGGTAAACCCGGCCAATGTGCGCAACTACATGGCGCTGCCCAACGTGATGTGCGTGGGTGGCACCTGGATGCTCGACAGCAGCTGGATCAAGAACGGCGACTGGGCACGGATCGAGGCGTGCAGTGCCGAGGCGATGGCGTTGTTGGACGCTAACTGAGTTTGTTGTGTGCTTTACGGCTTATGGGGCGCTTGGTCGGCGCCCCCTTTTTTTACCTTGATCCGGTTGTTAATCCCTTGTAGCTGTCCAGTGTGCATGGGCAAACGCACCCTGCTCAGGATGCCGCGCCAGTAGCCCCTCCGACGTTTAGCAAACTGCTTCAGTGCCGGTAACGCACTTCCATCAGCAAGCCATGCCACTGCGCTTGCTTGATGAGCTTACGTGGAAGTTTGTCATGCCGCAGGCGGTTGGCCTCGTCCACTCGAACCCAGTTAATCATCATCTATCAAGCCGCCGTTCTTGTTTCTGTCTTTCCCGGGATTCCGTGAAGAACCTTTTTTAAGTGTTAAGAAGCATCTTGGCTGAAGATGCTGTGACAGCGACTTAGTGGTCTACACCTATTTCCCTGCGAGAAATCAATCGCAGCCACACTTTTCCAGTATTCAGTGAAGAACTCTTTAATGTCTGCTGTTGTGCAGTGCATTGATGCTTTCAATCTTAATGCAGTCAGCCCTCTGCTCATGGAGCTTATTTAAACGGGGTGAGAACTCTTTCCCGATTACTTATGCCATAAAGTGATGGCTATGATGATGCGCCAATTTTGATCGCGGAGCGTCAGTAATGAGTGATTACGCATCAGTAAGAGTTAAAGGGTCGTATGAAATAGAGCGAAGTCTTTACTCCTTGAGTGTAGGCGAGTCTGGAGTTTTGGTAGGTGGTGATACGGTTCTAGGCGCTATACATGTTCACGGAGAGTCACTGGAGTGTTTCACTCGGCCGGTCTATGCGTATCTGGCGCATTGTGAGATGGTGCAAAGCACCGTCTCGGGGGGCTTTGTTCATCGTCAATCCTATCAATGCGGTTTCAGTAGCTGGTTTTATTCCGAAGTGGTGGGGGGCTTCAAAGTCAGTCCGGGCATCGATCGAGTCAATGCCCTGTCGGGCATTGTGAGTGGTGTATCTCCGCACAAACTGTGGGCGAAGCCAAGTGCTTGTTTCAAGGACATTTCCCTGGGTGGAGGGGGGCACTTCTCTGTCTATCAAATGCACATGGTGTATGCCCATTGTGCAGTGGATAAGTCATTAAAAAAAATTCAGGGCAGTCACACGCTATCTGAGGCATTTCATAGTGTTGATAGCCAACGGATCATGCTGTCGTCCCTTGGCTTCGACCGGATCTTGGCAGTCAAGCTTGAAGATAGCGTCGAGCCTGAGTCGTGGAGTGCAGTAAAGCAGAAACTACTGCAGGAATCAGCTGGCGATATGACGTCGTTCGCTGATGTCGGACAGATTGAGAAATTCAATCGTTACATTTGAGTAAGAATACTGGAGATGTTGCATGAGCTTTATTGATAAAGAAATGATCAGGCAGATTGATAATTTCCCTCACAAGCGTGGGCTTTACGACATTGAGAAGCATTTATATGGGGGGGATGGAAAAGTCAATGCTGGCTGCTGGATTTTTGGCGATACTGTCTATGGGGATATGTATCTCGGGAGTCAGAACTGGGGTACCTACAGTACGCCGATCTTGGCCTATCTTGAGTACCTGGGGATAGCTCGCGTACCCAGTAAAGTCACGCATGCTGAGGAAGTTTCCACTGTAGAGGGATACAGTTACGCATTCACTTCTTCCATGGAAGCTGAAGTCAATCTAGGTGCTGGTTTTTTGGGCAGTTCAGTGGGGGTGAAGTTAACGTCTAGTGCGACTGAGGGAATCAGCAAATCAAGTGCCCGCTCCCGAAAAATTGAAATTGAAGGACCTGGAGTTTATGGTTTTTATCAGATGCATTTGGTATATGCCCATTGTGTCACGGGGGCTGGGAGTCTTGCAGATTACTTCAAGTATGCAAAGACAAAACAAATAGGCGGTGAGGCATTCAGGGAAGACCTCTGTATTCTGACCTCGATGGCAACCAGTTCCATTATCACTGTGGCCAGCGCGAACTCTGTGAAGCCATTAGGGTGGAGTGAGATACAAGAAGCCGCCTTGATGAAGGGGCACAACTTCCCTGGAAATAGTGGCCGATGGATATTTAATTACGGCGCTTACCATACGCCTGGCAGCCGATACTGAGTGAGGGTGATGCTGTAAAAGAAACCGCACGCTGGGTGCGGTTTCTTTACAACGCGCATCAGGCCGCTTTGGCTTCCTGCTGGCTCAGCGAGCGGTTAAGCGCGCTGAACAATGCCTTGAAGCTGGCTGTGGTGATGTTTTCATCGATGCCCACACCATGAACCGGGCGGCCGCCGGCTACGCGCAGCTCGATGTACGCTGCCGCCTTGGCATTGGTGCCGGCGCCAATGGCGTGCTCGTTGTAATCCATGATTTCTACGGCGATCGGCAGGCCGGCCACCAGGGCTTCCAGGGCGCCATTGCCCTTGCCGCGCCAGTGCAGGGTGGTTTCGCCTTCGCCGGCGACTTCCACTTCCACGGCGCTGTGGCCGTTTTCTTCCTGCAGGCGGTGGCTGACCAGCGCATACGGGGCGTTGGCCTGGAGGTATTCCTTCTGCAGCAGGCTGTAGATCTGCTTGGCGGTCATTTCCAGGCCGAGGCGGTCGGTTTCACCCTGTACCACTTGGCTGAATTCGATCTGCATGCGGCGCGGCAGGCTGATGCCGTATTCCTGCTCGAGCAGGTAGGTGATGCCGCCTTTGCCCGACTGGCTGTTGACGCGGATGACCGCCTCGTAGCTGCGGCCGATGTCGGCCGGGTCGATCGGCAGGTAGGGCACTTCCCACAGCTCGCCTTCCTGTTGCTTGGCGAAGCCCTTGCGGATGGCGTCCTGGTGCGAGCCGGAGAACGCGGTGTGGACCAGGTCGCCCACGTACGGGTGACGTGGGTGCACCGGCAGTTGGTTGCACTCTTCGACGACTTTGCGCACGCCGTCGATGTCGGAGAAGTCCAGCTGCGGGTCGATGCCTTGGGTGTAGAGGTTCAGTGCCAAGGTCACCAGGTCGACGTTGCCGGTACGCTCGCCGTTGCCGAACAGGCAGCCTTCGGCGCGATCGGCGCCGGCCATCAGGCCCAGTTCGGTGGCGGCGATGCCGGTGCCGCGGTCGTTGTGGCAGTGCAGGCTGATGATCACGCTGTCACGGCGGCTGATGTTGCGGCAGAACCACTCGATCTGGTCGGCGTAGATGTTCGGCGTGGCGACTTCTACGGTGGCCGGCAGGTTGAGGATCAGCTTGTGCTCAGGGGTCGGGTTCCACACCTCGATGACCGCGTCGCAGACTTCCTTGGCGAACTCCAGCTCGGTGGCGCTGAAGGTTTCAGGCGAGTACTGGAAGGTCCACTGGGTTTCCGGCTGCTGGGCGGCATACTTGACGAACAGTTTGGCCGCGTTCACCGCGATGTCTTTCACGCCTTGCTTGTCCTGGTTGAAGACAATGCGGCGGAACGACGGGCTGGTGGCGTTGTACAGGTGGACGATGGCCTTCTTGGCACCGCGCAGCGATTCGAACGTACGGGCGATGAGGTCTTCACGGGCCTGGGTCAGCACCTGGATGGTGGTGTCGTCCGGGATGTGGCCGTCTTCGATCAGGGTACGTACGAAGTCGAAATCGGTTTGCGAAGCGGACGGGAACGAGGCTTCGATTTCCTTCACGCCAACCTGCACCAGGGTCTTCCAGAAACGCAGCTTCTTCTCCGAATCCATCGGCTCAATCAGCGACTGGTTGCCATCACGCAGGTCGGAGCTGCACCAGATCGGCGCTGCAGTGATGGTTTTCGACGGCCAGGTGCGGTCAGGCAGGTCGATGGTCGGGAACGCGCGGTATTTCTTCGAAGGGTCTTTGAGCATGGTCATGGAAGCAATCCTTTTGTATGCGGCCGAGATCGGGCCTGCCGAGCAATAACGAGATGAAAAGGCGAGGCGACGCGATTCACCCTGGTAGTCGGGCACTGACCAGGCAGAGGCTGCGATGTTGTCGGAGCAGAATGAGGGTGCTGAAGGTTTTCATGCCTCAACCCTAACCAGTGGGGTGAGGGATGGCAAGTGTTCGTAAAAAATTGAGAGAAATGCTCAAAAAAAGCTGAGTGGCGAGATTTTATCGCTGAAAATTAATTCAGGTCTTTGAATTGTTGCGCGGTATATTTCGATGGCGCAACAGAGGGGAAGTGATGTCGACTGTGACGGCCTCTTCGCGGGTAAACCCGCTCCCACAGGGTTTCGCGATCCCTGTAGGAGCGGGTTTACCCGCGAAGCAGGCGCTGCCGATCTCAGGGCTGGAATGCGCCGATGAAGATAGCGGGATCGACCCGAGCATCATTCAGGCTGACATTCCAGTGCATGTGCGGCCCGGTCGCCCGCCCGGTCGACCCCACGCGCCCGACCACATCGCCTCGGCGCAGCTGTTGGCCAACCTTCACATCGATCTTCGACATGTGGCAGAACATGCTGATGAAGCCCTGGCCGTGGTCGACGAACACCGTGCGGCCGTTGAAGAAGTAATCACCCACCAGGATTACCTTGCCGTTGGCCGGGGTCTTGATTGGCGTGCCGGCCGGCACGGCGAAGTCCAGCCCGGCATGCGGGTTGCGCTCTTCGCCGTTGAAGAAGCGGCGCACGCCGAACTTGCTCGACAGCGGGCCGCTGACCGGTTTGTCGAGGATCAGGTTGCTCGGCAGGGTCGGGCTGAAGCTGCGGTAGGCCTTGATCTGCTCGGCCAGCTCGCGGTCGATGCGCTTGAGGTCGGCCGGGTTTGGGTTGACCTGGCGTGTGTTCTTCAGGGTGATGCGCTGCTCGGGGTAGTTCTTGCTGCCGACCGTGAAGGGCAGGTTGCGGCCACCTTGGCTCAACACCGCGGTGCCGGGCTTCTGGGTCAGCGGAATGCCGACGATCGCCAGCCAGTTGTCCTGCTCCTTGACCACCAGCACCGGCTTACCGTCAAAGCGCGCGCTCGGCGCTGCGCTGCCGGGGCCTAGATCGACCACCGCCACGCCGCCGGGCACCGGTTTGTTCAAGGTACGGGTGATATAGCTGGCCTGGGCGCCGCTGGCCAGCAACAGCAGGGAAAGGGCGAGCAGGGGCGCGAGCAAGCGGGGCATGAGTCAGTCCAGTAGTGAGAGGGTGACGGGCGTCAGGTGGTTGTCTTCGACGCGCACCTGCAGTTCGCCTTCATTGAGGCGGGCGGTAAGACGCTGGCCGTTGTGGGTTTGCTCGGCGCTGCGGATGGCCTGGCCACGCTCATCGAGCAGGATGCTGTAGCCGCGGGCGAGGGTGGCCAGCGGGCTGACCACTTGCAGCGTCTGCAGTTGTGCCTGGAAGCGCTGGCGACGGTCCTTGAGCACCTCGCGCATGGCCCGGGGCAGGCGTTCGGCGAGGCTGTCCAGGCGCTGGTTGAGCAGCTTCAGGGTGCGACCTGGGTGTTGCGCGGCCAGGCGCGTGTCGAGGCGCCCCAGGCGCTCGCGGCGCTGGTTGAGGTTGTTCATGAAGGCGCGACGCAGGCGCATGTCCAGGTCGTCCAGGCGCTGGGCTTGCTGGCGCAGGCGCTCACCCGGATGGCGCAGGCGTCGGGCCAGCGATTCCACGCGCAGGCGGTCGTGGCTCAGGCGGTTTTGCATGCGCAGCAGCAGGCGCCGTTGCAGGCCGTCGAGGCGTTGCTGCAGGCCGCTGTTGTCGGGGGCCAACAGTTCGGCGGCGGCCGATGGCGTGGGGGCGCGTACGTCGGCGACGAAATCGCAGATCGACACGTCGGTCTCATGGCCGACGGCGCTGACGATGGGCGTGACACAGGCGGCCACGGCACGTGCCACGGCTTCCTCGTTGAAGCTCCACAGGTCTTCCAGTGAGCCGCCGCCACGGGCCAGGATCAGCGCATCAAAACCGAGGCTGTCGGCCAGTTGTACGGCGCGCACGATCTGGGCGATGGATTCGCGGCCCTGTACGGCCGTAGGGATCAGGTTCAGTTCGACCTGCGGGGCGCGGCGGCCGAATACGCTGATGATGTCGCGGATCACCGCGCCGGTGGGCGAGGTGATGATGCCGATGCGCTGCGGGTGGGCCGGCAGCGGCTTTTTGCGCTCGGCGCTGAACAGGCCCTCGGTGCCGAGTTTTTCTTTCAAGGCCTCGAATGCCAGGCGCAGGGCGCCATCCCCGGCCGGTTCGACGGTGTCGAGAATCAGCTGATAGTCGCCACGTCCCTCGAACAGCGAGACCTTGCCCCGCACCCGCACCGCGAGGCCATCACGCAGGGCCTGACGGACCCGCGTGGCGTTCTGGCGGAACAGCGCGCAGCGCACCTGGGCGCCGCTGTCCTTGAGGGTGAAGTACATGTGGCCGGAGGCCGGGCGGGCGAGGTTGGAAATCTCGCCTTCCACCCAGACGCTGCGGAATACGTCTTCCAGCAGCACCCGGGCGCGGCCGTTGAGCTGGCTGACGGTGAGGACCTCGCGGTCCAGGCCGAGTCGTTCGAAAGGGTCTCTGATCATGGTGGGCATCATAAAGGACATCGGGGGGTGGCGGGAATTGGGTTGGGGCGTGCGGGTGTAGGGCGGTGGATTTTTAGCGCCTGGGAGATCGAGCGCCGCCCGCGCGGCGCATCGCGAGCAACGCTCGCTCCTACGTCTGTTTCGGGCCAGTAACGCCTGTGACAGGCGCGCGCGACCGCCTTGTTGGTCCGACGCGATATCGCGCCAAGCGCCAAGGCGGCCGCGCGCGTTTTCCCCAGGAATAACTGGCCCGAAACAGACGTAGGAGCGAGCGTTGCTCGCGATGCGCCGCGCGGGCGGCGCTCGATCTCAACACCGCCGAAAATCCCCCGTCATGCACCAAGGCCCCCATCACACCCCTATCACGCCCCCTGCATCGCCGCCAAAAACTGGCGCACCATCAGCCCAGCATCCCGCCGACACGCCAGTGCCACCGTACTCTCACACACCTCACCCAACGCCACGAACCTGACCGATGCCGGCGCAATATCGCGCATGCATGCCGGCAACAGCGCCACCCCGAACCCCGCCTGAATCAGCTGCAACTGCGTGGTCTTGCGTGAAACCACCTGGGCCGCCTGCGGAAAGAACCCTGCATTCATGCACAGCGAGGCCGACAAATAGCTCAACCCGCCGCGGTCCCGGTGAGGAATAGAAATGAAGCGCTCGCCACGTAGCTGCTCCAGTTGCACGACCGGCGCTTCAGCCAAGGGGTGCCCGGCGGCGACAGCCAGCAACAAAGGCTCGCTGAACAGCTCATGCAACACCACGCCTTCATGCTGGCGCAGCACCGGCAGCCGCAACAGGCCGATATCCAGCCGCCCAGCGGCGATATCCTCCAATTGCGCCTCCGAGGACTGCTGCGCAATCTCCAATGCAATCCCGGGGTTGCCTTGCAAGTACGTGCCCAAGCGAGCCAGCAGTGGCCCGGTCAGAGGCACGGTGCTGGAGTGGTTCAGGCGCAGGCTGCCTTGCAGGCCGTCGCCCATGTCGCGGGTGATGCGCTCGGCCTGTGCCAGGTCAGCCAGCAAGCGGCGGGCACGCTGCAAAAAGGCGTCCCCGGCAAGCGTCAAGCGTGGCAGGCGTGCAGTGCGTTCGAACAACGGCGTGCCCAGGTGCTGCTCCAGCTCCTTGATCTGCCGGCTCAGCGCCGACTGGGCGATGTACAACCGCTCGGCGGCGGCGCTGAAACTGCCGCTCTCGGCAATTTCCACGAAGTAACGCAACTGGCGGATCGACGTCATGTCATGCCTTTTCGAGATGGGTAATGGCGCAAAGGCATATTAGTCGGCATGGCTCATGGCTGGCTAACCTTTGCGTGACTTCTCAGGAATACACGCCATGCTCACCCAATTGTCCTTTTCCGGCCTCGATTGGCTGCCCATCCTGCTCGGTGTCGGCCTGGCCTACATCGTTTTCGGCATTGCCGGTTTCGGCACTGCGCTGGTCGCAGCGCCGGTGCTGATCCACTTCATGCCGCTGTCACGGATCATCCCGCTGTTGGTGCTGCTGGACTTCGTGGCGGCCTTCGGCAACTTGCTGCCGTCGCGCCGGGATGTGGTACGCGGCGAGCTGCTGCGTCTGCTGCCCTTCATGGCGATAGGGTGCACCTTGGGGGTGGTGTTTCTGTTGCGGCTCAAGTCCGACCTGCTGCTGTTGCTGATGGGCCTGTTCGTCAGTGCCTATGCGTTCTATAGCCTGGCGGTGAAGGTGCGCCCCGCGACCTTGTCCGGCTTCTGGGCGGTGCCCATGGGCACGGTAGGGGGCTTGTTCGGTGCGTTGTTCGGCAGCGGTGGTTTTCTCTATGCGCTGTACCTGAGTGCTCGCCTGGAGGCGAAAGAGCAGGTGAGGGCTACCCAAAGTGCGTTGATCAGTTGCAGCACGGTGGTGCGCCTGTCGCTGTTCCTGATCGCCGGGGTCTACGCCGACAGCAGCCTGTTGTTGCTCGCTGCCTGCCTGTTGCCGGTGATGTTCGTCGGCTTGTGGGTAGGGCGCCGGCTGACCCTGAAACTGTCCCGCGAGGCCTTTGTGCGCCTGGTCACGTGGCTGGTGCTGGCCAGTGGCTTGGCCATGATCGGTCGCTACCTGAGCCTGTGAGCGGTAGAATTGCGGCATTACCGCAGTTCGCAGGTTTGCTTCCTTAATGAACACCCAGAGCATCATCGTCCCCAAGCTTTCCACCGTTCCGGCCAACGAGGCCCGCGCCCGGGCGATCGTACGCTGGCTGGTGCGCGAGAAAATCGTCGAAGAGCAACTCACCACCTGTGGCCGCACCGGAAACCGCATGGGCCATGCCTTGGCCGAAGGTGCGCGCAAGGTAGCCCTGCACCCCGAGAAACTGCCCTTCGGTGAGCAGGCCAGCGGCCTCGAGATCATGCTCAAGCGCTGCATCTATACCCCGACCGACGGTTTTCTCGAAGAAGCCGGCTGCCCGGAGTGCCGCCGTGAAGTCGGCGAGCCGCTGTTCGAGAGCCTTGAAGAGTGGATGCCAGGGGTCAGTGACAACTTCACCTGCCCGCTGTGCGGCTTCGAAGACGACATCAATGGCTTTCTTTACCTGCAGCCATGTGCCTTTTCCAACCTGGGGTTCATCTTCAACAACTGGGGCGAGGCCGGGTTCACCCAGGCCTTTCTCGACAGCTTCGCCGACTGGCTCGACCAGCCAGTGGCGGTCGTGCAGGTAAAACTGCCAGAACGCTGACCGAAGGCCCTTATTTTGCATTGAGCGGCGCGCCGTGGATGAGTATAATGGCGCGCTTCCATTTTTCCCGCCCGGGAGCCCCCGCGATGCTGCGTATCAGCCAAGAAGCCCTGACTTTCGACGATATCCTCCTTGTACCTGGCTATTCCGAGGTACTGCCCAATGAAGTCAGTCTCAAGACCCGTTTGACTCGTGGCATCGAGCTGAACATCCCTCTGGTTTCCGCCGCCATGGATACCGTGACCGAAGCGCGTCTGGCCATTGCCATGGCTCAGGAAGGCGGCATCGGCATCATCCACAAGAACATGACCATCGAACAGCAGGCCGGCGAAGTGCGCAAGGTCAAGAAGTTCGAGGCTGGCGTGGTCAAGGACCCGATCACCATCGAAGCAGACGCCACCGTGCGCGACCTGTTCGACCTGACCCGCCTGAACAACATTTCGGGTGTTCCGGTGCTGGAGAACGGTGACCTGGTCGGTATCGTCACCTCCCGTGACGTGCGCTTCGAAACCCGTCTGGATGCCAAGGTCCGCGATGTGATGACGCCCAAAGAGCGTCTGGTCACCGTGCGCGAAGGCGCCAACAAGAACGAAGTCCGCGAGCTGCTGCACAAGCACCGCCTGGAAAAAGTCCTGATCGTCGACGACAAGTTCAGCCTCAAGGGCATGATGACCGTCAAAGACATCGAAAAAGCCAAGGCCTACCCGTTGGCCAGCAAGGACGACCAAGGTCGCCTGCGCGTCGGCGCTGCCGTCGGTACCGGCAAGGACACCGGCGAGCGCGTTGCTGCCCTGGTTGCTGCTGGCGTTGACGTGGTGGTGGTGGACACCGCCCACGGTCACTCCAAAGGCGTGATCGACCGCGTACGCTGGGTCAAGGAAACCTACCCGCAAGTGCAGGTGATCGGCGGCAACATCGCCACCGGCGCTGCGGCCAAGGCCCTGGCTGAAGCTGGCGCAGACGCCGTCAAGGTCGGTATCGGCCCAGGCTCGATCTGCACCACCCGCATCGTCGCCGGTGTCGGCGTGCCGCAAATCAGCGCCATCGCCAACGTCGCCGCTGCGCTGGAAGGCACGGGCGTCCCGCTGATCGCCGACGGTGGCATCCGCTTCTCCGGTGACCTGTCCAAGGCCATCGTTGCCGGTGCTTCCTGCGTGATGATGGGTTCGATGTTCGCCGGTACCGAAGAGGCCCCGGGTGAAGTCGAGCTGTTCCAGGGCCGCTCCTACAAGGCCTACCGCGGCATGGGCTCGCTGGGTGCCATGGCACAGGCGCAGGGCTCGTCCGACCGTTACTTCCAGGACTCCTCGGCCGGCGCCGAGAAGCTGGTGCCGGAAGGCATCGAAGGCCGCGTACCGTACAAGGGTGCCTTGGCAGCCATCATCCACCAGCTGATGGGCGGCCTGCGTTCGTCCATGGGCTACACCGGCAGCGCAACCATCGAAGAGATGCGCACCAAGCCGGAATTCGTGCGCATCACCGGTGCCGGCATGGCCGAGTCCCACGTGCATGACGTGCAGATCACCAAAGAAGCCCCTAACTACCGCGTAGGCTGAGGCTTCCAGCACTATCAGCATGCGGGGCTGTCACGACAGCCCCGCGTCGTTTCCGATTTCCACTGACGAGATTGAGTCATGGCCCTCGACATTCACGCTCACCGCATCCTGATCCTCGATTTCGGTTCCCAGTACACCCAGCTGATCGCCCGCCGCGTGCGCGAGATCGGTGTCTACTGCGAACTGCATCCGTTCGACATGGACGATGAAGCGATCCGCGAATTCAACCCGCGCGGCATCATCCTCGCCGGCGGCCCCGAGTCGGTACACGAAGCCAACAGCCCGCGCGCGCCGCAGGCTGTGTTCGACCTGAACGTACCGCTGCTGGGCATCTGCTACGGCATGCAGACCATGGCCGAGCAACTGGGCGGCAAGGTGACCGGTTCCGACCTGCGCGAATTCGGCTACGCCCGCGTTGATGTAGTCGGCAAGAGCCGCCTGCTCGACGGCATCGAAGACCACGTAGACGCCGACGGCGTGCTGGGCCTGGACGTGTGGATGAGCCACGGTGACAAGGTCACCCAGATGCCTGGCGACTTCCACGTGCTGGCCAGCACCCCGAGCTGCCCGATTGCCGGCATGTTCGACGACGCGCGCGGCTACTACGGCGTGCAGTTCCACCCGGAAGTGACCCACACCAAGCAGGGCGGTCGCATCCTCTCGCGCTTCGTCCAGGACATCTGCGGCTGCGAAGCCCTGTGGACCCCGTCCAACATCGTCGAAGACGCCATCGCCCAAGTGCGTGAGCAAGTTGGTTCGGCCAACGTCCTGCTGGGCTTGTCCGGCGGCGTGGACTCCTCCGTGGTTGCCGCGCTGCTGCACCGCGCCATCGGTGACCAGCTGACCTGCGTCTTCGTCGACAACGGCCTGCTGCGCCTGCACGAAGGCGACCAAGTGATGGCCATGTTCAAAGAGAACATGGGCGTCAAGGTGATCCGTGCCGACGCCGAGGCACAATTCCTGGGCAACCTGGAAGGCGAAGCGGACCCTGAGAAGAAGCGCAAGATCATCGGTCGCACCTTCATCGACATCTTCGATGCTGAAGCCAGCAAGCTGGACAACATCCAGTTCCTGGCCCAGGGCACCATCTACCCGGACGTGATCGAGTCGGCTGGCGCCAAGAGCGGCAAGGCCCACGTGATCAAGTCGCACCACAACGTCGGTGGCCTGCCAGAGGAAATGAACCTCAAGCTGGTCGAGCCGCTGCGCGAGCTGTTCAAGGACGAAGTCCGCAAGATCGGCCTGGAGCTGGGCCTGCCGTACGACATGGTCTACCGCCACCCGTTCCCAGGCCCGGGCCTGGGCGTGCGTATCCTTGGTGAAGTGAAGAAGGAATACGCCGACATTCTGCGTCGCGCTGACCACATCTTCATCGAAGAACTGCGCAAAGCCGACTGGTACCACAAGACCAGCCAGGCCTTCGTGGTGTTCCAGCCGGTCAAGTCGGTTGGCGTCGTTGGCGACGGCCGTCGTTACGCCTGGGTCGTGGCCCTGCGTGCCGTCGAGACCGTGGACTTCATGACCGCGCGTTGGGCACACCTGCCGTACGAGCTGCTGGAGACCGTCAGCGGCCGTATCATCAACGAAATCGAAGGCATCTCGCGCGTCACTTACGACGTGTCGAGCAAGCCGCCGGCCACTATCGAGTGGGAATGATTTCGCGCCCGGCCACGGCCGGCGTCCGATAGCAGGAAGCTACCAAAAGCCCGCATGATTGCGTAATGATGTTCACTTAAGAATGCCGGGGCCGCTCTGCGGCCCATCGCGGCACAAGGCCGCTCCCACACCGACCGCGTTATGCCCCTATTTACAGGGCATGCGCGAACATTGTGGGAGCGGCCTTGTGCCGCGATGGGCCGCAAAGCGGCCCCAATACAGGCGATGGATAACTTAAGTGAACAGCATTACGCATGATTGCGGGCTTTTGCGTTTTACCGAGCGCGTGAATCGACCCTGAGCTGCAAGATCTCATCTCCCGCTTCGTCCTGCTCGCCTGTCGACGTCCAGCCTAGGTGCCGATAGAACCCATACGAGCGCACGTCAGGGTCGCTGGAGCACGCCAGGAACAGCCGCTCGAACCCCAGCGCCCGCAGGTGGTCGACGACCTTCTGCAGCAAGCGCTTGCCGATCCCTTGGCCCTCAAAGGCAGGCAGCAGGGCAAGCACGGTCACCTCGCCACTGTCCTTGTCGGCGAAGCAGTAGCCCACTATCTGGTTGCCCTTGCAGGCCACGAAGCCTGGGCCGCTTCCATCGCGAATGCCGCTGCTCCAGGAATCGACGGTGATGCCTAGCGCGCGCAGGTCTTCTTCTGTGAACGCGTTTTCCCGGGTCAATGCCCGGAGGGTCATGCACGCTGCGGCATCTTCAGGTACTGCAGGGCGACAGGTTATGGCTGTCATACGTTCGGCCTCACGTTGAAAGCGCCATTGTGCGTATACGACGGTCTGCGAGTCTGTGAGCAAACGTAAGCTGCCGGACGCCATTGAACGTGAATACGATTGTTCACAGACGTTAAGGCTGCCTTTGCGCACACTACGCTTCCTCGGTTTTGCGCAAGGACAAACGCAATGGCACGCAAAGTTCCTCATGTAGTGGTGGTGGGCGGCGGTATCCTCGGCGCCTCCATCGCCTGGCACCTGGCCCGGCGGGGTGCTCCGGTCACCGTGCTTGAACGCGAGCGTGCCATTGCCCGGGGTGTCACCGGGCACTCGTATGGTTGGGTGGGCAACGGCAGCCGCCTCCCTTCCGAGCACCCGGCAAGCTTTGCCTTGGAGCAGCTTGCCCTGGCTCAATTTGCGCAGCTGACGCAAGCGCTCGGGCCGCTGCCGGTGGCAGCGCAAGGTGGCTTGATCTGGCTCGACAGCGAGCAGGAGACCTTGGCCATGCTTGCCGAGCAGCAGGCGGCAGGTGTGTCGATGATGGCGGTGGGGCGCGAGCGCATCCGCGAGCTGGAGCCCGGCCTGGTGCGGGCACCGGACATGGCAATCTGGGCGCCGGACGATTTTGCGGTCGAGCCTGATGCACTGGCTGAGCGCTTGTTGGCGGCAGCCCAGGGCGAAGGCGCTAAGGTGCTTGAGGCGTGCGAGGTACTGGCGCTGGAGGTGCAGGGCACGCGCATTACCGGTGTGCGTACCCACGCGGGCATCGTGCAGGCGGATGTCGTTGTACTGGCCAATGCCATGGGCGCCCAGAGCCTGACCCGGCAACTGGGGCAGGATCTGCCCATCCACGAAGCGCCTGCGGTGCTGCTGCGGTTCGATGCCGCACAGGTGCCGCTGCGCCATCTGCTGTACGGGCAGTCGCTGGAAGTGCGGCCCGCTCGAGGTGGTGGACTGCTGTCGGCAGCTGACTTCCCAGGTGAAGCGGGGATGGCCGAGCTCGGTCGTAGCAGTCTAGAAGCGGTTGCCAGTCTGTTTCAGCCCAGTTGCGAAATGTCGCTGCGATCAATCCGGGCAGTGTACCGGCCAAAAACCGACAGTGGCCTGCCACTGCGTACGTTCCTTGAGGGGTTCGAAGGGCTGTACGTCACGGTCGCTCACCCAGGCGTTATTCTGGCGCCGCTCATGGGCAGCGAGGCCTGCGAAGACATCCTCAAAGGGCAGATGCCATGACGAGGCGCACACCTGCCGAGCAGCTCCTGCCAGCAGGCTGGCGAGAGGCCCATGGCGTTGTGGCGATGGAGGTTCAGGCGCTTGGCGAGTCTGGGGCCAGTGTCTGGCGCCTGCGCCGCGAATGCGCCGAGGATCTGTTCCTCAAGTCCGAGCCCGTGGCGGCGCTGGCGGAGCTCCCGGGCGAGGTCAGCCGCCTGCGCTGGATGGCGGGGCAGGGCATGTCAGCGCCTCGGGTCATCGACGCCGCTACTGAACAGGGACGGCACTGGTTGTTGATGACTGCAGTGTCAGGTCAGAGCTTGGCTGAATCGACTAAGCGTGCGCCAGCGGCCACGGTTGCCCTGATGGCCGAGGCACTGCGCCAGCTGCACCAGCGACCGGTCGGGGAGTGCCCGTTCGATCATGCGCTGGCGGCGCGGGTGAGGTTGGCGCAAGCGCGCATTACGGCTGGCCTGGTCGATGAGGCAGACTTCGATGAAGAGCAGCTTGGGCGCACGGCCAGTGATGTGTTCGCCGACCTGTTGGCGGCGCGCCCGACGAAGGAGGACCGGGTGGTGACCCATGGCGATGCCTGTCTACCGAACGTGATGGCTGAGGGTACACGCTTCAGCGGTTTCATCGACTGTGGCCGCCTGGGTGTGGCCGACCGTTGGCAGGACTTGGCGTTGGCAACCCGGGATATCGCCGCTGACCTGGGGGATGAGTGGGTGGCGCCCTTTCTGGCAAGCTATGGGATCGAAGCGGATTCTGCCCGGATCCGCTTTTATCGATTGCTGGACGAATTCTTTTGACGCTGCGCTCAGCTACCAGGCCCAGACCTCCCTGCGACAAGACTTCACTTAATCTTTCCCATTTGCAGGTGTATCGTATTCGCCCTTCATCGCCAGCCCTGCTGGCAGCTTGATTGCGCCGAACATGAGGTACCCGCACCGATGTCCTTCACCCGTCGACAAATGCTCAAGGGCCTCACCGGCCTGGTTGTGGTAGGCCTGGGCGCCGGAGGCGCAGCGCGGTACTGGCTGGGCAAGGTCGAGGACGAGAATGCCGGGCACGACTACGAGCTGATCGCCGCGCCCCTGGACGTGGAACTGGTGCCGGGCTTCAAGACCGAGGCTTGGGCCTTTGGCCCTTCGGCGCCAGGTACCGAGCTGCGGGTACGCCAGGGCACCTGGTTGCGGGTGCGGTTCATCAACCACTTGCCGGTCGAAACCACCATTCACTGGCATGGCATCCGCTTGCCGCTGGAAATGGACGGCGTGCCGTACGTGTCGCAGCTGCCGGTCAAGCCGGGCGAATACTTCGACTACAAGTTCCGCGTGCCGGATGCGGGCAGCTACTGGTATCACCCACATGTCAGCAGCTCGGAAGAGCTTGGTCGCGGACTGGTCGGCCCGCTGATCGTCGAGGAGCGCGAGCCTACCGGGTTCCTGCACGAGCGCACGCTGAGCCTGAAAAACTGGCACGTAGACGAGCAGGGCGCCTGGCTGCCGTTCAGCATCCCGCGTGAGGCCGCGCGTAACGGCACTGCCGGGCGGCTGATCACCATCAACGGCCAGCCCGACGCGGTCACCGAGCTGCCGGCCGGCCAGGTGGTGCGGGTGCGCCTGCTGAACCTGGACAACACCTGGACCTACCGCCTTAACCTCAAGGGCAACTGCGAGGCGAAGATCTACGCCCTCGACGGCAACCCGGTGACCCCGCGCCCGTTGGAAGACGAGTACTGGCTTGGCCCTGGCATGCGCATCTGCCTGGCCATCCGGATTCCCGAAGCGGGTGAGGAAATTTCCCTGCGCGACGGTTTCGTGCGCCTGGGTACCCTGCGTTCGGTGCCGAGCAACGACGCGCCGAGTGACTGGCCGCCAGCGCTGCCGGCCAACCCGATCGCCGAGCCGGACCTGGAGAATGCTGAAAAGCTCAACTTCAATTTCGAGTGGGCGGCCAAAGTTTCTGTCACCCCTGACCCGAACAAACCATCGAGCCTGTGGCAGATCAACGGCCAGGCCTGGGACATCACCGACAAGACATGCGCCGACCGGCCCATCGCCACGCTGCAGAAGGGCAAGAGCTACATCTTCGAGCTGAAGAACATGACCCAGTACCAGCACCCGATCCACCTGCATGGCATGAGTTTCAAGGTGATTGCCTCCAACCGCCACGACATCAAGGAACCGTGGTTCACCGATACCTACCTGCTGGGCAAGAACGAGCGGGCCCAGGTGGCACTTGTGGCCGATAACCCGGGCACCTGGATGTTCCACTGCCACGTCATCGACCACATGGAAACCGGCCTGATGGCCGCGATAGCGGTGGTCTGATGCGCCCACACATCATTGATCGCAGCCGCGATCAGGAATTCATGCGCATTGCTCTGGCCCTGGCGGCCGAGGGCGCGGCCATGGGCGAGGTGCCGGTAGGGGCGGTGCTGGTACAGCATGGCCAGGTAATCGGCCAGGGCTTCAACCGGCCCATTATCGACAGCGACCCGAGTGCGCATGCCGAGATGGTTGCCATTCGGGCTGCGGCCAAGTCGGCGAGCAACTATCGGCTGCCGGGCAGCACGCTGTATGTGACCCTGGAGCCTTGCAGCATGTGCGCGGGGTTGATCGTGCATTCGCGGGTGGCGCGGGTGGTGTACGGGGCGCTGGAGCCCAAGGCGGGTATCGTGCAGAGCCAGGGGCAGTTCTTCGGCCAGGGCTTCCTCAACCATCGGGTAATGGTAGAGGGCGGGGTGCTGGCGGAGGAGTGTGGGCAGATCCTCAGTGACTTTTTCAAGGCGCGAAGGGTAAAGAGGGGGGGATAGCAGGTGGCTAACGATACATAGGTTGTTATAGGTTGTTGGTATCTACACAAGTTAGCTTTCCAGCGATGTTTCCGCTCCTGTAGGCGTTCTTCTGCATTTTTAATCCACTGACGATCAGTTCCCCGTTTTCAATATTTCTAAGTTCTGAGAGAGGGATCTTGCTTGTATTAACTGCATCGTCAGTTACCTCGAGTATGAAGCGCCAGTCATTTTCTGGGCAATAGCTGTAGTCAGATTCTTTTACAGGTCTGTCGCTCCCCAGTTTGATGGTGTTCCCCTTTGATGCATTGCTTACCTTAAAAAAATAAACCTGATCATTGCCGCAGTTGTAACTGCCCCTGTAGGCAGCGTTTCTTCGATATTCTATGTTCAAAGATGTGCAGGCACTGTCGGTTGCGTTCTTGTAAAGATGAAGTTTGCCTACGGGCACGGTTGGGTGGCTGGCGTGTGACTCCGCCCTTTTCACTTCTGCTGCCTTGTAATCATCTTTGAGGGGTGATTGTGCCTGTGCGAACGCAGTCAGGCTGAGCAGCCCAAGAATAATAAGGGGCCTGGTCATGCTTGTCTCCAACACCGTGGTTGTGGAGAAGCATCTATAGAAGGGTGGCTGCTAGGCGGCAACTGGCATTTTTACCAGTTGCGTAATCGTTAGGTTTTTGCTGTTACATCAGGCGATGTCTAACGTTCCCAGAGACTTGAAACGTAAATCGCTTAGGGTGAGGTGTGTAAACTTACGGATGAAGCCGGGAAGGGATTGCATGCCGCTCATTCCTGCGAACAGGCCAGTACAGGTTTACATCGGCGGCGACTGCTCTGCCGGTTTGTCCTTATTTACCCCAGGCACATGCAAATTGCCCTCGGCCATCTGGCCTTCGAGCTGCGGCTGGGTCACCCAGGTCAGGATGTCGTAGTAACGGCGGATGTTGGCCACGAAGTGCACCGGCTCGCCCCCGCGGGCATAGCCGTACTTGGTCTTGCTGTACCACTGCTTCTGCGCCAGGCGCGGCAGCATTTTCTTCACGTCCAGCCACTTGTTCGGGTTGAGCTTCTCGCGCTTGGCCAGGGTGCGGGCGTCTTCCAGGTGGCCGCTGCCAACGTTATAGGCCGCCAGGGCGAACCAGGTGCGGTCGGGTTCCTGGATGCTGTCGTCGAGTTGCTCTTTGATCAGCATGAAGTACTTGGCACCACCTTGGATGCTCTGTTTCGGGTCCAGGCGATTGGACACGCCCATGGCCTGCGCCGTGCGCTGGGTGAGCATCATCAGGCCGCGCACGCCCGTCTTGGAGGTGACTTCCGGCTGCCACATCGATTCCTGGTAGCCGATGGCCGCCAGCAGGCGCCAGTCCACCTGTTCGACCTTGGCGTAGCTCTTGAAGTGCTTCTCGTACTTGGGCAGCCGCTGCTGCAAATGCTGGGCGAAGGTATAGGCGCCGACGTAGCCGAGTACGTCGACATGGCCGTAATAGCGGTCTTTCAGGCGCTGCAGGGTGCCGTTTTTCTGGGCCTTGTCGAGAAACTCGTTGACCTCGTTGAGCAGGCTGTTGTCCTCGCCGGCCGCCACCGCC
Organism: Pseudomonas sp. Y3 TE3536; assembly: GCF_053629175.1. Taxonomy (NCBI): domain Bacteria; kingdom Pseudomonadati; phylum Pseudomonadota; class Gammaproteobacteria; order Pseudomonadales; family Pseudomonadaceae; genus Pseudomonas; species Pseudomonas sp. Y3 TE3536. The sequence goes on along the minus strand of NZ_JBRJHU010000001.1, from coordinate 781,499 downwards.
CAGCGCTGGTCGCGGGTGTCGCCCAGGTCGAAGGCGACCCGAACGTTGGGGAAGTACACCTGGTTCATCGCCAGTTCGTTGGAGTCGACCAGGGTCAGGTCGATCTGGCCTTCATCGACCATGCGCAGCAAGTCGACCACCTCGACGGCGTCGGATTCTTCGTATTCCAGGCCCGGATACTGCTTTTTCAGCTCAGCCAGCTGGTCGGCATGGCTGCTGCCCTTGAGCACCATGATCTTCTTGCCGACCAGGCCCTTGGCTTCGGTCGGGCGCGAGCGGCCGTTGCGGTAGATGACTTGAGGGGTGACTTCCAGGTACGGGTGGGAGAATTTCGCCTGGGTCTTGCGCCGTTCGCTGCTTACCAGGCCGGCGGCTGCCAGCACCGGGCCGGAGGGCTTGCCCAGCTCGTCGAACAGTTGATCGAGGTTATCGGCGGTCTCGATCTCCAGCTTTACGCCGAGATCATCGGCGAAATGCTTGACCAATTCGTATTCGAAGCCGGTTTCGCCGTTACGGTCCTGGAAATACGTCGCCGGGCTGTTGCGGGTGATTACGCGCAGCACACCATCCTCCTTCACGCGCTCGAGGGTGCTGGGTTTTTCAACACAGGCACCGAGCATCAGAAAGAGTCCGGTTGCGATGAGCCATCTGGCGCAGCGCTGGCGCAAAGCAGTGTGGGCGAACATAGCTTGCAGTATACGCAAAGGACAGGCGGCGCCATATCTCGACAACAGATAGCTTGTCTGGTAGCGGGTTCTGTGTTCAGGGTGTTTGCCGTTAGGGGTGTTTGCCGTTAGAGGTGTGCCGCCTGGCAGATCGAGCGCCGCCCGCGCGGCGCTTCGCGGGGCAAGTCGGACCGCCGCACCGCCGCTCCCACATTTGTTTCGGGCCAATCAATCCTGAACTATTAGCGCGCGGCCCCTTGTTTGTCCCTTTCAATATCGTGTCGTACACCAAGGGGTACGCGCGCCAATGGCACAGGCATGATTGGCCCGAAACAAATGTGGGAGCGGGCTTGCCCCGCGAAGCGCCGCGCGGGCGGCGCTCGATCTCACTGGCCATAAACCTCTTGAGGCGAGCACCCGAAATATTGACCCGCAAGTCCGGTTCCACCGCCCGACAGGCGCGGCGTAGAGCAGGTGCCGAAAGCCGCGGAATTAGGCTAGAATGCACGGCCTCTAAGCACACCCCTTCCTGAGGCTGTCCCGACGATGTTGATCCTGCGCGGCGCTCCTGCCCTTTCTGCCTTTCGCCACGGTAAATTACTCGAGCAACTGAGCCAGAAAGTCCCCGCTGTTACTGGTTTGTATGCCGAATTCGCCCACTTCGCCGATGTCGACGGCGAGCTGACCGCCGACCAGCAGCAGGTGCTGGGCCGTCTGCTCAAGTACGGCCCGAGCGTGCCGGTACAGGAGCCGACCGGCCGCCTGTTCCTGGTCGTGCCGCGCCTGGGCACCATCTCGCCCTGGGCCAGCAAGGCCAGCGACATCGCCCACAACTGCGGCCTGCAGTCGATCCAGCGCCTTGAGCGCGGCATCGCCTACTACGTCGCCGGCAACCTGAGCGAAGCCGATGCACAGGCCGTCGCCGCCGAACTGCACGACCGCATGACCCAGCGCGTGCTGGCCCAGCTGGAGCAGGCATCCGACCTGTTCAGCCACGCCCAGCCCAAGCCGATGACCTCGGTCGACATCCTCGCCGGTGGCCGCGACGCCCTGGCCAAGGCCAACGTCGACCTGGGCCTGGCCCTGGCTGAAGACGAGATCGACTACCTGGTCGCCGCTTTCCAGAACCTTGCGCGCAACCCGAACGACATCGAACTGATGATGTTCGCCCAGGCCAACTCCGAGCACTGCCGTCACAAGATCTTCAACGCCAGTTGGGACATCGACGGCCAGGCTCAGGAAAAGAGCCTGTTCGGCATGATCAAGAACACCTACCAGATGCACAGCGAAGGCGTGCTGTCTGCTTACAAGGACAACGCCTCGGTGATCGTCGGCAACGTTGCCGGCCGTTTCTTCCCGAACCCTGAAACCCGCCAGTACGGCGCGGTGCAGGAGCCGGTGCACATCCTGATGAAGGTCGAGACGCACAACCACCCGACCGCCATCGCGCCGTTCTCCGGTGCTTCCACCGGCTCCGGCGGCGAAATCCGCGACGAAGGCGCCACCGGCCGTGGCGCCAAGCCCAAGGCTGGCCTGACCGGCTTTACCGTGTCCAACCTGCGCATTCCAGGCTTCGAACAGCCATGGGAGCAGGCGTACGGCAAGCCTGAGCGCATCGTCGACGCCCTCGACATCATGGTCGAAGGCCCGCTGGGTGGCGCCGCATTCAACAACGAATTCGGTCGCCCGGCCCTGACCGGCTACTTCCGTACCTTCGAGCAGGCGATCAACACCCCGCACGGCGAAGAAGTGCGCGGCTACCACAAGCCGATCATGCTCGCCGGCGGCATGGGCAACATCCGTGAAGACCACGTGCAGAAGGGCGAGATCACCGTCGGCGCCAAGCTGATCGTGCTCGGCGGCCCGGCCATGCTGATCGGCCTGGGTGGCGGTGCGGCTTCGTCGGTCGCCACCGGTGCCAGCTCTGCCGACCTGGACTTCGCTTCGGTACAGCGCGAAAACCCGGAAATGGAGCGCCGTTGCCAAGAGGTCATCGACCGCTGCTGGCAGCTGGGCGACAAAAACCCGATCGCCTTCATTCACGACGTTGGCGCCGGCGGTATCTCCAACGCCTTCCCTGAGCTGGTCAACGACGGTGGCCGCGGTGGCCGCTTCGAACTGCGCAACGTGCCCAACGACGAGCCGGGCATGGCCCCGCACGAAATCTGGAGCAACGAATCGCAGGAACGTTACGTGCTGGCCGTCAGCGCTGTCGACTTCGACCGCTTCCAGGCCATCTGTGAACGTGAGCGCTGCCCGTTCGCCGTTGTGGGTGAGGCGACTGAAGAGCCGCACCTGACCGTGACCGACAGCCACTTCGCCAACACCCCGGTGGACATGCCGCTGGACGTGCTGCTGGGCAAGCCGCCGCGCATGCACCGTTCGGTCACCCGTGAAGCCGAACTTGGCGATGAATTCGACCCAAGCACCCTGTCGCTGGCCGATTCGGTCGAGCGCGTGCTGCACCACCCTGCGGTGGCCAGCAAGAGCTTCCTGATCACCATCGGCGACCGCACCATCACTGGCCTGGTGGCCCGTGACCAAATGGTCGGCCCATGGCAGGTGCCGGTGGCCGACTGCGCCGTTACCGCCACCAGCTTCGACGTCTACACCGGTGAAGCCATGGCCATGGGTGAGCGCACCCCGCTGGCCCTGCTCGACGCCCCGGCGTCTGGCCGCATGGCCATCGGCGAAACCCTGACCAACCTCGCCGCCTCGCGGATCGAGAAGCTGTCCGACATCAAACTGTCGGCCAACTGGATGTCCGCCGCCGGCCACCCGGGTGAAGACGCGCGCCTGTACGACACCGTCAAGGCTGTCGGCATGGAGCTGTGCCCTGAGCTGGGTATCACCATTCCGGTCGGCAAAGACTCGATGTCGATGAAGACCAAGTGGAGCGAAGAGGGCGTCGAGAAGAGCGTGACCTCGCCGATGTCGCTGATCATCACCGGCTTCGCCCCGGTCACCGACATCCGCAAGACCCTGACCCCGCAACTGCGCATGGACAAGGGCGAAACCGACCTGATCCTGATCGACCTGGGCCGCGGCAAGAACCGCATGGGCGCCTCGATCCTGGCGCAGACCCACGGCAAGTTGGCCAATGCCGCACCGGACGTCGACGATGCCGAAGACCTCAAGGCCTTCTTCGCCGTGATCCAGGGCCTCAACGCCGACGGCCACCTGCTGGCCTACCACGACCGTTCCGATGGTGGCCTGATGACCACCGTGCTGGAAATGGCCTTCGCCGGCCACTGCGGCTTCGACCTAGAGCTGGACACCCTGACCAGCAAAGCGGAAAAAGTCGCCGCCATCCTCTTCAACGAAGAGCTGGGTGCGGTCATCCAGGTTCGCCAGGATGCCACCCCAGACGTACTGGCCCAGTTCAGCGCAGCTGGCTTGGGTGAAGACTGCGTCGCGGTGATCGGCCGGCCGACCAACAACAGCGAAGTGGTCGTGCGCCTGAACAGTGAAGAACTGTTCAAGGGCGACCGTCGCCTGCTGCAACGCCAGTGGGCCGAGACCAGCTACCAGGTTCAGCGCCTGCGTGACAACGCCGAATGCGCCGACCAGGAATTCGACGCGCTGCTCGAAGAAGACAACCCGGGCCTGTCGGTCAAGCTGGGCTACGACGTCAACGACGACATCGCTGCCCCGTACATCAAGAAAGGCGTGCGCCCGCAAGTGGCGATCTTGCGTGAGCAGGGCGTCAACGGCCAGGTCGAGATGGCTGCTGCCTTCGACCGCGCCGGCTTCGCCGCCATTGACGTGCACATGAGCGACATCCTCGCTGGCCGTGTCGACTTCGAAGCCTTCAAAGGCCTCGTTGCATGCGGCGGCTTCTCGTACGGTGACGTGCTGGGTGCCGGTGAGGGCTGGGCCAAGTCGGCGCTGTTCAACGCCCGTGCCCGCGATGCCTTCCAGGCCTTCTTCGAGCGCACCGACAGCTTCGCCCTGGGCGTGTGCAACGGTTGCCAGATGATGTCCAACCTGCACGAGCTGATCCCGGGCACCGAGTTCTGGCCGCACTTCGTGCGTAACCGTTCCGAGCAGTTCGAAGCCCGTGTGGCCATGGTCGAGGTGCAGAAGTCCAACTCGATCTTCCTGCAGGGCATGGCCGGTTCGCGCATGCCGATCGCCATCGCCCACGGCGAAGGCCATGCCGAGTTCGCCAACGAAGCGGCACTGCTGGAAGCCGACGTGTCCGGTTGCGTGGCCCTGCGCTACGTCGACAACCACGGCAAGGTCACCGAAACCTACCCGGCCAACCCGAACGGCTCGCCGCGTGGTATCACCGGCCTCACCAGCCGTGACGGCCGCGTGACCATCATGATGCCGCACCCGGAGCGTATGTTCCGCGCTGTGCAGAACTCCTGGCGCCCGGATGAGTGGCAGGAAGATGCTGCGCTGATGCGTATGTTCCGCAACGCGCGCGTCTGGGTGAACTAAGGCGTGTACAAGCTCGCCTTCTTCGTCCCGGCCAGCCATGTCGAGGTGGTCAAGGCTGCCGTATTCGCCGCCGGTGGCGGGCGAATCGGTGACTATGACCACTGCGCCTGGCAAACCCTGGGCCAAGGCCAGTTTCGCCCGTTGGACGGCAGCCAGCCGTTTCTCGGGCAAACCGGCCAGGTCGAGGTGGTCGAGGAATGGAAGGTAGAGCTGGTGGTGGCTGACGACCTGATCGCTCAGGTCGTTGCCGCGCTCAAGCAGAGCCACCCGTACGAGACGCCTGCCTATGAAGTCTGGCCACTGGCCGACTTCTAGAGCGCATCAAGGCTTTTCGCGGGCAAGCCCGCTCCCACAGGGATATCACCGGTACTGAAGCTTGTGATATCCCTGTGGGAGCGGGCTTGCCCGCGAAGAGGCCCTACAATCCCGCCACAACTTCATTGCCAGGCTCAGGCCGTTTCAACCCGCTACACGCCAACAACCCCACCTCGAACAGCACCCACATCGGCACCGCCAGCATCGTCTGCGAAAACACGTCCGGCGGCGTCAGAATCATCCCCACCACAAAGCACCCGACGATCACGTAGGGCCGGCTACGGCGCAGTGTCGCCACATCCGCCAACCCCACCCAGACCACGATGAACGTCGCCACCGGGATCTCGAACGCCAGCCCGAATGCCAGGAACAGCGCCATGATGAAGTCCAGGTACTGGCTGATGTCGGTCATCATCGCCACCCCATCGGGCGTGACGCTGGCGAAAAAGCCGAACATCATCGGGAACACCAGAAAGAACGCGAACGCCATGCCGGCATAGAACAGCAGAATGCTCGACACCAGCAGCGGCAGGGCAATGCGCCGTTCCCGGCGGTACAGCCCCGGCGCCAGAAACCCCCAGGCCTGGTGCAACAACAGCGGCATGGCGACGAACAGCGCGCACATCGCGGTCAGCTTGAAGGGGGTCAGAAACGGTGAGGTGACACTGGTCGCGATCATGCTGGCGCCCTCTGGCAGGAAGCGGCGCAGTGGCTCCGAGATCAGTGTGTAGAGGGTCTGGGCGAAGGGGAACAGGCCGGCGAACACCAACGCGACCAGCCCCAGGCAACGCACCAGGCGCTTGCGCAGTTCGCGCAGGTGCTCGGTCAGCGGCATGCCTGGCGCAGGGTCCATGGCAAGGCTCATGAGGCATTCTCCCTGGGTGCAGCGACGGTTGCAGGGTCATTGGCCGGTGGTGCGGCAAGGCTGATGCCCTGGCGCATTTCCTGTTCCAGGCGCTGCAGGGGCGCGCTGTCGAAGTTGGGCAACTCGATCTCGCGCTCCATCTGTGCGCGCAGGCCCTGCATGGCCCTGCGCGCCTGGCCCAGGCCACGCCCAAGCGTGCGTGCCGCAACCGGCAGCCGCTCGGGGCCCAGCACCAGCAGTGCGACGATGCCGACCAGCAGCAACTCGCTGAAGCCTACCTCGAACATCAGGCCTGACGGTCCGCTTGCGGCTGGGGCGTTGCCTGGCCGGTCAACGGCGCCTGTTGCTGCACCTGGGCGGTGCCGGGCGGGGTGACGTCGTTGTCACCGCCCATGGACTTGCGAAACCCCTGGATCGCCTCGCCTACATCGCTGCCCAGGCCCTTGAGGCGCTTGGTGCCAAACAGCAGGAATACGATCATCAGTACGATCACCAGTTGCCAGATTCCAATGCCACCCATTGCGACTACTCCTGTAAGGCCATGAAAAGGAAGGGCAATCCTGCCTCGTGCAGATGACGTGAACATGACGGAACGCACCCTTGCCATCTACCTGCAACAACCGGCGTGTTGACTGGCGCTTTTACTGGCCATGAGAGGCGGGTGCAGATGGGTGGTAAACGACAGCACGGCGCGGCCCTGCTGATGGTGATGCTGGTGTTGGCGATGCTCGCCGCCGGTATGGCCTGGCTGGTGGAAGATGGCCGGCGCCAGGTTGATGAAGTGCGCTTGTTGCACCAGCGGGTGCAGGTCAGGGCCATGGAACAGGCCGGCTTGGCCTATGCTGAGCAGGCGCTGCGCGACCCGGCCTGGCGGCTGACCCCGTTGTTCTGGCAGGCCTTGCGCGGGCAACCGCTGAACTACGATTTTGGCGCAGGCCAGGCGCAACTGCGGGTGCGCGACCAGCACACGTGCTTCAACGTCAACGCATTGCTCGGTGCCGACGGTGAGCGCGCCGAGCGCCAGTTGCGCCGCTTGCTGGGCGACGACATGGCGGCAGAACGCCTGGTCGATGCCCTGGCCGATTGGCTGGACAATGACAGCGATACTCGCCTGCAAGGGGCTGAAAGTGCCCAATACCTGCGCCAGCAACCAGCGCGCCTGGCGGCCAACCAACCGATGCTCGACACCAGCGAGCTGAACTTGCTGCTGGAGCCAGATGCCACGCGCCAGGGCCGCTACCCAATGCTGTGCGCTTTGCCGCAAACCACTGGCTGGCGTTTGAACGCCAATGCCTTGGGCCTGGAGCATCTGCCCATGCTCGAAGCGTTGTACGAGGGGCGCTACCCACGCGCGCTGCTCAGCCGCATCATCAGTGGCCGGCCGGCGTCGGGGTATGTGGATGCCGCTGCGCTGCGCAAGGCGTTGGGGGCGGTGGATGACGAGACGTTCGAACGGTTGAGCGAAGGGTTGCTGCTCAACAGTGGGCATTTTCTGTTGCAGCTGTCGTTCGAGGAAGAGGGGCGGGTGATGCGCAGCGCGTTTCAGGTCGAGGCGCTAGGGGTGGTGCAGTGGCATGCGCGGGTGCCGGCGCAGCAGGTGCGGGTGCGTAGTCGGGAGCCGATGATTTGGTAAGCGGAACATCCTTGAGAAGACGGTTTAAAATCTTATAACTCACCTCTGGCAATCCTCATTGCAATCCTCGAAGCTCCCAGGGGGTCAGGCGTGCTGGCTAAGTCAATTGTCACCACAGAGCGTGGGCCCGCCCCTATAGCAAAAGTTTGACTTCCCGCAAAAGCATGGAGGCCGATACCAGCGAGCACTGTTAGGCTCGCAACAGTTACTGGGGGCCACTCGGCGATAACGTTAATGCCCCAATGATAAGTGGCGTGCACATTTATAATTTTGCGGTCAACAGTCTCTGTCATATGTCTGAAACCAGAGATGCGGTTTGCTAAGGTTTCATATAAGTTCGGGTGCACCCTATTTATTACCGTTTCAGAGATTGGAGGCGTGGGGCCGGCACCATCGATATCGTCTAGTAAAGGCCTTACAGTTGGTGATGCTCCAGACGCGGGGTAAATATTTTGCAGAAACCAGTTCCCTGCACGACGCATCAAGTGCCAGAATCGTCCGTTGGGATCCAGCCTATTGACAGGGTCATTTTGGCAGTATGCATAGCTATTAACGCCGCCTTTACCGAAAGGTGATAACGAGTCAGATTGGCCGAACCGCATCACCCTTGGATTGAACCAACGATGACCATGGCCCAGTGGGTAACATCCCGAGATTGCATTAAATCGTTGCCCGGTAAAGCCTAGTGGTGTGTTGAAACTGGCTAGGGCAGGAAAACCGTAAACAGTGAAGCGCTGTTGATGAGGCCCGTCGGTGGTCCCCAGCACAGTCATGAGTTGATCAACCCTGTAAAGCGAGGTGCTAGCGCCTGGCGTGCACTGCGCCACGACGCCTGCCTCACTGGCAAAGTAGCGCGTTGTGCAGGGGCCTGTCTCGGTCGAGAGTGCGCCGTTCTGATAAAACAGTTTATGAGTACGTGACAGAGGGCCATGAGACTGCATGATGAACCTGCCATGAAGTATGGGATGTCCGAAGATTCGGGCATTTCCCTCTCTCGGTCTACTGACAGAATTACCAGGTATTGGGTCCAGACGCTTTTTGGCCTACGCAGGTAACTCGAAACGGAATAAGCATCCACCGAGTTACCTGCCTGGCTCAACTGAGTCTAGGAAAAGCCTTTCGATCAGACCGTCCCGATCTCCCCGCCATCATCACGCTGAATCACCACCGTCGAAGCCCGCGGCCTTACCGTGGCCCCAGCCGGGGTAGCATCGGTCGCCTTGTCGGTATACGGCCAGTTCTCCGGGTGCTGGATGTTGACGAACATCGACTTGTTGTCCGGGCTGAAGGCAATGCCCGTCACCTCGCAACCGTTCGGCCCGACAAAGAAGCGCCGCAAGTCCACCTGGTTCTGCGCGTTGACCGGCACCTGCTTGCCCGTGGCATCTACCAGGTCAGTGGGGATTACCGCCAGCAGCTGGTCATTGGTGTAGTCGGTCAGCGTTGTTTCACCGTTGTCGGTCTCGAACCACAACACGCCACGGCTATCGAAGCTCATGCCGTCAGGGCTGGCGAACTGGTTCAGTTCGGTCAGGCCAGAGCGGTTGATGTCGGCGGTCCCGGCGGCATTGGCGCCAAACACGAAGATGTCCCAGCTGAAGCTCAACTGGTCGTCGCTGTCGTGCCAGCGAATGATGTGGCCGTGGCGGTTTGGGCCACGCGGGTTGGCCGCGTCGACTTTCTCTGGCGTACGCGCGCTGTTGTTGGTCAGGGTCAGGTAGACATCGCCATTGAGCGGGTTGACCGTGGTCCATTCTGGGCGGTCCATCGGGGTCGCGCCCACGGCATCGCCAGCACCCCGGGTGTTGAGGATGATGCCCGGCAGGTCACCGTACAGCGCGCCAAGGGTGCTGCCGGCGGTGGTGGGGGTGGCGACGTCGAGCAACAGCCACACGCCGGTGCCGTCGGCATTGAAGCGGGCCACATAGAGCTTGCCTTGGTCCATGTACTTGGCACCGGTGGCCAGGCGGTCGGCCGGGCTGGCGTCAGCGGCGTCCCACACGGCCGTGGAGACGAACTTGTACAGGTACTCGTTGTTCGAGTCGTCGCCCATGTACCAGACCAACGGCTTGCCGGCCACCGGCAGGCCTGGGCAGCACCCTTCGTGGCGGAAGCGGCCCAGCGCGGTGCGCTTGGTGGCTAGGGTGGCGTTGTTGTACGGGTCGATCTCGACGATGTAGCCATAGGTGCTGGCTTCGTTGCGGTAGTCGTCGCTGGCGCTGGCGCCTTTGACCGTTACGTCGAAACGGGCGAATTCGTCATTCACCTCGGTGCTGTCACCGGCGGCGCTTTCCCATTTGTACTGGCCGCTGGAGGTGCCTACGCCGATACGGCGCTGGTCTTCAGGGCGTGTGCCTTTGTTGACGAAGATGCCCGGCCAGTTCTCTTCGCAAGTCAGGTAGGTGCCCCACGGGGTGTAGCCGTTGCCGCAGTTGTTGTTGGTGCCGCGGCAGTGGGTGCCGCCCGTGGAGTACTTGGTCTTGACGTGGTCGGTGCCGCGCAGCGGGCCGGTGATCTCCATGCGCGAGGCGGTGGTGAAGCGGCGGTTCAGCGGGTCGTTGTCGACCACCTGCCAGCGCCCGCTGACTTTCTGCAGGCGTACCACGCCGGCGCCGTGGGCGTTGATCTCTTTGCGGATTTCTTCGGCCGGGCGCTTGCCGTTGACGTCAGTGGTCGGGCCGGCGGGGTGCAGGGCTGCCGCGTCGATGTATTCGAAGTTGATGGCCAGCAAGCCGTCTTCGGAGCTGCCATTGATCGGGAAGAAGTGCATGCCGTCATGGTGCATGCCCATGGCATTGGCCTGGTCGGTCGAGGTGTTGCTGCCATCGGACTTCCAGGGGTTGCCATTGCTGTTCAGCGGTGTGCCCCACGGCGCCAGCACATAGGCGCTGTAGCCTGCCGCGACGACACAGGCATCGGTGCGCGAGCCTGGGATGGACTGGAAGCCCAGTGCCAGTTTCGGGACTTCCGGTTCGGTTACCGGTGGCTCGGTCACCGGTGGTTCGGTGACAGGATCATCGTGATCGGAACCGCCATCACCGTCGAAGCAGCCTGTCAGGCCGGTCCCGGCGATCATGGCGATGGCGGCGCCCAGGCTGCCGCGCATGATGCTGCGGCGGCTCAGGTAGGCGTCCATGACGCTGGCCATCGGCAGATTGCCGCTGTGGTTCCGGTCCAGGTTGTCGCCGGTATCTCGACTCATCAGGGTGTCCTTATGTTGGCTGAGTTAGAGGAAACCGCGACTTTAGAGCGCAAGTATGATGATTCCTTGGCAGAAATATGAACGCGCGCTTAAAACTACTCGTTCTTACGTTTGGCCCTGACAGATCAATTCGGAATTGCTGTCTGATTTCTGCCATCAAACTGTCATGCGAACGCCGCAACATCCGGAGCCCAACGTGAACTTGGTTAAGGATGGCGGGCTCGATGGTAAGCAGTGTGAACAGGCGCGAAGTGATCAGCTGGATGGGCGTCGGTGCCTTGGCACCCTTGCTCGGCGCCTGTTCCGCCTTGCCAGGCCAACGTGGTGGCAATGCCAACCTGGATTTGCTGTATGTCGCCGACACCCTCGATGCCCGCCAGCCTGGCTTGGCCGTTGTCCCGGCAACGCGCCTGGGGCCGGTCAGCCACCTGGGGCGTGCGCCGTGGATGACCGGTGCCAGTGCCAGCATCGCCTTCCCGCACTTGGCCGCCTTGCTGGATGCCAGCCAGGCCGCGCACGCCAACCTCGGTGGCTACGCCGTGCTGGCCGCATTGCTGGAGCAGTTGCGTGGCGAGGCCGGGGCCGGCAACAGCCTGACCCTGGAAAACGGCCAAGGCTGGAACGGCAGCGGCCTGGCCTACCTGACCCAAGGTGAAAGCGGCGTGCAGGGCAGCCAATTGCTGGGCAGCGACGCACGCGTCAGCAGTGACGAGCGTGTGCTCTGGCCGCAGCGCAGCACGGCGCTTTACCGGCAGGCTGCTGCCATTACGCTGGGCGCGGGGCTGGCCGACGAACAACGCGAAACCCTGGGGCTTGAAGCACTGCACCTGTTCGAACGGGGCGGTGCGCGCATTGCCGTGGTCGGCGTGACCGACCCTTACGCCCAAGACCAGAAAGCCTCCCTCAAACAGTGGTACCAGTCTTTGCTGCCGGTATTCGAGCAGGCCCGGCGCGAAGCCGACCTGGTCGTGGCCATGGCCGATGTCGGCACCGGGCCTGGGCTGTGGCTGGCTGAACGGCTGCCGGCAATCGACGTGTTGCTCTGTGCGCGTGGCCAGGACCTGTGGCCGACGCCCGTGCAGGCCACCCAGGCCAACGGCCGCCGCGTACCTGTGCTGTTTGCCGGGTGCCGGGGCAGCGGGGCGTTTCGCCTGCGTTGCCAACAGGTGGCCGGGCAATGGCAGTTCGAGGGGCGTTTCTTCCCAGCGTTCGAACAGCAGCTTTCCCCGGCTGCGCAGGTACGCGCCGGGCAATTTCAGGCACAACTGAACCAACAGCGCGCCGGCCACGCGGCGTGGCTCGATCAACCGCTGGCCAAGGCACCCCAGGCCTTGTGGCGGCGTGACACCCGCGGCGGCAGCTGGGACCGCCTGCTGCACCAGGCCCTGGCCGATGACAACAATTTGCCTGTGCTGCTGCCGGGCCTGCGTTATGACTGCCCATTGGCCTCAGGTGCAGCGATCACCCGCGAGCACCTGATCAGCCTGACCGGCGGCTACCCGGCCCCGGTGGTCGAGGCCCCGGCCAGGCAGGTGGAGCAAGTGCTGGAAAATGCCGCGGAACAGTTGTTCGGCGACCCGCTGCTGCTGGACAACAGCCAAGACCTGCCGCGCTGGCAAGGCCAGGCCTGGGGTGTCAGCTACAGCCCGCAAGGCAAGCGCATCACCGGCCTGGAACCGGTCCAGGGGCTGTGCCGCACCTTTGGGCTGCAGTTCGCGTCGCAGGCCGGCGAGCCACTTTGGCAGCGGGTAGAAGCCTGGCTGACGCGGCAAGGCGCCGACTGGCAACTGGCGCCGCTGCAGGTGCCCGAGGTGCGCTATGTGCAGGGGCACCCGGGCTGGCATCCACGGCAGTTGGCTTCGTGAGCCTTGGCGCGCGGCTGCTCACCGGTGGCTGCCTGACGTTGGCCGGTTGGCTGGCGGCGCAGTGCGTGCTGCAACTGGGCCGCCAGCCACAACCGGCCAGCCCCGCCCAGGCAGCTGCAGCCCAGTTGCCTGGGTTGATGGTCGGCCATTGGCAGGCGCCGGTCGATGACGGCGCGATCGTCATCACCCGTTTGCCACTGCACTACCTGGGTGGCCTCAAGGCCCAGCCGTTGTCGGCCAGCGTGGTGGTGCTGCGCTACGGCCAGCAGGTGCGCACACTGGCCCGCGGCCAGCGCCTGGCGCCAGGGATCGTGCTGCAGGACATCGACACCGATGGCCTGATTTTCAACAACCAGGGGCGGCGCGAACGCCTGCCCTGGCCGCCACGCCCCGCCGTGACCGGCTTCAAGCGGCAAGGATGAACGATGCCTGTTAAATACTGCGTGGCGGCTGCGCTGAGCCTGGCCCTGGCCGTGGCCTTACCCCAGGTCAGTGCCGAGGAGCCGGTGTTCGATGACAACGGCACGCCGATGTACGAAGTGAACTTCGTCGACACCGAACTGGGCGAGTTCATCGACAGCGTGTCGCGCATCACCGGCACCACGTTCATCGTCGACCCCCGGGTAAAGGGCAAGGTCACCGTGCGCACCGTTGACCTGCACGACGCCGATGCCATCTATGACATCTTCCTGGCGCAGCTGCGCGCCCAGGGTTACGCCACCGTCGACCTGCCCAATGGCAGCGTGAAGATCGTCCCCGACCAGGCGGCGCGCCTGGAGCCGGTGCCGGTGGAGCCTGCCGGGCAGCAGGGCGCGGGCAGCGACAGCGTGGCCACGCGGGTATTCGATTTACGCAACGCTGCCACCGAGCAAGTGGTTGGCATCCTCAAACCCCTGGTCGACCCACGGGTAGGGGTGATCACCCCTTACCCGGCCGCGCACCAGTTGGTGGTTACCGACTGGCGCAGCAACCTCGAACGCATCGCCAGCCTGCTGCGCCAGCTCGACCGCCCCAGCGAAGCAGTGGGCAGCGCCAGCACCCAAGTCATGTACCTGCGCCACGCCAATGCCAGTGAAGTGGTGAAGGTATTGCGCGGGCTCAGCCAGGAAGGCATGGCACCGGCGCAAAGCACAGGCGAAGGGGATAGCAAAGAGCCGCCGGTGACGGCCGCTGCCAGTAGCTCGGGCATCCGCCTGGAGTACGAAGAGGGCACCAATGCCGTGGTCATGGTCGGCCCCGACAGCGAACTGGCCGCCTACCGCGCCATCGTCGAGCAACTGGACATCCGCCGCGCCCAGGTGGTGGTCGAGGCGATCATCGCCGAGGTCTCCGACAGCAGTGCGCAAGAGCTGGGCGTGCAGTGGTTGTTCGCTGACGAGAAGTTCGGTGCCGGTATCGTCAACTTCGGCAGCAACGGGGTGAACATCGCCAACATTGCGGGGGCTGCGGCCAGCGAAGACAGTGAGGCACTGGGCAAACTGCTGTCGGCCACCACGGGTGCCACGGCGGGCATCGGCCATTTTGGGGGCGGTTTCAACTTTGCCATGCTGGTCAATGCGCTCAAGGGCAAGAGCGGTTTCAACCTGCTCTCCACCCCGACCCTGCTGACCCTGGACAATGCCGAGGCGTCGATCCTGGTCGGCCAGGAAGTGCCCTTCGTCACCGGCTCCGTGACACAGAACAACGCCAACCCTTACCAGACCATCGAGCGCAAGGAAGTCGGGGTCAAGCTGCGGATCAAGCCGCAGATCAACGTCGACAACAGCGTGCGCCTGGACATCGTCCAGGAGGTCTCGTCGATTGCCGATTCCAGCGCCGCCAGCGATGTGATCACCAACAAGCGCGAGATCAAGACCAAGGTCATGGTCGAAGACAACGGCCTGGTGATTCTGGGCGGGCTGATCAGCGACGAGTTGAGCACCAGCAATCAGCGGGTGCCGCTGCTCGGGGACATTCCTTACCTGGGTCGGCTGTTCCGCTCCGACGCCAGCAAGAACACCAAGCAGAACCTGATGGTCTTCATCCGCCCGCGCATCCTGCGCGACGGGCCGAGCCTGGCCGGGCTCAGCGAGAACAAGTACCGCACCTTGCAGCAGACCACCCCGCTTCAGCTGCCAAACCTTGCGGGCGCAGAAGGTGGTACGCCACTGCTGCAGGTGTTCCCCGCCAGCCGAGCGCGCCTGGAAGGGGGTGACTGGTGATGCTGCCCTATCGCCTGGCACGCCAGGCCGGCCTGGCCATGACCCCGACCGACAGCGGCTGGCAATTGTGGCTGCGCCGCGACGCCGACAGTGACCAGTTGCAGGAGCTGCTGCGCGTGCATGGCCAGCCCAGCGCGCTGGCCTACCTGGAGCCTGCGGCATTCGACGAGCAATTGGGCCAGCTTTATCAGGGCGGCGATGCGGCCACCGAAGCGCTGATCGAAGGCATTGGCGACCAGGTAGACCTCGACAGCCTGATGAGCGAGATGCCGCGCATCGAAGACTTGCTCGAAAGCGATGACGAGGCGCCGGTCATCCGCCTGATCAATGGCCTGTTCGGCCAGGCCTTGCGCCTGCGTGCCTCGGACATTCATATCGAGACCTTCGAGCAGAGCCTGGTGGTGCGCCTGCGGGTCGACGGCCACCTGCGCGAGGTGCTGCGCCCGCCGCGGGCGCTGTCGGCGATGCTGGTGTCGCGGATCAAAGTCATGGCGCGGCTGGACATCGCCGAGAAACGCCAGCCCCAGGACGGCCGCATCACCTTGCGTGCAGCGGGGCGCGAGGTCGATGTGCGGGTGTCGACCTTGCCCGGCATCCATGGCGAGCGCGTGGTGATGCGTGTGCTCGACAAGCAGGCCAGCCTGCTGGCGCTGGACAACCTGGGCATGCCGGCAGCGGTGCTCGATGGCCTGCGCAGTTGCCTGGCGCGGCCCAATGGCATCGTGCTGTCCACCGGCCCGACCGGCTCGGGCAAGACCACCACGCTGTACGCCAGCCTCAACAGCCTCAACGATGGCAGCCGCAACATCCTCACCGTCGAAGACCCGGTGGAGTACGCCATCGCCGGCATCGGCCAGACCGCGATCAACCCCCGCGCCGGGCTGACATTCGCCACGGGCCTGCGGGCCATCCTGCGCCAGGACCCGGATGTGATCATGCTGGGTGAGATCCGCGACCAGGAAACCGCGCAGATAGCCGTGCAGGCCAGCCTCACCGGCCACTTGGTGCTGTCGACCCTGCACACCAACAGTGCGGTGGGCGCGGTGACCCGTTTGCGTGACATGGGCATCGAACCGTTCCTGATCGCCTCGTGCCTGCGCGGTGTGTTGGCACAGCGCCTGGTGCGGCGGCTGTGCCAGTGCGCGGTGGCGCAGCCGCTGCAAGCGGCCGAGCGTGACCTGTGGCCTGAACTGTGTGCATTGGGCAGCAGTTACCACGCAGTGGGGTGTGAGCTGTGCCAGGGCAGCGGTTATGTCGGGCGCCTGGGCCTGTACGAATTCATCGAACTGGACGCCGGCCTGATCGCGCTGCTGTACGACGGCGCCAGTGAGCAAGCCATGCAGGACTACTTGGCCGATCGTCGACGCAGCCTGGTGGCCATGGCCAGTGATTGCCTGGCGCGGGGCGAAACCAGCCTGGCCGAAGTGCTGCGCGCGGTGCAGGGCTGAGCCATGCCGACTTATCGCTATCAAGCCGTCGACCTGGCCGGCAAAGCCCACAAGGCCAGCCTGCAGGCCGACAGCGAGCGCCATGCACGGCAACTGTTGCGTGAGCAGGGCCTGTTCGCCCGCCAATTGCAACGCCATGAGGCAGGTACCCGGCAACCCCGCCGCCAGCGCTTGAGCCGTGCACAGCTGTGCGAATTGACCCGCCAGTTAGCGACGTTGACTGGCGCGGGCATACCCTTGGTCGATGCCTTGGCCACACTCGAACGGCAATTACGCCAGCCGGCCTTGCACAGCGTGTTGGTCGCCTTGCGCGGCTCGCTCGCCGAGGGCCTGGGGCTGGCGCGTAGCCTGGCCCGCCAGGGGGCGCCGTTCAGTGGCCTGTACTGTGCGCTGGTCGAGGCCGGTGAGCGCTCCGGGCGGCTGGCCCAGGTGCTCACGCGCCTGGCCGATCACCTGGAGCAGGTGCAACGGCAACAGCACAAAGCGCGTACTGCCTTGATCTACCCCTGTGTGCTGATGGGCGTGTCGCTGGCGGTGGTGGTCGGCCTGATGACTTTCGTAGTGCCCAAGCTCACCGAACAGTTCGCCCACGCCGGGCAGAGCCTGCCGTTGATTACCGCCGTGCTGATCGGCCTGAGCCAAGGGCTGGTGCACGCCGGGCCGTGGCTGCTGGGGTTGGCGCTGGCAGGGGCGCTGCTCGCCAACTGGCTGCTGCGCAAGCCGCATTGGTGCCTGCGCCGAGACGCATGGCTGTTGCGCCTGCCACGTATCGGCAGCCTGCTGCAGGTGCTGGAAAGCGCACGCCTGGCGCGCAGCCTGGCGATTCTCAGCGGCAGTGGCGTAGCCCTGCTCGAAGCGTTGCAGGTGGCCACCGAGACGGTCGCCAACCGGCGCATTCGCCAGGCCATGGAACAGGTGCGCCAGCAGGTGCAGGGCGGCACCAGCCTGCACCGTGCGCTGGATGCCTGCCAACAGTTTCCGCCGTTGCTGGTGAACATGGTCGGCAGCGGCGAGGCCAGCGGCACGTTGGCTGACATGCTCGAACGCGTCGCCGACGACCAGGAACGCGGCTTCGCCCGCCAGGTGGACACCGCCATGGCGCTTTTCGAACCCCTGATGATCCTGGTGATGGGCGCCGTGGTGCTGTTCATCGTGCTGGCGGTGCTGCTGCCGATCATGCAACTCAACCAGGGCCTGCAACTGTGAACACAAGGAGTACTTCCATGCAGCATCGTCGTAACCGTCAGCGTGGTTTCACCCTCATGGAGATCATGGTGGTGATCTTCATCATCGGCCTGCTGATCGCCGTGGTCGCTCCCAGCGTGCTGGGCAACCAAGACAAAGCCATGCGGCAGAAGGTGATGGCCGACCTTGCCACCCTCGAACAGGCACTGGACATGTATCGGCTGGATAACCTGCGGTTCCCGAGCAATGAACAAGGCCTGGCTGCGCTGGTGAAAAAACCGGCCCAGGAGCCGCTGCCGCGTTCGTGGCGCAGCGATGGTTATGTGCGCCGCTTGCCGGAAGATCCGTGGGGTACTCCTTACCAGTACCGCATGCCGGGTGAGCATGGCCGGGTGGATGTTTACTCGCTGGGCGCCGATGGTGTGCCGGGCGGTGAGGGTCAGGATGCCGACTTGGGTAACTGGGCGCTGTAACCGATGCGCGATGAATCCAATGCCGCATGGGGCTGCTTTGCAGCCCTCTCGCGACACAAGGCCGCTCCTACAGGCCGGCGCTGTGCGTGTAGGAGCGGCCTTGTGTCGCGAAAGGGGCGCAAAGCGCCCCCAAAAGCCCATCAACACGGCTTCAGCCTGATCGAACTGCTGGTGGTACTGGCCATCGCCGGCCTGATGACCGGGCTCGCCGTGGCGTCGCTCGACAGCGGCAAGGCCAGCGTCGATCAGGCCTTGCAGCGGCTGGCTGCACAGGTTCACGTGCAGGCCGCCGAGGCACGGCATGCCGGCCAGTTACGCGGGCTGCGCTGGACCGGCCAGCGCCCGGAGTTCGTGCGGCGTGAACGCGATGGCTGGGTCGTCGAACCGGTCAGCCTGGGCGAGTGGCCCAAGGGCTTGCAGCCCGACTGGCCAGCCAGCCCGCAGCCGCGCCTGCTGTTCACCCCGCAAGGTTGGGCGCAACCGGGTTCGGTGCGCTGGCGCTGGGCCGAGGGCAGCCAGCAATGGGCCTGGAGCCGAGACGGCCGCCTGCAGACGGCGGCGCTGCCATGAAGCGCCAACAGCGTGGTTTTACCCTGCTGGAAGTGACCGTGGCCCTGGCGATTGCCGCCGTGTTGGCGGTCATCACCAGCCAGGTCCTGCGCCAGCGCCTGGCGGTGCAGGACAACTTGCAACAGCACCGCCTTGGCCTGCTCTGCGCCCGCGAACTGCAAGCCCGTTTCACCGTCGAGCAGTACTGGCCGGCCCACAATCAGGTGGATGGGCAGCTGAGCCAAGGCGGCCAGGTGTGCCATTGGCAGCTGAAACTGCGCCGCACCGGCGTGCGTGACCTGCGCAGGGGTGAACTGCTGCTGTTCGGCGACCGCGATCAGCGGCTGCCGCTTGGCCAATACAGTGTGTTTCTGGAGCGCCCATGAAGCGGCAGCAGGCAGGCCTGACCCTGATCGAACTGATGGTGGCCCTGGCCCTCACCGCGCTGCTCGGCGTCATGCTGGCAGCGTTGGTCAATGGCTGGCTGAAGGTGCGTGAGCGGTTGCAGGTGAGCAGCCAGGAGGCGTCGGTGCTGGATTTCTGCCTGGCCCTGGAGCGGCGCTTCGACAGCCCGGCCCTGCGCCGGGTGTATGACCAGCGATTGCCCTTGCCCAGCCGTTGGTTCGACTGGCAAGCGGCGAGCGGCCAACTGCTGTGGGTGGCGGCGACAGGCCTGCCCGAAGCCGAAGGCGGGTCGCGTCTGCAGCGCCAGCGTCTGCGCTTCGAGGCGCGTGAGCAACGCCTGCTGCTGGAAACCTCGGCGGACCTGTATGCCGCCTCGGCGCCGCGCTGGGTGCTGCGTGAACAGCTAGGGCGGGTGAGCGCGATGAACATCCTTTACCACCAGGGTGGCCGCTGGCTGCCCTGGCCTTCCGACCAACCCGCGCACCCCGGCCGTGGCGTGCGCCTGGAATTGCAACGTGATGGAGCACCGTATGCCTGCACCTTCGTCCTTCCCTGGGGGCGCTCATGAACCTTGACTGGCGTCGACGCTCACCGGCTCGACCTTGGCTGTTGGTGCGTCCTGGCAACCCTTGGGACTGGTTACTGGTCGAGAGCGGTGTCGCGCTACGCCAGGGGCAGGGCGAACCGCCGGCGAACCTGCAGGCACGGGTGGCGTTGATCGTGCCGGCCGAGCACTGCAGCCATTTCCAGTTGCCCGCACCGCCAGGGCTCAAACGGGAAGAATGGCCATTGCTGCTTGAAGATCGCTTGCTGCAAGGCGCGGATGAGGTGGTGTGCGGGTATTTGGGGCGCGAGGCCGGGCAAGTTCGGTTACTGGCGGTGGCGCGCGAGCGCCTGGACGATTGGCGCGGGCAATGCGCTGAGTGGGGGCTGATGGCCGAGCGTTGCTGGGCCGAATTCCAGTTGCTGCCGGCACCCGAGGCGGGGGCCGCCTGGTGGTGGCGCAAGCAAGACGGGGTCAGCCTGCTCAAGGGGCTGAGCGAAGACGCTGGCGAGCATTGGCTGGCCTGGCCTGAAGCCATGGGCGAGGTGCTGGTCGAACCCTGGCCGCAGTTACGCAGGCTACTTCTAGAAGGCCAGTGGCCTACAGCATTGGCAGCGCTCGACAGCTTGCCTGGCCTGTTCGAGCAGCGGCGGCGTCGCACGTTGGCGGGGCCGACGCGGCAGCAGTGCCAGCTCATGGCTGCCTGCCTGCTGTTGGCGTGCACCTGGGGCGGCGTGTGGGCGGCCCAGCAATGGCGCCAGGCCCAGCTCTGGCAAGCCCAGGTGATTGCCGTGACGGGTGAGCAGGCGGGCCCCAGGCAGGCGGCGCAGGCGCTCAAGCGCCTGCGTGAGGCCGGCTTGCAGCAGCAAGTGCGCCTGCGTCAGCTCGACGATTTACAAGGGCGCTTGCACGCCTGGCTGAGTGAGCATCCCGGCTGGCGCCTGCAAGCGGTGCGCTTTGATGGGCAGCGCTGGCATGTGCGGCTGGAGGGCGAGGGCGCCACACCTCCTTGGCGCGAGATGGCCAGTGCGGTGGGCGCTCAGGTGCAGGTCAGTGGCGGCGAGTCATCGCCAACCGTGGTGTTCGACTTGGAGGTGGCGGCATGAGCACGGCGTGGATGCAGCGTCACCGTTTGCCGCTGGCCGTGTGCCTCATCGCGCTGCTGTCGAGCGTGCTGCTGCTACGTGAAGGCGTGGCGCAATGGCGCGCGCTGAGCCAATGGCAGGCGCTGGCGCAAATGGCAGTAGGTTTGCAGGGCGGTGCGACGCTGAACCTGGAGCGTCTGCGCCAGTCGGCTCAGGCGCGGCAGATCGAATTACTGGAGGTGGTCACGCAGGGCGAGGCCTGGCACCTGCGCGGTCAGGTGGGCGATGAGCAGGCCTTGCTGGGTTGGGTACGTGCGCTGCAGGCCGAAGGCGCACAGCCCTTGCAGTGGGGGCTGGAGCAAGACACCCAGGGCATGCGCTTCGACCTGGTACTTCGGCCATGAGCCGGGGCGCAGTGGCGTGGTTGCTGCTGGTGGTCAGTGTGACCTTACTGGTGCAGTTGCCCGCCAGCTGGCTGGTGCGTGGTTTCGGGGTACCGGCCGCAGGTGTGAGCGGCAGCCTGTGGCAGGGGCAGGCGCGGCAGATCGGCCCGTTCGGGCCGTTGCAATGGGCCTTACAGCCTTGGCGTTTGCAAGGGCAGGGCGCGCTGGGGTTTCAAGGGCAGGCGTGGCACGTGCAGGTCCACGGTTGGCCCTGGCGCTGGGAGGGGGACGTACGCCCGGCAGCGGCACAGGTGACGGTACCGGCGGCGTATCGCCTGGCCGGGCAGTGGCAGGGTTCGGTGCGTGTACAGGGGGCGTGGCGGCAATGCCTGGCCAGCGATGGGCGCCTCACGGTTACGGACTTGGCGCTGAGTGAGCCCTGGTCGCTGGGGTTGGGGCAGGGCCGGGTCGAGGTGCAGTGCCGCGGGGGTTGGCACCTGTTGGGGCAGTTGCTGCAGCCAGGGCAGCATCAGCTCGACGTGGACGCCGATGTGCGGGGGCGACAGGCCCAGATCGCCATCGCGCTGCAACCCGATGCTGCCCTGACCCCGCTGCTGCGCGGCGCGCAGTGGCTGGGGCCGGAGGCAACGACAGGGCAGCGGCGCGTCCGTTGGTAACCACCCCGAATCTGCGGCCAAGCGCACCCCCTGTAGGAGCAGCCTCGTGCTGCGAAGAGGCCGGTGACAACACACTAAATCTTCGCTGCTGCCACGGGCCTCTTCGCAGCACAAGGCTGCTCCTACCGGTGCGCGCAGTGGCTGGGCCTGGAGGAAACGACAGGGCAGCGGCGGGGCCGTTGGTAACCACCCGAATCTGCGGTGAAACGCACCCCCCTGTAGGAGCACCTCGTGCTGCGAAGAGGCCGGTGACAACACACTAAATCTTCGCTGCTGCCACGGGCCTCTTCGCAGCACAAGGCTGCTCCTACCGGTGGGCGCAGTGGCTGGGCCTGGAGGAAACGGCAGGGCAGCGGCGGGTCCGTTGGTAACCACCCGAATCTGCGGTGGAACGCACCCCCCTGTAGGAGCAGCCTTGTGCTGCGAAGAGGCCGGTGACAACACACTAAATCTTCGCTGCTGCTAAGGGCCTCTTCGCAGCACAAGGCTGCTCCTACCGGTGGGCGCAGTGGCTGGGGCCGGAGGCAACGGCAGGGCAGCGGCGGGGCCGTTGGTAACCACCCCGAATCTGCGGTGAAACGCCGCCCCTGTAGGAGCAGCCTCGTGCTGCGAAGAGGCCGGTGACAACACACTAAATCTTCGCTGCTGCCACGGGCCTCTTCGCAGCACAAGGCTGCTCCTACCGGGGTGTGCAGTAGCTGGGGCCGGAGGCAACGGCAGGGCAGCGGCAGGTCCGTTGGTAACCACCCGGACCTGCGGTGGGCGAGGGGTCAGTCCGCCTTGCCCTGGGTACTCGATACCCATTGCTCGCTGCGGTTATGCCCGCTGGTACGCAATACCCCAAGATCAAGCGCATTCTCGCCGTCAGCCGCGCCCTTGCCCTTGGTGAACTCAGCCACTGCTGTGCCCAGGTCCACCGGCGAGTTGGACACGTCAATCGACACATCGCGGCGATAGTCGCTGCCACTCAGGGTCTCTTGGCTAATCGCATTGGCGCTCAGCTCGACATCACCCTTGGCCGACTGCAACCGCGCGCCGACCAAGTGAGCGTCGCCCGCAACCTTCAGCGCGATGCCTTCGCTGCCCTTGAGCGTGGTCTGCCTGGCCACGGTGTCGCGCTGTTGATGGGACAGGTCCAGGCGCAAGGTCGGTGAGAAACCAGGTTCGGCCTTGCTCAAGGCTGGGCCGGCCTTTTCGCCGACCTTGCTACCCAGCGGCCCTGCCAGCGCGGTGGCAGCGTTGGTGTAGCCTTGCGGGTTCTTTTCCTGGCTCAGGCGTGCGTCAGCTTTCACAGTCAGGCTATCGACGCTGTCCTTGCGGCTGGCAATGCGCAGATCGCCGCCAACCTCACCGGTAATACGCCCTGCTTCCAGGCTGGCACCTTCGATGCGTGTGTCGCCAAGGCTGTGCAACTGGATACCCTCAGCGCGCAGCTGGCTGGCGTTCCAGGTCTGGTTGTCACGTTTGTCCAGGGCGACCTGTGCGCGGCCATGCAGGCCACGGGTATCGGTATCCCCCTTGGCCATGTTGAAACCGGCCCCCGCGGTGATGTCGAGGTTGTCGCGTTGCTCCCGGTTGCTGGATGCTTCCACCCGCATGCCGCCCCCGGCGGCGTTGAGCACGATCTGTTCGGCTGAGGCGTGCAGCCCTTGCAGGTGCAAGGCGATGTCCTCGCGGGCACGGCTGCTCAGCGTCAGTGTGCCGGCGCTGTCGAAGCGGGCATCGACAGCCTGGCTGGCATCTTCGTTCTGCTTGCCGTGGTTGAAGTGCCCGCCGATGCCGCCCCCTTTCGTTGCGCCGGTCTTGACCGCAAGCTCCAGGCCGCCGCCCAGGTTGCTGCCCTTGGCCTGCTGGGTATCGCTGCCTGCGGTGACCTGCAAGCGGCCACCACTTTCCAGCAGGGTATCCCCGACCTTGGCGTCACGGCTGCCGATACGCGTCCCCTCCAGCTTCAGGTCGCCATCACTGCTCAGATGAACATTTCCCTTGGCATCGATCTGCGCAACCTGGGCCTTGGTCTGCGCGCTGTCTTGCTGGTGGTGATCAAGGTAGCCGCGGGCGTCGACGCCAGTGCTGCCGGGGCGATTGCCGACCTTGGCCCAGGCATTGCCGTCAAGCTGGCCTGCTGCCTGGGTATTACGGTCATTGGCTTGGGACAACGACAAGGTGCCCCCACTGCGCATGGCCACGTTGCCTTCGCCACCGTCGATGCGCGTGCCTTCGTACAGGCCGTCGCTGCCCAGCTGTACCTGGATGCCCTGTTGCCCATAGAGGCTTCCGGGCACGGCGGTACTGGCGGTGTCCTGTTTGCCCAGCGAGCCGCCCTTGCCGGCGGCGCGAACATTGAGGTCGTTGCCGCTGCTGGTGTCCACGCGGGCATCGCCGCCATAGGCCATGCGCTGCACGGTATCTACCTGAGTGCTCTCGGCTGCCCGCAGGGTGTGCTGCGAGGCGTCGATCAACAGTCTCCCGGCGTTGGCCTTCCACGCGGTGCCCTGGTCATCAATGACACCGGCCTTGACCTCGACCGTTGCACCGGTCAGCTCACTCACCTGGGCCAAGCTGCGGCGTTGGTTCTCCAGGCGTTTGAGATGGTCCACGGTCATGTCGGCGCCGACGCTCGGGGCCACCATCGCGTCTTCGGGCGAGGCTTGCTGAAAGCGCGCGGCCTCCTCACCGAGCACCAGGCGTTCGATGGGGCGGGTGAGGTCACGGTATTCCACGCTGGCACCCAGGCTACCGGCCCAGTTGTCTGTGACGCTTTCACGCTCATGGGTTTCTTGCGCTGCACGGTTCTCGATGTGCTTGGCAGTGACCTTCAGTTGCTGGCCGGCATCGACGCGTGCGGCTTCGGTGAGCAAATGCTCGGCCTCCAGCTTCACCCCGGCGCTGGCTTTCAATTCGCTGCCTTGTACCGTGCTGTCGCGTTCGAGCTGAGTCTGGGTGTTGTGATGGCCTGCGAAGGCGCTGCCCAACCGGTCGATACCCCCCGTCACTTTAACGCTGCCTCCGCTCTGGCTGTTTTTGCTGATGGACTCGCGCTCATTGCGGGTTGCACCCAGGGCGATGTGCTTGGCGGTCACGTTCAGGTCACCGGCGCTGGCCTGGACCTTGGAGCCATTGACCTGCAAGTGGGCGTCGCTTTGCAGGCCTACCGAGGCGCCCTTGAGTTCGCTGGAGACCTGTGATGTTTCCTGCGTCGTGCCGGTCGTGGTAGCGACCTGATAGCCCAGGCTGGCCTCGTACTGACGCGAGTCCGGCTTGCCATCCTGCGCCTCTTCAGTCTGCTTGGCGCCGACACTTAGGCCACGCTGCTGGTGCCGGGTGTCGGTTTCGTTGCGCGACTGCGCGCTGTCGATCACCAGGTCGCCTTTGGCTTCTACCTGCAAGTGTTTGCCTGCTTCGACCTTTGCCCCGTGGATACGCAGTTCGTCGGCGCTGGCCAGGCGCAGGTTGCTGCTGGACGAGACGTCGCTGACCAGTACCTGGTCCTTGCGTGTGGTGTGCTTGCGGTCGCTGCCGATCAGGCCGAACAGTTTGCTGTCGCTCTGGTGATCGGTAGAGGTGCTGCTGCCGCGGTCGGCTTCGATCGCCAGTAGGCCGTTTTCGCTGTAGAGCACCGAGTCTTCCTTGCCATGCACCTTACTGCCTTTGATGGTGACCTGGTCGGCCGTCATGTTCAGCTTGCCGTCCGTCGTCACACTGCTGCCAGCCACGACCTGCGCTTGGGTGTCATTGCCTTTGCGGTCACCAAAGAAGGTGCCGGAGACCAGGTCGCCGCGGTAATTGCGTTGGGTGCCGCTTTCCTGCAAGGCCGTGGTCCCGACCTCGATGTGCCGGGCCTTGAGTTGCATGTCGCTGTTCGCATGCAGCGTGCTGCCTTCAACCTTGAGGGCGTCGGCTGCCGTGAGGGTCAGGCGCCCGGCATTCAACGTGCTGCCCCGGGCTGTTTCGCGGGTTTGCTCGGTATCGCTGTCGCCGCGCCACAGGTCCTTGCGGTGGCGCACCTGTTCGGTGATGTGTTTGCTGTCGATGCCCGCCACGATGTCCAGGTTGCCGGCACTGTTGACGTTCAACTCACCCCCTGTACTCACGTCGGCGGCCAACAGGCGCATATCGGCACCCGATTGCAGCCGAACGTTGTCATGGCCGCGCAACTGCGTGCCCTGCTGTTGACGGTCGCGGGTGGTGCGCTCGCGGTTGTAGGTTTCGCGGGTGATGAAGAGGAACTTCTTGTTCCAGTTTTCGCGATCGTGCTGGGTGTTTTCCAGGCTGTCAGCGTCCAGGGTGAGCTTCTGCCCGGCCGTGACTACCACCTGTTGTGCCTGGCCATCGACGGCGCGCAGGGTCAGGTCGTCGGCGGCGCTGAGGGCCAGGGCGCCCCGTTCGCTGTGCAGTTCGGCGCGGGTGTCGGCCTTGCCGCTGATGTGCAGGCCACCGGCTGACTGGATGTCGATACCGTCGGTGGCATGTGCCTGAACGGGCCCCATGCGCACGCCCGCGCCTTCGGCGGTGCTCACCACGCGGATGCGCCCGGCGCGCATGGCCCCGAACAGGCTGGCGTCGATACTGGCCGCTGTGCCGGGCAAGTGCTCGACCACCTGGCCGCTGGCCTGGTCGATGCGGTTGCGGCCCACCGTGACGTTCAGTTCACTGCCGGCCATGAGCAGCCCTTTGCTGTCTACCTGCGGCGCGATCAGGTCAAGCGCGCCGGTGCTGTTGCTCTGGCCACCGGGCAGTACCTGCAGGGCGCCGCTGGCATTGAGGGTGTCGAGGTACTTGAGTTGCTGGTCTTCGAATTCTGGGGTGCCGACCACGAAGCCCGCGCGCGTGGTGTTGATGAAGCTGCCCCCGTTGAGGGTGATGCCATTGGGGTTGGCCAGGATGTAATCGGCGGGGCGGCCGAAGATTTCCTGCGGCCCCTCGATCAGCGAGGCGTTGCGGCTGATCACTTCATTGAGAATGGTCGAAGCCGCCTGGCCCTGGAACTGCGGGTTGGCGGCCAGGGCACCGGCCAGTTGCGATTGGCCGGCCTGGGTGGCGTTGTTCAGCACCACGCCGGGGTTGCCGACGTTGTAGTCGAGGAACTGGTTGTGTGACAGGCCGCCGGCGTTGGGGGCGACAATGTCGATGACTGGCACACCATGGCCATTGTTGATGACCGGGGTGCCACCTGGGCCGGTAGCGGCTTCAAGGCCGCCTTGGGCCAGCACGCTGCTGGAGCCGAGCAGGGCGAGGAAGATGGCCCAACGCAAGGTATCCGGGCGGGTAGACGTCAACTGCGAGCGCGTTTGCATGGTCTCGTTCTCTTTTTTTGTGGGGTGAATCAGATGCTCAGGTTCCACTCCAGCACCCAGAAGCCCGGCTCCAGAAGCGCGCGGGGCAGGTCACTGGTGTACAAGGCGCGCTGGTAGTCGAGGCGCACGCGGCTGTCGGGCAAGCTCAATTCGATGCCGGCTGCCGCGCCTGCCAGGCGTTGAACGGGGCTGTCGCGAGCCAGCCGGGTCCAGCCCTGATCGAGGCCGGCATAGGGCCGCAGCTGCGCCGGTCCGGCCCAGGCCGGCGTCAGCGGATAACTGAAGGTGTTACGCCAGACGGCACTGCTGGCGCCGGAGTAAGTGCGCAGGCGGAACCCGCGCACAGCGGAATCATCGCTGGCCAGCAGTTGCTCGACGGCCGGCAGCCGGTCGCGGCTGTACTGCAGGCCCAGTTCGCTCTGCCAGCGCCAGGGCCGCTGCGCCGGGCCTTGGCGCAGGTGCAGCAGCGTGCCGCGGTACTTGCGAAAGTCTGGGCGTGGGCCCAGCGCACTGGGCGCTGAAGCGTCCGCGCCAAACCAGCCCACCCCTTGGGCGAACCCGAGGTAGCCGTGCCACAGGCCGCCTTCGAGCCACAGCAGGTTGATGCCGGCTTCCACCGTGGTCAGGGTGGGGCTCTGCAGGCTCACGGCCTTGCCGCCGGTGCGGTTGGTGAGCTGCTTGCGGTCCAGCCGGGCGCTGGCGCTGAGCATGCCCTGCTGGTTGCGCCATAGCACCCGCTCGGCGCTGAGCCCCAGAAAGCGGCTGTTGCCACTGCTGGTCTGGCGCCCTTGGGGTATGGGCGCGCGGTAGCTCAATTGGCTGGCGCTGGCGGCGAAGGTCCACGGGCCGTACGGAATGCTGTAGTACGCCGTGACACCGTTGCTTCGCCCCGGCGCATCGATGACGGTCCTGGCCAACGACAGGCGCAGGTCGTCGTTCAGGCCAAGCGGGCTGTCCAGGCCAATGCCGAGGTTCAGGCGATGGCGGCCGGTCAGTTCGCTGCCACGGTTGTCCAGGCGGCTGTCCAGGTGCCAGCGCGAGGCGGTCTTGTGGGGCTGAACCACTACTCGGGTGCCGCCCTGCAGGGCGCCGGGCAGCAAGTCGACACTCAGTTCATAGGCACGCAGGCGGTTGAGTTGGTCGAGCCCTTGCTCCAGCGCCGGTAGGTACAGCGGCTGCCCCAGCACGTCAGGAAAAGCGCCACGCAAGGAAAGCGGCAGGTCGGCACCAAGTTCGATCGACTCGACGAAGCCTTCGCTGATGAGGATGTCCAGCGGCGCGCCATCCTCGGGTGGCTGGCTCAGGTAAGGGCGGCTGGTGGGGTAGCCCGCCTGCACATAGCGCTGGGTGATGGCCTTGAGCAGCAGGTTGATGTCGACGATGCCCATGCAAGGCTGCATGAAGGGCCGCACGGTCGCTTCCAGTGCCGTGCCCGGCACCTGCCGATGGCCTGCCAGACGAACGCCTGTCACGGCCCAGCAGTGGCTGTCGGCCGCCTGTATGGCCTGGTTTTCGTCATCGCCTGGCGGGGCGGGGGCACGCTGCCAGCGCTTGAGCCGTTGTTGCTGTTCCAGCTGGCGCAACGTTTGCTGCTGGTCGCGCAACTGCTGGCTGGCCAGGTCGTCGGCCGATGACACAGGGCTGGCCAGCCAGCAGGCAAGCAGGCTGCTGGCAATGATGCGTATTCGGTACGGCATTGAAGCACCCCGCAGATGACGTACGGATTTCGTATTCGTCTGCGTGGATGCTAAGAATTAAGTGATTCGCTTGGATGCAGTACGCCGCCTAAGCGGATGTCAGGCGGGTTCGCGGTCGAAGGTGCGAAAGCTCCTACACGATGAGGGGTATGTAGGAAGCATGGAAGTGCAGCCATTGAGCCAGTCCCGTGCAGCGAGCGTTAGTTTTTAAGCTGCTCTTGGGGTCGCAGGCCTTGAATGATTGTCGCAGTCGACAGCAGCAGGCGGAGTGGGTTGTGTTTCGAGGGGATGAACATCAGCTCCCGATAGTACTTGGCTGCCTGCTCATCTTTTGCGTCCACAACGATGAAGGCCACCCCCGAGTGCTTTGAAACCGTGTAGATACGACGGAAAAAGTCGGCCATCAGCCGCTGTCCAAGCCCCTTTCGCTGCATGCGCTGATCAACAGCCAGGCGACTCAGCATGGCTGCCGGCATGGGGTACCGAGGCATCTTCCTCGCCTGTTCTTCGCTCAGCTCATCGAGCACTACTGAAGTATTCGCAAGGGTGTAGTAGCCAAGCAGCATCCCGTCCTCCAGGTACATGAAGGTGCGCGAGACATTGCGCTTTTCGTCCTGGCCGGCTTGCTGGGCTATGTAGGTATTCAGAGCGGGGTGGGTAGAGCAGTCGAACGAAGTTCGATCAATCGTCTTATCGAACGCTATGGTGATGAATTCCATCGCAAGGCCTTAGCGCAAGGCAAGTAAGTTGCGAAGCGCTTCATTGGGCTCTGGAGGGTTATCGAGCAACTGATCGGCGATGTCGGCGTCCAGAACAGTCATGCCTTCCTGATCGAAGTTCAAAACCTCATCTTCGATTACAGAGCGAACAGCCAGGGCAGCAACCACCTTTTTGAGTTCGGCCAGTTCTTTTTCCATGTCGGACAAGTGTGGTGCACGGCTGGTACGCCCGCGAGATGTGCCTGAGCTCAATACGCGGACGCTCAGGCTTTTTGTCGCATGCTCCTCAACTACTGCACCCGCATTGCGATAAGCTGTGACCATGCCACTCTTGCTGTGCAAGGCGATGACGCCTTTCCTGCCGGCAATTGGGAGGCGTGCTTTTGATTGCAATTGCTTGTTCACAGTGAGTCCCTCTGGGTATGCCGATCGTAGCACATACAGCTTGACACCAAGTTCCAAGCATTGATTACAAGTCGCTACAAGCGCCCTGTCAGGGGCGGATCTCGATCAATGTCCCGTCCTTGACCAGTTCCCAGACTTCCTGCATGTCGCGGTTACGCATGGCAATGCAACCGTCCGTCCAGTCCAGGGTATGGAAGTACCACTCCGGGTATTCGTCGTTGATCGGCGTGCCATGGATCATGATCATGCTGCCGGCGCTTACGCCTTCACGGGTGGCGCGGGCGGCGTCGCTGATGTTCGGGTAGTTGATGTGCATGGCCAGGTTGAAACGGTCGCTCTGTTTGCGCCAGTCCAACCAGTAGAGGCCCTCGGGGGTCTTCTTGTCGCCTTCGCGTTCCTTGGCGCCCTTGGGCTGCTTGCCCAGGGAAATCCGGTAGGTCTTCAGTGGCTCACCACGGCTGATCAGTTGCAGGCGGCGCTCGGACTTGATCACCAGCACCTTGTCGATGAGCGGCTGCATGGCGGCCTGCGATTGCGACTGCGCAGGCGCCGGTGGCTGCGGCTTGCGAATGATGGTCTCGGTGAAGGCAGCCTGGGACACCGAGGTAACGCAAAGGCAGAAAAGGGCAAACAACCAGCGCATGAAGCAGCACCTGCAGGCTTAAGTAGTGGGCGAGACGTTCATCGGCGGCAGGTACTCATGGCCTATGGGGTAGTGCTGCCCGATGCGGTCGCGATAGTAGCATTCTAGTGTGCGTGTGACGGTGCGGAAAGCCAGCTCGTCCCACGGTATCTCATGTTGTTCGAACAATCGCACCTCCAGGCTCTCGATGCCCACATCAAAGCTTAGGTCGGCCAGTTCCGCGCGGAAGAACACGTGTACCTGGTTGATGTGCGGCAGGTCGAACAACTGGTACAGGGCCATGGGCCCTACCTGGGCGCAGGCCTCCTCGACGGTTTCGCGACGGGCGGCCTGGTCGAGGGTTTCGCCGTTTTCCATGAACCCGGCGGGCAGGGTCCAGTAGCCGCGGCGTGGCTCGATGGCGCGCCGGCACAGCAGCACCTGGCTACCCCAGGTGGGCAGCACACCCGCGACGATGTTGGGGTTCTGGTAGTGAACGGTCTGGCAATACTCGCAGACGTACCGCAGGCGGCTGTCGCCCTCGGGGATCCGCTGAACGACCGGTTGGCCGCATGCGCTGCAGAATTTCATGCTGTTCTTCCCTTTTGACTGGGCTATCTTGGCGCGCCGACGGGGCCGCCGCAAGCGCACGGGGCTTGGGTGCTTCGCGGCTTTGGTGCATCATGCAAGACAGGCCTTGGATACGAGAGTGCGCAATGCTGGACGAGCTTCTTCGCCGAATGAGCAACCATGAACCTGCATCACTGGAAACTGACCGAAGGTTTCCCGAAGCGGCGGTACTCTTGCCCATTACCCGCAGCGAAGCGCCCGAACTGGTTTTGACCCTGCGCGCCAAGGGGCTGTCGACCCATGGTGGCGAAGTCGCCTTCCCCGGTGGCCGCCGCGACCCCGAAGACCCGGACCTGGTGTTTACCGCCCTGCGCGAGGCCGAAGAAGAAATCGGCCTGCCCCCTGGGCTGGTGGAAGTGATCGGCCCGCTGAGCCCACTGATCTCGCTGCATGGCCTGAAAGTGACGCCATTCGTCGGGCTTATCCCCGATTACGTCGAATACCGCGCCAATGATGCGGAGATCGCGGCAGTATTCACCGTGCCGCTGGAGTTCTTCCGCCAGGACCCGCGGGACCACACCCACCGTATCGATTACCAGGGCCGCAGTTGGTATGTGCCCAGCTACCGTTACGGCGAATACAAGATCTGGGGGTTGTCGGCGATCATGATCGTCGAGCTGGTCAACCTGCTGTATGACGCGGGTATCAGCTTGCATCAACCCCCGGAACGTTACATCGAGATCTGAGCGGGGCCCACCCTGCCGTTTGCCGCAAACCGCCGCCGTTTATCCTGAGGAGCGAGCATGAAATATCGCCTGGGCGACCTGCGGGTCGACAGCCATCCGACCAGTTGGATCGCGCCCAACGCCACCGTGATCGGCAACGTGCGCCTGCAGGCCCGTGCCAGTGTTTGGTTTGGCGCTGTATTGCGGGGTGACAATGAGCTGATCGATATCGGCGAAGACAGCAATGTCCAGGACGGCACGGTGATGCACACCGACATGGGTTCGCCCCTGACCCTGGGCAAGGGGGTGACGGTCGGCCATAACGCCATGCTGCATGGGTGCACGGTTGGCGATTACAGCCTGATCGGCATCAACGCGGTGATCCTCAATGGGGCGCGGATTGGCAAGCACTGCATCATCGGCGCCAATGCGCTTATCCCCGAGGGCAAGGAAATCCCCGACGGGTCGCTGGTAATGGGCTCGCCGGGCAAGGTGGTGCGCGAGCTCAGCGAGCAGCAGATGCGCTTGATCGAGGCCGGCGCCGCGCACTATGTGCACAATGCCCAGCGCTATGCGCGTGACTTGGTGGTGGATGATGAGTGAAGCGGTCAAGGCAGAGCGCCCGGTGGCGTCGCCGTGCGTGAGCATCTGCGCGCTGGACGAGCAGGACATCTGCACGGGGTGCCAACGTACGGTGGCCGAGATCGGGCGCTGGGGGCGCATGGATAACACTGAGCGCCGCGCCGTATTGAAGCTTTGCCATGAGCGGGCAGTGGCTGCCGGGTTGATTTTGTAGGAGCGGCTGCCGCTGACCCCAAAATCAAGTAACCTGTGCGGCTTGTCTGACGGTTACTGCTCATGTTCTATCTCATTGCCTATATCAGCAGCGTAGTGCTGATCAACTACGCCTTTTCCAGTGCCCCGCACCTGGACATCATCTGGTCTGCCTGGGGCGGCCTGGTGTTCATCCTGCGCGACATGGTCCAGACCCGTTTCGGGCATGGCGCCTTGGTCGCCATGTTGGTGGCCCTGGTTCTGTCGTACGTTACCTCGGAACCGGCCATTGCGCTGGCCAGCGCCACCGCCTTCTTCATCTCAGAGCTGATCGACTGGCTGGTATTCAGCATCACCCGTCGGCCGCTGCGTGACCGCCTGTGGCTGAGCTCGGCGCTGAGCATCCCGGTCGATACCTTCATTTTCTTCGGCATGATCGGCGCCCTGACGCCGGCCGTGATCGGCACGGCAATGGCCTCGAAGTTCGCCGGTGTCACTGCCGTGTGGCTGGCCATGGCATTTCGCGCCCGGCGGGCTGCCGCGGTCGGTTGATGGTGTAGAATACGGGTCCTTTTTCAGCGGGCGGCGCTCAGCCTGGCGCAGCCCCGGACGCCTTCGAGGACCTGAAATGACCCGTATCGGAACCCCATTGTCGCCCACCGCGACCCGAGTACTGCTCTGCGGCTGCGGTGAGCTGGGCAAGGAAGTGGTGATCGAGCTGCAGCGCCTGGGCGTCGAAGTGATTGCCGTAGACCGCTACGCCAATGCACCCGCCATGCAGGTGGCGCACCGCAGCCATGTGGTCAACATGCTCGATGGCGTCGCCCTGCGCGCAGTGATCGAAGCCGAGAAGCCGCATTACATCGTCCCCGAAATCGAAGCCATTGCCACCGCGACCCTGGTCGAGCTGGAAAACGAAGGCTTCACCGTGGTGCCCACCGCCCGCGCCACCCAGTTGACCATGAACCGCGAAGGCATCCGTCGCCTGGCCGCCGAAGAGCTGGACCTGCCAACCTCGCCGTACCACTTCGCCGACACCTACGAAGACTATGCCAAAGCCGTGGCCGATGTCGGCTACCCGTGCGTGGTCAAGCCGGTGATGAGTTCGTCGGGCAAAGGCCAGAGCCTGCTGCGCAGCGATGCCGACCTGCAGAAGTCCTGGGACTACGCCCAGGAAGGCGGCCGCGCCGGCAAGGGCCGGGTGATCATCGAAGGCTTCATCGATTTCGATTACGAAATCACCTTGCTGACCGTGCGCCACGTCGGCGGCACCACGTTCCTGGAGCCTGTCGGCCACCGTCAGGAGAAAGGCGATTATCAGGAGTCGTGGCAGCCCCAGGCCATGAGCCCGAAAGCCCTGGCAGAATCGCAGCGTGTGGCTCAGGCAGTCACCGATGCCTTGGGCGGCCGTGGCCTGTTCGGCGTAGAGTTGTTCGTCAAGGGCGACCAGGTGTGGTTCAGCGAAGTGTCGCCGCGCCCGCACGACACGGGCCTGGTGACGTTGATCTCCCAAGACCTGTCGCAGTTCGCCCTGCATGCACGCGCCATTCTGGGCCTGCCGATTCCGGTGGTGCGTCAGTTTGGTCCATCGGCGTCGGCGGTGATCTTGCCAGAAGGCCAATCGCAACAGACCAGCTTCGCCAACCTTGGCGCTGCGCTGAGCGAGCCGGACACGGCCATTCGCCTGTTCGGCAAGCCGGAAATCAACGGTACCCGCCGCATGGGCGTATGCCTGGCGCGTGATGAGTCGATCGAAGCGGCGCGAGCCAAGGCGACTCGCGCTTCGCAGGCAGTCAAGGTCGAGTTCTGATTCAGCAGGGGCCGCGCCGCGGCCCATTCGCGGGGCTAGCCCGCTCCCACAGGATTATCGTTGGCCTCAGGCATTGCGATATTTCTGTGGGAGCGGGCTTGCCCCGCGAATGGGCTGCAAAGCAGCCCCGATCACTCACAGTTCGGTATGACGGGTCTCTTTCAGGCACAGCACTGCAATCAAGCTGATCACCGCCGCCACCGACACATACCCGCCGACCCAGCTCCCACGGGATTATCGTTGGCCTCAGGCATTGCGATATTTCTGTGGGAGCGGGCTTGCCTCGCGAATGGGCTGCAAAGCAGCCCCGATCACTTACAGTTCGGTATGACGGGTCTCTTTCAGGCACAGCACTGCAATCAAGCTGATCACCGCCGCCACCGACACATACCCGCCGACCCAGCTCCCACGGGATTATCGTTGGCCTCAGGCATTGCGATATTTCTGTGGGAGCGGGCTTGCCCCGCGAATGGGCTGCAAAGCAGCCCCGATCACTCACAGTTCGGTATGACGGGTCTCTTTCAGGCACAGCACCGCAATCAAGCTGATCACCGCCGCCACCGACACATACCCGCCGACCCAGCTCCCACGGGATTATCGTTGGCCTCAGGCATTGCGATATTTCTGTGGGAGCGGGCTTGCCTCGCGAATGGGCTGCAAAGCAGCCCCGATCACTTACAGTTCGGTATGACGGGTCTCTTTCAGGCACAGCACTGCAATCAAGCTGATCACCGCCGCCACCGACACATACCCGCCCACCCAGCTCAACCCGCCCATGCTCACCAGTTTCTGAGCAAAGAACGGCGCCGCCGAAGCCCCCACGATGCCACCCAGGTTATACGCCGCCGACGCGCCGGTGTAGCGCACATGGGTAGGGAACAGCTCGGGCAGCAACGCCCCCATCGGCGCAAAGGTCACGCCCATCAGGAACAGCTCGATGGCCAGGAACAGCGCCACGCCCGTGGTCGAGCCCGAAGTCAGCAGCGGCTCCATGGTAAAGCCCGATGCCACGGCCAGCAGGCCGCCGACGATCAGCACCGGTTTGCGCCCGTAGCGGTCGCTGAGCCAAGCCGACAGGGGCGTGGCCAAGGCCATGAACACCACCGCGAAGCACAGCAGGCCGAGGAACGTCTCACGGCTGTAGCCCAGGGTAGTCACGCCGTAGCTGAGCGAGAACACCGTCGAGATATAGAACAGCGCATAGCACACCACCATCGCCGCAGCGCCCAGCAGGGTCGGTACCCAGTATTTGGAGAACAGGTCGACCACCGGCATCTTCACGCGCTCATGGCGGGCAATGGCCTTGGCAAACACCGGGCTCTCTTCGAGCTTGAGGCGCACATAAAGGCCGACCAGTACCAGTGCGGCGCTGAGCAGGAACGGAATGCGCCAGCCCCATTCACGGAACTGCTCGTCGCTGAGCACCAGAGCCAGGGTCAGGAACAGGCCGTTGGCAGCCAGAAAGCCGATCGAAGGCCCCAATTGCGGGAACATGCCGAACCAGGCGCGCTTGCCCGGTGGCGCGTTCTCGGTGGCCAGCAGCGCTGCGCCGCCCCATTCGCCACCCAGGCCCAGGCCTTGGCCGAAGCGCAGCAGGCAAAGAATGATCGGCGCCCAGACGCCAATGCTGTCGTAGCCTGGCAGCACGCCGATGGCGGTGGTGGAAACGCCCATCAGCAGCAGCGACGCCACCAGGGTCGATTTACGGCCGATGCGGTCGCCAAAATGGCCGAACAGCGCCGAGCCCAGCGGGCGAGCGAGGAAGGCGATGCCGAAGGTGAGGAAGGCCGCGAGCATCTGCGCGGTGCCCGACCCGGACGGGAAGAACACCGGTCCGATCACTAACGCGGCGGCCGTGGCGTATACATAGAAGTCGTAGAATTCGATGGCCGTGCCGATGAAGCTGGCAGTGGCCACCCGTGCGGGGGAGTTGACCGGCGCGGCAGGCGCTTCGGCATAGGTGCTGCTCGTGGTCATTAAGTAGGTCCCTAACAGTCTAGTCGTGCTCCAAGGGCTTGATCCGCCAGGGCGCGTACCTTCGAAGGGCAGGCACGCCTACGCGGACGCCGGAGCGTATTGTTCTTTTGCTCGCCCGACTGACGATAGCCCAAGGGGGATAGGGGCGGGAGCGGGCACTGTTCGGGGTGTTGAAGCAGGACCGCGGGGCGTGTCAGTGGAGCGGACTGGCCGTGTGGCGCCGGGTGCGGGTAGCAGGCGGGACGGCGGGGCTGGGTAAGCGTGACCCGAGTATAGCTATCGGGTCACGGTCCACACCAGTACCTTGCTGGCGCAATTGTCCTCTGTTTCGAGGATTTCCAGGCGATATCGGCCGATCTTCAGGCAAACGGCGCTTTCCGGGATGCTTTCCAGTGCTTCGGTGACCAGGCCGTTGAGGGTCTTTGGCCCGCCATCGCAGGGCAGGTGCCAGCCCAGGGTGCGGTTGATCTCGCGCAGCGAGGCGGTGCCTTCGATGACGAAGGTGCCATCGGGCTGGGGGTGTACGTGCGGGTTGTCCAGCCCCTGTTCGTCTTCGAACTCGCCGACGATCTCCTCGAGGATGTCTTCCAAGGTGACGATGCCCAGCACCTCGCCGTATTCGTCCACCACCACACCCAGGCGGCGTTGCTGTTTGTGGAAGTTCAGCAACTGCAGCTGCAGAGGGGTGCTTTCGGGTACGAAATAGGGCTCGTAACAGGCGCCGTGGAGTTTCTCCAGGGTCAGCTCCGCCTTGGGCAGCAGGTGGCTGATCAGCTTGGTGTTGAGGATCGCCTCAACCTGGTTGATGTCGTTGTGATAGACTGGCAAGCGGGTGTGACGGCTGACGATCAGCTGCTCGATGATGCGTTCGATCGGGTCGTCCAGGTTGATGCCATCGACTTCGTTGCGCGGCACCAGGATGTCGTTGACGGTGACTTTGTCCAGCGATTGCAAACCGTCGAGCAGGCCGTGGCGTGCAGGCTCGTGCTCCTCGTCTTCGTCGAAGTCGTCGTCTTGCTCCGGGTGCAAGGCGACCGCCGTAGGCTGCACACGGAATGGGCGCAGCAGCAGCTTGGCGCAGCCATCGAGCACGCAGGCCAAGGGTTGCAGAAGCGCCAGGGGTACTTTCAGCAGGCTTGCACCCAGGCTTGCAAACGCCTGCGGGTTACGCCGCGCCAGGCGCCGGGGCAGGAATTCGGCAAACACCAGCAAGGCCAGCGTCGCGCCCAGGCCTGCCAGCCAGAAGCCGTGTTCGCCGCTGTAGCGCTGGCCAATCAGGCACGCCAGGCCCAGCACCAGCAACTTGCCGAGGCTGGCGCACAGCACCAGCGCCTGGGCGGGCAGGGGGGCTTGACCATCGTCGCCATTGCGCAGCGAACCATTGAGCTGCAGGCGGGCGGCATCCACGGCGCTGAAAAGCGCCGACCAGAGCAGCGCCAGTGCCAGAGTGCCGAGGAGCGGTGCGTACGGCAGGGTGTCCATGGGCGGCCGTCAGATATGCAGGATGAATTCGCGAACCAGCTTGCTGCCGAAATAGGCCAGCATCAGCAGGCAGAAACCGGCCAGCGTCCAGCGGATCGCTTTGTGGCCACGCCAGCCCAGGCGGGTGCGGCCCCACAGCAGCACGCTGAACACCACCCAGGCGACGCAGGCCAGCAAGGTCTTGTGCACCAGGTGCTGAGCGAACAGGTTGTCGAGGAACAGCCAGCCAGAAATCAGCGACAGCGACAGCAGGCACCAGCCGGCCCAGAGAAAGCCGAACAGCAGGCTTTCCATGGTTTGCAGCGGCGGGAAGTTGCGGATCAGGCCTGACGGGTGCTTGTTTTTCAGCTGGTGGTCCTGCAGCAACAGCAGCAACGACTGGAACACCGCGATGGTGAACAGGCCGTAGGCGAGGATCGACAGCAGGATGTGCGCAAGGATGCCGGGCTCTTCGTTGATCAGCGGCACGGTACCGGGGGGCGCGAACTGAGCCAGCAGCGCAGTGACCGCGCCCAGCGGGAACAGCAGCACCAGCAGGTTTTCTACCGGGATGCGCAGGCACGCCAGCAAGGTCAGGGTAATGACTGCAACGGCGATCAGGCTGGCGGCGCTGAAAAAATCCAGGCTCAGGCCCAGCGGGGTGATCAGCTGGAAGAACAGGGCGCCGCCCTGGGCGATGACAGCCAGGGCGCCGAGCAGGCCCAGCAGCCGTTTGTCAGCTTTGCGGCCCTGGGCCAGGTGCGTGCCCTGGTAGAGGGTCGCAGCTATATAAAGGCCGGCGGCGATCAGGTTGGGGATGAGGCTGGGTGAGGAGAACATAAGTCCTGGTTGGCGAGCCTTAAAGAGACGGAGTTTGGCATAGAGAGCTGCAAGCTGGAAGCCGCAAGGTACAAGCAAAGGCGGATCCGCGAGGTGGCTGCATTTTCTTGCCGCTTGACGTTCGTAGCTTGCCGCTGGGAAGGCAAGGTGTGCGCCGCCGCCGCACTTCGCTATAATCGCCGCCTTGCTGTGCCCCGGGTGTGTGCATTTCCCCCCTGGGCGCCTGACAAACCTCGGCTTTTACTGGGCCTGAAAGGATCACCATGTTCGAAAACCTGACCGACCGCCTGTCACAGACGCTGCGCCATGTCACCGGCAAGGCCAAGCTGACTGAAGACAATATCAAGGACACGCTGCGCGAAGTGCGCATGGCGTTGCTCGAGGCCGACGTTGCCTTGCCGGTGGTCAAGGATTTCGTCAACAGCGTCAAGGAACGTGCGGTCGGTACCGAGGTGTCGCGCAGCCTGACCCCAGGCCAGGCCTTCGTGAAGATCGTCCAGGCCGAGCTCGAAAGCCTGATGGGCGCGGCCAACGAAGAC
The DNA here is from genome assembly GCF_053629175.1 of Pseudomonas sp. Y3 TE3536. Taxonomy (NCBI): domain Bacteria; kingdom Pseudomonadati; phylum Pseudomonadota; class Gammaproteobacteria; order Pseudomonadales; family Pseudomonadaceae; genus Pseudomonas; species Pseudomonas sp. Y3 TE3536. The sequence continues at coordinate 742,122 of NZ_JBRJHU010000001.1, read as the reverse complement.
CTCGCGCTGAACGCCGCGCCACCTGCCGTGGTGCTGATGGCTGGCTTGCAGGGTGCAGGTAAGACCACCACCGCCGGCAAGCTCGCGCGCTTCCTCAAGGAGCGCAAGAAGAAGAGCGTGATGGTGGTCTCGGCCGACGTCTACCGCCCGGCCGCGATCAAGCAGCTGGAAACCCTGGCCAACGACATCGGCGTAACCTTCTTCCCGTCCGACATCAGCCAGAAGCCGGTCGCCATCGCTGAAGCGGCGATTCGCGAAGCCAAGCTCAAATTCATCGACGTGGTCATCGTCGACACCGCCGGCCGTCTGCACATCGACGCCGACATGATGGACGAGATCAAGGCGCTGCATGCTGCGGTCAAGCCGGTCGAGACCCTGTTCGTGGTCGACGCCATGACCGGCCAGGACGCCGCCAACACCGCCAAGGCCTTTGGTGAAGCCCTGCCGCTGACCGGCGTGGTGCTGACCAAGGTCGACGGTGACGCCCGTGGCGGTGCCGCGTTGTCGGTACGTGCCATCACCGGCAAGCCGATCAAGTTCATCGGTATGGGTGAGAAGACCGAGGCCCTTGAGCCGTTCCACCCGGACCGCGTCGCCTCGCGCATCCTCGGCATGGGCGACGTGCTCAGCCTGATCGAGCAGGCCGAGCAGACCATCGACAAGGCCAAGGCCGACAAGCTGGCCAAGAAGCTGAAGAAGGGCAAGGGCTTCGACCTCGAAGACTTCCGCGACCAGCTGCAGCAAATGAAGAACATGGGCGGCTTGGGCGGCCTGATGGACAAGCTGCCGAGCATCGGTGGGGTCAACCTGTCGCAGATGGGCAATGCCCAGGGCGCGGCCGAGAAGCAGTTCAAGCAGATGGAGGCGATCATCAACTCCATGACCCCGGCCGAGCGCCGCGATCCTGACCTGCTCAGCGGCTCGCGCAAGCGCCGCATCGCCATCGGCTCCGGCACCCAGGTGCAGGACGTCGGCCGCCTGATCAAGCAGCACAAGCAGATGCAGAAGATGATGAAGAAATTCTCTGCCAAGGGCGGCATGGCCAAGATGATGCGCGGCCTTGGCGGCATGATGCCAGGCGGCGGCATGCCGAAGCTGTAACCCCTATTCCGGGCGCTTGTCTTTTACCGGACGAGCGCTCAGAACCCCCGCCGTGGCGGGGCAATGGCCGCGATAAGCGTGGCTTAACCGGCGAATCTGGACGGCATGGCGAGGCCTTGCCGAAAAAGTCATTTGCAAATGTCCGTGTATTCCCCGAGAATATGCGGCCTTTTGGGCACGCATGTGCCTATTTGGCTTTCAGATTTGCAGCACCGACTGCAGTACCAACTGCAGCACCGACTATAGGAACGATGTTCACATGGTAACCATTCGTCTGGCCCGTGGCGGCTCGAAAAAGCGCCCTTTCTACCACCTGACCGTGACCAACTCGCGTAACGCCCGTGACGGCCGTTTCGTTGAGCGCGTTGGCTTCTTCAACCCGATCGCATCGGGCGCCGAAGTCAAGCTGTCGGTCAACCAGGAACGCGTCACCTACTGGCTGAGCCAGGGCGCACAGCCGTCTGAGCGTGTTGCTCAGCTGCTGAAGGAAGCTGCCAAGGCCGCTGCCTAAGATATATGAACGCGACGCCAGAAAAGGCTGACGACCTCATCGTCGTTGGCAAGATTTTTTCGGTTCACGGCGTTCGCGGCGAGGTGAAGGTGTATTCCTTTACCGATCCGATTGAAAACCTGTTGGATTATCCACGCTGGACGCTCAAGCACGAAGGCAAGGTAAAACAGGTAGAGCTGGTCAGCGGTCGTGGCTCCCAAAAGGGCCTGGTCGTAAAACTGAAAGGCCTCGATGATCGCGATGAAGCCCGTCTTCTGAGTGGTTACGAGATCTGCATACCGCGGAGCCTTTTGCCCAACCTGCCCGTCGACGAGTACTACTGGTACCAGTTGCAGGGCTTGAAGGTCATCAACCAGGACGAACACCTGTTCGGCAAGGTCGATCACCTGTTGGAGACCGGTGCGAACGATGTAATGGTGGTCAAGCCGTGCGCAGGCAGCCTGGATGATCGCGAGCGTTTGTTGCCCTATACGGAGCAATGCGTGCTGGCAATCGACCTGGAAGCAGGCGTGATGCGGGTTGAATGGGACGCGGACTTCTAAACGATGGGTAACCTTCGCGTAGACGTCATCACGTTGTTCCCCGAGATGTTCTCGGCCATCACGGAGTACGGCATTACCAGCCGCGCGGTAAAACAGGGGTTGCTTCAGGTAACGTGCTGGAACCCGCGGGACTACACCACAGATCGCCACCATACCGTGGATGATCGGCCGTTTGGCGGTGGTCCGGGCATGGTGATGAAAATCAAGCCTCTGGAAGACGCCCTGGTTAGCGCCAGGCAAGCGACCGGAGCATCGGCAAAGGTGATCTACCTTTCGCCGCAAGGCCGCAAGCTGACTCAGCAAGCGGTCAAAGGCCTGGCCGAACAGGAATCGTTGATCCTGATCGCCGGTCGTTATGAAGGCATCGACGAGCGCTTTATTGAGGCTCATGTCGATGAGGAGTGGTCGATTGGCGACTATGTGCTTTCCGGTGGCGAGCTGCCGGCCATGGTACTGATCGATGCGGTTACGCGGCTGCTGCCCGGAGCTTTAGGGCATGTGGACTCGGCGGAGGAAGACTCTTTCACCGACGGTCTGCTCGATTGCCCGCACTACACCCGACCTGAGGTGTATGCGGATCAGCGTGTTCCCGACGTGTTGCTAAGTGGCAACCATGCACATATCCGGCGTTGGAGGATGAAGCAGTCCCTTGGTAGGACCTTCGAACGACGCGCCGATCTTCTGGAAAGTCGCTCGCTTTCTGGAGAAGAGAAGAAGCTGCTCGAGGAATACCTCCGCGAGCGGGACGATAGTTAAACGTATCGATGGTGGATCACGTATCCATCTTAGGAGCACAGCATGACCAACAAGATCATCCAGCAGCTCGAAGCCGAGCAGATGAGCAAGGAAATCCCAACCTTCGCACCGGGCGACACCATTATCGTCCAGGTTAAAGTGAAGGAAGGTGAGCGTTCCCGTCTGCAGGCGTTCGAAGGCGTCGTTATCGCCAAGCGTAACCGCGGTCTGAACAGCGCCTTCACCGTGCGCAAAATCTCCAGCGGCGTTGGCGTAGAGCGTACCTTCCAGACCTACAGCCCGCAGATCGACAGCCTGGCCGTGAAACGTCGTGGTGACGTGCGTAAAGCCAAGCTGTACTACCTGCGCGACCTGTCCGGCAAAGCCGCTCGCATCAAGGAAAAACTGTCCTGAGTGCAGTTTGACCGGTGGCCCAGGCCGCCTTGCGAGAAAAAAAGCAGCCTTCGGGCTGCTTTTTTGCGTTTTGAACCCCAAGCGATGTGACCCGACATGACAACCCGAGACCAGGAAATCCAACGCCGCACCGAACTGTCGGTGACCCGCGTGACCAAGGCGGTGTTCCCCAACACCACCAACCACCACAACACCCTGTTCGGCGGTACTGCGCTGGCGTGGATGGATGAAGTGTCGTTCATCGCGGCCACGCGCTTTTGCCGTTTGCCGCTGGTAACGGTGTCGACCGACCGTATCGACTTCAAGCACCCGATCCCGGCGGGCTCGATCGTCGAGCTGGTCGGCACGGTGATCAAAGTGGGCAACACCAGCCTGCAGGTGCAGGTGGATGTGTTCGTCGAGAACATGTACCTGGATGGCCGTGAACGGGCAATCCATGGCGTGTTCAGCTTTGTCGCCATCGACGAAGACAAGCGCCCGGTGCCGGTGCTGCCAGCAGCCTGAGGTTCACCCTGGTGTGGTGGCCGTGCCCGCGACCGGCGCCGGTTCTACCAGCGCCACCAGGGTCCAGCCAGGTTGCGGGGTGAGCGGGTTGTCAGGGCTCGACACATGCACCCAGCCGTGGCTGTCACGGGCGAACAGCAGGTGCGCACGCTCGCCATGCAGTGCCTGGTAGTTGTCCCAGTCGAAACCCTCGGTCAGGGTGGTGCTGTACAGCTCGGCGCCGTGGTGCAAGCGATTGGCCAGTTGCTGGTAGGTCATCGGGCTTGAACCGAGCAAATGGCCGCGGTGTTCCTCACTGGCGCGGTGCTTGTCGCTGCGCTGTTTTTCCAGGCCGCTGGCCAGCACGAACAGGCGGCCATGGCCGAAATCGTGGCGAAAACGTGCGCAGGCCAAGGCGTTGATCTCACCTGCAGGGGACAGCCCCAGCAGATGGCCGAGGCCGACCAGGTCCAGGTGTGCATCGGCATGCTGCGAGGCCGGGTTGCCAAAGTAGGTCGGCAGCCCGTCCATGCGCGCGGCGCGGATGTTTTCCCAGCTCGAGTCCGTCAGCAGTACCCGGCAGCCCAATTGCTGAAGGGCTTTGCCGAGGGTGCGCGCGGGCCCGTTGGCGCCGACGATGAGAAAGCCGCTGGGGGCAGGCTCGGCCACCTTGAGCAGGCGCGCCAGGGGCCTGGCCGTGGCACTCTGCAGCACCACCGTGCCGATGATCACGGCAAAGGTCAGCGGCACCAGCAGCAGTGCACCCTGATGGCCGGCTTCATGCAGGCGGATGGCGAAGATCGCCGAGACTGCCGCGGCAACGATACCGCGCGGTGCGATCCAGGCCAACAAAGCCCGTTCGCGCCAGTTCAGCCCCGAGCCAAAGGTGGACAGAAAGACGTTCAGCGGCCGCGCCAGCAGCTGGATCACCAGCAACAGCGCCAGCACCGCCGGGCCCAGGCCGATCAGGGCATGCAGGTCGAGGCGTGCGGCCAGCAGGATGAACAAGCCGGAGATCAGCAGCACGCTGAGGTTTTCCTTGAAGTGCAGGATTTGCCGCACATCCACCCCGCGCATGTTGGCCAGCCACATGCCCATCACCGTCACGGCCAGCAGCCCGGATTCGTGAACGATCTGGTTAGCAGCAATGAAAATGCCCAGCACTGCCGCCAGTGCAGCCAGGTTGTGCAGGTACTCTGGCAGCCACTGCTCACGCATGACCTGCCCCAACAGCCAGCCGCCGGCCGCGCCCAGTACGCTGCCACAGAAGATCACCCCGGCAAAGGTGGCCAGGCTCTGGCTCAGGCCATTGCCATCGGCACTCGCGATGATGAAGCTGTACACCACCACGGCGAGCAGGGCGCCAATCGGGTCGATGACGATGCCTTCCCAGCGCAGGATGTTGGCGATCGCCGCCTTCGGCCGCACCACGCGCAGCATGGGCACGATCACCGTCGGCCCTGTGACCAGGGTCAAGGTGCCGAACAGGATCGCCAGCGGCCAGTCGAACCCTAGCAGCCAGTGGGTCGCCAGGGCGATCACCAGCCAGGTCGACAGGGCGCCGATTGTGACCAGGCGGTGGACCACGCTGCCGATGTCGCGCCACTGCGACAAGTGCAACGTCAGGCTGCCCTCGAACAGGATCAGTGCCACGGCCAGCGACACCAAGGGCATCAGCAGTGGGCCGAACAGCGCCTGGGGGTCGAGCCAGCCGAGCAGCGGGCCGGCGGTAATGCCGGCCAGCAGCAGGAAGAGGATTGCCGGCAATTTCAGGCGCCACGCCAGCCACTGGCAGGCCAGGGCGGCGCCGCCGATGCCCGCGACGCTGAGCAGGATCTGCTGTTCGTTCATGCGGGCTCCCTATGCCGGCGTTGTTATGAAAGACTAAGCGTCATTTCGTCGTTTGCCACCGAGTTTTCATGCCCGCCCTCGACCACCCCCTGATTGACCAGTTTCTCGATGCCCTGTGGCTGGAAAAAGGCCTGTCCGACAACACCCGGGTTTCGTACCGCAGCGACCTGGCGCTGTTCAATGGCTGGCTGCAGGAGCAGGGCGTGGCCTTGCCCGACGCGGGGCGTGAGCTGATCCTCGATCACCTGGCCTGGCGCCTCGACCAAGCCTACAAGCCACGTTCTACAGCACGCTTTCTCTCTGGGCTGCGTGGCTTCTTTCGCTACCTGCTGCGGGAAAAGCTGATCGCTGTCGACCCCACATTGCAGGTCGAGATGCCCCAGCTGGGCCGGCCGTTGCCCAAATCCTTGTCAGAAGCCGACGTCGAGGCACTGCTGCAGGCGCCGGACCTCGGCGAAGCCATCGGCCAGCGCGACCGCGCCATGCTCGAAGTCCTTTATGCCTGTGGCCTGCGCGTGACCGAACTGGTCAGCCTGACGCTCGATCAGGTCAACCTGCGCCAGGGCGTGTTGCGGGTGATGGGCAAGGGCAGCAAGGAGCGCCTGGTGCCGATGGGGGAAGAGGCGGTGGTATGGCTGGAACGCTACCTGCGCAATGGCCGCCCCGAGCTGCTGAACGGGCGCCCGAGCGATGTGCTGTTCCCCAGCCTGCGCGGCGAGCAGATGACCCGTCAGACCTTCTGGCACCGTATCAAGCACCAGGCACAGGTCGCCGGGATCGACAAATCACTGTCGCCGCATACCCTGCGCCATGCCTTCGCGACCCACCTGCTCAACCACGGCGCCGACCTGCGCGTGGTACAAATGCTGCTGGGCCACAGCGACCTGTCGACCACGCAGATCTACACCCACGTGGCCAAAGCCCGTCTGCAGCAACTGCACGCCCAGCATCACCCGCGTGGATGAATGATTTTCATGTTCCGCCGACCGGTACTCGCAGACCCCTTCACGGCTAGCGTGTTGTGGTAGGCTTGGGCGGTTTGCACCAAGGGCCGCACGGTCGCCGCGTTTTTTCCGCAGGCGACGCCCTCCGGCCCCTGTCCGCCTTCAGGAGTTCCCATGCGCGTGACCCAAATTTTCGCCGCCGCCGCGTTGGCGCTGGCCAGTACCTTTGCCGTTGCCGCGGCAACCGACAGCAATGCCGGTGCCGAGCAGGCCATTCGCAAGTCGTTGCAGAACCTCGAACTGGAAGTGCCGGTAGAAAGCGTCGCCAGCAGCCCGCTCAATGGCCTGTATGAAGTCAAGCTGCAGGGCGGCCGCGTGCTGTACGCCAGTGCTGACGGCCAGTTCGTCATGCAGGGCTACCTGTACCAGATCCAGGACGGCAAGCCGGTCAACCTGACTGAGAAGACCGAGCGCCAAGGCGTTGCCAAGCTCATCAACGGCATTCCAGCCGCCGAGATGGTGGTTTATCCTGCCAAGGGCGAGACCAAGTCGCACATCACCGTGTTCACCGACACCACCTGCCCGTACTGCCACAAGCTGCACGCCGAAGTGCCGGAGCTCAACCGCCGCGGTATCGAAGTGCGCTATGTCGCCTTCCCGCGCCAGGGCCTCGGTTCGCCAGGTGATCAGCAGTTGCAGGCAGTCTGGTGCTCCAGCGACCGCCGTGCGGCGCTGGACAAGATGGTCGAGGGTAAGGAAATCAAGGCCGCCAAGTGCGCCAACCCGGTCAGCAAGCAGTTCCAGCTGGGCCAGTCGATCGGCGTCAACGGCACGCCGGCGATCGTCCTTGAAAGTGGCCAGGTGATCCCGGGCTACCAGCCGGCACCGCAAGTGGCCAAGTTGGCCCTGGCCGGCCAGCAGCAAGCAGCCAAGTAATCAATACAGTACGCCGTCGTCATGGGGTGACGGCATGTTTCACGGTCGGCGCAGGTGCCGGCCGTTCAATGGGGAGTTCACAGTGAAACCGGTCAAAGTAGGCATCTGTGGGTTGGGGACCGTCGGTGGCGGAACCTTCAATGTACTTCAGCGCAACGCCGAGGAGATTGCCCGCCGTGCCGGGCGCGGTATTGAAGTGGCACAGATTGCCATGCGCTCGCAGAACCCGAACTGCCAGATTACCGGTACCCCCATTACCGCTGATGTGTTCGACGTTGCGACCAACCCGGAAATCGACATCGTCATCGAGCTGATCGGTGGTTACACCATCGCCCGCGACCTGGTGCTCAAGGCCATCGAAAACGGCAAGCACGTGGTCACCGCGAACAAGGCGCTGATCGCCGTGCATGGCAACGAAATCTTTGCCAAGGCCCGCGAGAAGGGCGTTATCGTCGCCTTCGAAGCGGCGGTTGCCGGTGGCATCCCGGTGATCAAGGCGATCCGTGAAGGCCTGTCGGCCAACCGTATCAACTGGCTGGCCGGCATCATCAACGGCACCGGTAACTTCATCCTCACCGAAATGCGCGAAAAAGGCCGTGCCTTCCCGGACGTGCTGGCCGAAGCCCAGGCCCTGGGTTATGCCGAAGCGGACCCGACCTTCGACGTCGAGGGCATTGATGCGGCCCACAAGCTGACCATCCTGGCGTCCATCGCCTTTGGCATCCCGCTGCAGTTCGACAAGGCCTACACCGAAGGCATCACCCAGCTGACCACCGCTGACGTGAACTACGCCGAGGCCCTGGGCTACCGCATCAAGCACCTGGGCGTCGCGCGTCGCACGGCTGAAGGCATCGAGCTGCGCGTGCACCCGACATTGATCCCGAGCGATCGCCTGATCGCCAACGTCAACGGCGTGATGAACGCGGTCATGGTCAATGGCGACGCCGCCGGTTCGACCCTGTATTACGGCGCAGGTGCCGGTATGGAGCCGACCGCTTCGTCGGTCGTCGCCGACCTGGTCGACGTGGTTCGCGCAATGACCTCCGACCCGGAAAACCGCGTGCCGCACCTGGCCTTCCAGCCAGACTCGCTGTCGGCGCACCCGATTCTGCCGATCGAAGCCTGTGAAAGCGCCTACTACCTGCGCATCCAGGCCAAGGATCACCCCGGTGTGCTGGCCCAGGTGGCCAGCATCCTCTCGGAGCGTGGCATCAACATCGAGTCGATCATGCAGAAGGAAGCCGAGGAACAGGACGGCCTGGTGCCGATGATCCTGCTGACCCATCGCGTGGTCGAGCAGGGCATCAACGACGCCATTGTCGCCCTGGAAGCCCTGCAGGATGTGGTCGGCAAGGTCGTGCGCATCCGCGTCGAACAGCTCAATTAACGAATCATGCCGTTGGGCTGCGCACGCGGCCCCGGCCTCAGTATCGAAGGTTTGCACCATGCGCTATATCAGCACCCGTGGCCAGGCACCGGCCCTGAATTTCGAAGATGTCCTGCTGGCTGGCCTGGCCAGCGACGGCGGCCTGTACGTCCCTGAAAACCTGCCGCGCTTCACCCAGGAAGAGATCGCTTCCTGGGCTGGCCTGCCGTATCACGAACTGGCCTTCCGCGTGATGCGCCCGTTCGTCGCCGGTAGCATCGCCGACGCCGACTTCAAGAAGATCCTCGAGGAAACCTACGGCGCGTTCGCACACGCCGTCGTGGCACCGCTGCGCCAGTTGAACAGCAACGAGTGGGTGATGGAGCTGTTCCACGGCCCGACCCTGGCCTTCAAGGACTTTGCCCTGCAGCTGCTCGGCCGCCTGCTCGACCACGTGCTGGTCAAGCGCGGCGAGCGCGTGGTGATCGTCGGTGCCACCAGCGGTGACACCGGCTCCGCGGCCATCGAAGGTTGCCGCCGCTGCGACAACGTCGACATCTTCATCCTGCACCCGCACCAGCGCGTGTCGGAAGTACAGCGTCGGCAGATGACCACCATCTTCGGCGACAACATCCACAACATCGCCATCGAAGGCAACTTCGACGACTGCCAGGAGATGGTCAAGGCCAGCTTCGCCGACCAGTCGTTCCTCAAGGGCACCCGCCTGGTGGCCGTCAACTCGATCAACTGGGCGCGGATCATGGCCCAGATCGTCTACTACTTCCACGCAGCCCTGCAGTTGGGCGGCCCAGCCCGCTCGGTGGCGTTCTCGGTGCCCACCGGCAACTTCGGCGACATCTTCGCCGGTTACCTGGCACGCAACATGGGCCTGCCGATCAGCCAGCTGGTGGTCGCCACCAACCGTAACGACATCCTGCACCGCTTCATGAGCGGCAACCAGTACGTCAAGGACACCCTGCACGCGACCCTGTCGCCGTCGATGGACATCATGGTGTCGTCCAACTTCGAGCGCCTGCTGTTCGACCTGCACGGCCGTAACGGTGCAGCCATTGCCGCGTTGATGGACAACTTCAAGCAGGGTGGCGGTTTCAGCGTTGACGAAGACCGCTGGACCGAAGCGCGCAAACTGTTCGACTCGCTGGCCGTCAGTGACGAGCAGACCTGCGAGACCATCGCCGAAGTGTTCGCCAGCACCGGCGAAGTGCTCGACCCGCATACCGCGATCGGCGTCAAGGCTGCCCGCGAGTGCCGTCGCAGCCTGGACACGCCGATGGTGGTGCTGGGTACCGCGCATCCGGTCAAGTTCCCGGAAGCCGTGGAGAAGGCAGGTGTTGGCAAGGCGCTGGAATTGCCTGCACACCTGGCCGACCTGTTCAGCCGCGAAGAGCGCTGCACGGTGCTGGCCAATGACCTGAAGGCCGTTCAAGGCTTTGTCAGCCAGCATGGTAACCGCGGTAAGCCGCTTTAATTGCGGTGATATCAAGGGCCGCTTAGCGGCCCTTGATTGTCGAGTTTTCCACCTGATCTTTCGGATGTTTCCTATTTAACCCTCTTGGGATGTTGCCTAGATTTGCCAGTCCTTTCTCCAGGAGTGGCTCATGTCCAGGCCTTATGTGCTGATTCACCAGGCACGCCCTTCCCATCAAATCCTCCTGCACCAGGCATTCAATGCCCAAGGCATCTTCAATGTGCGCATCACTGAAGAAGCCGCCGACCTGCACGCGTGCCTGAGCGCTGAGCGTTGCCCTGACTTGCTGATCCTCGATCACGCCATGCCCAAAAGGGCAGGGCTTGCGCTATTGAAAAAACTGGCGGGTAGCCACGCCTTGCGCGCTTTGTTGTTCGTCGGTCAAGCCACACACGAACAGCAGAACCTGGCCCTGGAGGCGAAGCGACGGGGGCTATGGGTCGTCGCCGAGCTGCCGTGGCCACTGTCCATGGCCAATCTGCAACGCGCACTTCAGCGCCTGGGCGGGCGTATTCAAACTGTCACCTACGCCCCGCATGCTCACTGAAACAGCCGCGGCGTTTCGAACTTTGTGCTGCGCTTGTTGGTCAGTTTCTCCATAGCCCACCACGCAGCGAGTGATCCGGATGGAAAGAATCTGCAGACTGCTGAACGAAGCCCTGACCCCCTACCAGACGCACCTGGGCGTTGCCGATGCCAGTGGCAACCGTCAATTGACCGTCTTTGACAGCCTTGAAGGCATTACCCTGCAGCGCACGGTGAGCCTGCGCCAGTTGCAGGAACAGCGCCTGCTCATTGACCTGGTGGATGGTTTGCACCGTGACCTGCAGATTGCCGAAGGCCGCTTGCAGCCCTGTGTGATTGCTGCCTTGCAACAGCGACAGCAAATGCCGGGAACCTTTGCCTGAATTGCTTATCAGACACAGTAAGGGCAGCTAGCCAGCGCATTGCTCCGGTGCTGGCAGGCTGTCACGGGAAGTCCCAAGGGACTTTCAATTAGCCCCGGGCGTCCTCCCCAGCGTTCCGGGGTTTCTTTTGTCTGCAGTACTAGGGTTGTTTGAAAAACTGCTTGCTCTGTTCCAGGTAGGTTGCCTGCAACTCAGGGTCCAGCCACCGGGCATATAGCCCTGGCAAGGTCTCTTGGCGTAGCGTGGGCAATAGCTGGTCGATATGCGCAACGGCCTCGCGACCCAGTGCCGAGTCTGAGCAACCCACATGCAGAAACTGATAGCGGTTCACGCCCCGAACCGGATGAAACTGGTAGTCACCCAGTGACCCGCCTTGCTGCTGGATCAGGTAACGCACTTCTGGCCAATACCCCATCACCATGTGCAGGCGCCCCAGTTGTTGCATCTGCAACTGGTTGGCGGTGGCATCGTTGCCGTAGTGGCGGCTGAGTGCCGAGTCTGGCAATTGGCGCAGGATCTCGTCGATCTGCGTGCCATAGCTGCGTTCGGCGACGATGCCGAGCTTCAACGGGGTGTGGCTCATCAGCCCGGGCAGGTCGACCTCGTTGTCGGTGAGAAACGGCGCCAGCAGTGCCTCACCTGCCTTGCGCACCACCAGCCCCCCGCTCAACACCCCCAGCGACGGTATGGAAAAGCGCACGTACTCGGCACGCTCCGGCGTCCATAGCAAGGTTGGGTCGCAGGTAAAAGTGTTCGGGTCCTGAAGCATCTGGATACCGCGGGCACGGTTTACCCGGACGATACTGTGATCGTATTCGGGCATCTGCTCGATCAGCAGTGGCAGCAGGCGGTCAATGACCCCTTGGCCTTTCTCTGTCCCTTCAAAAATGGTGAAGGGCGGCAGGTCGCGAACCAGCCACAACAAGCGCTCCTTGGCCGCCGCGTGCGGCACGGCCAGTGCAGGCAGCAGCGCGCACAGCAAAAGCAGGGTGCGTAACCAGTGGGCAGCTCGCATCGGCGGCGGCAGGCGTCAGACCGCGCCTGCTTCGCGCAGGCCGGCGATGGCGGCCGCGTCGTAGCCCAGGGCGGTGAGCAGTACTTCGGTGTGTTCGCCCAGCGCAGGGCCGACCCACTCGGTGGAGCCGGGGGTTTCCGAAAGCTTCGGTACGATGCCTGGCATCTTGAAGGGTTTGCCGTCTGGCAGGCGCGCCTGCAGGAACATTTCCCGCGCCAGGTATTGCGGGTCGTTGAACATGTCCTCGGCAGAATAGATGCGGCTTGCAGGTACTTCGGCGGTGGTGAGCACCTGCATGAGCTGCTCCAGCGGCTGGCTGTTGGCCCAGCGGTCGATCACCCCATAGAGCTCGTCACGGCGCAGGTCGCGGCCATCGTTGGTGGCCAGTGAAGGGTCTTCGGCCAGGTCGGCGCGGCCTATGGCCTGCATGAAACGCTTGAAGATCGCATCGCCATTGGCGCCGATCTGCACATGCTTGCCATCGGCACTGGTGTGGATGGAGGAGGGCGTGATGCCGGGCATGATATTGCCGGTGCGTTCGCGGATGAAACCGAAGACGTCGAATTCCGGAACCATGCTTTCCATCATGGCGAAGATCGCCTCGTACAGCGCCACGTCCACCACTTGGCCCTGGCCGCCGTTGACCTCGCGGTGCCGCAACGCCATCAAGGCCCCGATCACCCCCCACAGCGCGGCAATCGAATCACCGATGGAGATGCCGGTGCGCACGGGCGGGCGGTCGTCGAAGCCGGTGATGTAGCGCAGGCCGCCCATGGACTCGCCCACCGCGCCAAAACCTGGCTGGTCTTTCATCGGCCCGGTCTGGCCGAAACCCGACAGGCGTACCATGACCAAGCGCGGGTTGAGCGCGTGCAGCACATCCCAGCCCAGGCCGAGCTTTTCCAGCACGCCGGGGCGGAAGTTCTCGATCAGGATATCGGCCTCGGCCAGCAGGCGCTTGAGGATCTCGCGGCCGTCCGGGTGCTTGAGGTTGAGGGTCAGTGACTGTTTGTTGCGTGCCTGCACGAACCACCACAGCGACGTGCCTTCGTACATCTTGCGCCATTTGCGCAGCGGGTCGCCGCCATCGGGGGATTCGACCTTGATCACCTCGGCACCGAACTCGGCACAGATGCGCGACGCGAACGGGCCAGCGATCAGGGTCCCGAGTTCGATGACTTTCAGGCCGGCGAGGGGTTTGCTGGGCGTAGACATGGGGCATCCGTGGCAACTGGGCAGAGCCGTGGTTTTATCATAGCTCTGAAGCGGCAGATACTGCCGCGGCGCAACGAGGGGCAGGATCGGTTAGACTGTGTGACTTTTCTTTGCGCAAGAAGCCCGTCGACCATGGCCCAGCCGTCCACTACCTACAAATTCGAACTGAATCTGACTGACCTTGATCGCAACGTCTACCAAAGCGTCAAGCAGACCATTGCCCGTCACCCTTCGGAAACCGAAGAGCGTATGGCCGTTCGTCTGTTGGCCTACGCACTCTGGTACAACGAGCAATTGTCGTTTGGTCGTGGTCTGTCGGATGTCGACGAACCGGCGTTGTGGGAAAAGAGCCTGGACGATCGCGTCCTGCACTGGATCGAAGTCGGCCAACCGGATGCCGACCGCTTGACCTGGTGCTCCCGTCGCACCGAGCGCACCAGCCTGCTGGCCTACGGTAGCCTGCGCGTGTGGGAGACCAAGGTGGTGCCTGCGGTCAAGGGCCTGAAGAACCTGAACATCGCTGCAGTGCCGCAGGAGGTGCTGGAAACCCTGGCCACCGACATGCCGCGCAGCATCAAGTGGGACGTGATGATCAGCGAAGGCACGGTGTTCGTCACCGATGACCGTGGCCAGCACGAAGTGCAGCTGGAGTGGCTGCTCGGTGAGCGTGGCTGACCTGACCCTTTCCTGATTGCCGAAGACCCCATGCGTATCGAACCTCGCCCCCTGCCGTCGACCTTGCCCTTGCTGGGTAACCTGCCACCCTTGTTGACCCGTCTGTATGCCGCCCGCGGCGTGCAGACCGAGGCCGAACTGGACAAAAGCCTGGCGCGGCTGTTGCCGTACCAGCAACTCAAAGGCATCGAGGCGGGGGTAGACCTGCTGGTCGAAGCCCTCGACCAGCGCCAGCGCATTCTCATCGTTGGCGACTTCGACGCCGACGGTGCCACTGCCAGCACCGTTGGCGTGCTGGGCCTGCGTTTGCTGGGTGCGGCGCACGTCGATTACCTGGTGCCCAACCGCTTCGAATTCGGCTATGGCCTGACGCCGGAGATCGTCGACGTCGCACTGCAGCGCCAGCCGCAGTTGCTGATCACCGTCGACAACGGCATCTCCAGTGTCGATGGCGTGGCGGCAGCCAAGGCGGCGGGGCTCAAAGTGCTGGTCACCGACCACCACTTGCCGGGTGAACAATTGCCCGACGCCGATGCGATCATCAACCCGAACCAGCCGGGCTGTGACTTCCCGAGCAAGTCGCTGGCCGGGGTCGGGGTGATCTTCTATGTGCTCATGGCCTTGCGCGCACGCCTGCGCAGCCTGGGGCGCTACGACACGCAAGCACAGCCAAACATCGGCGAGCTGCTCGACCTGGTGGCGCTGGGCAGCGTCGCCGACGTGGTGCCGCTGGACGCCAACAACCGCATCCTGGTGCACCAGGGCCTTGAACGCATTCGTGCTGGCCGCGCTCGGCCGGGCCTCAAGGCGATTCTTGAGGTGGCCCGCCGTGATCACCGGCGCATCACCTCCACCGACCTGGGCTTCATTCTGGGCCCGCGCTTGAACGCGGCTGGGCGCTTGGACGACATGAGCCTGGGCATCGAATGCCTGCTGTGCGAAGACGCCGCCCTGGCCCAGGAAATGGCCCAGCAGCTGGACGACCTCAACCAGGACCGCAAGTCTATCGAGCAGGGCATGCAGCGCGAGGCGCTGGCCCAGCTCAAGGACCTGCCCGTCGAATCGATGCCGTACGGTTTGTGCCTGTTCGACGCCGACTGGCACCAGGGCGTGATCGGGATTCTTGCCTCACGCTTGAAGGAACGTTATCACCGGCCGACCATCGCCTTTGCCGATGCCGGCGACGGCATGCTCAAGGGCTCGGCACGTTCGGTGCCGGGTTTTCACATCCGCGATGCGCTGGATGCGGTGGCGGCGCGCCATCCGCAGCTGATCAGCAAATTCGGCGGGCACGCCATGGCCGCCGGGTTGTCGTTGCCTGAAGGCAACTTCCCGGCGTTCGCCGAGGCGTTTGACCAGGAAGTGCGGCGCCAGCTGCGCGAAGAAGACCTCACCGGCCGGCTTCTGTCGGATGGCAGCCTGGCCGTGGAAGAGTTTCACCTCGACCTGGCCAAGGCCCTGCGCCACGCCGGGCCATGGGGGCAGCACTTCCCAGAGCCGTTGTTCCATGGTGTGTTCCAGCTTGTCGAGCAGCGAGTGGTCGGCGAGCGGCACCTGAAAGTGGTGCTCAAGAGCGAATGTGGGTCGGTGAGGCTTGATGGCATTGCCTTCGGCGTCGACCGCGAGGTGTGGCCGAACCCTACCGTGCGTTGGGTGGAGCTGGCGTACAAGCTGGATGTGAACGAGTTTCGGGGTAATGAGAGCGTGCAGTTGATGATTGCCCACATGGAGCCGCGCTGACGGTTTCAAGGTGATTGGCTTGGGTGTTGTGGTGCGGCGGATATCGAGCGCCGCCCGCGCGGCGCTTCGCAGCACAAGGCTGCTCCTACATTTGTTTCGGGCCAGTCACTTCTGTGAGGTCACCTCTATTCGCCTTGTCTGCCCCGTCGATATCGAAGGGGCATCGCTGTTTTTAATCAATCTCCAGCCATGCACCTAGGGTGCGCGCGCCTATGGCACAGGAATAATTGGCCCGAAACAGATGTGGGAGCAGCCTTGTGCTGCGAAGCGCCGCGCGGGCGGCGCTCGATCTCATAGGCGCTGCAAACCTGTCGGCGTACACCTGGAGGCCTTGCCTCATCAAACCAAACACCCAGCATCCCACCCCAAATCCCATGGAACCTCCCCCCCACCCATTCTGGTCTAGTCTGAAGTTATGACCGGACCTGGGCCAGGGACGTGCAATTGAGTGTCCGGGCCGGATCACCATTGGAGTCCTTGGGAGGTGCCCTCATGAGCCTGCTGCTCGAGCCTTACACCCTGCGTCAGCTGACGTTGCCCAACCGCATCGCGGTCTCGCCGATGTGCCAGTATTCCGCTGTCGATGGCTTGGCCAACGACTGGCATCTTGTCCATTTGGGTAGCCGCGCCGTCGGGGGTGCGGGCCTGGTCATTACCGAAGCGACCGCCGTCACCCCTGATGGCCGTATCACCGCCGAAGACCTCGGCCTGTGGCATGACGAACAGATTGCCCCGCTGCAGCGCATCACCCGTTTTATTACCGCCCAAGGCGCCGTGCCTGGGGTGCAACTTGCCCACGCTGGGCGCAAGGCCAGCACGCACCGGCCTTGGTTAGGCAAGCATGGCAGCCTGAAAGCCGAGGATGGTGGCTGGCAGCCGGTCGGGCCGTCGAAGATCGCTTTCGACCCTGAACATGCAGTGCCTCACGAGCTGTCGGAAGGGGAGATCGCCGGTATCGTCCAGGCTTTCGCCGATGCCGCTCGACGCGCGCTGACGGCGGGCTTCAAAGTGGTCGAGGTGCATGCCGCCCATGGCTATTTGCTGCATCAGTTTCTCTCGCCACTGAGTAACCAGCGGCGTGACAAGTACGGCAGCTGCTTTGAAAACCGCATCCGCCTGACACTCGACGTCACCCAGGCGGTGCGTGATGTCTGGCCGGACGATTTGCCAGTGTTCGTACGGGTATCGGCGACCGACTGGGTAGAGGACGGCTGGAACCCTGACGAAACCGTCGAGCTGGCACGGCGCCTGCGCTCGCTAGGCGTCGACCTTATAGATGTTTCATCCGGCGGCACGTCGGTCAACGCCGAGATCCCGACCGGCCCCGGTTACCAGACCCGCTTCGCCGAGCGCGTGCGCAAAGAGTCGGAAATCGCCACCGGCACCGTGGGCATGATCACCGAGCCGGCCCAGGCCGAGCACATCCTGCGTACCGGCCAGGCCGACGTCATCTTCCTGGCCCGCGAACTGCTGCGCGACCCTTACTGGCCGCTGCATGCCGACGATGACCTGGGCGGCAACAAGGCCACCTGGCCGGCGCAGTATCAACGGGCTACTAGCCGGGCTAACCCGATTCATGAGTCGGATTTGCGGGATTGACGTGCAGCTTCAGCTGTAAGCGGCATTGCTGAGGATGTCGCTTACCCATTGATTGATGCTTTTCTCTGCAAGCTCGGCTTTGGCTGCCACGCTGGCATGAAGAGAGGGCTCCAGGCGCAAACTGAGCTTACCGGAGTAGGTTTTCTGTGGTTCGCGGCCGAGGCGTTCGCACGTTTCAAGATAGTCATCAACGGCTTCTTCGAATGCCTGGCGCAACTCGTGGATCGATTCGCCATGAAAACCGATTACGTCGCGTATGCCTGCAACGTGGCCGATCAGCAACTGGTCTTCGTCGCTGTATTCGATGCGAGCGGCATAGCCGCGGTAGGTCATGACATTCATGGTATTACTCCTGCCTGCTCAAGGAACTGGCGGGCGCCTCTTAATTGATAGGGCTTGGCGAGCTTGTCCGGGTGAGGGCGGTGGAAGGTGGCTACCGCTCCATTGAGTTCAAAACGAACGCGTGAGCCGCTTCCCTCAATCACTCGAGCGCCAAGCGAGATCAACAGTGATTCCAGGCGGGCCCACTCCAGTGTCTTGGAGACCGGTTTTTTGAGAACCGTCTCGAACGTGCTTTTTTGATGGTTATTCATGGTATCAGATTATGATACCAATCAGCCAGGCTCAACGGATGGAGTGTAGGAGCGGGGAGATCGTCATTGAAGGAAAATTCTGTATTTGACCATTGGCATTGATCGAGGGGGCGATGAGGCCACCCCGATCAATGCATTAGTTCAATGCTTGATCATCACATGCCGCACACAGGTGTAGTCCTCCAGCCCATACACCGACATATCCTTCCCATACCCCGAATGCTTCTGCCCGCCATGGGGCATTTCGCTGACCAGCATGAAGTGGGTGTTCACCCAGGTGCAGCCGTACTGCAAGCGCGCCGCCAGGCGATGGGCGCGGCCGGTGTCGCGGGTCCACACCGATGACGCCAGGCCGTAGTTGGAATCGTTGGCCCATGCCAGCGCCTGCGCCTCGTCGGTGAAGCGGGTCACCGAGACCACCGGGCCAAATACCTCGTTGCGCACGATCTCGTCATCCTGCAGAGCATCGGCCAGTACGGTTGGCTCGAAGAAGAAGCCGTCGCCCTCAATCGCCTTGCCACCTGTCACCAGGCGAATGTGCGGTTGGGCGATAGCCCGCTCCACAAGGCCTGCGACCTTGTCGCGGTGCTGGGCACTGATCAGTGGCCCCAGTTCCGTGTCCTCGGCGTCCTGCAGGCCGGGCTTGAGGCTGGCCACCGCTTCGCCCAGGCGTTGCACGAATGGCTCGTAGATGCCGTCCTGCACATACAGGCGGCAAGCCGCGGTGCAGTCCTGGCCGGCGTTGTAGAAGCCGAACGTGCGGATACCCTCGATGGCGGCGTCGATGTCGGCATCGTCGAACACCAGCACCGGCGCCTTGCCGCCCAGCTCCATGTGCATGCGCTTCACACTGTCGGCGGTGGCGCTGATGATGTGCGCGCCGGTGGGGATCGAACCGGTCAGCGACACCATGCGCACGTTCGGGTGGGTGACCAGCGGCGTGCCGACGGTTTGGCCACGGCCGAAGAGAATATTGAGCACGCCAGGTGGCAGCAGCCCTTGCGCCAGCTCGCCCAGGCGCAGTGCGGTGAGCGGCGTCAGTTCGGACGGTTTGATCACTACGGTGTTGCCGGCTGCCAGGGCCGGCGCGACTTTCCAGGCCAGCATCATCAGCGGGTAGTTCCACGGCGCGATCGAGGCGACCACGCCCAGTGGGTCGCGGCGGATCATCGAGGTGTGCCCTGGCAAGTATTCGCCGGCCGCCGAGCCGCCCAGGCAACGCGCCGCCCCGGCGAAAAAGCGGAACACGTCGGCAATCGCCGGGATTTCGTCATTCAGCGCAGCACTGAAGGGCTTGCCGCAGTTCTGCGATTCGAGCCGGGCCAGTTCCTCGCCATGCTGCTCGATGGTGTCGGCCAGCGCCAGCAATGCCAGGGAGCGGTCCTTGGGGCTGGCTTGTGACCAGCCCTCGAAGGCCTGGTCGGCGGCACGCACGGCGCTGTCGACCTGCGCTTCGCTGGCTTCGTTGATTTGCGCCAGGGCGCTGCCCGAGGCGGGGTTGAGCACGGTCCAGGCCGGCCCCTCGCCGGCGACCAGGTGACCGTTGATCAGCATCTGCGTTTGCATGGAAGACTCCTCCAGGGTCATTTGCCACTGCCCGCGACGCTTTCGCCGCCGCGGGTCAGGTAATAGGCGCCGAGGATCGGCAGCATGGTCACCAGCATCACCAGCATGGCGACCACATTGGTCACGGGCACGTCGCGCGGGCGGCTGAGCTGGTTGAGCAACCAGATCGGCAGCGTGCGTTCGTGCCCTGCGGTAAAGGTGGTCACGATGATTTCGTCGAACGACAAAGCGAAGGCCAGCATGCCACCTGCCAGCAGTGCCGAGCCGAGATTGGGCAGGATGATGTAGCGGAAGGTCTGCCAGCCATCCGCGCCCAGGTCCATCGAGGCTTCGATCAGGCTTTGCGAGGTCCGCCGCAGGCGGGCGATGACGTTGTTGTAGACGATCACCACGCAGAAGGTCGCGTGGCCGACCACGATGGTGAACAGGCCAGGTTCGATGCCCAGGCTCTTGAATGCGGAGAGCAGGGCGATACCGGTGATGATGCCGGGCAGGGCAATCGGCAAAATCAGCATCAGCGAGATGCCCTCCTTGCCAAAAAAGCTGCGCCGGTACAGCGCCGCCGAGGCCAGGGTGCCGAGCACCAGGGCAATCAGTGTGGCTAGGCAGGCAACCTGCAGCGACAGCTTGATGGCTTCGAGCACATCCGGGCGAGCGAAGGCCACGCTGAACCACTTCAGGGTAAAGCCCTGGGGCGGGAAGCTGAAGGCCGCGTCTTCGGTGTTGAAGGCGTAGAGGACGATGATCAGGATCGGGAAGTGCAGGAACAGCAACCCGCCCCAGGCCGCCAGGCGCAAGCCGGTTGATGCGTTTTCAGAGTGCATCGAATGCCCCCAGGCGCTTGACGATGGACAAGTAGACCGCGATCAGCACGATAGGCACCAAGGTAAACGCGGCGGCCATTGGCATGTTGCCGATCGCCCCTTGTTGGGCATAGACCATGCTGCCGATGAAGTAACCGGGCGGGCCGATCAGCTGCGGTACGATGAAGTCGCCCAGGGTCAGGGAGAAGGTGAAGATCGACCCCGCGGCAATGCCCGGGATCGACAGCGGCAAAATCACCTGCCAGAAAGTTTGCCTGGGCCTGGCCCCGAGGTCCGCCGAAGCTTGCAGCAAGGACGGCGGCAAGCGCTCCAGCGAGGCTTGAATCGGCAGGATCATGAACGGCAGCCAGATGTACACGAACACCATGAAGCGCCCCAGGTGCGAGGTCGACAGGGTACTGCCGCCAACGCCAGGCACTGTCAGCACCGCCTGCAGCAGGCCGTCCAGGTGCAGCACCTGGACGAACCACTGGGCCACGCCGCCCTTGGCCAGCAGCAAGGTCCAGGCGTAAGTCTTGACGATGTAGCTGGCCCACATCGGCATCATCACCGCGATGTAGAAAAATGCCTTGGTCTTGCCGCTGGTGTAGCGCGCCATGTAGTAGGCGATCGGGAAGGCCAGCACCGCGCTGGCCAGCGAGACTGCCACTGCCATGCCCAAGGTGCGCAGGATGATGTCGAAGTTCGACGGGTTGAACAGCGCCGCGAAATTGCCCAGGGTCAGGTCCGGGGTCACCGCCATGGTGAAGTCGTCGAAGGTATAGAACCCCTGCCACAGCAGGTTCAGCAACGAGCCCAGGTAGATCGCCCCGAACCAGGTCAGTGGCGGGATCAACAGCAGCATCAGGTAGAGATTGGGGCGCCGGTACAACAGGTTGGAGAACCTGCGCAGCGGGCTTGGGTTGGCGCGCGGGGCGTTCATCTCAGCGGCCCTCGTCGAGCACGGTTTCCTGCAGCGCCGTCATCGCTTCACGGGGCCAGCGCGCCAGTACCCGCTGGCCGGCCTGCCAGGTTGGCGGCTGTGCCTGCCAGCGGTCGTTGGCCTGGCTTACGGTCAGCAGCTGGCCGCTGTCCAACTGCAGCTCGAAGCGGGTCGCGCTGCCTTGATACTGCACGTCGTGCAACAGGCCACTGACTTGCACTTCATGGCTGGCAGCGGCCTGTTCGCCCAGGCGGATATGCTCGGGGCGGATGGAAAACGGCGCGGGGCTGCCATTGAGCTGCTCGGCCAACGCGCCGCGCACCACGTTCGAGGTGCCGACGAACTCGGCGACGAAGGTAGTGGCCGGCTTCATGTACAGGTTGCGCGGGGTGTCGACCTGTTCGATGCGCCCGCGGTTGAACACCGCGACCCGATCGGACATCGACAGCGCTTCGGTCTGGTCGTGGGTGACGAAGATGAAGGTGATCCCCAGCTGGCGCTGGAGTTTTTTCAGTTCGCCCTGCATCTGCTCGCGCAGCTTCAGGTCCAGTGCACCCAGCGGTTCGTCGAGCAACAGCACCCGTGGGCGGTTGACCAGGGCACGGGCGAGGGCGACGCGCTGGCGCTGGCCGCCGGACAGCTGCGCCGGTTTGCGCGCACCGTAACCGGCCAGCGCCACCATCGCCAAGGCCTCTTCAGCGCGGGCGTGGCGCTCGGCCTTGGCCACGCCTTTGACCTTGAGGCCGTAGGCGATGTTGTCGCGCACGTTCATGTGCGGGAACAGTGCGTAGTCCTGGAACACGGTGTTGACGTCGCGTTGGTAGGGCGGCACGCCTGCAGCTTCGACGCCATGGATGCGGATCGAGCCAGTGTTGGGTTGTTCGAAGCCTGCGATCAGGCGCAGGCAGGTGGTCTTGCCCGAGCCGGAAGGGCCGAGCATGGAAAAGAACTCGCCATCTTCGATGTCGATGCTGACCTGGTCGACGGCCTTGACCTCGCCGAAGGTGCGTGAAACGTGGGTGAACTGGACGGCTAGGGGCATGGGCGGTACTCAGCTGTGCTTGTAGTGCCTGCACCGGCCCTTTCGCGGGGCAAGCCCGCTCCCACAGGGGCCATAGCGACGCTGCCCTTGTGGGAGCGGGCTCGTCCCGCGAAGGGGCCGGTGCAGGCTCATTCGACCTTAGCGTCCACCCATGATCGCAATATAATCCTGCGTCCACCGGCTGTACGGCACGAACTTGCCCCCCTGTGCCTGCGGGGTCTTCCAGAAGGCAATCTTGTCGAAGTTGTCGAAGCCATTGGTCTTGCACCCTTCGGCGCCCAGCAGTTCGCTGCCGGTGCAGGCCGCAGGCACCGCGGGCAACGAACCGAACCAGGCCGCCACATCACCTTGCACCTTCGGTTGCAGTGACCAGTCCATCCATTTGTAGGCACAGTTGGGGTGTTTGGCCTCGCTGTGCAGCATGGTGGTGTCGGCCCAGCCCGTGGCGCCTTCTTTCGGAATGGTCGAGGCCACCGGCTGGTTCTCGGCTTTCAGGCCGTTGACCATGTAGCCCCAGGAGCTGGACGCGGCCACGCCTTCGTTCTTCACATCGCTCATCTGCACCGTGGCGTCATGCCAGTAGCGGTGAATCAACGGCTGCTGCTGGCGCAACAGTTCGAGCACCGCCTTGTACTGGGTCTCGTTCAGTTCGTAGGGGTCCTGGATGCCCAGTTCCGGCTTGGCCGACTTCAGGTACAGCGCCGCATCGGCGATGTAGATCGGCCCGTCGTAGGCTTGCACGCGGCCTTTGTTCGGCTTGCCGTCGGGCAGGTTTTGCGGTTCGAAGACCACGCCCCAGCTGGTCGGCGGCTGCTTGAATACCGTGGTGCTGTACAGCAGCACGTTCGGCCCCCATTGGTACGGGGTGCCGTAGGCTTGCTTGTCGACCACGTACCAGCCGCCGTTTTGCAGGCGCGGGTCGATGTTTTTCCAGTTGGGGATCAGCGCGGTGTTGATCGGCTGTACCCGCTTGCCGGCGATCAGCCGCAGCGACGCGTCGCCCGAGGCGGTGACCAGGTCGTAGCCGCCCTTGGTCATCAGGCTGACCATTTCGTCCGAGGTGGCGGCGGTCTTGACGCTGACCTTGCAGCCGGTTTCCTTTTCAAAGCCGGTGACCCAATCGTAGGCCTTGTCGCTTTCACCGCGCTCGATGTAGCCGGGCCAGGCGACGATATCCAGGCGCCCTTCGCCGGCTCCCAGGGCTTTGAGCGGTTCGGCGGCCTGCAGGCTGGCGCTGGCGAGCAACGCGCCAGTCATGGCGCCGAGCAATGCGGTCTTGTGCGCTGACATGGTGTTCCCTCTTCTTGGAGATCTGGGTCGGGGCAGTCATCAAGCAAGCAGTGGAGCGATTGTTATAAGCGTAGTGCGATTGCGCGAGGTATTGGCGATATCGAGTCTAGTTGGCTTTTTGCTGGCCAATGCAACATCCGGAAGCAAATCCCCCCGTGGCGATCGCGTGGGCAAGGCTTAATCTGGCCATTCTTTTGCGACGTCTGGAGGCACCTGAATGAACACCCGCGGACTGCTCGACCAACTGCTCAAGTCCGGCCAGCAACTGCTCGAAAAACAGGCCGGCAAAGGCGGCTCAGGCAAGCCCGGCACCAGCGCCGGCGGCCTTGGCGGCCTGCTCTCCGGCGTGGGTGGCGGCGCGTTGGGGGCAGGGGCGCTGGGCCTGTTGCTGGGTAGCAAGAAGGCCCGCAAATATGGCGGCAAAGCCCTGACCTACGGTGGCCTGGCTGCGCTCGGGGTGCTGGCCTACAAGGCCTACGGCAATTGGCAGGCGCGCCAGCCGGGGGCAGGGCAGGCGCCCGAGCCGCAAACCCTCGACCGCCTGCCACCGGCCCAGGCCGAGCAGCACAGCCAGGCGGTGCTGCGCGCCCTGGTGGCAGCGGCCAAGTCCGATGGCCATATCGATGAGCGCGAGCGCGCCTTGATCGAAGGCGAGTTCACCCGCCTGGACACGGACCGCGAACTGCAACACTGGCTGCACGATGAGCTGAACAAACCGCTGGACCCGGCCGAAGTGGCGCGTGCTGCGCAAACACCGGAAATGGCCGCCGAGATGTACCTGGCCAGTGTGATGATGGTCGATCAGGAAAACTTCATGGAGCGCGCCTACCTGGACGAACTCGCCCGGCAGCTGCGCCTGGACCCGGCATTGCGCCAGGAACTGGAGAGCCAGGTGCGGCTCGCCGCAGGCCAATAGCAGGCGACTTGGCTTGTCCATCAGGCAAGGATGCCTGAATACCCCGCATTTCAGCCGCAAAAGCGTAGGATGCCTGGGCTATACTTCGGCGATTTTTCCCGCTCGTTGTGAATTCCTGAGGGCTGAATGTGAAGAACTGGACCTTGCGCCAACGGATCCTGGCAAGTTTCGCCGTGATCATCGCCATCATGCTGCTGATGATCGTAGCCGCCTACTCGCGGCTGGTGGCGATCGAAAGTGCCGAGGAGGCAGTGGGGACCGACAGCATCCCCGGGGTCTATTACAGCTCGATGATTCGCAGTGCCTGGGTCGACAGCTACGTCACCAGCCAGCAATTGGTGGGCTTGTCCAACCGCCGCGAAATCACCTCGGCGGACCTGGAACTGTTCAAGAGCTTCGAGGACCGCCTCAAGCAGCACATGGCCAGTTACCAGAACACCATCAAGGACAGCGACGACCAGGCCCGCTTCGACAGCTTCGTGCAGCTGGAACAGAACTACATCAAGATCGTCGGCCAGGTGCTGGACACCTACCGCCAGCGCAACTATGACGAAGCCGAACGGCTGATCATCGAAGTGCTCACCCCGGCGTGGGTCGATGGCCGCAAGCACCTCAACGACGTGATCGAGAACAACCGTGCCTCGGCCGACGCCGCCACCCACGATATCGTCAGCGCCGTCAGCACAGCCAAGGGCAGCATGATGGTTTCGCTGCTGCTGGCAATCGTTGCCGCCGGGATCTGCGGGTTGCTGCTGATGCGCGCCATCAGCGCCCCCATGCAGCGCATCGTCCACGCCCTCGACAGGCTGCGTTCGGGTGACCTGAGCATGCGCCTGAGCCTGGACCGCAAGGACGAGTTCGGCGCCATCGAAAGCGGCTTCAACGAAATGGCCGAGGCGCTGGCCAACCTGGTGTCCCAGGCCCAGCGGTCATCGGTGCAGGTGACCACCTCGGTGACCGAGATCGCCGCCACGTCCAAGCAGCAGCAGGCCACCGCCACCGAGACCGCCGCGACCACCACCGAAATCGGCGCCACCTCGCGGGAAATCGCCGCCACCTCGCGTGACCTGGTACGCACCATGACCGAGGTCACCTCTGCCGCCGATCAGGCCTCCAGCCTGGCCGGCTCCGGCCAGCAAGGTCTGGCCCGCATGGAAGAAACCATGCACCAGGTGATGGGCGCCGCCGACCTGGTCAATGCCAAGCTCGGCATCCTCAACGAAAAGGCCAGCAACATCACCCAGATGGTAGTGACCATCGTCAAGGTGGCCGACCAGACCAACCTGTTGTCGCTCAATGCCGCCATCGAAGCGGAAAAAGCCGGCGAGTATGGCCGTGGCTTCGCCGTGGTGGCGACCGAGGTACGCCGCCTGGCTGACCAGACAGCGGTGGCCACTTACGACATCGAGCAGATGGTGCGCGAAATCCAGTCGGCGGTGTCGGCCGGGGTCATGGGCATGGACAAGTTCTCTGAAGAAGTGCGCCGCGGCATGTTCGAGGTGCAGCAAGTGGGCGAGCAGCTCAGCCAGATCATCCATCAGGTGCAGGCCCTGGCGCCGCGTGTGCTGATGGTCAACGAGGGCATGCAGGCCCAGGCCACCGGCGCCGAGCAGATCAACCAGGCGTTGGCCCAGCTGAGCGATGCCAGCACCCAGACGGTCGAGTCGCTGCGCCAGGCCAGTTTTGCCATTGACGAGCTCAGCCAGGTGGCAGCAGGCCTGCGTGGCGGCGTGTCGCGATTCAAAGTCTGACGACCATGAACGACCTGCAACCCCGCGCAGCGCAGGCAAGCGACGCCAAGGGCGCGTTGTACCTGCAGTTTCGCATCGCTGACCAGCGTTTTGCCCTGGACGTGCACGAGGTGATCGAGGTGCTGCCGCGTCGGCCGCTCAAGCCGATTGCCCAGGCGCCGTCGTGGGTCGCGGGCATCCTTGCGCACCGCGGCGCACTGGTGCCGGTGGTCGACCTGTCGGCACTTAGCTTTGGCCAGGCGGCGGCGCAACGCACCAGCACGCGGCTGGTGCTGGTGCGTTACCGGGGCGACTTGCAGCTTGGGCTGATCCTTGAACAGGCCACCGAGACCTTGCGTTGCCGCCCCGAAGAATTCCAGCCGTATGGCCTGGACAACGGCGACGCACCGTACCTGGGGCCCGTGCGCCAGGATGCCCAGGGCCTGGTGCAGCGCATCGCCGTTGATGACCTGCTGACTGATGCCGTGCGTGAGCTGTTGTTTGCCGATGAACGCGGGGCCTCTGCGCCAGGAATGCCGACATGATTGAACAGCGTTTCTTCCGCTATCTGCACGAGCGCATCGGCCTGGACGTGGAGTCGGTGGGCGCGCCGATGGTCGAGCGTGCCTTGCGCCAGCGCTGCAGTGCCGTGAGCGCCGTGGACCTGGACGACTACTGGCTGCGCCTGCAGCAGTCGGCGGACGAGCAACAGGCCCTGATCGAGGCGGTCATCGTCCCTGAGACCTGGTTTTTCCGTTACCCGGAATCTTTCACGGCGCTGGTGGGGCTGGCCCACAAGCGCCTGGCAGAACTGGCCGGCGCCCGCCCGGTGCGGCTGCTCAGCCTGCCGTGCTCGACCGGCGAGGAACCTTATTCCCTGGCCATGGCGCTGCTCGATGGCGGCATGAGCCCTGGCGCGTTCGTGATCGATGGCATCGACATCAGCCCCCTTTCGGTGGCCAAGGGTGAGCAGGCGGTTTACGGGCGCA
This sequence comes from Pseudomonas sp. Y3 TE3536, assembly GCF_053629175.1. Classification (NCBI taxonomy): domain Bacteria; kingdom Pseudomonadati; phylum Pseudomonadota; class Gammaproteobacteria; order Pseudomonadales; family Pseudomonadaceae; genus Pseudomonas; species Pseudomonas sp. Y3 TE3536. The sequence goes on along the minus strand of NZ_JBRJHU010000001.1, from coordinate 714,726 downwards.
ATGCGTTTCGCGGCAGCGACCTGGGCTTTCGCGAGCGCTTTTTCGATGCGCTCGGTGACGGCCACCGCTTGCATGATCGCGTGCGTCAGCAAGTCAGCCTGCAAGTGGGCAATGTGCTGGACCCGGCCCTGGCCAGCCGCGATGGCCTGTACGACTTCGTGTTCTGTCGCAATCTGTTGATTTATTTCGACGTGGCCACCCAGCAGCGCGTGTTCGAGGTGCTCAAACGCCTGGCTCATCCGCAGGGTGTGCTGTTTATCGGGCCTGCTGAAGGCAGCTTGCTGGCGCGGCTGGGCATGCGCCCGCTGGGTATCGCTCAATCGTTCGCCTACGTGCGTCAGGAGGGCGCTGTGGCACCGGCCCGCGCACTGCCCGCGCCGCCAGCCAAGCGCGCGCTGCCGCCTTTGCCCCTGCCCGTGTACCCGCCGCCGACGCCGTCATTGGCGCGGCCGTTGCGAGCGCTTCCGTTCACTGCCAAGGCGCCACTGCCGGCAGAACGCAAAGGCGAGAACGAAGCCGAACTGCTGGCCAGCATTGCCCGGCATGCCAACGCGGGCGCCAGTGCGCAGGCGCGTGCCGCCTGCCAGCGCTACTTGAGCCAGTTCGCGCCGACGGCGCAGGTTTACTACTGGCTGGGCTTGCTCAGTGATACCGAAGGCGACGCTGGCCAGGCGCTTACCCACTATCGCAAGGCCCTGTACCTGGAGCCGCAGCACCCCGAAGCCTTGGTGCACCTGGCGGCCTTGCTCGCGGCCCAGGGCGACCTGGCAGGCGCCCAGCGTTTGCAGGCGCGTGCTGCACGGGCGGGACGGGAGCCTGAACGATGAGGGGTGAATCCGCGATGCAACTGCTTGCGCAGGCCGACGAGCGCATCGACGACTGCTGGAACCGCATCGGCGTGCACGGTGACAAACAGTGCCCGCTGCTGGAGCGGCATATTCATTGCCGCAACTGTGACGTGTATGCCGCTGCCGCCACGCGCCTGCTCGACCGTTATGCCCTGCTGCAGGATGACCACGCCGCAGTTGCGCCAGCGGCCGAGGAATCGGTTGGCCGCTCCATGCTGCTGTTCAGGCTCGGCGAAGAATGGCTGGCCTTGGCGACCGCCTGCCTGGCTGAAATCGCCCCCTTGCAGGCGGTGCATTCGCTGCCGCACCAGCGTTCCCGAATGCTGCAGGGCGTTGCCAATGTGCGCGGTGCATTGGTGCCGTGCCTGTCGCTGGCGGACTTGCTGGGTGTGCAGCCGGCTGCAGGGCAGCAACGCAGCGGCCGCGAGATGCCGCGCATGCTGATCCTGGCTGCCGAAGGGGGGCCGGTGGTGATGGCGGTCGAGGAAATCGACGGCATTCACCGGCTTGACCCAACGCTGCTGGGCAGTGGCCAGGACGCTACCCACTTCACCGCGGCGGTGCTGCAGTGGCGCGGCCGCAGTGTGCGGGTGCTGGACGATCAACACTTACTGTCTGCGGTGCAGCGGAGCCTGTCATGACCCCAGAGCAAATGCGCGACGCATCGTTGCTCGAGCTGTTCAGCCTGGAAGCCGAGGCGCAGACCCAGGTGCTCAGCGCCGGCCTGATGGCGCTGGAGCGCAACCCCACCCAGGCCGACCAGTTGGAAGCCTGCATGCGCGCGGCCCACTCCCTGAAAGGGGCCGCACGTATTGTCGGGGTCGATGCTGGCGTGAGCGTGGCCCACGTGATGGAAGACTGCCTGGTGGCGGCGCAGGAAGGCCGCTTGCGGCTGAGCGCCGAGCATATCGATGCGCTGTTGCAGGGGACCGACCTGTTGATGCGCATCGCCACGCCGGGCGACGCGGGCGCCCAAGCGACACTGCCGGTGTTCCTCGCGCAGATGGCCAGCTTGCTGGACCCGGGTGCGGCACCAGCGTCGCTGCCAATGGCGATGGCCATGCCGTCGCCGACAGCGCCCGCGCCAACCCTGCCTGTCGAGCCCTTGGCGATGGCCCCCGAGCCCATGGACGTGGACGTCGAGCTTGAGCCCGCGCCGCGGCGCAAGGCCGGTAAACGCGCCGGCGAAGGCGCTGAGCGGGTGCTGCGGGTCACGGCCGACCGCCTCAACAGCTTGCTCGACCTGTCCAGCAAGTCGCTGGTCGAGACCCAGCGGCTCAAGCCTTACCTGGCCACCCTGCAGCGCCTCAAGCGCATGCATGGCCAAGGCATGCAGGCACTCGATGGTTTGCGCATGCAACTGGAGGACAGTGGCCAGAGCAGCGAGGTGCTCGAAGCCCTGGCACAGACCCAGCGCTTGTTGGTCGAGACCCAGCAGATTCTGCAGCAGCAGGCCGCCGACCTCGACGAGTTCGGCTGGCAGGCCAGCCAGCGTGCGCAATTGCTCTATGACACGGCGCTGGCCTGCCGGATGCGGCCCTTTGCCGACGTTCTGGCCGGGCAGAGCCGCATGGTCCGTGACCTTGGCCGGTCTCTGGGCAAGCCGGTGCGATTGGTCATCGAAGGCGAAAAGACCCAGGTCGACCGCGATGTGCTGGAAAAGCTAGAAGCGCCGCTGACCCACCTGCTGCGTAATGCGGTCGACCATGGCATCGAACTGCCAGAGCGGCGCCTGCTGGCAGGCAAGGCGCAGGAGGGCGTGATTCGCCTGCGTGCCTCGCACCAGGCCGGCATGCTCAGCCTCGAGCTGATTGACGATGGCGCCGGCATCGACCTGGAGCGCCTGCGCAGCGCCATCGTCGAACGGGCCATGTCGCCGGCCGACACCGTGGCGCGGATGAGTGAGGCGGAGCTGATCACGTTCCTGTTCCTGCCCGGCTTCAGCCTGCGCGACAAGGTGACTGAGGTGTCAGGGCGCGGGGTTGGCTTGGACGCCGTGCAACACATGATCCGCGAGCTGCGCGGGTCGATCGAATTGACCCAGCTGGCCGGGCAGGGCTGCCGCTTCCACCTGCAGGTGCCGCTGACGTTGTCGGTGGTGCGCAGCCTGGTGGTGGAAGTGGGCGGCGAAGCCTATGCCTTCCCGCTCGCACACATCGAACGCACGCTGGAGGTGACGGCCGAGCAGATCGTGCAGATCGAAGGGCGTCAGCATTTTTGGCATGAGGGGCGGCACATCGGCCTGGTGGCGGCCAGCCAGTTGCTCAATCGCCCGGCAGGGCAGGCCGATGAAAGCAGCCTGCGGGTGGTGGTGATTCGAGAGCGCGAGCAACTCTACGGGGTAGCCGTGGAACGCTTGATCGGTGAACGGGTGCTGGTGGTGATGCCCCTTGATCCGCGCCTGGGCAAGGTCCAGGACATCTCCTCCGGGGCGTTGCTCGACGATGGCTCGGTAGTGCTGATCGTCGACGTCGAAGACCTGCTGCGTTCGGTGGAAAAACTGCTCAGTACCGGCAGCCTGGAGCGCATCGAGCGGGGCAACAGTGGCACTCGCGGCCTGGCGCGCAAGCGCATCCTGGTGGTCGACGACTCGCTCACCGTGCGCGAACTGCAGCGCAAACTGTTGGGTAACCGCGGTTACGAAGTGGCCGTGGCGGTGGATGGCATGGACGGCTGGAATGCCCTGCGCGGCGAAGACTTCGACTTGCTGATCACCGACATCGACATGCCGCGCATGGATGGCATCGAACTGGTCACCCTGGTGCGCCGGGACCAGCGCCTGCAATCGCTGCCAGTGATGGTGGTGTCGTACAAGGACCGTGAGGAAGACCGGCGGCGTGGCCTGGACGCTGGCGCCGACTACTATTTGGCAAAGGCCAGTTTCCACGACGATGCGTTGCTGGATGCTGTGGTGGAGCTGATTGGAGGTGCTCAGGGATGAAGATCGCCATCGTCAACGATATGCCCATGGCGGTGGAGGCGTTGCGCCGGGCGCTGGCCTTCGAGCCCGCGCACCAGGTGATCTGGGTGGCGGGCAACGGCGCCGAGGCGGTGCAGCGGTGCGCCGAGCAGCAGCCAGACCTGATCCTCATGGACTTGATCATGCCGGTGATGGATGGGGTAGAGGCGACGCGGCGGATCATGGCCGAAACCCCCTGCGCCATCGTCATCGTCACGGTCGACCGCAAGCAGAACGTGCACCGGGTGTTCGAGGCCATGGGCCATGGCGCGCTGGATGTGGTCGATACCCCGGCCTTGGGCGCGGGCGATGCCCGTGAGGCGGCGGCGCCACTGCTGCGCAAGATCCTCAACATCGGCTGGCTGATAGGCCAGCAGCGCACGCCGGCCGCGCGCCCGGTTGCCACGCCATTGCGCGAGGCATCCCAGCGTCGTGGCTTGGTGGCAATCGGTTCGTCGGCCGGCGGCCCGGCCGCCCTTGAGGTGCTGCTCAAGGGCTTGCCGCCGGCATTTCCGGCGGCCATCGTGCTGGTCCAGCACGTCGACCAGGTATTCGCCGCAGGCATGGCCGAATGGCTCAGCAGCGCTGCCGGCCTGCCGGTGCGCCTGGCCCGTGAGGGCGAACCGCCGCAGCCGGGGCAAGTCTTGCTGGCGGGCACCAACCACCATATCCGCCTGCTGCAAAATGGTCAGCTGGCCTACACTGCCGAACCCGTCAACGAAATCTACCGGCCTTCGATCGATGTGTTCTTCGAGAGCGTGGCACGCTACTGGAGCGGCGATGCGGTGGGTGTGCTGCTCACCGGCATGGGCCGCGACGGTGCCCAGGGCCTCAAACAGATGCGCCAGCAGGGCTTCCTGACCATCGCCCAGGACCAGGCCAGCAGTGCCGTATACGGCATGCCCAAGGCCGCCGCGGCGATTGACGCGGCGGTGGAAATCCGCCCGCTGGAGCGAATCGCCGGGCGATTGATGGAATTCTTTGCAAAATGACGATATGTATTGAATCACGCCGCCTGGTCGGCGGTGATCAGGTGAATAGGCATGAATGATCTACCGATCGAAGGTTTCGCGACCACCAACGAGAACTCGGCGATGGTGCTGTTGGTCGACGATCAGGCAATGATCGGCGAGGCGGTGCGTCGTGGCCTGGCCCATGAAGACAACATCGACTTCCATTTCTGCGCCGACCCGCACCAGGCCGTGGCCCAGGCCATGCGCATCAAGCCGACGGTGATCCTGCAGGACCTGATCATGCCGGGCCTGGATGGGCTGACGCTGGTGCGTGAGTACCGCAACAACCCGGCTACCCAGGATATCCCGATCATCGTCCTGTCGACCAAGGAAGACCCGTTGGTGAAGAGCGCGGCGTTTGCTGCGGGGGCCAACGACTACCTGGTCAAGTTGCCGGACAACATCGAACTGGTGGCGCGCATTCGCTACCACTCGCGTTCCTACCTGACGTTGCTCCAGCGTGACGAGGCGTACCGCGCCCTGCGGGTCAGCCAGCAGCAGTTGCTCGATTCCAACCTGATGCTGCAGCGGTTGATGAACTCCGATGGCCTGACCGGGCTGTCCAACCGGCGGCACTTCGACGAATACCTGGAGCTGGAATGGCGCCGGGCCATGCGTGAGCAGCAGCAGTTGTCGTTGTTGATGATCGATGTCGACTACTTCAAGGCCTACAACGACAGTTTCGGGCATTTGGCGGGTGATGAGGCGTTGCGCCAAGTGGCTGAAGCGATCCGCGGCTCGTGCTCGCGGCCGACGGATCTGCCGGCGCGTTATGGCGGCGAGGAGTTTGCCCTGGTGTTGCCCAATACGTCCCCAGGCGGGGCGCGGCTGATTGCCGAGAAACTGCGCCAGACGGTGTTGGCGCTGGGCATTCCGCACACGGCGCCAGCGGCGGATTCGCGGTTGACGGTGAGCATTGGCCTGGCGACCCAGACACCGGCGGTGGGCGGGCATTGCCGGCAGTTGATTTCGGCGGCGGACAAGGGGCTGTACCTGGCGAAGAATGGGGGGCGTAACCAGGTGGGTATTGCTTGAGGTTGTGGGGATTCGGGGTGTAAGGCGGGAGGTTTTTTGCGCCTGTAAGATCGAGCGCCGCCCGCGCGGCGCTTCGCAGCACAAGGCTGCTCCTACATCTGTTTCGGGCCAGTGAGGCCTGTAATATCTGCGCGCGACCGCCTTAGGAATAATTGGCCCGAAAAATGTAGGAGCAGCCTTGTGCTGCGAAGCGCCGCGCAGGCGGCGCTCCATCTCGCATACGGTGTACCGCCCGGCGGGTCTGCCGCCATGCGTTGGACTCGGTTATACTCGCAGGCTTTTCACCGAATTCGCACGAGAGCCGTCGCCCATGGAAATCCAACCGATCCTGAACACCATCAAGGACCTCACCGAGCGTTCCCAGTCAATTCGGGGGTATCTTTGACTACGATCAAAAGCATGACCGCCTGATCGAAGTCAACCGCGAGCTGGAAGACCCGGCCGTCTGGAACAAGCCTGAGTATGCCCAGGCCCTGGGCCGCGAACGTGCCATGCTGGTACAGGTCGTCGAGACGTTGGACAAGATGGCCAACGGCCTGGCCGACTGCAAGGACCTGCTCGACATGGCCGTCGAGGAAGAGGACGAAAGCGCCGTCGGCGACGTCGTGACCGAGCTGGAAGGCCTGGAAGAAAAACTGGCCCAGCTTGAGTTCCGTCGCATGTTCAGCGGCGAGATGGACATGAACAACGCCTACCTGGACATCCAGGCCGGCTCCGGTGGTACCGAAGCGCAGGACTGGGCCAACATCCTGCTGCGCATGTACCTGCGCTGGGCCGACAAGCGCGGTTTCGACGCCACCATCATCGAGCTCTCCGAAGGTGAAGTCGCCGGCATCAAGGGCGCCACCGTGCACATCAAGGGCGAATATGCCTTCGGCTGGTTGCGCACCGAAATCGGCGTGCACCGCCTGGTTCGCAAGAGCCCGTTCGACTCCGGCGCCCGTCGCCACACCTCGTTCTCGGCGGTGTTCGTGTCGCCCGAGATCGACGACAAGGTCGAAATCGACATCAACCCGTCTGACCTGCGCGTCGACACCTACCGCTCTTCGGGCGCTGGTGGTCAGCACGTAAACACCACCGACTCCGCGGTGCGTATTACCCACGTGCCGACCAACACCGTGGTGGCCTGCCAGAACGAACGCTCCCAGCACGCCAACAAAGACACCGCCATGAAAATGCTGCGGGCCAAGTTGTACGAGCTGGAGATGCAGAAGCGCAACGCCGCTTCCCAGGCGCTGGAAGACAGCAAGTCGGACATCGGTTGGGGCCACCAGATCCGCTCCTACGTACTGGATGACTCGCGCATCAAGGACTTGCGGACCGGCGTTGAGCGCAGCGACTGCCAGAAGGTGCTGGACGGCGACCTCGACCAGTACCTGGAAGCGAGCCTCAAGCAAGGGCTGTAAGCCGCACACCACTGCCGCGATGCCTGGCTACCCGCCGGCATCGCGTGCCCTGCCCGAAAAGGGCAACGAATACCTGATGGAAAGAATGACGACATGAGCGACCTCAATAGCGCACCGCAAGACCTGCAACAGGAAGAAAACGCCCTGATCGCCCTGCGCAAGGAAAAACTTGCCGCAGAGCGCGCCAAGGGCAATGCCTTCCCCAATGACTTCCGTCGCGACAGCTACTGCAACGACCTGCAGAAACAGTACGCCGACAAGACCAAGGAAGAACTGGAAGCTGCAGCGATTCCGGTCAAGGTTGCCGGGCGCATCATGCTCAACCGTGGCTCGTTCATGGTCATCCAGGACATGACTGGCCGCATACAGGTCTACGTCAACCGCAAGACCCTGCCGGAAGAAACCCTGGCCGCCGTCAAGACCTGGGACCTGGGCGACATCATCAGCGCCGAGGGCACCCTGGCCCGCTCCGGCAAAGGTGACCTGTACGTCGAGATGACCAACGTGCGCCTGCTGACCAAGTCGCTGCGCCCGCTGCCCGACAAGCACCATGGCCTGACCGACACCGAGCAGCGCTACCGTCAGCGTTACGTCGACCTGATGGTCAACGAAGAAACCCGCCACACCTTCCGTGTTCGCTCGCAGGTGATTTCGCACATCCGCAAATTCCTGATCGAGCGCGACTTCCTCGAAGTCGAGACGCCGATGCTGCAGACCATCCCTGGCGGCGCCGCGGCCAAGCCGTTCGAAACCCACCACAACGCCTTGGATATGGCCATGTTCCTGCGCATTGCGCCGGAGCTGTACCTCAAGCGTCTGGTAGTCGGTGGTTTCGAGAAAGTTTTCGAGATCAACCGCAACTTCCGTAACGAAGGCGTTTCGACCCGGCACAACCCCGAGTTCACCATGCTCGAGTTCTACCAGGCCTACGCTGACTACACCGATAACATGGACCTCACCGAAGAGCTGTTCCGCGAGTTGGCGCAGCTGGTGCTGGGCAGCACCGACGTGCCGTACGGCGACAAGGTGTTCCACTTCGGCGAGCCGTTCGTGCGCCTGTCGGTGTTCGACTCGATCCTCAAGTACAACCCTGAGCTGACCGCTGCCGACCTGCAAGACGTCGACCGTGCCCGTGACATCGCCAAAAAGGCCGGTGCCAAGGTGCTGGGCCACGAAGGCCTGGGCAAGCTGCAAGTGATGATTTTCGAAGAGCTGGTCGAGCACAAGCTGGAGCAGCCGCACTTCATCACCGAGTACCCGTTCGAAGTGTCGCCGCTGGCCCGTCGCAACGACGACAACCCGGCCGTGACCGACCGCTTCGAGCTGTTCATCGGTGGCCGCGAAATCGCCAACGCCTACTCCGAGCTGAACGATGCCGAAGACCAGGCTGAGCGCTTCCTGGCCCAGGTGGCCGAGAAGGATGCTGGTGACGACGAAGCCATGCACTACGATGCCGACTTCGTCCGCGCCCTGGAATACGGCATGCCGCCAACCGCCGGTGAAGGCATCGGCATCGACCGCCTGGTGATGCTGCTGACCAACTCGCCGTCGATTCGCGATGTGATCCTGTTCCCACATATGCGTCCGCAGGCCTGAGTGATCTGAGAAAGCCGCCTCTAGGGGCGGCTTTTTCTTGCCTGAAGCCTTATGTTGTCTGCACCGGCCCCTTCGCGGGCAAGCCCGCTCCCACAGGAATTGCGCGCGGTACGATCCCTGTGGGAGCGGGCTTGCCCGCGAAAGGGCCGGTACTGACAACCCCTGTTCATGAGGTACCCCCGTGACCCCCGCAATCGCTGAGCAAGGCGCCGCCGGCATCGCCACCGCCGTCGCCGAAAGTGTGCAGTACCAGGGCCGCAAGACCGCCCGCCAAGGCAGCGAGCAGCGCCGCCAGCTGATCCTTGACGCCGCCATGCGCATCGTCGTGCGCGATGGTGTGCGCGGTGTGCGCCACCGTGCCGTGGCCGCCGAGGCGGGTGTGCCGTTGTCGGCCACCACCTATTACTTCAAGGACATCGAGGACCTGCTCACCGATACCTTCGCCCAGTATGTCGAGCGCAGCGCCGCCTACATGGCCAAGCTCTGGGCCAACACCGAGGTGGTGCTGCGCCAGATGCTCGCCCAGGGCGATGGCAGCCCGCAGGCGCGAGCGCGGCTGGCCGACGAAGTGGCAAGCATGACCGCTGACTATGTGTCGCGTCAGTTGCTCAACCGGCGCGACTTTCTGATGGCCGAACAGGCCTTCCGCCAGGAGGCACTGCTGTGCCCGCGTTTGGCCGAGCTGGTGTGCGCCCACGACCAGATTCTGCTGCACGGCACCCGGCAATTGCTGCAGGTGGTCGGCTCACGGCAACCGGAACAAGACGCCCAAATGTTGACGGCGATTATCGAGCAGATGGAATATCAGGGCCTGCTCAAGGATGCGAACGCGCAAGCCGATGGGCAGATGCTCGCTATGCTTACCCGTTACCTGCACCTGGTGTTGGCATCGGCCTGAGCTGAGACCTTATTTTCAAGGAGAACCTGATGAAAGCCTGGCGTGTGGTGCTGTTGACGCTGTCATTCCTGCTGCTGGGCGGTTGTCTGGTGACCTTCCATGAGCCCTTGCCGAGCAACCAGGCCGCGCCCAAGGCCCTGCTCGGCAAGTGGAGCAGCAAGGACGCCTGGGGCGAACCGCTGAAGCTGTCGATCAGCCGCAGTGGCGGCGATGCCTACAAGGCGGTGGCCACGGCCAAGGGCAAAGCCCCCGAAGAGTACGTCTTCACCGTCTCGCGCCACGGCAACCGCTGGTACCTCTCGGCCGGCGTGCCCAAGCGCCTGGGTGGCAATTTCCTGATTGGCGGTTTTGAAGTCGTCGATGGCAAGGAACTGGTGGTGTACAACCTGGATGTCGAGCAGGTGCAGCAGGCCGTGAAAAACAAAGAGCTGACCGGGCGCAACACCGAAGTGCCGGAAGACAACGGCGAGGGCGTGCTCATCGACAGCCCCTCGGCGCGGGTGCTGGCCTACCTGGACGACCCGGCCAACTCCGACCTGTTCGTCGAGGTGGCACGCTTCCAGCGCTCCGGCAAGTAATGACCTCTGCCGTGCTTTTCAGGGTTTGAAACTGCAATGCGATCCCGGTAGGAGCAGCCTTGTGCTGCGAAAGGGCCGGTAAGACAACAGATATTTGTTGCCGATAAAGGCCTCTTCGCAGCACAAGGCTGCTCCTACAGGGACCGAGGCCGAGGCAGATAAGGAGTCCCCGGTGGACGAGTACCAGCAGACCATACGCGCGCTGTCAGACCGCATCGTTGCGGCGCAGACCCCCATCCGCGTACTCGATGCGGTGAAATGGGACGACAACATCCGCCACGGCTTCCTCAAGGCCAAGGGCAAAGAGCCACCCGCGGTAGACCGCGCCTATTACCAGTCGCGGCCGCTGTCGTTCGACTCCAGCGCGGTCAAGGCCGAATTCCAGAACATCGAACGTGACATCACTCGCCGGCTCGGGCAGTTCAACCCGGTCGGGCAGATCATGCGGCGCATGTGCAAGGAATACCGCATGGTGGTGCGTATGCTCGAGGCACGCGGCACCGAGGACTTCGGGCTGATCTCGCAGGAGCTGTACGGCGCGGCGTCCGACGCCTTCCACGCCGGTGACCCAACCCTGGCCGACCTGGGGCTGATGCTGTCGGATTACCTGAACAACATCGATGGCCGCGGCGACCTCAAGGACGAGCCAAAGAACCTCACCGCCAAAGAGGCCGTGGACATCCTCCAGCGCCGCCTGAACAAGGTGTTCGGCGAGGCCGAAGAAACCATCCGCGTGTTCGAATCCGACGGTATCGTCGCCGATGCGGCGGCCGGTGCCGACTACATCAAGGTACGTGCCGATGCCATGTTCAACAGCCGCGACGTGCGTGCGCTGGAGGTGCATGAAGGCCTGGTGCATGTGGGGACCACGCTGAACGGCCTCAACCAGCCGATCTGCACCTTCCTGGCCAAGGGCCCACCCTCATCGACGGTGACCCAGGAGGGGCTGGCGATCCTCATGGAGGTGATTGCCTTCGCCTCTTACCCCAGCCGGCTGCGCAAGCTCACCAACCGTACACGCGCCATCCACATGGTCGAGGAGGGCGCGGACTTCCTCCAGGTGTTCGAGTTCTTCCGTGCCCAGGGCTTTGAAATGGCGCAGAGCTACAGCAATGCCAGCCGAGTGTTCCGCGGCTCGGTGCCCAATGGTTTGCCATTCACCAAGGACTTGTCCTACCTCAAAGGCTTCATCATGGTTTACAACTACATTCAGTTGGCCGTGAAGAAGGGCAAGCTCGAGCAGATCCCGCTGCTGTTCTGCGGCAAGACCACGCTGGAAGACATGCGCACCTTGCGCCAACTGGTCGAGGAGGGGCTGGTTGAACCGCCCAAGTATTTGCCCGAACAGTTCCGTGACCTCAACGCACTGTCGGCCTGGATGTGCTTCTCCAACTTCCTCAACCACCTGAGCCTGGATCGCATTGAAGCCGACTACGCGAACATTCTCTGAACGCTGCCGCCTGCTGGCCCTTGGCATGCTCCTGCTGGGCCTGAGCGGTTGCAGCAGCCTGCTGTTCTACCCCGAGCACGGCCAACCGTTCACCCCGGAGCGGGCCAAGCTCGACTACCGTGACGTCAGCCTGACCACTTCGGATGGCGTACGCCTGCATGGCTGGTGGCTACCGGCCAAGGCCGGGGTCGAAGTCAAGGGCACCGTGTTGCACCTGCACGGCAACGGCGGCAACCTGGCCGGCCATCTGGGCGGCAGCTACTGGCTGCCGGAGCAGGGCTACCAGGTGCTGATGGTCGATTACCGGGGCTATGGGTTGTCCCAGGGCAAACCGAGTTTGCCCGAGGTCTATGAAGACCTCGCGGCGGCCATGGCCTGGCTGGACAAGGCGCCCGAGGTCAAGGGCAAGCCGGTGGTGCTGCTGGGGCAGAGCCTGGGCGGCGCCATGGCCATTCATTACCTGGCGGCCCACCCCGAGCAGCGCCAGCGCTTCAGCGCGCTGGTGTTCGATGGCGTGCCAGCCAGCTACCGTGCGGTCGGGCGGTTTGCCTTGAGCACTTCATGGATGACCTGGCCGCTGCAGGTGCCGCTGTCGTGGCTGGTGCCGGACGGCGACAGCGCGATCCGTTCGATCGAGCGCCTGGACAGCCCGCCGAAGCTGTTCTTCCACAGCATCGACGACCACCTGGTGCCGCTGGATAACGGCATCCGCCTGTACCAGCACGCGCCGCCGCCGCGGGTACTGCAGCTGACCCGAGGGGGCCATGTACAAACGTTCGCCGACCCAGTGTGGCGCCAGGTGATGCTGCGCTTCCTCGACGACCCGAGTCATTTCAACGGCCTGCGGCGGCTTGCCGAAGTGCCCAATTACCCTGACGAGAAGAACAAGCAATGAGTGAAGAACGCAACGCCATCCCGCTGATCCTGACCGGCGTCGGCAGCATCATCGTGACGGTGGGGGCTTTGTGGTACTACGGTTACCTGCATTTCGCCAAGCCTGAAGATGCCCTGTTGCTGCAGGATTTCACCATGCTCAAGACCCTGCCGGGCGAAGACTACAAAGCCTCCCTCGACCCTGCACCCCAGGTGGCCCAGTGCGTGGACGGTGTGCTGGTGTTGTTCGATACCCAACAGAAAGGCCTGACCGGCGTGTTGGTCGATAACCGCAAACGTGCGGTGCGCTGCATGGGGGAGGAGACGCCGCAGCAGGTGCAGTGACCTGAAATCTGCATTGCCCTTCCGGCCCTTTCGCCGTCAAGCCCGCCCACAGCCTGTGGGAGCGGGCTTGCCCGCGAAAGGGCCGACACAGTTAACACATCACATCAAGCGAGACTTCGCAGCATCGTACACATCGCTTCTTTCTCGCTTGCCTACAGCGATGACGATGACCACCACTCGCTCATCGATAACTTGATAAACCAGGCGATAGCCCGATGACCTCAGCTTGATCTTGTAGCAGTCGGGCATGCTAGACAGTTTGTCCTTGTCCACCCTCGGCTGCGCCAAGCGCTCCCTGAGTTTTCTCGCAAACTGGACCTGCAATTGGCTATCCAGTTTCCTAAATTCCCTCTGTGCCCGAATATTGAATTCAAGGCTGTGGCTTTTTGCTGCCTTCGGCTTCGGCGATGAGCTCATCGATATCCACTTTCACTGTGGGCTCGCCACGTCGCTGGCGTACCAGCTCAGCCAACTGCATGTCGTCGATCAACTCCATCATCGCTTCGTAACGTTCCGGCGGTACCGCATAGAACGCTGGCTCGTTGCGATTGAGGATGACCACCGTTTCACCAGCCGCTTCACGGATCGTGCCCATGGGGTCTTTTTTCAGGTCAGTGATGGATGCTGCCAGATCGGCTAGAACCGGGTAGGTCATAGTTGTATCAACCCGTGAATGCAGTTATTGGTGACACGACTATAGATCTTTAAGGAGTGCTTTTAAAGGTGCTTTTAATTTTGCTGACAGATGAAAAACCCCGCCATCAGGGCGGGGTTCTTCGTTGCAGCGAGTCAGCTTACTGCGCCTGGCTTACCGACCGCGGTGCCACCGGCTGGTTGTCATTGGAGATGGTCACCTCCACGCGACGGTTCTGCGCACGGCCCGAGTTGCTGCCGTTGTCAGCCACCGGGTACTCCTTGCCGTAACCCTGGGCGACGATTCGCGCTGGGTCTACGCCAGCACGGATCAGCGCCATGCGCACGGCGCCGGCGCGACGCTCGGAGAGGCTCTGGTTGTAGTTGGCCGAGCCGACGCTGTCGGTGTAGCCCTCTACGATGACCTTGCGCTCCGGGTTTTCCTGGAGGAACTGGGCCAGCTTGGTCACGTTGGGGTAGGCGTTGCTCTTGAGTACGGCCTTGTTGAAGTCGAACAGCACGTCGCCGAAGGTGACCAGCGTACCGCGGTCGGTCTGCTTGGCATTGAGGCTGTCCTGCAGCTTGGCGATCTGCGCGTCGCGGGCATCCAGCTTGGCCTGGGCGCGCTGAGCGGAGGCGTTTTTCAGTTCGCCTTCAGCCGTACGCAGGGCAATGGTCTGCTTGGCGACTTCGACACGCTGGTTGGTCAGGTAGGCGAGCTGGTCGACCTTTTTCTGGTCCTCGCGGTCCATGTAGGCCTTGTCAGCTTTGTTCAGCCAATCCTGAGCATCTTTGGTTTCCAGCGCCGCGACTTTGCTCGACTGCGGGTCGCTCTGCAGCGCAGAGAAGTTGGTGCGGGCCGATTCAAGGTTGGCGTTCGGGTCGTGCGAGCAGGCTGCAAGACCGACGCTCAGGGCCAGCAGGGCGGGAATCATGACGTGTTTGCGCATAGTGTTCATCCTTTGATCGAGTGCGAAGGCTAAGGGGGGCGGGGCAGGGCTCACTGAGCGCTGCGCAGGCCTTCCTCACGTACGTCCTGAACGCCCTGGCGGGCATCCTGCACGGCCTTCTGGGCCTTGGCCGCCTGAGCCTTGCGTTCGGCGAGGCGGGCGTCCCATTCGGCTTGTTCGGCCAGACGCTTGGCGTCGTCGTACTTCTTGTCGTGCATGGCGATTTCGGCTTGCTTGAACTTGTCCTGCGCCGCTTTCATTTCCACGGCGGCGAACTCGGTGCCGCCGGCACTGACCGCAGAGTTCACGGCAGACTGGGTAACGGCATACTGCTCGGTGGGCGGGTTGCCCGCACAGCCGGCCAGGACCAGGCTACTGCCCAGGGCCAGCGCGGCCAGCTTGAACCCGCGCACATGAGTGGATGACGGTTTGAAAGTGCGGGTCTTCATGGTGGTCAGCTCCATTGGATCACTCCTGATAACGACGATGTCCGTAGCAGTCCATCGCTGAATCCCTGACAGTTACCGTGCGCTTCAGCTGAACGGTGCACGAGGGCAGTGTGCAGGGTTTTAGCGTGATGGCTATTTGCTCGGACTCGGCCGTTTTTCGATTAGTTCAGAAAAAAATCCCGTAATCGGGCAAAGTTTTCTGACTGATTGGTCAGTGAGTTTTGTGCGGAACTTTCACACTCAGGCGGGGTATTCCGGGCCTTGCAGGCCCGGAACAGTGTGCATCGTGGCTATTTTTCGCTGTCGTCAGCGGTGCTGCTCAGCTCATGCAAGTGGTGCCGGGACAACGACAGAAAACGCGGGGTAGGGCCGACATCTTCGAACAAAGGGTCGCCTTCTTCATCGGTGGCGATCACTTGGCTCCCCTTTACATAGGGGAAGCTGGCCTCGATTTCCTCAAGGGCCGCCGCCACCAGTTCGCCGAGCAGTTCTTCGGCGGTGCGCTTGGGGTACATGTCGATCAGCGCGGCCAGGCGCGCCTCGGACTCCAAGTCCAGATGCAGCACATGGCCGGTACGGCTGAGGGTGCCTGCGGCATTCTGTTCCCAGTGCTGGGCGAGTTCACGGATTTTCATGATGACCTCTGTCAACGCCTCGAAAGGCTGCATTGCATCGGAGTGCTCTGCTTGCACTTTAGTTTGCTTTGCCGATCACGGCTTGCCCTTAGGCTTGCTATCGGCGCGCGGCTGGGGGCACTCTTGGCCCAGTGCTGTTTCCTGAACGAGTGCGCCAAGGCTGCGCTACAGAGAGGGCCAATGACCGATATCGATGTGCGTTTGCGTGAAGATGTCCATGTGTTGGGGGAGTTGCTTGGCGACACCATTCGTCAGCAGCACGGCGAGGCGTTCCTGCAGAAGATCGAGGGCATCCGCCACAGCGCCAAGGCCGACCGCCGGGTGGCTGGCGAGCAACTGAGCTCGACCCTTGGGGACCTGGCTGACGACGATTTGCTGCCGGTAGCAAGGGCGTTCAACCAGTTTCTCAACCTGGCCAACATGGCCGAGCAGTATCAGTTGATCCGCCGTCGCGACGCCGACCAGCCAGAGCCTTTCGAGGCACGCGTGCTGCCTGAGCTGCTGGCCCGCCTGAAGCAGGCCGGGCATGGCAACGACGCCCTGGCCCGGCAACTGGCCAAGCTAGACATTCAGCTGGTACTGACCGCGCACCCCACCGAAGTGGCGCGGCGCACGTTGATCCAGAAGTACGACGCAATCGCTGGCCAGTTGGCCGCCCAGGACCATCGCGACCTGACCCCTGCCGAACGCCAGCAGGTGCGTGAGCGCCTGCGCCGGCTGATCGCCGAAGCCTGGCACACCGAAGAAATCCGCCGCACCCGGCCGACCCCCGTGGACGAGGCCAAGTGGGGCTTCGCGGTGATCGAGCATTCGCTGTGGCAGGCCATTCCCAACCACCTGCGCAAGGTCGACAAGGCGCTGCACGACGCCACGGGGCTGCGCCTGCCGCTGGAGGCCGCACCTATCCGTTTCGCCTCGTGGATGGGCGGCGACCGTGACGGCAACCCCAATGTCACGGCGGCGGTAACCCGTGAAGTGCTGTTGCTGGCACGTTGGATGGCCGCTGATCTGTTCCTGCGTGATATCGATGCCTTGGCCGCCGAACTGTCCATGCAACACGCCAGCAGCGCGCTGCGGGAGCATGTCGGCGACAGTGCCGAGCCCTACCGCGCAATCCTCAAGCAATTGCGCGACCGCCTGCGTGCGACCCGCGCCTGGGCGCATGCCGCCTTGGGCAGCAGCACGCCCGCCGGTGCCGATGTACTGGTCGACAACCGCGACCTGATCGCGCCGCTAGAGCTGTGCTACCAGTCGCTGCACGAATGCGGCATGGGTGTGATTGCCGAAGGGCCACTGCTCGACTGCCTGCGCCGTGCCGTGACCTTTGGCCTGTACCTGGGGCGCCTGGACGTGCGCCAGGATGCCGCCCGCCACCGTGACGCGCTGACCGAAATCACCGATTACCTGGGCTTGGGGCGCTATGCCGACTGGGATGAAGAGCAGCGTATCGCCTTCCTCCTGGCCGAACTGAAAAATCGCCGGCCTTTACTGCCTGCGCATTTCCAGCCCCAGGCGGAAACCGCCGAGGTGCTGGCCACCTGCCGGGAAATTGCCGCTGCCCCGGCCGCCTCGCTGGGCTCCTATGTCATTTCCATGGCCGGCGCCGCTTCAGATGTGCTGGCCGTGCAGTTGCTGCTCAAGGAAGCTGGGCTGACCCGCCCGATGCGTGTTGTGCCACTGTTCGAAACCCTGGCCGACCTGGACAACGCCGGCCCGGTGATGCAGCGCCTGCTGGGCCTGCCTGGCTATCGCGCCGGCCTGCGCGGGCCGCAGGAAGTGATGATCGGCTATTCCGATTCGGCCAAGGACGCCGGCACCACGGCGGCCGCCTGGGCGCAGTACCGGGCGCAGGAAAACCTGGTGCGCATCTGCCGCGAGCATCAAGTGGAACTGCTGTTGTTCCACGGCCGTGGCGGCACCGTTGGCCGTGGCGGCGGCCCGGCGCATGCTGCGATTCTGTCGCAGCCGCCGGGCTCGGTTGCCGGGCGATTCCGCACCACCGAGCAGGGCGAGATGATCCGCTTCAAGTTCGGTTTACCCGGTATCGCCGAACAGAACCTCAACCTGTACCTGGCGGCCGTGCTCGAGGCCACTTTGTTGCCGCCACCCCCACCGCAGCCGGCCTGGCGTGAGGTCATGGACCAATTGGCCGCCGATGGCGTGCAGGCCTACCGCAGCGTGGTGCGCGACAACCCCGATTTCGTCGAGTACTTCCGCCAGTCGACGCCCGAGCAGGAGTTGGGCCGCCTGCCGTTAGGCAGCCGGCCGGCCAAGCGACGCGCGGGCGGCATCGAGAGCCTGCGGGCTATCCCGTGGATCTTCGGCTGGACCCAGACGCGCCTGATGCTGCCTGCCTGGCTGGGCTGGGAAACGGCCTTGAGCAATGCCTTGCAACGCGGCCAGGGCGAACTGCTGGCGCAAATGCGTGAGCAATGGCCGTTCTTCCGTACCCGTATCGACATGCTGGAAATGGTGCTGGCCAAGGCCGATGCGCAAATCGCCGAGGCCTACGACGAACGTCTAGTGCAACCGGAGTTGCTTCCTTTAGGTGTGCACCTGCGCGACCTATTGTCGCAGTCCTGCCAGGTGGTGCTGGGCCTGACCGGGCAGCCGGTGCTACTGGCGCACAGCCCAGAGACCCTGGAATTCATCAGCTTGCGCAACACCTACCTGGACCCGCTGCACCGCCTTCAGGCCGAGTTGCTGGCGCGCTCGCGCGGCCGCGAAGCCGCTCTGGACAGCCCGTTGGAGCAGGCCTTGCTGGTCACCGTGGCGGGCATTGCAGCAGGCCTGCGCAATACCGGCTGAGGTTACGCGCGGGCCGCCAGGCAAGGGTGCACCTTTAGCCGTAATAAAGGGCGAGGAGGGCGGTTGCGCCGAGCGCAACCGCCTACCAGGCAGTGCGCAAGTGGCGCATTCCTGCAACTTTGGGACGCTTGTCTGGCTGCCGGGCGCTGTGTATCTTGAGCAGCCTTCTGACCGATTTATGGTCATACCCGATTTTCCGGACTTGGCCCTGGTTGCCGAATCCATTGAATTTCATAAAAAAATTTGAGGAGCACGAGATGCGCGTAATTCTGCTGGGAGCTCCCGGGGCCGGTAAAGGTACTCAGGCAAAATTCATCACCGAGAAGTTCGGTATCCCCCAGATCTCCACCGGTGACATGCTGCGTGCCGCGGTCAAGGCCGGCACCCCGCTGGGCCTGGAACTGAAAAAAGTCATGGATGCCGGCCAACTGGTTTCCGACGAGCTGATCATCGGCCTGGTCAAGGAGCGCATCGCCCAGCCGGATTGCGCCAACGGCTGCCTGTTCGACGGTTTTCCACGCACTATTCCACAGGCTGAAGCCATGGTCGCTGCCGGTGTCGACATCGATGCCGTGGTCGAAATCGCCGTTGACGATGAAGAAATCGTTGGCCGCATGGCGGGCCGTCGCGTGCACTTGGCTTCGGGCCGCACCTACCACATTCAGTACAACCCGCCGAAAGTGGAAGGCAAGGACGACGTGACGGGCGAAGACCTGATCCAGCGCGACGACGACAAGGAAGAAACCGTGCGTCATCGCCTGTCGGTCTACCACACCCAGACCAAGCCGCTGGTCGAGTTCTACCAGAAGCTGTCGGCCGCCAATGCCGGCAAGCCGAAGTACAGCCACATCGAAGGTGTCGGTTCGGTCGACGCCATCACTGCCAAGGTACTGGCAGCCCTCAGCTGATCAAGAGCCTTGCATGACAACGGCCCGCTTGCGGGCCGTTGTCGTTTATACTGACGCTCTTTTCCCTGCCCCTGGAAACCCGTTCGATGACCACCCTGCTGGCCCTGGATACCGCCACCGAAGCCTGTTCCGTTGCCCTGTTGCATGACGGCAAGGTAACCAGCCATTACGAGGTGATCCCACGTCAGCACGCGCAGAAGCTGCTGCCGATGATCAAACAATTGCTGGGTGACTCCGGTGTAGCGCTGAACGCGCTGGATGCCATCGCCTTCGGCCGTGGCCCGGGCGCCTTCACCGGCGTACGGATTGCCATCGGTGTGGTTCAGGGCCTGGCGTTCGCGCTCGAACGCCCGGTGCTGCCGGTGTCCAACCTGGCCGCGTTGGCGCAAGGCGCGATGCGTGAGCAGGGTGTGCAGCAGGTGGCTGCCGCCATCGATGCACGCATGGACGAGGTGTACTGGGGCTGCTACCAGGCATACGAAGGCGAAATGCGCCTGATCGGCCAGGAAGCGGTGCTGCCGCCCGAGCGCGTGGCGCTGCCCGACGCCAGCACGGGCGAGTGGTTCGGTGCCGGCACCGGCTGGGGGTATGCCGAGCGCCTGGCAGTGCAGGTCGCTGCCAGCAATGCCGCAGCGTTGCCCAATGCCCTCGACATCCTCAGCCTGGCCCGCTTCGCCTGGGCGCGCGGCGAGGCCATCGCTGCCGAGCAGGCGCAACCGGTGTACTTGCGCGATAATGTAGCCACACCCAAGAAACGCTGACGGCTACTCGTCGGTTATCGCCGATGACGATAAAACCTTTCGCGCGAACTGTGGTCTAGTTATCACTCGAGCATTAGCGACGGAACACTGATGCTGCTAAATTGCCATCATTGGTCCTGAGTGCTCACACCATGCGTATCGACGGTTTCTCCTCGCAGTCCTACCCGATCAAGCGCGCTCCGCGCAAAGCGTCGGTGCGCGACGAGGCAATCGACGATGCCGAAGTGATCGAGAATGACGCGCAAAGCGACGCCTCCCAAGAAGCCACCACTCGCCGTCGCAGCGGTGGCCTGCCAGCCCGCCAGCAAGACATGGTCTTCCCCCGCGCCCGTGATCGGCGCACAGCAACGGCGCTGGCCAGTTACCTGAGCACAGCCGGTTTTACCGATTGGGACATGGAAGTACTGGGGCTCGACCTGTACATTTGAGGGATGACTCCCTCTCTTCTGCCTTATTTTCTGGGTTGTCCGTCGTGGAGCGAAAGCGCCTGGCGCGATTACCTGTACCCCGCCGACGCCCGAGCCACTGAGTACCTGGGCCTGTACAGCCAGGTGTTCAATGCGGTCGAGGGCAACACCACCTTCTATGCCAGCCCCGCGCCCGCGACCGTGGCCCGCTGGGCGCAGGTGATGCCGGCGCACTTTCGTTTCACGGCCAAGTTCCCCCGCGAGGTCAGCCATGCCGCGGACCTTCGCGAGCAACTGGACGCGGCGATCACCTTCACCCGGTTGATGGCGCCGCTGGGTGAGCGAGTATCGCCTTATTGGTTGCAACTGCCTGCCATGTTCGGGCCTGCGCGCTTGGCAGAGTTGAGCCACTTTCTGGATGAAGTGGCGGTGCCGGTGGCCGTCGAGGTGCGTAACGACGCCTTTTTTGCGCGGGGTGAGGAGGAGCGGCAGCTAAACCGGCTGCTGCTCGAACGTGGCGTCGAGCGCATCTGCCTCGACCCACGGGCCTTGTTCAGCTGCACATCGCGCGACCCCGCCGTATTGCATGCTCAAGCCAAGAAACCCAAAGTGCCACCGCGCCCCGCAGCCTTCAGCCAGCACCCGCAGGTGCGTTTCATTGGCCACCCGCAACTGGACGCCAACGAAACCTTCCTGACGCCTTGGGTGGACAAGATAGCCAGCTGGATCGAGGAAGGCCGCAGCCCCTACATCTTCTTGCACACCTCGGATAACCGCCTGGCTGCGGCATTGGCCCAGCGCTTTCACCAGCGCCTGATGCAGCGCCTGCCCGGCCTTGCATCATTGCCGGAATTGCCACGCGCCCCTGAGGTCGAACAACTGGGACTACTCTGACCACTCCTTAATGCCTGAGGTTGAGACCATGGATGTGCAAACCCTGCGAGCCGAAGCCTTCAAGGCCCTGCATGAGCGCGACAGCGCGTTCGTCATCCCCAACCCGTGGGATGCCGGCTCTGCCAAGCTGCTGGCCAGCCTTGGCTTCGAGGCACTGGCCACGACCAGCGCGGGCCTGGCCTTCAGCCTGGGCCGGCCAGACGCCGAAGGCGCGTTGAGCCTGGACGAAACCCTGGCTAATGCCGGCGTGATCGTCGATGCCACGGCGTTGCCGGTTGCCGCCGACCTTGAAAACGGCTTTGGCGACCTGCCTGAGGAGTGTGCACAGACCATTCTGCGTGCCGCCGAGGCGGGCCTTGTGGGGGGCTCTATCGAGGACGCCAGCGGGCGCAAGGACGCCCCCATCTATGACCACGGTCTGGCCGTGGAGCGCGTGCGCGCGGCGGTTCAGGCGGCGCGCAGCCTGCCCTTCCCATTCACCCTCTGCGCCCGCGCAGAAAACCTGCTGCACGGGCGAATGGACCTGGACGACACCATTCTGCGCCTGCAAGCCTTTGCCGAAGCGGGTGCTGATGTGCTCTATGCGCCTGGGTTGCGCACTGTCGAAGAAATTCGCGCAGTGGTACAGGCGGTGGCGCCAAAGCCGGTCAACGTGCTGATGGGGTTGGCAGGCGTGACGCTGAGCGTCAATCAACTTCAAGACCTGGGCGTGCGCCGAATCAGCGTGGGGTCGTCGCTGGCCCGCGCAGCGTTAGGGGCTTTCCACCGGGCGGCCCTGGAAATTCGCGATGAAGGCACGTTCGGCTACGGCGAACAGGCGTTGCCGTTCGCGCAGCTCAACGATCTGTTCCGTCGCTGATTGGCCATGCGTGCGTTGCTGGCGCTGCTGGTGGGCCTGTCCTTGATGGCAGGCCTGGCCTGGCACCTTGGCTGGCGCCTGCCCGATGCATGGAACCCCTGGGCGGCGCTGGACGTGCGCCAGCCACCCAACCTGCTTACTGCCTACAAACTGTCGCGCCTGCGCAATGACCCGGCGCTGTGCCGCGAAGCGCTGGCAACCAGTGGCCTGCGTTACCGGGCCCAGGCCGACAGCCCAGCCTCGGCCAACTGCCCGCTGAACAACGTGTGGCGCATCGAAGGCGGTCAGGCGCGGCTCAGCAGCAGTTTTCTCGCCAGTTGCCCGCTGGCAGTGGCCTATGCGCTGTTCGAGCAGCATGGCCTGCAGCCCGTGGCGCAGCGGGTATTGGGGCAGCCGGTGACCCAGGTCGATCACCTGGGCAGTTTCGCCTGCCGCAATGTCTACCACCGCAAACAAGGCCGACTCAGCCAGCATGCCACCGCCAACGCTCTGGATATCAGTGGTTTTCGCTTGCAGGACGGCCAGCGCATCGTGCTGGCGCAGGATTGGCAGGCGGGTGGGCAGAAAGCTGAGTTTTTACGCGAGGTGCAGCAGGTGGCCTGCGAGCGCTTCAGTACCGTGCTGGGGCCCGACTACAATGCCGCGCACCACAACCACTTCCACGTTGACATGGGCCTTTGGCAGATCTGTCGCTGAGCCGCTGTAAATTTAGGCGTACGCGCGAACGTTGTTCAGCACCACCGGGCGCGCCCAATGGATGTCGAATTCCAGGTCGTTCTGCTGTTTGGCCAGGGTGGTTTCGTCGTAGGGCTCGGGCGCCGGGTCCAGCAGGTTGGTCTCGAACTCGGCGATAGGCAGGAACAGTGGGCGTGGGGAGGGGCCTGGGCCCGGCTCGGCAAGCGGCTGGCCCTGGCTCATGACCACCGGGCGCAACCAGCTGTTGCTCAGGTCCAGCTCGCGCTGTTGTTCGATCAGCTCGATGGCACTGAACGGTTCAGGCGCAGGTTCCAGCAGGTTGGCCTCAAGCTCTGCCTTGGGCAGGAACAGCGGCTCGGGGGGCGCGACTTCGGTGTCGTGTACGGCGCAGGCGCGCTGGGCATCGATCAGCGCCAGTGCCCTGGCCCCGCCAATCGGCTCGCCGCTGTGCTGATCGTATTGCACGAACGACTCGCTGATACTGTCCGCGGGTACTTCCTGTTGCTCGGCGATGGCACGGGCAAAGAAATCCTGCCACAGGTGGCTCACGCCCCCGAGTGTCTGGGTATTCTGCTGACCGTAGTGGCCGACAGGCGACAGGTAGGTCAAACCGATGGGAAGAGTATCTGTCATGGCAGTCGCGCGCGTTGTGCTCTGGCAGAATAGCGGGATATTGCCTGTATCGGCCGTGGTTGCCGATTCATTAAGGGCTGGGTTTGATTTTTTAGGTGTGGACGATGGAAGAGCAAGGCACGGGGATCAGGGTCGAAGCGATGTCGGCTGAGTATGCGCAACAGGCTGCGGCGTGGGCCGAGCGTCTGGGCCTGCCGCTGCAGGACGATGCCGCCGGCTTCGCTGTGCAGGTGGGCGCTGAAGGCTTGCAGATCCAGCAATTGGGCCTACAGGCCCCTGGGCCCGTGCGGGTGGACTTCGTCGA
Source organism: Pseudomonas sp. Y3 TE3536 (assembly GCF_053629175.1). Taxonomy (NCBI): domain Bacteria; kingdom Pseudomonadati; phylum Pseudomonadota; class Gammaproteobacteria; order Pseudomonadales; family Pseudomonadaceae; genus Pseudomonas; species Pseudomonas sp. Y3 TE3536. The sequence continues at coordinate 690,788 of NZ_JBRJHU010000001.1, read as the reverse complement.
AGGCCAGGCTGCGCACCGGCGCCAGTTTGGCGGTGGCAATGGGCAGATGATCGCCAAGGCGGTCGGCATTGCTCAAGGTGTTCGCCCGCAAGTGCTCGACGCGACCGCAGGGCTGGGCAAGGATGCCTTCGTGCTGGCCAGCCTGGGTTGCCAGATGACCCTGATCGAGCGCCAGCCGCTGATTGCCGCGTTGTTGGAAGACGGCCTGGCACGGGCCCGTGCCGATGAAGAGGTGGGCCCGATCGTCGGGCGTATGCGCCTGCTGACCGGCAATGCCATCGAGCGCATGCGCGCGTGGGAGGGCGAGCCGCCGCAGGTGATCTACCTCGACCCGATGTTCCCGCACCGGGACAAAAGCGCACTGGTGAAGAAGGAAATGCGCGTGTTCCGGCCGTTGGTGGGGGATGATATGGATGCCCCGGCCTTGCTCGAAGCCGCCCTGGCGTTGGCCAGCCATCGGGTGGTGGTGAAGCGCCCGCGCAAGGCACCGATCATCGACGGGCCGAAGCCTAGCCATTGCCTGGAGGGCAAGTCGAGCCGGTATGACATCTACCCGAAGAAAGCGCTGAAGGCCTGATTACGAAGACGCTTGTAGGAGCAGCCTTGTGCTGCGAAGAGGCCGGTGAATTCACCTTGAATCTTCACGGCTTTCACCGGCCTCTTCGCAGCACAAGGCTGCTCCTACCGTACCGGGTTCGTGCCGGTAGGTTGAATGGATCCCGCTATGGCCGGAACGCCCGCATGAACACCCCCACCACCTCACGCACATGCGCTTCGGCCTCGTCGCCTTCCAACGGCCCGGCGCACCCCAGCAGCAACCGGTAGTCCGGCGCGCCCTTGACCATGCAGAAGAAGTGCTCTGCCGCGCGCAACGGGTTATCGATGCGCAGCAACCCGCGCTCATGCGCTCCGCGCAGAAGTGCTTCCATACCCGCCAACACCCGTTTGGGCCCGGCTTCGTAGAAGTACTCGCCAAAACTTGGGTCCGAGCTGCCCTGGGCCATGATCAGGCGGCTGAGCTTGACCGCTTCGTCGCTGCTGATCAGGGCCTGGAAGTTACGCGCAATGGTCAGCAGCACCTCTTCCATCGGTGCCCCCTCGGGGTACTCGAACAGCAGGTCCGGCAGCTGGATCTGGCAGGTTGCCATGACCGCCGAGCAGAACAGCGTCTGCTTGTCGGTGAAGTGGCTGTACACGGTGAGTTTTGAAACACCTGCCGCCGCAGCGACCGCATCCATGCTGGTGTTGGCATAGCCAAGGCTGAGGAACAGTGTCTTGGCCGCTTCGAGGATCGCCTCGCGCTTGGCCAGGTCCTTGGGGCGACCGGGCCCGATGGGTGCGTCGTTGGGCATTGGAGTCTGCATCTGGTTGAAGAGTCGCCCATCTTAACGGGTCGCACGCCATCCAGCCTCAAGGAATGGCCAAACGTTGATGTTGATTTTCTTTCCGGCGCTGGCTTCCCGGCTTCGGTTTGCTGATTTAATATACCCGTCAGTATAAATATTCGATGTGCTCTTCGCGAAAGGATTCATCATGTTGCGCCATGCCTTGTCCATCGCTTTGCCCGCTGCCGTCGCCCTGTTGCTGACGGCGTGTGGCCAGGAAACCGCACCGCCCGCTGCGCCGCGCCCGGCACTGGTGATCCAGCCGCAGCCGGCCGAAGCGGCAGCCGACAGCTACCCCGGCGAAGTGCGTGCGCGCTTGGAGCCGGAACTGGCCTTCCGCATCGCTGGCAAGGTCAGCAAGCGCCTGGTCGAGGAAGGGCAGCGGGTCAAGGCCGAGCAGCCGCTGGCCGAGCTGGACCCCCAGGATGTGCGCCTGCAACTGGAGGCCAATCGCGCCCAACTGGCGGCCGCCGAAGCCAACCTGGCGCTGGTGCGCGCCGAGCGTGATCGCTACCAGAAGCTGCTGGACCGGCAGATGGTCAGCCATTCGCAATACGACAATGCCGAAAACCTCTACCGCGCCGGCATGGCCCGCCTTAAACAAGCCAAGGCCGAGTTCGACGTTGCCGGCAACCAGGCCGATTACGCGGTGCTGCGTGCGCCGCAGGCTGGGGTGATCGCCAAGCGCCAGGTCGAGGTCGGCCAGGTGGTCGCTGCCGGGCAGACCGTGTTCACCCTGGCTGCGGATGGCGAGCGTGAGGTAGCCATCGGCCTACCGGAGCAGCAATTCGCCCGTTTTGCGGTGGGGCAGGCGGTCAGTGTGGAACTGTGGTCGCACCCTGGTGAGCGTTTCGAAGGGCGCATCCGTGAACTTTCGCCGGCAGCCGACCCACGCTCGCGCACCTTTGCCGCGCGCATCGCCTTCACTTCAGCCAAGGCACCGGCCGAGCTGGGCCAGAGCGCGCGCGTGTTCATTGCCCATGAGGGCCTCATCCCACTGGCGGTGCCGCTTTCTGCGGTGACCGCAGAAAACGGCCAGGCCTATGTCTGGCGGGTCAACCCGGACCACCGCCTGGCGCGCACGGTGGTGCGCCTCGGGCCATACGGCACCGACAGCGTCCCGGTACTCGAAGGCTTGAAGCCGGGCGACTGGGTGGTCGCCGCGGGTGGCCATGTGCTGCGCGAGGGGCAGGAGGTGCGCCCCGTGGACCGCACCAACCGTGTAGTGAACCTGACGGCCAAGGAGTAAGTCCCGATGGGTTTCAACCTTTCCGCCTGGGCGCTGCGCAATCGCCAGATCGTACTGTTCCTGATGATCCTGCTGGCTGCCATTGGCGCCATGTCCTACACCAAGCTGGGCCAGAGCGAGGACCCGCCGTTCACCTTCAAGGCCATGGTCGTGCGCACCCTGTGGCCCGGCGCCACCGCCGAAGAAGTGTCGCGCCAGGTCACCGAGCGCATCGAAAAGAAACTGATGGAGACCGGCGAGTACGAGAAGATCGTCTCGTTCTCCCGCCCGGGCGAGTCGCAGGTGACGTTCATGGCCCGCGATTCGCTGCACTCCAAGGACATCCCCGAGCTGTGGTACCAGATCCGCAAGAAGGTCGCGGACATCCGCCACACCCTGCCACCGGAGGTGCAGGGCCCGTTTTTCAATGACGAGTTCGGCACCACGTTCGGCAACATCTATGCGCTGACCGGCGCGGGCTTTGACTACGCGGTGCTCAAGGATTACGCCGACCGTATCCAGGTCCAGCTGCAGCGGGTCAAGGACGTCGGCAAGGTCGAGCTGGTCGGGCTACAGGACGAGAAAATCTGGATCGAGCTGTCCAACCTCAAGCTGGCAACCCTTGGGGTACCGCTGGAGGCTGTCCAACAGGCCCTGCAGGCGCAGAACGCGGTGAGCACCGCCGGCTTCTTCGAAACCCCCAGCGAGCGCCTGCAATTGAGGGTGAGCGGGCGCTTCGACAGCGTCGAGCAGATCCGCCAGTTCCCGATTCGCGTGGGCGATCGCACCTTCCGCATCGGCGACGTTGCCGAGGTGCACCGCGGCTTTAACGACCCGCCCGCACCGCGCATGCGCTTCATGGGTGAGGACGCCATCGGCCTGGCCGTCTCGATGAAGGACGGCGGCGACATCCTGGTACTGGGCAAGGCCTTGGAGGGCGAGTTCGAACGCCTGGCGCGCAACCTGCCGGCGGGCATGGAGCTGCGCAAGGTCTCGGACCAGCCGGCGGCGGTCAAGGCGGGCGTCGGTGAGTTCGTCCAAGTACTGGCCGAGGCGTTGATCATCGTGCTTTTGGTGAGCTTCTTCTCCCTCGGCCTGCGCACCGGGCTGGTGGTGGCGTTGGCCATCCCGTTGGTACTGGCCATGACCTTTGCCGCCATGCATTACTTTGGCATCGGCTTGCACAAGATCTCGCTCGGCGCCCTGGTGCTGGCGCTGGGCTTGCTGGTGGACGATGCGATCATTGCCGTGGAGATGATGGCGATCAAGATGGAGCAGGGCTACGACCGGCTCAAGGCGGCGAGCTATGCCTGGAGCAGCACGGCCTTCCCGATGCTCACCGGCACCCTGATCACCGCGGCGGGCTTCCTGCCTATCGCCACGGCGGCCTCCAGTACCGGCGAATACACCCGCTCGATCTTCCAGGTGGTGACCATTGCGCTGCTGACCTCCTGGGTCGCAGCGGTGGTGTTCGTGCCGTACCTGGGCGAGCGGCTGCTGCCAGACCTGGCCAAACTGCATGCGGCGCGGCACGGCAGTGATGGGCACGCGCCCGACCCGTATGCCACGCCGTTCTACCAGCGCGTGCGGCGTGTGGTGGAGTGGTGCGTGCGGCGGCGCAAGACGGTCATCCTGCTGACCCTCGCGGCGTTTGTCGGCAGCATCCTGTTGTTCCGTTTCGTGCCGCAGCAGTTCTTCCCGGCCTCCGGGCGCCCGGAGCTGATGGTCGACCTGAAACTGGCCGAAGGTGCGTCGCTGGCCAACACCGCCGAGCGGGTCAAGCAACTGGAAGCACTGCTCAAGCTGCAGGACGGCATCGACAATTACGTGGCCTATGTCGGCACCGGTTCACCGCGCTTCTACCTGCCGCTGGACCAGCAACTGCCGGCCGCCAGCTTTGCCCAGTTCGTGGTGCTGGCCAAGTCGATGGATGACCGTGAGCGCCTGCGCAGCTGGCTGATCACCACCATGGACCAGCAGTTCCCAGAGCTGCGCGGCCGCGTCACCCGCCTGGAGAACGGCCCACCCGTGGGCTACCCGGTGCAGTTCCGGGTGACCGGCGAGCACATCGAGAAGGCCCGTGCGCTGGCCCGCGAGGTGGCCGACAAGGTGCGTGAGAACCCGCATGTGGTGAACGTGCACCTGGACTGGGAAGAGCCGAGCAAAGCGGTGTTCCTGGAGATCGACCAGGACCGCGCGCGCGCCCTCGGCGTCAGCACCGCGCAGTTGTCCAGCTTCTTGCAGAGCTCGCTGACCGGGACCACGGTCAGCCAGTACCGCGAAGACAACGAATTGATCGAAATCCTGCTGCGCGGCACGCACAAGGAACGCAGCGAACTGGCCAACCTCGGCAGCCTGGCGTTGCCCACCGACAATGGCCAGAGCGTGGCGCTGTCGCAGGTGGCGACCCTGGAGTATGGCTTCGAGGAGGGCATCATCTGGCACCGTAACCGTTTGCCGACGGTGACGGTGCGCGCCGACATCTATGACAAGGAACAGCCCGCGACGCTGGTGCGGCAGATCGAGCCGACACTGCAGGCGATCAAAGCCAAGCTGCCGGATGGCTACCTGCTCGAGGTAGGCGGTACGGTAGAGGATTCGGAGCGCGGGCAGAAATCGGTGAATGCCGGCATGCCGCTGTTCATCGTGGTGGTGTTGAGTTTGCTGATGATCCAGCTGCGCAGCTTCTCGCGCACGGTGATGGTGTTCCTGACCGCGCCCTTGGGGCTGATTGGGGTGACGCTGTTCCTGCTGGTGTTCCGCCAGCCGTTCGGCTTCGTCGCCATGCTCGGCACCATTGCCCTGGCCGGGATGATCATGCGCAACTCGGTGATTCTGGTGGACCAGATCGAACAGGACATTGCGGCGGGCATGGAGCGTTGGCAGGCAATCATTGAGGCCACGGTACGGCGCTTCCGCCCGATAGTGCTGACCGCGCTGGCGGCGGTATTGGCGATGATCCCGTTGTCGCGCAGTGTGTTCTATGGGCCGATGGCGGTGGCGATCATGGGCGGGTTGATTGTTGCGACCGCGTTGACCCTGCTGTTCTTGCCGGCGCTGTATGCGGCGTGGTTCAGGGTGAAGAAGGATTCAGCCGACTGAGCAGCCACTGCCCTGTGTAGGAGCAGCCTTGTGCTGCGAAGAGGCCGGTGCAGGCACCCTTGATGTCAGGTGCTTGCACCGGCCTCTTCGCAGCACAAGGCTGCTCCTACAAAGGGGCTGAGCTGCGCCCCAGATGTTGGACACCCGTCCATTATCTGGGGCGCAGTGCAGGCCAGGTGCGCTTAAAGCACGCCGAAGACCTTCTTGGCCAGGCTCGTAGCAGCCTCGGCCGGGTTCTGGCGAATGCTTTGTTCTTGCTTGCCGATCATCTCGAACAGGCCATCCAGCGCCTTTTCGGTCACGTAGTTCTCGATGCTGGCGCTCTTGGCGTCGACCACGCCCAATGCCACCGCTTGCCCGGCAAAGTTGTTGTACTGCTGGGCCAGGCCCACCTTGTCGGTGGCTTGCTTGACGATCGGCAGGAACTTGGCGCGGATCTGTTCGCGGCTGCTCTTGTTCAGGTACTGGGTGGCCGAGTCGTCGCCACCGCTGAGGATGCCCTTGGCATCGGTCACGCTCATGTTCTTGACAGCATCGACCAGGATCGCCTGGGCCTGTGGCACGGCAGCCTCGGCGGCCTTGTTCATGCTGGTTTCCAAGGCGTCGACCTGGTCACCCTTGCCGAACATTTTCATGGCTTTGGCGGCCTTGCCGAGGTTGCCCGGCAGTTCGATGCGCACGTCCGGGTTGTTGTTGAAACCGCCCGGGGTGCTCAGTTGCTTGACGGCAATCTGCGCGCCTTGGGTCAGCGCGTCTTTCAGGCCACCGGTGGCGTCCTTCTGGGACAGGTCGCCCAGCGACAGGGCCAGGGCACTGGCAGACAGCAGCAAGCCGGCGCACAGGGTGGTGAAGCGCAGGGAAGAGCGAATCATGAAGCTTTCCTTCTGAACAGAAATGTACGGGTGTCAGCGAACCTGATCGACCTTGATCCGCACGGGCTGGGTGTCGCTGCCGTCGAGTTTGACGCCGTGGTGTTCGGTGTTGATGAACAGCAGCTTGCCGTCGAGCTCGATACGCGCGCTGATCGCATAGCGGTGGCCGGGCTTGACCTGGGCCGGGTCATAGGTGAGGTGGAACGGCAGCGGCACGTTGCCTTTAACCGGGCCGGCCTGGCTGGCCAGGGTCACTGCGGGTGCGTCCATCAGCGACACGTCTTGCAAGCTCACGCTGAGGGTGGCGGTTGGGGGCAGGGCGATGCGCTGCAGGTAGAAGACTTCGCCGTCCAGGCTGGCCTGGGTCGATGGGGTGTGGCTGGAGCAGGCTGCAAGCAGGGATGCGCAACACAGCATAAAGAGCTTTTTCATGGAATCTCCGTAGTCCTTGGCGCTGGCTTTTGGCCAACCCCAGGGACTTTAGCGGATTTGCGCGTCAGATGAAGCCTCAGAGGGCCGAAGTTTCCAGGGAGTCGTCACGGTGCAAGGCGACCTGGCGGATCGACAAGCGTAACTCCGCCGACAACACGCGCTTGGCGACCGCTTCGGCCACCTCGGCGAGCTTGTCGTGGTAGCCCAGCTTGCCTTGCGCGTCTGCTTGCAGCACGCCTTGCTCTATCAACGTCTGGATGAAGTGGCGGAACAGGGTCTTGTCGAAGAATTCCGGGGCGTTGAGGCCATGCAGAATCGACAGGCGCTGGGCCATCATCACGCAGAGGTCTTCCAGCGCTTCTGCGCTCAAGGTGTGCTGGCCGCTGTTGAGCAACAGCGAAGTGGCCATGTAGAAGCGCTGCAAGGTCTGGGTGATATTGCGGGCCAGCAACGTCAACAATACGAACGGCCGAGAGCTCGGTGCCGGGCGCAGGTAGACATCGTTTTCCTGGCGCAACAGCCCTTGTTCGACCAGTGCAGCCAACCACTGGTCGATCACCTCGTCCAGTTGCTCCGGCGCCCAGCGCAGGAACAGTTCGGTTTGCAGGTACGGGTACAGCGCCCGGACATACTGGCCAAGCAGTTCGCGGCTCATGCGTGAGCTGCTGAGGAAGAAGCTGGCCAACAAAGCCGGCAGGGCGAAGATGTGCAGGACGTTGTTGCGGTAGTAGGTCATCAACACCGCATCGGCTTCATCCAGGTACAAGATGCGGCCCAAGGCGTCCTTCTGCTCGGACAGCAGCTTCATACCCTTCACATGCTCGATCAAGGCCAGGCCATCCCCCTCCGGCAAGGTGGTGTGGGGCGAATACGGCACCTTGCGCAACAGCGACAGATACAGGTCCAGTACGCGGCTCAGGGCACGTTCGTCGAGGGCGTGGCGGCTGGTGGACAGCAGCGCCAGGGCCACTAGGTTGACCGGGTTGATCGCCGCGGCCTCGTTGAGGTGGCGCGCCACGGTGTCGCCCAGGCGTGAAGTGGCCTGGTTGAGCCAGGCCGGGCGGAACTGTGGGCCGTGGTCCTGTTCACGCCAGCCGGGTTGCTGCTCGTCGAGGAAGCCCGCCAGGCGGATCGGCTCGCCGAAGTTGACGTAGACCTGGCCAAAGCGCTGCTTCAGGGCACTGAAGACCTTGAAGATGTCGAAGATCGACTCCTTCTTCTTGCTCGCGCCGCGCAGTTCGCCCAAGTAGGTGCGGCCTTCGAGCACGCGCTCATAGCCGATGTACACCGGCACGAAGACGATGGGCGTGCGCGACGAGCGCAGGAAGCTGCGCAGGGTGATTGCCAGCATGCCGGTACGCGGTTGCAGCATCCGCCCGGTGCGCGAACGGCCGCCTTCGACGAAGTACTCCACCGGGAACCCTTTGCTGAACAACGTGTGCAGGTACTCGTTGAACACGGCGGTATAGAGCGGGTTGCCCTTGAAGGTGCGGCGCATGAAGAACGCCCCGCCACGGCGCAGCAGGCTACCGACGACCGGCATGTTGAGGTTGATGCCGGCCGCCACGTGCGGCGGGGTGAGGCCGTTGCGGAACAACAGGTACGACAGCAGCAGGTAGTCGATGTGGCTGCGGTGGCAGGGCACGTAGATCACTTCGTGGCCCGGGGCGATGCCTTGCACCTGCTCGATGTGGTTGACCTTGATGCCGTCGTAGATCTTGTTCCAGAACCAGCTGAGCACCACTTCAAGGAAGCGGATCGCGGTGTAGGTGTAGTCCGAGGCGATCTCGTTGCCATAGCGCAGCGCCTGGGCTTCGGCCTTGGCCAGGGGGATGCCCTCGCGCTCGGCTTCGTCGCTGATGGCCTGGCGTACCTGTGGCGCATGCACCAGGCCCTTGACCAGGTTGCGTCGGTGCGAGATGTCCGGGCCGATCACGGCTGTCTTGAGGTTACGGAAGTGCACGCGCATCAGGCGCTGGGCCATGCGCACGGTGCGCTCGTGGCCCTTGTTGTGCTGTACCAGTTCACGCAGGTGGATCGGTGCAGAGAACTGCACACGCGTCTTGCGCCCCAGGATCAGCACGGTCAGCAGCCGGCGCAGGCGCCCGGTGACCGCCCAGCTGTCGGCGAACAGCAACTTCCAGGGGCTGGACTCACTGGCGGGGCTTTGGCCCCAGAACACACTCACCGGAATGATCTGCGCGTCTTCCTCGGCGTGCTGGGTCACGGCCGCGACCAGGCGTTCGAGGGTGGGTGGGGCGCCGCTTTTGTCCTGGCGGCCCAGCCAGTCGGGGTCGGGCGTCAGGTAAAAGAACGCGGCCGGCTCGTGCAGGGTGCCCACGGCCACCGGCAGCACCGGGCGTGGCAGCCCTGCCTTGGTGCACTCGCGGTCGAGTACTGCCAGGTCGGTCAGCGAGGGCGACGGCAGGGCATAGAACACCGGGCGGCTGCGATCAAGCTTGAGCGTCAGCGACGACTGATTGATGGTCTCGGAGCGCACCCACAGGTACAACAGGCGACGCAGGGCGCCGAAGATCAGGCGGCGCAGGGGGGAACGGGTCATGAGGAGTGGGCCCTGGGAGTGATTTTCAGGTGAGTATCCAGCCAATTAGTCTGCCGTATGTGCGTAAGTTCAGCAAAAACCGGCAAAAATCCGGACCGTCATCAATTTTTTTTAATCTGTGTCATATACTCGGCCTGCCACTTGCAGGATATTTCGGCAAGCGGCGTCGGCACGCGGTGATGACTGCGGGCCTACAAGGCGATCTTCACAATAAAAATCCGGAGTAGTTCAGATGTCGTCTCGTGAGACTGGGAATGTAAAGTGGTTCAACGATGCCAAGGGCTATGGCTTCATTCAGCGCGAAGGTGGTGCGGATGTGTTCGTCCATTATCGGGCGATCCGCGGTGAGGGGCATCGTACCCTGGTCGAAGGGCAACAGGTCGAGTACGCCTGCGTGCAGGGCCAGAAAGGCCTGCAAGCCGAGGACGTAGTAGGGCTCTGAGCCTCATGTGGTAAGCCTCAAGCTGCAAGTCCGTGTCACTTGCAGCCTGATGCGATCAGTTTCCAGCGTGTTCAGCTGGTGCGCCAGGTGATTTCCTCTTCACCGTCGGCGCTGATGCGGATCCAGCGATCGGCATCTTCTTCACCGTCTTCCTCGACCCAGCCACCCGGTGCACAGCGTACTTCGACGCCGAGCGCGGCATGCGCGGCGCGTGCACAGGCGACGTCATCAGCCCACGGCGTCTGGTCGCTTTCCAGGTAAAGGCTGTTCCATTTCCCTACAGCCTTGGGTAACCAAGTGACTGGAATGTTACCGGCCTTGCATTTGAAGGTCTGGCCTTTTTGCTGCCATTCGCTGCACGGGCCGACGGCCTCGGCGAGCCAGGCGGCAATCTGCTTGTGGTCGACGTCGGCGTCCTTCAGGTAAATCTCGATATCAGGTTGGCGCATAAGGGCTCCGGGTGTGCTCAGTCTTGGCGCACGAAATAGTCATAACGCATGGAAACCGTGACCTCGAACGGCTCGGCCTGGTCGATCACCAGTGCCCGTTTTTCGGCGCTGGCGCGCCAGCCGTGCGGGGTCATGGCCAGCAGGTCGGCACGTGCCTTGGGCGCAGCCAGGCTCAGGCGGAACTCAAGGGTTTCGCTGTGCGCATGGGCCATGCCGTCCGGCACCAGGGCCAGGTGCTTGTCGTCGGCGTACGGGCGCACTTCATCGTAGAGCACTTCACGCAGCTCCATCAGGTGGCCGCTGGTCGGGCCGACCCGCATCAGGCCACCGCCAGGGCTGAGCAGGCGCTTGGCTTCGGCCCAGTCCAGCGGGCTGAACACGCTGGCGATGAACTGGCAGCTGGCGTCGGCCAGGGGCACGCGGGCCATGCTGGCGACCATCCAGGTGACCGACGGATCACGCCGGCAGGCGCGCTTGACCGCTTCGCGAGAAATGTCCAGGGCGTAGCCGTCGGCATCGGGCAGGGCTTGGGCCAGCTGGGCGGTGTAGTAGCCTTCACCGCAGCCGATGTCCAACCAGGCAGCAGGCTGGCGCTCGGCGGCGAGCTCGGCCAGGCGACCGGCCACCGGGGCGTAGTGTCCGGCGTCGAGGAAGTCGCGACGGGCTTCGACCATGGCTTGGTTGTCACCCGGGTCGCGGCTGTTCTTGTGCTGCACCGGCAGCAGGTTCAGGTAACCCTGGCGGGCGCGGTCGAAGCGGTGGCCGGCAGGGCACACCACGCCATTGTCGAGCCGCGACAGGGCTGCCTGGCAGAGGGGGCAGGCCAGCATCAGGCGAGCAACCGGACCAGGGTCTGGTAGTAGATCTCGGTCAGCAGGTCGAGGTCGCTGGCCAGGATGCGCTCATCGACCTGGTGAATGGTGGCGTTGACCGGGCCGAGTTCTACCACCTGGGTGCCCATGGTGGCGATGAACCGGCCATCGGAGGTACCGCCGCTGGTGGACGGGCGGGTATCCCGGTCGGTGACGGCCTTGATGCTGGCCGACACCGCATCGAGCAATTCGCCCGGCTCGGTAAGGAAAGGCAGGCCGGACAGTGCCCAGTCGACGCTCCAGTCAAGCTGATGCTTGTCGAGGATTGCCGCCACCCGCTGCTGCAGGCCTTCGACGGTCGACTCGGTAGAGAAGCGGAAGTTGAACAGCGCAGTCAGCTCACCGGGTACCACGTTGGTGGCGCCAGTGCCGGAATTGAGGTTGGAGATCTGGAAGCTGGTTGGCGGGAAGAACGCGTTGCCTTCGTCCCAATGCTCGGCCGCCAGTTCTGCCAGGGCGGGGGCAGCGAGGTGGATCGGGTTGCGCGCCAGGTGCGGGTAGGCCACATGGCCTTGCTTGCCACGCACAGTCAGTTTGGCGCCCAGCGAGCCGCGGCGGCCGTTCTTGACCACGTCGCCGAGCAGGGTGGTGCTTGAAGGCTCCCCGACGATGCACCAGTCCAGGCGCTCGTTGCGTGCTTTCAGGCGCTCGACCACGGCCTTGGTGCCGTGGTGGGCCGGGCCTTCTTCGTCGCTGGTGATCAGGAAAGCGACCTTGCCACGGTGGTCGGGGTAGTCGCGCACGAAGCGCTCGCTGGCCACCACCATCGACGCCAGGCTGCCTTTCATGTCGGCGGCGCCACGGCCGCAGAGCATGCCATCGGCATCGATCAGCGCTTCGAACGGCTCGTGCTGCCACTGCTGCACCGGGCCGGTCGGCACCACGTCGGTATGGCCGGCGAAGCACAGCACCGGGCCGTCCTGGTTGCCATGGCTGGCCCAGAAGTTGTCGACGTCTTCGATGCGCATGGGTTCGAGCTGGAAGCCCACGGCGCCCAGGCGATTCATCATCTGCGCCTGGCAGTCGGCATCGACGGGGGTGACCGAGGGGCGACGGATCAGGTCGCAGGCCAGTTGAAGGGTAGGCGAGAGCTCGGCAGGGGCCGTCATGGGGAACTCCGGGGCAAGGCAAGGCGGAAAAACGAGGGGCGTTATCTTATATCAAACGAGGGTTGTCGGCACGGGGCAATGGGGCCGCTGGGCGGCCCCGGCCTGTTTCAGGTGGCTTGTGCTTCGACGTTCTTTTCGGCAGGTTTTGGCAACGACGACAGCAACGCCATCACCAATGCCGCCAGGTACGGCAACGACTGCACCAGCAGCATCGCCACCCAGAAGCGCATGTCCGAACTTGGCAGCCCTTGCACCAGATAGATGCCCAGCGCCGCGCCCCACAACAGCAGCATGATGAACAGTTCTTCGCGCGCTTCGGAGAGGGCCACCAGCACACCATGGCTGTCGGCATTCTTGGGCGTGCGGAAGAACGGCATGCTGCTGGTGAAGAACCCGTACAGCACCGCCTTGGCGATGGTGTGCGACAACGCCAGCCCCGCCAGCGCGGCGGCGAAGGCATCCTTGAGGTTGACCCCGACCGCCCGGCGGTACAGGAAGATGATCTTGCCCACCTTGAAGAAGAACAGCGCCAGCGGGGGGATGGCGAAGATCATCAGCGGCGGGTCGACCCGGTGCGGCACGATGATCATCGCCGCCGACCACAGCAGTGCGCCGACGGTGAAGAAGATGTTCATGCCGTCGGCGATCCACGGCAGCCAGCCGGCCAGGAAGTGATAGCGCTGGCCGCGGGTCAGCTCGCTGCCCTTGCCGCGCAGCAGGGCGCCGGCATGGTGCTTGATGATCTGGATGGCGCCGTAGGCCCAGCGGAAGCGCTGCTTCTTGAAGTCGATGAAGGTGTCGGGCATCAGGCCCTTGCCGTAGCTGTTGTGGGCGTAGGCGGCCGACAGACCTTTTTCGAACACCCGCAGGCCCAGCTCGGCGTCCTCGCAGATGCACCATTCGGCCCAGCCCAGTTCTTCCAGGACTGAACGGCGGGTCATGGTCATGGTGCCGTGCTGGATGATCGCGTCACGGTCGTTGCGGGTGACCATGCCGATGTGGAAGAAGCCCTTGTACTCGCTGTAGCACAGCTTCTTGAAGGCGCTTTCGTGCTGGTCGCGGTAGTCCTGGGGCGACTGCACCACGGCGATTTTCGGGTCGGCGAAATGCGGCACCATGTGCTTGAGCCAGTTGCGGTCGACGCAGTAGTCGGAGTCGATTACTGCGATCACTTCGGCATCTTTAGCGGTGTGCGGGAGCAGGTAATTGAGCGCGCCGCCTTTGAAACCGGCCAGGGGCGCGACATGGAAGAACTTGAAGCGCTCGCCAAGCTTCTCGCAGTGGGCCTTCAGGGGTTCCCACACGGCCGGGTCCTTGGTGTTGTTGTCGATCACCAGCACTTCGTAGTCGGGGTAGTCCAGCGCGGCCAGGGCATCGAGGGTCTGTTTGACCATCTCGGGAGGCTCGTTGTAGCAGGGGACGTGCACCGACACCTTGGGCCGGTAGGCGCTGTCGGCCTGCACCGGCAGGAATTCGCGACGGCGCTTGTGTATCCATACCGCCTCGGCCAGTTCGTGGGCTTCTGTCAGCAACACGATGAACACGCCCAGCGCACCCAGCGCCAACAGCACGCCCACGGTGAGGCTGAACCAGGTGCTGTATTGCTGGCTGTAGTCGTAGGCAATCCACACCAGCACCGACCCGCACAGGAAGGTGATGAAGGTCAGGAAGGTGCGGCCACGCTGGCGCAGGGCAGAGCCGTCGATGAACAGCACCATCAGGGCAATCATCGCCAGCACCACCGAGGCGACCGCCAGGGCACGCCACTGCGGGATGGCGACTACCGGGCCATCGAAGTTGAACTTCTGCTGGCGCTCGGCGTTGAACACGCCCCAGTAAGCCCCCACCGAACCTTCGTCACTGGCTTTCCAAGGCTGGTCGTAGGCCTCGATCACAAAGTAGTTGTAACCGCGGCGGTTGAGCGTGTTCACCAGGGTGCGCAGGTAGATGGCCTGGTCAGCTTGGGTCGCATCGGCACCGCCGCGCATGCGGCCATTGCTCGGCCAGCCGACTTCCGATAGCAGCAGCGGCTTGCGCGGGAACTGCTGCTTGAGATCGCGGGCGCGGTCGAGCACGAACTCCACCGAGTCCTGCATCGGCACGAATTCCCAGTAAGGCAGGATGTGCGCGGCGATCAGGTCGACGTGCTTGGCCAGCTCCGGGTGTTCTTTCCAGATGTGCCACTGCTCACTGGTGGTGACCGGCACCTTGACGGCGGCGCGTACCCGGTCCAGGTACTGGATCAGTGCCTCGGGCGTGACTTCTTCGCGGAACAGCGCCTCGTTGCCGACCACCACCCGCACCACGCTGCGCGAGGTGTTGGCCAGTTCGATGGCGGTGGCGATTTCGCGCTCGTTGCGCTCAAGGTCCGGGCTGATCCAGATACCCAAGGTCACCCGCAGGCCGAATTCCTCGGCCAGGCGCGGGATATCTGCCTGGGTGCCCTCTACGGTATAGATGCGGATGCTGTCGGTCAGCTTGCTCATCTGCTCCAGGTCTTGGCGCATCTCGTCGTCGCTGGGGTACTGGCCCTTTTGCGGGCTCTCGCCGAGGCGGAAGGGCGAGTACGAGAAACCAGAGATCTGCTCCGGCCAGGCAGGCGCGGAGACGGGGCGGTTGATCAGCGCCCAGAACCCGGTGAACAGCGCCGCGATGGCCAGGACCACGACCAGGTTGAGGCCGAATTTGCGTGATGACATTGTCGTCCAAGTCTGTCGAATTGAGTGAATATTAAAGCAGGATTGGCCGGCACTTTCCTAACCATGGAGGCCAACGGCGCCATTGGCATATAATGCGCGCCGTTTTTAGCGGTATGCGCTTCGGGGTAGCAAGATGAGCACAGAAGATCCACGCTTTGCCGGCGTCGCCCGGTTGTATGGCGATGATGGCCTGCAGCGGTTGAAACAGGCCCATGTGGCGATCGTCGGTATCGGCGGGGTCGGCTCGTGGGCGGCCGAGGCGTTGGCGCGCAGTGGCGTGGGCGAGATTACCCTGTTCGACCTCGACGATGTCTGTGTCAGCAATACCAACCGTCAGGCCCATGCCCTCGAAGGGCAAGTGGGGCGGCCCAAGGTCGAGGTCATGGCCGAGCGCCTGCGGGCGATCAACCCGGCTTGCACGGTGCACGCGGTAGCTGACTTCGTCACCCGCGAGACCATGGCCGAGTACATTACCGAAGGCCTCGACTTCGTTATCGACTGCATCGACAGCGTCATGGCCAAGGCCGCGCTGATTGCCTGGTGCAAGCGGCGCAAGATCGGCGTTGTGACCACCGGTGGCGCGGGGGGGCAGATCGACCCAACGCAAATCCAGGTCGGTGACCTCAACAAGACCTTCAACGACCCGCTGGCTTCGCGGGTACGGTCCACCTTGCGCCGCGACTACAACTTCTCGCGCAATGTCAGCCGTAACTACGCCGTGCCGTGTGTGTTTTCCAGCGAGCAGCTGCGCTACCCCAAGGGTGATGGCAGCGTTTGCCTGCAGAAGAGTTTTGTCGGTGAAGGCGTGCGCCTGGACTGCTCGGGTGGTTTTGGCGCGGTGATGATGGTGACCGCGACCTTTGGCATGGTCGCGGCCAGCAAGGCCGTGGAAAAACTGGTGGCGGGTGCCAGGCGGCCGTCAGAGCGGGTCAAAGCCGAGTAAGGCGCTGATTCAACTGACTGCACCCAGCTCTGCCATCCGCAGCAACACTGCATGCAGGCCATTGCTGCGCGAGGGGGACAGTTGCCGCTCCAGGCCTAACTGGCTGAACCAGCCCGGTAAATCCACGTTGGCCAGCTCGCTGCTGGCCAGGCCCTGCACCCGCACCAACAGCAAGGCCAGCAACCCGCGCAACAACCGTGCATCGCTGCTGGCCTTGAATCGCCACTGGCCATCCCGCTGTTCAGCCACCAGCCACACCAGGCTTTCACAGCCATGCACACGGTTGTGCTCGCATTTGTCGGCCTCACTCAGCGGCTCAAGACGATCACCCCACTGCATCAGCAGCCGCGCACGTTGCTCCCAGCCGCGGGCCTGCTCGAACTGTTCCTGCGCCTCGCGGGCAGCTGTCGATAAACTCATCGCAACATCTCCAGCCCTTGATCCAGCGCCTCGAAAAAGCGCTGCAGGTCATCGCTGTCGTTATACAGCCCCAGCGACACCCGAATCGCCCCCTCAAGCTCCAGCCCTTTGAGCAGCGGCATGGCGCAATGATGGCCGGCACGCACGGCGATGCCTTGCTCGGTCAGCAGATGGGCGATGTCGGCATTGTGCACCCCTTCGATCACGAAGCTGGCCAAGGCCGTCTGTGGCGAGCCGAGCACGCGGATGCCATCGCGGTCGGCCAGGCCGCGCAGCAAGTGCTGGTGCAAGCTGGCCTCATGCCGTTCGACTGCCTGAGCATCAAGGCTGGCCAAGTAATCGAGCGTGGCGCCCAGGCCGATGACGCCCGCGATCGGTGGGGTACCGGCTTCGAAGCCCAGCGGGGCGGGGCGGAAGCTGGCGCTCTGGTACTCGGCCAGTTGCACCATTTCACCGCCAAATTGCCAGTGGCGCAGCAGCGCCAGCGCCTGGCTGCGACCGTACAGCACGCCAACCCCTTCCGGCCCATACAGCTTGTGGCTGGAAAAGACATAGAAGTCGCACGCCAACTGCTGCACATCATGGCGGCCATGCACCACGCCCTGGGCCCCGTCGACCACAGTCAATGCGCCTTGGGCCCGGGCATGGGCCAGCAAGGCCGACAGCGGCTGCCAGGTGCCCAGCACGTTGGACAGCTGGCTGACCGCCAGTACCCGGGTGCGTGGCCCGATCAGTTGCAGGGCCTGATCGAGGTCGATGCAGCCGTGAATGTCGAGCGGCAAGATGACCAGGCGAAGGTTGCGCCGCCGGGCCAGCTGTTGCCAGGGCAGCAGGTTGGCATGGTGTTCCAGGGCACTGACGGCGATTTCGTCACCGGCTTCGAAGCGGTGCTCCAGGCCATAGGCCAGCAGGTTGAGGGCCGAGGTGGCGCCATGGGTGAAAACGATCTGCCGCGAATCGGCGGCATTGAGCCAGGCGGCAACCTTGTCGCGGCTGGTTTCGAACGCCTGGGTCGCCAGCGCGCCGGGCAGGTGTTGGGCACGGTGCACGTTCGCCGCGCCATGGCCATAGTAATTGCTCAGGGCATCGATCAGGGCTTGCGGTTTCTGGCTGGTGGCGGCGCTGTCCAGGTAAGTCTGGTGCTGCCGTTGCAGGGCGGCGATGGCGGGGAAATCGGCACGCCAGGGGGAGGGCTGGAACATGGTCGCGGGGCCTGGAATGAAAAACGGGTCTGGCATTACGCCAGACCCGATCTTATCACTTCAAACCGAGGAAGGTTCTCAGTTGTGGGCGTGCAGCGCCTCGTTCAGCTCGATGGCCGACTTGTGGGTCTTGCATTCCACCGCGCCGTTCAGCGAGTTGCGACGGAACAGCAGGTCGGTCTGGCCGGCCAGGTCGCGGGCCTTGACCACTTTGACCAGCTCGTTGTTCTCGTCGAGCAGGTTCACCTTGGTGCCAGCGGTGATGTACAGGCCGGCTTCAACGGTATTGCGGTCGCCCAGCGGGATACCGATACCGGCGTTGGCGCCGATCAGGCAGCCTTCGCCGACCTTGATGACGATGTTGCCGCCACCGGACAGGGTGCCCATGGTCGAGCAGCCGCCGCCCAGGTCCGAACCCTTGCCGACGAAGACGCCCGCCGAAACGCGGCCTTCGATCATGCCTGGGCCTTCGGTGCCCGCGTTAAAGTTGACGAAGCCTTCGTGCATGATGGTGGTGCCTTCGCCGATGTAGGCGCCCAGGCGCACACGGGCGGTGTCGGCGATACGCACGCCGGCCGGGACCACGTAATCGGTCATTTTCGGGAACTTGTCCACCGAGAACACTTCCAGCAGCTCGCCCTTCAGGCGTGCTTCCAGTTGCAGTTCGGCCAGCTCGCCCAGGTCGACGGCGCCTTGGTTGGTCCAGGCGACGTTTGGCAGCAGCGGGAAGATGCCGGCCAGGCTCACGCCGTGCGGCTTGACCAGGCGGTGCGACAGCAGGTGCAGCTTGAGGTAGGCCTCTGGGGTCGAGGTCAGCGCAGCGTCTTCGGCCAGCAGGGTGGCGACCAGCGGCTTGTGGCTTTCGGCCAGGCGGGTCAGCAGGGCAGCTTGGGCGGCATCGACGCCTTTCACGGCTTCAGCCAGCTGCGCCGCTTGCGCATTGCTGAACGCAATGGCCTGGTTGCCGCCTTCGTAGCCGAGGATCGGGGTAACGGCAGCGATCAGCTCGGCGCTTGGGTTGACCAGTGGTTGTGCGTAGAAGACTTCAAGCCAGGTGCCCTGGCGGTTCTGGGAGCCGACACCGAAGGCCAGGCTGAACAGGGTATTGGACATGGGATTACCTCGTGCGAAATGGGGTGGAAGCGCAGGCGGGCTCAGGCCAGCGCTGCGGCATACGAATCAGGTTTGAAACCAACCAGGGTGCGCTCGCCCAGATCGAGCACCGGGCGCTTGATCATCGAAGGTTGGGCAAGCATCAGCTCGACGGCCTTGGCCTGGTCGATATCGGCCTTGCTGGCGTCGTCGAGCTTGCGGAAGGTGGTGCCGGCACGGTTGAGGATGACTTCCCAGCCGTGCTCGTCGCACCAGCGGTTCAGGCTGTCACGGTCGATGCCTTGGGTTTTGTAGTCATGGAATTCGTAGGCGATGGCTTTGTCTTCGAGCCAGGTACGCGCCTTTTTCATGGTGTCACAGGCTTTGATGCCGTAGAGCGTGTAAGTCATTGTGTACATTGGGGCAAAGGTTCCCCAATTTCTCCATTTTTCGAAAGTCAGTCGCGGGATTATGCGGGAACGATTCGGTGAGCGCCACGGGGTGTGGGCGAATGGGGAGGGGTTGAGCGTTGTAGCGCCTATGAGACCGAGCGCCGCCCGCGCGGCGCTTCGCAGCACAAGGCTGCTCCTACATCTGTTTCTGGCCAGTCACGCCTGTGGAATCTGCGCGCGACCGCCTTGTTTGTCCGACTCGATATCAAAGTGGGCACCAAGGGGCCGCGCGCCCATGCCACAGGAATAATTGGCCCGAAACAGATGTAGGAGCAGCCTTGTGCTGCGAAGCGCCGCGCGGGCGGCGCTCGTTCTCATAGGCGCCAACGCACTTCAGCCTTGCCCCCCGTCACCCAAAAACATGCATCATCGTGTTACATATTCCCGCCGCACCTGCGACTATCGTGCAGCGGCCCCGCATTGCCATACGCCGCTAACATATTGTTTCAATGGCGATGTTTCGCCCCGCTACGGTTATTGATTCATAAAGGAAGCTTTCACGGATGCAGTCAGCCTATACCGTCCTCATTCTGCTCACGCTGGTCAGCGTGTCGAAGCTGGTCGGCCGGATGATTCCGCTGCCCCTGCCATTGGTGCAGATTGCCGCTGGCGCGCTGCTGGCCTGGCCCACCCTGGGGCTGCACGTGGCCCTGGACCCCGAGCTGTTCCTCTTCCTGTTCCTGCCGCCGCTGTTGTTCGCCGATGGCTGGCGCATTCCCAAGCGCGAGTTGTGGCGCATTCGCGGGCCGGTGGTGGCGCTGGCCGTGGGGTTGGTGCTGTTTACCGTGGTCGGCGCCGGATACTTCATTCACTGGCTGTTGCCGAGCATCCCGCTGCCGGTCGCCTTTGCCCTGGCCGCGGTACTTTCGCCTACCGATGCCGTGGCCGTTTCGGCCATTGCACAGGACCGTCTGCCAACCCCGCTGATGCATATGCTGCAGGGTGAGGCGCTGATGAACGATGCCTCGGGCCTGGTGACATTCAAGTTCGCCTTGGCCGCAGCGATCACCGGGGTGTTCTCGTTGGCCGATGCAAGCTTCAGCTTCGTCCTGGTCGCCCTTGGCGGCCTGGCGGTCGGCGTTGCCCTGAGCTGGCTGATCGGCCGTCTGCGCGCCTGGATGATCGCCCGCGGTTGGGACGACCCCGCCACGCACGTGGTGTTCATGCTGTTGCTGCCCTTTGCGGCGTATGTATTGGCCGAGCGCCTGGGGGTATCCGGCATTCTGTCGGCGGTGGCGGCCGGCATGATGCAGAGCTGGCTTGACCTGCTGCCCCGCCAGACCAGTACCCGCTTGCTCAATCGCAGTGTGTGGTCGTTGCTGGAGTTTGCCTTCAATGGCCTGATCTTCCTGCTGCTTGGCCTGCAATTGCCGGACATCATCAAGGCCGTCGTGAGCCACGAGGCCACCGTGTGGCCGACCTTGGCCTGGCGCTGCCTGGATGTGCTGGCGATCTTCGCAACGTTGATCCTGCTGCGGTTTATCTGGGTGCAGAGCATCTGGCGGGCCATTGGTGTGGTACGCCGCTGGCGGGGCAAGCCGGCGCTGGTGCTGATGCCCACGGCGCGTTCCTGCTGGCTGCTGACCCTCGGGGGCGTACGTGGCGCCGTGACCCTGGCGGGTGTGATGTCGGTGCCGCTGTTGATCAGTGCGGGCCAGGCGTTCCCCGAGCGTGATTTGCTCATCTTCATCGCCGCAGGGGTCATTCTGCTGTCGTTGATCAGTGCCTGCATTGCCTTGCCGATCCTGCTGCGTGGCGTCACCCAAAGCCCGGACGAGCGGCTGCATCAAGAAGTGCTGGAAGCTTGGCGACGCACGGCCGAGGCCGCGATTCATGCCCTGGAGGCGGAAGAGGTGATCGATGCCAACGCGCCGCAGGATGCCGCGCAGGCGACACTGGCGACCGAGCTCAAGGCACGGTTGATGGCCGAGTACCGGGACGAGCTGGACAGTTACAACGACACGGCGGAGGCACGGGCCATGGCTGAGCAGATGGACCTGCTTGAGCGGCGTTTGCGCTTGCGTGCGCTGCGGGCGCAGCGGCTGGAGTTGTACAACCTGCATCGCCAGCACCTGGTGGGCGATGAGGTGGTGCGGCAGGTACTGGGTGAGCTGGATATGAGCGAGGCGAACCTGGGCGCTGTCCGGTAGGTCGCAGGGGCTGCTCTGCAGCCCGTGAGAATCCCTGTGGGGGCAACTGTCTTGCGCAATTTCTAAAAATTGACGCATTACGTGGGAGCGGGCTTGCCCCGCGAACACCGGCGAAGCCGGTGCCATGCACCGCGTAGCCCCATTCGCGGGGCAAGCCCGCTCCCACAGGGTCCTCACATGGTCTGAACCTGCGCAGTTCCCTGTGGCTTGTCGGGGCGCCGAGCCGCTGCGATGGGGCGCAAAGCGCCCCCTGCCTAATCAGCGGTTCTGCAGGAACGCGCGAATCCGCTCGGCGGCCTCGATGCACTCGGCCAGCGGCGCAACCAACGCCATGCGCACTCGGCCAGCGCCAGGGTTCACGCCATCCACGTCACGCGACAGGTACGACCCCGGTACCACGGTCACATGCTGGGCTTCGAACAGGTCGCGGGTGAACGCGGCGTCGCAGCCCGGCACCTTGGCCCACAGGTAGAAGCTGCCATCCGGGCGTTGCACATCCATCACCGGCTGCAGGATATCCAGCACGGCATCGTACTTGGCGCGGTACTGGTCACGGTTTTCGCGCACGTGCGCCTCGTCCTGCCAGGCAGCGATGCTGGCCAGCTGGGTCTGCACGGGCATGGCGCAGCCGTGGTAGGTGCGGTACAGCAAAAATGGCTTGATGATCTCGGCATCGCCCGCGACAAAGCCCGAACGCAGGCCAGGCAGGTTGGAACGCTTGGACAGGCTGTGGAACACCACGCAGCGTTTGAAATCGCTGCGGCCCAGTTCGGCGCAGGCGCTGAGCAGGCCCGGTGGCGGGGCGTCTTCGTCGAAGTACAGCTCGCTGTAGCATTCGTCGGCGGCGATCACGAAATCATGCTCGTCGGCCAGGGCAATCAGCTTCTTCAGGGTGTCCATCGGCACCAGTGCGCCGGTAGGGTTGCCTGGCGAGCACAGGAAGAGGATTTGGCAACGCTGCCAGACATCAGCCGGCACGGCGTCGAAGTCAGGGTTGAAGCCGTTGTTTTCAAGGCACGGCAGGTAGTGCGGGGTGGCGCCTGCCAGCAGCGCCGCACCTTCGTAGATCTGGTAGAACGGATTAGGGCTGACCACCAGGCCATCATCGGCCCGGTTGACCACGGCCTGGGTGAAGGCGAACAGTGCTTCGCGGGTGCCGTTGACCGGCAGGATGTGACGGTCGGCATCCAGCCATCCGGTTGGTACGCCGAAACGGCGCTCGCACCACTGGCCGATGGCCTGGCGCAGCCCTGGCAGGCCGAGGGTGCTGGGGTACACCGCCAGCTTGTCGAGGTTGTCGGCCATGGCCTGGGCGACGAACGCCGGCGATGTGTGCTTCGGCTCACCGATCGACAGCGCGATGGCGCGCTTGTCTGCCGCTGGTTTCACACTGCCCAGCAGGGCGCGCAGTTTCTCGAACGGGTAGGGCTGAAGCTGGGTCAGGGCATGGTTCATCGGCGCAAGGTCTCGTCAATCGTCTAATCGTTAAAAGGTCACGCGGGTCGGGCTGGCGTCGCTTGCCTGGCCAGCCTGCAGCTGCTGGACGATAGCCTCCTGCAGGCGGCTGCACAGCTGCGGGTCGGACAGCGGCTGGTTGTCGGCATCGGTGATGAAGAACACGTCTTCCACGCGCTCGCCGAGGGTGGCGATTTTGGCATTCTGCAACGACAGGTCGAACTCCAGGAAGATGCGGCCGATCCGGGCCAGCAGGCCCGGCCGGTCGGGCGCGGTGATCTCAAGGATGGTCACCGGCCGCTGGGCATCGTTGAGGATGGTCACCTGCGGCGGGAAATTGAAGTGCTTGAGCTGGCGTGGCACCCGGCGCTGAATGATCGTCGGGTAGTCCTCGGGGTTGCGCAGCGCTTCGGTGAGGCCATCGCGAATCTGCTTGACCCGCTGCGGGTTGTCGCCGATCGAGCCGCCGTCATTGTCGAGCACGATATAGGTGTCGAGGGTGAACTGGCTGCTCGAGGTGATGATGCGCGCGTCATGGATGTTCAGGTTCAGCTGCGACATGGCCGCCACGGTCACGGCGAAGAAGTCGTGCTGGTCGGGGGCGTAGATGAAGATCTGCGTACCGCCCTCGAACTCGCGCTGGGTGGTTTCCTTGATCAGCACCAGCGGCCCGCCGTCGGCCGGCTGCTGGAGGATGGCGTCGGTGTGCCAGGCCACATCGGCCGCGTTGTGCTTGAGGAAGTAGTCGTCACCCAGCTGCGACCAGAGTTGCTCGACGTCGTCCGGGTCGACGCCTTCGCGCACGAGGATGTCCAGCGCGGCGCTTTGGGTCTGGCGGATCTGCTCTTCGCGGTCCAGTGGGTTTTCCAGGCCACGGCGCAGGGCGCGCTTGGTCTCGGTGTACAGCTGGCGCAGCAGGCTGGCGCGCCAGGAGTTCCACAGGCTGGGGTTGGTAGCGTTGATGTCGGCCACGGTCAGCACATAGAGGTAATCCAGGCGGGTCTCGTCCCCCACATGCAAGGCAAAGTCGTTGATCACCTGTGGGTCGGACAGGTCTTTGCGCTGTGCGGTGGTGGACATCACCAGGTGGTTCAGCACCAGCCAGACGATCAGGCGGCTGTCCCAGGCCGGCAGTTGGTGGCGCTCGCAGAACGTCTGTGCGTCCACCGCGCCCAGCTCCGAGTGGTCACCCTGGCGGCCCTTGCCGATGTCGTGGTAAAGCCCGGCCAGGTAGATCAGCTCGGGTTTGGGCAGGCGGCCCATGAGCTTGCTGGCCAGCGGGAATTTCTCGGAAACCGGCGTGTACTGCAGTTTGCGCAGGTGCTTGATCAGGTTGAGCGTGTGCGCATCGACCGTATAGATGTGGAACAGGTCATGCTGCATCTGCCCGACGATCAGGCCGAATTCCGGCAGGTAGCGGCCGAGGATGCCGTAGCGGTTCATGCGGCGCAGGTTGCGGTGGATGCCGATCTCGCACTTGAACAGCTCGATGAACAGGCTGGTGTTGCGGATATCGTGACGGAAGGTTTCGTCGATCAGGTGCCGGTGCTCGCGCAGCAGGCGCACGGTATCGGCGCGTACCCCTTTGATCTCCGGGTGCTGGGCCATCAGCACGAAGATCTCCAGCATGGCGAACGGCGTGCGTTTGAATACGTTCGGCTTGGCGGCTTCTATATAGCCGTCATGCAGGCGGAAGCGCGCATTCAAAGGTTGGGTGGTGCCACTGTCATCGTCGGCGAGGATGACTTCCTCGAAGTGCTGGATGATCAGGTCGCACAACTGGCTGATGCTCATCACCACCCGGTAGTACTGCTGCATGAACTGCTCGATCGCGCGCTTGGGGTTCTCGTCGCTGTAGCCCAGCAGGGCGGCGATGCTGCGCTGGTGGTCGAACAGCAAGCGGTCTTCCGAGCGCCCGGCCAGCATGTGCAGGGCATAGCGCACCTTCCACAGGAAGTCCTGGGAGGAGGCCAGCAGTTCGTTCTCGCTTTCCAGCAAAAAACCTTCGCCGGCCAGGGCGTGCAGGTTCAGCGTGCCGTATTGGCGGCGCGCCACCCACAACACGGTCTGGATGTCGCGTAGGCCACCAGGTGAGCCCTTGACGTTGGGCTCAAGGTTGTACTCGGTGTCGTTGTACTTGTGGTGGCGGGCCTTGAGCTCGGCGCGCTTGGCCAGGAAGAACTCCTTGCTCGGCCACATGTGCTCGGTGCTGGTGACGTCCAGCATGCGCTGGCGCAAGGCTTCGGGGCCGGCGATGGTGCGGCTTTCCATCATGTTGGTGATGACCGTCAGGTCGGCACGCGCCTGCTCGGCACATTCGTCGACGGTGCGCACACTCTGGCCCACTTCCAGGCCGATGTCCCAGAGCAGGGTGAGGAAGCGCTCGATGGCCTCGCGGTACTGCTCGTGTTCGGCAGCACCCAGCAAAATCAGCAGGTCGATGTCGGAATGCGGGTGCAGTTCACCGCGCCCGTAACCGCCCACCGCGACCAGGGCGATGCCGCTATGGTCGCCCCAGTCGAACTGGTTCCAGGCCTGCTGCAGGATGTTGTCGACGAGCCAGGCGCGGTCCTCGATCAAACGGCGGATTTCGCGGCCTTCGCGAAAACGCCGGTCGAGCACCTCGCCCGCCTGGCGGATGGCTTTCTTGAAGGCGGCGATAGGGCTCGCCTTGAGGGCCAGTTCCGCCTGGAACTGGCCGCGGTCGAACAGCTCGGGATCCACCTGGGGCATTGCGTCGCGTTCCTGTCGTGGGGTGCCTGGCGCGGACTCAGGCCGAGGTGCGCGCGATGGTGTCGTCCTTGCGCAGGGTGAAGATCTCGTAACCGGTCGCCGTCACCACCAAGGTGTGTTCCCACTGGGCCGAGAGCTTGCGGTCCTTGGTAATGGCGGTCCAGCCATCGCCCAGGACCTTGGTGTCGGCCTTGCCCTGGTTGATCATCGGCTCGATGGTGAAGGTCATGCCTTCTTTGAGTTCCATGCCAGTGCCGGCGCGGCCGTAGTGGAGGATCTGCGGTTCTTCGTGGAACACTTTGCCGATGCCGTGGCCGCAGAACTCGCGCACCACCGAGAAGCCGTTCTTTTCAGCGTGCTTCTGGATCACTTCGCCGATGTCGCCCAGGCGGCAGCCCGGCTTGACCAGCTCGATGGCCTTGTACATGCATTCCTGGGTGACCTTGGACAGGCGCTCGGCCCAGACCGGCACGTTGCCGACGTGGAACATGCGGCTGGTGTCGCCGTGGTAGCCGTCCTTGATCACGGTGACATCGATGTTGAGCGTGTCACCGTCCTTGAGCGGCTTGTCGTTGGGGATGCCGTGGCAGACCACATGGTTGATCGAGGTGCAGATCGACTTGGGGTAACCCTTGTAGTTGAGCGGCGCCGGGATGGCCTGCTGGACGTTGACGATGTAGTCGTGGCACAGGCGGTCCAGTTCTTCGGTGGTGACACCGGGCTTGACGTGCTCTTCGATCATTTCCAGCACCTCGGCGGCCAGGCGGCCGGCGATGCGCATCTTCTCGATGTCTTCTGCGGTCTTGATGGTGACGGTCATTACAGGCTCTCTACGGCGCCGTGCACGGCGCGAACAAACGGGAAAGGCCGGATTCTAGCAGAGCAGGGCGGCAATCGGTCGGGATAAAGCCGGCCATCCTGCTGTCTATAGAGGGCATTTTGGCCTGAAAGCCTGGGTGCTGCAAAAACCGCTGACGGACGCGACAGTATTCGGGTTCCGTTCGCTCGCGGTCTGTGGTATAAAATGCGCCGCTTTCGGGGTCGACCCCGTAAGCCCTAAACCCACACACGTGTCGACACGATGACCTGGGTGCCCCGGATTCTAGAATCTGTGGGTTGGTCATTGGGATGCGTGGAGGCCCAACCCGACTTATCAAGGAACTATCATGTCCCAAGTCAACATGCGCGATATGCTGAAGGCCGGTGTGCACTTCGGCCACCAGACCCGTTACTGGAACCCGAAAATGGGCAAGTACATTTTCGGCGCGCGTAACAAGATCCACATCATCAACCTGGAAAAAACCCTGCCAATGTTCAACGAAGCTCTGGCTTTCGTAGAGCGTCTGGCCCAGGGCAAGAACAAGATCATGTTCGTCGGCACCAAGCGTTCCGCCGGCAAGATCGTCGCCGAGCAAGCTGCTCGTGCCGGTTCGCCATACGTTGACCACCGCTGGTTGGGCGGCATGCTGACCAACTACAAAACCATCCGTGCTTCGATCAAGCGTCTGCGCGACCTGGAAACTCAGGCCGAAGATGGCACCTTTGCCAAGCTGACCAAGAAAGAAGCCCTGATGCGTTCGCGCGATCTGGAAAAGCTGGACCGCAGCCTGGGTGGTATCAAGGACATGGGCGGCCTGCCTGATGCCCTGTTCGTGATCGACGTTGACCACGAGCGCATTGCTATCACCGAAGCCAACAAGCTGGGCATCCCGGTTATCGGCGTTGTCGATACCAACAGCAGCCCGGAAGGTGTTGACTACATCATCCCAGGTAACGATGACGCCATTCGCGCTATCGAGCTGTACATGACTTCGATGGCTGACGCCATCATCCGCGGCCGCAACAACGTTGCTGGCGGCACCGAAGTCTACGCTGAAGAAGCGGCTGCACCTGCTGCTGAGTAATTGACGCCTGGCGTCTACTTGGCACGCAAAAAGGGGGCTTTGCCCCCTTTTTGCCACCTTGAAATCCTGCTGTCAGCAACCGCCCCGCACTATGGGCCTGCTGAGATAAACACAGCGGATTTGCAGAATTGAACGCCCGTGATGAGCGGGTGGAATGGTTGAAAAACTTTCCAAGAGGATTTTGAAATGGCAGCAATTACTGCAGCGCTGGTCAAAGAACTGCGCGAGCGTACCGGCGAAGGCATGATGGATTGCAAAAAGGCCCTGGAAAAGGCCGGCGGCGACATCGAAAAAGCCATTGACGACATGCGTGCCTCGGGCGCCATCAAGGCCGCCAAAAAGGCTGGCAACGTCGCTGCTGAAGGCGCTATCGCCGTCAAGACCGACGGCAAAGCCGCCGTTCTGCTGGAAGTCAACTCGCAGACCGACTTCCTGGCCCTGCAAGACGACTTCAAAAACTTCGTAGCCGAAAGCCTCGAAGAAGCCTTCGCCCAGAAGCTGACCGACGCTGCACCGCTGATCGCCTCGCGCGAAGCAGCCCGTGAAGCCCTGGTCGCCAAGTGCGGCGAAAACGTCAACATCCGCCGCCTGGCGCGCGTTGAGGGTGACGTTGTTGGTGCTTACCTGCACGGCAACAAGATCGGTGCCGTTGTTGTCCTGAAAGGCGGCGACGTCGAGCTGGCCAAGAACATCGCCATGCACGTTGCTGCTTCGAACCCGGAGTTCCTGGATGCATCGGAAATCTCCGCCGAGGCCATCGAGCGCGAGAAGAATGTCTTCCTGCAGCTGAACGCCGACAAGATCGCCGGCAAGCCGGAAAACATCGTTGAGAACATGATCAACGGCCGTATCACCAAGTTCAAGGCTGAAGCTTCGCTGAAAGAGCAAGCCTTCGTCATGAACCCGGAAGTCAAGGTTGGCGAGCTGGCCAAGAAAGCCGGTGCTGAAATCGTTTCCTTCACCTACTTCAAGGTCGGCGAAGGCATCGAGAAGCCAGTCGACAACTTCGCTGAAGAAGTTGCCGCTCAGGTAGCTGCTGCCAAGCAGTAAGACAGACACGTCTGTCGCCCCAAAGAGGCTGCCCGCTCACGCGCGCAGCCTCTTTGTCAAAGCGGGAGTGGTTTTCCAAACCGCTGTTCGCTGACGCAGTCGCTGCGTCACGTTAGAGTTACACGCAGGCTCAAGCAGCCCGCCAGAATTTTTTTACAAACGCCGCAGGAGAGATTCGCAATGGCTCAGCAGGGCAGTGGTCATCAGGCTCGCTATAAACGCATTCTACTCAAACTTAGCGGCGAGGCCCTGATGGGCTCGGAAGAGTTCGGGATCGACCCCAAGGTCCTGGATCGCATGGCGCTGGAAGTCGGCCAGCTGGTCGGCATCGGTGTGCAAGTCGGTCTGGTGATCGGCGGTGGCAACCTGTTCCGTGGTGCGGCGCTCAGTGCAGCCGGCATGGACCGCGTCACCGGTGACCACATGGGCATGCTGGCGACCGTCATGAATGCCCTGGCCATGCGCGACGCGCTGGAGCGGGCAAACATTACCGCCATCGTCATGTCGGCGATTTCCATGGTAGGCGTAACCGATCACTATGATCGCCGCAAAGCCATGCGCCACCTGAACGCCAAAGAAGTCGTAATCTTCGCTGCCGGTACCGGCAACCCGTTCTTCACCACCGACTCCGCCGCTTGCCTGCGCGCCATCGAAATCGATGCCGACGTGGTATTGAAGGCAACCAAGGTCGATGGTGTATACACTGCAGATCCATTCAAAGACCCGCATGCCGAGAAGTTCGATCATCTGACCTACGATGAAGTGCTGGATCGCAAGCTGGGTGTGATGGATCTGACGGCAATTTGCCTTTGCCGCGACCACAAGATGCCGCTGCGCGTCTTCAACATGAACAAGCCGGGCGCCCTGCTGAACATCGTGCATGGCGGCGCGGAAGGAACCCTGATCGAGGAAGTTCAAAAATGATCAACGCTATCAAGAAAGACGCCCAGGACCGCATGGGCAAGTCCATCGAGGCGCTGGGTCGCCACCTGGCTGCCATCCGCACCGGCCGTGCCCACCCAAGCATTCTGGACAGCGTCAGGGTCACTGCCTGGGGTAGCGAAATGCCGCTGAACCAGGTGGCCGCGATTACCGTCGAGGACGCGCGCACCCTAAAGATCGTCGCGCACGACAAGAACCTCAGCGCTGCCATCGAAAAAGCCATCCTGACCTCCGACCTGGGCCTGAACCCGTCCAGCGCCGGTACCACCATCCGCGTCCCGATGCCGGCCCTGACCGAGGAAACCCGCAAGGGTTACACCAAGCAGGCCAGCGGCGTTGCCGAAGATGCCAAGGTAGCCGTGCGTAACGTGCGCCGTGACGCACTCGCCGACCTGAAGAAGCTGACCAAGGACAAGGAAATCAGCGAAGACGAAGAACGTCGCGCCGCTGACGAGATCCAGAAGCTGACCGACAAGTTCGTCGCCGAAATCGACGCTGCGTTCAAGGCCAAGGAAAAGGACCTGTTGGCCGTCTAAGGCCGAGGTTTTTTAATGGAAAAGACCAAGCCAGCGGCGCCGTCCTCGGTGCCGCGACACGTCGCGATCATCATGGATGGCAACAACCGCTGGGCGAAGAAGCGCTTGCTGCCCGGCGTTGCCGGGCACAAGGCTGGCGTCGATGCCGTGCGTGCGGTCATCGAAGTCTGCGCCGAATCGGGGGTCGAGGTACTGACCCTGTTCGCCTTCTCCAGCGAAAACTGGCAGCGCCCCGCCGAAGAGGTCGGTGCGCTGATGGAGTTGTTCTTCTCGGCCCTGCGCCGTGAGGCGCGTCGCCTCAACGAGAACAACATCAGCTTGCGCATCATTGGTGATCGCTCGCGCTTTCACCCTGAGCTGCAGGCTGCCATGCGTGAGGCCGAGGCACTGACCGCCGGCAACAACCGCTTCATCCTGCAGATCGCGGCCAATTACGGTGGCCAGTGGGATATCGCCCAGGCCGCCCAGCGCCTGGCGCGGGAAGTACAGGCGGGCCATCTGCGTCCGGACGATATCACGCCGGGTCTGCTGCAGACGTGCCTGTCCACCGGTGAGTTGCCGTTGCCGGACCTGTGTATCCGCACCGGGGGCGAACGCCGCATCAGCAATTTCCTGCTGTGGCAGCTGGCCTATGCCGAGCTGTATTTCTCCGACCTGTACTGGCCGGACTTCAAACACGAGGCCATGCGCAATGCCCTGGCCGATTTCGCTTCGCGCCAGCGCCGCTTCGGTAAGACCAGCGAGCAGGTCGAGGCTGGAGCTCGTGCTTAATGCTTAAACAACGCATCATTACCGCGCTGATCCTGCTGCCGGTCGCGCTGGGTGGCTTCTTCCTGCTCAACGGTGGGGATTTCGCCCTGTTCATCGGCTTCGTGGTCACCCTCGGCGCCTGGGAGTGGGCGCGCCTGGCGGGGTTGATGACCCAGCCACTGCGCATTGCCTACGCCGCGGTCGTCGCCGGAGCGCTGATGCTGCTGCACCTGATGCCCGACCTGGCACCGTGGGTGCTGGGTGCGTCAGTGATCTGGTGGGGGCTGGCCACCTGGCTGGTGCTGACCTATCCGCGCAGCAGCGAGCTATGGGCCAGTGCGGCCTGCCGCTTGCTGATTGGCCTGCTGGTGTTGCTGCCGGCGTGGCAAGGCCTGGTGCTGCTCAAGCACTGGCCGCTCGGCAACTGGCTGATTCTGTCGGTCATGGTGCTGGTGTGGGCCGCCGACATCGGTGCCTACTTCTCTGGTCGAGCCTTCGGCAAGCGCAAGCTGGCGCCGCAGGTCAGCCCGGGCAAGAGCTGGGAAGGCGTCTATGGTGGCCTGGCTGTCAGCCTGGTCATTACGCTGGTGGTCGGTATCAGCCGCGACTGGGGCGTTGGCCAGATTCTGCTGGGCCTGATGGGCGCGGCACTGGTGGTCATGGCCTCGGTGATCGGTGACCTGACCGAAAGCATGTTCAAGCGCCGCTCGGGCATCAAGGACAGCAGTAACCTGCTGCCCGGCCATGGTGGCGTGCTCGACCGCATCGACAGCCTGACGGCGGCCATCCCGCTCTTTGCCGTGCTGCTGTGGGCTGCCGAATGGGGTGTGATGTGAGTACGTTGCAGCGCATTACCGTGCTGGGTGCCACGGGCTCCATTGGCCTGAGCACGCTGGATGTGATTGCACGTCACCCTGAGCGTTATTCGGTATTTGCCCTGAGCGGTTACTCGCGCATCGACGAGCTGCTGGCGCTGTGCGTCCAGCATCGCCCGGAGTACGCGGTGGTGCCTAGTGCCGAAGGTGCTGCGCGCTTGCGCGACGGCCTGGCGGCCGTCGGTTGCGCTACCCAGGTGCTGGAAGGCGAGGCGGGGCTTTGCCAGGTTGCCGCAGCGCCTGAGGTGGATGCGGTGATGGCCGCCATCGTGGGTGCAGCAGGGCTGCGACCGACCTTGGCTGCCGTCGAGGCGGGCAAGAAAGTGTTGCTGGCCAATAAAGAGGCCCTGGTGATGTCTGGCGCGCTGTTCATGGAGGCGGTGCGGCGCAGTGGTGCCGTGCTGCTGCCGATCGACAGCGAGCACAATGCAATCTTCCAGTGCCTGCCCGGCGACTATGCCCGCGGCCTGAGCCAGGTGGGGGTGCGCCGCATCCTGCTGACGGCATCGGGTGGCCCGTTCCGCGAAACACCGTCCGCCGCATTGGCCGATGTCACGCCGGAGCAGGCGTGCGCGCACCCTAACTGGTCCATGGGGCGCAAGATTTCCGTGGATTCGGCCAGCATGATGAACAAAGGGCTCGAGTTGATCGAGGCCTGCTGGCTGTTCGATGCCTCGCCCGCCAAGGTCGAGGTGGTGGTGCACCCGCAGAGCGTGATCCACTCGCTGGTGGATTACGTGGACGGATCTGTGCTCGCCCAGCTGGGCAACCCGGACATGCGCACGCCGATCGCCAATGCGCTGGCCTGGCCAGAGCGCATTGATTCTGGCGTCGCACCGCTGGACCTGTTTGCCATCGCACGCCTGGATTTCCAGGCACCCGACGAACAGCGCTTCCCGTGCCTGCGCCTGGCGCGGCAGGCTGCCGAGGCCGGCAACAGTGCACCTGCCGTGCTCAATGCGGCCAACGAAGTGGCTGTCGAGGCATTTCTCCAGCGGCGTATCCGCTTCCCGGAGATCGCGGGTATGATCGAACAAGTGCTCGATCAGGAGCCTGTAGTGCCACTGGCTTCGTTGGACGCGGTATTTGCCGCCGACCAGCGTGCCCGGGAGCTGTCCCGTGAGTGGTTGCGGCGTCACGGTCGATGATGCAGGCCTGCCAGGGCTTGTGCGAAAAGTCGTTCTGCTGAACGTCATCTGGAGAAAGATATGACTGCGCTCTACATGATTGTCGGCACCCTGGTGGCCTTGGGTGTTCTGGTCACGTTCCACGAATTTGGCCACTTCTGGGTGGCCCGACGCTGCGGCGTCAAGGTGCTGCGTTTTTCGGTGGGCTTCGGTACGCCGTTGTTGCGCTGGCATGACCGCCAGGGCACCGAATTCGTGGTGGCGGCGATTCCGCTGGGCGGCTACGTCAAGATGCTCGATGAGCGTGAAGGCGATGTGCCGCCTGCGTTGGCCGACCAATCGTTCAACCGAAAAAGCGTGCGTCAGCGTATCGCCATCGTCGCCGCCGGCCCGATTGCCAACTTCTTGCTGGCCATCGTGTTCTTCTGGCTGTTGGCCATGCTCGGCACCCAGCAGATTCGCCCGGTCATCGGTGCAGTCGAAGCGGGCAGCCTGGCAGCGTCGGCAGGCCTGACCGCAGGTCAGGAAATTGTATCCATCGATGGCAAGGCGACCAGCGGTTGGTCTGCGGTCAACCTGCAACTGGTTCGCCGTCTGGGCGAGAGCGGCACCCTGCAGGTAGGCGTGCGCGACGAAGGCGCCAGCGCCGAGCAGCACTTGCAGATCAAGCTGGACCACTGGCTGAAGGGCGCCGACGAGCCAGACCCTATCCAGTCCCTGGGCTTGCGCCCATGGCGCCCGGTGATCGTGCCGGTGCTGGCCGAGATTGATTCGAAAGGGCCGGCCGCTGCCGCCGGCTTGAAGACAGGTGACAAGCTGCTGGCCCTCGATGGCGTGGCAGTGAACGACTGGCAGCAGGTGGTCGACACCGTGCGCGCCCACCCGCAAGCCAAGGTCGTGGTGCGTGTCGAACGCGATGGTGCTGCGCTGGATGTACCGGTAACCCTGGCCCGCAAGGGTGAGGGCAAGGCCGCGGGCGGTTACCTGGGCGCGGGGGTAAAAGGTGGCGAATGGCCTGCCAACATGCTTCGCGAAGTCAGCTATGGCCCGTTGGACGCGGTAGGTGAGGGCTTGTCGCGCACCTGGAACATGAGCGTCCTGACGCTCGAGTCGCTGAAGAAAATGCTGTTCGGAGAGCTCTCGGTAAAAAACTTGAGCGGACCGATAACCATTGCTAAAGTGGCGGGCGCTTCAGCCCAGTCCGGCGTGGGGGATTTCCTGAATTTCCTGGCCTACCTGAGCATAAGCCTGGGGGTTCTTAACCTGCTGCCCATTCCAGTACTGGATGGGGGGCATTTGCTGTTTTACCTGGTCGAGTGGGCGCGCGGTCGTCCGCTGTCAGATCGGGTGCAAGGTTGGGGGGTCCAGATCGGTATCAGTTTGGTCGTAGGGGTGATGTTGCTCGCCCTGATCAACGATCTGGGTCGACTATAAAGCTTCGCATTGCGAACCTGCCGCCACTTCGCGGCGGGTTGTTTATTGCCAGTTGGAATAAAAGGACTTCATGAAACGTCTGCTGCTAACTGCGGTCCTCTCCGCACTGATGATCGCTGAAGTTCACGCCGAGTCCTTCACCATCTCCGATATTCGTGTCAACGGCCTGCAGCGGGTTTCCGCCGGCAGCGTCTTCGGTGCCTTGCCGCTCAACGTCGGCGATCAGGCCGATGATCGGCGCCTGGTGGATTCGACCCGTTCCCTGTTCAAGACTGGCTTCTTCCAAGACATCCAGCTGAGCCGCGATGGCAATGTCCTGATCATCAACGTGGTCGAGCGCCCGTCGGTTTCCAGCATCGAGATCGAAGGCAACAAAGCGATCAGCACCGAAGACCTGATGAAGGGTCTGAAGCAGTCTGGCCTGGCCGAAGGTGAAATCTTCCAGCGCGCCACCCTTGAAGGTGTGCGTAACGAGCTGCAGCGCCAGTACGTGGCCCAGGGCCGCTACTCTGCCGAGGTCGACGCCGAAGTCGTGCCGCAGCCGCGCAACCGCGTCGCGCTGAAAATCAAGATCAACGAGGGCACCGTCGCTGCCATTCAGCACATCAACGTGGTGGGCAACAACGTCTTCGACGACGAAGAGCTGTCGCAGCTGTTCGAGCTGAAAACCACCAACTGGCTGTCGTTCTTCAAGAACGACGACAAGTACGCCCGTGAAAAACTCTCCGGTGACCTGGAGCGTCTGCGTTCCTACTACCTGGACCGTGGCTACATCAACATGGATATCGCCTCTACCCAGGTATCCATCACGCCAGACAAGAAACACGTCTACATCACCGTCAACATCAACGAAGGCGAGAAGTACACCGTCCGTGACGTGAAGCTCTCCGGTGACCTCAAGGTGCCGGAAGACCAGGTCAAGTCGCTGCTGCTGGTGCAGCCGGGCCAGGTATTCTCGCGCAAGGTGATGACCACCACGTCCGAGCTGATCACCCGTCGTCTGGGTAACGAAGGCTACACCTTCGCCAACGTCAACGGCGTGCCACAGCCGAACGACCAGGACCACACCGTCGATATCATGTTCGTGGTCGACCCGGGCAAGCGTGCCTACGTCAACCGCATCAACTACCGCGGCAACACCAAGACCGAAGACGAAGTGCTGCGTCGCGAAATGCGCCAGATGGAAGGCGGCTGGGCGTCGACCTACCTGATCGACCAGTCCAAGACCCGTCTGGAGCGCCTGGGCTTCTTCAAGGAAGTCAACGTCGAGACCCCGCCGGTGCCTGGCACCGATGACCAGGTCGACGTCAACTACAGCGTCGAGGAACAAGCGTCCGGCTCCATCACGGCGTCGGTCGGTTTCGCTCAGAGCGCCGGTCTGATCCTGGGTGGTTCGATCAGCCAGAGCAACTTCCTGGGTACCGGTAACAAGGTCTCCATCGGCCTGACTCGTTCCGAATACCAGACCCGCTACAACTTCGGCTTCGTGGACCCCTACTTCACGGCTGACGGTGTCAGCCTGGGTTACAACGCCTTCTACCGCAGCACCGACTACGACGACCTCGATGTCGACGTTGCCAGCTATGCGGTCGACAGCCTGGGCGCCGGTGTCAGCCTGGGTTACCCGATCAGCGAAACCTCGCGCCTGACCTATGGCCTGAGCGTTCAGCAGGACAAGATCAAAACCGGTAAATACACCGTTGACGAGATCTTCGATTTCCTCGATCAAGAGGGTGACAACTTCCTGAACTTCAAGGCGTCGATCGGCTGGTCCGAGTCGACCCTGAACAAAGGCGTGCTGGCGACTCGCGGTCATTCGCAAAGCCTGACCCTGGAATCGACCATTCCGGGCAGCGACCTGTCGTTCTTCAAGCTCGACTACCGTGGTCAGCTGTTCAAGCCGATCACCAACGACTACACCCTGCGCCTGCACACTGAACTGGGCTATGGTGATGGCTACGGCAGCACCTCGGGCCTGCCGTTCTACGAGAACTACTACGCGGGCGGCTTCAACTCTGTCCGTGGCTTCAAGGACAGCAGCCTGGGCCCGCGCAGTACGCCTAGCCGTGGTGAAGGTAACGAAGGCGGCAAGCCGGGTACCATCCGCGACCCGGATCAGGATCCGCTGCCGTTCGGTGGCAACGTGTTGGTCCAGGGTGGTGTCGAACTGCTGTTCCCACTGCCGTTCGTCAAGGACCAGCGTTCGCTGCGCACGTCGGTATTCTGGGACGTGGGTAACGTGTTCGATACCAACTGCGGCAGCAAGCCAGATTGCGAGAAGGTCGGTTTCTCGGGTATGGCCAGTTCGGTGGGTTTGGGTGTGACCTGGATCACTGCACTGGGCCCGTTGAGCTTCAGCCTGGCGATGCCGGTCAAGAAGCCGGACGATGCCGATACCCAGGTGTTCCAATTCTCTCTGGGCCAGACCTTCTAAGGTCGGCCCTTGCATAACGACAACGGTTTATCCAGGAGTGCATCGTGCGTAAGTTGACTCAACTGGCCATTTTGGCCGCGGCGCTGGTCGCCACCCCGGCTTTCGCCGAAATGAAGGTTGCCGTCCTGAACTATCAGATGGCCCTGCTGGAATCGGATGCCGCCAAGAAGTATGCGGTCGATGCAGAGAAAAAATTCGGCCCGCAACTGACCAAGCTGAAAAGCTTGGAAAGCAGCGCCAAGGGCATCCAGGACCGCCTGATCAAAGGTGGCGACAAGATGCAGCAGCAGGAGCGTGAGCGCCTGGAGCTCGAGTTCAAGCAAAAGGCCCGTGACTTCCAGTTCCAGTCCAAGGAACTGAACGAAGCCAAGGCCGTTGCTGACCGTGACATGCTCAAGCAACTCAAGCCGAAGCTGGACGGTGCTGTCGAGGAAGTGATCAAGAAGGGCGGTTTCGACCTGGTTCTCGAGCGTGGCGCGGTCATCGATGTCAAACCTCAGTACGACATCACCCGCCAAGTCATCGAGCGCATGAACCAAGCCCGTTGATATGACCTTGAACATGACGCTTGGCCAGTTGGCCGAAGCCCTCGGCGCCACCCTCAAGGGGCCCGAGGCGCTGCAGATTACCGGGCTGGCCACCTTGCAGGAGGCCGGCCCCGGTCAATTGAGCTTCCTCGCCAACCCGCAGTACCGCAAATTCCTGGATAACAGCCAGGCGGCAGCGGTGCTGCTCAAGGCTGCGGATGCTGAAGGCTTTGCTGGCAATGCACTGATCGTCGCTGATCCGTACTTGGCCTATGCGCGCATTTCCCACCTGTTCGATCCCAAGCCCAAGGCTGTGGCGGGAATTCATCCCAGCGCCGTAGTGGCTGAAGATGCCCAGGTGGATGCCAGTGCGAGCATCGGCCCGTTCGTCGTCATCGAAAGTGGTGCGCAGGTTGCTGCCAATGTCAGCATCGGTGCCCACTGCGTGGTCGGTGCCCGTTGCGTCATCGGTGAGGGCGGCTGGCTGGCGCCACGGGTCACCCTGTACCATGACGTGACCATCGGCAAGCGTGTGGTGATCCAGTCTGGCGCAGTGATCGGTGGCGAGGGCTTCGGCTTCGCCAACGAGAAGGGCGTATGGCGCAAGATTGCCCAGATCGGCGGCGTGACCATCGGCGATGATGTAGAAATCGGCGTCAACACGGCAATCGACCGTGGTGCGCTGTCGGACACGCGCATTGCCGACGGGGTCAAGCTCGACAACCAGATCCAGATCGCCCATAACGTTCAGATCGGTGAGCACACGGCCATGGCCGCCTGTGTCGGGATTTCCGGCAGCACGCGCATTGGCAAGCACTGCACCATTGCTGGCGGTGTCGGCATGGTGGGTCATATTGATGTCTGTGATAACGTTTTCGTGTCCGGGATGACCATGGTGACCCGATCGATCACCGAACCGGGTGCCTATTCTTCCGGCACAGCCATGCAGCCATTGGCTGACTGGCGCAAGAGCGCCGCGCGTATCCGCCACCTGGACGACATGGCCAAGCGTCTCCAGCAGGTGGAAAAGCGCATCGATACCGTGACCTCAGGTGGCCAGCCGGCATCAGAAGGCTGATACCATTCCCTGAGCAAGAGTGAACAGACGCTAGCTGGCTCCTCTTTGGACTGCAAAAGGAGCGCGTGGTCAGCACCTGCGCTCCCTATTCTTATTACAGGCTTCCCCCCGAAATGATGGACATCAACGAGATTCGCGAATACCTGCCTCACCGTTACCCGTTCCTGCTGGTGGATCGCGTGACGGATCTGGACTTCGAGGCCCAGAGCATTCGTGCCTACAAGAATGTCAGCATCAACGAGCCGTTCTTCAATGGCCACTTCCCGGCCCACCCGATCATGCCGGGCGTTCTGATCATCGAGGCCATGGCCCAGGCGGCCGGCATCCTCGGTTTCAAGATGCTCGATGCCAAGCCGGCGGATGGCACCCTGTACTACTTTGTCGGGTCCGACAAATTGCGTTTCCGTCAGCCGGTATTGCCGGGTGACCAGCTTGTGCTGGAAGCCAAGTTCCTCAGCCGCAAGAGCATGATCTGGAAATTCGAGTGCCGCGCCCTGGTCGACGGCAAGCCTGTCTGCTCGGCAGAAATCACCTGCGCGGAACGCTCCCTATGAATTTGATTGATCCTCGGGCCATCATCGACCCGTCGGCCAAGCTGGCCGACGGTGTCGAGGTGGGCCCCTGGTCGATCGTTGGCCCTGATGTCGAAATCGGGGAGGGCACCGTCATTGGCCCGCATGTGGTGCTCAAGGGGCCGACCCGTATCGGCAAGCACAACCGCATCTACCAGTTTTCCTCGATCGGCGAAGACACCCCTGACCTCAAGTACAAGGGTGAGCCGACGCGCCTGGTGATCGGTGATCACAATGTGTTCCGCGAAGGTGTGACCATTCACCGCGGTACCGTTCAGGACCGTGCAGAAACCACCGTCGGCGATCACAACCTGATCATGGCCTACGCCCACATCGGTCACGATAGTGTCATCGGCAATCATTGCATTCTGGTGAACAACACCGCGTTGGCGGGGCATGTTCATGTGGGTGACTGGGCAATTCTGTCCGGGTACACCCTGGTGCACCAGTACTGCCATATCGGTGCACATGCGTTTTCCGGCATGGGCACGGCGATCGGCAAAGACGTACCGGCCTTCGTCACGGTGTTCGGCAGCCCGGCCGAAGCACGCAGCATGAACTTCGAAGGCATGCGCCGTCGGGGTTTCAGCGACGAGGTCATTCATATCCTGCGTCGTTGCTACAAGATCGTCTACCGTCAGGGCCTGACCGTCGAAGATGCGATCAAGGCGCTGGACGAACTGGCAGCCCAGCACCCTGAGGTCGATCTGTTCCGTCAGTCGATCCTGAATTCTGCCCGCGGCATCACCCGCTGACATGGCCCAGCTTTGCGTAGCCCTGGTCGCGGGTGAGGCCAGCGGCGATATTCTCGGGTCTGGCTTGATGCGCGCCCTCAAGGCGCGCCATCCCGACGTCCGCTTTATCGGCGTTGGCGGCCCCTTGATGGAAGCCGAAGGCCTGCAATCCTACTTCCCCATGGAACGTCTGGCGGTCATGGGCCTGGTCGAGGTACTGGGACGGCTGCGTGAGCTGCTCAAGCGCCGCAAGTTGTTGATCCAGACCCTCATCGCCGAAAAGCCCGATGTGTTCATCGGCATCGACGCCCCGGATTTCACCCTCAACATCGAATTGAAACTGCGTCAAGCCGGTATCAAGACCGTGCACTACGTCAGCCCATCCGTATGGGCGTGGCGGCAGAAGCGCGTGCTGAAGATCCGCGAAGGCTGCGACCTGATGCTGACGCTGTTGCCGTTCGAAGCCCGGTTCTACGAGGAGCAGGGGGTGCCGGTGCGTTTCGTCGGCCACCCACTGGCCGATACCATTCCGCTCGAGGCCGACCGACAGGCGGCGCGCGCTGCGCTTGGCCTAGGCCCAGGCCCGGTGGTGGCCTTGATGCCTGGCAGCCGCGGCGGCGAGGTCGGGCGCCTGGGGGCGCTGTTCCTCGATGCCGCCGAGCGCTTGCGCGAACGAGTACCGGGTGTGCGCTTCGTGCTGCCCTGCGCCAACGCCGCACGGCGTGCCCAGGTCGAGCAGATGCTCGAAGGGCGCGCGCTGCCGCTGACCCTGCTCGACGGCCAGTCGCACCAGGCCCTGGCGGCCTGCGATGCGGTGCTTATCGCATCGGGTACCGCCACCCTGGAGGCACTGCTGTACAAGCGGCCCATGGTGGTGGCTTATCGCCTGGCGCCGTTGACCTACTGGATTCTCAAGCGCCTGGTCAAAAGCCCTTACGTGTCGTTGCCCAACCTGCTGGCCCAGCGCGAACTGGTGCCTGAACTGCTGCAGGATGACGCCACCAGCGAAGCCCTGGCGCAAACCTTGGCCCCCTTGGTGGCCGATGGCAGCCAGCAGACCGAACGTTTCGACGAGATTCACCGCACCCTGCGCCGGGATGCTTCCAACCAGGCCGCCGAGGCGGTACTGGCCTTGCTCAAGGACCGCTGAGATGCAAATAGGACTGGATTTCAACCTGGTCGAAGACCTGGTCGCCGGGGTCGATGAAGTCGGCCGTGGCCCGTTGTGTGGCGCGGTGGTGACGGCTGCAGTGATCCTCGACCCGGCACGGCCGATCCTCGGCCTCAACGATTCGAAGAAACTCACCGAAGCCAAGCGCGAGGCGTTGTTCGACGAAATCTGCGAGAAGGCGCTGAGCTTTTGCATTGCCCGCGCCGAGGTCGAAGAAATCGACCGCCTGAACATTCTTCAGGCCACCATGCTGGCCATGCAGCGTGCGGTCGAGGGGCTGCATGTCACGCCCAAGCTGGCACTGATCGACGGCAACCGCTGCCCCAAGCTGGCGGTGCCCGCGGCACCAGTCGTAAAAGGTGACAGCCAGGTACCGGCCATCGCGGCTGCGTCGATCCTGGCCAAGGTGACGCGTGATCGGGAGATGAGTGCGTTCGAGCTGATCTACCCCGGTTACGGCATCGGTGGGCACAAGGGTTATCCGACGCCGGTGCACCTTGAAGCCCTGGCACGGCTTGGGCCTACGCCCATTCATCGACGCTCCTTTGCGCCGGTGCGGGCGGCCTGGGAGGCCCGTGAGGGCATTACCGATTCTTTGATCTAGTGCATGGGGCCGCTTTGCGGCCCTTTCGCGACGCAAGGCCGCTCCTACAGAAATCATGCGTTCCTCTGTAGGAGCGGCCTTGTGTCGCGACGGGCTGCGAAGCAGCCCCAAATCCTGCCCTCATTTACGCTACAATCCCGCCCTTGTCGTTCTGCTACAGGATCACCCATGTCGGTTCCCTTCGTTCACCTTCGCGTGCACTCCGAATTCTCGCTGGTCGACGGCCTGGTGCGGATCAAACCGCTGGCCAAGGCACTGGCGGGGATGAACATGCCGGCGGTGGCGATCACCGACCAGAGCAACATGTGCTCGCTGGTGAAGTTCTACAAGACCGCCATGGGCGCCGGGATCAAGCCGATCTGTGGTGCCGACCTGTGGCTGGCCGGGCCCGACCCGGAAGCCCCGTTGTCGCGTATCTGCTTCCTGGCGATGAACCCCCAGGGCTATCGCAACCTCACCGAGCTGATTTCGCGCGGTTGGGTCGAAGGCCAGCGCAATGGCCTGGTGATTTTGCAGCGCGAGTGGATCGCCCCCGCCAGCGAAGGCCTGATCGCCTTGTCAGCTGGCAAGGAAGGCGACATTGGCGCCGCGCTGCTCTCTGGCCGGGTTGAAGAAGCCGAAGCGCTGTTGCGCGACTGGATGGGCATGTTCCCCGAGCGCTTCTACGTTGAAGTGCAGCGCACCAACCGCGCCCGCGACGAAGAATACGTGCACGCTGCTGTGGCCCTGGCCGACAAGGTCGGCGCGCCGCTGGTGGCGACCAACGATGTGCGCTTCATCAAGCAGGCCGACTACGATGCCCACGAAACCCGTGTCTGCATCGGCGAGGGCTGGACCCTGGACGACCCGCGTCGCCCGCGCAACTACAGCGACCAGCAGTACCTCAAGAGCGCGGACGAAATGGCCGAGCTGTTCAGCGACTTGCCCGACGCCATCGCCAACACTGTCGAGATCGCCAAGCGCTGCAACATCCAGGTTCAATTGGGCAAGCACTTCCTGCCCGATTTCCCGACGCCCAATGGCATGGGCATCGACGATTACCTGCGCCATGTCTCCCATGAAGGCCTGGAGGAGCGCCTGGCGGTGCTCTGGCCCAAAGAGACCACGCCAGACTATGAGGAAAAGCGCCAGGTCTACCTGGACCGCCTGAAGTTCGAGCTGGATATCATCATCCAGATGGGCTTCCCCGGCTACTTCCTGATCGTTATGGACTTCATCAAGTGGGCCAAGAACAACGGCGTGCCGGTCGGCCCAGGCCGAGGCTCGGGTGCCGGTTCGCTGGTCGCCTACGTGTTGAAGATCACCGACCTCGACCCGCTGGCCTATGACCTGCTGTTCGAGCGCTTCCTCAACCCTGAACGGGTATCCATGCCCGACTTCGACGTCGACTTCTGCATGGATGGCCGTGACCGGGTCATCGAGTACGTGGCTGATGCCTACGGGCGCAACGCGGTCAGCCAGATCATCACCTTCGGTACCATGGCCGCCAAGGCGGTGGTGCGCGACGTGGCGCGGGTGCAGGGCAAGTCCTACGGCCTGGCCGATCGCCTGTCGAAGATGATCCCCTTCGAAGTCGGCATGACCCTGGAAAAAGCCTATGAGCAGGAAGAGATCCTGCGCGACTTCCTCAAGGGCGACGAAGATGCCCGCGAGATCTGGGAGATGGCCCTCAAGCTCGAGGGTGTCACCCGGGGTACCGGCAAGCACGCCGGTGGTGTGGTCATCGCCCCGACCAAGCTCACCGACTTCTCGCCGATCGCCTGTGACGAAGAGGGCGGCGGCCTGGTAACCCAGTTCGACAAGGACGATGTCGAGGCCGCCGGGCTGGTCAAGTTCGACTTCCTTGGCCTGCGTACGCTCACCATCATCAAGTGGGCGATGGAGACGATCAACCGCGAGCAGGCCAAGCAGAACCTGCCGGACCTGAACATCGACTTCATTCCCCTGGATGACCGCAAGACCTACGAGTTGCTGCAAAAAGCCGAGACCACGGCGGTGTTCCAGCTCGAATCGCGCGGCATGAAGGAGCTGATCAAGAAGCTCAAACCAGACTGCCTGGAAGACCTCATCGCACTGGTGGCGCTGTTCCGCCCAGGCCCGCTGCAGTCGGGCATGGTGGACGACTTCATCAACCGCAAGCACGGCCGCGCCGAGCTGGCCTACCCGCACCCGGACTACCAGTATGACGGCCTGCAGCCGGTACTGGCGCCGACCTACGGCATCATCCTGTACCAAGAGCAGGTGATGCAGATTGCCCAGGTCATGGCCGGCTATACCCTGGGCGGTGCCGACATGCTGCGGCGGGCCATGGGTAAGAAAAAGCCCGAAGAGATGGCCAAGCAGCGCGGCGGCTTCATCGAAGGCTGCGCGAACAACGGCATCGATGGCGATCTGGCAGGTAACATCTTTGACCTGGTAGAGAAATTCGCCGGTTACGGCTTCAACAAATCTCACTCTGCCGCCTATGGCCTGGTGTCCTACCAGACCGCCTGGCTGAAAACCCACTACCCGGCGCCGTTCATGGCCGCGGTACTGTCGGCGGACATGCACAACACCGACAAGGTGGTGGTGCTGATCGAGGAAGTGCGCAGCATGAAGCTGCGCCTCGATGCGCCCGATGTGAACACCTCCGATTTCAAGTTCACCGTCAATGACGATGGCCGTATCGTCTATGGCCTGGGTGCGATCAAGGGCGTGGGCGAGGGGCCGGTGGAAGCCATCGTCGAAGTGCGTGCGCAGGGCGGCCCGTTCAAGGACCTGTTCGATTTCTGCGAGCGCGTCGACCTCAAGCGCGTCAACAAGCGCACCCTCGATGCGTTGATCCGCAGTGGTGCACTGGACCGTCTGGGCCCGTACTTCCATGACGAGATCAAGGCCTACCAGGCCAACATCGACCGTAACCGTGCAACCTTGCTGGCGGCACTGGAAGAGGCGATCAAGTCGGCCGAGCAGACCGCACGTACAGCCGACAGCGGCCACGTCGACCTGTTTGGCGGATTGTTCGTCGAAGCAGACTCGGACGTCTATGCCAACCACCGCAAGGTCCGCGAGCTGACCCTCAAAGAGCGTCTCAAAGGCGAGAAGGACACACTGGGCCTGTACCTGACCGGTCACCCGATCGACGAGTACGAAAGCGAGATTCGCCGTTTTGCCCGGCAGCGCATCATCGACCTGAAGCCGTCCCGTGAGTCCCAGACGATCGCCGGCATGATCATTGCGTTGCGGGTCATGAAGAACAAGAAGGGTGACAAGATGGGCTTCGTCACCCTCGATGACCGCTCGGGGCGCATCGAGGCGTCGCTGTTTGCCGACTCCTTCATGGCGGCCCAGTCATTGCTGCAGAACGACGCCATGGTCGTGGTCGAAGGGGAGGTCAGTAACGATGACTTCTCGGGCGGCCTGCGCCTGCGGGTGAAGCAGGTAATGACCATGGAAGACGCGCGCACGCGCCTGGCCGAAAGCCTGCGCTTGAAAGTCGCCCATGACGCGCTCAAGGGCGACCGCCTGAACTGGCTGGGTGAGCTGA
Source organism: Pseudomonas sp. Y3 TE3536 (assembly GCF_053629175.1). NCBI lineage: Bacteria > Pseudomonadati > Pseudomonadota > Gammaproteobacteria > Pseudomonadales > Pseudomonadaceae > Pseudomonas > Pseudomonas sp. Y3 TE3536. The sequence continues at coordinate 645,924 of NZ_JBRJHU010000001.1, read as the reverse complement.
TCACCCGTCACCGCGGCGGCTGCCCGATTACCCTGGAATACACCGGCAGTGACGCCAAGGCCATGCTGCAGTTTGCCGATGAGTGGTCAATCGACCCGGCTGACGGCCTGATTCAGGCACTGCGTGACCAGTTCGGACGTGAGAACGTCTTCCTGCAATATCGTTGAATCGACGAATTTTAATCTCGACCTGAATGCGCCCGATCCCTTAAGGTAGGGCGCCAAACGGATCAACCGGCCGGCCGCCTGGCCGTAGACCCAAGACGGATGCCTATGAACCCGAATTTCCTCGATTTCGAACAGCCGATTGCCGACCTGCAAGCCAAGATCGAAGGCCTGCGCCTGGTGGGTAACGACAACTCGCTGAACATCAGCGATGAAATTGCCCGTCTGCAAGACAAGAGCAATACCCTGACCGAAAGCATCTTCGGCAACCTGACCAGCTGGCAGATCGCCCGCCTGGCGCGTCACCCGCGTCGTCCTTACACCTTGGACTACCTGCAGCACATCTTCACTGAATTCGAAGAGCTGCACGGTGACCGCCATTTCTCCGATGATGCCGCGATCGTGGGCGGTACCGCCCGCCTGGATGGCAAGGCAGTGATGGTCATCGGCCACCAGAAGGGCCGCGAAGTACGTGAGAAGGTACGCCGCAACTTCGGCATGCCGCGCCCTGAAGGCTACCGTAAGGCGTGCCGCCTGATGGAAATGGCCGAGCGCTTCAAGATGCCGATCCTGACGTTCATCGACACCCCAGGTGCCTACCCAGGTATCGACGCCGAAGAGCGCAACCAGAGCGAGGCGATTGCCTGGAACCTGCGTGTCATGGCGCGCCTGAAGACGCCAATCATCGCCACCGTGATCGGTGAGGGTGGTTCTGGCGGTGCACTGGCCATTGGTGTGTGCGACCAGCTGAACATGCTGCAGTACTCCACCTACTCGGTGATTTCGCCGGAAGGCTGCGCCTCGATCCTGTGGAAGACCGCCGACAAGGCTGCCGATGCCGCCGAGGCCATGGGTATCACGGCCGAACGCCTGAAAAGCCTGAACATCGTCGACAAGGTCATCTCGGAGCCGCTGGGCGGCGCCCACCGTGACCCGGCCGCCATGGCTGAAAGCATCCGTGCCGACCTGGTGCAGCAGCTGGACATGCTGGGCAAGCTCGACAATGACGCGCTGCTGGCACGCCGTTACGAGCGCCTGATGAGCTACGGCCTCTGATACACCCCGGGGCCGCTTTGCGGCCCCTGTGGGAGCGGGCTCGACCCGCGAAGAGGCCGGCTCTGGCAACGGAGTCGTATGGCAAGGGCTTCGCCCTTGTTCGCGGGGCAAGCCCGCTCCCACAGTGCCCCGGCGATTGCGAATCATGTGAGGCGCCCTTGATCAACCTCACCCCCTGGCTCCAAGCCCCCGCCTGGCACATCGCCTTCTCTGGCGGCCTGGACTCCACCGTCCTGCTGCACCTGCTGGCCGATTACGCCCGCACCCATCCCGCGCCCCCGTTGCGCGCCATCCATATCCATCACGGCCTGCAGCCCGCCGCTGACGCGTGGCCAGCCCACTGCGAGCACGTCTGCGCCAACCTCGGCGTCGAACTTCGTGTGGTCCACGTCCAGGTTGCCCCCGGCGCCAGTCTCGAACAGGCGGCCCGCGATGCCCGTTACGCGGCATTCACGAAGGTAGTCGGCCCCGGTGAGGTGCTGTTCACCGGCCAGCACCGCGATGACCAAGCCGAAACCCTGCTGTTTCGTTTGCTGCGCGGTGCCGGGCTACGTGGCCTGACCGCGATGCCGGCGCAGCGTCCGCTGGGGCAGGGCAGCCTGGCCAGGCCGTTGCTGGCGATAGCCCGCCAGCAGCTGCACGCGTATGCCCACGCCCAAGGCTTGACCTGGATCGAAGACCCCTCGAACAGCGACACCGCCTTTGCCCGCAACTATTTGCGCGGCGAAGTGTTCCCGGTGTTGCAGCAGCGTTGGCCCGAAGCCAGCCAGAACCTTGCCCGTTGCGCAGAGCACCTGGGCGAAGCGCAGTGTTTGCTGGACGAGGTGGCTCAGGCTGATCTGGCCAAGGCCGAGGAGGTGGCTGCCGCTGCATGGGTGGGGCTGGACTCCCTGGCGCTTGCGGTGCTCGCGGCGTTGTCACCCGCTCGTCAGCGCAATGCCCTGCAATACTGGCTCAGCCATCGCACCCGGCTGCCGGATGCGCGCCATTGGGCTGGCTGGGCCGACCTGCGCGATGCCGCAGCCGACGCCCAGCCGACCTGGCGCTTAGCCGACGGCCGGTTGCTGCGCAGCAACGGCCGTATCTGGTGGCTGAGCGGTGACTGGCTGCAGGCGCCGCAAGGCGAATTCGCCTGGGCAGACTCGGCTTGCGAGCTGGCCTTGCCGGGCAACGGCAGCGTTCGGCTGACTGCGCCCAAGCCCCTGGCGGGCCTGACTGTCCGCTATCGCCAGGGCGGTGAAGTGCTTGAGCTTGCCGGGCGCGGTCGACGCGACCTCAAACGCCTGCTCAACGAGCTGCAGGTGCCGCCTTTCGTGCGTTCGCGCCTGCCCTTGCTGTATCAGGGCGAGCGCTTGCTGGCCGTGGCCAACCTGCCGGCACTGGCGCAGGCAGATTGCCAACTGCACTGGCAGTTACCGACGAACGCGCAAGGTTTGAGCTGAAGGGTACATTCCGGTAGACTACCCTCCCTTCTTGATACAACTTCTGTGGGTTCCTCGAAAACACAGCAGTTGCCGATTACCACGCAGTTTTTTGCTGGGCTGATTCTGGAAATGACGAGCGAGCTCCATGCCGGGGATACCCTGGTTTGTACAGACGCGGCAGTTTTTCGAGATGCACTGTGATTGACGCAGGTGATCGGGGGCTTCGGCCTTCCTTCGCTTTCTCCGGCGGCGCTGGCCGCCTTAACGCAGACTTCTAGGGTTTTTCATGACGCGCTACATATTCGTCACGGGCGGTGTTGTTTCTTCATTGGGGAAAGGCATTGCCTCGGCTTCCCTGGCGGCCATCCTGGAAGCGCGGGGACTCAAGGTCACCATGCTCAAGCTGGATCCGTACATCAACGTCGATCCTGGCACCATGAGTCCGTTCCAGCACGGTGAAGTCTTCGTCACCCAGGACGGCGCCGAGACTGACCTTGACCTGGGCCACTACGAGCGGTTCATCCGCACGACCATGACCCAGAACAACAACTTCACCACCGGCCGTATCTACGAGCACGTGCTGCGCAAGGAGCGCCGTGGTGACTACCTGGGCGCGACCATCCAGGTCATCCCGCACATCACCGACGAGATCAAGCGTCGCATCATCAAGGGCGCCGGCGATGCCGACGTGGCCCTGGTTGAAATCGGCGGTACGGTCGGCGACATCGAGTCGCAGCCGTTCCTCGAGGCCATCCGCCAGTTGCGTTTCGAAGTCGGCGCCAAGCGCGCGATGCTGATGCACCTGACCCTGGTCCCGTACATCGCTACCGCAGGTGAAACCAAGACCAAGCCAACCCAGCACTCGGTCAAGGAGCTGCGCTCCATCGGCCTGCAGCCTGACGTGCTAGTGTGCCGCTCCGATCACCCGATCGATAGCTCGTCACGCCGCAAGATCGCCCAGTTCACCAACGTCGAAGAGCGTGCGGTGATCGCACTGGAAGACGCAGATACCATCTACAAGATTCCGGGCATCCTGCATGCCCAGGGCCTGGATGACTTCGTCACCGAGCGTTTCGGCCTGCAGTGCGACAGCGCCGACCTGTCCGAGTGGGACAAGGTCGTCGATGCCAAGCTCAACCCAGAGCACGAAGTGACCATCGCCATGGTCGGCAAGTACATGGAGCTGCTGGATGCGTACAAGTCGCTGATCGAAGCGATGAGCCACGCCGGCATCACCAACCGTACCAAGGTCAACCTGCGCTACATCGATTCCGAAGACATCGAGAACCAAGGCACCAGCCTGCTCGAAGGCGCCGACGCCATTCTGGTACCGGGCGGTTTCGGCCTGCGCGGTGTCGAAGGCAAGATCACTGCGGTGCAATACGCCCGTGAGAACAAAGTGCCTTACCTGGGTATCTGCCTGGGCATGCAAGTTGCCGTGATCGAGTTCGCCCGTAACGTGATGGGCTGGAAAGACGCCAACTCCACCGAGTTCGACCGCAACAGCGGCCACCCGGTTGTCGGCCTGATCACCGAGTGGGCCGATTCTACCGGCGCCGTCGAGACCCGTACCGAAGCTTCCGACCTGGGCGGCACCATGCGCCTGGGCGCGCAGGACTGCCAGATCGTCTCGGGCTCCAAGGTTCACGATTGCTACGGCAAGGACGTGATCACCGAGCGTCACCGCCACCGCTACGAAGTGAACAACAACCTGCTGCCACAACTGGTCGACGCTGGCCTGGTGGTTTCCGGTCGTTCCGAAGACGGCGCGCTGGTTGAAGTGGTCGAGTCCAAGGACCACCCATGGTTCGTCGCTTGCCAGTTCCACCCAGAGTTCACCTCGACCCCGCGTGACGGCCACCCGCTGTTCAGCGGTTTCGTTAAGGCAGCCCTGGCTCAGAAGAACAAGGCCTGATCAATGACCCAGAAGATCATTCGCGTCGGTAACATCGAGATCGCCAACGACAAGCCGTTCGTCCTGTTCGGCGGCATGAACGTCCTGGAATCCCGTGACCTGGCAATGAAGGTCTGCGAAGAGTACGTGCGGGTCACCGAGAAGCTCGGTATCCCGTATGTGTTCAAGGCCAGCTTCGACAAGGCTAACCGTTCGTCGGTGACGTCCTACCGTGGCCCAGGCATGGAAGAGGGGCTGAAGATCTTCGAGGAGATCAAGCGCACCTTCAACGTGCCGGTGATCACCGACGTGCACGAGCCTTACCAGGCCGAGCCGGTGGCCAAGGTCTGCGACATTATCCAGTTGCCGGCCTTCCTGTCGCGCCAGACTGACCTGGTGGTGGCCATGGCCAAGACCGGCGTGGTGATCAACATCAAGAAGGCCCAATTCCTCGCGCCCCAGGAGATGCAACACATCCTGGCCAAGTGCGAAGAGGCGGGTAACGACCAGTTGATCCTCTGCGAGCGTGGTTCGAGCTTCGGCTACAACAACCTGGTGGTGGACATGCTCGGCTTCGGCATCATGAAGCAGTTCGAGTACCCGGTCTTCTTCGACGTGACCCATGCCCTGCAGATGCCGGGCGGTCGCTCGGACTCTGCCGGTGGCCGTCGCGCCCAGGTCACCGACCTGGCCAAGGCTGGCATGAGCCAAGGCCTGGCCGGCCTGTTCCTCGAGGCTCACCCTGATCCGGACAATGCCAAGTGCGATGGCCCTTGCGCCTTGCGCCTGGACAAGCTGGAGCCGTTCCTGACCCAGCTCAAGCAACTGGACGAGCTGGTGAAAAGTTTTCCGACGGTAGAAACCGCGTAAAGCTCATTTCTCGGGTAAAGTACCGCCCGTTCTCTCCCTGACCAAACGGTCAGGGAGCGCTTTCATCAGGCCTGCCTGCTGCATACCCCGCCTGATGAAGTGCAAGGATTTCCTAAGCTGCGTTGTTTTCGTCAATTCTGGAGTGCTTACAACAATGGCAAAAATCGTCGACATCAAAGGTCGTGAAGTTCTCGATTCGCGTGGCAACCCCACCGTGGAAGCCGATGTACTGCTCGACAACGGCATCATCGGCAGTGCTTGCGCGCCGTCCGGTGCTTCCACCGGCTCGCGCGAAGCGCTGGAGCTGCGTGATGGCGACAAGAGCCGTTACCTGGGCAAGGGCGTGCTGAAAGCCGTCGCCAACATCAACGGCCCGATTCGCGACCTGCTGCTGGGCAAGGACCCTTCCGACCAGAAGGCTCTGGACCGCGCCATGATCGACCTGGACGGTACCGAGAACAAAGCCAAGCTGGGCGCCAACGCCATCCTGGCTGTTTCCCTGGCTGCCGCCAAGGCCGCTGCCCAGGACCAGGACCTGCCGCTGTACGCGCACATCGCCAACCTGAACGGCACCCCGGGCCAGTACTCGATGCCGGTTCCGATGATGAACATCATCAACGGTGGCGAGCACGCCGACAATAACGTCGACATCCAGGAGTTCATGGTGCAGCCGGTTGGCGCCAAGACCTTCTCCGATGGCCTGCGCATGGGCACCGAAATCTTCCATCACCTGAAGGCTGTACTGAAGGCTCGCGGCCTGAACACTGCCGTCGGTGACGAAGGTGGCTTTGCGCCGAACCTGGCGTCTAACGAAGACGCGCTGGCCGCCATCGCCGAAGCCGTTGAAAAAGCCGGCTACAAGCTGGGCACCGACGTGACCCTGGCCCTGGACTGCGCAGCGTCCGAGTTCTATGAAGACGGCAAGTACAACCTGTCTGGCGAAGGCAAGTCGTTCGACGCCGAAGGCTTTGCCGAGTACCTGAAAGGCCTGACCGAGCGCTTCCCGATCATCTCGATCGAAGACGGCTTGGACGAGTCCGACTGGGCTGGCTGGAAGATCCTCACCGACAAGATCGGCGAGAAGGTGCAACTGGTCGGTGACGACCTGTTCGTGACCAACACCAAGATCCTCAAGGAAGGCATCGAGAAGGGCATCGGTAACTCGATCCTGATCAAGTTCAACCAGATCGGCTCGCTGACCGAGACCCTGGAAGCCATCCAGATGGCCAAGGCTGCAGGCTACACCGCGGTGATTTCGCACCGTTCCGGTGAAACCGAAGACTCGACCATTGCCGACCTGGCTGTAGGCACCGCTGCTGGCCAGATCAAGACCGGCTCGCTGTGCCGTTCCGACCGCGTCTCCAAGTACAACCAACTGCTGCGCATCGAAGAGCAACTGGGTGCCAAGGCGGTTTACCGTGGTCGTACCGAGTTTCGCGGTTAAGCAAGAGATGGTAAAAAGACAGCAGCCGGAGCTGTAGGAGCTTTCGTACTGAATTTTCCTACACTTGCAAAGGGTTTCTGTCGACGAAGCCTGGCCTCGGCCAGGCTTCGTGCTATTCGAGGCCCCGAAGTGAACAGTAAGCGGCGGTCTTTTTAACCTGGATACCTTGATGCGCAGTCCCTATTGGTTGTTCCTCGTTCTGCTTCTGCTGTTGGGTGGCCTGCAGTACCGCCTGTGGGTGGGCAATGGCAGCCTGGCGCAAGTGACCGAGCTCAAGCAGCAGATCGCCGAGCAGCACGCCGAAAACGAGCGTCTGCTTGAGCGTAACCGCGTGCTTGACGCAGAAGTCCTGGAGTTGAAGAAAGGTATGGAGACCGTGGAAGAACGGGCTCGTCATGAATTGGGGATGGTCAAAGAGGGTGAAACCCTCTTCCAGTTGCCGCAAAAATGACTGACACATTACCGGCCTTCTGGGCCGTGATTCCTGCTGCGGGCGTGGGTGCCCGCATGGCTGCCGACCGCCCCAAGCAGTACTTGCAACTGGGTGGGCAGACCCTTCTCGAGCATAGCCTCGACTGTTTTCTTGGCCATCCAACGCTCAAGGGCGTGGTGGTCAGCATTGCCGCAGACGACCCTTACTGGCCCAGCCTGCGCTGTGCCAGCGACCCGCGCATCCAGCGCGCGGCGGGCGGTCGCGAGCGTGCCGACTCGGTACTCAACGCGTTGCTGTTGCTGCATGCCCAAGGGGCTTCGGACAGCGACTGGGTGCTGGTGCACGATGCCGCGCGGCCGAACCTGGCGCGCAGTGACCTGGACAAGCTGCTGTCGGAGCTGGCAGATGACCCGGTGGGTGGCCTGTTGGCGGTACCGGCGCGCGATACGTTGAAGCGTGCCGACAGCCATGGCCGGGTGAGCGCTACCGTAGACCGCAGCACCATCTGGCAGGCGTATACGCCGCAGATGTTCCGCCTGGGGGCCTTGCACCGCGCGTTGGCCGAGTGCCTGGTGTCGGATGTGGTGGTCACCGACGAGGCTTCGGCCATCGAGTGGTCCGGCCAGGCGCCGCGGCTGATCGAAGGGCGCAGCGATAACATCAAGGTGACCCGGCCGGAAGACCTTGAGTGGTTGCGCCAGCGCTGGGCGGGGCGCCGCTGACACTGTAATCCTGTGCTGGCCTCTTCGCGGGCAAGCCCGCTCCTACAGGGAGTTGCGATCTCTTGTAGGAGCGGCCTTGTGTCGCGAAAGGGCCGCAAAGCGGCCCAAGCGCACTATCAAGCCACACGATATTCTGGCAACCCCGCCAACCCTTCCTTCAGATAATCCACCAGCCGCCTTACCTTCGGCGACAGATGCCGCTGCTGCGGGTACAACGCCCACACCGCCGTATTCGGCGGCTGATGCCCCTCCAGCAGCGATACCAGTGCCCCCGTGTTCAGGTGCTCCAGCACGTAATAGTCCGGCAACTGGCACAAGCCCATCCCCAGCAACGCGGCGTCGAGCACAGCCTGCCCGCTGTTGCAGCGCCAGTTTCCCTGCACCCGCTGGCTGATCTCGCGGCCATCCTGCTGCAGCGCCCACAAGTCCGAACTGCCAATCAGGCAGTTGTGCCGCGCCAGTTCCGACAGGCTGTGCGGCCGGCCGTAACGCTCCAGATACGCCGGTGAGGCGCACAGGTACATGCGCCGCGGCGCCAGGCGGGCGGCAACCAGCCTGGAGTCGGCAAGCCGGCCGAGGCGAATAGCCAGGTCCATGCCTTCATGCAGCAGGTCCAGCGTGCGGTTGCTCAGTTCCACTTCCACCCTCAACTGCGGGTACAGCGCCATGAAGCGCGTCACCAGCGGCACGATGAAACGCTCGCCATAGGCCACCGCACAGGTCATGCGCAGCAGCCCCTTGGGCTCGCTGGCCAGGTCGCCCATTGCCCGCAGGGCTTCTTCACGGCCATCTTGCAGGCGTTGGCAATGCTGCAGAAAGGTCTGCCCGGCCTCACTCAGGGTGACGCGCCGGGTGCTGCGGTACAGCAGCCGCGTCTGCAGGCGCTCTTCCAGGCGGGCGATCTGCCGGCTGATGTGCGAAGACGATACGCCCAGGCGCTCCGCCGCCGCGGTGAACTGGCCAGACTCGGCCACCGCCACAAATTCGTCGATGCCTTCCCAGCGGCTACTCATTGATTGTCCCTGTGCAGCAATAATGTTTTGTCTTTGCCTGGATTATTCATCAAAACACCCTGAATTACACTGCAAGACTGAATTGACCCCTTGTCTGGAGACCGTTGATGATCAAGTCCCGTGCTGCCGTAGCCTTCGAAGCCAAGAAACCCCTGGAAATCGTCGAAGTGGACGTGGCCATGCCCAAGGCCGGCGAAGTGCTGCTGCGCGTGGTTGCCAGCGGTGTCTGCCATACCGACGCCTACACCCTGTCCGGCGCCGACCCGGAGGGTATCTTCCCGTCGATCCTTGGCCACGAAGGCGGCGCGATCGTCGAGGCAGTGGGCGAGGGCGTGACCTCGGTGGCCGTGGGTGACCATGTGATCCCGCTGTACACCCCTGAGTGCGGCCAGTGCAAATTCTGCCGTTCGGGCAAGACCAACCTGTGCCAGGCCATCCGCGCCACCCAGGGCAAGGGCCTGATGCCAGACGGCACCACGCGCTTCTCGTATAAAGGCCAGCAGCTGTTCCACTACATGGGCACCTCGACCTTCTCCGAGTACACCGTGCTGCCAGAAATCTCCGTGGCCAAGATCCAGAAGGAAGCCCCGCTGGAGAAGGTCTGCCTGCTCGGCTGTGGCGTCACCACCGGTATCGGCGCGGTCATCAACACCGCCAAGGTCCAGCCGGGTGACACCGTGGCCATCTTCGGCCTCGGCGGCATCGGCCTGTCGGCGATCATTGGCGCCGTCAAGGCCAAGGCCTCGCGCATCATCGCCATCGACATCAACCCAGCCAAGTTCGAGATCGCTCGTCAGCTGGGTGCCACCGATTGCATCAACCCGAAAGAATACGACCGCCCGATCCAGGAAGTGATCGTCGACCTCACCGACGGCGGCGTGGACTTCTCCTTCGAGTGCATCGGCAACGTCCAGCTGATGCGTGCGGCCCTGGAATGCTGCCACAAGGGGTGGGGCGAGTCGGTCATCATCGGCGTTGCCGGTGCCGGCCAGGAAATCGCCACCCGTCCGTTCCAGCTGGTCACCGGTCGCGTCTGGCGCGGCTCGGCGTTCGGTGGCGTACGCGGCCGCAGCGAGCTGCCAAGCTATGTCGAAATGGCCGAGAAGGGCGAGATCCCGCTGGACACCTTCATCACCCACACCATGGGCCTGGAAGACATCAACAAGGCCTTCGACCTGATGCATGAAGGCAAGAGCATCCGCAGCGTGATCCACTTCTGAGGTCTGCCATGAGCCTGGACAACATTTCTTGCCAGAAAAGCTTCGGCGGCTGGCACAAGCGGTACCGGCACCCGTCCAAGGTGCTTGGCTGCGACATGGTGTTCGCGGTGTATCTGCCTCCTCAGGCCGAACAGGGGGCCAAGCTGCCGGTGCTGTACTGGCTAAGCGGCCTGACCTGCACCGACGAGAACTTCATGCAGAAGGCCGGCGCCCAGCGCCTGGCCGCCGAGCTTGGGTTGATCATCGTTGCGCCCGACACCAGCCCGCGTGGCGAGCAGGTGCCGGGCGACCCGGATGGCGCCTGGGACTTTGGCCTGGGGGCCGGCTTCTACCTCAATGCCACCCAGCAACCGTGGGCGCAGCACTACCGCATGCATGACTACGTGGTAGAGGAGTTGCCCGCGCTGATCGAGGCGCACTTCCCGGCCTCGGACCAGCGCAGCATCAGTGGCCACTCGATGGGCGGGCATGGCGCATTGGTGTGCGCCTTGCGTAACCCGGGGCGCTACCGTTCGATCTCGGCGTTCTCGCCGATCAGCAACCCGATGGACTGCCCGTGGGGTGAAAAGGCCTTCAGCCGCTACCTGGGCGAGGACCGTGCGCGTTGGCGCGAGTGGGATGCCAGCGTGCTGCTGGCCGAGACAGCCGCGGGCAGCTGCCCGCCGTTGCTGGTGGACCAGGGCGACCGTGATGACTTCCTCGAGAAGCAGCTCAAGCCTGAGGCACTGGAGCAGGCCGCGCGCAAAGGGGGGCATGCACTGACCCTGCGCCTGCAGCCTGGCTATGACCATAGCTACTACTTCATCGCCAGCTTCATCGAAGACCACGTGCGCCATCATGCGAAGGCGCTGGGCCGGGTGTAAGGCGCAGCCCCAATACCGCACAAAGCAGGTAGAATCACGCCCTGACTCAATCAGGGCGTTTTTCTATGCGTATTGGCCACGGCTACGATGTGCACCGTTTCTGCGACGGTGATTTCATTACCCTGGGCGGGGTCCGTATCCCCCACAAACACGGCCTCCTGGCCCACTCCGACGGTGACGTGCTGCTGCACGCCCTGAGCGATGCCTTGCTGGGCGCTGCGGCGCTGGGTGATATCGGCAAGCACTTCCCCGACACCGACCCGCAGTTCAAGGGTGCCGATAGCCGTGCCTTGCTGCGTCATGTGGTCGCTATCGTCCAGGCCAAGGGCTGGAAGGTGGGCAATGTCGACGCCACCATCGTTGCCCAGGCGCCGAAAATGGCGCCGCACATCGAGACCATGCGCCAACTGATCGCCGAAGACCTGCAAGCCGAGCTCGACCAGGTCAACGTCAAAGCGACCACCACTGAAAAGCTGGGCTTCACCGGCCGTGAGGAGGGGATTGCCGTGCATGCGGTCGCCCTGTTGCTGCCAGCATGACCGAACTGGAACTGCTGGGCCCGCGTGCATCGGGTGAAGCGCTGGGCACTGCGGTGCTCAAGGCTGTGGCTGAAGACTTCCAGGTCGACGAGGTGCTGGATATCCCGCTGTCGGGCCAGGGTGAGCACCTGTGGTTGTGGGTCGAAAAGCGCGACCTCAACACCGAAGAAGCGGCCCGCCGATTGGCCCGCGCCGCAGGCGTGCCGGCCCGTTCGATCAGCTATGCCGGGCTCAAGGACCGCCAGGCCCTGACCCGTCAGTGGTTCAGCCTGCACCTGCCCGGCAAGGCCGACCCGGACCTGTCGCGTGCCGAGGATGCCAGCCTGCGCGTGCTCAAGCAGGTGCGTCACCAGCGCAAGCTGCAGCGTGGCGCGCATTCGGCCAACGGCTTCACCCTGCGCCTGACGGCCCTGGCGGCCGATCACGCTGCGCTGGACGCGCGCCTGGAGGCGCTCAAGCAGCACGGCGTGCCGAACTACTTCGGCAGCCAGCGGTTTGGCCATGGCGGCGGTAATGTCCATGACGCGCTCGACTGGGCGGCCCGCAAGGCGCTGCCAGAGCAACGCAATGTGCGTTCGCGTTTGCTTTCGGCAGGGCGCAGCTACCTGTTCAACCAGATTCTCGCCGCCCGTGTTGCCGACGGCAGCTGGGCCCGTGCGCAAGTCGGGGACCTGCTGGCCTTCACCGATAGCCGTAGTTTCTTTCCCGCGACCGAGCAGGAATGTACCGATCCGCGCTTGGCGATTCTCGACCTGCATCCCACCGGTGCGCTGTGGGGCGAGGGCGAAACCCCCGCCGCAGGTGCCACTGCCGCGTTGGAAAGCGCAGTCGCCGCGCGGCAGCCGGCACTGTGCCATTGGCTGGCCCAGGCGGGCATGGATCACGAACGGCGCATTCTGCGGCTCCCTATTGGCGGCCTGACGTGGCATTATCCCGAGCCTGATATCCTGCAACTGGAATTCGTCCTTCCGGCCGGATGCTTCGCCACCGTGGTGGTGCGCGAAGTCGTGGATCTGGTGTCGGCAGGGCAGACGGACAGCCCATGCGTATTCTGATTTCGAACGACGACGGTGTTACCGCACCTGGCCTCGCCGCGCTGCACGCTGCGCTGGTGGATTATGCCGAGTGCGTGGTAATCGCCCCGGAGCAAGACAAGAGCGGCGCCAGCAGTTCGCTGACGCTGGACCGGCCGCTGCATCCGCAGACCCTGGCCAACGGTTTCATCAGCCTGAATGGCACGCCCACCGATTGCGTGCACCTGGGGCTCAATGGCCTGTTGCCGCAGGCCCCAGACATGGTGGTGTCGGGGATCAACCTGGGCGCGAACCTGGGCGACGACGTGCTGTATTCGGGCACCGTCGCCGCTGCGTTGGAAGGCCGCTTTTTGGGCAACACGTCGCTGGCGTTTTCGTTGCTCTCGCGCCAGCCGGACAACCTGCCCACGGCGGCCTACATCGCCCGCCGGCTGGTGGAGGCGCAGTCGCGTCTCACACTGCCGCCGCGCACCGTGCTCAACGTCAATATCCCCAACCTGCCGTTGGAGCACATCCGCGGCATCCAGCTCACCCGCCTCGGTCACCGGGCGCGGGCGGCGGCGCCGACCAAGGTGGTCAACCCGCGCGGCAAGGAGGGGTACTGGATTGCCGTGGCCGGCGATGCCGAAGACGGTGGCCCGGGCACGGACTTCCACGCGGTGATGCAAGGCTATGTATCGATCACACCGCTGCAGCTTGACCGCACCTTCAACGATGCTTTCGAACAGCTCGACGGTTGGCTGGAGGGCCTGCTCTGATGCGTGAGGACGATATGTTGCGCCGGGGTATCGGCATGACCTCCCAACGGACCCGGGAGCGGCTGATCCAGCGCCTGTGCGAAGAAGGCGTGGCGAACCCCAAGGTGCTCGACGCGATCCGCCGCACCCCGCGCCACCTGTTCGTCGACGAGGCCCTGGCGCATCGCGCCTACGAAGACACGGCGCTGCCGATCGGCCACAACCAGACCATCTCGCAGCCGTTCATGGTTGCGCACATGAGCGAGCTGCTGCTTGAGGCCGGGCCGCTCGACAAGGTGCTGGAGATCGGCACAGGCTCCGGCTACCAGACGGCGATACTTGCCCAGCTGGTGGAGCGGGTGTTCTCGGTGGAGCGCATCAAGGTGCTGCAGGATCGCGCCAAGGAGCGCCTGGTAGAGCTGAACCTGCGTAACGTGGTGTTTCGCTGGGGCGATGGTTGCGAGGGCTGGCAGGCGCTGGCGCCCTACAACGGCATCATCGTCACTGCCGTGGCGCCCGAGGTGCCACAGGCACTGCTCGATCAACTGGCGCCGGGGGGGCGCATGGTGATTCCGGTGGGCCCGGCAGGCGAGACACAGCAGTTGATGCTGATCGTGCGTGAGGAGCATGGGTTCTCCCGGCGTGTGCTAGGCGCCGTGCGCTTCGTGCCATTGCTCAATGGCCCGCTGGCCTGAACCACGGAATATTTACGGCAGCGACGAATTCTTGCGCCATTGCCCTGTCTATCTGGCGGGGTGATCTGCTATAGCTCTAGTGGCCTTTGCAGCCGTCCACCCAATACAGGTGGGCTCGGTTATAATTGCAACAATATTGCATTTCTTATCGTTATTTCGGTATTCGGCACCATGAGGGGAGCGCGGGTGGGTCACACAGTCATTCGGCAGCGCAAGGATTGGGCGGGTTTCAAGCTTCTGGTGATTGCACTGGCCATGGGCACCTTGCTGGCGGGTTGTTCCAGCACCAGCTCGACAAGCGCGCGGGTGGTCGACCGTAACAATGCAGCGCCCAAGCGGCCGACGGTGACTTCCGGTCAGTACATCGTCAAGCCGGGCGATACGTTGTTCTCCATCGCCTTCCGTTACGGCTGGGACTACAAGGAGCTGGCCGCCCGCAACGGCATCCCGGCGCCTTACACCATTCGCCCTGGCCAGCCGATTCGCTTCAGCAGCGGCGCCACGGGTAGCACCACGGTGGTGTCCAACCCTTCGTCCTCGAGCAAAACCACGGTCATTCGTCGCCCCGTTGGTAGCACCAGCACCGCCCCCAGCGGTAGCACCAAGCCGGCTACGACGGCCCCGACAACCAGTGCGCCGGTGGTCGCCACCGTGCCGGCCGCAGAGCGCGCGGTAGGCGGTTGGACCTGGCCGGCCAATGGCGTGCTAATTGGAAAATTTGCTTCAAACGGTAGTTTGAATAAAGGCATTGATATCGCCGGTGATTTGGGACAGCCTGTTTTTGCTGCGTCTGATGGTGCAGTGGTTTACGCCGGGAGTGGCTTGCGGGGCTACGGCGAGCTGATCATCATCAAGCACAGCGATACCTACGTCAGTGCCTACGGTCACAACCGCAGGCTGTTGGTTCGGGAGGGGCAGCAGGTCAAGGCTGGGCAGTCGATTGCTGAAATGGGGTCCACGGGCACTGATCGGGTGAAGCTGCATTTCGAGATTCGCCGCCAGGGCAAACCCGTCGATCCGCTCCAGTTCCTGCCACGTCGTTGATTGTTGTACCTGGCCTGTTCCTCTGATGTAGAGGGGACAGGCTCCAGCGCTGCCAGGGATACAGGTGCCGCTCGAGTCTGAGTTCGAACTCAGCAAAGGACTATAACAATGGCTCTCAATAAAGAAGCGCCGGAGTTTGACATCGACGATGACGTCCTCCTGATGGAGACGGGCATCGTTTTGGAAACGGATGTGGTGTCAGACGAACCTGCTGTATCTTCGGTTCGGACAAGGGCCAAGACCGGCTCTTCGCTCAAGCAGCACAAGTACATCGATTACACTCGGGCACTTGATGCTACTCAGTTGTACCTCAATGAGATTGGATTCTCGCCTCTGCTGTCGCCAGAAGAGGAAGTGCATTTTGCGCGCCTGTCGCAAAAAGGCGACCCCGCCGGCCGCAAGCGCATGATCGAAAGCAACCTGCGCCTGGTTGTAAAAATTGCCCGTCGTTATGTGAATCGTGGCCTGTCGTTGCTCGACCTGATCGAGGAGGGCAACCTGGGGTTGATTCGTGCGGTCGAGAAATTCGACCCGGAACGTGGTTTCCGTTTCTCGACCTATGCGACCTGGTGGATTCGCCAGACCATCGAACGGGCGATCATGAACCAGACCCGTACCATTCGCCTACCGATCCATGTGGTCAAGGAGCTCAACGTCTACCTGCGCGCTGCGCGGGAGCTGACCCAGAAGCTCGATCACGAGCCCTCGCCAGAAGAAATCGCCACCTTGCTGGAGAAGCCTGTCGCTGAGGTCAAGCGGATGCTGGGGCTGAACGAGCGGGTGTCTTCGGTGGATGTTTCGCTCGGGCCGGACTCGGACAAGACCCTGCTCGATACCCTTACCGATGACCGCCCAACCGACCCGTGTGAGCTGCTGCAGGACGACGACCTGTCGCAGAGCATCGATCAGTGGCTGGGTGAGCTGACCGACAAGCAGCGTGAAGTGGTGGTGCGCCGCTTTGGCCTGCGTGGGCATGAGAGCAGCACCCTGGAAGATGTTGGCCTGGAGATCGGCCTGACGCGTGAGCGTGTACGGCAGATCCAGGTAGAGGGGCTCAAGCGCTTGCGCGAGATCCTCGAGAAGAATGGCCTGTCTAGCGAGTCGTTGTTCCAGTAACAAGCTGTTCGCCAGCATAAGACGCCCCGATAGCCTCGGGGCGTTTTTGTGTGCGCGGTGCAGCGCAGAATAACGCGCCTCCCTGTAAACGCGCCCCCCCTGTAGGAGCAGCCTTGTGCTGCGAAGAGGCCGGTGGCAACAGTGCAAATTCGCGCTGGGATCACTGGCCTCTTCGCAGCACAAGGCTGCTCCTACAGGGGTGATGCAAGGGTCAGAAACGCAGATTCGCCATCCAGCATTTGTGTACCGCGCCACCCCAGTAACATCGCGTGTAAGAGATCGCTTACTTGTTTTGTAAGCTATCTATGCAACCAACAGTAAATCATTGTCGTTTTCAGCTCCGCCGTAATCCCAACTCATTGAAAATCATGGATTATTTGGATGTGAGGAAAAGTGTCCGCGGTAATATCTTGAGAGGTGCCTCGGTTGTCTCGCCCGCTGAAGTCGCTAGTATTCGAACTGTGCACACGGACATGCACAGGCTTTCAGGGAGAAGGCCAAGGACATCGCAAGAAGCGATTTCATCAGGATGATGTTTGGGACAATCAGGGACTACGGAAAAAAATGTGGGCGGGTCATACCGCCCCTTTTTTTGCCTGCTGAAAATGAAAAAAAGGCCCGAATGGGCCTTTTTCGTATCCGCGCGCTATCAGCGCTCCAGATCTGCAATCTTGCCAGTCTTGCCATCCCACTCTTCAGCGTCCGGCAGGGCGTCCTTACGCTCGGTGATGTTTGGCCAGATTTCCGCCAGTTCGGCGTTCAGCTCGATGAAGTTTTCCATGCCCGATGGCACTTCGTCTTCCGAGAAGATGGCTTGCGCTGGGCATTCCGGCTCACACAGTGCGCAGTCGATGCACTCGTCCGGGTGGATGACCAGGAAGTTCGGGCCTTCGTAGAAGCAGTCCACCGGACAGACTTCCACGCAGTCGGTGTATTTGCATTTGATGCAGTTGTCGGTGACGACGAAGGTCATTTCTAGTTCTCTCCTCAGGCGACGGCGGCGGCCCTTCCTCTCGGGGCCGCGCGGTTTACGGGTATGTGGCTGCAGGCCAGGCTAATAACCTGCAGCACCAGCAAACCGCGGCGGATTCTACCAGCTTGTAGTGGGCGCCGTTATAACAGGTTCTTTAGTTGATATAGCATTTCGATAGCTTGGCGCGGGGTCATGTCGTCCAGGTCCAGCTTGCCCAGCTTCTCGATGGCCGGGTGTGGCAGGCTGGCGAACAGATCGCTCTGGTGCGGGACGTGTGGCTCATCCTTGGCCTGCTTGCCCAGCGGCTGCTCGTGCGGCAGGCTCGCGGTTTCCAGGCGGCCCAGGTGCTCGCGGGCGCGCTGAATGACCGGTGTGGGCACGCCGGCCAGTTGTGCCACGGCCAGGCCGTAGCTTTGGCTGGCAGGGCCTGGCAGCACATGGTGCAGGAAGACGATGCGCTCGTTGTGCTCGGTGGCGTTCAGGTGCACGTTGGCCACCAACGGCTCGTTTTCCGGCAGTACAGTGAGCTCGAAGTAGTGCGTGGCGAACAGCGTGTAAGCACGCAACTGGGCCAGGCGCTCGGCGGCGGCCCAGGCCAGCGACAGGCCATCGAAGGTGCTGGTGCCGCGGCCGACTTCGTCCATCAGCACCAGGCTGCGGTCGGTGGCGTTGTGCAGAATGTTGGCGGTTTCACTCATCTCGACCATGAAGGTCGAGCGCCCGCCGGCCAGGTCGTCGCTGGAGCCGATGCGGGTGAAGATGCGGTCGACCAACGACAGCTCGCACTGGGCTGCCGGCACGAAACTGCCGATGTGCGCCATCAACACGATCAAGGCGGTCTGGCGCATGTAGGTAGATTTACCGCCCATGTTCGGGCCGGTAATGATCAGCATGCGGGTGCTGTTGTCCAGGTTCAGGTCGTTGGCCACGAACGGCGTGGTCAGTACCTGCTCGACCACCGGGTGACGGCCCTGGTCGATGCGCAAGCACGGCTCGTCGACGAAGCGAGGGCAGTTCAGGTCGAGGTTCAGGGCACGCTCGGCGAGGTTGCTCAGCACATCCAGTTCGGCCAAGGCGGCAGCGCTGTCTTGCAGCGGTGCCAGGTGGCTGATCAGGGTTTCGAGCAGGGCATCGTAAAGCATCTTCTCGCGGGCCAGGGCGCGGCTCTTGGCCGACAGTGCCTTGTCCTCGAACGCCTTGAGCTCTGGGGTGATGAAGCGCTCCGCACCCTTGAGGGTCTGGCGGCGAATGTAGTCGCCCGGGGCTTGTTCGGCCTGCTTGGTCGGCAGCTCGATGAAGTAGCCATGCACGCGGTTGTAGCCGACCTTGAGATTGGCCAGGCCTGTACGGGCTTTTTCACGGGCTTCCAGGTCGATCAGGAACTGGCCAGCGTTCTCGCTGATCGCGAGCAACTCGTCCAGCTCATTGTCGTAGCCGGCCTTGAGCACGCCGCCATCACGGATTACCGCGGGCGGATTGTCGATGATCGCCCGCTCCAGCAGGCTGGCCAGCTCTGGGTAGGTGCCGGTAATGGCGGCCAGGCGCGCCAGGTGCGGGGCTTCCAGCTCGGCCATGGCGTTTTGCAGCTCGGGCAGGGCGCCGAGGGCATCACGCAGGCGTGCGAGGTCGCGTGGGCGGGCATTGCGCAGGCCGATACGGGCGAGGATCCGCTCGATATCGCCAATTTCCTTGAGCTGCGGCTGCAGTTTTTCGAAACGGTAGCCGTCGAGCAGGCAACGGATCGAATCCTGGCGCGCCTGCAGGACCTTGAGGTCACGCAGTGGGCGGTTCAGCCAGCGGGTCAGCAAGCGGCTGGCCATGGCGGTCTGGCAGCGGTCGATCACCGACTGCAGGGTATTGTCGCGCCCGCCCGCCAGGTTGACGTCCAGCTCCAGGTTGCGGCGGCTGGCGCCATCCAGGATGACCGTGTCGTCCAGGCGCTCGTGGCGCAGGCTGCGCAGGTGTGGCAGGGCGGTGCGCTGGGTTTCCTTGGCGTAGGTCAGCAGGCAGCCGGCGGCGCCGATGGCCAGGGTTAGCTTGTCGCAGCCAAAGCCTTTGAGGTCCTTGGTCGCGAATTGCTGGCACAGGGCCTTGCGCGCCGAATCGCGGTCGAAGTCCCATGGGGCGCGGCGGCGCGCGCCAGGGCGTTTTTCGGCCGGCAGGTCGCGTGGCCAGTCGTCGGGGATCAGCAGTTCGACCGGGTTGAGGCGGTCGAGCTCGGCCAGCAGGTTTTCCCAGCCTTTGATCTCTTGCACGCCGAAGTTGCCACTGGTGATGTCCAGCACCGCCAGGCCAAACAGGCGTTCATCGCCCAGCAGCGCGGCAATCAGGTTGTCGCGGCGCTCGTCGAGCAGTGCTTCGTCGCTGACCGTGCCGGGGGTGATGATGCGCACCACCTGGCGCTCTACCGGGCCCTTGCTGGTTGCCGGGTCGCCAATCTGTTCGCAGATCACCACCGATTCGCCGAGCTTGACCAGTTTGGCCAGGTAGCCTTCCAGCGAATGGAACGGAATGCCGCACATGGGAATGGACTGGCCGGCCGACTGGCCGCGCGCGGTCAGGGTGATATCCAGCAGTTTTGCGGCTTTCTTCGCATCTTCGTAGAAGATCTCGTAGAAATCGCCCATGCGGTAGAACATCAGCTGGTCCGGGTGCTGGTTTTTCAGCTTCCAGTACTGCTGCATCATCGGGGTGTGTGCGGAGAGATCTGACATTCAGGGCCTTACAGCGGGTGATCTGGTTGGCGATGGTAAAACCGGCAATGGTACAGGCTTTTTCATCCAGATGCAGGCGGCCGCAATGGGGCATGTGCGCGCAGTTCGGCGGGCCATCATGGAGCTTCGTCCTTGACTGCACTAGAATGCGCGGCCTTTTGGAATGCCCCTAGCCGTGACGTAGTGATGAACCTGTCCAGCCGTATCCCTTATGTAAAGCAGCAACTGATCTACCTCCTGTACGGTGATCGGCGGATTTACCAGCTGGAAGCCAAGCTCAGCATCCTCACCGCCCTGGCGCGCTGCAAGCCGGCGGAGCTGCCGGTGATTCGTGTGTTGACCGACCAGCCGCAAGCATTCGCCGGTTGGCCGGTAGAGGTGATCGCGCTGGATGACGCGACCCTGCAGGCCTGGACCGGGGAGGGCGGCTACACCCATCGGCGCAAGGCCTGCGCCATTGCGCAGGCTGCGCAGTGGGCGGACAAGACTGTGTTCATCGACACCGACACGGTGTTCCTGCAGTCACCGCTGAAGCTGTTTGGCCAGGTGGATGCTGGGCAGTACCTGGTGGACGAGGTCGAGATGCGCTGGGCCGAGGCGTCGCACCGTGAGGACTACCTCGGCTTCAGCGCAGGGCTTGCGCGTGCGGGCGCTGTGCCGAGCGACGACCTGCGGCTGTGCAACAGCGGTGTCCTGGGCTTCACCCGTGAGAATGCCGGCATTGCCGAACGGGCCATCCAGCGCATCGATGCATGGACGCCTTACGCCCGTGAGTTGCACACCATCGAGCAGATCGCCTTTTCGTTCGAGTTGCAGGGCGTGCAGATCAACCAGGCGCGTGGCGTGATCAGCCACTACTTTGCGATGAAGCAGTACATCCACGCCATTCTGGAGATTTTCTTCGCCCGCCACGGCGAGCGCTTTACGCCGAAGATGCCTGGCCTGGCCTTGAAGGTGCCTGCGCATCGCCCGGTGCCATCCTGGCTCAACCGCCTTTCGGTCAAGTGGAGCCTTACGCGCGTGCCCCCAGAGCTCCGGGGTGTCGGCCGCAAGCTTTTATATGGCAGTGTTATCGGCAGCGATGATTACCAGCGCGCCTGCAAGGTGGTCTGGTGGCGTTCGGCGATTGAGGACATGCGCCATTTGCGTGGCCTGGACTGGACCCAGGGCTGGCCAGCCGGCCTACCGCGTCTTGGGCGGCGCGACGAGCGTGCGTTTAGCGCCATTGCCCGCGATAGCCTGAAGGTTTCCTGAAGCCGCGCCGCGCATGGGGTGGTAGGGTAGTGCGCAGTCTTCAAGGAGCCTGACATGGACCCGATCACCGCACTTTCCGCCCGCCTGGGCGAGCACCTGCGCCGCTTCAATGCCCAGGTGACCACCGCCGAATCCTGCACGGGCGGTGGCATCGCCGAGGCCATTACCCGCATCCCCGGGAGTTCGGCCTGGTTCGAGGCCGGGTACGTGACCTACTCCAATGCCCAGAAGACCCGCCAGCTGGGGGTGCCCGCGGCACTGTTCGGCCAGGTGGGGGCGGTCAGCCAGGAGGTGGTCGAAGCCATGGCCCGCGGGGCGCAGGCGGCCAGCGGCGCGCGCTTTGCGGTGGCGGTGAGCGGTGTGGCCGGGCCGGACGGTGGCTCGCCGGCAAAACCGGTGGGTACCGTATGGCTGGCCTGGGCCGATGGCAGCCGTGTCTTCAGCGAGCGCCGCCAGTTCGACGGCGACCGTGATGCGGTGCGCCGACAAACGGTGATCGCCGCGTTAGACGGCTTGTTACAGCTTGGTGCCGAGTAAATCGACGACAGGGGTTTGCGCGCGCGCTTCGCTGTGGAATAATACTGGCTACTTATACAGGTATTCCGGCCATCAGGGCCAAGTCGAACACGTGAGGGTTTCAATGGACGACAACAAGAAACGCGCCTTGGCTGCGGCCCTGGGTCAGATCGAACGCCAATTCGGCAAAGGCGCAGTCATGCGCATGGGCGACCACGAGCGCACCGGCATCCCGGCTATCTCCACCGGTTCCCTGGGCCTGGACATCGCCCTCGGCATTGGCGGCCTGCCAAAAGGCCGTATCGTCGAAATCTACGGCCCGGAGTCCTCGGGTAAAACCACGCTGACCCTGTCGGTCATCGCCGAAGCCCAGAAGAACGGCGCTACCTGCGCCTTCGTCGACGCCGAGCACGCCCTCGACCCGGAATACGCCGGCAAGCTGGGCGTCAATGTCGACGACCTGCTGGTGTCGCAGCCAGACACCGGTGAGCAGGCGCTGGAAATTACCGACATGCTGGTGCGCTCCAACGCGGTCGACGTGATCATCGTCGACTCCGTGGCAGCCTTGGTGCCCAAGGCCGAGATCGAAGGCGAGATGGGTGACATGCACGTGGGCCTGCAGGCTCGTCTGATGTCCCAAGCGCTGCGCAAGATCACCGGTAACATCAAGAACGCCAACTGCCTGGTCATCTTCATCAACCAGATCCGTATGAAGATCGGCGTGATGTTCGGCAGCCCGGAAACCACCACCGGTGGTAACGCCCTGAAGTTCTACGCCTCTGTGCGCCTGGACATCCGCCGTACCGGCGCGGTCAAGGAAGGCGACGAAGTGGTCGGCAGCGAAACCCGCGTCAAGATCGTCAAGAACAAGGTCTCGCCGCCGTTCCGTCAGGCTGAGTTCCAGATCCTCTACGGCAAGGGTATCTACCGCAACGGCGAAATCATCGACCTGGGTGTTTCTCAGGGGCTGGTGGAGAAATCCGGTGCCTGGTACGCCTACCAGGGCAACAAGATCGGCCAAGGCAAAGCCAACGCCGCCAAGTACCTGGCTGAGAACCCGGCCATTGGTGCCGAGATCGAGAAGCAGATCCGCGAGAAGCTGCTCAAAGCCGGTGCTGCCGCCGAAGCGGGCAAAGCTGCCGCTGCCGAAGCCAGTGCCGACGACGTGGCTGATGCCGACGCCGGTTATTGATCACTGTTGTAGATAGCGACTATGTCCGCCGTACTCGACACCCCCGTCGCCATTCGGCGGACAGCCATGGACCTGCTCGCGCGACGTGAGCATGGTCGCGTCGAGCTGACGCGCAAACTGCGTCAGCGAGGCGCTCTGGATGAGATGATCGAGCCTGAGCTCGATCGGCTCGCCGAAGAAGGGTTGCTCAGCGAAGCCCGCTACCTCGAAAGCTTCATCAGGTACCGCTCCAATTCCGGCTATGGCCCTGCGCGTATACGCGAAGAGCTGGGCCAGCGTGGCCTGGACCGTGGCGATATCGATCAGGCGTTACGGGAAAGCGGTGTGGATTGGGCGCAGCGTTTGATGGATGTCTGGCAACGCAAGTTTGCTGGGCAACGCCCGCATGACCCCCGCAGCCGTGCCCAGCAAACTCGATTCCTTGCCTACCGTGGGTTCTCCCTGGAAATGATCGGCCGCCTGCTCAGCGGTCGGGATCTCGACGACTACTAAAACGGTGTGAGAGCCGGCTTCGCCGGTGATCGCTGGAAAGCTAGCTCCCACAAGGTTGCTCCGACGCTCAACTAACCTTCAATGCCTCCCTGGCCCGCTGAGTCGTGTGCATAGGCTGAGGCTTGGCCCAGTTCTCCGGTAGGTTGATAAAGTCCACCAGTTCGCGCAGGCGGCCCTGGTCGCGGCCGTTGAAGGCGAACGACAACCGGGTCAGATGGCTGAAATTACCCACCTCGTGTTCCGCGCCGCTGTCGGCGTGCTGGTGGTATTTGCCGCTCAGGCGCAGATCGGCGAAGCCCTCCTGGATGTCGTACAGCGCCGCCTCGCTGAGCGGGTGATGCATGCGGATCACGAACTGGTTTTTCAGCCAGCGGCTGGAGTGGTAGTTGCTGTAGAACTGGTTGATTTCCTCCACTGCCTCATCGGCGCTGTGCACCAGGCGCACCAGCTTGAGGTCGCTGGGCAGGATGTAGCGGTTTTCTTCGAGCTGACGGCTGATGAAGTCGAGGCAGTCGCGCCAGAAGGTGCCCCCGGGTGAGTCAAGCAACACCACCGGCACCAGCGGGCTCTTGCCGGTCTGGATCAGCGTGAGCACTTCGAGTGCTTCATCCAGCGTGCCGAAGCCGCCAGGGCAGAGCACCAGCCCATCAGCCTCCTTGACGAAGAACAACTTGCGAATGAAGAAGAAGTGGAACGGCAGCAGTTTGTCGGTGCCGTCCACCGTGGGGTTGGCATGCTGTTCGAACGGCAGGGTGATGTTGAAGCCCAGGCTGTGATCGCTGCCGGCCCCTTCATGCGCTGCCGCCATGATGCCGCCGCCAGCGCCGGTGATGACCATCAGGTCGGAGCGTGCCAGGGTGGCGCCCAGTTCCCGGGCCAAGGCGTACATCGGGTGTTCCAGCGGGGTTCGGGCCGAGCCGAACACCGTGACCTTGCGACGGCCCTTGTAGCGCTCCAGGGCGCGGAATGAATGATCAAGCTCGCGCAGCGCCTGCAGGGTGATCTTGGCGCTCCAGCGATCCGTGTCGTCGTGGGCCATGCGCAGGATGGTCAGCATCATGTCCCGGTACAGCGGCAAGTTGGGGCTGTTCGGTGCAACCAGTTGCAGCTGTTCGTCAATCTTGCTTAGGTCGATGTTGTTGTCCCTGAAGTGATTGAACAACAGCTCGTTGGGTTGGTAAGGCATTCAACGTCTCCTTCTGCAGCAAAACCTCTGACCGGGTCGATGGTGTGTCCCGGCCGCGACACTGCGTGCGTCGCTGGCTGCTCAGGCTCGAGTGTGTACCCCGAGCGTTGCAGTAGGCCTTCAAGGCCATGGTGCAGTGGCGAAAATCCATCTGGGCGTTTTTTGGCGCTCTCGCTATCAATCTAGACCGTTGCGCCTGATCGTGCCGAAGTGATGGCGAACGCCGCTCGTCGGCGCGCAGCCTATGGGGGTGAGGGTTTGATTAACTGGGAAAGCGAATCGTATCGATGCAGGAGGTGGCGGTATGCATCGCTTGACCATCGAAGTGGACCGGCAGCTGTATCAGCAGCTGGAACATGCAGCTCAGGCGCATCACCTGAGCCTTGAGGCAGAGTGCCGTCGCAGGCTTTCGGGGCTGGAGTGCCAGTCACGCTACCTGCAAGCGCTTCTGGCAGAGTTGCGCGCCGATGCCGAGGAGGAGCAGTGGCGCGCCCCTGATGACCACCCCGTGGTCTAGGTTTACTTCTTCTTGCTGCCCGCGACGCAGCTGGCGGCGTCAAATGCCTGGTCCATCACTGGCTGGTTGGTCTTGTAGACCGTGAAGCGATAGACCATGACGGCGCCCTTGGACATCAGGTTGCGGAAGCCGCTGTTACGGCAGACGCTGTCGCCCAACTGGCTGCGCACTTGCTCGGGGTTGGCCTGCATGCGCTCGGCATGGCTCTGGCGCACGCTCAGGTGGTTGACCAGCGCCTTGCCTTCGACGGTATAACCCTGGTCGAGGATGTCTTCGTTGATGGCGCGCGGCGTGCCGACGCTGCTTTCCGTAGCGACCTTCTGCAGCATCTTGTTCAGGTCGTAGTCCTGTTTGGACGCCGCCTGGGCCGCCAGGGGCAGGGTGAGCAGAAGGCTCAGGGTCGGGACGATAAGACGCAGCATGTATCTCTCCTGGTTCAATGACTGGCGGTTTGACATGCGCCGGCAGGTGGCGTTCCCTGATGCGCGCTTTTGCGCGCGTCAGGCTCGCCAAAGTGTCGATTATAAGGGGCCAGCCCGTCCCGCTGCACGGCAAATGACGCCTGCTCTGGTAGACTTGCGTTTTGTGTATCCGAGCCGTCGCAGTGTGCATTTTCAACCTGTTCAAAGGCCTGCCAGCATGAGCCACGCGGTAGCGCGCTTGCGCGCCGAACGCCTGGCCCGCAGCAACAAGCCGTTCATTGCCCGTGGTTCACGGGCCGTCCGTTGCCCGCATTGCCGGGTCATTGCCAGCCATTGCCTGTGCGCCTGGAAGCCCCGGGTGCCGGCGGAGTCGGGCGTGTGCCTGCTGATGCACGACACCGAGCCACTGAAGCCGACCAACACCGGTTGGCTGATCGCCGACCTGGTCGAGGACACCTCGGCCTTCGGCTGGCAGCGTACTGCGGTGGACGACAACCTGCTGGCGCTGCTCGAACAGCCCCAGTGGCAGCCCTATATCGTTTTCCCCGGCGAGTTCGTTGCTCAGGAACGGGTGGTCAACGAGGTGGTGCGCGAACCCGGCAAGCGGCCGTTGTTCATCCTGCTCGACGCCACCTGGACCGAGGCGCGCAAGATGTTCCGCAAGAGCCCCTACCTGGACCGCTTCCCGGTGTTGAGCCTTGAGGCCGAGCAGATGTCGCGCTACCGCCTGCGCCGTTCCAAACGTGACGATCACTTCTGCACGGCGGAAGTGGCGGCCATGTGCCTGGAACTGGCCGGCGACCAGCGTGCCTCCCAGGCTCTGGACGCTTACCTGGACGTGTTCAGCCTGCACTACCTGAGCGCCAAGCGGCATTTGCCGCTGGATGAACAGGACGACGCGCATCAGCGTTTGCATACCTTCCTATAGTCCAAGGGGCAGTCGGGCCGGTTTGGTTCATAATGTCGGGGCTGGCAGCCAGGGTGGGCGAGTGCGGCAGGGCAATTGGCTTGACCACCCCGACCGTGCTCGGCATCCTTGGCGCCGATTCGGGCACGCCGAAGGTGCCGTTACCCCGGACTTCGCCGTGCCTTTCCGCCAAGCGCCCTTACTACCCCGCAGCGCCTGGCACAGAACAGGATCCTTAGATCGATGGCCACTTACGAAATCCTGATTGCCGATGACCACCCACTGTTTCGTGGCGCCCTGCGCCAGGCTGTTACCCTCGGCCTTGGCGCCGATGTACGCCTGGTTGAAGTGGCGAGCATTGCCGAACTGGAAACCCGACTGAGCGAAAAAGCCGACTGGGATCTGGTCCTGCTGGACCTGAACATGCCGGGCGCCTACGGGTTCTCCGGGCTGGTCCTGCTGCGTGGGCAATACCCGCAGATCCCCGTGGTCATGGTGTCGGCGCAGGAAGAGGCAGCCGTCGTGGTCAAGTCCCGCGAGTTTGGTGCCAGTGGTTTCATTCCCAAATCCAGCCCGCTGGAAGTGATTCAGGACGCCGTGCGCAAGGTGTTGGACGGTGAGGTCTGGTGGCCGCCGCAAGCCTTCGAGAAAGTCGACGTTTCGGCTGAAGCCAAAGCGGCCAGCGAAGGGCTGGCCAGCCTCACGCCCCAGCAGTTCCGCGTGCTGACCATGGTCTGCGAAGGCTTGCTGAACAAGCAGATCGCCTATGAGCTGAGTGTCTCGGAGGCCACCATCAAGGCCCACGTGACGGCGATCTTCCGCAAGCTGGGCGTGCGCACGCGCACCCAGGCGGCCTTGCTGCTGCAACAACTTGAATCGGTTGCCAGCCACTAACTGGCTGCTTCTTCACGCTTTTTTGACCCCAGCTGGACTAGTCTGCCGGCCTTTCATCGGTGAAGTGACGCACATGTCGCCATTCAAAGGCCAGACCGGCCTCAAACGTATCTTCAACGCCGCCGGCTATTCGCTGGACGGCTTGCGCGCCGCCTTCAAGGGCGAGGCCGCGTTCCGTCAACTGGTACTGCTCAATGTGCTGCTGATCCCGACCGCCTTCTGGCTGCCGGTCAGCCGCGCGGAGCGGGCGATCATGATCGCGGTGTGCCTGCTGGGCTTGATCGTCGAGCTGTTCAACTCGGCGGTAGAGGCTGCCATCGACCGCATTTCGCTTGAGCGTCACCCCTTGTCGAAAAACGCCAAGGACATGGGCAGCGCCGCGCAGTTGGTGGCACTCACCATGGTTGCGCTGGTCTGGGGCGTTATTCTGCTCTAGGCAATAGGCGGTAGCACGATCTCATCACTGCGGGTGAAGCCCGCGGTGAAGTTGCGGCATAGCTCCAGAAACTCGCGCATGGCCGAGGTCTGATACTTCTGCTTGTGCCAGATGAAATAGAACTGACGCATCAGGTCCAGCTCCGGGGTTTCGACCGGTACCAGGCTGCCGCGGCGGAAGGCATCGCGCAGGGCCAGGCGCGAAATGCAGCCGATGCCCAGGCCAGATTCCACTGCACGCTTGATGGCCTCGGTGTGTTCGAGCTCCAGGCGAATGTTCAAGTTGGCGCGGTGGTGGCGCATGGCTTGGTCAAAGGTCAGGCGCGTGCCGGAGCCTTGCTCGCGAAGGATCCAGGCCTCCTGCGACAATGTCTGAATGTTCGCGCTGCCCAGCGTTGCCAGTGGGTGCTGGGGCGCGCAGAACACGACCAGCTCGTCTTCGACCCAAGGCTGAACCTCCAGGTCCGGGTGGTTGCAATCACCTTCGATCAGACCCAGATCAATTTCGTAATGGGCGACCTGTTGCACAATATGCGCAGTGTTCTGCACATGCAGCTTGACCTGGCTTTCCGGGTGCACCTGCATGAAGCTGCCGATCAGCAGGGTCGCCAGGTAGTTGCCGATGGTCAGCGTGGCGCCCACCGCCAGCGAGCCGAAGGCGGACTTGCCGTTGAGCAGGTCTTCGATTTCCTTGGCCTGGTCGAGCAGGGCGACAGCCTGTGGCAGCAGCTGATGGCCCAGGGCGTTGAGGCTCAGGCGTTTACCGGCGCGGTCGAACAGCTGGCAGCTGGATTGGCGCTCGAGTTCGGTGATGGACGTGCTGGCGGCCGACTGCGAGAGCGCAAGCAGGCCAGCGGCCCGCGAGACGCTTTGATGCTGGGCTACGGCGACGAACACCTGAAGCTGACGGAGAGTGAATCGCATATCTATATAACCGATAACACATATCTTGATAATTCAGTTAACAGATATTGTCGCTGCCCCTAAACTATCGCGCAACTGCGCGTCTTGCGCGCGCTGCGTCTTTCTTCAGGAGCCCCATCGATGAGCAACATGAACCACGAACGTGTCCTCAGTGTGCACCACTGGAACGACACCCTGTTCAGCTTCAAGTGCACCCGTGATCCGGGCCTGCGCTTCGAGAACGGTCAGTTCGTGATGATCGGCCTGCAGCAGGAAAGCGGCCGCCCGCTCATGCGCGCCTATTCCATCGCCTCGCCGAACTGGGAAGAGCACCTGGAATTCTTCAGCATCAAGGTGCCGGACGGCCCGCTGACTTCCCAGTTGCAGCACCTGAAGGAAGGCGACGAGATCATCATCAGCAAGAAGCCTACCGGCACCCTGGTCCTCGACGACCTGAACCCGGGCAAGCACCTGTACCTGCTGAGCACCGGTACTGGCCTGGCGCCGTTCATGAGCGTCATCCAGGACCCAGAAACCTACGAGCGCTTCGAAAAAGTGATCCTGGTTCACGGCGTGCGTTACGTGAACGAAGTGGCCTATCGCGAGTTCATCACCGAGCACCTGCCGCAGAACGAGTTCTTCGGTGAGTCGGTGCGTGACAAGCTGATCTACTACCCGACCGTGACCCGCGAGCCGTTCGAGAACCAGGGCCGCCTGACCGACCTGATGCGCAGCGGCAAGCTGTTCAGCGACATCGGCCTGCCGCCGATCAACCCGCAGGACGACCGTGCGATGATCTGCGGTAGCCCAAGCATGCTGGACGAAACCAGCGAAGTGCTCGACAGCTTCGGCCTGAAAGTCTCTGCCCGCATGCGCGAGCCGGGTGACTACCTGATCGAGCGCGCCTTCGTCGAGAAGTAACCCGCCGTCGGGTACGAAAAGGCGACCCTCGGGTCGCCTTTCTTATGCCTGGGATCACTGCATTGTCTGTACTGGCCTATTCGCGGGTAAACCCGCTCCCACAGGTGGTGCGTAGGCCTCAGGCAATGCATGGCCCTGTGGGAGCCGGGTGACTACCTGATCGAGCGCGCCTTCGTCGAGAAGTAACCCGCCGTCGGGTACGAAAAGGCGACCCTCGGGTCGCCTTTCTTATGCCTGGGATCACTGCATTGTCTGTACTGGCCTATTCGCGGGTAAACCCGCTCCCACAGGTGGTGCGTAGGCCTCAGGCAATGCATGGCCCTGTGGGAGCCGGGTGACTACCTGATCGAGCGCGCCTTCGTCGAGAAGTAACCCGCAGACGGGTACGAAAAGGCGACCCTCGGGTCGCCTTTCTTATGCCTGGGATCAATGCATTGTCTGTACTGGCCTATTCGCGGGTAAACCCGCTCCCACAGGTGGTGCGTAGGCCTCAGGCAATGCATGGCCCTGTGGGAGCCGGGTGACTACCTGATCGAGCGCGCCTTCGTCGAGAAGTAACCCGCCGTCGGGTACGAAAAGGCGACCCTCGGGTCGCCTTTCTTATGCCTGGGATCAATGCATTGTCTGTACTGGCCTATTCGCGGGTAAACCTGCTCCCACAGGTGGTGCGTAGGCCTCAGGCAATGCATGGCCCTGTGGGAGCGGGTTTACCCGCGAATAGGCCCGGTCATTCGACACGCGTCTCGCCGCTGTATTCCAATATCGCCCGACACCGCCTGCACAGGTAGCGCCGCCCCTGGCGCACCAGCTTGTGCCGCTGCGCAGTAAACGGAAAGTCGCTCTGTGGGCAGGGGCAGCGGTAGATGTAGCGCGTGACCACCCGCCGTTGCACTGCGTAGTTATGGCAGCGGTTGGGCGGCAATTCATACACCCCGCGCATGATCAATTGCCATTCCTCGCCATGGGCCTGGATGCGCTCGCCAAACAGCTGGTGAGCCACCAGGTGCGCCACCTCGTGGGCCACGGTCTGGCGCAGGAAGTCCTCCTGGTTTTCGCGGTACAACTGCAGGTTGAAGCGCAGCAGGTTCTCGTGCAGGTGAGCGACGCCGGCCTTCTGGCCGCGCAGCTTGAAGCTGATTTCCGGGCGCGGGAAGGGGCGTTTGAAGAAGGTTTCGGCTTGCTGGTAACAGGTTTCGACGCGTTGTTTGAGCAGCTCGGGCATGGCGGGGTAATTCTCCTGACCAGGCATTATGCCGCAAGCCCTGGCGGCTTGCCGAGCCACCGGTCAGCACACAGCCAGAAGCCGCCTTGCGGCGGCCTCTGACTTGATGCCCCAGTGTTGGTTCTGTGTAGTTATCGCGCTAGTTGGTATAGACGGGCCCCACGCCCAGTCCCCAGATGATCACGGTAGCGGCCATGATCGCTACCAGCACCACAAGGCCCACCGCCAGCACCGAGCTGGAAAACAGGAAGCCTTCATCGGACGGAATGTTCATGAACGTCGGCAAGCCGACATACAGCAGGTACACGGTATAACAAATGGCCGCAGTGCCGATCAGCATGCCCAGCCACAGGTGCGGGTAAAGGGCTGCCAGGCCGCCAAGGAACAACGGGGTGGCGGTGTAGGTGGCAAAGGCAATGCACTGCGCCATGGAGGGGTTGGCATCGTAGGTGCGGGCCATCCAGTGGATGAACGCGCCCATCACCGCCACCCCGGCGAGCATCGCCAGGTAGGACATGATGCTCATCCAGATTGCGCTTTCCATGGTCAGCATCACTGCCGGCCGGTCGCCAATCACCCAGCCCACCTGGGTAGTACCGATAAATGCGGAAACGGCAGGGATCGCCGCCAGGATCAAGGTGTGCGTCAGGTACATGTGGCTGATGGTTTCTTCTTCGCCACGAATCTCCCGCCACTCCTGATCGGGATGGGTAAACAGCCCCACAACGTGATGAATCATGCCGATCACTCCTCTCAATGTTGCCAAACGCCCCCCAGATGGAGCGCAAGCGGCCCGAGGCCCGAACACCGATGCAAGCGGTAATGTGGCCTTATGTCGCAGTATAGGAAGCGGTTACCGGCACAAACCGTGCTTTTTAGAGCAAATTGCGCTGTAAGGCGTGCTGTTGATTACAACGAAGTCTTTATCGGAATGCCTACAGCGCCGCGTAGTTTGTGCGTAAAATAGCCGGCTTTTGTCACACCTCGCGGATCCAAGCGCTATGGGCACCCTCTCGGTCAACCAGAACAAACTGCAAAAACGCCTGCGTCGTCTCGCCGGCGAAGCCATCACCGACTTCAACATGATCGAGGATGGCGACAAGGTCATGGTCTGCCTGTCCGGCGGCAAGGACAGCTACACCATGCTCGACGTTCTGTTGCACCTGCAGAAGGTGGCACCGATCAAGTTCGAGATCGTGGCGGTGAACATGGACCAGAAGCAGCCGGGTTTCCCCGAGCACGTGCTGCCGGCCTACCTCAAAGAGTTGGGCGTCGAGTACCACATCGTCGAGAAAGACACCTACTCGGTGGTCAAGGAACTGGTGCCCGAGGGCAAGACCACCTGCTCGCTGTGCTCGCGCCTGCGCCGTGGCACCCTGTACACCTTCGCCGACGAAATCGGCGCGACCAAGATGGCCCTGGGGCACCACCGCGACGACATCGTCGAGACGTTCTTCCTCAACATGTTCTTCAACGGCTCGCTCAAGGGCATGCCGCCCAAGCTGCGTGCCGACGATGGCCGTAACGTGGTGATTCGCCCGTTGGCCTACTGCAGCGAGAAGGACATCCAGGCCTACTCGGACATGCGTGAATTCCCGATCATCCCGTGCAACCTGTGCGGCTCGCAAGAGAACCTGCAGCGCCAGGTGGTCAAGGACATGCTGGTGGAGTGGGAGCGCAAGCACCCGGGCCGCACCGAAAGCATCTTCCGCGCGCTGCAGAACGTCGCGCCGTCGCAGTTGGCAGACCGCAACCTGTTCGACTTCACCAGCCTGAAGATCGACGAAAACGCCACGCCGCGTTTCCTCGATGTGCTGAACATCTGACCCCATGCGCGATTATCAGTGGCTGTATGAGTACTGCCTGAACCGCTTCGGCTCGGCCCAGGCCCTCGAGGCCTTTCTGCCGCAGCCACGCACGCCTGCGCAACTGCGCGACATCAGCGACGACCGCTACCTGTCGACCCTGGCCCTGCGCGTGTTCCGCGCCGGGCTCAAGCACAGCCTGGTGGATGCCAAATGGCCGGCGTTCGAGCAGGTGTTCTTCGGTTTCGACCCGGAGAAGGTGGTGCTGATGAGCGCCGAGCACTTGGAGCGGTTGATGCAGGACGAGCGCATCATCCGCCACTTGGGCAAGCTCAAGAGTGTGCCGCGCAATGCGCAGATGGTGCTGGATGTGGCGAAGGAGAAGGGCAGTTTCGGTGCGTTCATCGCCGACTGGCCGGTGACCGATATCGTCGGCCTTTGGAAGTACCTGGCCAAGCATGGCAACCAGCTGGGTGGCCTATCGGCGCCGCGGTTCTTGCGCATGGTCGGCAAGGACACGTTTATCCCGACCGAGGATATGGCGGCCGCGTTGATTGCGCAAAAAGTGATCGACAAGCAGCCGACCAGCCAGCGTGACCTGGCGTTGGTGCAGCAGGCGTTCAACCAGTGGCATGCCGAGAGTGGGCGACCCCTGTGCCAGCTGTCGGTGATGCTGGCGCATACCGTCAACCACTGAGATTGCTGCGGCCGCGTTGCGGCCTCTGTGGGAGCGGGCTTGTCCCGCGAAGGGGCTGCAAAGCAGCCCCTGAATCAACTCCCTTCGCCCGCCATGCGCCGCTCATACTGGAACTTCCAGCGCACAAACAGCAGCCCGCTGACGAACAAACCCAGGCTTACCACCACCTCGACCCAGCCAAACAGCGCCCGGGCCGGGTCGAACGCCGCCAACACGCCCTTGATGAAATAGATATTCACCACAAAGCAGGTCCAGGCATGCGCCCGGGCGCTGCCCTTCAGCATGCCCGGCAGCAGCAACAGCAGCGGCACCAGTTCGATCGCCAGAATCACTTCGACGCGCGCCCCGTGCAGGTTGGCGAACCACAGGTTGTTCACCACCAGCAGCGCGATCAGGCCAAAGAAAAACGCCAGGCTCAGCGCCCGCGTCAGGCGCAGGCGCGGTGCCAGCCATTGCAGTGGCGGCAACACCTTGGGCTTTTTAGCCACGCGCGGCCTCCAGGGCCTTGGCGGTGCTCGCCAGGCGTTGGCCGAGGGCACGGCACAAGGTGATTTCGTGAGGGTCGAGCTCGCGCTTGCCATCGGCGCCGGCGTGGTGGCTGGCGCCATACGGTGTGCCGCCGCCGCGGGTTTCGAGCAAGGCCGATTCGCTGTAGGGCAGGCCCATCACCAGCATGCCGTGGTGCATCAGCGGCAGCATCATCGACAGCAGGGTGGTTTCCTGGCCACCATGCAGGCTGGCGGTGGAGGTGAATACCCCGGCGGGCTTGCCCACCAGTTCGCCACCCAGCCACAGGCTGCTGGTGCCGTCGAGGAAGTACTTAAGCGGCGCGGCCATGTTGCCGAAGCGGGTCGGGCTGCCCAGCACCAGGCCGGCGCAATGGCGCAGGTCGTCGAGGGTGGCGTACAGCGCGCCGCTGGCCGGGATGTCCGGGGCCACAGCTTCGCACTCAGTGGAAATCGCCGGCACGGTGCGCAGGCGCGCCTCCATACCGGCCATCTCGACACCGCGGGCAATGTGCCGGGCCATTTCGCTGGTGGCGCCATGGCGGCTGTAATACAAAACCAGGATGAAGGGCTGGCTCACGGCAGGATCTCCAGCACCTTCTCTGGCGGGCGGCCAATCACGGCTTTATCGCCGGCCACCAGAATCGGCCGCTCGATCAGCTTGGGGTGTTGGGCCATGGCGTCGATCAATTGCGCGTCGGTCAGGGCCGGGTTGGCCAGGTTCAGGTCTTTGTATTCGTCTTCGCCGGTGCGCAGCAATTGGCGCGGGGCGATGCCCAGCTTGCCGAGCAGGGCCGTCAGGGTGGCGGTGTCTGGCGGGGTTTCGAGGTAGCGCACGATGGTCGGCGCCAGGCCGCGTGCTTCGAGCAGTTCCAGCGCGCCGCGGGATTTCGAGCAGCGCGGGTTATGATAGAGCGTCAGGTCAGTCATGTCGGGTCGCATCCAGCTGGGTGTGGCGGCTATTCTAACCGCAGCGACTGAACCATTTGCTTGAAACTTCGAGAAGGATTGACCCATGGCAAGGCGTTTGGCAGCAGTACTGGCCATCACCGCGGGCCTGTTGCTCGGTGGTTGCGGTGCCGACTACGGCGTGGACCAACACGGCAATACGGTAAAGGCCGAGCAGATCGAGGGGCACTGGGTAGTGCTCAACTATTGGGCCGAATGGTGCGGACCGTGCCGTACCGAAATCCCTGAGTTGAATGCGGCGGCCAAGCAATGGGCGGCCGAGGGGATCAAGGTGGTCGGGGTGAACTTCGATGGCTTGCAGGGCCAGGACCTGAAGCAGGCGGCGGACACCCTGGGCATCGGCTTTACCGTGCTGGCGCAGGACCCGGCCGAGCGTTACGAGCTGCCCCGCAGCGAGGCGTTGCCGGTGACCTACATCATCGATGACAAGGGCAAGGTGCGTGAACAACTGATGGGTGAGCAGACCCTGGAAGGGCTGCAGGCCAAGATCAAGGCCCTGAAGGGCGCATGATGCCTGTTGGGGCTGCTTTGCGGCCCTTCGCGGCACAAGGCCGCTCCCACAGGTGGCCGCGTCATCCCAGCGTACGCGGTTACTTGTAGGAGCGGCCTTGTGCCGCGAAGGGCCGCAGAGCGGCCCCGGCAGTCCTCAACCTTCTTCAGGCCAGAACCGCAGCGGCTTGCCCTCGGCCGGCCAGAAGCGCATCTGCTCCACAGGCGAGACATCCCAGCGTTGTACCGTCTCCAGCGCCTGCAGGAAGCGTTTTTCCTGTTCCATCAATGCCGGCGCGCACAGCTTGCGGGTCTTGCCGACCTTGCCGAAGCTCAGGTGCTTGCCTTCCAGCGTATACGGGGCAAACCAATGGTTGCAGCCGCCATTACCGTAGGCGCGGCCATCGCTGGCCAGGGTCAGGGTAAGGTGGCTGTAATCGATCAGCGGGCGTTCGCCAATCCACTCCAGTACATAGCTGCGCTCCTGCTGCAGCTTTGACGGTTGCGCGGCGCAGCCGAGCAGGCCGGTGGCAATCAGCACGCCGGTCAGCAGCTTTTTCACTCAGCGCTCTCCTGGCAACGCGGGCACAGGTGCTTCTCGCCACGGCTGGCCCAGCCCAGCTCCGCGATACGGGCGCTGGCCGCCGGCTGGCGGGCTTTTTTGCCCAGCTTGGCATCGACTGCGAACTCGAAGTCCAGCACGGCGTCGCACTGGTCGCACTCGACCTGCCAGGTGAGGATTTCCAGTTCGCTGAACACCGGGCCGCTGGCCACGGCAACCCACTGGCCGCGCGGGTTGATCAGGTGACGCACGCTTTCCACGGTCAGTCGCATGGACAAGTCCTTGCTGCCCTTGAGGGTCACCAGCAGCGTGTCGCCCTTGTGCATCGAACCGCCGTTGCCGGTCACCTGATAGCGGCCGGGTACCAGGGCGCGGCACTCGATCAGGGTGTGTTGCGGGTTGAAAAGGGTGTAGCGGAAATCGTGCTCGACCATGGGTCCTCCAGAAATGCCGCGTATCCTAGCATTAACCCGATACCAGATTCTGGGGTTTGCCTGCCATCCAGCGGTTGATGTTGTCCAGCGTGGTGGCGGCGATGGCGTCCAGCGCCTCGCGGGTGAGAAAGGCCTGGTGGGCGGTGATGATCACGTTGGGGAAGGTCAGCAGGCGGGCCAGCACATCGTCTTGCAAGGGCTGGTCGGAGCGGTCCTCGAAAAACAGTTGGGCCTCTTCTTCGTAGACGTCCAGGCCTAGGTAGCCCAGCTGGCCGCACTTGAGTGCGTCGATCAATGCCGGGGTGTCGACCAGCGCGCCGCGGCCGGTGTTGATCAGCATGGCGCCAGGTTGCAGTTGAGCCAGGCTTTGCGCATTGATCAGGTGGCGGGTGTGTTCGGTCAGCGGGCAATGCAGGCTGATGATGCGCGCCTCGCGCAGCAACTCGGGCAGGGGCAGGTAGCGGGCGCCAAGGGCCAGCAGGTCCGGGTTGGGGTAGGGGTCGTAGGCCAGCAACTGGCAGCCGAAGCCGGCCATGATGCGGGCGAACGCAGCGCCGATCTGGCCGGTGCCGACCACACCGACGGTCTTGCCGTGCAGGTCGAAGCCGGTCAGGCCATGCAGGGTGAAATCACCTTCGCGGGTGCGGTTGTAAGCCCGGTGCAGGCGCCGGTTGAGGGCGAGGATCAGCGCCACGGCGTGCTCGGCCACCGCGTGTGGCGAATAGGCCGGCACCCGCACCACGGCCAGGCCCAAGCGCTGGGCGGCCGCCAGGTCGACGTGGTTATAGCCCGCCGAACGCAGGGCGATCAGGCGCGTGCCGCCAGCGGCCAGGCGCGCCAGCACTTGGGCGTCCAGCTCATCGTTGATGAAGGCGCAGACAACCTCGTAACCGCTGGCGAGGGGCGCGGTGTCCAGGGTCAGGCGGGCGGGCTGGAAGTGCAGCTCCAGGGCAGTGCCGGCAGCGGCCTGGGTGAAGCTTTCCTGGTCGTAGTGCTGGCTGCTGAACAACAGGGCGCGCATGGTCGGGCTTCCTTTGCGAATGTCTGGGGATTGTAGCTGGCCGTCCTGTGTGGCCGTTGTAGGAGCAGCCTTGTGCTGTGAAGAGGCCGGTGACAGCACAGTAAATCTTCGCTGCTGTCACCGGCCTCTTCGCAGCACAAGGCTGCTCCTACAGTAGGGGCAAGGCAGCGCTGTCAGGCATTGATGTGTGCCTGTGTCGCCAGCCGGCTGATCGCGCTGTCGAGTTCATCCAATGCCTGTTGCGCGTGGGGGTGCTCTTGTTTGAGCAAGGTCTCGCTGCGCTGGCATGCCGCCCGCAGCTGCGGCACACCGCAATAGCGCGAGGCACCGTTGAGGCGGTGTACCTGCTCGATCAAGGTGGTGTGATCCTGCGCTTCGCGGGCGGCGCGTATCGCCTGGCGGTCGGACTCCAGTGACGCCAGCAGCATGGCCAGCATGTCGGCCGCCAAGTCGGATTTTCCGGCAGCCAGGCGCAAACCTTCGTCGGGGTCGAGCACCTTCAGTTCGTCGCTGTTGAGCCGCTGTTCGGCCAAGCGCTCTTGCTGCGGCACGCCCAGGCTCAGGCCGGTCCACTTCATCACCACCTGGGCCAACTGCCTCTCACTGATCGGTTTGGTCAGGTAGTCGTCCATGCCGGCATGCAGCAGCGCGCGTTTCTCGTTGGCCATGGCATGCGCGGTGAGGGCGACAATCGGCAGCGGGCTGCCGCTTTGGGCGTTTTCCCAGAGGCGGATCTGCTCGGTGCAGGCGCGGCCGTCCATGCCGGGCATTTGCACGTCCATCAGCACCAGGTCGAAGGGCTCATCCTGCACCGCTTGCACTGCCGCATAGCCGTTGTCGACGGCCAACACCTGGGCACCCAGGTCTTCGAGCAGGGTCTGTACCAGCAGCAGGTTGGCTGGGTTGTCGTCGACGCACAGAATCTTCGGCTGGCGCTGGCCGCTGAGGATGTTCGGCTCGCCCAGCGGGCGACGCGGTTGGATCAGCTCCAGCAGCAGCCGACGCAACTTGCGCGTGCACGTTGGCTTGGACAGGAGTTGGCCATGGCCATTGGGCAGGTAGGGGTGGTACAGCGCCTGTTCGGTGGTCGGGCACAGCACCACGCACTGGCACTGGTAGCGGTCCAGTTGCAGGTGGTACTCACCGAGCTGCTCGGGCGTCAGGTTGCCCAGGTTGGCGCCGAGCACCGCGAAGTCGAACGGGTGACCCGCCTGGCTTGCGGCCTGCACCGCATGCAGAAGCTGGTCGTACGAGGCAAACAGGCTGACGCTCAGGCCGCAGTCTTCAAGCTGGTGCTCCAGCGCCTGGCGCGCGAGCTCATGGCTGTCGACGATGGCGGCGCGGCGGCCCAGCAGGGGCTGCAGCGGCAGCTCTTCGGCATCGTCGTGAGCCTTGGGCAGGTTGAGGCTGATCCAGAACTGCGAGCCTTCGCCCGGCGTGCTGTCGACGCCGATCTCGCCGCCCATCTGCTCGATCAGGCGCTTGGAAATCACCAGGCCCAGGCCGGTACCCCCAGGCTGGCGCGCCAGCGAGTTGTCGGCCTGGCTGAAGGCCTGGAACAGCGTGCGCACATCCTGCGGCGACAGGCCGATGCCGGTGTCTTGCACGCTGATGCGAAGCTGCGCGCTGTCTTCGTGTTCGTCTTCAAGCATGGCGCGCACGACGATGGTGCCTTCGCGGGTGAACTTGATCGCGTTGCTCACCAGGTTGGTGAGGATCTGCTTGAGCCGCAGCGGGTCGCCGATCAGCGATGATGGGGTGTCGCGGTAGATCAGGCTGAGCAGTTCGAGCTGCTTGGCGTGCGCGGCCGGGGCGAGGATGGTCAGGGTGTCCTGGACCAGGTCGCGCAGGTTGAACGGAATGCTGTCGAGCACCAGCTTGCCGGCCTCGATCTTGGAGAAGTCGAGGATCTCGTTGATGATCCCCAGCAGGTTGTCGGCGGACTTCTCGATGGTGCTCAGGTAATCCAGCTGGCGCGGCGTCAGCTCGCTTTTCTGCAGCAAATGGGTGAAGCCGAGGATGCCGTTGAGCGGGGTGCGGATCTCGTGGCTCATGTTGGCCAGGAACTCCGACTTGATGCGGCTGGCCTCCAGGGCTTCCTTGCGGGCCATGTCCAGCTCGATGTTCTGGATCTCGATGGTCTCCAGGTTCTGGCGCACGTCTTCGGTGGCCTGGTCGATGCTGTGCTGCAGCTCTTCGTGGGCGCTGTGCAGGGTTTCGGCCATGCGGTTGATGCCGCGGCCCAGCTCGTCCAACTCGTGGCTGCCCATGGCCGGCAGGCGCTCGTCCAGGTGGCCGTCCTTGAGCTGATTGACCGCATGCTTGATGCGTTTTATCGGGTCGTTGATGGTGCGGCTCATGCGCAGTGCCAGCAGGCCACTGAGGGCCAGGCAGGCGAGGATCAGCAACAGGCTGGTGAACAGGTTGCGGTAGCCACGCAGCAAGGTGCCGTCGTGCGACAGTTCGATTTCGACCCAACCCAGCAGGCGCTCGGCTTCGGCCGGCACGGCATCGGTGGCCAGGTCGCGGTGGTGGCCGAAGACCGGCATCAGGTAGCGGGTGGCGTCATTGCCGGTGCGTTGCAACAGTTGCGTGCCGGTACCGCCGGTGGGCGGCTGGTTGAGCATGCTCGGGCCTGCATGCGCCAGGCGCGTGCGGTCTGGGGCAAGAAAGGCGACCGCGCGCACGTCGGTTTGCTCCAGGGTCTGCGCGGCAATCCGTTCCAGCTGCGCGGGAGCCCGCTTGGCCATGGCAGGTGCAGCCAGCGGCGCCAGTTGCTCGGCGATCATCTTGCCGCGTTGCAGCAGCTGGGTGCGCAAATCGCTTTGCTGCAGCCAGGTGAAATAACTGCCCAATACCAGCGCCATCAAGCCGGCAGGCAGCAGGGCCAACAGCAGGACCCGGCTTCTGATTCCCAAACGATCGAGCACACTTGCCTCCTGTCATGTGCCTGGACGCCGTCAACTGCGTGACGGACCAAGCCGGGAAGTTACTCCGCCTGCTCGGCTATTGCACCCATTTGTCTGTCTTTTCGTGGCCATGTCGAGGCATTGGTCGCAGGGCGGTTGCCTAGAGCAGAGCGGATGCTCAATAATCGCGCAATTGAGAATGCATGGCAGTTGCCAATGAATCCCGTAGCTATTCATACCTCCACTATCCTCGCCATCGAGGACGACCCGGTGCTGGGTGCCTACCTGCACGAGGAGCTGCAGCGTGGCGGCTTCCAGGTTACCTGGTGCCGCAATGGGCTCGAAGGCCTTGAAACCGCAGGCCGGCAGGCATTCGACGTGGTGTTGATGGACATCCTGCTGCCAGGGCTCAACGGCCTGGATGCACTGGCCCAGTTGCGTACCCGCAGCGCCACGCCGGTGATCCTGATGTCGGCGCTGGGCGCCGAAGCCGACCGTATCAGCGGTTTTCAGCGCGGCGCCGATGACTACCTGCCCAAGCCCTTCAGCATGGCCGAGCTGCAGGTACGCATCGAGGCGATCCTGCGGCGCGTGGCCTTGGAGCGGCGCCATCAGCCGCAGCAAGAGGCCGCCGGAGGTGGGTTGCAGTTCGACGAAGGCCTCAGTGACGTCAGGCTCGAAGGGCGCCTGGCAGGCCTGACCCCCAGCGAATACCGCCTGCTCGAGATCCTCAACCGCAACCTGGACGAGGTGCTGAGCAAACCCTTCCTTTATCAGCAGGTCTTGCAGCGCGGTTACTCGCGGCATGATCGCAGCCTGGACATGCATGTCAGCCAGATCCGCCGCAAGCTCAAAGGCATCGGCTACCACGAACGGCAGATCCGCACTGTCTGGGGCAAAGGTTACGTGCTTAGCGCCAGCGAGATGGAGTGAGCCATGCTCGACCGCCATTCGCTGTTCTGGAAGCTGGCCATCCTGCTGGTGGGCTTCTGCCTGCTGATGATCGGCCTGAGCTACACCTGGGGCCGGCACATGGAAACCCAGAACGCCTTCCTGTCCGAACCGGCCCGCCAACTGCTGCGCGGTTATGCGGCTGAGGCCGAGCAGGCCTGGCGCAGCGATGGGCGCGCGGGGCTGGACCGTTGGGTGCAGGCCATGCACCAGCGCGAGCGTGGCTGGGTCGGCGTGCTCGACATCAGCCTGCGGCCGCTCGACAGCGCCACCCTGAACCCCCAGATCATGCAACGGCTAACGCGCCTGCGCGGCGTCGATTGGCCGATGAGCCTGCGCAGTGTCGACCAGCCGTGGCTGCGCATTCCGTTCCCGGGGGCGCCGGAGCAGGGCATGCTGGTGATCGAACTGCCAGAGCGCCTCAACCCCGGCCAGTACCGCATGCTGTGGAGGGTGCTGACCAACGGCATTATTCCCGCTCTGTTCACCTTGCTGCTGTGCGTTGGGCTGTACCGCATGCTGATCGTGCCGCTCAACCAACTGCGTGAGCAGGCCAATGCCTGGCGCGCCGACCAGCTGTCGGCCCGCCTCGATTCGCGCACCATCGCCCGGCATGACGAACTCGGCGAGCTGGCTCGCGCGTTCGACCAGATGGCCGAACGGCTGCAGGGTACGGTGGCCATGCAGCAACAGATGCTGCGCGACCTGTCGCACGAAATGCGCACGCCGCTCAGCCGGCTACGCGTGGCCTGCGATGGCGAAACCGACCTGCAGCGCCTGCGCGAACGCCTGGCGCGTGAAGTGGACTGCATGCAGCAATTGGTCGAGGGCACCCTGCAATTGGCCTGGCAGGATGCCGAGCGTGCGCCGATGAACCTTGAGCCCATCCAGGTTCAGGCGTTGTGGGACCTGCTCGCCGAGGATGCCAGCTACGAAAGCGGCTGGTTGCCCGAGCGGCTGCGCTGCGAACTGCCCGCCAGTTGCTGGGTGCAGGGTAACCTCAACCACCTGGCCCAGGCGCTGGAGAACATGCTGCGCAATGCCATCCGCCACTCGCCGACTAACGGCGTGGTGCGCTTGGGTGGGCAGCGCGACGGTAACCACTGGCGGCTGTGGCTGGTAGACGAGGGCGGTGGGGTTGCAGAAGAGGACCTGGAACGGATCTTCGCGCCATTCTCGCGCCTGGACGGTTCGCGGCCTGGGGACGGCGGTTTCGGGCTGGGTTTGAGCATTGCGCGCAGTGCCATCCAGCGCCAGGGCGGGACCTTGTGGGCAGAGAATGGCAAGCACGGGCTGCGCCTGTGCATGCGCTTGCCGGTCCATGTGCCGGCCCCCGCCAAGGACAACCCACGGCCGCAGGTCGCCTCGTTATAGCTTGTAGCTATATGCATCACAGATTGCGTGATATGGCCCGGAAAGGATTGCCGGTATGATAGGCGCCCCTGCCGTCCGGATTGTGAAATACGCCATGACCTTGCAGTACCCAACCATCGCCGATTGCGTCGGCAATACGCCCCTGGTTCGCCTGCAGCGCATTGCCGGAGAGACCAGCAACACGCTCCTGCTCAAGCTCGAAGGTAACAATCCCGCCGGTTCGGTCAA
The DNA here is from genome assembly GCF_053629175.1 of Pseudomonas sp. Y3 TE3536. Taxonomy (NCBI): domain Bacteria; kingdom Pseudomonadati; phylum Pseudomonadota; class Gammaproteobacteria; order Pseudomonadales; family Pseudomonadaceae; genus Pseudomonas; species Pseudomonas sp. Y3 TE3536. The sequence continues at coordinate 603,163 of NZ_JBRJHU010000001.1, read as the reverse complement.
GGACCGCCCGGCGCTGTCGATGATCGCCCGCGCCGAACTGCGCGGCCAGATCAAACCGGGTGACACGCTGATCGAGGCGACCTCGGGCAACACTGGTATCGCCCTGGCGATGGCGGCAGCGATCAAGGGTTACAAGATGATCCTGATCATGCCAGACAACTCCACCGCCGAGCGCAAGGCCGCCATGACGGCCTATGGCGCCGAGCTGATCCTGGTGACCAAGGAAGAGGGCATGGAAGGTGCCCGCGACCTCGCCGAGAAGCTGCAGGCCGAGGGCCGCGGCCTGGTGCTCGACCAGTTCGCCAATGGCGACAATCCGATCGCCCACTACAACAGCACCGGCCCGGAAATCTGGCAGCAGACCCAGGGCACCATCACCCATTTCGTCAGTTCGATGGGCACCACCGGCACCATCATGGGCTGCTCGCAGTATCTTAAAGAGCAGAACCCAGCCGTGCAGATCATCGGCCTGCAGCCGATGGAAGGCTCGGCCATTCCGGGCATCCGTCGCTGGCCCGAGGAATACCTGCCGAAGATCTTCGACGCCACCCGCGTCGATCGCGTGGTCGACATGTCCCAGCAGGAAGCCGAAGACACCACCCGCCGCCTTGCCCGTGAAGAGGGCATTTTCTGCGGCGTGTCTTCCGGTGGTGCGGTCGCGGCGATGCTGCGCCTGTCCCGCGAGGTGGAAAACGCGGTAATGGTCGCAATCATCTGCGACCGTGGTGACCGATACCTGTCCACTGGCCTGTTTGATCCGAGCTAAATGTCCAAGAAGAAAAGCAACAGCGGCCTGCGCTTCCAGCCAGCCGGTGGCAACCGTAGCCCCCAGGTTCCCGTGGGCAAGAAACAGCGCCTGGACATCGAGCGCCTGGCCGGTGACGGCCGTGGCATCGCCTTCCATGAAGGGCGTACCTGGTTTGTCAGTGGCGCGTTGGCCGGTGAAGCCGTCGAGGCCCGCGTGCTCAATGCCCGCGGCAAAGTCGTGGAGGCGCGCCTGGAGCGCGTGCTGCAGGCCAGCCCCGAGCGGCGCGAAGCCCCTTGCCGGCACTATGCCCGCTGTGGCGGCTGCAACCTGCAGCATCTGCCCCATGAAGCGCAGCTGGCGCTCAAGCAGCGCACCCTGGCCGAACAGCTGCAGCGGGTTGCTGGCGTGCAACCCGAGGCTTGGGCCGCCCCCTTGAGCGGGCCGGAGTTCGGCTACCGGCGCCGGGCGCGGGTGGCTGTGCGCTGGGACATCAAGGCGCGTCAGTTGGAGGTCGGGTTCCGTGCCGAAGCCAGCCAGGACATCATTTCCATCGACGACTGTGCAGTGCTGGTACAGCCCTTGCAGTCGATTCTGCGCCACTTGCCGACGGCGCTGCGTTCGCTGAGCAAACCGCAGGTCATCGGCCATGTGGAACTGTTCAGCGGTACCGCTGAGGCGCTGCTGGTGCGCCATGTCGCGCCGCTGCCGGCGGATGACCTGGCCCGCCTGCAGGCATTTTGCGACGAGGCCAAGGCGCAGCTCTGGCTGCAGGGCGAGGGTGAACCGGCGCCGGTAGACGCGGCCACGACCCTGGGCTTTACCCTCGAACCCTGGCAGCTGGAGTTGGCCTGGCGCCCCGGTGATTTCGTGCAGGTTAACGCCCAAGTCAATACGGCGATGATCGAGCAGGCGTTAGCCTGGCTCGCACCGCAAGCCGACGAACGTGTGCTTGACCTGTTCTGCGGCCTGGGTAATTTTGCCCTGCCGTTGGCGCGGCAGGCGCGTGAAGTGGTGGCGGTGGAAGGTGTACAGGCCATGGTCGATCGGGCCGCGGCCAATGCCGGAAACAACAATGTGCATAACGCACGGTTTTTTCAGGCCGATTTATCGCAGCCTTTGGCAGGTGCCGAGTGGGCCGCCGAAGGCTTTTCTGCGGTACTCTTGGACCCACCGCGCGACGGTGCTTTCGAGGTGGTGCAAGACATCGCACGCCTCAAGGCCAAGCGGCTGGTCTACGTATCGTGCAACCCGGCCACGCTGGCGCGAGACGCCCAGGTGCTGGTCGGACAGGGGTACCGGTTAAAAAGGGCCGGGATTCTCGACATGTTTCCTCAGACGGCGCATGTCGAGGCCATGGCGTTATTCGAAGCGGGCTAGCAGACTGGCCCGTTGGTGCGGTTGCCAGGGAATGGCGGCCACACGGTGGAAGCCTGCGCACCCGCGTGGTGCGCTGTATGGAAAGGTAAAACAAAGATGGTACAGGTGAGAGTGCACCAGCCGGTCAACACTGACGGCAGTATCAATCTCGAAGCATGGCTGGATCATGTGGTAAGCGTCGATTCAGCCCTGGATCGCGCAGCGCTGAAAGAGGCCTGCGAATTCGCTCACGAAGTCGAGAAGAAGGGTAACCCTGCCAAGCATTCCTGGGCCGACGGTACGTCCAGCTTCCAGGCGGGCCTGGAGATCGCCGAGATTCTCGCCGACCTCAAGCTCGACCAGGATTCGCTGGTAGCCGCCGTCATTTACCGTTCGGTGCGTGAAGGCAAGGTGACCCTGGCTGAAGTCAGCCAGCGTTTTGGCCCGGTGGTGTCCAAGCTGATCGACGGCGTGCTGCGCATGGCGGCCATCAGTGCCAGCCTCAGCCCGCGCCAGTCGCTGGTGCTGGGCTCCCAGGCGCAGGTCGAGAACCTGCGCAAGATGCTCGTGGCCATGGTCGACGACGTGCGCGTTGCACTGATCAAGCTGGCCGAGCGCACCTGCGCAATCCGTGCGGTCAAGGCCGCCGACGACGAAAAACGCCTGCGCGTCGCGCGCGAGGTGTTCGATATCTATGCCCCCCTGGCGCATCGCCTGGGCATCGGTCACATCAAGTGGGAGCTGGAAGACCTGTCCTTCCGCTACCTTGAACCCGACCAGTACAAACAGATCGCCAAGCTCCTGCACGAGCGCCGGCTGGACCGCGAGCGCTTCATCAGCGACGTGATGAACCAGCTACAGAACGAACTGCTGGCCACCGGCGTGAATGCCGACATCAGTGGCCGGGCGAAACACATCTATTCGATCTGGCGCAAGATGCAGCGCAAAGGCCTGGAATTCAGCCAGATCTACGATGTGCGTGCGGTGCGTGTGCTGGTCCCGGAGATCCGCGATTGCTACACCGCGCTGGGTATCGTGCATACCCTGTGGCGGCACATCCCCAAGGAATTCGACGACTACATCGCCAACCCGAAGGAAAACGGCTACCGCTCGCTGCACACGGCGGTAATCGGCCCCGAGGGCAAGGTGCTGGAGGTGCAGATCCGCACCCACGGCATGCACGAGGAAGCGGAGCTGGGGGTTTGCGCCCACTGGCGCTACAAGGGCACCGACGTCAAGCCGAGCTCCAATCACTACGAAGAGAAGATTTCCTGGCTGCGCCAGGTGCTCGAGTGGCATGAAGAGCTGGGTGACATCGGCGGCCTGGCCGAGCAGCTGCGCGTCGACATCGAGCCGGACCGGGTCTACGTGTTCACCCCGGACGGCCATGCCATCGACCTGCCCAAGGGCGCCACGCCCCTGGACTTCGCCTACCGCGTGCACACCGAAATCGGCCACAACTGCCGCGGCGCCAAGATCAACGGGCGTATCGTGCCGCTGAACTACAGCCTGCAGACCGGCGAGCAGGTCGAGATCATCACCAGCAAACACGGCAACCCCAGCCGTGACTGGTTGAACTCCAACCTGGGTTACGTCACCACCTCGCGGGCACGGGCCAAGATCGTTCACTGGTTCAAGCTGCAGGCACGCGACCAGAACGTCGCCGCCGGCAAGACCTTGCTCGAGCGCGAACTCAGCCGCCTGGGCCTGCCGCAGGTGGACTTCGAGCGCCTGGCCGAGAAGACCAACGTCAAGACCGCCGAAGACATGTTCGCCTCGCTCGGCGCGGGTGATCTACGCCTGGCTCACCTGGTCAACGCTGCCCAGCAGTTGCTGGAGCCTGAGCGTATCGAGCAGATCGAGCTGGTGCAGCGCAAGCCCACGGGCCCGCGTACCGGCAAGCGCGGCGATATCCAGATCCAGGGTGTCGGCAACCTGCTGACGCAGATGGCCGGTTGCTGCCAGCCGCTGCCGGGCGATGCCATCGTCGGCTACATCACCCAGGGCCGCGGCGTGAGCATCCACCGTCAGGACTGTGCCTCGGTGCTGCAACTGGCAGGCAAGGAGCCAGAGCGGATGATCCAGGTGAGTTGGGGGCCGATCCCGGTGCAGACCTACCCGGTCGACATCGTCATCCGTGCCTACGACCGCCCAGGCTTGTTGCGTGACGTGTCGCAGGTGCTGCTTAACGAGAAGATCAACGTGCTGGCGGTCAACACCCGCTCGAACAAGGAAGACAACACGGCGTTGATGTCGCTGACCATCGAGATTCCGGGCCTGGATGCGCTCGGGCGCTTGCTGGGGCGGATCTCGCAGTTGCCGAACATCATCGAGACGCGGCGTAACCGTACCCCTTGAGACCGAGGTGGCTGCTTCGCGGGTAAACCCGCTCCCACAGGTTGAGTGCAAACCTTAAGCTATGCACGGTACCTGTGGGAGCGGGTTTACCCGCGAAGGGCGCACCACCGAAGGACCTGCTTAATGACCTACACCCTCGAAGACCTGCTGCACCTCATGGCCCGCCTGCGCGATCCGCAATATGGCTGCCCGTGGGACTTGAAGCAGGACTACGCCAGCATCGTCCCGCACACTATCGAAGAAGCCTACGAGGTTGCCGACACCATCGAGCGCGGCGATTTCGAGCACTTGCAGGGTGAGCTGGGCGATCTGTTGTTCCAGGTGGTCTATTACAGCCAGCTGGCCCGGGAAGAGGGGCGTTTCGAGTTTGACGGGGTGGTCGACAGCATCACCCGCAAGCTGATCCGCCGCCACCCGCACGTATTCCCCACCGGCGAGCTGTATGCACCGGTAGACACGCCCAGCTTGAGCGAGACCCAGGTCAAGTCGCGCTGGGAAGAGATCAAAGCCGAGGAGCGCGCCGAAAAAAGCGAACCCGAACAGCTGTCGCTGCTCGATGACGTGCCAACGGCATTGCCTGCATTGTCGCGGGCAGCCAAACTGCAAAAGCGTGCGGCCACGGTCGGTTTCGACTGGCCCGACGCATTGCCGGTGCTGGACAAGGTCCGCGAGGAGCTGGACGAAGTCCTGCAGGCCATGGCCGACGGTGATGCCGATGCGCTGGAAGATGAGGTCGGCGACCTGTTGTTCGCCACCGTCAACCTGGCCCGCCACCTCAAGCAAGACCCGGAACATGCCCTGCGCCGTGCCAATCGCAAGTTCGAGCGACGTTTCCGTTTTATCGAACAGGCATTGCGCGACAGCGGTCGGCCCATCGAAGACTGTAACCTTGACGAGCTGGATGCCCTTTGGGGTGAAGCCAAACGTCAGGAAAAGAACCTGCCCAGCTGCGGCTGAGCTGTTAAGTGAGTGAACATTCATGAGCCTTTCCCTTCGCGACCAATTGCTCAAAGCCGGTCTGGTCAACCAGAAACAGGTCTCGCAGACCAACAAAGCCCAGAAGAAACAAAAGCGCCTGGAGCACAAGGGCCAGGTCGAGGTGGACGACACCCAGCAGCGCTTGGCCAAGGAAGCCATGGCCGAAAAGGCCAAGCGTGACCAGGAGTTGAACCGCCAGCAGCAGGAAAAGGCCGAGCAAAAGGCCCGCGCCGCGCAGATCAAGCAATTGATCGAAGCGACCCGCCTGCCCAAGCTCAACAGTGAGGACTACTACAACTTCGTCGACGACAAGAAGGTCAAGCGCATTGCCGTCAATGCCCTGATGCGCAGCAAGCTGAGCAATGGCTCGCTGGCGGTCGTGTCGTTTGCCGGCGGCTACGAAGTGATTCCGCGTGAGGCGGCGGTGAAGATTCAGGAACGCGACCCGCATCGCGTACTGCTGCTCAACACCCATGTCGAGGAAGCCGACGACGATGACCCGTACGCGGCTTACAAGATCCCTGACGATTTGATGTGGTAAGCATGAAAAACCCCGCCTAGGCGGGGTTTTTTGTTCAAAGACTGTGGCATTGCAGGGTCATTGTGTAGTGCGCTGACTTTCCAGGTCCTCAAGCTCTACACGGTACTGATGGGCTTCGTGCTCATTGTGGAACATCCCGACCAATTGGCCTTGCTGGTGCACATCCCAGATCCGCACGCCAGCGGCCAGGCCTTCGTGGGACATTTTCGATTCGTCGCGTTCGGTTACTTGGACTGTCATCGGTAAACTCCACTGCTAGGTTGGTTGCGACACTGTGTCGCACACCTCCTTTATAGGGTTTGTTAGCAGGCTAAGTAAATAAAACAGGGATGAAACAAGTTTCATGAAGCTCAGGGGCTGCGATTTGCTTGGCTTGGGGTTTGAGTGGGGGGGGGGCGCAAATCGAGCGCCGCCCGCGCGGCGCTTCGCAGCACAAGGCTGCTCCTACATTTGTTTCGGGCCAATGAATCCTGAGACACAGGCGCGCGCCCCTCATGCAGAACAAACAAGCGGTCGCGCGCGTTGGTATAGGCGTGACTGGCCCGAAACAGATGTAGGAGCAGCCTTGTGCTGCGAAGCGCCGCGCGGGCGGCGCTCGATCTCATAGGCGCTGAAGATGCTGTGGCGAGCACCTCAAAAAACGAAGCCCCGCACAAGGCGGGGCTCCGGGTGCTTCAGGCTGCGGATCAGTTACCCTTCACCGGCTTGCCATCGACCGTGCCATCCTGCAGCACGATCACGTACTCCTTGCCATCGGTTTCGACCTGGCGCAGTTGTACCAGCAGGTAGTCCCAGCTCTTGGCGAACCACAGCTCGGTGATGCGCTTGCTCTGGCTAGGGTCGCGAACGCGCTCGACCTTGACCGCATCGACCTGGCCGGTCTTGGTGGTGACCTTCTCGGTGCCCAGAACGCGGAAGTCGTAGGTGTCGATCTCGTCACCGTCGACCACCTGGTAGGTCATGCTCTTCTTGCCGGCCGCCACATCATGCTGCAGCGCCAGCTGGTAGGACGACTTGTCCAGCACGCCGCGGTTGAGCGGCAGGTTGATCGCATCGCCACGGTCGCTACCGGTGACTTTCTTGCTGGTCCAGTCGAAGTTCAGGTCGACCTTCTTCGCCTTGCCCAGGCCGCCACGCTCGAAGTGGTACTTCTGCGGCAGCAGGGTGTCGTTTTCCAGGCGCAGGGTGCTTTGCTCGGTCAGGCTGGCGATCATCATGGAAGCCTTGAAATTAAGGTCCCAGGTACCGTTGGCATTCTTCACCAGGCTGCGCTCGGCGGTGCCGCTCATGGGCAGCTGCTTCCAGTCGGCGGTGTAGCTGGCCGAAAAAGGCTTCAGATCAGCTGCCTGGAGGGGCAGGGCGAGCACGGCGAGAGCCAAGAGCAGGGCGCGACGCATAAAGTCTCCTAGGATCGAATCAAATGACCGCTGGCCGCCAGGGGCTGGCCATCCAGTAAGGCACCGTGCTCGTCCAGACGCAAGCGCCCCTCGGCGAACCAGTGCACGGCCAACGGGTAGATCAGGTGTTCCTGATGGTGAACCCGCTGGGCCAGGCTTTCAGCGGTGTCTTCCGACGTCACCGGTACCACAGCCTGTACGACCAGTGGGCCGCCATCGAGTTCCTCGGTGACGAAGTGTACGCTGCAGCCGTGCTCGGCGTCGCCTGCCTCCAGGGCCCGTCGGTGGGTGTGCAGGCCCTTGTACTTGGGCAGCAGCGACGGGTGGATATTGAGCAGGCGGCCCTGATAGTGGCGGACGAAGCCGCCACTGAGGATACGCATGAAACCGGCCAGCACCACCAGGTCTGGCGCAAAGCCGTCGATGCGCGCCATCAGCGCGGCATCGAAAGCTTCACGACCGTCAAAGGCGGTGTGGTCCAGTACGGCGGTGTCGATGCCAGCGGCTGCGGCGCGTTGCAGGCCGTAGGCATCGGCGCGGTTGGACACCACCGCACGGATGCGCACCGGGCTGTCTTCACCGCGGCAGCTGTCGATCAGGGCTTGCAGGTTGCTGCCGGAACCCGACAGCAATACCACTACATTGCAGGTCTTGCTCGGCATCAGTGTGCCTTGAGGTTCTGCAGCTCGACCTGGGCGGCGCCTTCGGCGGCCTCTTCGATGCGGCCGATGACCCAAGGCTGCTCGCCTTCAGCGCGCAGAACGTTCAGGGCGTTTTCGACCTGGTCCTGAGCTACGCAGATGACCATGCCGACGCCGCAGTTCAGCACGCGGTGCATTTCATGCTCGTCAACGTTGCCTTGCGCCTGCAGGAAGTCGAATACCGCTGGACGCTGCCAGCTGGCCACGTCGACCACGGCCTGGGCGTTTTTCGGCAGTACGCGCGGGATGTTGTCCAGCAGGCCGCCACCGGTGATGTGGGCCATGGCCTTGACTGCGCCCGTCTGCTTGATCAGTTGCAGCAGCGGCTTGACGTAGATGCGGGTCGGCGCCATCAGCAGGTCGGTCAGTGGCTTGCCGTCGAGTTGGGTGTTCTCGATGTCGGTGCCGGACACTTCGAGGATCTTGCGGATCAGCGAGTAGCCGTTGGAGTGCGGGCCGGAAGACGGCAGGGCGATCAGCGCGTCGCCGGTGGCAACCTTGGAACCGTCGATGATCTCGGCTTTTTCTACCACGCCAACGCAGAAGCCGGCCAGGTCGTAGTCTTCGCCTTCGTACATGCCAGGCATTTCGGCGGTTTCACCACCGACCAGCGAGCAGCCCGCCAGTTCGCAGCCTGCACCGATACCGGTGACCACGGTGGCGGCGACGTCGACGTTCAGTTTGCCGGTGGCGTAGTAGTCGAGGAAGAACAGCGGCTCTGCGCCGCACACCACCAGGTCGTTGACGCACATGGCGACCAGGTCCTGGCCGATGCTGTCGTGCTTGTTCAGGTTCAGGGCCAGGCGCAGCTTGGTGCCGACGCCATCGGTGCCGGAGACCAGAACCGGCTGCTTGTAGCCGGCCGGGATCTCGCAGAGGGCGCCGAAGCCACCCAGGCCACCCATGACTTCAGGGCGTGCGGTGCGTTTTGCCACGCCCTTGATGCGTTCGACCAGTGCTTCGCCGGCGTCGATGTCTACACCGGCGTCCTTGTAGCTCAGGGAGGGTTGCTTGCTCATTGATCCAGGCCTTTAGGAGGGAGGGATTCTTAAAAACGACCGTGACGGCCAAGGCCGGCTTTGCTGCGGCGGCTGCCTGAAACGTCAGAGGTCTGTGAAGGCGCGCGATTTTATCAGGGTTGCCGTGCAGCGGCCATCCTCAGGCCGACGGGCAGGGCTTGAAAGCGTTAAAAAGGTGAGTGGGGAGGGTGTGGGTTGAGGGTTGTGTCGCCTGGGAGATCGAGCGCCGCCCGTGCGGCGCTTCGCAGCACAAGGCTGCTCCTACAGTTATTAGGGCCAATTATTCCTGCAAACGTCACTGGCCCGAAGCAAATTGTAGGAGCAGCCTTGTGCTGCGAAGCGCCGCGCGGGCGGCGCTCGATCGTGAAAACACCCTAAATCCCGAGGCCTGCGCCTGGCAGTCATGCGCGCCCCTGTATAAGGTGTAAGCCATATAGGAGCATTTTTCGTTCCACCGCGGTCACAGCCTGCATGACAACGGCCGTTCCACCTTGTTTCTGGACAGGAATCCTCCATGCGTCTTTTCAACACTCTTGCAGCAGGTTGTCTTGCCCTGATCTCGCTAGCCGCGCAAGCCGAGAACGTCTCCGGGCTTTATCAGGTGCGCGAGCCGCTTCAGGGGCAGGGCGCTGAAGCCCGTACCCAGGCCACCGGCAAGGCCCTCGAGACCTTGGTCCTGCGCCTGACCGGTGACCCGAAGGCGGCGCAAAGCCCGGCATTGGCCGAGCTGCGCAAAGACCCGCAGCAAATCATCAACCAGGTCGGTACCGAAGCCGGCCCGCCCGAGTCCGTGCTGGTCGAGTTCGACCCCGGCAGCACCGAACGCGCCTTGCGCAAGGCCGGCCTGGCCCTGTGGGGCAGCAACCGGCCATCGATCCTCGGCTGGTGGCTCAACGAAAACGCCGAGGGCAGCAACCTGGTGGGTGACGGCCAATCCGCCGCCCAGCCCTTGCGCCGTGCAGCCCAGCACCGGGGCCTGCCATTGCGGCTGCCGCTGGCTGACCTGCAAGAGCAGTTGGTGGCCAATGCCAAGCAGGTCGAAGGCAATGACCCAAAACCGCTGCGCGAAGCTTCCGAGCGTTACGCGGCCGATGCCCTGCTGGCGGTACACGCTCAAGAGGCGGATGGCAAATGGCAAGGCAAATGGCAGCTGTGGGTAGGCGACCAGCACGAGCAGGGCAGTGCCGAGGGCGCCGACCAGGCGGCGTTGGCCGACGCAGTGATGCTGGCCGTGAGCAGCCGCCTGGCGCCGCGCTATGTGACCCGCCCAGGCGCCAGCAGCCAGCAGCAGATCCAGGTGCAGGGGATGAACCTGCAACGCTACGCCGAACTGAGCCGCGTACTCGAACCCTATGGGCCGCGGCTTAAAATGGTTGAAGGCAGCACGCTGACTTACGGTGTCACGGCCAACCGCGACCAATTACGTGCCCAACTCGGCCTGGCCAAGTTGCAGGAGGTACCGGCTGAGCAGGCGCCCGTTGCCCCCGCCGTGCCTGCCCCTTCAACGGACGTGAGCCCCGAGCAACCTGATGTGCCCAAGCCGTTCGACGGCCTGCGTTTTCGCTGGTAAGGAGTACCCATAGTGACCGATATGCGCCGCTGGATCTGGCTGGGCGCAGCACTGCTGATGGCCGTGCTGTTATATAGCCTGCACAATATTCTGACCCCCTTTCTGATCGGTATCCTGCTGGCGTACCTGGCAGACCCGCTGGTAGACCGCCTGGAGCGCCTGGGGCTGTCCCGCACCTGGGGCGTGGTGGTGGTGTTCAGCCTGTTCACCCTGATATTCATGGCCTTGCTGCTGGTGCTGGTGCCGATGCTGGCCAAACAGCTGGTGCGCCTGTACGAACTGGCGCCGCAGATGCTCGACTGGCTGCAGCACGTGGCGCTGCCCTGGGTGCAACACCGCCTTGGCCTGGCCGACGGCTTCTGGAAGTTCGACAAGATCAAGGCCGCCATTGGCGAGCACATGGGCCAGACCACCGACATCGTCGGTATCGTGCTGTCCCAGGCCACGGCGTCAAGCCTGGCCTTGATCGCCTGGCTGGCCAACCTGGTGTTGATCCCGGTGGTGGGCTTCTACCTGCTGCGTGACTGGGACCTGATGATGGCCAAGCTGCGCAGCCTGCTGCCGCGCCACCGCGAACCGCAGATCGTGGAATTGGCGGGAGAGTGCCATGAGGTGCTGGGCGCGTTCGTCCGCGGCCAACTGATGGTCATGCTCGCACTGGGCGTCATCTACTCGGCTGGGCTGATGCTGGTGGGGCTCGAGCTTGGCTTGCTGATTGGCATGCTGGCGGGGTTGGCAGCGATCGTGCCGTACATGGGCTTTATCATTGGTATCGGTGCGGCGCTGGTGGCCGGCTTGTTCCAGTTTGGCGGTGACTTGTATCCGATGCTGGGCATCGTTGCGGTGTTCATGGTCGGCCAGGCGCTTGAAGGCATGGTGCTGACGCCCTTGCTGGTGGGCGACCGCATCGGCTTGCACCCGGTGGCGGTGATCTTCGCCATTCTTGCCGGTGGTGAGCTGTTCGGTTTCACCGGGGTGCTGCTGGCGCTGCCGGTGGCGGCGGTGATCATGGTGCTGCTGCGGCATGCGCACGATTTGTACAAAGAGTCGGACATGTATGGCGCAGATGTCGATCCAGAATTGTGAGGTGGGGCCGAAAGCCCCCCATAAAGAGCCGCAACTTGTTGATTTTGTTTGCGCTCTTCTGCTCACTGATTGTGCCGCCCGCGCTCCGGGTATAGACTTTGCACACTGTTCACCAAAGGCCCCCCGTGGTCCTAGCGACCGCCCGCGAGCATGAAACCACCGATCCAGTTGCCCCTGGGTGTGCGCCTGCGCGATGACGCCACCTTCATCAACTACTATCCGGGCGCCAATGCTGCGGCATTGGGCTATGTCGAGCGCCTATGCGAAGCTGACGCCGGCTGGACCGAGAGCCTCATCTACCTGTGGGGCAAGCAAGGTGTCGGCCGCACTCACCTGTTGCAGGCCGCCACCCACCGTTTCCAGCAATTGGGCGAGCCCGCCGTCTACCTGCCGTTAGCGCAATTGCTCGAGCGCGGTGTCGAACTGCTCGACCACCTCGAGCAATACGAGCTGGTGTGCATCGATGACTTGCATGTAATTGCCGGCAAGGCCGATTGGGAAGAGGCCATGTTCCACCTCTTCAACCGCCTGCGCGACAGTGGCCGCCGCTTGCTGCTGGCGGCCTCCAGCTCGCCGCGTGAACTGCCCATCAAACTGGCCGACCTCAAGTCGCGGCTGACCCTGGCGTTGATCTTCCAGATGCGCGGCATGTCTGATGAAGACAAGCTGCGTGCCCTGCAGTTGCGCGCGTCGCGCCGTGGCCTGCACCTCACCGATGAGGTTGGCCATTTCATCCTCACCCGCGGTACCCGCAGCATGAGCGCGTTGTTCGACCTGCTTGAGCGCCTCGATCAGGCATCGCTGCAAGCGCAACGCAAGCTGACCATTCCTTTTCTGAAGGAAACCCTGGGCTGGTAAGCCCCTGAAATCCTTGGGCCAGAGCGGAAAAACGAAAAAGTCACATCTTTTTCGATAAAATTTGCAAATGGCCATGATAGAGGGCATAGTTTCCCCCTTCTAAAGGATTACTGACACGGTCGTGCCCATGCTAAAGCGCTTCGCACCCCTCGTGCCCCTCGCACTCGTGACCCTGCTTTTTGGCTGCGCGGCACAAGCCCCGGTATCTCAGCCCCAGGATCACACCCCGATCGCCGCACAGTCGGCGTTCAAGGCCAAAGCCTCGCCTTCGTCGGTATTCGGCGAACCCGAAGAGCTGGCCACTGAAGATGACCTGGAGGCCTTCTCCAGCAGCAGCAAGCCTTACCAGTTGCCAGTTCTGGCTGACAGCATTCTCGAGCGCGGCATGTCGTTGATCGGCACCCGCTACCGCTTCGGTGGTACCTCGGAGAAGTCCGGCTTCGACTGCAGCGGCTTCATCGGTTACTTGTTCCGCGAAGAAGCCGGCATGACCTTGCCGCGTTCGACGCGTGAAATGATCAACGTCGATGCCCCGAAAGTGGCGCGCAACAAGCTCAAGCCAGGCGACCTGCTGTTCTTCAGCACCAATGGTCGTGGCCGTGTGAGCCATGCGGGCATCTACCTGGGTGACAACCAGTTCATCCACTCCAGCAGCCGCCGCAGCGGTGGTGTGCGCATCGACAGCCTCGGTGATCGCTACTGGAGCAAGACCTTCATCGAAGCCAAGCGTGCCTTGGCGATGGCGCCGACCAACATCGCGCGCAACTGATAGCAAAATGATTTACCCTGCCACGGCGGCGATGCTTTGAAAAAAAGCTCGCCGCCGTGCGCATTTACAGAAAGCGTCTAATCTAAATTCTCAACACTTTTCGGCTGCGGTCCAGCGGTCTCAGACAGGATGTTCTGGCCATGGTAATGATGGCGCGCTTCGCATTCCTTTCCCTGGTGGCATTGCTTGCTGCCTGCTCCAGCCGCGCGCCTGCGCCGGCCCCTGTGGTTCAGCCGCAGGTTACCTACAGCCAGCCGGATGGTTCGCCGATTGCCGACGACGTGTTGATCCGGGCGATCGGGCTGGTGGGTACGCCTTATCGCTGGGGCGGCAATACGCCCGACTCCGGGTTCGATTGCAGCGGCCTGATCAAGTATGTCTACCGCGATGCCGCCGGCATCAGCTTGCCGCGTTCGACGCGCGAGATGATCGTCATGCGCGCGCCTACCGTGGATGCCAAGGCGCTGCAGTCGGGTGACCTGGTGTTCTTTGCCACCAGTGGCGGCTCGCAAGTCAGCCATGCCGGTATCTACGTCGGGGAAGGGCGCTTTGTGCATGCGCCGTCCACCGGCGGTACGGTGCGCCTGGACTACCTGTCGAACAGCTACTGGGCCAAGGCTTACCTGCAGGCCAAGCGCGTGATTCCGCAAGGGCACCTGGCGCAGAATCCCTGAGGCACTGCGCAGTCAGCAGTTGATCGCTGACTGTGTAGGAGCAGCCTTGCGCTGCGAAGAGGCCGGTGCATATGGCTTAGAGGTAAGGGGCCTTCACCGGCCTCTTCGCAGCACAAGGCTGCTCCTACAAGGCCTTGCTCACCCGCCAGATCACGTTCCCCACGTCATCCGCCACCAGCAAACCGCCGCGCTGATCATTGATCACCCCCACCGGTCGCCCCATGGCCTTGCCTTCGTCATTCAGAAACCCCGTCAGCAGGTCGATCGGTTTGCCGGCAGGTTTGCCTGTCGCATCGAACGGCACGAAGATCACCTTGTAGCCACTGTGCGGCTTGCGGTTCCACGAGCCGTGCTGGCCCACGAATGCCCCCTGCCCGAACGGCGGCGGCAACACGCCAGGCTCGGCGAACGTCAGCCCCAGCGATGCCGTGTGCGGGCCCACCGCGTAGTCCGGCATCAGTGCCTGGGCAACCTTCTGCGGGGCCTGCGGCTCGACCCGCTGGTCGACGTGTTGCCCGTAATAGCTGTAGGGCCAACCATAGAAGCCGCCATCCTTGACTGACGTGATGTAGTCCGGCACCAGATCGCTACCGATCTCGTCACGTTCGTTGACTGCCGTCCACAGTGCGCCGCTGTGGGGCTCCCAGGCCAGGCCGTTGGGGTTGCGCAGGCCGCTGGCAAACACGCGTTGCTGGCCGCTGGCAGGGTCCACTTCCCAGATCGCCGCACGGCCTTGTTCCTTGTCCAGGCCGTTTTCCCCCACGTTGCTGTTGGAGCCCACCGTCACGTAGAGCTTCTTGCCGTCAGGGCTGGCGATCACGTTCTTGGTCCAATGATGGTTAAGCGGCCCGCCTGGCAGTTCGACCACCTGCTGGCCCTCGCCGCGAATGTGCATGGCCCCGGGCTCGTAGTGAAAGCGCAGCAGTTTGTCGGTGTCGGCCACGTAGAAGTCCTTGCCCACCAGCGCCATGCCGAAGGGCGAATTGAGCCCTTCGATGAAGGTGGTGCGCACTTCCGCGACCCCATCATGGTCGGCATCGCGCAGCAAGGTGATGCGGTTGGCGCTAGGCACGCCGGCGCCGGCGCGCTGCATCGCCTTGCCCATCACCCAGCCACGCAGGCCTTTGCCATCTTCAGGCTTGGGCGGGGCGTTGGTTTCGGCCACCAGCACATCGCCGTTGGGCAACACATAGAGCCAGCGCGGGTGGTCGAGCTTGTCGGCGAAGGCCGTTACCTGCGTGCCGGCTGCAGCCTGGGGCTTGGCGCCCTGGGGCCAGCCAATGGCCGGCGCGATGTTCACCGTGGGGACCAGCGTCTTGTTGGGCGGGGGCAGTTGCGGCGAAGGGCCGCTGCCGTCCATCACGTCCAGGTGGGCTGTGTCGCTGCATCCCGCCAGGCCGGCAGCCAACACCCAGGGTAAGACGATGCCGATGCGCTTCATGGTCGCTGCTCTCCGAAAAGGAACACTCAATATTCAGAGCAGGGTTGTGCGCACGGGGTTCAGCGGCGGGAGGCATACATCTACCACACGGTATTGACGCAGGCCGCCAGGATGAACGCCCGATTTCTAGTGCCTGGAGTGGGCCATGACGGATGTAAAAGCAAGGGTGATTCGCAGTCTCGAGGCATTCGATGCTGCGCGGCCGCTGGTCCGGCTGGTGGATGACGTGGTGCGGGATTACCCCGACCCTTACGCGCTGGCGAGCCAGCAGGCTGCGCGCATTCTGCAAAAACACACGGGCAGGCGAATTGACCCTCGCTTCGTCTGGTGGCACCAATTCAATAACGAGAACTCCAGCAGCCTCAGTAAAACCGGCTGGCAACACAGCCATCCGCCGCAGAAGTCGATGTTGATGCACGAACTGGTAATCGACCGCTTCGACCTGTACTTCCAAGATGCCAGTGACGAGCTCGACATGCGTGGCGGGTTTTATCGGCAGGGGCCCCATGCGCCGTTTTACGACGAGCGCAACGAAGTGCCGATGCTGGGCAGTGACGTGCAAAAAGACCTGTGGGCGCTGGACTTCGCGGTTGACTACCGTGCGCAGGTCGAGCGCTTCTGGTTGCAGTATGGTGCTCATTTTCACGTACTGGCCAAGACCAATCTGCTAGGGCAGGGCGCTGAGGCATTGGCGGAGGGTACGATTACGCCAGGGGATTGGGATCACGTGCGGGGGATGGTGACCGATGCCTTGCCTACCGGTGAATTGCCCACCCTGGAGGTTCTTGAGCAGAGCGCCACGCGCAGCGAGATTGCGGTCCACCGCTATGTGTTTGGTGAAACGGATCGCTGGTGTTTGTTCAGCCTGAGTGCGCCCGATGGGCGGGTCATGGCCTATATGCCGTGGGCAGAGAAGCCGCTCAAGGGCTTCGATTCCGAATTCGCGATGGTGAGTTGGATACGCACGCAGTTGCAGTCGAAGGACACCCTCGATGCCTTCGTGGCGGGTGCTCATAGCAATCCGCGTGATACCACCGCCAGGCGGTTGATCAAGGTGCACCTGCAAGGTATTGCCGACAGCCGTTCGAACGAAGCCGCATTGATCGCTCTGACGTTGTTCAAGCGGCCGCTTGGCACGACCCTTTTTGCTTACCTGGTCGAACAGGCCAGGCTCGAAATGCAGGGCAATGCGCAACTGATGCAAACCAATGCCGGGCTGCGCAAGGCCATGTGCAGTGGGTATCTGGCGGCGTTTTTGGGTGTGTTTGGTGGTTTTGCGCCGTTGGGCTGGCCGGTCACGCTGATGCTGCTGGGGGCCAGTGTGGGCAAGGTGGCGCTGGACGTGGACGCTGCTTTGCACGCGGGTGATGAACAGAGCCGCAAGGATGCCCTGCGCTCGGCCATGCTCGAAAGCGTATTCGCCAGCATGAACCTGGTCGATATCAGCTTCCAGGCGAGCTTTGCCTCGCTGGCGTATCAAGCACCGCCCCATGAAACGAACCTTTCATTGGGGCGCTGGCAACCGACGACTGCTTCGGCCTTGCCGGAGGAGTTGCAGGGCGCCAATACCGTGCTGACCGGGGAGCCGGGCGAGGAGGGCCGCTTGCGCGGCATCCACGTCAACGACGACGGCAGTTGCTGGATCAATGTGCAAGGTTTGCCCTATCGCGTGCGTTACAGCCATGAGCTGGCCGTGTGGCTGGTGGTTTCGGCGGACAACCCGTTTGCCTTCAGCCCGCTGCACCCGGTGCGTCTGAACCAGGCCGGGGAGTGGGAAGTGCTGGCGCCGCCCCGATTGCTGGGGGGGACACCTTTGGCCGTTGAAGGTATGCCGAGCACAAATTCACCGTTCTGGGATACCTATACGTTAGCGAACGGCCCGCAGAGCAAAAAGCTGGGTGAATTCGCGCTTGAGCGGCAGAAGGCGTTATTGGCGTCCTGGCCGGTCGTCGAACTGCCCCGCGGGCGCGCGCCCGACCTCGATGAGCGCAACCTGGACTGCGTCAAGGTCGCGGGCCGCACGCACTACTCGTATCACTACGGCCCGGAGTACTTCAACGCACTGGTCGACTACTACACCAGCGATGAGTCGAAAGTGAACGATGTGTTCCGCTCGGGGAGCTACCGGTATGGCGATGAGGATGACTATATTGCCGACCTTGCCGATAGCCTCGAACAGTTGCCCAAAAACAATCAGGTGAGGTTGTACCGAGGGGGGCATCGCTCGCGCCGTACCGGTGGTGAGCGTTACCGAAACGGTGAGCTGCGGGTTGGCGATGTGCTGGTCAATACCGACTTCACCTCGTTCACCGAAAACCCCTACATGGCCGCGGAGTTTGCCTGCTTGCGTTACCCGAACGTGCCGGGCGGCGTGCCAGGCTTGTTCGATGACAGTTCGGTGGTGTTCGAGCTGCCTGCCGGGGACTACCACAGCGCAACGCCGATCAGCGCCTTTTCGTCATATTCCGAAGAGGCCGAAACGCTGTTCCAGCCTGGCAACTACTTCCGCATCGATGCCTTGCAGCAGGTCTATGGCGAGTACTATCGCTTCATCAAGGTCACCCTGAGGCAGACCCTCAAGCCTGCCTTGGGGCCGGTTTACGACCTGCGCACAGGGCTGGCCTTCGACCTGGCGGCCTACACGGCGCACATCAGGACGCCGGCACTGGTGACGCGGTTCTTTCCTGAATAATGTCGTTAGTTGAGCACCACCGCTGCGCCAAAGGCGGGCGCGTTCGATTGACGCTCCCGCCCCAACCCTCTAACCTTCGCGCGTGTTTCAGGTGCCCTGCCAGCCCCGTCTGGGCAGGGTGAAACTGGGAAGCCGGTGGGCGCCAGCAAAGGCGCGAGCCCGGCGCTGCCCCCGCAACGGTAAGTGAGTCAAATGCCGCGCACAGCCACTGGATGCCAGCATCCGGGAAGGCGCGCAGGCGTGGGCCAAGGCCCGCTCACAAGCCCGGAGACCGGCCTGATTCAGCCAACGGCATCACGGAGGGTGATGCGCGGTGCACCGTGGCGTCCAGCCACGGCTCCTGCGCGTTCTCCGTCTGCCTGCCTATCGACCTGTCGCCGCTTCTCGCGTGGCGTCAGCCTGCGGAGAACCCTGATGAGCGAACCCACCGAACGCGACGAACGCCACCTGGCGCGCATGCAGCGCAAAAAGGCGGTCATCGACGAGCGCATCGCCAATTCCCCTAATGAATGCGGCCTGTTGCTGGTGCTGACCGGCAACGGCAAGGGCAAGAGCAGCTCGGCCTTCGGCATGCTCGCCCGCGCCCTGGGCCACGGCATGCAGTGCGGCGTGGTGCAGTTCATCAAAGGCCGCAACAGCACCGGCGAAGAGCTGTTTTTCCGGCGCTTCCCGGAGCAGGTGCGCTACCACGTGATGGGCGAGGGCTTCACCTGGGAGACCCAGGACCGCCAGCGCGACATCGCCGCCGCCGAAGCCGCCTGGGCCGTGTCGCGCCAGCTGCTGCAAGACCCGACCGTTCAGTTCGTGGTGCTCGATGAACTGAACATCGCGCTCAAGCATGGCTACCTCGACCTCGATCAGGTGCTGTCCGACATCCAGGCTCGCCCGCCGATGCAGCACGTGATTGTCACCGGCCGCGCGGCCAAGCCTGAAATGATCGAACTGGCCGATACCGTCACCGAGATGGGCATGCTCAAGCACGCCTTCCAGGCGGGTATCCGTGCGCAGAAGGGCGTTGAACTGTGAGTGAACTGCGACATTGCCCGGCCGTGTTGATCGCGGCGCCGGCTTCTGGCCAGGGCAAGACCACTGTGACCGCAGCCTTGGCCCGGCTGCACCGTAACCTCGGGCGTAAGGTCCGGGTGTTCAAGTGTGGGCCTGATTTTCTCGACCCGATGATCCTGGAGCGTGCCAGCGGCGCACCGGTCTACCAGCTCGACCTGTGGATGATCGGCGCGCAGGAAAGCCGTCGCCTGCTATGGGAAGCAGCCGCTGAGGCCGACCTGATCTTGATCGAAGGGGTCATGGGCCTGTTCGACGGTACCCCGTCGAGCGCCGACCTGGCGCGCCATTTCGGCGTGCCGGTGCTGGCGGTGATCGACGGCACGGCCATGGCCCAGACCTTTGGCGCCCTGGCCCTGGGGCTGGCGCGTTACCAGGCCGACCTGCCATTCGCCGGCGTGCTGGCCAACCGGGTCGGCAGCTTGCGCCATGCGCAGCTGCTAGAAGGCAGCCTGACCGAAGGGCTGCGCTGGTACGGCGGCCTGTCGCGTGAGCGCGGTATCGAACTGCCCAGCCGCCACCTGGGCTTGGTCCAGGCCAGCGAGCTGAACGACCTGGATGCCCGCCTGGATGCTGCGGCCGAAGCGCTGGGCGCCAGTTGCGATGCCGCTTTACCACCGCCCGTGGCGTTTGCCGAGCCGGAACCGCAGCCGGCCGCCGCTTCATTGGCCGGTGTGCGCATTGGCGTGGCGCGGGACGAGGCGTTCGCCTTCCTTTATGGTGCCAATATCGACCTGCTGCGCAACCTCGGCGCGCAGCTGGTGTTCTTCTCGCCGCTGCACGACCGCGAACTGCCCGATGTGGACAGCCTGTACTTGCCGGGCGGCTACCCGGAACTGCACCACCACGCACTGGCGGCCAATGCGCCGATGTGCGCGGCGATCCGTGACCATCATGCCCAGGGCAAGCCGTTGCTGGCCGAGTGTGGCGGCATGCTCTACCTGCTCGACGCACTGACCGACGTAGCGGGCGAGCGTGCCGAACTGCTCGGCTTGCTGACCGGCGAGGCGACCATGCAGAAGCGCCTGGCCGCACTGGCCTTGCAGGCAGTGGACCTGCCCGAAGGCACCCTGCGTGGCCACACCTACCATCACTCGCTCACCAGCACCGAGCTGGCGCCGATCGCCCGGGGGCTGAGCCCCAACGGCGGGCGTGGCAACGAGGCGGTGTATCGCTTGGGCCGCCTGACGGCTTCCTACGTGCACTTCTACTTCCCCTCCAACCCGGACGCGGCGGCGGCGCTGTTGCGACCATGAGCGAACACGCTTTCAGCGACGCCGAACGCGCCGCGCTGTACCGGGCCATCGGCGAACGCCGCGACATGCGCCATTTTGCCGGTGGCGAGGTGGCCCCGGCGTTGCTCGCCCGCCTGTTGGCTGCGGCGCATCAGGCACCGAGCGTCGGGCTGATGCAGCCCTGGCGCTTCATTCGCATCACCCAGCGCGACCTGCGCACGCGCATCCAGGCGTTGGTCGAAGAAGAGCGGCTACGCACTGCCGATGCACTGGGCGAACGCGCCGATGCGTTCATGACGCTCAAGGTCGAAGGCATCAACGATTGCGCCGAATTGCTGGTGGCCGCGTTGATGGACCAGCGCGAACCGCACATCTTTGGCCGCCGCACCTTGCCGGAGATGGACCTCGCCTCGCTGGCCTGCGCCATCCAGAACCTGTGGCTGGCGGCGCGTGCCGAGGGCCTGGGGATGGGCTGGGTATCGCTGTTCGACCCCGTGGCATTGGCCGAACTGCTGGGCATGCCGGCGGGGGCCAAGCCGGTGGCGGTACTGTGCCTGGGGCCTGTGACCGAATTTTACCCAGCCCCGATGCTGGTGCTGGAAAACTGGGCAGAAGAACGCCCTTTGAGTGACCTGCTGTATCACAACCAATGGGGAGAGCAGCCATGAGCGTTGCCTTGCTGACCGTGGCCGGGGTGGCCCTGGATGCCTTGCTGGGCGAGCCGCAGCGGCGTCATCCACTGGTGGCGTTCGGCAACATGGCCGCCAACCTGGAGCATCGCCTGAATGCCGGCGGGCGCGGTTGGCGCAGCCATGGCGTGAGCGCCTGGTTCCTCGCGGTGGTGCCGCTGACCCTGGTTGCACTGGTCCTGTCCTGGCTGCCGTACATCGGCTGGCTAGTCGACGTGCTGGCGCTGTACTGCGCGTTGGGGCTGCGTAGCCTTGGCGAGCACGTGCTGCCGGTGGCGAACGCATTGCGCCAGGGTGACCTGGAAGAGGCGCGGCGGCGGGTCGGCTATCTGGTCAGCCGCGAAACCCGCGAGCTGGACGAGCCCGCCGTGGCAAGGGCAGCGACCGAATCGGTGCTGGAAAACGGCAGCGATGCGGTGTTCGCCGCACTGTTCTGGTTCGTGGTGGCGGGCGCGCCTGGCGTGGTGTTGTACCGCTTGAGCAATACCCTGGATGCCATGTGGGGCTATCGCAACGAACGCTTCGAGCGGTTTGGCTGGTGCGCGGCACGCATCGACGATGTGCTCAACTATATTCCCGCAAGGCTGGTGGCGCTGACCTACGCGCTGCTCGGCAAAACCCGCCTGGCCCTGGCCTGCTGGCGCAACCAAGGGCCCCTGTGGGACAGCCCCAACGCCGGCCCCGTGATGGCGGCAGGTGCTGGCGCGCTGGGGGTCGAGCTGGGCGGCCCGGCGGTGTATCACGGTGAGCTGCACGAGCGGCCGCGCCTGGGCGAAGGGCCCATGGCCGATGCCGATGCTATCGAGCGTGGCTGGAGCCTGGTGCAGCGGGGTGTGTGGCTGTGGGTACTGCTGATTTGCCTGGGAGCTTACTGGAATGCTTGAACACGGTGGTCGTCTGCTGCGTGCGGTGCGTCACTACGGGATCGCGCGCGAACATTGGCTCGACCTGTCCAGCGGCATTGCCCCTTGGCCTTACTCGATCCCGCCGATTCCACTCGACGCCTGGGCGCGTCTGCCAGAGACCGAAGACGGCCTGGAAGAAGCCGCTCGGCAGTATTACGGCACCCGCCAGCTGTTGGCGGTGGCTGGCTCGCAGGCCGCGATCCAGGCCTTGCCATTGCTGCGCCCGGCGGGCTGGGTCGGTGTGTTGACCCCATGCTATGCCGAGCACCCGTATGCCTGGCAGCGGGCAGGGCACACATTGCTCGAACTGGATGAAGCCCAGGTGGAAGGCGCGCTCGACAGCCTCGATGTGCTGGTGCTGGTTAACCCCAACAACCCGACCGGCCGCCAAGTCAGCCGGGAGCGCCTGCTCGACTGGCATGGGCGACTGGCGGCGCGTGGGGGCTGGCTGGTGGTCGACGAGGCGTTCATGGACAACACCCCCGCTCACAGCGTGGTCGACTGCGCCGAACGGCCTGGCCTGATCGTGCTGCGCTCGTTCGGCAAGTTCTTTGGCCTGGCCGGTGTGCGTTTGGGGGTTGTTGCGGCTGAGCCCGGCGTGCTGCAGCGGCTGGCTGAGTTGCTCGGCCCTTGGACTGTCAGCGGCCCCACGCGGGTGCTGGCCCAAGCCTGCTTTGCCGACCACATTGCCCACCAGGTGCAGATCGAGCGTTGCGCCGCCAGCAGCCAGCGCCTCGCTGCGCTGTTGCACAGCACCGAGCTGGCGCCGAGCGGCGGCTGCGACCTGTTCCAGTACGTGCGCAGCGAGCGTGCCGCGCACTTGCATGACTTTCTTGCCCGGCGCGGCATCCTGGTGCGCCTGTTCGAGCAGCCCGCCGCCGTGCGCCTGGGCTTGCCTGCCAGTGCGGCGGACGAGCAGCGCCTTGCCCAGGCCCTGACCGACTATCAAAAGGAAACGGCATGACCACGCTCATGGTGCAAGGCACCACCTCCGATGCCGGCAAAAGCACGCTGGTGACAGCGCTGTGCCGCTGGCTGTTGCGCCAGGGTGTCGGCGTGGTGCCGTTCAAGCCGCAGAACATGGCGCTGAACAGCGCAGTGACCGCCGACGGTGGCGAAATCGGCCGGGCCCAGGCCGTGCAGGCCCAGGCTTGCCGGCTGGCGCCGCACACCGACATGAACCCGGTGCTGCTCAAGCCCAACAGCGACACTGGCGCCCAGGTGATCATCCACGGTCGCGCGGTCACCAGCATGAATGCAGTGGCTTATCACGACTACAAGGCCATCGCCATGCAAGCGGTGCTGGCGTCGCACCAGCGCCTGAGCGCCGCGTACCCGGTGGTGATGGTCGAAGGTGCGGGCTCGCCGGCAGAGATCAACCTGCGTGCCGGCGACATCGCCAACATGGGCTTTGCCGAAGCGGTCGACTGCCCGGTGATCCTGGTGGCCGACATCAACCGCGGTGGGGTATTCGCTCATCTGGTGGGCACGCTGGAGCTGCTGTCGCCGAGTGAGCAGGCGCGGGTCAAAGGCTTCGTCATCAACCGCTTCCGCGGTGACATCGCCTTGCTGCAGCCTGGGCTGGACTGGCTTGAAGCGCGTACCGGCAAGCCGGTGCTGGGCGTGTTGCCGTATGTCACCGACCTGCACCTGGAGGCCGAGGACGGCATCGATGTGCGCCAGGTGGCCAAGGGGGAGCGCGTGCTGAAGGTGATCGTGCCGGTGCTGCCGCGCATCAGCAACCACACCGACTTCGACCCGCTGCGCCTGCATCCGCAAGTGGATTTGCAGTTCATCGGGCCCGGCCAGCCGATACCGCCTGCCGACCTGATCATCCTGCCTGGCTCGAAAAGCGTGCGGGGCGACCTGGCGCAACTGCGCGAGCGGGGCTGGGATACCGCCATTGCCCGCCACTTGCGCTATGGCGGCAAGCTCATCGGCATCTGCGGCGGCCTGCAGATGCTCGGGGCTCAGGTTCACGATCCGCTGGGCCTGGAAGGGCCGGCGGGCTCCAGCCCTGGGCTGGGCCTGCTGGACTACACCACGGTACTGGAGGCCGACAAGCAACTGCGCAACGTTGCCGGTACCTTGACCCTGGAAAACGCGCCGGTTTCTGGCTACGAGATCCATGCCGGCGTCACCCAGGGCCCGGCCCTGGAACGCCCCGCCGTGCAGCTGGACGACGGCCGCTGCGACGGCGCCATCAGCGCCGATGGGCAGATCCTCGCCACCTACCTGCATGGCCTGTTCGAAGGCAGCCAGTCGTGCGCCGCGTTGCTGCGCTGGGCGGGGCTGGCCGATGCAGAGACTATCGACTACCAGGCCCTGCGCGAGCGTGATATCGAACGCCTGGCGGACCTGGTGGAAAAACACCTGGACACCGCGCACCTGCGCACGCTGTGTGGAGTCGCCTGAAATGCTCAACCTGATCCTCGGCGGCGCCCGTTCCGGCAAGAGCCGCCTGGCCGAACAGCTGGCCAGCGACAGCGGCCTGCCGGTCACCTACATCGCCACCAGCGAGCCGCTGGACGGTGAAATGAACGAACGCGTGCGCTTGCATCGCCAACGCCGGCCCGCTGACTGGGGGTTGATCGAAGAACCCCTGGCACTGGCGGCGGTGCTGCGCCGCGAAGCGGCCGAAGGGCGCTGCCTGTTGGTGGATTGCCTGACCCTGTGGCTGACCAACCTGCTGATGCTCGACAACGACCAGCGCCTGGCCGAGGAGCGCGATGCGCTGCTCGACTGCCTGGCGCAGTTGCCCGGCACGGTTATCTTGGTCAGCAACGAAACCGGCCTGGGCGTGGTGCCCATGGGTGAACTGACCCGGCGTTATGTCGACCAGGCCGGCTGGCTACACCAGGCCGTTGCTGAACGCTGTCAGCGCGTGGTGCTGACCGTGGCTGGCCTGCCCCTTATGCTCAAAGGACCTGCACTATGACTCAAGCCTGGTGGCGTGATGCCTGCCAACCCCTCGACAACGCCGCCATGGACCAGGCCCGCGCCCGTCAGCAACAGCTGACCAAACCTGCCGGTTCGCTCGGCCAGCTGGAAGGCCTGGCCGTGCACCTGGCGGGCCTGCAAGGCCGCGAGCGGCCCGTGGTGGACCAACTGGCGATCACGATCTTCGCCGGTGACCACGGTGTGGTAGAGGAGGGCATTTCGGCCTACCCGCAAGCCGTGACCGGGCAAATGCTGCGCAACTTCGTTGGCGGCGGCGCGGCGATCAGCGTGTTGGCGCGCCAGCTGCAAGCCAGCCTGGAAGTGGTCGACCTCGGCACCATCGACCCCAGCCTGGCGCTGCCCGGTGTGCGGCATCTGCACCTGGGCGCCGGCACCGCCAACTTCGCCCGCCAGCCAGCGATGACCGAGGCCCAGTTGCAGTCCGCCTTGCAGGCCGGCCGCGACAGCGCGTTGCGGGCCGCCGAACAGGGCGCGCAGTTGTTCATCGGTGGCGAAATGGGCATCGGCAACACGACCGCTGCCGCCGCCCTGGCCAGTAACTTGCTGGGCTGCCCAGCGCGTGAATTGAGCGGCCCAGGCACTGGCCTGGACAACGCCGGTGTGCGGCACAAAGCCGAAGTCATCGAGCGTGCGCTGATCCTGCATGGCCTGCGTGCTGACGACCCGCTGCAGGCGCTGGCCTGTGTCGGCGGTTTCGAGATCGCCGCCTTGGCGGGCGCTTACATCGCCTGCGCGCAAGAGGGTGTCGCGGTGCTGGTGGACGGCTTTATCTGCAGCGTTGCTGCGCTGGTGGCGGTACGCCTCAACCCGCAATGCCGGGCATGGCTGCTGTTTGCCCACCAGGGCGCGGAGCCAGGGCACAAGGCCTTGCTCGAAGCGTTGCAGGCCGAGCCGTTGCTGGCGCTGGGCCTGCGCCTGGGCGAGGGCAGCGGCGCCGCCCTGGCGGTCCCCTTGTTGCGCCTGGCCTGCGCGCTGCACGGCCAGATGGCGACGTTTGCCGAAGCGGCCGTGGCGGACCGCCCGGCATGATCCTCGACCTGTTGCGCCACGGCGAAACGGAGCAGGGCGGCCTGCGTGGCAGCCTTGATGATGCCCTGACTGAAAAAGGCTGGGCGCAGATGCGCAGCGCGGTGGCCGAAGCGGGCCCGTGGCAGGTGCTGGTCAGCTCGCCGCTGCAGCGCTGTGCGCGTTTTGCCGATGAGCTGGGAGCACGCCTGCACCTGCCAGTACAGCGTGAGGCCGCTTTGCAGGAGCTGCATTTCGGTGACTGGGAAGGCCGCAGCGCGGCGCAGATCATGGAAGACCAGGCCGATGCGCTGGGTCGCTTCTGGGCCGACCCTTATGGCTATACCCCGCCCAATGGCGAACCGGTCAGTGCGTTTGCCGAACGGGTACTGGCGGGCGTCGAGCGCTTGAGCCAGCAGCATGCCGGCAAGCGCGTGCTGCTGGTCACCCACGGCGGGGTGATGCGCCTGTTGCTGGCCCGTGCACGTGGCCTGCCCCGGGAGCAGTTGCTGCAGGTGGAAGTTGCCCACGGCGCATTGGTGCGTCTGGTGCTGCGTGACGACGGTCAATTGGGCGAGGCGCACTGACATGCTGCCGTTCTGGATTGCCCTGCAGTTTCTCAGCAGCCTGCCGGTGCGTTTGCCGGGCATGCCGGCGCCGCAGCAAGTAGGCCGCTCGCTGTTGTGCTACCCACTGGTCGGGCTGCTGTTCGGCCTGCTGTTGTGGCTGGCCAATCACCTGCTGCACGGCACGCCCGCGCCTTTGCACGCGGCGTTGCTGCTGTCGCTGTGGGTGTTGCTCAGCGGCGCCCTGCACCTGGACGGGTTGGCCGACAGCGCCGATGCCTGGCTGGGTGGCTTCGGCGACCGAGAGCGCACGCTGCGGATCATGAAAGATCCGCGCAGCGGGCCGATCGCCGTGGTGACCTTGGTGCTGGTGCTGTTGCTGAAATTCTGTGCGTTGTGGGTACTGGTCGAGCGTGGGGCAGGGCTCGAGCTGCTGCTGGCACCGGTGGTGGGGCGTGCGGCGATGCTGGGCCTGTTCCTCTGTACGCCTTACGTACGCCCCGGTGGCCTGGGGCAGGCGCTGGCCGAACATCTGCCGCGCGCTGCTGCCGGGTGGGTATTGCTCGCCAGTGCAGCCCTGTGCCTTGCCGTGGGCGGTTGGGGCGCGATCTGGGTGCTGGTTGCAGCCGTGGCTGTGTTCGCCTGGTTGCGGCGCCTCATGTGTCGGCGCCTGGGCGGCACGACCGGTGACACCGCCGGGGCGATGCTCGAGTTGCTGGAGCTGACCGTGGTGCTGGGGTTGGCGCTGGGCCTCTGAATCACCTGCACGCGATCTCCCACGCCGCAGTCCATCCTGATGAAACTTCTTGCAACACCCATGACGCGGGTATATACACGTATCCATGCTGACCAGTGAATGCATCTGTACCCATCTGCGTCGTGCCGCCCGCGGGGTGAGCCGGCATTATGACGAGGCCCTTGCCGGCTTCGGCATCAATGTCGCCCAGTTTTCCCTGTTGCGGCACTTGCAGCGGCTCGACCGCCCTAGCATCACCACCTTGGCCGAGGCCATGGGCCTCGAACGCAGCACTTTGGGGCGCAACCTGCGGGTGCTCGAAGCCGATGGCCTGGTGGCCTTGGCTGACGGCGACGACCAACGCAACCGCGTGGTGCTGCTGACCGAAGCCGGTAAGGCGCTGCTGAAAGCGGCTTACCCGGCCTGGGAGCAGGCCCAGGGGTTGCTGGTGGAGCGCTTGGGCATAGGGCAGCGTGATGAATTGGTGCGCTTGCTGGAACAACTGGCTTGAGCTGATGCGACTATAAGCGGGTATATACCCGCAAAACCTTGCGATGTGCTGGAGATAACGACAATGACTTCGGTGTGGCGAACCAGCGGGTGGGTGCTTGTGGGGGCAGCGTTGATACTGGCGCTGTCCTTGGGTGTGCGACACGGCTTTGGCCTGTTCCTGGCGCCGATGAGCGCCGACTTTGGCTGGGGGCGTGGTGTGTTTGCCTTCGCCATCGCTTTGCAGAACCTCATCTGGGGGCTGGCACAACCGTTCGCCGGCGCCTTGGCTGACCGCGTGGGCGCGGCGCGCGTGGTGATCATCGGTGGCATCCTCTACGCCGCCGGGTTGATGTTCATGGGGATGGCTGACTCCGCCTGGTCGCTGTCGTTGAGCGCTGGCCTGTTGATCGGCATCGGCCTTTCCGGCACCTCGTTCTCGGTCATCCTGGGTGTGGTTGGGCGCGCCGTGCCGGCCGACAAACGCAGCATGGCGATGGGCATTGCGAGTGCGGCCGGTTCGTTCGGCCAGTTCGCCATGCTGCCCGGCACCCTTGGCTTGATCGAGTGGCTGGGCTGGTCCGCCGCGTTGCTGGTCCTGGGCCTGATGGTGGCACTCATCGTGCCCCTCGTCGGCCTGTTGCGTGACCGCCCGATGCCCAGCCATGGCGCCGAACAGACCTTGGGCCAGGCCCTGCGTGAAGCCTGCTCGCATACCGGGTTCTGGCTGCTGGCGCTGGGCTTTTTCGTCTGCGGGTTCCAGGTGGTGTTCATCGGCGTGCACCTGCCGGCCTACCTGGTCGACCAACACCTGGCTGCGACCACGGGCACCACGGTGTTGGCACTGGTGGGCCTGTTCAACATCGTCGGCACCTTCACCGCCGGCTGGCTGGGCGGGCGCATGTCCAAGCCGCGCCTGCTCACAGGGCTTTATCTGCTCCGCGCAGTCGTGATCGTGTTGTTCCTCTGGGCGCCTGTGACCCAATTCAGCGCCTACCTGTTCGGCATCGCCATGGGCCTGCTGTGGCTCTCTACCGTCCCGTTGACCAACGGCACAGTGGCGACACTGTTTGGTGTGCGCAACCTGTCGATGCTGGGCGGCATCGTGTTCCTCTTCCACCAGTTGGGCGCCTTCCTGGGCGGCTGGTTGGGCGGGGTGGTCTACGACCGCACGGGCAACTACGACTTGGTCTGGCAGATTTCGATCCTGCTCAGCCTGCTGGCCGCTGCCCTCAACTGGCCGGTGCGTGAACGCCCGGTCGCCCGCCTGCAGGCCCAGGCCGCATGAAGCGCTACCTGGCCCAAGGGTTGCTCGCCGTTGCCGCGATCGTGCTACTGGCGCTGGTGTGGTGGGGGTGGCACCAGGGTGGGTTGGCGTTGATGCAACTGGGCATGGGGGTTTGTTAAGCGCTACCCTGCAAGTTCAAGGATTGTCTTGCGGGAGAACGAACGATGCGTGCACATTGGTTGACGGTGCCTGTGCTGGCCCTGCTTGCCGCCACGTCGAGCTGGGCTGCGGATTGCCCGGTCGTGTTGCAGGGCAGCCTGCCCGAACTGCGTGGCAAAGGGCAGGTTGATCTGTGCCAGCGCTTTGCCGGCAAGCCGCTGGTGGTGGTCAACACCGCCAGCTATTGCGGGTTTGCGCCGCAGTTCGAGGGGCTTGAGGCGACGTACAAGGAGTACCACGAGCAGGGCTTGGAGATGCTCGGTGTGCCTTCTAATGACTTCAAGCAGGAAGACGCCGACAGCGAGAAGATTGCCAAGGTCTGCTACGCCAATTACGGGGTGACCTTCACCATGACCAAGGCCCAGCCGGTGCGTGGCAAGGATGCGATCCCGCTGTTCAGCGAGCTGGCGAGCCAGAGCAATGCACCGAAGTGGAATTTCTACAAATACGTAGTGGATCGCAAGGGCAAGGTGATTGGCAGCTTCTCTAGCCTGACCAAGCCGGACGACCCGGCCTTCAGGGCAGCGATCGAGAAGGCCATCGCATCGCAGCCATAGCCCTTTTTTTGTAGGAGCAGCCTTGTGCTGCGAAGAGGCCGGTGCAGGTATCTGCTATGTCTGTTGCCTGTGCCGGCCTCTTCGCAGCACAAGGCTGCTCCTACAAAGGGTGTGGTGATCAATGAGGGGGGCTTTTAATGGGGGTGAACGGTAATCGCCACCAGCCGTAGCACCACCGGCCTGACCATCAGCACGCAGAGGAACGCCACCGGCATGGCCAGTTGGTAGGCCTTCAATACGTTGCTCAGATACTGCGGGTTCACCCCGGCGTTGGCCGCAGTGATCACGAAGCACATCAATAACGCCATGATCGACGACATGTAGAAGGCGAACACGTACGGTGTGGCACTGGGGCGCAGTTTGCGCCGGCTGCGCGTAGGGGACAGGTTGCTCATGCGAACTCCAGAAAGTTGAGTGGAGGCGCAGGTTAGCAATCGTCGGTGGCAGGGCTGTAGACCATCGTCATTGAGTTCTTTATAAAGAGATTCTTACGAATCCCAAGGGCTCGACATGGACTTGCTCAATGCCATCCGCAGCTTCATCAAGGTGGTAGAGGCCGGCAGCATCGCTGCCGGGGCGCGCAGCCTGGGGCTCAGCCCGGCGGCGGTGAGCCAGAACCTCGCACGCCTTGAAGCGCATCTGCAGGTGCGCTTGCTCACCCGCACCACGCGCAGCATGGCTTTGACCCCCGCCGGCACGCTCTACTACGAGCGGGTCAGGCAGGTGGACCGAGACCTTGCCCTGGCCGAACTGGCCGTCACCACCCCCGACAGTGAGCCCCAGGGCCGCCTGTGCATTGCCTCGACCTCGGCCTTCGGTCGCCATGTGCTGGCGCCCTTGATCCCGGCATTCAGTGCCCGTTACCCCCAGCTTTCGATAGAGTTGGTAACGACTGATCGACGGGTCAACCATGCACGCGAGGACGTCGATGTCAGCCTGCGCATCGCCCCGCAGCTGGAGGAGCACCTGCTGGCGAGGCACATTGCCCGTATTCCATTCATCTGCTGCGCCTCTCCCGGTTACCTGGCAAGCGCCGGCGTGCCTGCCACGCCCGAGGCGTTGCGCGAGCACCGCTGCCTGGTGTTCCGCTACCCGGTCGACGGCCGCTTCCTGCGGTGGGGCTTCATGCGCGACGGGCTGCGTTTTGAAGCGGATTTCGGCACTGTGCTGATCAGTGACGATATCGACGCCCTGACGCAGATGGCCCTGCACGATGGCGGCATCACGCGGCTGGCTGAGTTCATCGTGCGGCCTTACCTGGCGTCCGGCGCGCTGGTGCCTGTGTTCGAATACAGCGACAACGGCCAGGCCTATGCCCAGACCGAGCCGATGGATATCTACCTGTGCCTGGCCGATCGTTTTGCCATGACCGCGAAGGTGCGCGCATTCATGGACTACCTGCATGAATGCCTGGGTGACAACTGGAAAATCCAGGCATGAAAAAACCGCCACGAGGGCGGTTTTCCATACGGCGGGGGCGACTCAGAAGCGGTAGGTGAGGGATGCACCGACGCCGTGAGCGCTGTTTTCGTACTTGGCCTGGTAGCTGCCTTTGGTCGCGCTGACCTGGTTGACCTTGGTGTCCTCTTCCCACAGGTAGGAATACGCCACGTCGATGGTCATGTCTTCGCTTGGGCTCCAACCGGCACCCAGGCTGAACACCTTGCGATCGCCAGTCGGGATGCGCGGTGAACGGTCGTGGTTGTTGGTTGGCGACTGGTCGACTGTGAAGCCGGTACGCAGTACCCACTCCTTGTTGACCTTGTACGACGCGCCAATGGCGTGTGCCCAGGTGTCGTGCCAGTTCTGCTCTTCGGTGATGGTCTGGAACGCCGAACCTGCCAGCGGTGCCGGCACATCGTTCTGCACGGTGATGTCTTCCAGGCGGCTCCAACGGGTCCAGGTGCTGCCTGCGTACAGGGTCCACTGGTCGTCGAGTTCGTGGGTGACCGAAAGATCGACAGACTCAGGCGTCTTGATCTTCAGGGTGGCATCGAACTTGTTGCCGTTGAACGGCCCGATCAGCGGGGTGCTGACGCGGGTCTTGCCTTCGAGCTTGTAGTCGACCATCGAGTGGTAGGTCAGGCCGACGCGGGTGCTGTCGGTGGCCTGGACCAGGATACCGATGTTGTAGCCCACGGCGGTGTCATCGCCCTTGATCTTCACTTCGCCGTCGTTGCGGCCAGGGCTGAACGGGTTGATCAGGCTCGAGCCCAGCTCACCCTTGATGCGGTTGATGGTTGGACCGAAACCGATCGAAACCTTGTCGTTGAAGGCGTAGCTGACGGTTGGCTGGAAGGTCACCACCTCGACGTGGCTCTTTTTGCCCCAGTAGCGAGCAGCATCGTCGCTGCCGTAGTCGGTCACCAGGCCGAAGGGCACGTAGACGCCGAAACCGACGCTCCAGTGATCGTCGATCGGCTTGACGTAATAGCCCATCGGTACACCAACCAGAGGCACCATGTCACCATCGGTTTCCCCCCCGAGGTTGCTGCCAGGGCCCGAGATATCGGACTTGGCGATGACGGCGGCGCCGCCCACGGTGATCTGTTCGCGCTTGAGGCGGGACATGCCGGCTGGGTTGCCAAACACGGTGCTGGCATCTTCGGCAGAAGAAGAACGTCCCGCGAAACCTGTCCCCATGCTGCTGATGCTCTGTTCGTTCAGGGCAAAGCCGCTGGCGAGCAGTTGGCTGGAAGCAAGCGCAACGGCTACGCCGAGGGAGGTTTTGAGCATTACTTTTTTCATTATTAGAAACTCCTTGGGATCTCCGGGGCGAAAAGCTACCAACAAATTGCCCGCCGCGCTATAGCCTCAATCACAGGAGATAGAGCGGTTTTGTAGGACAATCCGACCAAAATTCCATTTTTTCCGGTAAAGCTGTAGGGCGTTTCCTAAGATGCCTGTGGCAATCTCTGATCTATGCAGGTATGCCAGGCGTGGGTGAAGTCGCGCAGGCGACCCTGAGGGTGGAAAACCTGGCGCCAGATTCGCGCCAGGCCCAGCAAGTCGTCAGCAGCAGGCAGGGGCGTGGCTTGCGCCTCGACCAGCATCCAGGCGATGGCGGTGGAATAGCGAAGGTTTACCGTGAGTTCCAGGTGGGGGCCGCCAAGAAAGGCGTGTTGGCTGGCGAGGCCGCGGACCAGGCTGGCGAGGTCAGGGTCGCGGGCGAGATACTCGTCCCAGAGCGCCTGGTGACGGGTTTCGCCGATGCGGTAGAGGCCGTGGCCACGCCGGTCGTGCAAGGCTGAGCCGAGGGCTGACTGGCTGGCGGCGATGCCCAGTAGCAATGCTTCAGCGCTAGGGCAGTGGCGGTCCAGGTAGACCAGGGTGGGTCGGATCACATACAGACACAATTCATTCGCCGCGATACCCATGATGCCCTCGAGCAAGTAAGGGCCGGACGGGCGCTGGAGCTTGGCAGCTGGTGAATGATCAGGCCCGCCGGAAGCGGTTAGCACCGCTCGAGTTGAAGTGTAGTGTGATAATCGTGGTGTAAAGAGCTGTTTTTAAATCGATTGCTGCCTGACGTTCGAGGCTATATGCCATGGGGCAATTACGCCAAGAACGATCAGGCAGGCTACCTGGGCAATGATTCAGCGCCTGAATGCCGCCGTATTCGCCGCTCACGCGGTGAGCGACTGACGGGTCCGGGCGATCACTGCCTGCAGGGGTTCCTTGCGGCTGTACTGTTCAGGGTACAGGCGTTCGGTGTGGCAGGCGACGCCGTGTTCGTCCACCAGGGTAAAGCTGAAGCTGCCCTTGCGAGGGGCAACGATAAGGCACTTCAACGGCGAGAAGGCCTGGGAAAGGGTGCCAATGGCAGCCTGAATGTGTGGATGAGTTTGCATATTATTGGAGGTTCCTGCTTTAAACACGGAGGGTATGATCCGTGCATGATAGAAACGTTCCAGTGACGCCTTTATTAAGGGACGAAACGAACCTGACTGGAACAAAGCAGCCAGAGAGAGCGCAATCAAATGTGGGCGCTTGGGCTGACTGGTAGGTACTTAAGAGGGCAGGCAGCACGCCGGGGCCAAGGTTCTAGGCCGTCGGGGTGGAATCCTGATCAATCTGCAAGGTGATTCTTGCTGGGCAGCGTTTGGCTGGCGAGGGAATCATCGAGTGTGGCCGGTCCTGGTTTCAGCAATGCCTGCTTTTGGGAGAGCAGCGTTGCAAGGACGCTTCTGGCCAGAATTGACTTTCAGCTTGGTACTAACGAGGCGCACCTTACCGCAGATAAAATGCTTTGGCAAGTGTTTGTGCACCTGCCCAGGCTAGCCGAGCAGTATGGCGCTTCTTTCGCGGGCTGGGAAGGGGGGCAAAGGGCTGTCATTACCGAGGATGTGCTGTTTTTGTGCACCCAAATGAAGGCGTGAGGGGCAGTTGTTCACATTTGGCGCGCACGCTGTAACACACCCGCAACAGCCCTCTACAGCGTCGCCAATGCCTTGACTGGTGAGTTAAGTCAATGAAAAAAAACACTAATTTTAGCTGGTGAAAAAATCGTCAGTTTGACTGGAGGCCCCATTTCACGGGGGTTTAAGGGCCACCGAAGGGGGTTGTCCACCGAGTTATCCACAGGAACTGTGGATTGTCCAAAGCGCTTGCTCTAGGACGGGTGTGCCAGCAACCCAAGGAACTGTCGGACAATCTTCGGGCGCCGCTAGACCGGTTGGTCATCCACTCGAAAACGTCAAGAAAAGATCATCGAAATTTTTTTTCAATCCTCCAGAAATCGACAGGCCATGCCAGGAAAAATGGAGTAGAGTGGCGCGCCTTTCGAGTCACCTTGCCTGTTGCTCATGAAGTTTCGCGGTAAACACCTCGCCAACCCTGCTGACGCTTCGTCAGTGCCTCCACCCAAACGCTTCTCCCTGAAAGTGGCCCTGTGGTTGCTCGACAGCCCGCGCCTGGGTGACAAGCCTCAGGTCAAGCACTTGGCAGGCCGCTTGCTGAAACAGCCAGCGCGCCAGGGCGTGGTGGTGGCCCAGAGCCGGCTGGGGCAGATGCTGTGCCGTGATTGCGGCAATGCCCGGGACCGGCGTATCGGCCACGAGCTGCTGCGCCAGGCTGCCCGCGCCGGTGATCGCCGCGCACAGCTGGAATATGCCCGGCTGTGCCAGGCCAGCGAGCCGGACCAGGCCCGCTACTGGCTGGAGCTGGCCGCTGCGCAGGGCTCGCAGGAAGCGCGGCGGCTGCTGGGGCAGTGGTTTTCCGGTTGATGGTGACGCGTGAAAAGGCGCTAGGCCAGTTCCCAGGCTGATAAGCTGCGCAGCATTCATCATGTTCGATCGGGGTAACCATGACAGTGGATCTGGCCAGCATTCTGCTGGGCTTGGTGGCAGGTGCGTTGCCCTGCCTGGTGTGGGTCATGCAGGTGCAGCGTCGCCAGGGTGCCCGACAGGGTGAACAGGCCCTGCTCGAAGAGCGCCTTAACGCTGCCCAGTTGTCCCTGGCCGGGTTGCAGGCGCAACTGGACGCCAGCCGCGACGAAGTCAGCGACCTCAGCGAAGCCAACACCGTCAAGCAAGCCCAGCTGGCAGCCCAGGGCCGTGAGCTGGAGTTGCTGCAGATCGACCGCGACAATGCCCGCGATGCCGCCCACGCCTGGAGCCTCGAACGCGCCAACCGTGAAGCCGAGTTGCGCCGTCTGGAAGCCCAAGGCGCACGCCTGGAGGCCGAGCTGCGCGAGCAGCAGGAAAACCACCAACAACGCCTGGAAGACCTGCAAGAGGCCCGCGACACCCTGCGCGCCCAGTTCTCCGACCTGGCCACGAAAATCTTCGACGAGCGCGAGCAACGCTTTGCCCAGACCAGCCAGCAGCACCTGGGCCAACTGCTCGACCCGCTCAAGGACCGCATCCAGGCCTTTGAGAAGCGCGTCGAGGAAAGCTACCAGCAGGAGTCACGCGAGCGTTTCTCCCTGGGCAAGGAACTGGAGCGCTTGCAGCAGCTCAACCAGCGCCTGTCCGACGAAGCCACCAACCTCACCCAGGCCCTCAAGGGCCAGAAAACCCAAGGCAACTGGGGCGAGATGATCCTGGAGCGGGTACTGGAGCACGCGGGCCTGGAGAAGGGCCGCGAATACCAGACCCAGGTCAGCCTGAAGAGCGCCGATGGCGAGCGTTTCCAGCCCGATGTACTGATCATGTTGCCCGGCGACAAGCAGGTCGTGGTCGACGCCAAGGTCAGCCTCACGGCTTACCAGCAGTTTGTTGGCAGCAATGACGAGGCTGCGCTCAAGCAGCATGTGCAGTCGTTGCGCAGCCACGTCAAAGGCCTGTCGAGCAAGGACTACAACCGCTTAGAAGGCCTGCACAGCCTGGATTTCGTCCTGCTGTTCGTGCCCATCGAGGCCGCTTTTTCGGCGGCCTTGCAGGCCGAGCCCAACCTGTTCCAGGAAGCC
Organism: Pseudomonas sp. Y3 TE3536; assembly: GCF_053629175.1. NCBI lineage: Bacteria > Pseudomonadati > Pseudomonadota > Gammaproteobacteria > Pseudomonadales > Pseudomonadaceae > Pseudomonas > Pseudomonas sp. Y3 TE3536. The sequence continues at coordinate 566,914 of NZ_JBRJHU010000001.1, read as the reverse complement.
TTCGACCGGCACATCGTGATTGTCAGCCCGACCACGCTGCTGGCCACACTGCGGGTGATCGACAGTTTGTGGAAGCAGGAACGCCAAGGCCAGAACGCCCGCGAGATCGCCGAGCGCGCCGGCTGGCTTTACGACAAGTTCGTGCTGTTCATCCAGGACCTGGACGAGCTAGGCAACCGCTTGCAGCAGGTGGATAAGGCCTACGCAGCAGCGCGCAACAAACTGTGCGAAGGGCGCGGCAACCTGGTCAGCCGCAGCGAGCAGCTCAAGCTCTTGGGTGCCCGTGCCAGCAAGAGCCTGCCGGCAGACTTGCTGGAGCGGGCGCTGTCCGATGAAGCCCTGCCGGACGAAGCGGTTACTGAACCAGGCTCAGATGCCGATTGAGCAGGGCGCGCAAGGCTGCCGGCTTGACCGGCTTGGCCAGGTAGTCCAGGCCTGAGGCATGCACCAGGGCGATGGTCTCTTTGCTGCCGTCGGCGCTGATCACCACCCCAGGCACCGGCTCGCCCAGCCGGGCGCGTAGCCAGCCCATCAGCTCGGTGCCGGTTTCGCCGTCGTCCAGGTGGTAGTCCACCAGCGCCAAGTGTGGGCGCATACCGTTGGCCAGCAAAGCCTCGCATTCGGCGCGGTTGCGGGCGGTCCAGACCTGGCAGCCCCAACGGCTGAGCAGGCTGTTCATGCCGATCAGGATGCTGTCTTCATTGTCGATGCACAGCACCTGCAGCCCGGCCAGCGGTTGGCCCGTCTGCTCCACCGGCGCGCTGGGCGCGGGCGCCGCCTGGCGGGCGATCGGGACGCTGACGCGGAACACCGTGCCCTTGCCGGGCCATGAGCGCACTTCCAGGCTATGGCCCAGTACCCGGCACAGCCCGTCAGCAATGGCCAGGCCCAGGCCCAGGCCTTTTTCGGCACGGGTCTGGTGGCTGTCCAGGCGTTTGAACTCCTGGAAAATCTCTTGCAGCTTGTTGTCGGCGATCCCCGGGCCGCGGTCCCACACTTCCAGCCACAGGCGTTCGCCCTGCCGGCGGGCACCCAGCAGAATCGGGCTTTTGCCATAGCGCAGGGCGTTGGTCAGGAAGTTCTGCAGCACGCGGCGCAGCAACTTCATGTCGCTGTCGACCCGCAGGCGGCTGCCGCGCAGGCGGAACTCCAGCCCTTTCTCGGCGGCCAGTACCTTGAACTCGGCGCCCAGGGTGTCGAACAGCTCGTTGAGGGCGAATGGCTTGGCGTCCGGGGTGATCTTGTTGTTCTCCAGGCGCGAGATGTCCAGCAGGTCGCTGATCAGCTCTTCGGCCGAGCGCAGCGAGCTGTCCATGTGCTGCACCAGTTGCTGGGCCTCCTCGTTCATGCCCTCGGCCTGTTGTGACAGGGCGGCGGAGAACAGCCGCGCGGCGTTCAGTGGTTGCATCAGGTCGTGGCTGACCGCGGCCAGGAAGCGGGTTTTGGACTTGCTCACCGCCTCGGCCTGGCTCTTGGCTTCGGACAATGCCTGGTTGAGCTGCGACAGCTCATGGGTACGCTCCGCCACCCGCTGCTCCAGGCCCTCGTTGGCATCGCGCAGCGCCTGTTCGGCTTCGCGGAACGGGGTGATGTCGGTGAAGCTCATGACAAAGCCGCCACCGGGCATCGGGTTGCCGATCAGCTCGATGACCCGGCCGTTGGGGAACAGCCGCTCGGAGGAATGCGCGCGGCCTTGGCGCATCCAGTGCAGGCGCCGCGCCACGTGAACCTGCGCCTCGCCCGGGCCGCACAGGCCGCGCTCGGCGTTGTAGCGGATGATGTCGGCAATCGGCCGGCCAACGCTGATCAGCCCGTCGGGGTAGTTGAACAGCTCCAGGTAGCGGCGGTTCCAGGCCACCAGGTGCAGGTTCTGGTCGACCACGCTGATGCCCTGGTTGATGTTCTCGATAGCCCCTTGCAGCAGCGCGCGGTTGAACTGCAGCACTTCGCTGGCTTCGTCGGCGATGCGCACCACGTCTTCAAGCTGCATGTCGCGGCCTTCGATGGCGGCCTTGACCACGGCTCGGGTCGACGAGGTGCCGAGCACCCCGGCGAGCAAGCGCTCGGTGTGCTCGATCCAGTCACCGTCGGCGTTCTGGTTGGGGTTGAAGCCTTTGCCCTGGCGGTAGGCGAAGCGGATGAAGCTCTGCCGCGCACGTTCTTCGCCGACGAAGCGCGAGGCCAGGGTCAGCAGGTCATCGATCTGCACCGCCAGCAGCGGTTTGCTGCTAGGGCGGGCGCTGGTCTGCTGGCCGATGAAGCGGCCAGCCTGCCAGTGCTCTGACACCCGCGTGCGCGACAGCACCGACACCCAGGCAAACAAGGTGAAGTTACCCGCCAGCGACAGCACCACGCCTTGGGTCAGTGGGCTGATCGGCAGGTTCAGCGGGTTGCCATGCAGCCACGCCAGGCCCGGGAACAGCTCAAGCGACCAACCCACGCTATGGGCGGCAATCGGCAGCACCAGGGTGTAGAACCACAGGAAGATGCCGGCGGCGAGGCCGGCGAACACGCCGCGCCGGTTGGCTTGCTTCCAGTACAACGCGCCGAGCATGGCCGGGGTGAGCTGGGTCACGGCGGCGAAGGCGATCTGGCCGATGGTCGCCAGGCTCGCGGTCGAACCGAGCAGGCGATAGCTGACATAGGCCAGCAGCAGGATCACCACGATGGTCACCCGGCGTACCGAGAGCATCCAGTGGCGGAACGCTTCGAACGGGCGCTCGGCATTGTTGCGGCGCAGCAGCCAGGGCAGCAGCATGTCGTTGGAGACCATGGTCGACAGCGCCACGGCTTCGACGATGACCATGCCAGTGGCCGCCGAGGCGCCACCGATGAAGGCCAGCAGGGCCAGGCTCGGGTGGGCTTCGGCCAGGGGCAGGCTGATGACGAACGAGTCGGACATCACCGTGCCCGGCAGCAGCATCTGCCCGGCCAGGGCGATTGGCACCACGAACAGCGCAGCCAGCACCAGGTACATCGGGAACACCCAGCGGGCCAGGCGCATGTCCTGCGGTTCGATGTTCTCCACCACGGTGACATGGAACTGCCGTGGCAGGCAGATGATTGCCATCATGGCCACCGCGGTTTGCACCACCATCGACGGCCAGTTGATGGTCTCCTGCCAGTAGCGTTCCAGCTGGATCGATTGGCGCGCCTGGCTGAACAAGTCGTCAAAGCCGTCGTACAGGTTGAACACCACGAAGATGCCCACGGCCAGGAACGCCAACAGCTTGATCAACGACTCGAAGGCAATCGCCAGGACCATGCCGCGGTGGTGCTCGGTCACGTCCAGGCTACGCGTGCCGAAGACGATGGCGAACAGTGCCAGCACCAGCGATACCACCAGCGCGGTGTCCTGCACGCGGGTGCCGGTGGCGTCGGCGTTGGCGCCGATCAGTAGGTTGACGCCCAGCACGATGCCTTTGAGCTGCAAGGCGATGTAGGGCAGCACGCCGACCAGGCAGATCAGCGCCACTACCACGGCCAGGGTCTGCGATTTGCCGTAGCGCGCGGCGATGAAGTCGGCGATCGAGGTGATGTTCTGCTGCTTGCTGATCAGCACCATCTTCTGCAGCACCCAAGGTGCGAAAATCAGCAGCAGTACCGGGCCCAGGTAAATCGGCAGGAACGCCCAGAGCTGTTCGGCAGCCTGGCCGACGGCACCGAAGAAGGTCCAGCTGGTGCAGTACACGGCCAGCGACAGGCTGTACACCCAGGCACGCAGCTTCGGCGGCAACGGTGTGCTGCGTCGGTCGCCGTAAAAGGCGATGGCGAACATGATGGCCATATAGGCCAGGGCGACCACGGCGATCAGCCCACTGGACAACGACATGAAAACTCCGGAGCAAAAAAGGTAACGCGGTCCCGATCAATCAGTCTGGCACGCAGGCGCAGGTTCGTCAGCGCCGACGATGGTCGCAGTGGCGAGTCGTCGCAGGGATCGGCCTACACCTGTACCGGCCTCTTCGCGGGTAAACCCGCTCCCACAGGAACACCACCGGCTTGAGCGCTGCGCAGTACCTGTGGGAGCGGGTTTACCCGCGAAGAGGCCGGTACCGGCAACATCAATACCTGCGGGTACCCCGCCAGTAAAACACCCCCGCCAGTATCACCGACAACACCAGCAGGTAGAAGATCGCCCCCGGCCACCAGTGCCCGAGGGCAAACCCGACCATCACCGGCCCCAGCGCCGCGCCCAGGTTGGACAGGTTCTGTGCACCGTAATACACCCCGCGCAGGTGCTCTGGGGCGATCAGGTCAATGAACATGTACTCGGCGGGTATCACGATGATTTCCCCCAGGGTGAACACCAGCATCGCCAGGCACCACATCGGCACCGTGCTTGCCCATGAAAACCCCAGCAGCCCGGCGATGAACAAGCCCATCCCGGCCAGTAGCCAAGGCATCAGGCGCTGGCGGCTGATACGCCGGCCGATCAGGTATTGCAGGGCAATCACCGTGATGGCGTTGGTGGTCACCAGGTAGCCGACCAGCCGCGCCGCCTCGCTTGGGGTGGTGGTTACCACCAGGTACTGCGACAAATAGGCAGTGAACTGGCCGAACACTACCGCGCTGAGCACCCCGCCCAAGGTGAAGCACACCAGCCGCCGGTCACGCGCCAAGCCCAGCGCCACTTGCGCGAACCCTGCAGCCGATTGCGCCGGGGCATCGCCCTGCAGGCTGCGGTCCCCCAGGCGCTGGTAGGCCAGGCCCATCCCCAGGCCAAGCAAGGCGGAGGCGATGAAGGGCAGGTGGTCATCCAGCTCCAGCATCGCGACGCCCAGCAAGGGGCCTGCGGCATAGCCGACGTTGCTCAAGGTGTACTTGATGGCGAACACCTCGGCCCGTTCGTCCACTGGCAGCAGCGCACAAAAGCCGGCCTTGGCCGCGATGTCGACCACCGCCAGGGCGAGGTTGATCAGTACCAGGCACAGGAAGAACAGCGCGGCCGAGCGGCTGGCGATGGCGCCGATGAAGGCCAGCGCAAACACCAAGGTGCTGGCGATCACCACGGTATGGTTGCGCACGGTGTCCACCAGGTGGCCGCCGTACAGGCTGAGCAGCGAGGCGATGATCAGCGCGCCGCCGATCAGCAGGCCGATCTGGCTGACCGGCAGTTGGAAGTTATCGGCCAGGTACACCACCAGGTATGGCAGCGTCAGGGCGCGCGCCAGGGTCAGGGTGAAGGTGGTGGTGAGCAGCAGGCGTACGGCGGGTGGGTAGCGCTTGAGGGCGGCGAGCATTGCCACGTCCTTGTCACTGGGCAAGAGGCCAAGGATAGGTGGGCAGTGAGGGTTTGTCTCGCGCGTTTCCAGTCGGCAGGTCGTTCAGCGGCGCGAAGAGCCGCTGCAGTGAGGATCAGGGTGGGGTGCCATCGAGTTCGAAGGCGGCCTTCTGTAAATCTTGCGAGTCCAGCCCGATCATCACATCGAATGTACCTGGCTCTGTCACCCGCTGCAGGTGCTGGTTGTAGAAGGCGAGCATCGAGGTATCGATGTCGAAGACAAGCTGGCGTGACTCCCCGGGCTCCAACAGCACCTTCTGGAAGCCCTTGAGCTCTTTGAGCGGACGGCTCACGGAGGCGACGCGATCGCGAAGGTACAGTTGCACGGTCGTTTCGCCCGTGCGTTGCCCTTCGTTCTTGAGTGTCACGCTTACCTGTATAAAGCGCCCAGGTCGCAGGCGATGGGTGGACAGGGTCAGCGGTGAGAGGCTGAAGTGGGTATAGCTCAGGCCGTATCCAAAAGGATAGAGCGGTGTGTTATCGGTATCGAAGTAATGTGATCGATAGGTAGAAGGCTGCTGCGGGTCGAAGGGGCGCCCGGTATTCAACTGTGCGTAGTACAGCGGGATCTGGCCGACGCTGCGCGGGAAGGTGACAGGCAGCTTCCCGGAAGGGTTGTAGTCACCGAACAGCACATCGGCAATGGCATTGCCGCCTTCCGTACCGCTGAACCACGTCTCCAGCACGGCGTCTGCCCATTGGCTCTCCTCGACGATCGTCAGCGGTCGGCCATTCATCAATACCAGCACCAAAGGTTTGCCCGTACGTTTCAGCGCTCGCAGCAATTCACGTTGTTGAGTGGGCAGGTTCAGGTCGGTTTTGCTGGCGCCCTCATGGGACATGCCCCGCGCTTCGCCCAACGCCACCACGATGACGTCGGCCTGCTGGGCGATGGCTACCGCTTCGGCAAGCAAGGCCAGGGGTGGACGCGGGTCGAAGTTCGCCGTTTTGTCGGCGAGCAGTAGAAAGTCATCGCGCTTATCGCTGATGTTGGCTCCCACTGCGTACAGCAGCTTGGCATCGTCACCGACCGCCGCCTTGAGCCCTTGGTAAAGGCTGATAGCCTGGCCAGGTTGGCCGCTGGCGTGCCAACTGCCAAGGATATCGACCGGGTTGTCGGCCAGGGGCCCTATCACCGCGACGGTACCCCGTTTGACGAGCGGCAACAGCCCATTCTGATTTTTCAACAGGACCAGAGAGCGTCGGGCCACCTCCCTGGCTTGAGCGCGATGAAGCGGCTTTGGGTCGTGTGAAGGCTGCGTGCCGTGCTGGGCGTGGCCCAACCTGCGATAGGGGTCGTGGAATAGCCCCAGGTCATATTTGGTGGCCAGGACTTGGTGTACGGCCTCGTCGAGCAGGCTGACAGGAACTGCGCCCTGTTCGATAAGCTGCGCCAGCGCTTGCTCGAAATAACGATCATTCATGCTCATCTGAGTGCCCGCGACCAAAGCGGCCTGGGCGGCATCTTCGGCACCGGCGGCAGTCCCGTGCGCGACCAGATCTTGCACGGCGCTGTGATCACTGATCACCAGCCCCCGATAGCGCCATTGCTGGCGCAGGATGTCTCGCAGCAGCCATCGATTGGCTGTGGCGGGCACACCATTGAGTGTGGTCAACGCCGTCATTACTGCGCCCGCACCCGCCTCCAGGGCTGCCTGATAAGGGGGCAGGTAATCCTGAAACAGCTGATGTGTGCTGACGTTGGTTGTATTGTAGTCGCGTCCACCTTCGACTGCGCCGTAGGCAGCGAAATGCTTTACGCAGGCCATGATGCTGTCAGCCGCGCCAAGCGTCGGGCCTTGCAACTGCTGTGTCACCCGCTCGGCGATACGCGAGACCAGGTACGGATCTTCACCGAAACCTTCAGACATCCTGCCCCAGCGAGGGTCGCGGCTTAAATCGACCATGGGTGCAAATGTCATGTCCAGGCCATCGGCGCTGGCTTCAATGGCCGCGATCCGAGCGGCGCTGCCGATCGCTTGCAAGTCCCAGCTCGACGCTTGGCCCAGGCCGATCGGAAATACCGTGCGGTGGCCGTGTACCACATCGCCTGCGAAGAACACCGGTATGCCCAGGCGGCCACGCTGCACGGCCGCATCTTGATAAGCACGCAGCTGCTCGCGGGTAACCCCCGGCTCGGTAAACAGTGCGCCTACCGCGCCCTTGGCCACGGTATCGAGCGCATCCTGGGAGGGTGGGGTGCCTGGGGCATACTTCATGCGCAGCTGGCCGACCTTTTCGGGCAGGCTCATCTGCTCCAGCAGGGCCGCAAGGAACTGTTCCTTCCCCATGAGGGGCGAGCCGCCCGTAGCAGAGACATTGGCTGCATGAAGCAGCAAGGTCAGCCCCAAGGTAAGCAGCGACGTGCTGCGCCGGGCGGGTTGCTTGAATGCACCGCACTCCATCCTTGGCGTTCTCTTAGCTCAGACGGCCTCAGGGTGGCAGGCGCGTGGTTGAGCGGCTACTGACAGAACTGTCAGTTGACAGTGGTAATGTGGCTTCCAATGCTTTGCACGCATCCCAGGTTCTGTACGATAACTGTCCGCAGTCGCCCATACTGCGCTGGAATGGAGCTCGTCTGGCCTTGACGCCAACGCCTTTCATTCGGGCTCTAGATAGAACAACAGCCGTCGGTGGCCCAATTCAGGAACAAGGACGATGAGTCACACCTCGCAATTCACCTTGCTCGGCAAGCGGCGCTTCCTGCCGTTCTTCATCACCCAGTCGCTGGGTGCGTTCAACGACAACCTGTTCAAGCAATCGCTGATCCTGGCGATCCTGTTCAAGCTCAGCCTGGGGGACGGTGACCGTTCGATCTGGGTCAACCTCTGCGCATTGCTGTTCATCCTGCCGTTCTTCCTGTTTTCGGCGCTGGGTGGGCAGTTTGGCGAGAAGTTCGCCAAGGATGCGCTGATCCGTGCGATCAAGCTGGCCGAGATCGGCATCATGGCTATCGGTGCCTTGGGCTTTATCACCAATCACCTTGCGTTGATGCTGGTGGCGTTGTTCGGCATGGGTACCCATTCGGCGCTGTTCGGGCCGGTGAAGTATTCGATTTTGCCCCAGGCCCTGCGTGAAGAAGAGCTGGTGGGTGGTAACGGCCTGGTCGAAATGGGCACCTTTTTGGCGATCCTCGCCGGCACCATCGGCGCCGGGGTGATGATGTCGTCGGCCAGCTATGCCACGGTGGTGGCCGGGGGCGTGGTGGGCACTGCGGTGCTGGGCTATTTGGCCAGCCGCTGGATCCCGCGCGCCGCGGCGGTGTCGCCGCAGATGCGCCTGGACTGGAACATCTTCACGCAGTCCTGGGCGATCCTGCGCATGGGCCTGGGGCAGACGCCCGCGGTGTCGCGCTCGATCGTGGGCAACTCGTGGTTCTGGTTCGTCGGCGCCATCTACCTGACCCAGATCCCGGCGTACGCCAAGGACTGGCTGCATGGCGACGGCACTGTAGTGACCCTGGTGCTGACCCTGTTCTCGGTGGGCATCGCCCTCGGCTCGCTGCTGTGCGAGCGGCTGAGCGGGCGCAAGGTGGAAATCGGCCTGGTGCCGTTCGGCTCGTTCGGCCTGACCCTGTTCGGCCTGCTCTGGTGGTGGCATTCCGGCGATGTGCCGGCGGCGGCGCTGCCGCACGACTGGCTGGCGCTGCTGGGCATGAGCCAGGCCTGGTGGATCCTGGTGTCGATCGTCGGGCTCGGGGTGTTCGGCGGCTTTTATATCGTGCCGTTGTATGCCTTGATCCAGGCGCGCACGGCCGAAGATCAGCGGGCCCGGGTGATCGCCGCCAACAACATCCTCAATGCGTTGTTCATGGTGGTTTCGGCAATCCTCACCATCGTCCTGCTGGGGCTGGCCGAACTGACCATCCCGCAGTTGTTCCTGGTGGTGTCGTTGCTCAACATCGCGGTCAACGCCTACATCTTCAGGATCGTGCCCGAGTTCACCATGCGCTTCCTGATCTGGCTGCTCAGCCACTCGATGTACCGCGTGGAGCACCGCGACTTGGAGCGCATCCCTGATGAAGGGGCGGCACTGCTGGTGTGCAATCACGTTTCGTTCGTTGACGCGCTGCTGCTCGGCGGTGCGATCCGCCGGCCGATCCGCTTTGTCATGTACTACAAGATCTACAACCTGCCGGTGCTCAACTTCGTGTTCCGCACCGCAGGTGCCATCCCGATTGCCGGGCGCGGTGAGGACGAGGCCATTTACGAACGTGCCTTCGCGCGTATCGCCGAGTACCTGGCGGCGGGTGAGTTGGTGTGTATCTTCCCAGAGGGCAAGTTGACCGGTGATGGCGAGATCGATGTGTTCAAAGGCGGGGTCAACCGCATTCTCAGCGAAACCCCGGTGCCGGTGATTCCCTTGGCGTTGCAGGGGCTGTGGGGCAGCTTCTTCAGCCGAGACCCGGGCAAGGGGTTTTTCAAGCGCTTGTGGTCGCGGGTGACCATCGTGGCTGGTACCGCCATCCCGGTGGAGGCGGCGCAGCCGGATGCGTTGCGTGAGCAGGTCAGCCGCTTGCGCGGCGACCTGCGTTAGCGCGGGCGGGTCAGCTGGCGCTGACTTTCAGGCCGATCAGGCCACAGACGATCAGCGCCACACTGACCAGCCGCACCAAGGCCATGGATTCGCCAAACAGGATGATCCCGGCGATTACCGTGCCCACAGCGCCGACGCCGGTCCAGATGGCATAGGCGGTGCCCAGCGGCAACTCCTTCATGGCCAGGCCCAGCAGGCCGAGGCTGATGACCATGGCGCCGACGGTGAGTACGGTGGGGATTGGCTTGCTGAAACCGTCGGTGTATTTCAGGCCGACGGCCCAGCCGACCTCGAACAGGCCGGCGAAGAAAAGAATGATCCAGGACATGCTGTGTCTCCATCGTTGTGAAGGATGGGGCCGTCCCCGGAATGGTCACGCGGTGCGTCGTGAGGTCGTCCTCACAGTGGGCAATAGGGTGCACATTTTCTGAATGCCGGGCAAGCCTGTGCCGGCCTCTTCAGGTCCCACAAGTACTCCACAGCTCTCAGGGAATGTGGGGTACCTGTGGGAGCGGGCTTGCCCGCGAAGAGGCCAGGCCAGGCAGCATCAATCCCGGGCTGGCTCGCCATTCTCAACGGCTGACGAAGGCGCTTCCAGGCGCCGGAACCAGGTCGACAGCAACGCCCCGGAAATATTGTGCCAAACGCTGAACAACGCACTCGGCACCGCGGCCAATGGCGAGAAGTGCGCCGCCGCCAGTGCCGCCCCCAGCCCGGAGTTCTGCATGCCCACCTCCAGCGCCAGCGATTTGCGTTGGGCCAGCGGCAACTTGCACAGCTTGCCGGTCAGGTACCCCAGCAAATAGCCAAAGCTGTTGTGCAGCATCACCACCGCCATGATCAGCAGCCCCGACTCGGCGATCTTGGCCTGGCTGGCCGCCACCACCGCGCAGACGATCATGACGATGCTCACCACCGACACCAGCGGCAAGACCTGCACGGCGGCCTGCACCCGAGCGCCCAACAGGCGCTGGGCCAGCACGCCGAGCACGATCGGCAGCATGACCAGCTGCAGGATCGACCAGAACATGTCCATGAACGAGACCGGCAGCCAGGCCGAGGCCAGGAACCAGATCAGCGCTGGGGTCAGCAGCGGGGCGAGCAAGGTCGTGACCGCGGCGATCGCCACCGCCAGCGCCAGGTCGCCCTTGGACAGCCAGACCATCACGTTCGAGGCGGTGCCGCTTGGGCAGCAGCCGACCAGAATCACCCCGACGGCGATCTCGGCGGGCAAGTGGAACAGCTGGCAGAGCAGCCAGGCCATACCCGGCATGATCACGAAATGCGCCACCACCCCCAGCATCACGCGCCAGGGTTGGCGGGCGAGGGCAGCGAAGTCGTCGAGCTTGAGGGTCAGGCCCATGCCGAACATCACCAGCCCCAGCAGCGGCACGATGGCCACTTTCAAGGCGATGAACCACTGCGGTTGCAGGAAGGCCAGCACGGCGAACACCAACACCCAGAGGGCGAAGGTGTTGCCGACGAAGCGGCTGAGGGCGGCGAGGGCGCGCATGGGAAAGTCCTTGTACTTATATAAAGAGGTGAGTTTCCAGGGCCCTTACGCGGGCAAGCCCGCTGCCACTGGGTGAGCAAGCACCTGTGGCAGCGGGCTCGCCCGCGAAAGGGCCGGTACTGGTCAATGATTAACGATCAGGCCAGCACCGGCAAAGCATGAAGGTTAGACCCCTTGCGGAATCTCCTCCCCACCCAAGGCCTCGAACAGCACCGGGAGGAATTCGGTAAAGGTCATCATCATCAGCAGGAAGCTGGCATCGAACTGCTGCTGGGCCTCATCACCGCCATCCTGTTCGGCCTGCTCTTGCAGCAGCTCCTCGAACTTCAGGCGCTTGATGACCATCTTGTCGTCGAGCACGAACGACAGTTTGTCCTGCCAGGCCAGGGCCAGCTGGGTGACCACCTTGCCGGTGCTCAGGTGCAGCTGGATTTCTTCGCTGGTCAGGTCCTGGCGCTTGCAGCGCACGATGCCACCGTCTTCGGCGGTGTCGCGCAGCTCGCACTCGTCCAGTACATAGAAGCCTTCGGCCGCTTGCTGCGACTTGACCCAGTCGGTCATGGTGGCCGCTGGCGCGATCTTCACGGTAGCGGGGCGTACCGGCAGCGAGCCCATGACTTCACGCAGGGTCGACAGCAGGTCTTCGGCACGCTTGGCGCTGGCCGAGTTGACCAGGATCACGCCCAGGCGCGGGGCGATGGCGGCGAAGATCATCGAGCGACGAATGAAGGCGCGCGGCAGGAAGGCCTGGATGATCTCGTCCTTGATCTGGTCGCGTTCCTTTTTATAGACCTTGCGCATCTGCTCGGTCTCGATCTCTTCGACCTTCTCCTTGACGGCGTCATTCACCACGCTGCTTGGGAGGATACGTTCTTCCTTGCGCGCGGCGATCAGCAGGAACTCACCGCTGACGTGCACCAGGGGAGCGTCTTCGCCCTTGCCGAATGGCGCGACGAAGCCATAGGTGGTCAGCTCCTGGCTGGCGCAGGGACGGGCCGGCTTGCTGGCCAGGGCGGTTTCCAGTGCTTCGGCTTCGAATGGAACATCCTGGGTCAGGCGGTAGGTCAGCAGGTTCTTGAACCACATGAGGGGCAATCTCTCCTTAATGCATAAGGCGGGCATTATTCTCCGAGCGGTGGTTCCCGTCCAACCCTGTCAGAGGGCCAGCACCCTTATATAAAGGAAGAAAAGCCCAGCGTTGCTAGGTCTTTGAAAGGCTTCGAAAAAATTTTTAAAAAAGTCGAAAAAAGTGCTTGCCAGGGTGGGGGCTCATCCGTAGAATGCGCGCCACACCGAGACGAAAGGGTGATTAGCTCAGCCGGGAGAGCATCTGCCTTACAAGCAGAGGGTCGGCGGTTCGATCCCGTCATCACCCACCACTCGATGTATAGCGCAGCGGTAGTTCAGTCGGTTAGAATACCGGCCTGTCACGCCGGGGGTCGCGGGTTCGAGTCCCGTCCGCTGCGCCATATTCAACTTCCAGGGCCCACTGAACACCCGGAAGTTACAGGAAAAGCGACCTTAGGGTCGCTTTTTTTGTTTGTGCTGAATTTTGCTGCGCCAAGCCTATCGTATTCAGTTAGCAGGGGCCTGTGGGAGCGGGTTTACCCGCGAACAAGGCGACGCGGTGTATGGCACCGGCTTCGCCGGTGTTCGCGGGTGAACCCGCTCCCACAGGGTCTGTGCCGCGCTGCGGTATCAACGCTTGCGTTCTTCCTCCCGCAACGTCAGCACCTCAACCCCCGCCTCAGTCACCGCCACGGTATGTTCCCACTGCGCAGAAAGCGTATGGTCGCGGGTGATCACCGTCCACCCGTCCTTCAACGTCCGTGTCCCACGCCCGCCCTGGTTGATCATCGGTTCGATGGTAAACACCATGCCAGGCTTGAGCGCCATGCCCATGCCGCGCTGCCCGTAATGCAGCACCTCCGGCTTTTCATGCATCTGCTGGCCAATGCCATGCCCACAATATTCGCGCACCACACTGTAGCCCGCTGCTTCGGCATGGGCCTGGATAGCATGGCCAATGTCACCCAGCGTCGCCCCCGGGCGCACTTGCTCGATGCCTTTCCATAGCGCGTCATAGGTGGTGTCGACCAACCGCCGGGCCTCATCGCTGATCACGCCAAGGCAATACATCTTCGACGAATCGGCGATATAGCCGCCTTGTTCGAGGGTGATGTCGACATTGATGATCGACCCTTCCTTCAGCACTTCATCAGCCTTCGGCATGCCGTGGCAGACCACATGGTCCACTGACGTATTGAGCGCGTAGGGGAACCCATACTGGCCCTTGCTCGCCGGGCGTGCCTTCAGGCTGTCGACGATGAACGCCTCGGCAAGGTCGTTGATCTGCATCGTGGTTACGCCAGGGCGTATGAAACGGTCGAGCTCTGCAAATACCTGGGCCAGTAGCTGGCCGGCGTTGCGCATCACGTCGAGTTGGGCGGGGGTTTTGAGGATCACCTGGGACATGGGGGGAGGGCAGTAACTCTGGCTGAAATGTGCCCCAGCATAGCGCTGCGAGCCTGCGAGATGCCACCGCATGGTGCGCCAAACCTTCCCTGATAGCGCAGGCCCGGTAGGAGCGGGCTTGCCCGCGATGAGCCCAGTACAGCTGGCCCGGTAATTGCTGGCTTGCCTCTACCCAGGGCAATCAATGCCGATTGCCCGCACATTTTCACGACAAAGGCGCCGTGTTGCCCCGCTTGCCATGCAAGCCGGAGCAGCCGGCGCCTTTTGTGTTTTTACCAGGAGACCGGCCCATGAGCAGCAGCGAAGTACGCAGTGTCTGCCCGTATTGCGGCGTCGGCTGCGGCATTGTCATGAGCGTGGCCGACGGCAAAGTCAGCAAGATCAGCGGCGACAAGCAGCACCCCAGCAATTTTGGCCGCCTGTGCACCAAAGGCCTGACCGCGCACATACCGCTGAGCGCGGCCGGGCGCATGGAAGACGCCTACCTGCGCCAGCAGCGCAGCCAGCAACCGGCGCGCACAGGCCTGGACCAGGCCATCGCCCAGGCCGCCGAGCGCCTGCGCGGCATCATCGACCAGCACGGCCCCGATGCCGTGGCCTTGTATGTGTCGGGGCAGATGTCGCTGGAGGCGCAGTACCTGGCCAACAAACTGGCCAAGGGTTTTATCCGCACCCGCCATATCGAGTCCAACTCACGGCTGTGCATGGCCAGCGCTGGCAGCGGCTACAAGCTGTCATTGGGCGCCGATGGCCCGCCCGGCAGCTACCAGGACTTCGAGCACGCGGAGGTGTTTCTGGTGATCGGCGCCAACATGGCCGACTGTCACCCAATCCTGTTCCTGCGCCTGCTCGACCGGCTGAAAGCCGGCGCCAGGCTGATCGTCGTCGACCCCCGGCGCACGGCCACCGCAGACAAGGCCGACCTGTTCTTGCAGGTACGCCCGGGCACCGACATGGCCCTGCTCAATGGCTTGCTGCACCTGCTGCACCAGAACGGCCATACAAACGCTGACTTCATCGCCCGTCACACCGAGGGCTGGGAAGACCTGCCTGCATTCCTGGAGGACTACAGCCCCGCCCGCGTCGCCGCCATCACCGGCCTGAGCGAAGCCGACATCCGCACCGCCGCCGAATGGCTCGGCGGTGCCAAGGACTGGATGAGCTGCTGGACCATGGGCCTTAACCAGAGCATCCATGGCACCTGGCACAGCAACGCGATCTGCAACCTGCACCTGGCCACCGGCGCCATTTGCCGCCCTGGCAGCGGGCCGTTCTCCCTCACCGGGCAACCGAATGCCATGGGCGGCCGCGAGATGGGCTACATGGGGCCGGGCCTGCCGGGGCAGCGATCGGCGTTGGTGGCGGCCGACCGCGCCTTTGTCGAAAACCAGTGGCAGCTGGCCCCAGGCAGCCTGCGCAGCGAAGGCGGCGAGGGCACCGTGGCGCTGTTCGAGCAGATGAAGCGCGGCGAGGTAAAGGCGTGCTGGATCATCTGCAGCAACCCGGTGGCCAGCGTCGCCAACCGTCAGCAGGTGATCGACGGCCTGCGCCAGGCTGAACTGGTGATCACCCAGGATGCGTTTCTCGACACCGAGACCAACCGCTACGCCGACATCCTGTTGCCGGCCGCGCTGTGGGCCGAAGGCGAGGGCGTGATGATCAACAGTGAACGCAACCTGACCTTGATGCCCCGCGCCGTGGCACCCCCAGGCCAAAGCCTGCCGGACTGGCAGATCATCGCCCGCATCGCCTGCGCCATGGGCTATGCCGATGCCTTCGACTACCCCAATGCCGAAGCGGTGTACGAAGAAATTCGCCGTTTCCACAACCCGGCAACCGGCTACGACCTGCGCGGTATCGGTTACACCGACCTGCGCGCGCAGCCGCGCCAGTGGCCCTGCGCGCCAGGGCATGTGGCCCCGCGCAGCCCGCTGCGTTACCAGAACGACGGCAGCAGCCAGCCGCTGTTGCTCGACGCCCAGGGCAAGCGCCCGGCGCTGGCGTTTCCGACGGCCAGTGGCAAAGCGCGCTTCTTCGCCCGCCCTTGGCTGCCTGCGCCCGAGCTGCCCGACACGGACTACCCAATGGTGCTCAACACCGGCCGCGTGCAGCACCAATGGCACACCTTGACCAAGACCGGCAAGGTGCCTGCGCTGAACAAACTCGAGCCCGGCCCCTTTGTCGAGCTGCACCCTGACGATGCCGCGCGCCTGGGTATTCGCGACAAGGACCAGGTGGCCGTCCGCTCGCGGCGGGGGCAGGCGCTGTTGCCGGCACGGGTCAGTGATCGGGTCATGCCGGGCAACTGTTTCGCCCCCTTCCACTGGAACGATGTGATGGGCGAGCAGCTGGCGATCAATGCCGTGACCTGCGATGCCGTCGACCCGCTGTCGCTGCAGCCGGCCTTCAAACACTGCGCCGTGGCCCTGCAGCGGGTTGCCGGCGAACGTATCGACGCCGTTGACCTGAGCGCCGCCACTGCCATCCCGGAGCCTGCCCGCATGCCGACCGCCACCCTGTCCCGTCTGCTTGGCCTGGACACCTTGCCAGCCCCGGTGCTGGCCGAGGAGGAGCGTCATTACTTGCAGGGCTTTTTGCTCGGCCTGGACCAGGCCCGCGCTGAAGGTGTGCCCAGCCTGCCGACCAGTGCGCCGCTGGCCGCAAGCCGGCGGCTGTTCGTCGATGGGCTATTGGCGGGGTTGTTCGCCCAGCCTTCGATACTGCCCAGCTCGGCGCTTGCGGCGCCCCTGCATCAGGTGCTGTGGGCCTCGCAAACCGGTAACGGTGAGGCACTGGCCGAACGCTGTGCCGAACGCCTGCGTGGCGCCGGCCTCGCTGTGCAGCTCAGTTGCATGGCAGCGGTCAGCCCGCAGCAGTTGCACGGCGCGGCCAGTGTCGTACTGATCGCCAGTACCTTCGGCGATGGCGATGCGCCCGACAGTGCGACGGCGTTCTGGCAAGCCCTGCAAGGCGAGGAGGGCGCCCATTGTGCCGACGTGCCTTACGCCGTGTTGGCCTTGGGTGACTCCAGTTACGACCAGTTTTGTGGGTTTGGCCGCAAGCTCGATCAGCGCCTGGCCGAGCTGGGCGGGCGAAGGTTGTTGCCACGGGTAGACTGCGAGCCGGACTTCGATGAGGCATTCGCCACCTGGCTCGACGCCTTGTCATCACAGTTGGGCAGCGCCGCCGCGCCCCAGGCAAGCAGCGCACCCGCGCCCGTGGAGGCCTACAGCAAGCAGCAACCCTGGTCGGCCACCTTGCTGGAAAACCGCGTGCTCAACGCCCCAGGTGCCAGCAAGGAGACGCGCCAACTGGTGTTCGACCTGTCGGGCAGCACGTTTACCTACCAGCCGGGCGATGCCTTGGGCGTATGGCCGCGCAATTGCCCGGCGTTGGTCGAGGAGTTGCTGGCACTGATGCGCCTCGATGGCCAGGCCCTGGTTGAGATCAAAGGCCAGCCTGCGCTGCCGCTGGCCGTTGCCATGCAAGCCCACCTGGAAATCGCCAAGGTCACCCCTGCGCAGTTACAGGTGTTCAGCCAGACGGCGGCGGACCTGCGCCGGCTGCTTCAGCCTGAGCACAAGGCCGAGCTGCAGAGCTGGTTGTGGGGGCGGCAGTTGGCAGACGTACTGCGCGAGTTCCCGCAAGACCTGCCATTGGCCACCTGGCTTGACCTGCTCAAGCCGTTGCAGCCGCGCTTGTACTCGATCAGTTCCAGCCCGTTGGCGCACCCCGGCCAGGTTCACCTGACGGTCTCGACGGTGCGTTACGGGCAGCGCAAAGGGGCCTGCTCGACCTTTCTGGCCGACCGTGCGCAAGGCATCAAGGTGGCGATCTTCCCGCAGGCATCGAAGCATTTTCGCCTGCCAGAGGACGACAGTGTGCCGGTGATCATGGTCGGCCCAGGCACGGGTATCGCGCCGTTTCGGGCGTTTCTGGAAGAACGCGAAGCGCGTGGGGCCAGTGGGCAGAACTGGCTGTTCTTCGGTGAGCAGTCTGCCGCCAGTGACTTCTATTACCAAGCGCAGTTGCAAGCTTGGCAGGCGACCGGCCATGTGCGCCTGGATACCGCTTTCTCGCGCGACCAGCCCGAGAAAATCTATGTGCAGCAGCGCATGCACGAGCAGGGCGCTGACCTCTGGCGGTGGCTGGAGGCGGGCGCGTGCTTCTATGTGTGCGGCGATGCCCAGCGCATGGCCAAGGATGTGGACAGCGCCTTGCGCGCGATCGTCGCGCAGCATGGCGGTATGAGCGAGGCTGCGGCGGATGCGTATGTAGAGGCATTGAGCAAGGCCAAGCGCTATCGGCGCGATGTGTATTGAGTGCACCGGGATGGGGAGGGGTGCACCTTGGCTGTGCGGTTTGGGGTGCCTGTACCGGCCTCTTCGCAGCACAAGGCTGCTCCTACCGGTTCTGCACACTCCCTGTAGGAGCAGCCTTGTGCTGCGAAGAGGCCCACAGGGCAGTATTTGGCACACTCCCTGCTTTATCAGCTTCACAACACGCCCCACTGATCAACGGCGATCAACCAGGGGCACACCCTGATGAGTACAGGCAAAGGCGCCTGGAGCTTCGGCTCCAGGCGTTTTTTTTTGATCGAGGATCGGCTATGAAGGCAACAGCGAACGGCGGACAACGCGAGAAACTGGTCATTGTCGGCAACGGCATGGTCGGCCACCACTGCGTCGAGCAACTGATCGAGCGGGGCGCCTTGGAGCGGTTCGAGGTGCGGGTGTTCGGCGAAGAACGCCAACGTGCCTACGACCGTGTGCACCTGTCCGAGTACTTCGGCGGCAGCTGTGCCGAAACCCTGGCCCTGTGCGAGCAAGGCTTCTATACCCGCCAAGGCGTGCACCTGCACCTGGGCGAGCCTGTGCTGGAGATCGACCGCGCGCGCTGCGAAGTGGTCACCGGCGAAGGCCGCTATGGCTACGACCAGTTGATCCTGGCCACCGGCTCATACCCCTTCGTACCCCCGATCGAAGGCTCCAGCGGCAATGCCCGCCTGGTCTACCGTACCCTCGACGACCTCGACGCCATCCGCGCCGCCGCCCAGGGTGCCCGCCGAGGGGTGGTGGTCGGCGGGGGCTTGTTGGGCCTTGAAGCAGCCAATGCGCTGAAGTCGCTCGGCCTGGAAGCCCATGTGGTGGAGTTCGCCCCTCGGCTGATGCCGGTGCAGTTGGACGGCGAGGGCGGCGCGGCGCTCAAGGCGCAGATCGAGGCCTTGGGCGTGGGCGTGCACCTGTCCCGCGCCACCCAGTCGATCAGCGCCGGTGAGGCGTATCGCTACCGCATGAACTTCGACGGCGGCGACCACCTGGAAACCGACCTGATCGTGTTCTCTGCCGGTATCCGCCCGCAGGATGCCCTAGGGCGCGCGTGCGGGCTGGAGATTGCCGCCCGTGGCGGGGTGGTGATCGACAATCACTGCCGCACCCATGACGCCCGCATCTTCGCCATCGGCGAGTGCGCTTCATGGAATGGCAGCGTGTTCGGCTTGGTCGCGCCGGGCTACAGCATGGCGCGCAACCTGGCGGCGCTGCTGGTGGGCGATGACGCGGTGCCGTTCACCGGCGCCGACATGTCGACCAAGCTCAAGCTGCTGGGCGTGGATGTCGGCTCGATCGGCGATGCCCATGGCGCTACGCCGGGCTCACGCAGCTACCGCTTCATCGACGAAGCCAATGCGGCCTATCGCCGGCTGGTGGTGGATGCCAGTGGCAAGCATGTGCTCGGCGCGGTGCTGGTCGGTGACAACAGCTACTACGACACTCTGCTGCAGTACGCGCAAAACGGCATCGCCCTGCCTGCCGACCCGGCCGCCCTGATTTTGCCGCAAACAGGCGGCGCGCCGGCCTTGGGCGCCGATGCGCTGCCCGACAGCGCGACCATCTGCTCGTGCCACAACGTCAGCAAGGGCGCAGTCTGCGCCGCTATCGACAGCGGCTGCAGCGACCTCGCTGCGGTCAAGGGCTGCACCAAAGCGGCCAGCGGTTGCGGCGGCTGCGCGGCCCTGCTCAAGCAGGTGTTCGAGCACGAACTGACCGCTCGCGGCGTGACCGTCGACAAAAGCCTGTGCGAACACTTTGCCTACACCCGTCAGGAGCTTTACGGGCTGGTGCGGGTTGGCGGCATCCGCACCTTCAATGACCTGCTCGCGCGCCATGGCAAAGGCCATGTCGGTTGCGATATCTGCAAGCCGGCGGTGGGCAATATCCTCGCCTCGTGCTGGAACCAGCCGATCATGGACCCGGCGCTGGTACCGCTGCAGGACACCAACGACACCTTCATGGCCAACATGCAGAAAAACGGTACCTACTCGGTGGTGCCGCGCATCCCTGGGGGCGAAATCACCCCCGACAAGCTGATCGTGATCGGCCAAGTGGCAAAAAAGTACGACCTTTACACCAAGATCACCGGTGGCCAACGCATCGACCTGTTCGGCGCCCAGCTGCACGAGTTGCCGCTGATCTGGGGCGAGTTGATCGAAGCCGGTTTCGAGACGGGCCATGCCTACGGCAAGTCGACCCGCACGGTGAAGTCGTGCGTGGGCAGCACCTGGTGCCGTTACGGTGTGCAGGACAGCGTCGCCATGGCCCTGCGCCTGGAAGACCGCTACAAGGGCCTGCGCAGCCCGCACAAGCTCAAGTTCGCGGTGTCTGGCTGCACCCGCGAGTGCGCCGAGGCGCAGAGCAAGGACATCGGCGTGATCGCCACCGACAAGGGCTGGAACCTGTACGTGTGCGGCAACGGCGGCATGCGCCCGCGCCACGCCGAGCTGTTTGCCACCGACCTGGACGACGAGACCCTGGTACGCCTGATCGACCGTGTGCTGATGTTCTACATCCGCACTGCCGACAAACTGCAGCGCACCTCGGTCTGGCGCGAAAGCCTGGAGGGCGGGCTGGACTACCTCAAGCAGGTGATCCTCGACGACAGCCTGGGCCTGGCCGCCGAGCTTGAGGCGCAGATGCAGCATGTGGTCGACCACTATGAATGCGAATGGGCCAATGCCCTCAACGACCCGGAGAAGCTCAAGCGCTTCCGCACCTTCGTCAACGACCACCGCGCCGACCCGGACGTGCACTTCGTCCGCGAGCGCGATCAGCGCCGCCCAGCGGCGCCGCTGCACTTGATCCCCACTGCCGAGGAGGCTGTCTGATGAACCTGTCCAATACTGCTGTAGCCCACCAGACGAACTGGCAGACAGTCTGCCAAGCGCGCGACCTGGTAGCCGATTCCGGCGTGGTGGTGTGGCACGAGGGGGCCCAGGTGGCGCTGTTTTACTTGCCGGGTCAGGAACAGCCACTGTACGCGCTGGACAACCGCGACCCGCGCTCGGGTGCCAACATCATTGGCCGTGGGTTGGTGGGGAGCTTGCAGGGTGAGTTGGTGGTGGCGGCGCCGCTGTACAAACAGCATTTCAGCCTGCACAGCGGGGAATGCCTGGAAGATGCCGGGCAGCGGCTGCGGGTGTGGCCGGTGCGGCTGAACGGGGAGGCTGTGGAAGTGGCGGTGGGCTGATCTGCATCGTGCAACTGTACCGGCCCTCGCGGGCAAGTCGGACCGCGAAGGGGCCGGTACAGGCCGCTTAGATAACCAACCCCTGTGGGGTACGCCCGGCAAACACATCCACCAGGCTTGCCACCACCATTTCGCCCATGCGCGTGCGGGTCTGCACGGTGGCGCTGGCTCGGTGCGGCTGCAGCACCACATCCTCGCGCTCGAACAACGCCTCGGGCACCCGAGGTTCATCGGCAAACACATCCAGCGCCGCCCCGGCGATCTCACCCGCTTCAAGTGCCGCGATCAACGCGGGCTCGTCCACCAACTTGCCACGGGCGATATTGATCAGGTAGCCGTCTGGGCCAAGCGCCTGCAGCACCTTGCGCCCCACCAACGCCTCGCCCTGGTCGGCGGCCGCCGCCAGAATCAGCGCATCGCTGTCTTTGGCCAATTGCTGCAAGTTCGACTCGAAGCCATAAGGCACGTCCTGTGGCTGCAGGTCGGTGTAGCGAATCGGGCAGCCAAACGCCGCCGCCCGCTGGGCCACCGCGCGGCCGACGCGGCCCATGCCGACGATACCCACACGCATGCCCGACACCTGCCGCGCCAACGGCAATGGCGCCAGCGGTGTGGCGCTGGTGGCCCAGTGGCCGGCGCGGACGAACCGGTCACCGCTGCACAGCCCTCGGCACACGCCAATCAGCAAGCCGATCGCGAGGTCGGCGACATCCTCGGTCAGCGCGCCGAGGGTTGCAGTCACCTGGATACCCCGATCACGCGCATAGGCCAGGTCGATGGCATCGGTGCCAACGCCATTCACCGCGATCACTTCCAGCTTGGGCAGGCGCGCCATCAGCGCTTGGCTGATACCGGTATGGCCGCCGGTGACCACGGCGCGGATGTTGTTGCCATGCGCGCTGACATAGGCGTCCTTGTCGGCTTGCTCGTAGTACCGGTGCACGGTGAACAGCGCTTCCAGGCGCTCGCGGACTTCTGGGATGAGGATCGGGCTCAGTTGCAGGACTTCAGGTTTCATCGGTCACTCCTTAAAGGCAAGGTGTCAGCCACGGCCGACGAAGGGCATGTTGCTGGCCATCACGGTCATGTTGAGCACGTTGGCGTCCAACGGCAGGGCGGCGATGTAGCGCACGGCATCGGCCACATGGCGCACGTCGAGCATCGGCTCGGCGGCAATCTCGCCATTGGCCTGGCGCACACCGCGGGTCATGCGTTCGGACAGTTCGGTCAGGGCGTTGCCGATGTCCACCTGGCTGCACACGATGTTGTAGGGGCGGCCGTCCAGGGCCAGGGCTTTGGTCAGGCCCAGCACCGCGTGCTTGCTGGCGGTGTAGGGCGCAGTGAAGGGGCGTGGGGTATGCGCCGAAATCGAACCGTTGTTGACGATTCGCCCGCCCTGCGGCTGCTGCCTGCGCATCAGGCCAAAGGCCGCACGGGCGCAGAGGAACACGCCGTCGACATTGGTGGCGATGACATTGCGCCAGTTCTCCAGCGGCAGTTCGTCGATGGGCACGGCAGGCGCGTTGACCCCGGCATTATTGAAGATCAGGTCGAGGCGGCCATGCACCTCCTCGATGGTGGCGAACAGCTGGGCGACGCTCTGTTCGTCGCGCACATCGGTGGGCACCGCAAGGGCCTCGCCACCGGCTGCACGGGCCTGTTCTGCCAACGCCTGCAAGGGTTCGGCACGCCGACCGGCGAGGACCAGGCTGAAGCCATCAGCCAGCAGCCCCAGGGCGACGGCGCGGCCAATGCCGCTGCCGGCACCGGTGACCAAGGCGATTTTCTTGTTGTGAGTTTGGCTCATCTGTTTGCTCCAGAAATTCAGGCGGCGTGGGCGGTGTGGCGTGCGGGACGAGGGCCAACGCGCAGTTGCAACTCGCCGATGCCGTCGATGCCGGCATGGATCACATCGCCAGGGTTGAGCGGGGCCACGCCAGGCGGGCTGCCGGTCATGATCAGGTCACCGGGGCGCAGCGGCAGTTGCCGGGACAGGCGGCTGATGACCTCGGCCAATGGCCAGGTCTGCTGGCTCAGCCGGGCGCGCTGGCGCTCCTCGCCGTTGACTTTCAGCCACAGCGCAGCGTCCAGTGGCCAGCCCAGTTCGCTGGCCGGCACCAGGGCAGTCATCGGCGCCGAGGCTTCGAATACCTTGGCGCCCTCCCAGGGCAGCCCTTCGCTTTTGGCCTGGCGCTGGCGATCGCGCAGGGTCAGGTCCAGGCCAGCGGCAAAGCCATAGACGTGCTCCAGAGCGTGCTCCGGGCTGATGTCGGCACCGCCTTTGCTGATTGCCACCACCCACTCGATTTCATGGCAAAACTCTTCAGTCTGCGGCGGGAAGGGCAGTTCGCCCTGTGCCTCGACCACGTTGCTGGCCGGCTTCATGAAAAAGACCGGCTCACGGGGCGCTGGGTCGGTGGCCTGCGGCCAGGGGTAGTTGCGGCCCAGGCAGAACACGCGGCCAACCGGGAAGCGCGCGTCGCTGCCTTGGATGGGCAGGCTGACGATGGCTGGCGGGTCGAACAGGTAAGTCATGGGTCAATCCTCTGTGCTGGAGTGGCCAGCCTAGCCAGCGGCTGGCGGGCAAAGTTGGACGATAAAAGGCACGGTTTGGATAAAAACGGGGATCTGCGGTGGTGCTTCCGGCACTCACCGTGCCTGCTTATGCCGCGGTTTTGAGCTCGATCCGGTACAGCTTGCCGAGCAACAGCGAGTAGGACAGGGTGCCCATCAACGCCACCCCGCCGATAAACCAGAACGCCAAGGCGAACGAGCCACTGGCCTGCACGATCGCGCCAATCACGATCGGGGTGACGATGCCGCCAATGTTCGCGGCCAGGCTGGTGACCCCACCGGTCAGCCCGATCAGTTGCTTGGGTGCCACTTCCGAAACCGCTGCCCACGACGAAGAGGCGATGCCCTGGGCAAAGAACGCCAGCGTCAGCACGGCGATACACAGCACGTTGGAGTCGGTGAAGTTGACCAGCACGATCGACATGCCCAGCATCGACCCCACCACCAGCGGCAGCTTGCGTGCAAAGGACAGCGAGTAGCCCCGGCGGATCAGCAGGTCGGAAACGATCCCTGCCAGCAAGATGCCGACTGTGGCGCCAATGAACGGCATCACCGCGAAGATGCCGACTTTGATCAGCGTCAGCTGGCGCTCTTCGATCAGGTAGGTGGGGAACCAGGTGAGGAAGAAGTACAGCGCTGAGGTGCTGGCGAACTTGCCCAGGCAGATGGCCCACACCTGGCGGTAGCGGAACAGTTCGGCGACCTGGCGCCAGTCGAAACGGGTGCGTTCCTGGCTGCTTCTGACCAGCCCGCCGCCGTCCTCGATGTAGGCCAGTTCTTCCTTGCTGACCTTCTTGCAGTTGAGCGGGTCGCGGTACAGGAACAACCACACCACGCCAAAGACGATACCAATCAGGCCGGTGCTGTAGAACACATGGCGCCAGTCATAGGTGGTCGCCAGCCACAGCAATGCCCCGGTGAACAAGGCTGTGCCCAGGTACTGGCCGCACACGTAGATGCTGCTGGCCATGCCCCGTTCGCGGGCAGGGAACCACACGGTGACGGCGCGGCTGTTGGCGGGGAAGGCCGGTGCCTCCATGGCACCAACGGCCAGGCGCAGGCCGAACAGCGAGGTGAAGCCGCTGGCCAGGCCCTGGGCGACAGTGACAGCCGACCAACTGATCAGCGAGACGCCGTAGGTCAGGCGCGAGCCGAAGCGGTCGGCAATGAAGCCGGCTGGCACCAACGCCAGGGCGTAGGTCCAGGCGAACGCGGAGAAGATCAAGCCCATCTCGACTTTGTCCAGGCCCAGGTCCTTGGCCATGAAGGGCGCCGCGATGGAGATGTTGACCCGGTCGACGTAGTTGATGATGGTCGCCAGCAGCAGCAGCGAGAGCATGAACCAGCGACGGCGGGTGGGTAGGCGTTGCGATGCGACCGCGTCCACTGCGAACGCAGGTGCCGCAGTGCGGGAAGTAGGCGTGCTCGACATGAGTCGACCTCGTTTGTTGTTGTTGGTAGAGGTTGGGCTGCAGTCCCTTTTTTAAGGTGGTCGTACAACATCGGAAAATCAACGGCGGTTTTAGACCGTTTTTTTCACTCGGAACGGGGTAGGGCTGCGCTGTCCAAAAAACTCAGCGGGCGGGGTTTTGGCTGCTTTTTTTGCTTTGGGTGGCGGTTTTAAAGGGCTGCGTCGATTTTTGCCGGATACGTTTTTTGCAGTGGGCTTCAAAATTATGAGTTTCGACGTCGTACAACTAATTGCCAGGCAAGCCGCTTGCCGTTCAGAATTCCCGCATGGCAGGCAACGTCAGCGCCAAGCCCCCGACCGGAGACCCCCATGCCCCCCAAGCGCGAAGTCCCGACCTACGTCATGCAACAGCGCAGCGAGCTGATGGATTTCTACATCCGCGACCAGCGCGGCCGGCCGGCCGAAACCGCGCCACACCGACACGAGTATTTTCAGATCCAGGTCAATTTTGGCGGCGATACGGTGCAGCACATCGGCAGCGTGCAGCGCCCGTTCAAACGCAACACCCTGGCCTTCATCCTGCCGCACCGGGTGCATGTCATCCCGCACCCCGACGACAGCGATTTCGTGGTCATCAACTTTTCCCAGACATTCCTGCTGCCGCACCTGCCTTGCGACCCCATGGACCTGGAAGAAGTGTCGATACTGCAGGCCCCTGAACTGTCACCGTTCCGCTTCCAGGAGCACCTGGATTTCCACCTCGCCGACGCCGATTTCAGCGAGGTGCGGCGTATTCTCGGGCAGATGCGTGAACTCGATGCCAACCGCCGCTTCGGCAGCCGTGAAATCCTCAAGGGCCTGTTGCTGCAACTGATCGGCCAGGTGTGTGGCTTGTACGCCGACCCCCTGCGCGAGCTGGCCGAGAGCAATGCCGCGCAACTCAGCCGGCGCGCCGCGTTGGGGCGCATGAGCGAGTACCTGCGCAGGCACATCGACGACCCCGACCTCAACCTGCAGAAGGTCGCCGCCGCCACGTACCTGTCGCCCACCTACCTGACCCATTGGCTGCGCAAGGAAATCGGCAAGACCTTCAGCGAATTGGTGCTGGAGCGGCGCATGCACGCCGCGCGCAATTACCTGCTAAACGGCAGCCGCCCGGTCGGCGAGGTGGCTCGGCTGTGCGGCTTTGCTGATGAAGCGTATTTTTCGCGGCGTTTTCGGCAGATCCATGGCTTGCCGCCGGGGCAGTTCCGCCGCCAGCAGCGCGACCCGGATACACCGCAGGTAGCCATGCGGTAAGCTTGAGGCCATGAACCTCGACACCCGCATCAAGTACCGCCACCTGCTGTGCTTCCTGGAGATTGCCCGGCAGGGCAGCCTGGCCAGGGCCGCAGACATCCTCGCCATCAGCCAGCCCGCGATTTCCAAGACGCTCAAGGAACTCGAAGCGCTGCTGGAAACACGCCTGTTCGAACGCAGCCGGCAGGGCGTCGAGCTGACCCCGGCCGGCACCCGCTTCATGCGGTATGCCGGGCCCAGCGTGCAGGCGCTGCGCGATGGCGTCAGCAGCCTGCGCGGCGAGGCGCGGGCACCGTCGCAGGTGCGCATTGGCGTGCTGTCCACGGTCGAGGGCTTGTTGATGCCCGAGGTGCTGTGCCGCCTGCATCAACGCCATGAGGCGTTGCTGATCAGCGTGGTGACCGGTGCCAGCGCGCAGTTGCTGGGCCAGCTACGCCTGGGTGAGCTGGAGCTGGTGGTGGGGCGCATGACCGACAGCCCACAAATTCAGGGCCTGTCGTTCGAGCACCTGTACAGCGAATCGATGAGCCTGGTCGTGCGGCCGGGGCACCCGTTGCTGGCCAACACGCCTGTCGAGCGGGCACAGGTGGGGCGTTACCCCTTGGTGTTGCCGCCCCCCGGTACCACCATTCGCCAGCACGCCGACAGCCTGTTCGTCCAATGCGGTATCCAGATGCCCGCGCAACGCCTGGAAACCCTCTCGCTGGCCCTGAGCCGCCGCTACCTGCTGGGCAGTGATGCGGTGTGGGTGGCGCCACGGGATGCGGTGCTGATCGACCTGGGCCGTGGTGAGCTGGTCGAGCTCGACTTGGGCGTGCGCGAGCCGGGCGGGTCGGTGGGCCTGTGCCGCAACGCGGCGCTGGAGCAGAGCGTGCCAGGGCAGTGGGTGTGCGAGGTGCTGCGTGAGGTGGCGGGGCAGTACCGTGAGGGGCAATACCCCTGACAACTCAGAACGAAGTGAAATTTTTGGCGCGTAAACCCAGGCGAATTCGGCATAAAGGGTCAATACTGGCCAGTGGCTCTAATGTGTCAGATGAATAACCCTTTAAGTACTGAACTTCCTTAGCAAAACCCGCTCCTATGCCGGTAGCCATTGGTCATGGCCGCCTGCTAAGCTCGCGGCTTTACCCTGATTGCCCTTATGGCGCATGAACAAGGAAATAGCATGAAACAGCATCGTTTGGCGGCTGCGGTTGCCCTGGTAGGCCTGGTATTGGCTGGCTGCGACCAACAGGCCAGCAGCCCCGAGCTGAAGACTCCGGCACAGAAAGCCTCCTACGGTATCGGCCTGAACATGGGCAAGAGCCTGGCTCAGGAAGGCATGGAAGACCTTGATTCGAAAGCGGTCGCCCTCGGCATCGAAGACGCCGTCAGCAAGAAAGAGCAGCGCATCAAGGACGAAGAGCTGGTAGAAGCCTTCACCTCGCTGCAGAAGCGCGCCGAAGAGCGTCTGGCCAAGGCCAGCGAAGAAGCCGCCTCCGCCGGCAAGAAGTTCCTCGAAGAAAACGCCAAGAAGCCGGGTGTTGTCACCACCGCTTCGGGCCTGCAATACGAAGTGATCAAGAAGGCCGACGGCCCGCAGCCTAAGCCGACCGACGTGGTGACTGTTCACTACGAAGGCAAGCTGACCGATGGCAAGGTGTTCGACAGCTCCGTCGAGCGCGGCAGCCCGATCGACCTGCCTGTCAGCGGCGTGATCCCAGGTTGGGTCGAAGGCCTGCAACTGATGCACGTCGGCGAGAAGTACAAGCTGTTCATCCCGGCCGAACTGGCCTACGGTGCCCAGAGCCCGAGCCCGCTGATCCCTGCCAACTCGGTACTGGTGTTCGACCTTGAGCTGATCGCCATCAAAGACCCGGCCCAGCTGCAGGGTGCCGAGCCAGAAGCGCCAGCAGAAGAGCCTGCCAAGTAACACTGGCTGGTTTGCGTAAAACGCCCCGTCTTGACGGGGCGTTTTCGTTTGGGGCAATCGGCTGAGAAGAACCTCTGGCGGCTGATACTGTCCGAGCAATAGCAGCGTGATGAAGTAGGATGCTTCTGACGCAAATCGTTTGCGAATCTGAAACGACTGTGTAAAAAACGCCCGATCTGACCGGGACCCTTGCCTAGTGGGCACCTGACGTCAGAAACTTCGCCCTGTTCACAAGGTTATCCACAATAAATGTGGATAACCTGTCCCTCTCGGAGGCTCCATGAGCGCACCCTGGAATTTCGCCCGTTTTCTGCCGTTGGCCGAGCGCCTGCTCAGCCGCGGGCGGTTGCCGGCCCTGCTGTTCGCCGTGGCCCGCAAAGGCCCACGGATCGGCCAGCTGCGCGAGGATGTAAAGCTGCTGCAGTCGCTGTGCCTGGCCTGGTGGCGCGGCGAGTACCGTGCCATCAGCCCCAAGGCGCTGGTTACCATCGTTGCCGGCCTGCTGTACTTCGTCAGCCCTATCGACGCCATCCCCGACTGGCTGCTGGGCGTGGGTTTTCTTGACGACATCGCCGTGCTGGGTTGGGTGTTGAAGACCGTGGCCGATGAGCTGGCGCGTTTCAAAGCCTGGCGCGACAGCCAGGCCCCAGAGCGCTTGCGCGTGGTGGAACGCTTGCCGGATACCCCCGAAGCCTTGCGCCTGGAACGCAATACGCAGTGAAATCAGCCTGAACTCCACAGACTCCCGTACTTGGTAATATAATTGGCATAAGGATTATGCCTACGGATTACATGCCGTAATCCTAAGTAAGGGGGTTGTAATGGGTATTCAGGTTATTAGCCGGGACGGTCAGCCCGAGTACGCCGTCGTTCCCTGGGAGCAATACCAGGCACTGCTGAAGGCAGCGGGGCAGCCGCCCGTCGAGGCGGGTGTCAGTGAAGTGCAAAGCGATGCTGCCAGTGCGGCACCTTTACCGGCATTCAGCGAGGTGGCACAAATTCGTGAGGCGAAGGGCATCGCCCCTGAGCTCCTGGCGCGCAATGTGGGTGTGAGCCCCGCGTACCTGGCCATGATCGAGTCAGGCGAGCGACAGCCGGACGCTGCCATCCGCCGCGCCCTGGCCTGGCACCTGGGTGTGGCGGGTTGGAGCGAACCCTCATGAGCCAGGTCAGGATCAGCCGCCAGCACTGGCAGAGCCTGCTGGACGAGCTTGACCTGGCCCGTCGTCAACGTCATCTGCTGACGTACCGTGCGCTTATCGAGCGCTTGCAATTGCCCAGCCCGGCCATGCAGACGCTGACCGCCGCGCTGGAGTACCTGGCGGTGCTGGACGCCCGCGCCGAACAGCCTTTGCGCAGTTCGCTGGTGATCAGCCAGGGTGCCAGCCGCCTGCCGCGCACCGGTTTTTTCGAGTGTGTAGAGCGGCTGGGGCGTTTTGCCGGGCCGGTCGACGGCATGGAGGCGGCGTCCTGGCATGCCTCGGAAGTGGTGCGGGTGTTCGAGTACCGTTACCCCGAAGAAGCCTGATTCAGCCGAGCGCAGTACTTTGTAGGAGCAGCCTAGTGCTGCGAAGAGGCCAGTAAAAACACCAAAGATCTGCGGTGTTTTCACTGGCTTCTTCGCAGCACAAGGCTGCTCCTACATAAATAGAAAAGGGCCGGGTGCTTTCACACCCGGCCCTTTTGGTTAACGCATGCCTAGCCTCAGTGCTTGGCCACCTGCGAGCTTGCGCTCAGGTAGTCGAGCAGAATGCGCCCTGTCTCGGACAGGTAGGCGTCGTCTTCCGGCTTGGTGTTTTCATCTTCAGCCGGCAATGCGTCTTCATCTTCCTTCTTCAGCTCTTTGAGCGGCTCTTCACCTTTGGCCTTGCGGCGGATGTTTTCCAGGGCTAACTGCTTGCCCTCGATCTCATCGTGGCGGGCACGGCGTTCTTGCTCGTTGAGGCTGACGGTCTTCTCGTTCATCAGCTTCTGGGCCAGGGCCAGGCGGTCGCGGATGTAGGTGAACTCGGCATCCTTGGCGCTGCGCGCTTCATGCTGTGCCTTGAGCTGGGTCAGGTACGGCTTGAACGGGTCGGCCGCTGGCTTGACCACCGGGCGGATGGTGTCCCACGGCATCGCCTCGGGCAGGGCGCTCTCGCCGATTTCCTTGGTGTCGATGATCGATGGGTAGTCGATGTCCGGCAGCACGCCCTGGTGCTGGGTGCTCTGCCCAGACACCCGGTAGAACTTGGCCAAGGTCAGTTTCAGCTCACCATGGTTGAGCGGCTGGATGGTCTGCACGGTGCCTTTGCCGAAGGTCTGGCCACCGACGATCAGTGCGCGGTGGTAGTCCTGCATGGCACCGGCGAAGATCTCCGAGGCCGAGGCCGACAGGCGGTTGACCAGCAGTGCCAGCGGGCCTTTGTAGAAGGCGCCCGGGTTTTCGTCCTCGAGCACGTCGACGCGGCCGTCGCTGTTGCGTACCAGCACCGTCGGGCCCTTGTCGATGAACAGGCTGGTCAGCTCGGTGGCTTCCTGCAGCGAACCGCCGCCGTTGTTGCGCAGGTCGATGACTACGCCATCGACTTTCTCTTTTTGCAGTTCGGTGAGCAGCTTTTTCACGTCACGCGTGGTGCTCTTGTACTCCGGATCACCGGCACGGTAGGCCTTGAAGTCCAGGTAGAAGGCCGGGATCTCGATGATGCCCAGCTTGTAGTCACGGCCGTCCTGCTTGAGCTTGAGCACCGACTTTTTCGCCGCCTGCTCTTCAAGCTTGACGGCTTCGCGGGTGATCGAAACGATCTTGCTGGTCTGGTCGCTCGGGGCATTGCTGGCCGGGATGACCTCCAGGCGCACCACCGAGCCTTTCGGGCCACGGATCAGCTTGACCACTTCGTCCAGGCGCCAGCCGACCACGTCGACCATTTCCTTGTTGCCCTGTGCCACGCCGATGATCTTGTCGGCCGGAGCGACCTGCTTGGTCTTGGCGGCAGGGCCTGCCGGCACCAGGCGGACGATCTTGACCTGGTCGTTGTCGCTTTGCAGCACCGCGCCGATGCCTTCGAGCGACAAGCTCATGTTGATGTCGAAGTTTTCTGCGTTGTCCGGCGACAGGTAGTTGGTGTGCGGGTCGTAGGACTGGGCGAAGGTATTGATGTAGGCCTGGAAGATATCCTCGGCACGGGTCTGGTCCAGGCGCGCCAGCTGGTTCTTGTAGCGTTTGGTCAGGGTTTCCTGGATCTGCTTGGGCTCTTTGCCAGCGATCTTCTGGCGCAGCACTTCGTCTTTGACACGCTTGCGCCACAGGTCGTCGAGCTCGGCCTGGTTTTTCATCCACGGGGCGTCCTTGCGGTCGATCAGCAAGGTTTCCTTGGTGGTGAAGTCGATCTTGTCGACGCCTTTGTTCAGCTCGGCCAGGGCAAAGTCCAGGCGCTGCTTGACGCGGTCAAGGTAGCGTTTGTAGATGGTGAAGCCCGGGTCGAGGTTGCCGCTTTTGAGGAAGTCGTCGAACTGCGTCTTCCACTTGTCGAACTCGGCGATGTCGGCCGCGGTGAAGTAGCTGCGCGCAGGGTCCAGCAGCTTGATGTAGCTGTCGTAGATGATCACCGAGCGGGCGTCATCGAGCGGTGGCTTGCTGTAGTGGTGGCGCTTGAGCAGTTCCACCACATTAAGGCTGGCGACGATTTCGTCGCGGTCCGGCTGCAGGCTGTCCCACTTGTTGGCGGCCGCCGCATTGCCGCCGAGCGTAAGGCTGCCGAGGCCAATCATCAGGGCCAGGGCGGTGCTTGGGAGGAAATGCTTCATGCTGATTCGACGTGGAGGCAATTGATCACGCATAGTAGGCCGTCTTTTCCGTTGCCGGTTCCATGGAGCCGGACAAATACTGCAAAAAGCCCGGGGCGAGGGTTCCCCAGGCTCAGTCATGATTCAACTATGGAGGCACTGTGAAGGCATTGCAAGGCGAAGACGGACATGTGGAGTGGGTCGAGGCCGAGCGCCCGGCCCTTGACGCGGGCCAAGTACGCATTCGCGTGGCTGCTGCGGGGCTGAACCGCGCCGACCTGTTGCAAATGAAGGGGCTGTACCCGCCACCGCCTGGCGCCAGCCCTTATATGGGCCTGGAGTGCGCCGGTATTATCGAAGAAGTTGGGCCGGGCGCCGATTGGCGTGTGGGCGAGCGGGTGTGTGCTTTGCTTGCCAGCGGTGCGATGGCTGAAGAAGTGGTGGTCGATGCCCGCCATGTGCTGCCGGTGCCTGAAGGCCTGAGCCTGCACGAAGCGGCGGCGCTGCCTGAGGTGTATGCCACGGCGTGGTTGAACATCTTCCAGTTGGGTGCCGTCAAAGCCGGCGAGAAAGTGCTGGTGCACGCAGGGGCCAGCGGCGTGGGTTCGGCGGCGATCCAGTTGTGCAAGGCGTTTGGCAACCCGGTGTATGTGAGTGTTGGCTCGCAGGATCGCCTGGCCTACTGCGAAGCGCTGGGCGCTGCCGGCGGCGTGGTGCGTAACGAGAACCTCGATGCGCTGGAAGGCGTTGGGCCGTTCGACGTGATTCTCGACCCGGTGGGTGCCAGTTATGGGGAACTCAACCTCAAGCTGCTGGCGCGTGACGGGCGTTGGGTGATCATCGGCCTGATGGGCGGACGCAAGTTCGAGCTGGACCTGGCACAGGTGCTGGGTAAGCGCCTGGAAATCACCGGCTCAACGCTGCGCAACCGTGACGACGGGTTTAAGGCCGAGCTGTTGCGTGAGTTGCTGCAGCAGGTGTGGCCGCTGTTCGCCGAAGGGCGGTTGTCGGCGCAGTTGGTGGATACCTACCCGGTGGAATTTGCCCAGGCGGCATATGCCGAGCTTGAGACTAACCAAGTGTCGGGCAAGCTGGTGATGGTGATCGATCCGAGCCTGGTGTAAGCAGGCCCGGCCTCTTCGCGGGCAAGCCCGCTCCCACAGGAATATCACAGGCTCAGGATCAGTGATTTACCTGTAGGAGCGGGCTTGCCCGCGAAGAGGCCAGTAGGTTCAGCGCCAATATCAGCTCCAGCTCAAGATCGGCCACCCATTGACCTCGGCATGCTCGCGCAACACCGCATCTGGGTTCACCACAAACGGATGGTCCACCTTCAACAACAACGGCAGATCGTTCCGCGAATCGGAATAGAAACTCGCCCCTTCCAGGTTCTCCTGCTCCTGATCCAGCCACTCCAACAACCGGGTGATCTTGCCTTCACGGTAGGTCAGTACCCCATGGGTCTTGCCGGTGTACACCCCATTCACCGCCTCCAGCTCGATCGCCAGGTACTCGTCCACGCCCAACCGCGCCGCAATCGGCCCGACCAAGTGCGTACCCGAGGCGGAAATGATCAGGATACGGTCGCCACGCTTGCGATGCTCAGCGATGCAGCGGCAGGCGTCGCCGAAAATGATCGGCTCGATAACGTCCTCCACCCACGGCTCCACCAGGTGCTCGACCTCTTCCAGGGTGCGCCCGGCAATCGGCTCCAGGCTGAAGGCCATGTAGTTCTCCATCTGCAGGTGGCCCTTGCCATAGGCCTCCATCAATTCATGGTCGCGACGCAGGAAATCCTTGCCGTCGACCCAGCCCAGCCGGGCCATCTGCTCGCTCCACAGTGACGCGCAGTCGCCGTGAATCAGGGTTTCGTCCAGATCGAAAATTGCCAGTGCCATTGTGTTGAATCTCCTTAAGCCACTTCCCGCAGCGCCGTGGGGTCGATCGACAAGGATACCCGCTGGCCGTCTGGATGCAGGTCGGCAGACGAGCGGTTGAGCACATCGACCACCAGTTCCACCTCACGTACCCGCACCCGGTAACGGATGACATTGCCCAGCAGGCTGTGGCTGCGCACCTCACCGTCCAGCTCGCCATTCAGGCCCAGGGTGATGGATTCGGGGCGAATGGCCAGGCGGCTGGCCACCGGGCGTTGCAGCAGGCGGCTGGCGCTTTCCGGGTCGAGCAGGTTGTAGTTGCCGATAAAGCCCGCAGCAAACAGGTCCACGGGCGCGGTGTAAAGGGTTTCGGCATCGCCGCTCTGAACGATGCGGCCCTGGTTCATCAGGAAGATGCGGTCTGACATCGTCAGGGCCTCTTCCTGGTCGTGGGTGACGAAGATGGTGGTCAGCCCCAGTTCACGCTGGATCGCGCGAATCTGCTCGCGCAGGTGCTTGCGAATGCGCGCATCCAGAGCCGACAGCGGCTCGTCGAGCAGCAGCAGGCGCGGGCGGGTCACCAGTGAACGGGCCAGGGCCACGCGTTGGCATTGGCCACCCGACAGTTGGTGCGGGTAGCGCCCGGCGAAGCTGCCCAGCTCCACCAGGGCGAGCACCTCACGCACCCGCGCCTGGCTCTCGTCGGCCTTGACCTTTTGCATGCGCAGGCCAAAGGCAACGTTCTGTTCCACGGTCATGTTGGGGAACAGCGCGTAGCTCTGGAACACCATGCCGATGCCGCGCTTCTGCGGGCTCAGTGGCACGATGTCCTGGCCATCGAGCAGGATGCGCCCCCCGTCCACCGGGGTCAGCCCGGCGATGCAGCGCAGCAGGGTGGACTTGCCGCAGCCGGAAGGGCCGAGCAGGGTGACGAACTCGCCGCGTTCGATCTGGCAGTCGATGTTTTCGAACACCGGTGTGCCGGCATAGCGTTTGTGCAGTTGCTGTACGCTGACGAAGCTCATGTCAGGTCTTGTCCTTGTTCAGGCGGTTGGCGACCCAGGTGAGTACCAGCACGAAGGCGAAGTAGGAGATCACCAGCGCGCTGTTGAAGTGGCCGCTGCTGTTACGCATGTTGTTCAGGTACACCTGCAGCGTCTCGTAGCGGGTGCCGACCAGCAGGTTGGCGAACACGAACTCGCCGAACAGGAACGAGAACGACAGCAGCAGGGCCACCATCAGGCCTTTGCGCAGGTTCGGCAGCACCACCAGGAACGCCGCTTGCCAGGTGCTGGCCCCGAGCAGTTGGGCGGCGTCCATCAGGTCGCGCAGGTTGATCGCCTGCAGGTTGTTGGTGATTGCCCGGTACATGAACGGCAGGGCGATGGTGAAATAGCAGCCGATCAGAATCCACGGGGTGCCGACCATGGCCATGGGCCCGCTGCCATACAGCTGCAGCAACCCTACTGCGGACACCACCGGCGGCACCGCGAACGGCAGCAGGATGAGGATGTTCATCAGCGCGTCGAGCTTGGGGAAGTGGTAGTGCACCACGAACAGCAGCGGCAGGATCAGCACCACCGACAGTATCAGTGCGCCCACGCACACCAGCAGCGACTGGCCGAACGCCGCCAGAAAGCGCGGCTCGCTCCACAGCGCCACGTACCACTTCAGGGTCAGGCCGCTGGGCAGCAGGCTGGCCGACCAGCTGGTGGCCACGGAGTAGAGCAGGGTGCCGGCCAGCGGCAACAGCAAAATCAGGAACAGCAGGTACACCACCAGGCGGTGGTAGAGGCTGCTGGCGTTGGTTTCAGCGCGCATGGTAGCTCCTTTTCAGCAGCCATTGATGGACCACCGTGACCAGCGTCATCAGCCCCACCAGCACCATGGCCAGGGCACTCGCAAGGTTAGGGTCTAGGCTGATGTCACCGGCCACCAGGCCAGCGATGCGGATCGGCAGCACGTTGAAGTTGCCGGTGGTTAACGCATACACCGTGGCGTACGCACCCAGGGCATTGGCCAAGAGGATGACGAAGGTGCCAAGCAACGCCGGGGTCAGCACCGGCAGGCCGATAAGGCGCCAGAACTGCCAGTGGTTGGCCCCGAGCAGGGCGGCCGACTCACGCCAGTCTTCACGCAAGGCATCGAACGCCGGGTACAGCAACAGCACGCCCAAGGGGATCTGGAAGTAGGTGTACACCAGGATCAGCCCGCTTTTGGAGTAGATGCTGAAGTCTTCCAGCAGGCCGATCTGTTTAAGCAGCAGGGTCAGTGCGCCATTGAAACCCAGCAGGATGATGAAGGCGAAGGCCAGTGGCACGCCGGTGAAGTTGCTGGTCATGTTGGCGAAGGCACTGACAAAGTCGCGCAGCCGCGAATCCACCTGGCGCAGCGAGTAGGCCCCGAGGGTAGCGATGACGATACCGAACAGGCTCGACCAGAAGCTGATCTCCAGGCTGCGTTGCAAGGCCTGCAGGTAGAACTTCGAGGCGAACACCTTGCTGAAGTTTTCCAACCCCCAGCCCGCCTCGGATTGCACGCTGTTGATCGCCACCCAGGCCAGCGGGGCGATCTGGAAGATGATGAAGAACACAGCGAATGGCAGCAGACAGAGCAGGGCAAGGTAACGGCCGCGATGGCTGGCATTCACTTGAGCAGCTCCCGGCACACGGTCTTGTCGTGGGCCACGCCAAGCAGCTCGCAGATGGTGCCGCACAGCTCGGTTTGCAGCGGCTTGGCAGCAGGGTCGAGGCTGAAGCCATCGCCAAAGACGAACAAGGGGACCTCGCGTTCCTCGGCCAGCAAACCATTGTGCGAGCGGTCGTTGTTCATGCCGTGGTCGGCGGTGACCAGCACCTGATAACCCTCTTCGAGCCAGCGCGGCAGGTAGTCGGCCAAGAGGATGTCAGCGCTGCGTGCCGCGTTGCGGTACTGGCTGCTGTCCAGGCCGTGGCGGTGGCCGACGTCGTCGATGCTCATCGGGTGCACCAGTAGGAAGTTCGGTGCATGCCGGCGGCGCAGGTATTCGGCGTCGGCCAGCAGGTGTGAGTCGGGGTAGCGGTCGTCCCAGTAGAACAGGCCGTGCTGGATCGGCAGCTTCGGCGCATGGGTGTGGCGGTCGCGCTGCGCATCGAACGGCGAGCGGTTGTACAGCTCGCTCATCCAGTGATAGGCCGCCGCCGCAGTACCCAGCCCCGCTTCGCGGGCGTAGTGGAACACGCTGCGCTGGTTGGACAGGCGGTTGACGTTGTTGTGCACGATGCCGCTGTCGATCGGCGTGACGCCGGTGAGGATGCATTCGTACAACGGGCGCGACAGCGACGGTAGCTCGCATTCCACGCGGTACAGCGCGGCGCGATCGGCCTCGACGTAGGCGTGCAGGTGGCCCATGGCATGGTGGGCGACCTGGTGATTGAGGCCGTCGAGCAGGACCAGGATGACGTTGTGTTGCATGGTGGCTCCAGTCAATAACCGCGTTGTCCTCTTCGCGGGTAAACCCGCTCCCACAAAGTTATCGCTATCCCCGAGGGCTGCGCTGTATCTGTGGGAGCGGGTTCACCCGCGAAGAGGCCGGTTCAGGCGCTAGAGATCTAGCCCCTTACTCCATCTCGATGATCACTTGCTCCTGCCACTTCTGCGGCAGTGCCTTCGAAGTCGTTTCCCAAACAGCGGCATCCTTGATCGGCTGGGCAGCACCATACTGCTCGTTAGGCAGCAGCTTGGCCTGCACATCGGCCGGCAGCTTCAGGTGCTCGGCGCGGATCGGCCGGGCGTGGCCGATGGCAAGGTTAGTCTGCCCGGCATCGCTGAAGATGTACTCACGCGCCAGCTTGGCTGCGTTCGGGTGCTTGGCGTACTTGTTGATGATGGTGGTATAGCCCGAGGTGATCGAGCCGTCCGATGGGATCAGCACTTCGAAGCGCTTGGGGTCGATCTGATCACGGTAGCTCAGGCCATTGAAGTCCCACACCACACCCACTTCCACTTCACCTTTTTCCAGGGTCTGGATGGTGGGGTTGGCCAGCGACAGGCGCTTCTGCTGGGCCAGCTTGGTGAACAGTTGCAGGCCTGGCTCGATGTTGCTTTCGCTGCCTTTGTAGGCGATGGCTGCGGCCAGTACACCATTGGCGGCCTGGGCGGCGGTGCCGACATCGCCAATGGCAACCTTGTACTTGCCTTTCTCCAGGTCATGCCAGGTTTTCGGGCGTTCTTCTTCTTTCACCAGGTCCTTGTTGATGATGAAGGCGATGGTGCCGGTATAGGCCAGCGCCCAGTGCCCGTCCTTGTCCTTGGCCCATTCGGGTACCTGGTCCCAGGTGCTCGGCTTGTATGGTTGGCTCACACCCTTGGTTACGGCAATCGGGCCAAAGGCGGCACCGACGTCGCCGATGTCGGCACTGGCGTTGTCTTTTTCGGCCTCGAACTTGGCGATTTCCTGGGCCGAGCTCATGTCGGTGTCGCTGTGCTTGAGGCCATATTTATTGGCCAGGTCTTCCCAGGTGCCTTTCCAGTTGGCCCAGGCATCGGGCATGCCCACGCTGTTGACGGTGCCTTCCTTGCGGGCGGCGTCTTCCAGGGCCTTGAGGTCGGTGCCGGCGGCCATGGCCGTGGTACACAGGGCGATGGCCGAACCGAGCAGTGACGCCATGAAGAACTTTTTCATCCGAAGCTCCTAGGGTGGGTGCCTGTTGCGATCGTTGTCGTGAATGAGGCAGTTGTCAGCGACCTTTGGTCTAGGTCAGCAAACCTTGAGCCAAGGTAGGCCGCTTGCGTGACAGTTTGATGTAGGGGGAGGCTTCAACCGGGGGTTCCGGCTGCCTGAAAATACAGCGTAGACCAGATCGCAGGCCCTGATTTAGCGGGCTTGGCCCGAAACTGGCAAAGCCCGTGTGGTGCCTTTGTCACAGGATGTTCATCAGCCCTGCCTAGGCTTGCACTACTCTCCAATTGCCCCGTCATGGGGCTGGCCTAGTCCAGATAGGTAACCTTTGATGCAACCGATGCCCCCGCGTGCGGTAACAGCCATCTGCCACGCCCTGCAGGAGCAGATCGAACACGGCCTGCTGGCGCCGGGTGGCAAGCTGCCGGCCGAGCGCAAACTCAGCGAGGTGTTCGATACCACGCGCATTACCCTGCGCGAGGCCTTGGCACAGCTGGAGGCCCAGGGGCTGATCTACCGGGAAGAGCGGCGCGGCTGGTTCGTCGCCCCACAGCGGCTGACCTATGACCTGATCGAGCGTAGCCACTTTCATGCAATGGTGCGTGACCAGGGGCGGGTGCCGAGTACCGAGCTGTTGTCGGCGCGGCTGCAGCCGGCGTCTGCCGTTGTCTGCGCGCGGCTGCAACTGCCGGCGTTGTCCAGTGTGGTGCGGATCTGCCGGCTGCGGCGTATCGATGGGAGGGCGGTGCTGTATGCCGAGCACTACCTGAACCCACGGTATTTCCCGGGCATTCTCGAACAGGACCTGGCGCAGTCGCTGACCGAGATTTATGGGCGGGTATACGGCATCGGCTATGGGCAGGTGTGCTTCGAGATTCTGCCGACGGCGTTGCCGATCGAGGCAGCGGCCGCGTTGAAGGTGTCGGTCGGCAGCCCGGGGCTACACATCACCCGGGTCAACAGTGACCAGCAGGGGCACCTGATCGACTGTGATCTGGAATATTGGCGGCATGATGCAATCCGCATCCGCGCTCAGGCGGGGTAATGGGGTGGCTTCTTCGCGGGCAAGCCCGCTCCCACAGGATCACCACGGCTGCGAACACTGTGAGGTCCCTGTGGGAGCGGGCTTGCCCGCGAAAAGGCCCTAACTGGAGGAACTGGTTTCGCTCATACCGCCACCGCCCGCCGTCACCACCTGCACCGACAACCGCGGCGTCGCCAGGTCCAGCCCCGCTTCATCCAGCTGGCGCTTCAACGCCAGGTTGAACGCCCGCGACACTTCCCATTGCTTGATCGGCGCGGTCTTGAAGCGCGCTCGCAAAATCGCCGAGCCCGACTCGAAGCTCTCTACGCCCTGCAGCTCCAGCGGCGACCAGATATTGCGGCGCATCAACGGGTCGTTACGCAGTTTCTGCCCCACCTCGCGGATCAGCGTGATGGCCTGGTCGATGTTCATGCTGTGCGGGATCGCCACGCGGAAAATCGCGTAACCGAACTCCCGCGAGTAGTTCTTGATGCTCTTGATTTCGCTGAACGGGATGGTGTGCACGATGCCGTCGATGTCGCGCAGGCGCACGGTGCGGATGGTCAGGCCCTCGACCGTCCCCAGGTGCCCACCGACATCCACGTAGTCGTCGATGGCCAGCGAATCCTCGATGATGATGAACAACCCGGTGATCAGGTCGGCCACCAAGGACTGGGCGCCAAAACCGATGGCCAGGCCGATCACACCGGCACCGGCCAGCAGCGGGGTGACGTTCATGCCCATGTTGGCCAGGGCAACGATCACCGCGATGATGAAGATGGCCACGAACATGACGTTGCGGATCAGCGGCATCATGGTTTGCGCGCGGGCGTTGGCCAGCCCGCGGCGCGAACGCACCAAGGCGTGGTGCACGGCCGTGTCGGCCAGGATCCACACCAGCCAGGCGGCGATCAGCGTGCCGGCCAGGCCCAGCAGGCGCAGGCTCACCTCGTGGCCGTCGCCTTCGGCGAAGGTGATCATCGACAAGCCCCACACGCGCAGCCCCAGCTCGATGAACAGCAGCCAGATGAAAAGGTGCACCAGGGCATAGGCGAAGTTGCGCAAGCGCTCGGTGTACACCGCTTGGCGCTTGTTGGCGCGTTTGGGGTTGGCCGCGTGGCGGCGCACCAGGCCGTTGAGCACCATGCACACCACCACCAGCACCGTGCACATCAACGACTGGCGCAGGGCGGTACTGGTGTCGCCGGCCGAGACGAAGGTCGCGAACAGCGAAATACCCACCAGAATCAACGCGGGCGCGAACCAGAAGCTGCCAAGGATCTCGATGGTGTCGCTCAGGGTGCGCCGGGTCAGGCGCCGGTCCAAGGGTTGGTTGCGGATCAGGTGGGCGATCGGGCGGCGGAACCGCAGGATGAACAGCCCGGTGCAGATCGCCGCGATGACGTTGGCCAAGGTAGCCAGGGCATGGGCCAGGTGGGTGCCGAGGGCGACGGTCAGCCTAGGGTCGCTCATGGCCTCACCGAAGGCAGCAAAGCTGCCGATCAGCCACAGTGGGCGGAAGGCCTGGTGCCGCAGGATATGCAGGGCGCGGTGGCGGTGCGGGCCGTCGAGCAGCGAGAAGGCGATCACGCAGATGGCCGAGAAGCAGGTGCCGACCACCAACGCATACGCCAGCACCATGGCCATCGACTTGCCCAGCGACGAGGGCAGGGCGAAGCTCAGGTACACGGTGAACACCAAGGCCACCAGCCAGGGCCCGAGCTTGCGCAGGGCAAAGCGCACCAGGTCCCAGGTGCGCGGGTGCTGGGGCAGCTCTTCGGTGAGGCCGAAGCGTAGCCGTACCCGGTGGCCAATCCAGTTGAAGGCGTATGCCAGCAGGCTCCAGACCGCGATGATCGCGGCAAAGCCGAACAGGATCGCCGGCCACTGGTGCACCGGGACCACCAGTTCGGTCAGTTCTGCCTGGGCTTGCTCGATCTCCGCCGCCCAGCGGTGGAAGGGGCTGGCATCGCCGCTGAACTGCTGTTCGAAGTCATGCAAAGCACCACCGATCAGGCCCAGCACGCCCTGTTCGACGGTGGGTTGTGATTGCTTGGTGGCGTCGCGCAGTTTTTTCAGGTCGGCCAGCAACTTGGCGCGTTGCTGGTCGTTTTCGAGGTTTTTGATCACCTCGTCCAGCGACTTGCCCAACGGCTCGGTGGCCTCAGGCTGCGCAGGCGCGCTGGCGCCGAGCAGGCTCGGCAGGCCCGCGGCCTGAACCGGGGTGATGAACAATAACAGCAGCAGGGACAGGCAACGCAGAAGGGCAGGCACCGGGAAATCTACCTCAGGTCAAACGATGGACCGAGTGTAGAGGTTTATGTGGGCAGTTTCTCCAGGATCTTCCAGCAGGTGAGGCCGAAGATGCCCAGTGTGCCGATCCACATCATCAGCACACCGATATTGCGCTCGCGCAGGCTGAAGCCGATGGTCAGCAGCAGCAGGAACAGAAACACCGGCACGAACAGGGACAGAAAGGGGGACATGGACAGCAATCCTTTTGCAGTGGGGCCATGTAATAAGCATAGCGGGTAGCAGGCGAAGCGGGTTGACCTTGAGCAAGGTGGCCGGACGCGCTGCCTTTTTTGCCTTGTGTAGGAGCAGCCTTGTGCTGCGAAGAGGCCGGTACATAATGCCCCGTTTTATGGGGCTGTACCGGCCTCTTCGCAGCACAAGGCTGCTCCTACACGATGGCGTTATGGCAGGTCGCGGCTGCGGTAGAACGCCGTCAGCACTTTCACCAGGTGCGCCAGGTCATGGCTGCCGCACAACTCGCGGATCGAGTGCATGGCAAAGGTTGGCAAGCCGATATCGACCGTGCGCACACCCAGGTTGCTGGCGGTGATTGGGCCGATGGTCGAGCCGCAACCCATGTCGCTGCGCACCACGAAGCTCTGCACCGGTACTTCTTCGGCCATGCACAGGTGGCGGAAGAACCCGGCGGTTTCGCTGTTGGTGGCGTAGCGCTGGTTGTTGTTGACCTTGATCACCGGCCCGGCGTTGAGCTTGGGCCCGTGGTTGCCGTCGTGCTTGTCGGCATAGTTGGGGTGCACGCCATGGGCGTTGTCAGCCGACACCATCAGCGAGCGCT
This sequence comes from Pseudomonas sp. Y3 TE3536, assembly GCF_053629175.1. Classification (NCBI taxonomy): domain Bacteria; kingdom Pseudomonadati; phylum Pseudomonadota; class Gammaproteobacteria; order Pseudomonadales; family Pseudomonadaceae; genus Pseudomonas; species Pseudomonas sp. Y3 TE3536. The sequence continues at coordinate 523,969 of NZ_JBRJHU010000001.1, read as the reverse complement.
GAATGGTCCGCACATAGCTGTCACCCTCGGGCAGCAGGCGTTGCAAGGTCTGCTCGAGCATGGGGCCGTCGGCGCCACAGGCCGAGCACGAGCCAACTTCTTCGTGGTCGTTGCACACCAGCACGCAGGTTTCGTCGCTGTCGGCAGCCAGCAGCGCTTGCAGGCCGGCATAGCACGACAGCAGGTTGTCCAGGCGGGCACCGGCGATGAAGTCGCGGTTGATGCCGATCAGCGCGGCATCTTGGGTGTCGTAGAAGCTCAGCTCGTAATCCAGCACCACGTCGGCGTTGAGCTCGTGCTCACGGGCCAACTGTTCGGTGAGCAGCGCGCGGAAGTCGATGCGCTCGTCGCCGGCGACCTGGGCCAGGATGGGCGGCAGTTCGTTCTGCGGGTTGATCTGCCAGCCTTCGTTGGCGGTGCGGTTGAGGTGGATCGCCAGGTTGGGGATCACCGCGATGGGCAGCTTGAAGTCGATCAGCTGGCTTTCGACCTTGCCGTCACGGCGGAAGGTGACCCGGCCGGCCAGGGACAGGTCGCGGTCGAACCAGGGTGCCAGCAGCGCACCGCCGTAAACCTCGACGCCCAACTGCAGGAAGCCTTGGCGCTGCAGTTCGGGTTGCGGCTTGACGCGCAGGCACGGGCTGTCGGTGTGGGCACCGACCATGCGGATACCGCCAAGCAGGGGCGCTTGCTTGCCCAGTTTGATAGCGATGATCGAGGAGTCGTTGCGGGTGACGTAATACCGACCACCCGGCACCGTTGACCAGCTGTCGCGCTCGTCCAGGCGCTGGTAGCCGGCGGCCTCGAGGCGCTGGGCCAGGCTGGCGGTGGCATGGAAGGGCGTGGGGGAGGCCTTGAGGAAATCGATCAGGCCAGTGTTCAGTGCTTCGCGCATAACTCACTCCAGACAGCAGTGGCGCGAGTTTAACGCAGATAGATCACAAATTGTGTCGGCCTCTTCGCGGGGCAAGCCCGCTCCCACAAAGACCCCGCAAACCCTGTGGGAGCGGGCTTGCCCGCGAAGAGGCCGGAACTGCCACCCATCAATCAGAACGGTGCCGGGCACTCGAACTTCAACCGCTCCCCGCTGACCGGGTGAGTGAAGCTCAGCATTGCCGCATGCAGGCACAACCGGTCATAGGCCGCCAAGGCTTCAGGGTTGGCATACAAGCGGTCACCCAGCAGCGGGTGGCCGATCGACAGCATGTGCACGCGCAGCTGGTGCGAGCGCCCGGTAATCGGCGTCAGCTCGACCCGGCAGTGGTCGCCGCAACGCTCCAGGACGCGCCAGAAGGTCAGGGCATGCTTGCCTTGCTCATGGTCCACCACATGCCGTGGCTTGGTCGGCGGGTCGTAGCGCAGGGGCAGGTCGATGCTGCCGCTGTCCAGCGCCGGCTGGCCCCAGCACAGGGCGGTATAGGCCTTTTCGGTCTCGCGGTCGTGGAACTGGCGCGACAGCTCGCGGTGGCTGTCGGCATCGCGGGCCAGCAGGATGATGCCGGAGGTTTCCCAGTCCAGACGGTGCACGATCAGCGCATCGGGGTAGCCGTTTTCCTGCAGGCGGGTGATCAAGCAGTCCTTGTTGTCATCGGCACGGCCGGGCACCGACAGCAGCAGGGTTGGCTTGTTGACCACCAGGATGGCGGCGTCTTCGTGGAGGATCTGGACGTTTGACAGCGGCATTGCGTGGTCTCGGTTAAATCGGGGAAAACCATTGGGGCCGCGTTGCGGCCCTTTCGCGGCACAAGGCCGCTCCTACAGAGATCACGCAGTCCCCTGTAGGAGCGGCCTTGTGCCGCGAAAGGGCTGCTACGCAGCCCCAACTTTCAGCCGGATCAGCGATCAGGCAAGGTAATGTTCAGCTCCAAAATCGAGCAGCTGCCCTGGTTTTCCAGCTCGATGTGCACATCATCGTTGCCGATGTTCACATACTTGCGGATCACTTCGAGCAGTTCTTTCTGCAGTGCCGGCAGGTAGTCCGGTTCGCTGCGCTGGCCGCGCTCATGCGCCACGATGATCTGTAGACGCTCTTTCGCCACCGACGCGCTGGTCTGTTTCTGTCTGCCACGAAAGAAGTCAAAAAGGTTCATGGTTTACTTGCCTCCAAACAGGCGCGCGAAGAATCCTTGCTTCGGCACTTCGATGAACCGCAGGGGCTTTTCTTTGCCCAGCAGACGGTCGACGGTGTCGCTATAGGCCTGGCCGGCATCGCTCTGGTCGTCGAGGATGACCGGGATGCCCTGGTTGGAAGCCTTGAGCACTGCCTGGGACTCGGGGATCACGCCCTTGAGCTTGATCGCGAGGATGTCGGTAACGTCGTCGATGCTCAGCATCTCGCCTTTCTCGACGCGCTCAGGGTGGTAGCGGGTGATCAGCAGGTGTTCCTTGATCGGCTCTTCGCCGTTCTCGGAGCGGCGCGACTTGCTCGACAGGATGCCCAGCATGCGGTCCGAGTCACGTACCGAGGAAACCTCAGGGTTGGTCACGACGATGGCTTCGTCGGCGAAGTACATCGCCAGGTGCGCGCCTTTTTCGATACCGGCCGGGGAGTCGCAGATGACGTACTCGAAGTCATTCTTGAGTTCCATCAGCACTTTCTCGACGCCTTCCTGGGTCAGCGCGTCCTTGTCACGGGTCTGGCTGGCGGCCAGGACGTACAGATTCTCGAGGCGCTTGTCCTTGATCAGGGCTTGCTGCAGGTTGGCTTCGCCGTTGACCACGTTGACGAAGTCGTACACCACGCGGCGCTCGCAGCCCATGATCAGGTCGAGGTTACGCAGGCCCACGTCGAAGTCGACGATGACTGTCTTGTGGCCGCGCAGTGCGAGGCCGGTGCCGATGGCGGCGCTGGTGGTGGTCTTGCCCACACCCCCCTTGCCGGAAGTAACGACGAGAATCTTGGCCAAGGTGTTTCACCCCTAAATAAGTCGGGACAGGTGTCCCAGCAATATGCAAAAAACGGCAACAGGTAAAAAAGTTGCTCTAAAAATGACGGCAAGTATCCGTTAAAGACGGGTGATGTTCAACACGTCACCAGACAGGCTGACTTGCACGCCGAAGCCCCACAGCGGGTCGCGGCGCAGGTCTTCGCAGACCTTGTACTGGCCCGCGATCGAGACCATTTCCGCCGTCATCTGCTGGCAGAAAATGCGTGCTTTGGTGTTGCCTTTGATGCCCGCCAGGGCGCGGCCGCGCATGGCGCCGTACACATGGATGTTGCCATCGGCCAGAAGTTCCGCACCCGGGCTGACCGACGCAGTCACCACCAGGTCGCCGCCTTGGGCGTAGATCTGCTGGCCGCCACGCACCGGCGAGGTAATGATGCGGGTCGGGCGGATTTCCGGTTCGGCTGCCGGCGCCGGCGCCGGCTCGGGCTTTTTCACCTCAGGCTCGGGCTCCAGCGGCCGTTCGCGCGCGCCGGACGGCGGCAGCACCGGCAGGTCGATGGCGATCGCCGCGGCGATGTCCTCGATGCGGTTGGCGCGGATCGCCAGGGTACGCAGGCCATGGTGGCGGCAGATACGCATCAAGCCGGGCAGGTCGATGGCGCCTTCGCTGGCCGGCAGCTTGTCCAGCGCCAGCACCAGCGGCGTGTTGCTGAAAAAGTTGGGTGCCTGCGCGACTTTGGCCGCCAATTGGCGGTCGAGGGCTTCAAGGTCATTGCGCGCCAGTTCCAGCACAGTGATGGCGAGCATGCTGCCCTTGAGCTGGAACACGGAGGCGGTGTCGGGGGTCTGGTTTAGGCTCATGGTCTGCATAGACGGCTTGTTGCGAAAAAAGTGCCCTGACTTATAACGAGAACACCCGTTGCCCGCAACATGCGCTGATCCGTTGTAGAATGCGCGGCCTTTGTCTTTCCGGAAGCTTCAATGGAACGCCCGCGTTTTCGCCCCTATTTCCTTCACCCCAGATTCTGGGGCCTGTGGCTGGGCCTGGGCCTGCTGTGGCTGATCGTCCAGCTGCCTTACCGGGCCCTGCTGTGGGTCGGCACTGCCCTGGGCGCAGTGATGTACCGGGTTGCCGGCGAGCGTCGACGCATCGCCGCGCGCAACCTTGAACTGTGTTTCCCTGAAATGTCCGACGACGAACGGCAGCGTTTGTTGAAGGCCAACTTCGCCTCCACCGGCATCGCCTTCTTCGAAATGGCCATGAGCTGGTGGTGGCCCAAGGCCAGGTTGGCACGCCTGGCACATATCGAAGGCCTCGAGCACCTGCAGGCTGCCCAGCAGGCAGGGCAGGGCGCGATCCTGATGGCCGTGCACTTCACCACCCTGGAAATCGGCGCCGCGCTGCTGGGCCAGCAGCACACCATCGATGGCATGTACCGCGAGCACGGCAACCCGCTGTTCGACTTCATCCAGCGCAGCGGCCGTGAGCGGCACAACCTCGACTCGTTGGCGGTGGAGCGTGAAGACGTACGCGGCATGCTCAAGCTGCTGCGCTCGGGCCGGGCAATCTGGTATGCGCCCGACCAGGATTACGGCGCCAAGCAGAGCCTGTTCGTGCCGTTGTTCGGCATCCCGGCGGCGACCGTGACCGCCACCACCAAGTTCGCCCGCCTGGGCAAGGCGCAGGTCATCCCCTTTACCCAGAAGCGCCTGGAAGATGGCAGCGGCTATCGTTTGGTGATCCATCCGCCGCTGGCGGACTTCCCCGGGGAGAGTGAAGAAGCGGACTGCCTGCGCATCAACCAGTGGATCGAGGGTGTGTTGCGTGAGTGCCCCGAGCAGTACCTGTGGGCGCACCGGCGCTTCAAGTCGCGGCCCGAGGGTGCGCCTAGGCTGTATGACAAGAAGAAACGCTGATGCCAGGCCCGGCCTCTCCTTGTAGGAGCAGCCTTGTGCTGCGAAGAGGCCGGGGAATGCTGCCATTATCTTTAAGGCTGCACCGGCCTCTTCGCAGCACAAGGCTGCTCCTACAGGAAGGATGCCATGGCCCCACCTCCGGTAACCGGTCTGATCCTCTCTGGCGGCGGCGCCCGTGCCGCTTATCAGGTCGGCGTATTGGCCGGCATCGCTGAACTGCTACCCCCGGCCGCGCCCAACCCCTTCCCGGTCATCGTCGGCACGTCGGCTGGCGCCATCAATGCGGTCACCCTCGCCAGCGGCGCTACCCGCTTCACCGAAACCGTGCGCAACCTCACCGCCTTCTGGCAAAACTTTCGCAGCCACCTGGTGTTGCGCAGCGACTGGCCGGGGGTAATCCGCCAGGCCAGCCGCTTCGTCAGCCATAGCCTGCTGGGCCTGGGTGGCCATGCGCCGGTGGCGCTGCTCGACAGCAGCCCCTTGCGCGGCCTGCTGCAAGCGCACCTGGACCTGGACGGCATCGGCCACGCCCTGGCCACCGAACAACTGCGCGCCGTGGCGGTGACTGCATTCGGCTACGAGTCGGGGCAGGCGGTGACCTTCTACCAGGGCCGCGGCACCATCGAGGCGTGGTTGCGCCACCGCCGCATCGGCGTACCCACGCCGTTGACCATCGACCACTTGCTGGCCAGTGCGGCGATCCCGCTGTTGTTCGCGCCGGTCAGGCTGGGCGACGAGTACTACGGTGACGGCGCGGTGCGCCAGTCGGCACCGATCAGCCCGGCGTTGCACCTGGGGGCCAGCCGGGTGCTGGTGGTCGGGGTTAGCGGCAACCCTCAGCGGCCATCGCCGCCGCGGCCCACCCAGCGAGTGTTCAGTGGCCAGCAGCCGAGCCTGGCGCAGATTGGCGGTCACATGCTCAACAGCACCTTTATCGACAGCCTGGAAGACGACATCGAACTGCTGCAGCGGCTCAACCACCTTAGCCACTTGCTGCCTGCCCACCTGGATGCACGGCGCCTGGGGCTGGCGCCGGTGGAAGTATTGGTGGTGGCGCCCAGCCAGCCGCTGGACGAAATCGCTGCGCGGCACCGGCGTGAATTGCCGGCGGCGTTGCGGCTGTTCTTGCGTGGGCCGGGGGCGACGCGGACCAGTGGGGCGGGGGTGCTGAGTTATTTGCTGTTCGAGGCGAGTTATTGCAGTGAGCTGATCGAGCTGGGGCGCAGGGATGCGTTGGTCAAGCGGCGCGAGCTGGAGCAGTTTCTGGGAATTTGATGCAAGCAGTGCTGGCCTCTTCGCGGGCAAGCCCACAGGGGTATCACTGGCCTGAGCGCAGTGGGGTACCTGTAGGAGCGGGCTTGCCCGCGAAGAGGCCAGTAGCTATTTACTCAGCAATCTGCAGCTTGCGCGCCTGGGTATACACATACCGGACCTTCTCATACTCGAACGGCGAGTTGAGCTGGCCATAGCGGAATTTGGTGGTATAGCGCTTGTCCACCACCTGCAGGGCAAAGATTTCCGGGTGATCGGTACTGGTTTCCGGCACATTGAGGAAGTTGACCGCCTGTTCGCCCGCATAGTCCACCACCAGCCCGGTGGTATCGCGCAGGTTCGAGGGGCCCAGCACCGGCAGCATCAGGTACGGCCCGTCCGGCACACCATAAAAGCCCAGGGTCTGGCCAAAGTCTTCACTCTGGCGCGGCAGGCCCATCTTGGTCGCTGGGTCCCACAGCCCACCGACCCCGATCAGCGTGTTGAACATCAACCGTGCGGTGATTTCCGCCGAGCGCTTGGCTTTCAGTTGCAACACACTGTTGAACAGGTTCGGCACATCGCCGAGGTTGTTGAAGAAGTTGCTCACCCCGGTGCGCACGAAACGCGGTGTTACATACTGATAGCCGCTCACCACCGGCAGCAGCACCCATTGGTCGAGGCGGTAGTTGAAGTGGTAGATGCGCCGGTTGATTGATTCCAGTGGGTCGTAGACGTTCAGCGCCTCCAGGGTGGAGCGTTCGAACTCGCGCTGGTCCAGGCCTGGGTTGAATTTCAATGCGCGCAACGGGTCGATGAAACCATCGGCCTCCGGTGGCAGTGGCGCGGCGGTAACCTGCGGGTCGGCCTCGACCACGCTGGCGCGCGGTGCGACCTCCGCGGCCAGGGCGTTGCCAGCGACGAGCAGGGCAGTGGCGAAGAGGAGTTTGTTAACCACGGAAGAACTCCAGCATGGCGTCGCTGTTGACGCGGTAGTTGAGGTTGCCGCAATGGCCGCCATGGGGGTAAAGGGTCAGGCGGTCGCCGAACACCTTGCGCAAGAAGCCGATATCGCCTGGGCCGAGGATGACGTCGTCGGCGTTGTGCATCACGGCAATTTTCGGGCTGTCGCGCAGGTAGTCTTCCAGCGCATACAGGCTGACCTGGTTAACCAACTGCAGGATGCTGTTGCCATCGGTGCGGGCGCGCCACATCGGGATCACCTGCTCGGTCATGTAGCAGTCGAAGTCGCACTGCAGGGCACGCTTGAAGAACGGCGTGAGGCTGCTGCCCTCGGTGATCGGGAACTTCGGCGGAATGATCAGGCCGCGGCGGTTGATCAGGTCGGAGGTAAAGGCGATATCGGCTGCCGAGAAGCGGAACGAGGTGCCGATCAGCATGGCCATCTGCTCGTTGGACAAGTGCTGGCGCGACTGCTGGAAGTCGTACAGCAGGGCTTCGTTGAGGTCGATATAGCCCTTGTCCTGGAAGTAACGGGTCAGCTTGGTGAGCATCAGCTCGTAGAACGTGGTGCTGCGGTCGATGCCTTTGACCTGGGTTTGCACCAGTTTGTCGAGGTTGTTGATCGAGGTGTACAGGTTGACCGGCGGGTTGAGCAGCAGCACACGCTTGAAGTTGAAGCTGCGCCGGGTCTCGTCCAGGTGGCTGACGAACGCCGCGTCCAGCGCGCCGAGGCTGTAGCCGGTGAGGTAGAACTCGCTGATCGGCAAACGCGGGTGCTGGGCGCGCACGGCCTGCATCACCCGGTACATGTCTTCAGCGTCATCCTGGCTGATACCCGGGGTGGCGAAGCGCGACGCCGCACTCATGAAGTCGTAGCTGGTGGGCGAGGACAGTTGCACCACGTGGTAGCCGGCTTGGTAGTACAGCTTTTTCAGGTATTCGTTGATGCTGCTGGAATAAGGGGCACCGGTGCCAGCGATCAGGAAAATCAGCGGCGCCTTGTGGTCCTGACGGGCCAGGCGGTACTTGAGCTTTTTTACCGACCAGAAGTTGTCGGGCAGGGTGAACTCACGCTCGGGTCGCAGGTTGAGGCTGTAGTCGTCCTGGTCGATGTCCTCATCGCTGGGCAAGGTCGGGCGTTGCTCCGGCGGCGTGGTGGCGATGGTCGCCTCGAACGGGTTGGTCAAGGGGTAGCCATAGCTCGCGGCGTCGATATCCCGCGCCGAAGCGGCCACAGCCATGAGCAGGCCGCCGAGCAGGGCAGCGAGGCGCAAAGATCGATGCATGTAACCCCCAAAAAGAAATACAAGGTGTTGCGGTGTGCAGGCTAGGACCACGGCAGTATGGGCAAAGTTGCCAAGTGCGGTGGTCTTTGGTGTGCTTGTTATCTGCAACATAGCTGCAGGAAGGTGATTTTGCCTTACAACCGGCCTTGGGCGATCATGCACGATTTCGATTTCCGCTATTGGAGAACTGGATGTCTCGTTCGCTGCCGGTCATTGCCTTGCTGTTATTTCTGCCTGCGTGGCTGGCCGCCAGCTATGGCGTGCGTTATGGGTTGATGGAAGACGCGCAGTGGGTGGGGCTGTGTGCGGCGCCCGAGGCGTTCTGGCAGTGCCAGGTGCGCTCGCTGCTGGGGCTGGGTATTCATTTTCAGGTCATCGCCTGGAGTGGGCTTGGCCTGGCGCTGGTGGCGCAGGTGGTTGCGGGTCGGGTTGGGTGGTGGCTGGCAGGTTTGGCGTTGGTGTTCGCGATACCGGCGTTGGTGCTGTATACGGCCAGTATTGCGGTCTTTGCCGTGGTGCTGGCCGGGTTGCGGCTGGTGCGGCAACCGCGTCGCGGCTGATAGGGTCCGCTGTGCGGCCCATCGCAGGCAAGCCAGCTCCTACAGGTACAGCGCAGACCTGTAGGAGCTGGCTTGCCTGCGATGGGCTGCAAAGCAGCCCCTGTCAGCCTGCACGCAATCTTAGGCTCCGCCACAACGCCAAGGCCATCAAAACGCTCACCACCGCCCAGCCCCAGGCCTGCTGATTCTCCAGCCCTTCCAGAAACAACTGCGGCGCCACCCCCGCCCCCACGATAAACGCCAGCAATGCCACCTCGGCCCGCCGCGCCAGCACCGGCCGCACCAGGTAAACCACTGCCGGCAACGCCAGTGCAGCTGTAGGGAAACTGCGGTAACGCGGGTCGAATACCAGCGCCAGCATGCTCACCGCCGCCGCAAAGCCCGCTGCAAGCAACAGCCAGCCAGCACGGGCCTCAAGCCAGGCAAAAACACGCTCACGCCAGCCCTCGCGGCGGGCCAAGGCCAGGGCGGCGTGGGCCAGCACCAGCAGGTTGAGCGCCGCCAGCAGCCCGGCCCACAGCCACTCCCCAGCAAAGCGTGCGTGGCTGCGCATCAGCTCGCCCCACAGCCCCAGGCAACCCGCGCCAAACGCGGCCAGCAACGGCAACAGCAGGGCCGCCATGGGGGTAGCGGGCTGCCCGGCCACCCACAGCATGACCAGCATCAACACCGCGCTGGCCAGCAGCCACTGCGGCCAGTAGTGCAGGTTGCTGACGGGCCCTTCGAGCACGCCTTTGTCCTGCCGGTCGGCATCGTAAAGCCCCCAGTAGCCGCCCACGGCGCCTTCGCTGGCGCGCTTCCACGGCTGGTCGAAGGCCTCGATCAGGTTGTACCGCCAGCCATTGCTTTCGGCCATCGCCACAAAGCCACGGATAAAGCGCGCCTCGTTGGCCCGGCTGGGCACGGCGGTTTCCCGTTGGCGGCCTTCGCTGGGCCAGCCGGTCTCGCCAATCAGAATGTCCTTGGGCGCAAAGCGCGTACCGAACTCACGGCGCACATCGGCGACATGGGCCAAGGCATCGTCGATGCCGCGCGGGTCATCCTCCCAGTAAGGCAGCAAGTGGATGGTCAAAAAGTCCACCTCCGGGGCCACCTGGGGGTGTTGCAGCCAGAATTCCCAGACGTCGGCGTAGGTCACCGGCACCTTGACCTGGCGCTTGACCTTGGCGATCAGTTCGGCAAGGCGCGTGCCGGTGACTTCCTTGCGCAGCAGCGCCTCGTTGCCGACGATCACCGCGCTGACGACATCGGGGTTGGCGTTGGCGGCGGCGATCAGCAGGTCCACTTCCTTCTCGGTGTCCACCGGGTTGGCGTTGACCCAGGCACCGAGCATCACCTTCAAGCCATGTTTGCGCGCAAGCTGCGGTATCGCCTCAAGGCCGGTCATCGAATAGGTACGGATGCACTGAAAACGCTCGGCCAGCAAGGCCAGGTCGGCATCCATGCGCGCCGGGCGCAGGCGAAACGGCTGGTCGAACGGCGACTGGTCCTTGTCGAACGGGGTGTACGAGGCGCACTGCAGTTTGTGCGTGGGGCTGGCCGCATCGGGCAGGTGCACCGGCTTGCCGAGCCCGTACCAGAGCGTTGCCAGCCCGATCAGGGCAAGCAGGCAGGCTAGCAGGTACAACGGCAGGTGCAGGCGGGTGGGGCTGGGCATCGGGCGGTCCATCGTCAGGCGCAAAAGGGTAGATAGTAGCCCGGCGCCAATCCTTTGGCATGCAAGGATCGCGCAGACTGGCGTGAGCCCATGGCGCTAATGGCACAGTGCTGTCGCCTATGGTTGGTTACATGTCGTACAGGGAGCAGGTCACAAGTTGTTGCAGGAAGATGATGCAATCTCCGAGACCTGACGAGGGGATGCTTTGATGGCAACTTTGAACAAGATGCGACGTTTCCTGGGTGTGGGCACCGCCCTGGTAATGGCCATGAGCGCTGCACAGGCAATGGCCAAAGAAGTAAGCATTGGTTACGTGGATGGTTGGGCCGACAGCGTGGCGACCACCAACGTGGCCGCCGAAGTGATCAAGCAGAAGCTCGGCTACGACGTGAAGTTGCAGGCCGTGGCCACGGGCATCATGTGGCAGGGCGTGGCGACCGGCAAGCTCGATGCGATGTTGTCGGCCTGGTTACCCGTGACCCACGGTGAGTACTGGACCAAGAACAAAGACAACGTGGTCGACTACGGTGCCAACTTCAAGGATGCCAAGATCGGCCTGATCGTCCCTGAATACGTGAAGGCGGTGAGCATCGCCGACCTCAAGACCGACAGCAGCTTCAAGCAGAAGATCGTCGGTATCGACGCCGGTTCCGGGGTAATGCTCAAGACTGACCAGGCCATCAAAGACTACGACCTGACAGGTTACAAACTGCAGGCCAGTTCCGGCGCTGCGATGACCGCCGAACTGGGCCGTGCCTATGCCAAGCAGCAGTCGATTGCCGTGACCGGTTGGGTGCCGCACTGGATGTTCGCCAAGTGGAAGCTCAAGTTCCTCGAAGACCCGAAAGGCGTGTATGGCGCTGCCGAAACAGTCAACAGCATTGGCAGCAAGGAACTGGCGACCAAGGCGCCGGAAGTGGCGGAGTTCCTCAAGAAGTTCAGCTGGCAGTCCAAGGACGAGATCGGCGAAGTGATGCTGGCGATCCAGGAAGGCGCCAAGCCTGAAGCGGCGGCCAAGGACTGGGTGGCCAAACACCCGGACCGGGTCAAAGAGTGGACCGGTAAGTAACCGGCAACACGCTCACCTGTAGGAGCAGCCTTGTGCTGCGAAGAGGCCGGTACAGCCCCAGAAAAACGGGGCAATCTGTACCGGCCTCTTCGCAGCACAAGGCTGCTCCTACAGGCGTTTTGTTACTTAATCGGTAAAACACTGTTGCATCTAAGACTAAGGTCGTCTGGTTGGCGTCCAACGGCAGCATAAAGTGAGGGTGTGGGTTTCATCCCCTATCTGTGCTGCTAGGACAAAAACAATGAACGACAGCATTTACCTCTCGATACAAAACAGCCCGCGCTTCAAGGAGCTGGTTACAAAACGCGAACGGTTCGCCTGGATTCTCTCGGCGATCATGCTCGGTCTCTACTGCGCCTTCATCCTCCTGATCGCCTACGGTCCTCATGTACTGGGCGCCAAGCTCAGCCCAGAGTCGTCGATTACCTGGGGCATCCCCCTGGGCGTCGGCCTGATCGTTTCGGCATTTGTCCTGACCGCCATCTACGTGCGCCGTGCCAACGGTGAGTTCGATGAGCTGAACAAGGCCATCCTGAAGGAGGCGCAACAATGATTCGCCACGCCAAAGCCCTGGCCGTTCTGGCCTGCGGCGTTTTCGCACCCGCCGTGTGGGCCGCCGATGCCCTGACCGGCGAGGTGCAGAAACAGCCGCTGAACGTGTCGGCGATCGCCATGTTCGTGGCCTTCGTCGCCTTCACCCTCGGGATCACCTACTGGGCCTCCAAACGCAACAAATCGGCCGCAGACTACTACGCAGCCGGCGGCAAGATCACGGGCTTCCAGAACGGCCTGGCAATTGCCGGTGACTACATGTCGGCGGCCTCGTTCCTGGGGATTTCCGCCCTGGTGTTCACCTCGGGGTACGACGGCCTGATCTACTCCATCGGCTTTTTGGTCGGCTGGCCGATCATCCTCTTCCTGATCGCCGAACGCCTGCGCAACCTGGGCAAGTACACCTTCGCCGACGTGGCCTCGTACCGCCTCGGGCAGAAAGAAATCCGTACCCTGTCGGCCTCCGGTTCGCTGGTGGTGGTGGCGTTCTACCTGATCGCGCAGATGGTCGGCGCCGGTAAGTTGATCGAGCTGCTGTTTGGCCTCGACTACCACGTGGCGGTGATTCTGGTCGGTATCCTGATGTGCCTGTACGTACTGTTCGGCGGCATGTTGGCCACCACCTGGGTACAGATCATCAAGGCCGTGCTGCTGCTGTCCGGTGCCAGCTTCATGGCACTGATGGTGATGAAACACGTCAACTTCGACTTCAACACCCTGTTCTCCGAAGCCATCAAGGTGCACGCCAAAGGCGAGGCGATCATGAGCCCTGGCGGCCTGGTCAAGGACCCGATCTCGGCGTTCTCCCTGGGCCTGGCGCTGATGTTCGGTACCGCTGGCCTGCCGCACATCCTGATGCGCTTCTTCACCGTCAGTGACGCCAAGGAAGCGCGCAAGAGCGTGCTCTACGCCACCGGCTTCATCGGCTACTTCTACATCCTCACCTTCATCATCGGCTTTGGCGCGATCCTGCTGGTCAGCACCAACCCGGACTTCAAGGACGCCGCAGGCGCCTTGCTGGGCGGTAACAACATGGCCGCGGTGCACCTGGCCAATGCCGTGGGTGGCAGCGTGTTCCTGGGCTTCATCTCGGCGGTGGCCTTCGCCACCATCCTGGCGGTGGTTGCTGGCCTGACCCTGGCCGGTGCCTCGGCGGTGTCCCACGACCTGTACGCCAGCGTATGGCGCAAGGGCAAGGCCAACGACAAGGACGAGATCCGCGTGTCGAAGATCACCACCATCGCCCTCGGCGTGCTGGCGATCGGCCTGGGCATCCTGTTCGAGAAGCAGAACATCGCCTTCATGGTGGGCCTGGCGTTCTCGATTGCTGCCAGCTGCAACTTCCCGGTACTGCTGCTTTCGATGTACTGGAAGAAACTGACCACCCGCGGCGCCATGATCGGCGGCTGGCTGGGCCTGGTGAGTGCAGTGGGCCTGATGATCCTTGGCCCAACCATCTGGGTACAGATCCTCGGCCACGAGAAGGCGATCTACCCGTACGAGTACCCGGCGCTGTTCTCGATGCTGATTGCCTTCGTCGGTATCTGGTTCTTCTCGGTCACCGACAAGTCCAAGGCGGCTGAGAACGAACGTGCACTGTTCTTCCCGCAGTTTGTACGTTCGCAAACCGGCCTGGGCGCTTCCGGTGCGGTTTCGCACTGACCGCTGAGGCCTAAAAAAACCGCGATACGGGTGATGCCCGTATCGCGGTTTTTTCATGCTTGGCCGGCTAGATCATGCCTAGCAGCAACAGCACCAGCAGAATCACCAACACCACGCCGATAATGCCGGAAGGGCCATAGCCCCAGCTGCGCGAGTGTGGGAAGACGGGTAAGCCACCAATCAGCAGCAGGATCAGGATGATGATGAGGATCGTGGTCATGGCGGAGTCCTTGCGTGGTTAGGGGTCAAGGGCCTCGGACTGCTGGCCTCTTGTTAAATCGGACCGGTGCGCTTGGCTAAAGATTCCATTTGTTCGGTACTGACCGCTTGGTCATGCCCTTTCATTCACTACCCTGATGGACCCTCCCTCTCGGCAATGCCTTGATTAGACTCGCCTGACAACCCATCAGCACAAGGCCTGCCACCATGCAAAACCGCATCATGATCACCGGCGCCGGGTCCGGCCTCGGCCGCGAGATCGCCCTGCGCTGGGCACGCGAGGGCTGGCGCCTGGCGTTGGCCGATGTCAACGAGGCCGGCCTGCGCGAAACGCTGGAACTGGCCCGGGAAGCCGGTGGCGACGGGTTTATCCAGCGCTGTGATGTGCGCGACTACAGCCAGCTCACGGCGCTGGCCCAGGCCTGCGAAGAGCGCTTTGGCGGCATCGATGTGATCGTCAACAACGCCGGCGTCGCCTCGGGCGGCTTCTTCGCCGAGTTGTCGCTTGAGGACTGGGACTGGCAAATCGCGGTCAACCTCATGGGCGTGGTCAAGGGCTGCAAGGCCTTCCTCCCGCTGCTGGAGCGCAGCCAAGGGCGGATCATCAACATCGCCTCGATGGCCGCGCTGATGCAGGGCCCGGGCATGAGCAACTACAACGTCGCCAAGGCCGGTGTGCTGGCCCTGTCGGAAAGCCTGCTGGTGGAATTGCGCCAAGTGCAGGTGGCGGTGCACGTGGTGTGCCCGTCGTTCTTCCAGACCAACCTGCTGGATTCGTTCCGTGGCCCGAACCCGGCCATGAAGGCCCAGGTCGGCAAGCTGCTGGAGGGCTCGCCGATCAGCGCGGTCGATATCGCCGAGTACATCCACCGGCAAGTGGCTGCCGGCGAGTTTCTGATCTTGCCCCACGAGGCCGGGCGCCAGGCGTGGCAGCTCAAGCGCGAGGCACCTGAGCGGCTGTATGACGAGATGGCCGACATGGCGGTGAAAATGCGTGCCAAGGCGCCTGCGCGATGATCTGTCTGTAGGGGAAATTACCCATGGATGTAGGTTGCTTCTGAATTGCCCTGGAACTATTGAGTAGCCTTAAGTACCCGAGGCACGCTCCGGTTTTCCCTTACGCTGGAGGATCGGATCATGCTGGTAATAGGGCGCGAAGTAGGCGAAGTCATCACCATTGGCGATGACATCCGCATCATGGTGGTCGAGACGCGGGACGGGATGGTGCGTTTTGGGGTGAGTGCGCCCCGCGAGGTGCCGGTGCACCGCGCCGAGGTGTACAAGCGCATCAAGGAGGGGGAGGTGCGCAAGGGGCGTGGCGCGTGAGGGCGTCAGTCGAGCAGCTCGCGTGGCACATCATGTTTGGCCAGGAGCTGGCATTGCTGGCTTTCCGGGTCGAACAGGATGAACGCCTGGCCCTTGGCCAATGCCTGGCGCACCCGCAACACGCGGGTTTCGAGGGGGGTGTCGTCGCCGTTGTCGGTGCCGTCGCGGGTGACGAAATCCTCGATCAGCAGGGTCAGGGTGTCGGCTTGCAGTTGGTCGTAGGGGATTAGCATGGCGGGCGATTCTGGGGGTTGAGTGTGGGCATGCTACGCGAAACGTTCGTGCATTTGGGGCCGCTGTGCGGGCCATCGCGACGCAAGGCTGCTCCCACAGGTACCGTGTAGGAGCGGCCTTGCGTCGCGATGGGCTGCGCAGCAGCCCCAAACTATCAGCCCTTATTCCCAACCAAGCTATCCACCGCAGGCACCCGCGTATCGCTCTCCATCTGTGCATCGTGCTCCAACTGATGGCTGAAGCGCTCGAGCGAGGCATTGGCCGGCTGCGAATCACTGGCAAACACCGGTGGGCTCAACAAATACGCTGACAGCAACCGGCTCAGCGCCGCCAGGCTGTCGATATGCGTGCGCTCGTAACCGTGCGTGGCATCGCAGCCAAACGCCACCAGCGCGGTCCGGATGTCATGCCCCGCCGTCACCGCCGAGTGGGCATCGCTGAAGTAGTAACGGAACAGGTCGCGCCTGACCGGCAAATCGTGGTCGCCGGCCAGCTTCAGCAGGTGACGCGACAGGTGGTAATCGTAAGGCCCCGAAGAGTCCTGCATGGCCACACTCACCGCATGCTCGCTGGAGGCCTGGCCTGGCGCTACCGGGGCAATGTCGATGCCGACGAATTCGCTGACGTCCCAGGGCAGGGCACCTGCCGCGCCGGAGCCGGTTTCTTCGGTGATGGTGAACAGCGGGTGGCAGTCGATCAGCGGCTGTCGGCCACTTTCCACCACCGCCTTGAGCGCCGCCAGCAATGCAGCTACGCCCGCTTTGTCGTCCAGGTGGCGGCCGCTGATGTGGCCGCTTTCAGTGAACTCTGGCAACGGGTCGAAGGCGACGAAATCGCCGATCGAGACCCCCAGGGCTTCGCAATCGGCGCGGGTCGCGCAGTAGGCATCCAGGCGCACTTCGACGTGGTCCCAACTGATAGGCATCTGGTCGATGGCGGTGTTGAACGCATGCCCGCTGGCCATCAGCGGCAACACGCTGCCGCGGAACACGCCGGTGTCGGTGAACACACTGACCCGGCTGCCCTCGGCAAAGCGGCTCGACCAGCAGCCCACCGGCGCCAGCGCCAGGCGGCCGTTGTCCTGCAACTGACGCACGCTGGCGCCGATGGTGTCCAAGTGCGCGGAAACAGCGCGGTCGGGTGAGCTTTGCCGGCCTTTGAGGGTGGCGCGGATGGTGCCACGGCGGGTGAGCTCGAAGGGGATGCCCAACTCATCCAGGCGTTCGGCCACGTAGCGCACGATGGTGTCGGTGAAGCCGGTGGGGCTGGGGATGGCGAGCATCTCCAGCAGGACGCGTTTGAGGTAGTCGAGATCGGGTTCGGGGTGGTGTTCGGACATGGGTACTCCTTACTGGCCTCTTCGCGGGGCAAGCCCGCTCCCACACGTAAACCTGAAACCTGTGGGAGCGGGCTTGCCCCGCGAAAGGGCCATCATTGATTTACGCCAATCCCCGGCTATGCGGGAACAACAAGTCGATGAACCGCTCAGCCGTCGGCTGCGGTTCATGATTGGCCAGGCCGGCACGTTCGTTGGCCTCGATGATCACGTACTCCGCCTGCTCGGCATCACGCACCATGAAGTCCAACCCCACCACCGGAATTTCCAGCGCCCGTGCCGCGCGCACCGCCGCATCGGCCAGCACGGGGTGCAGGCGCTCGGTCACGTCCTCAAGGGTGCCACCGGTGTGCAGGTTGGCAGTACGCCGCACCGCCAGGCGTTGGCCGGCAGGTAGCACGTCGTCATACCCCAGCCCCGCCGCGCGCAGGGTGCGCTCGGTTTCATCGTCAAGCGGGATGCGGCTTTCACCGCCGGTCGCGGCCTGGCGCCTGCGGCTCTGGGCTTCAATCAGCGCGCGGATGTCGTGCTTGCCATCACCCACTACCTGGGCCGGGTGGCGTATGGCAGCTGCCACCACTTCAAAGCCGATCACCACGATGCGCAGGTCAAGGCCGGCATGGAAGCTCTCCAGCAGCACACGGCTGTCGAACTGCTTGGCGTGGGCCACTGCGTGGGTGAGCTCTTCGAGGGTGGTGAGGTTCACCGCCACCCCTTGGCCTTGTTCGCCATCCACCGGCTTGACCACCACCGCGCCATGCTCGTCGAGAAACGCCAGGTTGTCGTCGGCGTTGCCCGCCAGTTGCTGCGCCGGTACACGCAGCCCGGCGTTGCTCAGTGCTCGCTGGGTCAGGCACTTGTCTTGGCACAGGGTCATGGTCACAGCGCTGGTCAGGTCGCTTAGCGACTCACGGCAGCGAATGCGACGCCCGCCCAGGCTCAAGGTGAACAGCCCGCCTGCGGCGTCTTCGACCTGCACTTCGATACCGCGGCGCAGCGCCTCGTCGACAATGATCCGTGCATAAGGGTTAAGCCCTGCTTCTGGGCCGGGGCCGAGGAACAGGCGTTCGTTGATGCCGTTCTTGCGCTTGACGGCGAAGGTCGGCAGGTTGCGAAACCCGAGTTTCTCGTACAGGCGCTTGGCCTGGCGGTTGTCATGCAGCACCGACAGGTCCAGGTAGGCCAGGCCGCGGCTCATGAAGTGCTCGATCAGGTGGCGCACCAGCACTTCACCCACGCCAGGGCGGGTGCAGTGCGGGTCTACGGCCAGGCACCACAGGCTGCTGCCGTGCTCGGGGTCATCAAACGCCTTGGCATGGTTAAGGCCCATGACGCTACCGATCACCGCGCCGCTGTCTTCATCCTCGGCCAGCCAGTAAACCGGGCCGCCGAGGTGACGTGGCGTGAGCCGGTCAGGGTCGACCGGCAACATGCCGCGCGCTTGGTAAAGGGTATTGATCGCCTGCCAGTCCCCCAGGTTTTGCGCCCGCCGCACGCGAAAACCGCGAAACACCCGCTGCGCCGGGCGGTAGTCGGTGAACCACAGGCGCAGGGTGTCGGAGGGGTCGAGAAACAACTGCTGTGGCGCCTGCGCCAGTACCTGCTGCGGCGCCGCCACGTACAGGGCAATGTCGCGCTCGCCGGGGCGCTCGTCCAGCAGTTGCTCGGCGAGTGAGACAGGGTCTGGGTAGGTATGGCCGATCAGCAGCCGGCCCCAACCGCAGTGCACGGCACGTGGCTGGTCGTGGGGCTCGCTGCCATCGCCAGCCAGGCGCGCCTGCAAACGCTCGTAGGACGGTGCCTGGCCGCGCAGCAGGCGCTGGCCGTAGGCGATTTCGTGGGCTTTCATCGGTCAGATTCCTTGTTCGCTCAGCCACAGGTTGAGCGCCGCCAGCTGCCACAGCTTGGAGCCTCGCAGCGGCGTCAACTGGCCGTGCGGGTTGCTCAGCAAGCGGTCGAGCATGGCCGGGTTGAACAGCCCTCGGTCTTGGCTGGGGTCGGTCAGCAGTTCGCGCACCCAGCCCAGCGTCGCGCCTTCCAGGTGCTTCAGGCCTGGGACCGGGAAGTAGCCCTTCTTGCGGTCGATCACCTCATGCGGGATGACCCGTCGGGCGGCCTGCTTGAGCACCTGTTTGCCGCCATCGGGCAGCTTGAAGCGTGCTGGGATGCGTGCCGACAGTTCCACCAGGCGGTAATCGAGGAACGGCGTACGCGCTTCCAGGCCCCAGGCCATGGTCATGTTGTCGACCCGCTTGACCGGGTCGTCGACCAGCATCACCGTGCTGTCCAGGCGCAAGGCCTTGTCGACCGGGTCGCTGGCGCCAGGGCGGGCGAAGTGTTCGCGGACAAAGTCGCCGGCGGCATCGCTTTCCAGCAGCCAAGGGGCTTGCACGGTGTCACGGTACTCGGCGTGGCTGCGGTCGAAGAACGCGTCGCGGTAGGCGCCAAAGGCATCCTCGGCGCCATCCACCTGTGGGTACCAGTGGTAGCCAGCGAACAGTTCGTCGGCACCTTGGCCGCTTTGCACGCCTTTGCAGTGCTTGGCCACTTCCCGCGACAGCAGGTAGAAGGCAATGCAGTCATGGCTGACCATCGGTTCGCTCATGGCGCGGAAGGCGGCCGGCAGCTGGTCGATGATTTCATGTTCGGCGATGCGCAACTGGTGGTGGCGGGTGCCGTAGTGGCGGGCGATCAGGTCGGAGTACTCGAACTCGTTGCCGCGTTCGCCGCCGGCATCTTCGAAGCCGATGGAGAAGGTCGACAGGTCGTCCACACCGGCTTCACGCAGCAGGCCGACCAGCAAGCTGGAATCGACCCCGCCAGACAACAGCACGCCAACGTCCACCGCAGCACGCTGGCGGATCGCCACGGCATCACGGGTGGCGTCGAGCACGCGGGTGGTCCAGCCTTCGAGGTCCAGTTCACGCTCGTCGGGGTGGGCGCCGTACTGCAGCTGCCACCAGGTTTGGCGTTCGATTTCGCCGTGGCGGTCGACGCGCATCCAGGTACCCGGCTCAAGCTTTTGCACATTGGCCAGCAGCGTGCGCGGCGCGGGTACCACGGCGTGGAAGTTCAGGTAGTGGTTGAGCGCTACCGGGTCGATCATCGGGTCGATGTCGCCGCCCTTGAGCAGGGCAGGCAGGGTCGAGGCAAAGCGCAGGCGCTCGCCGTTGCGCGACAGGTACAGCGGTTTGACGCCAAGGCGGTCGCGGGCCAGGAACAGGCGCTGGTTGTCGCGCTCCCAGATGGCCAGGGCGAACATGCCATTGAGCTTGGGCAGCAAGGCCGCGCCCCAGGCGTGGTAGCCCTTGAGCAGCACTTCGGTGTCGCCATCCGACCAGAACGTGTAGCCCAGGTCTTGCAGCTCCTGGCGCAGTTCGGGGAAGTTGTAGATGGCGCCGTTGAAGGCCAGCGACAGGCCGAGGGTGTTGTCGACCATCGGCTGAGCCGAACCGTCGGACAAGTCCATGATTTTCAGCCGGCGGTGGCCGAGGGCGATCGGGCCCTGGCTATGGAAGCCCCAAGCGTCCGGGCCGCGAGGCGCCAGATGGTGGGTGATGCGCTCCACCGCGGCCAGGTCGGCCGGGCGAGGGGCTTGGTCGAGGGGGGTGAAACGTAACTCTCCTGCTAATCCGCACATAAGTCCTTACCGGTTTTTCCGTTGGGGAGGCGGTGCCCAGAATCAGGGCGCCGTAAGGAACTGACCGGTGAGGTTTGCAGGAGTTTTAGAACGATCTGTTATATGGGGGAGGGTGCTGGGTGTTTGGTTTGGCATTTGTTGCGCCGGTGAGATCGAGCGCCGCACGCGCGGCGCTTCGCAGCACAAGGCTGCTCCTACAGGTGTATGGCGCGATATCGAGCCGGACAAACAAGGCGGTCGCGCGCCGCCTTCACAGGCGTGACTGGCCCGAAAAAGAGGTAGGAGCAGCCTTGTGCTGCGAAGCGTCGCGCAAGCGGCGCTCGATCTCAAAGGCGCAACCTATCCCCAGCCATGCATCCCAGGCCTATCACTTACCCCGAACCAACCTGCGCAAGGCAAACCGGTTCGGATGGCACGCCTCAGCCACCGCCCGTGGCACCGGCAGCGGCTCCCCGCACACCCAGGCCGCAATCAATTCGCCCGACAGCGGGGCCGTGATCAACCCCCGTGACCCATGCCCGCTGTTCACATACAGCCCATCGAGCCAAGGGCACTCCACCTCTGGCACCTGCCGCGCGTCCTTGCCCAGCACGGCGAAGGCTTCGGCAAACGCCTGCGGGTCAGCCATGGGCCCGACGATTGGCAGGTAATCCGGGCTGGTGCAGCGAAACGCCGCCCGGCCCTGCAACTGCTCAGGGTCGAGCGCAGCGGTGTCCAGGCGCTGGGCCAGGTCCACAGAAATATCGTCCAGCAGCGCCAGGTTGCCCTTGTGCTCGGCAACCGTCGGCGCCAGGTCGTCACTGTGGAAGTCGAAGCTGGCGCCCAGGGTGTGTTCGCCCTCGCGCGGCGGCGCCACATAGCCGTCCGCACACACCACCGTACGCAGGGCGCGGCTGCTGTCGGTGGCCGGCAGGCGGGTGATCTGCCCGCGGATGCGCTTGAGCGGCAGCTGTGCGCAGGGTGCGAAATGCCGCACATCTGCAGCACCGGCCAACACCACCAGCGGCGCGCAGGCCAGCAAGCGTTCGCCGTCCCAGGCCTGCCACAGGTGATCGACCTTGCGCAGTTCGATCACCTCATGGTGCACCCGAACCTGGATCCTGGGGTGTTGCAACTGCGCTTGGCACAAGGCCGGCGGGTGTACCCAGCCGCCTTCCGGATAGAACAGGCCACCTGCAGGCAATGCCACCCCGGCGATGGCTTCGGCCTGGTCACGGTCAAGTGCGTGCAGCAGGTCGTGGTCGAACGCCTCGGCCAGTTTGCCCTGGCGTTCGGCCTCCTTGCTGTCGAACGCCAACTGCAGCACCCCGCAAGCATCCCAGTCGCGGCCGCGCTGCAAGTGCGCTAGCTGGCGCCGGGTGTAGCCGAAGCCGGCCAGGATCATCTGTGAAAGGGCCGTACCATGGGCAGACAGCTTGAGGTAAAGCACCCCTTGTGGGTTGCCGGAGGCTTCCTGAGCAGGCGCCGCATGGCGCTCCAGTACCGTGACCTGCCAGCCACGCCTGGCCAGGCTCGCGGCACTGGCACTGCCCGCCAGCCCGGCACCGATCACCAGCGCCTCGCGTGGCCCCGCAGCACGGCGCGGGCGGCCATACCAGGGCAGCTGTTTACGCAGGGCGGTCGGCCCGGTGTAGGCACCGCTCATCACCTCCCACTTTTTGCCAATGCCCGGCACCTTCTTCATGGCGAAGCCTGCCTCGACCAGGCTGCGCCGCACCCAGCCGGTGGTGGTGAACGTGCCCAGTACGGTGCCTGGGTGTGACAGCTGCGCCAGTTGCGCGAACAGCTCTGGGGTCCACATGTCGGGGTTCTTGGCCGGGGCGAAGCCGTCGAGGAACCACACGTCGATGCGTGCATCAAGCTGCGGCAACTGCTCGAGCACATCGCCAATCAGCAGGGTCAGGGTCACCCGGCCGTTGGCGAAGGTGAACTGCTGAAACCCTGGGTGCACAGCCACGTACTGCTCAAGCAGTGGCTCGGTATAGGCCGCCAGCTCTGGCCACAGGCGCACTGCCCGGGCCATGTCGTCGTGGCCGAGCGGGTATTTTTCGACACTGACGAAATGCAGGCGGGCGTCGGCGTGGGCGTGCTGGTCGAATAACTGCCAGGCGCAGAAAAAATTCATGCCGGTGCCGAAACCGGTTTCGCCGATCACCAGGCAGGTGTGTGGCGTTAGGTCGGCGAAACGCTCGGCCAGGCGCGTCTGGCCGAGGAAGACGTGTTTTGTTTCTTCGATGCCTTCGTTGACGGCGAAGTACACGTCGTCGTACTGCCGCGAATGGGGGCGGCCCTGGTCGTCCCAGTCGATCTGGGCATGTTGGAGGAGGGTGGACATGGTGGGCTCGGTTGCAGCGGATGCGGGATTTTATGCCATCTGCGGTTTTTACGCTGGTTGCACGAACACAGCCCCAGCACAAATCCGCTAGTCTTGGTTATCCAATGAAGGAGCCACTGCATGTTCGAATCCGCTGAAATCGGTCACAGCATCGACAAGGAGACCTACGACGCCGAAGTGCCCGCCCTGCGCGAGGCGCTGCTCGAAGCCCAGTACGAGCTCAAGCAGCAGGCGCGCTTCCCGGTGATCGTGCTGATCAATGGCATCGAAGGCGCCGGCAAGGGCGAGACGGTCAAGCTGCTCAATGAGTGGATGGACCCGCGCATGATCGATGTGCTCACCTTCGACCAGCAGACCGACGAAGAACTCGCCCGGCCACCGGCCTGGCGCTATTGGCGGGCCTTGCCGCCGAAAGGGCGGATGGGCGTGTTTTTTGGCAACTGGTACAGCCAGATGCTGCAGGGCCGTGTGCATGGGGTGTTCAAGGACGCCGTGCTCGACCAGGCCATCACCGGTGCCGAACGCCTGGAGCAGATGCTGTGCGACGAAGGCGCGCTGATCATCAAGTTCTGGTTCCACCTGTCCAAGAAACAGATGAAAGCCCGCCTCAAGGCGCTCAAGGACGACCCGCTGCACAGTTGGCGCATCAGCCCGCTGGACTGGCAGCAGTCCGAGACCTACGACCGTTTCGTGCGCTTTGGCGAGCGGGTGCTGCGCCGCACCAGCCGTGACTACGCGCCCTGGCACGTGGTCGAGGGGGTCGACCCTTACTACCGCAGCCTGGCGGTGGGGCGCATTCTGCTGGACGGCCTGCAAGCCGCCCTCGCCAACAACCCCAAGGGCAAGCACCAGGGCAACGTGGCGCCGTTGGGTCGCAGCATTGACCAGCGCAGCTTGATCGGTGCCCTGGACATGACCCTGCGCCTGGACAAGCAGGATTACCAGGAACAACTGGTTACCGAGCAGGCACGCCTGGCCGGCCTGCTGCGCCACAAGCACATGCGCCGGCATGCCCTGGTGGCGGTGTTCGAAGGCAATGACGCGGCCGGCAAGGGCGGCGCGATCCGCCGCGTGGCGGCGGCGCTGGACCCACGCCAGTACCGCATCGTGCCGATTGCCGCGCCCAGCGAAGACGAACGCGCGCAACCGTACCTGTGGCGTTTCTGGCGGCATATTCCGGCGCGGGGCAAGTTCACTATCTTCGACCGCTCCTGGTATGGGCGGGTGCTGGTGGAGCGGGTCGAGGGGTTCTGCAGCCCGGCCGACTGGATGCGTGCCTACAGCGAGATCAACGATTTTGAAGAGCAGTTGGTGAATGCCGGTGTGGTGGTGGTCAAGTTCTGGTTGGCGATCGACCAGCAGACCCAGCTGGAGCGTTTCGAAGAGCGTGAGCAGATCCCCTTCAAACGCTACAAAATCACCGAGGACGACTGGCGCAACCGCGAAAAGTGGGACCTGTATACCGAGGCCGTGGGCGACATGGTCGACCGCACCAGCAGCGAGATCGCGCCCTGGACACTGGTCGAGGCCAATGACAAGCGCTGGGCCCGGGTGAAGGTGTTGCGCACCATCAACGAGGCGCTGGAAGCGGCGTTTGCCAAGGACAAGAAATAGCCACCTGTGCCCGTTGGTCATTGGGGCTGCTGTGCAGCCCATCGCCGGCAAGCCGGCTCCCACAGGTGGGGCGTGAATCTCAGCAGGCGGTGTATCTGTGGGAGCCGGCTTGCCGGCGATGGGGCGCGCAGCGGCCCTTTCGGCCCGTCCAGCCATGCCGCGGTGGAATGACCTGATGAATTCTTTTCCCGGCACTTAGCCCCGCGCCAGCCGCCAAGTCCGTAGAATCCAAGCACCCCCACCACGGGCTTGATCGAGGGCTTTATGCACACCACTTCCGGACGCTGGGTCTATGGCCTGTTGTTGGCACTTCTGACCGCGCTGCTGTGGGGCATCCTGCCGATCAAGCTCAAGCAGGTGCTGCAGGTGATGGACCCGATCACCGTCACCTGGTACCGCCTGTTGGTGTCTGGCGGGCTGTTGTTCGCCTGGCTGGGGGCCAAGCGTCAGTTGCCCTCGTTCGGCAAGCTCGGGCCCAAGGGCAAGGGGTTGGTCGCCGTGGCCGTGCTTGGCCTGATGGGCAACTACGTGCTCTACCTGATCGGCCTCAAGCTGCTTAGCCCTGGTACCGCGCAACTGGTGGTGCAGGTAGGCCCGGTGCTGTTGCTGGTGGCCAGTGTGTTCGTGTTCAAGGAGCGCTTCAGCCTGGGGCAGGGGCTGGGCCTGGTGGTGTTGATCGGCGGTTTCGGGCTGTTCTTCAACCAGCGCCTGGAAGAGCTGCTGACCTCACTCGGCACCTACACCACTGGCGTGCTGACCATTTTGCTGGCGACCAGCATCTGGGTGTTCTACGCCTTGAGCCAGAAGCAGTTGCTGACGGCATGGCATTCGCAGCAGGTGATGATGGTGATCTACCTGAGCTGCGCCGCGCTGCTCACGCCTTGGGTGCATCCACTGGAAGCGTTGCAACTGACGCCGCTGCAAGGCTGGCTGCTGTTGGCCTGCTGCCTGAATACCCTGGTGGCGTATGGCGCCTTTGCCGAGGCACTGGCGCACTGGGAGGCCTCAAGGGTGAGCGCGACGCTGGCGTTGACGCCGTTGGTGACCTTTGTGGCGGTGGCGCTGGCGGCCTGGGTGTGGCCCGACTATGTGCATGCCGAGGACATCAATGCCCTGGGGTATCTGGGGGCGGTGACGGTGGTGCTGGGGTCGGCGCTGGTGGCGCTGGGGCCTTCGTTGGTTGCCGGTTGGCGCGCCAGAAAGGCACGGTTGGCGCAGGTCCATCAATAGCATGCGCTAACCACCGTCCTTGTAGGAGCAGCCTTGTGCTGGTGTAGGAGCAGCCTTGTGCTGCGAAGAGGCCAGTGAAAATAGCGAAAATCACTGTGTTTGCACCGGCCTCTTCGCAGCACAAGGCTGCTCCTACAGGGGAAGGGGGATCGGGTCAGCCTTTACCGCCCGGCGCCAGCATGTTCTCCGGCCTGACCCACTGATCGAACTGTTCATTGGTCAGGTACTTCAACGCCAACGCCGCCTCGCGCAGGGTCGTGCCTTCGGCATACGCCTTCTTGGCAATCTCCGCCGCCTTGTCATAGCCAATATGCGGGTTCAAAGCCGTCACCAGCATCAACCCCTGCTCCAAGTGCGCCGCCATCTGCTCGGCATCCGGCTCGATCCCGGCCACGCAGTGCTGCTGGAAGTTGCGGCAGCCATCAGCCAGCAGTTCGACCGACTGCAGCAGGTTGTGGATGATCACCGGTTTGAACACGTTCAACTGCAAGTGGCCTTGGCTGGCGGCAAAACCGATCGCCGCGTCGTTGCCCAGCACCTGGCAGGCCAGCATGGACAGTGCCTCGCATTGGGTCGGGTTGACCTTGCCGGGCATGATCGAGCTGCCCGGCTCGTTGGCCGGCAGGCGCACTTCCGCCAGCCCTGTGCGGGGGCCGGAGCCAAGCAGGCGCAGGTCGTTGGCGATTTTCATCAAGGCCACGGCCAGGGTCTTCAGCGCCCCCGCCAGGCTGGTCAGCGGTTCATGGCCGGCAAGGGCGGCGAACTTGTTGGGCGCGGTGACGAATGGCAAGCCGGAAAGGGCCGCCAGCTCGGCCGCGATGGCTTCGGCAAAGCCGTGTGGCGCGTTCAGGCCGGTACCGACGGCCGTGCCGCCCTGGGCCAGCTCGCAGACTGGGGGCAGGGTGGCGCGAATGGCGCGCTGGGCGTAATCGAGCTGGGCGACGAAGGCCGAGACCTCCTGGCCGAAGGTGATCGGCGTGGCGTCCATCATGTGCGTGCGGCCGGTCTTGACCAGTTTGAGGTGGCGCGCCGACAGTTCGGCCAGCCCCGAGGACAACTCGGCGATCGCCGGCAGCAGTTTTTCATGCACAGCCTGGGCCGCGGCAATGTGCATGGCGGTGGGGAAGCAGTCGTTGGAGCTCTGCGAGCGATTGACGTGGTCGTTGGGGTGCACGGGCGTCTTGCCGCCACGGCCCTTGCCGGCCAGTTCGTTGGCGCGCCCGGCGATGACTTCGTTGACGTTCATGTTGCTCTGGGTGCCGCTGCCGGTTTGCCAGACCACCAGCGGGAACTGATCGTCATGCTGGCCGTCGAGCACTTCGTCGGCGGCCTGCTCGATCAGCCGGGCAATATCGGCCGGCAGGTCGCCGTTGCGGTTGTTGACCCGTGCCGCGGCTTTCTTGATCAGCGCCAGGGCGTGCAGCACCGCGAGCGGCATGCGTTCCTTGCCAATGGCGAAGTTGATCAGCGACCGCTGGGTCTGCGCACCCCAGTAGGCACCCTCAGGAACTTCGACCGGGCCCAGGCTGTCTGTCTCGATACGGCTCATTCTGCGCTCACTCCTTTGTGGTTCGAAATCGCAGTTTAGGCCCTGATTCGACAGAGCGGTTCCATCGCTCGTCGTGCCCACTTGAGCACATCGCCACCACAGCGCAGAATGCTCTACTCTGAGGTACCCGCCTCCCTCTCTTGAAGGAAATGCAATGACCCGTCTCCGTGTCCTTTGTGCCGCCGTCGCCCTGGCCTGTGCCAGCGGCCAGGTACTCGCTGCCACCGCCAGTCACAACGCTGCCGCCGAGAAATTCCTGACCCTGGCCAACGCCGACAAGCTGGGCACCCCGGTCTATATGCAGGTCCAACAAATGTTCGCCCAGCGCTTCGCCCAAACCAAGGCGCCTGCGTCCAAGCAGCCAGTGCTGCAAAGCTACCAGGCCAAGGCCAACGCCGCCTTGGACAGCGCCATCGGCTGGAACAAGCTGAAGCCGAAAATGGTCGACCTGTACACCGCCACCTTCACCGAGGCCGAGCTCAAGGACCTGGTCAAGTTCTACGAGTCGCCGCTGGGCAAGAAAGTCCTGCGCGAAATGCCTAAGGTTACCCAGCAGTCGGCCCAGCTGACCCAGCAGAGCCTGGAGCCTGCGGTACCGGTGGTCAACAAGCTGCTCGAAGACATGACCAAAGAGCTCGACCCGAACGCTGGCAAGGCCGCCGCCCCCGCCAAGAAGTGAGTAACGCGTGATGAGCATGCAGCACCGCATCGAGCAACAATTGACCGCGCTGGCGCCGCAACACCTGGAAGTGCTCAATGAAAGTCACATGCACAGTCGTGGTCAGGAGACCCACTACAAGGCAGTGATCGTCAGCGAGCAGTTTGCCGGGCTGAACAGCGTCAAGCGTCACCAGAAGGTCTACGCCACCATGGGCGAGCTGATGGGCCAGATCCACGCCCTCGCGATCCACACCTACACCGCTGAAGAGTGGGCCAAGGTCGGGGTCGCACCGGCCTCGCCGGTGTGTGCGGGCGGCGGGCACTGAATCCTTTTTGCTGTTCTGGTAGAATCTGCAACATCCGGGGGGCCGCTTTGCGGCCCTTTCGCGACACAAGGCCGCTCCTACAGGGGTTATGCGTTCCCGCTGTAGGAGCGGCCTTGTGTCGCGAAAGGGGCGCAAAGCGCCCCCCTGCTTTTTTAACAACCCGGTCCGCCCCTTACGAGGGCAACCACCTGGAGATTCACGTTCATGTCACAACCGATCGTCGTCGCGGCGCTGTACAAATTCGTCACCCTGCAAGACTACATCGAGCTGCGCGAGCCGCTGCTCAAAGCCATGCTCGACAATGACGTGAAAGGCACCCTGCTGCTGGCCAACGAAGGCATCAACGGCACCGTGTCGGCCACCCGCGAAGGCATCGACGGCCTGCTGGCCTGGCTGCGCACCGACCCGCGCCTGGTGGATGTCGACCACAAGGAATCCTACTGCGACGAACAGCCGTTCTACCGCACCAAGGTCAAGCTGAAGAAAGAGATCGTCACCCTCGGTGTGCCGGGCGTGGACCCCAACCAGCAGGTGGGCACCTACGTCGAGCCCAAGGACTGGAACGCCCTGATCAGCGACCCTGAAGTGCTGCTGATCGATACCCGCAACGACTACGAAGTGGCCATCGGCACGTTCAAGGGCGCCGTCGACCCTAAGACGGAGACCTTCCGCGAGTTCCCCGAGTACATCAAGGCCAACTTCGACCCGAGCAAGCACAAGAAAGTGGCGATGTTCTGCACCGGCGGTATCCGTTGCGAAAAAGCCTCCAGCTACATGCTCGGTGAAGGCTTCGAGGCGGTCTATCATCTTAAAGGTGGCGTCCTGAAGTACTTCGAAGAAGTGCCTCAGGAAGAAAGCCTGTGGGATGGCGACTGCTTCGTCTTCGACAACCGCGTCACGGTGCGCCATGACCTGAGCGAAGGCGAGTACGACCAGTGCCATGCCTGCCGCCACCCGATCAACGCAGAGGAGCGTGCGTCCGAGCACTATTCGCCAGGTGTCAGCTGCCCGCACTGCTGGGACAGCCTGAGCGAAAAAACTCGCCGCAGCGCCATCGACCGGCAGAAGCAGATCGAGCTGGCCAAGGCCCGCAACCTGCCGCACCCGATCGGTTACAACTACAAAGCCGAGGCCTGATGCATGTCTGCACGCCTGCTGTATGTGATGGACCCTATGTGTTCCTGGTGCTGGGGTTTTGCGCCGGTGGCCGCGGCCCTGATCGCCCAGGCGCGTGAAGCCGGCGTGCCGACCCACCTGGTGCCAGGCGGCCTGCGCACCGGCGGCAGCGCCTTGGATGCGTCGACCCGCAAGTACATCCTCGAGCATTGGCAGGCGGTGGCCGACGCCACCGGCCAGCCGTTTCGTTTCGAGGGCGCCATGCCTGACGGTTTCGTCTACGACACCGAACCTGCCTGCCGCGCCCTGGTCACCGCCCGTGAGCTGGACGCCGAGCGCGTCTGGCCACTGCTGGCGTTGATCCAGCGCGCGTTCTACGAGGCCGGTGTCGACGTTACTACCGCGCCGCACCTGGTTGAGCTGGCCGAACAGGCAGGCTTCGACCGTGCGGTGTTTGCCGAGGCCTTTGCCCGCGCCGACACGCGCGTGGCCACCGCAGCCGATATTGCGTGGGCGCAAGACTTGGGCATCGCCGGTTTCCCCACCCTGCTGGCCGAGCGCAACGGCCAACTGGCGCTGCTGACCAACGGCTACCAGCCGCTGGAGCGTCTGCAACCCTTGCTCGGCCGCTGGCTGCAGCAGGCTGCCTGTGCTTGATGTGCCCGGGTCGCCCGACCCTGTGCCAGGGAAACCCCACAGTGCGGCCGATCGACTGAGCTGGGCGGAAATCCGCCGCCTGGCCCTGCACCACAAGAAAAACCTCTGGTCCGCCAACCTGATTGCCGTGCTCGCGGCGTGCTGCAGCGTGCCGATCCCCTTGCTGCTGCCGCTGCTGGTGGATGAAGTGCTGCTGGGCCACGGCGACGCCGCGCTGAAGTGGATGAACCAGCTGCTGCCGACCAACTGGCAGGTCGCGGCCGGCTATATCGGCCTGATGCTGGCGCTGACGTTGTGCCTGCGCCTGGCTGCCCTGGCCTTCAACGTGGTGCAGGCCAAGCTGTTTGCCGGGCTGGCCAAGGACATCGTCTACCGCCTGCGTATTCGGCTGATCGAACGGCTCAAGCGGATTTCCCTCAAGGAATACGAAAGCCTGGGCAGCGGCACGGTGACCACTCACCTGGTCACCGACCTGGACACCCTCGACAAATTCGTCGGCGAGACCCTCAGCCGTTTCCTGGTCGCCATGCTGACCCTGACCGGCACGGCGGCCATCCTGATCTGGATGCACTGGCAACTGGCGTTGCTGATTTTGCTGTTCAACCCGCTGGTGATCTACTTCACCGTGCAGTTGGGCAAGCGCGTCAAACACCTGAAAAAGCTCGAAAACGACAGCACCGCGCGCTTTACCCAGGCGCTGTCGGAAACCCTCGACGCCATCCAGGAGATCCGCGCCGGCAACCGCCAGGGCTATTTCCTGGGGCGCCTGGGCGTGCGCGCCCGGGAAGTGCGTGACTACGCCGTGGACTCGCAATGGAAGAGCGATGCCAGCGGCCGCGCCAGTGGTTTGTTGTTCCAGTTCGGCATCGACATCTTCCGCGCCGCGGCGATGCTCACTGTGCTGTTTTCCGACCTGTCGATCGGCCAGATGCTGGCGGTGTTCAGCTACCTGTGGTTCATGATCGGCCCGGTGGAGCAACTGCTCAACCTGCAGTACGCCTACTACGCTGCCGGTGGCGCCCTGAGCCGGCTCAACGAGCTGCTGGCGCGTGCCGACGAGCCGCAGTACCCCGCGGCCAGTGACCCGTTCGTGGGCCGCGAAACAGTGGGCATCGAGGTGCGCGACCTGCGCTTCGCCTATGCCGACGAGCCGGTGCTTGAGCACCTCGACCTGTCCATCGCCCCGGGCGAGAAGGTGGCTATCGTGGGGGCCAGCGGTGGCGGCAAGAGCACCTTGGTGCAGCTGCTGCTTGGCCTGTACAGCGCCCAGGCGGGGACCATCCGCTTTGGCGGTGCCAGCCTGCAGGAAATCGGCCTGGAAACCCTTCGTGAAAACGTCGCGGTGGTGCTGCAGCACCCTTCGTTGTTCAACGACAGCGTGCGCGCCAACCTGACCATGGGCCGCGAGTGCAGCGACGAAGCCTGCTGGCAGGCGCTGCGCATTGCCCAGCTGGACGCCACCATCGCCGCCTTGCCGCAAGGCCTGGACAGCGTGGTGGGGCGATCCGGCGTGCGCCTGTCCGGGGGGCAGCGGCAACGGCTGGCAATTGCCCGGATGGTCTTGGCCGAACCCAAGGTGGTGATTCTCGATGAAGCCACGTCGGCGCTGGATGCCGCCACCGAGTACAACCTGCACCAGGCCCTGGCACGCTTCCTCAGTGGCCGTACCACGCTGATCATCGCCCACCGCCTGTCGGCCGTGAAACAAGCGGACCGGGTGTTGGTGTTCGATGGCGGGCATGTGGCCGAAGATGGCGACCATCAGCAGCTGATTGCCGAGGGTGGTTTGTACGCCAAGCTGTACGGGCATCTGCAGCAGACCTGAGCCTCTAGTTAAGGGCGGTGCGAATCGCCCCATTCCTTGTCATAAAAAACCCCTCCACGCAGATGGCAAATGGCCTACGCTGTGCTTGTCTGGGTTGATTCGAGCCTTATCTGCTCTGTGACAGGGACTCCATGAAGGGACATCGCACTCTAGAAGCGCCGAAGCTGCTGGGTATCATCTGGCCCTTCATTGCCGTCGTGATCTTCCAGGCGGCATTGGCCGGTCTCAGCCTCTATACGCTATCGGCGGTACGCGCCTATGTCGCGGGCGAGAGCTTGTGGTCCAAGGCTCAGAAAGACGCCATCTACTACCTCAACCTGTACGCCGATAACCGCGACGAAGGCACTTACCAGCGCTACCGCCAGGCCATCACCGTGCCCCACGGCGATCACCAGTTGCGTGAAGTGCTCGACCAGCCCAATCCGGACTTGAACGCCGCGCGCGATGCCGTGTTGCAGGGTGGCAACCACCCCAACGACGTCGAACGCATCATCTGGTTCTATCGCAACTTCCGCAGCATCAGCTACATGCAGACGGCCATCGACTACTGGGACATCGGCGACCGCTACCTGGGCCAGCTGGATGTGCTGGCGGGCGAGATGCGCACAGGCTTTGCCGGTGGCCAGGTCGATGCCGGCACGATCAGCGACTGGAAGGCCCGCATCGTCGCCATCAACGAAGGTGTGACGCCGGCCGCCAGGGCCTTCAGCGATGCGCTGGGCGAGGGCTCGCGCATGTTGCTGCAGGTGCTGCTGATCACCAACCTGCTGACTGCCTTGTTCCTCATTACCATTGCCTGGCGCCGCTCCAGCAAGTTGCTGGCCCAGCGCCAGGCGTTTGCCAGTGCCCTGCAGGCCGAAAAGGAGCGGGCGCAGATCACCCTGCAGGCGATTGGCGATGCGGTCATCACCACCGACGTCGATGGCTATATCGGCTACATGAACCCGGCGGCCGAGCAACTCACCCACTGGCAGGCCGGCCAAGCCCAGGGGCTGCCACTTTCGGCGCTGTTCAGCCTGGTGGACGAGCAGGCCGAAGAGGACGGCCGCAGCCTGGTAGAGCAGGTGCTCAGTGGCAGCCTGAAGGGCGGCGCCGAGCATGCCCGGCTGATCCAGCGCCTGGACGGCAGCACCGTGTCGATCAACCTGGTGGGCTCGCCCATCGTCAATGATGGGCAGGTCAGCGGCATCGTGCTGGTGCTGCACGACATGACCCAGGAGCGCCAGTACATCGCCAACCTGTCCTGGCAGGCAACCCATGACGCCTTGACCGGCCTGGCCAACCGCCGCGAGTTCGAATACCGCCTGGAGCAAGCGCTCAACGGCCTGGCACGCCAGGCTGGGCGGCATTCACTGATGTTCCTTGACCTCGACCAGTTCAAGCTGGTCAACGACACCTGTGGCCACGCGGCGGGCGACGAGTTGCTGCGCCATATCTGCGCCGTGTTGCAGTCGGGGCTGCGCGAAGGTGACACGCTAGCCAGGCTGGGTGGCGATGAGTTTGGCGTGCTGCTGGAAAACTGCCCGCCGGACCAGGCCGAGCGTATTGCCGAGCAACTGCGCCAGATGGTCCAGAGCCTGCACTTTGTGTGGAAGGGGCGCCCGTTCGTCACCACTGTGAGCATTGGCCTGGTGAACATGGCGCAGGCCCCTGGAACCCTGGAGGCCTCGCTGCGTGCCGCCGACATGGCCTGCTACATGGCCAAGGAAAAGGGCCGCAACCGGGTGCAGGTGTACCACGCCGACGACAGCGAGCTGTCCATGCGCTTTGGCGAGATGGCCTGGATCCAGCGTTTGCACGTGGCCCTGGAAGAAAACCGCTTCTGCCTGTACGCCCAGGAAATCGCCGCGCTGAAGACCATCGAAGGCCCTGGCCATATCGAGATTCTGCTGCGCCTGCACGACGAGAGCGGCCGCACCATCTTGCCCAGCAGCTTCATCCCCGCCGCCGAGCGCTATGGCCTGATGACCGCCCTTGACCGCTGGGTGGTGCGCAATGTGTTCCAGGTGATTCGCCAGTGCCTGGACGAAGGGCGCGAAGGGCCGCTGTCCATGTGCGCGATCAACCTGTCGGGGTCGAGCATCGGCGACGACAACTTCCTCGAGTACTTGCAGCGCTTGTTCGTCGAGTACGCCATCCCGCCACGCATGATCTGCTTCGAGATCACCGAAACCAGCGCCATTGCCAACCTCGGCAGTGCCATTCGTTTCATCAACGAACTCAAAGGGCTGGGGTGCAGGTTCTCGCTCGACGACTTCTGTGCCGGCATGTCGTCGTTCGCCTATTTGAAGCATTTGCCTGTGGATTTCCTCAAGATCGACGGCAGTTTTGTCAAGGACATGCTCGACGACCCGGTCAACCGGGCCATGGTCGAGGTCATCAACCACATCGGCCATGTCATGGGTAAGCGGACCATCGCCGAGTTTGTCGAAACCCCCTTGATCGAACAGGCCCTGCAGGAAATTGGCGTGGATTACGCCCAGGGCTACCTGATCGAACGGCCCCAGGTGTTCACCTGTGACAGCCTGCAGCGCCAACGGATCGCCGCACGGCCTCTGTTGCAGCGGGCACCTGGCACGTTTCGTTAGCTAGACAGCGGCTTTCGCTGACACAACACGTCCGAAAAATCACAAGGAACAAGGAGCTGAAAGTGATTGATGCATTCGTTCGTATCGGGCCATTGATGGACCCCGCCAGTTACCCTCAATGGGCCCAGCAACTGATTGAAGAGTGCCGCGAAAGCAAGCGCCGGGTGGTCGAGCATGAGTTTTACCAGCGCCTGCGTGATGGCCAGTTGAAGCCTTCGACCATCCGCCAGTACCTGATCGGCGGCTGGCCGGTGGTCGAGCAGTTC
This sequence comes from Pseudomonas sp. Y3 TE3536, assembly GCF_053629175.1. Taxonomy (NCBI): domain Bacteria; kingdom Pseudomonadati; phylum Pseudomonadota; class Gammaproteobacteria; order Pseudomonadales; family Pseudomonadaceae; genus Pseudomonas; species Pseudomonas sp. Y3 TE3536. The sequence goes on along the minus strand of NZ_JBRJHU010000001.1, from coordinate 489,243 downwards.
TCCCTGTACATGGCCCATAACCTGACCAAGACCCGCTACGGCCGCCACCCCGGCGAAGACATGGCGCGGCGCTGGTTGATGCGCAACATCCGCGTCGAGCTCAACCATGCCGACTACTGGGTGCACTGGTGCCATGCCCATGGCGTTCACCTGCATGACCTGCAGGCACAAGAGGTGCCGCCCGAGTTGAATGGGCTCAATGACTGGTGCTGGCGGGTGTGTGCTACCGAAAACCTGGCGATTTCCATGGCGGCGACCAACTACGCCATCGAAGGCGCGACGGGGGAATGGTCGGCGGTGGTGTGTGCCAATGACACCTACGCCCAAGGCTTCCCGGAGGAGCAGCGCAAGCGCGCCATGAAGTGGCTGAAGATGCATGCGCAGTACGACGATGCGCACCCGTGGGAGGCGCTGGAAATCATCTGTACCTTGGCGGGGGAGAACCCGACGCTGGGGTTGCGTACCGAATTGCGCCGGGCGATCTGCAAGAGTTACGACTGCATGTACCTGTTCCTGGAGCGCTGCATGCAGCTGGAAGGGCGTCAGCAGGGGCGGGTGCGGCCGGCGTTGGCGGCGGGTTGATGGTCTACTGTGCTGGCCTCTTCGCGGGCAAGCCCGCTCCCACAGGGTAGTCACTGCCTTCTGGCATAGTATAAATCCTGTGGGAGCCGGCTTGCCGGCGATAGGGCCAGTACAGGCCACCCAAAATCACTGGGCGTTGAACGCCTGACCATTCACCCCAGTGCTGTCTGGCCCCATCAGGTACAGGTACACCGGCATGATCTCTTCAGGCAGCGGGTTGTTCTGCGGGTTTTCGCTCGGGTAAGCCTGGGCCCGCATCGCCGTGCGCGTGGCGCCTGGGTTGATGCTGTTGGAGCGCACCGGCGCAACCCCTTCCAGTTCGTCGGCCAAGGTCTGCATCAGGCCTTCGGTGGCGAACTTCGACACCCCGTAGGCGCCCCAGTAGGCCCGGCCTTTGCGCCCGACACTGCTGGAGGTGAACACCACCGAGGCGTCCTCCGACAGCTTGAGCAGCGGCAGCAGGGTGCTGGTGAGCATGAAGGTGGCATCGACGTTGATGTGCATTACGCGCATGAAGTTGTCACCCGACAACTGCTCCAGTGGCGTGCGCGGGCCGATGATCGAGGCGTTGTTGAGCAGGCCATCCAGGCGCCCGAACTGGTCTTCGATCATGACCGCCAGCTCGTCGTACTGGTGGGGCAGGGCGGTTTCCAGGTTGAACGGGATCACCACCGGTTGTGGGTGCCCGGCGGCCTCGATCTGGTCGTAGACCTCGTTGAGGTTGGCCTCGGTCTTGCCCAGCAGCAGCACGGTGGCACCGAGCGCGGCGTAGGCCTTGGCGGCGGCGGCACCGATGCCGCGGCCGGCTCCGGTGACCAGGATGACCCGGCCTTGCAGCAGGTCGGGGCGGGCGGTGTAGTCGAACATTGTGTGGTCCTTCGAGTTCGTTGGCGCGGCACCTTACCCTGTGGGAGCGGGTTTACCCGCGAATGCGTCAGGTCAGGCAATCAAGCTGCCTGGTCCGGCCCTTTCGCGGGTAAACCCGCTCCCACAGGGACAAGGTAGGGGCTTGGAGTGAGGCTCAGCAGCCGCACAGCGCGCTGTCGATCACCTTGCGCAGTTCCAGCGGGTGGTCCACCACCACGTCGGCACCCCAGTTGTTCGGGTTGTCCTCTGGATGAATATAGCCGTAGCGCACCGCCGCGGTGCGGGTGCCGGCGTCGCGGCCAGACTCGATGTCGCGCAGGTCGTCGCCGACGAACAGCACGCTGGCCGGGTCCAGGTTCAAGGTTTTGCAGGCCAGGATCAGCGGCTCGGGGTCGGGCTTGCTGTTTTTCACGTGGTCCGGGCAGATCAGCAGCGCCGAGCGCTCGGCCAGGCCCAGGCGCTGCATGATCGGCTCGGCAAAACGTACCGGCTTGTTGGTGACCACGCCCCACAGCAGGTTGCCTTTCTCGATGTCGGCCAGCAGCTCGGCCATGCCGTCGAACAGCTTGCTGTGCACCGCACAGTCGCGCTGGTAGCGCTCGAGAAACTCCAGGCGCAGGGCCTCGAAGCCTTCAGCTTCCGGGTCCATGGCGAAGGTGGTGGCGACCATGGCACGGGCACCGCCGGAAATCACCCCGCGAATCAGGTTGTCGTCCACGGCCGGCAAGCCGCGCTCGGCGAGCATGGCCTGGCAGATGGCGATGAAGTCCGGCGCCGTGTCGAGCAGGGTGCCGTCCATGTCGAAGAGTACTGCTCGCAAACGCATGCTCATTCCTCGCGCAGGGTCTGGATCATGTAGTTGACGTCCACGTCGTTGCAAAGCTTGTAGTGCTTGGTCAACGGGTTGTAGGTCAGGCCGATGATGTCCTTGACTTCAAGGCCGGCAACACGGCTCCAGGCGCCCAGCTCGGACGGGCGGATGAACTTCTTGAAGTCGTGGGTGCCGCGCGGCAGCATCTTAAGGATGTACTCGGCGCCGACGATGGCCAGCAGGTAGGCCTTGGGGTTGCGGTTGATGGTGGAGAAGAACACCTGGCCGCCAGGCTTGACCATGCGGTAGCAGGCGCGAATCACCGACGACGGGTCGGGGACGTGCTCGAGCATTTCCAGGCAGGTGACCACGTCGAACTGCCCAGGCATCTCTTCGGCCAGTGCTTCGGCGGTGATCTGCCGGTATTCAACTTCGACGCCGGACTCCAGTTGGTGCAACTGGGCCACCGCCAGCGGGGCCTCGCCCATGTCGATGCCGGTTACCGAGGCGCCACGCAGGGCCATGGATTCGCTGAGAATGCCGCCGCCGCAGCCCACGTCCAGCACTTTCTTGCCAGCCAGGCCGACCCGCTCGTCGATCCAGTTGACGCGCAACGGGTTGATTTCATGCAGCGGCTTGAACTCGCTTTCACGGTCCCACCAGCGGTGGGCCAAGGCTTCGAACTTGGCAATTTCGGCGTGGTCGACGTTGCTCATTTAAGAGTCCTCTGAAACTTTGCTAAATTGGGCCGGAGTATACCCGAGCGCTCAAGGCCGAGGGTCGCTATAATCGCCGGCTTTTGACATCCGAACGACGGGGAGAGGCGATGCGCGAGCGACTTTTGGCGGCGGAGAAGGTGACCGCGATCCGCTGGGAAGGCGGCGTTCTGCATCTGCTCGACCAGCGCCAGCTGCCCGCGCAGGAGGTCTGGCTGGCCTGCGACAATGTCGCGCAGGTGGTGAACGCGATCCGTGACATGGCGGTGCGCGGTGCGTCGGCCATCGGCATTGCCGCGGCCTACGGCCTGGTCCTCGCCCTGGAAGAGCGCCTGGCCGAGGGCGGCGACTGGGAGCAGGACCTGGAAGAAGACTTCCTCAGCCTGGCCGAGGCGCGCCCCACCGCCGCTAACCTGTTCTGGGCGCTGAACCGCATGCGCGAGCGCCTGCAGCGCTTGCGCCCGGAAGAAGACGTGCTGGCCGCGCTGCAAGCTGAGGCGGTAGCGATTCATGAAAGCGACCGTGAAGCCAACCTGACCATGGCCCAGTACGGCATTGAACTGATTCGCCGCCATCAGGGCAACGCCCAGACCCTGCTCACCTACGGCAATGCCGGCGCCCTGGCCAGCGGCGGTTTTGGCACCGCGCTGGGGGTGATCCGCGCGGGTTACCTGGAGGGCATGGTTGAGCGGGTGTATGCCGGCGAAACCCGCCCCTGGCTGCAAGGCTCGCGCCTGACCGCCTGGGAGTTGGCCAACGAGGGCATTCCGGTGACGTTGTGCGCCGATTCGGCCCTGGCCCACCTGATGAAGAGCAAGGGCATCACCTGGGTTGTGGTCGGTGCCGACTGCATCGCGGCCAATGGTGATGTGGCGAGCAAGATCGGCACCTACCAGCTCGCGGTCAGTGCCATGCACCACGGCGTGCGCTTCATGGTCGTGGCGCCGAGCACCAGCATCGACCTGAACCTGGCCACTGGCGAGGACATCCCGCTTGAAGAGCGCGATGCAGACGAGCTGCTGGATTACGCCGGCACCCGCGTGGCGCCGCAGGTGGAGGTGTTCAACCCGGTGTTCGACGTGACCCCGGCCGACCTGATCGACGTGATCGTGACCGAGAAGGGCATCGTCGAACGCCCGGATACCGCCAAGCTGGCTCAGTTGATGTGCCGCAAGCGTTTGCACTGAGGGGTGTGGCTGCACATTTCTCTGTAGGAGCAGCCTTGTGCTGCGAAGAGGCCAGTACCGGCGCCGGGTATTGCTGCTGCTTGCATCGGCCTCTTCGCAGCGCAAGGCTGCTCCCACATGGACCTTGCACAACCTGTAGTGTCAGGGCCTGCCACATCTCCCCACCCGCACTGCCTTTGTGATAACATCCGGCAGTTTCCAAGACCGCCCATCACGGCGGCCAAATTTGCGCAGATCCATGGCACAACTCATTGATTTGTCGTAAGTCGTCGCAGCACTGCGCGTCGCGACGGCGAGCTTCGTTCGGCCCTTGATGGCGCTGCGAAGTTTCACCAGAAAAAGGAATCAGGCTTCTCATGGGCGAACTGGCCAAAGAAATCCTCCCGGTCAATATCGAAGACGAACTGAGACAGTCTTACCTCGACTACGCGATGAGCGTGATTGTCGGGCGAGCGCTGCCCGATGCGCGTGACGGCTTGAAGCCCGTGCATCGTCGCGTTCTCTTTGCGATGAGCGAACTGGGCAACGACTGGAACAAACCGTACAAGAAGTCCGCCCGTGTGGTCGGTGACGTGATCGGTAAGTACCACCCGCACGGCGACACTGCGGTCTACGACACCATCGTGCGTATGGCCCAGCCGTTCTCGCTGCGTTACCTGCTGGTCGACGGCCAGGGCAACTTCGGTTCGGTCGACGGCGACAACGCCGCGGCCATGCGATACACCGAAGTGCGCATGGCCAAGCTGGCGCACGAGCTGCTGGCCGACCTGCACAAAGAAACCGTCGACTGGGTGCCCAACTACGACGGCACCGAGCAGATCCCGGCAGTCATGCCGACCCGTATTCCCAACCTGCTGGTCAACGGTTCCAGCGGTATCGCCGTGGGCATGGCGACCAACATCCCGCCGCACAACCTCGGCGAGGTCATCGACGGCTGCCTGGCGCTGATCGACAACCCGGATGTCACCATCGATGAGCTGATGCAGTTCATCCCTGGCCCAGACTTCCCGACTGCCGGCATCATCAATGGCCGCCAGGGCATCATCGAGGCCTACCGCACCGGCCGTGGCCGCATCTACATGCGTGCCCGTTCCGAAGTCGAAGACATCGACAAGGTCGGTGGCCGCCAGCAGATCGTCGTCACCGAGCTGCCGTACCAGCTGAACAAGGCGCGTCTGATCGAGAAGATCGCCGAGCTGGTCAAAGAGAAGAAGATCGAAGGCATTACCGAGCTGCGTGACGAGTCCGACAAGGACGGCATGCGCATCGTCATCGAGCTGCGTCGCGGCGAGGTGCCGGAGGTGGTGCTCAACAACCTCTACCAGCAGACCCAGCTGCAGAGCGTGTTCGGCATCAACGTCGTGGCCCTTATCGACGGCCGCCCGCGTCTGCTCAACCTCAAGGACCTGCTCGAAGCGTTCGTCCGCCACCGCCGTGAAGTGGTGACGCGCCGTACCGTGTTCGAGCTGCGCAAGGCCCGTGAGCGTGGCCACATCCTTGAAGGCCAAGCGGTCGCGCTGTCCAACATCGACCCGGTCATCGCCCTGATCAAGGCCTCGCCGACGCCGTCGGAAGCCAAGGAAGCGTTGATTTCCACTGCCTGGGAATCCAGCGCCGTGCAGGTCATGGTCGAGCGCGCCGGCGCCGATTCCTGCCGCCCTGAAGACCTCCCAGAACAGTTCGGCCTGCGCGAGGGCAAGTACTACCTGTCGCCGGAACAGGCCCAGGCGATTCTTGACCTGCGTCTGCACCGCCTGACCGGCCTGGAGCACGAGAAGCTGCTGGCCGAGTATCAGGAAATCCTCGAGCAGATCGGCGAACTGATCCGCATCCTCAGCAGCGCCGAGCGCCTGATGGAAGTGATCCGCGAAGAGCTCGAAGCCATCCGCGCCGAATACGGCGATGCGCGCCGCACCGAGATCCTTAACGCCAGCCACGACCTCAACTACGGCGACATGATCCCGGAAGAAGAGCGCGTGGTGACCATCTCCCACGGTGGCTATGCCAAGACCCAGCCACTGTCCGCCTACCAGGCCCAGCGCCGTGGCGGCAAGGGCAAGTCGGCGACCGGCGTGAAGGACGAGGACTACATCGAGCACCTGTTGGTCGCCAACAGCCACGCCACCCTGTTGCTGTTCTCCAGCAAGGGCAAGGTGTACTGGAAGAAGACCTACGAAATCCCCGAAGCGTCCCGTGCTGCCCGTGGCCGTCCGCTGGTCAACCTGCTGCCGCTGGAAGAGGGTGAGCGCATCACTGCGATGCTGCAGATCGACCTCGAGGCCCTGCAGCAAAGCGCCGACCTGGACGAAGAGCTGGACGAGGCCGATGACACCGTGCTCGAAGGTGAGCTGGTAGAAGCCGAGGAAGTCGACGAAGAAGACGGCGACACCCCGGAATGGTCTGCTGAGCCGACCGGTGCCTATATCTTCATGGCCACCGCTTCCGGTACCGTCAAGAAGACCCCGCTGGCCCAGTTTGCCCGCCCACGCACCAGCGGCCTGATCGCCCTGAAGCTGAAAGAAGGCGACACCTTGATTGCCGCGGCCATCACCGACGGTGCCAAGGAAGTCATGATGTTCTCCGACGCCGGCAAGGTGATCCGCTTCGCTGAGAGCGTGGTGCGCGAAATGGGCCGTACCGCCCGTGGTGTGCGCGGCATGAAGCTGGGCAAAGGGCAGCAGATCATTTCGATGCTGATCCCTGAGTCCGGTGCGCAGATCCTCACCGCGTCCGAGCGTGGCTACGGCAAGCGTACGCCGCTGTCCAAGTTCCCGCGTCGCGGCCGTGGTGGCCAGGGCGTGATCGCCATGGGTACCAAGGGGCGCAACGGTCTGTTGATCGGCGCTATCCAGGTTCAGGAAGGCGAAGAGATCATGCTCATCTCCGACCAGGGCACCTTGGTGCGCACACGGGTTGGTGAAGTGTCCAGCCTGAGCCGTAACACCCAAGGTGTGACGCTGATCAAGCTGGCGGCTGACGAAACGCTGGTGGGCCTGGAGCGGATCCAGGAGCCTTCCGAAGAAGAACTCGACGAACTGGTCGAGGCGGATGCGCAAGGCGAAGCGCCGGAGGCTGTCGATGACGACAGCGCGGGCGCCGAAGAGGCACCGCAAGAGTAAGCAAGCGCAACAACCCGAGCGGGGCGACCAAGGTCGCCCCGTTTGACTGATTACAGCAGGCAACGCTGGATCCTCCCATTGGTGGGGGCGTTTTTTGGAGGAGCGGCCTTGTGTCGCGAAAGGGCTGCGAGGCAGCCCCCAGGATTTCAGCGACGCTGCAAAAAGCTGGGGGCCGCTTTGCGGCCCTTTCGCGACGCAAGGCCGCTCCTACAAAGAGCGGTGCGCGGCGTGCGAGAAACGATTTTGTTCTATTTGGCAGAGCGAGAGTGGATGTGAGCAAACGAGCCTTTAACTTCTGCGCAGGCCCTGCTGCGCTTCCTGACGCTGTCCTGCAGCGCGCCCAGGCCGAAATGCTGGACTGGCGCGGCAAGGGCTTGTCGGTGATGGAAATGAGCCATCGCAGCGACGATTACGTCGCCATCGCCGAGAAGGCCGAGCAGGACCTGCGTGACCTGCTGTCCGTCCCCTCGAACTACAAGGTCCTGTTCCTGCAGGGCGGTGCCAGCCAGCAGTTCGCCGAGATCCCGCTGAACCTGCTGCCGGAAAACGGTACTGCCGACTACGTCGAAACCGGTATCTGGTCGAAGAAGGCCATCGAGGAAGGGCGCCGTTTCGGCAACATCAATGTCGCCGCCAGCGCCAAGCCTTACGACTACCTCGCCATCCCAGGCCAGAACGACTGGAACCTGACCAAGAACGCTGCCTATGTCCACTATGCGTCCAACGAGACCATCGGTGGCCTGCAGTTCGACTGGGTGCCAGAGACCGGTGACGTTCCGCTGGTGGTCGACATGTCGTCCGATATCCTCTCTCGCCCGATCGACGTCTCGCAATACGGCCTGATCTACGCCGGCGCGCAGAAAAACATCGGCCCGAGCGGCCTGGTGGTGGTGATCGTGCGCGAAGACCTGCTGGGCCACGCCCGCAGCAGCTGCCCGACCATGCTCGACTACAAGGTGTCGGCCGACAACGGCTCGATGTACAACACCCCGGCCACCTATTCCTGGTACCTCTCGGGCCTGGTGTTCGAGTGGCTCAAGGAGCAGGGTGGCGTCGAGGCCATGGAGCAGCGCAACCGCGCCAAGAAAGACCGCTTGTACGGCTTCATCGACGCCAGCGACTTCTACACCAACCCGATCAGCGTCAACGCCCGTTCGTGGATGAACGTGCCGTTCCGCCTGGCCGACGAGCGCCTGGACAAGGCCTTCCTGGCCGGCGCCGACGCCCGTGGCCTGCTCAACCTCAAGGGCCATCGCTCGGTCGGCGGCATGCGTGCCTCGATCTACAACGCCCTGGGCCTGGAAGCGGTTGAAGCGCTGGTTGGCTACATGGCTGAATTCGAGAAGGAGCACGGCTGATGTCCGAACACGAGCTCAAGGCGCTGCGCGTGCGCATCGACAGCCTCGACGAGAAGATCCTCGAGCTGATCAGCGAGCGCGCCCGTTGCGCCCAGGAAGTGGCGCGGGTCAAGACCGCCTCGCTCGCCGAAGGTGAAAAGCCGGTGTTCTACCGCCCCGAGCGTGAGGCTGCGGTACTCAAGCGGGTCATGGAGCGCAACAAGGGGCCGCTGGGCAACGAAGAGATGGCGCGGCTGTTCCGCGAAATCATGTCGTCCTGCCTGGCCCTGGAAGAGCCGCTGAAAATCGCCTACCTGGGCCCTGAAGGTACCTTCACCCAGGCAGCGGCGATGAAGCACTTCGGCCATGCCGTGATCAGCCGCCCAATGGCGGCCATTGACGAAGTGTTCCGCGAAGTGGCGGCCGGTGCCGTCAACTTCGGCGTGGTGCCGGTGGAAAACTCCACCGAGGGCGCGGTCAGCCACACCCTGGACAGCTTCCTTGAGCACGACATGGTGATCTGCGGTGAAGTCGAGCTGCGCATCCACCACCACCTGCTGGTGGGCGAGAGCACCAAGACCGACAGCATCACCCGCATCTACTCCCACGCCCAGTCGCTGGCCCAGTGCCGCAAGTGGCTGGATGCGCACTACCCGAACGTAGAGCGCGTGGCGGTTTCGAGCAACGCCGAAGCGGCCAAGCGGGTCAAGGGTGAGTGGAATTCGGCAGCGATCGCCGGTGATATGGCGGCGAACCTGTATGGCCTGACCCGTCTGGCCGAGAAGATCGAAGACCGTCCGGACAACTCGACGCGCTTCCTGATGATCGGTAACCAGGAAGTACCGCCGACCGGCGACGACAAGACCTCGATCATCGTCTCGATGAGCAACAAGCCGGGGGCCTTGCACGAGCTGCTGGTGCCGTTCCACGAGAACGGTATCGACCTGACCCGCATCGAGACGCGCCCGTCGCGCAGCGGCAAGTGGACGTACGTGTTCTTCATCGACTTCGTCGGCCACCACCGCGACCCGTTGATCAAGGCAGTGCTGGAGGCGATCAGCCAAGAGGCTGTGGGGCTGAAGGTGCTGGGGTCTTATCCGAAGGCGGTGCTGTAAATGAGCTTGCCGGGGCCGCTTTGCGCCCCATCGCGACGCAAGGCCGCTCCTACAGGGCCTGCGTGATACCTGCGGGCGCGGCCTTGTGTCGCGATGGGCTGCGAAGCGGCCCCCTGCGGTCTCACAGACTGTCTTGATTTCTGAACAGGGTTCGCACTCGTGGTAAATGCAGTAACAACCAAACCCGCACCGCTCATCGGTCGCCTCGTCGTCGTAGGCCTGGGCCTGATCGGCGGCTCCTTCGCCAAGGGCTTGCGCGAAAGCGGCCTGTGCCGCGAAGTGGTCGGCGTCGACCTGGATGCCCCCTCGCGCAAGCAGGCCGTGGCCCTGGGTGTGGTCGACCGCTGTGAAGAAGACCTCGCCGCCGCCTGTGTCGGTGCCGATGTCATCCAGCTGGCCGTGCCGATCCTGGCCATGGAAAAGCTGCTGGCGCGCCTGGCACAGCTCGACCTGGGCGATGCCGTCATCACCGATGTCGGCAGCGCCAAGGGCAATGTGGTGCGCGCCGCCCGTGAAGTCCTGGGTGAGCGCCTGTCGCGCTTCGTCCCCGGCCACCCGATTGCCGGTTCCGAGCAGAGCGGGGTAGAGGCCTCCAACGCCGCCCTGTTCCGTCGCCACAAGGTCATCCTCACGCCGCTGCCGGACACCGACCCCGCCGCCCTGGCCACGGTAGACCGCCTGTGGCGCGCATTGGATGCCGATGTCGAGCACATGCCGGTCGAGCGCCATGACGAAGTCCTGGCCGCCACCAGCCATCTGCCGCACTTGCTGGCCTTCGGCCTGGTCGATTCGCTGGCCAAGCGCAATGAAAACCTCGAGATCTTCCGGTACGCTGCGGGAGGCTTCCGCGATTTCACGAGAATCGCCGGCAGCGACCCGACCATGTGGCACGACATCTTTCTCGCCAACCGCGAAGCCGTCCTGCGCACGCTTGATACATATCGCAGCGATCTCGACGCCTTGCGCGACGCGATCGATGCAGGGGACGGGCACCAGTTGCTGGGTGTATTCACCCGCGCACGCGTTGCCCGCGAGCATTTCAGTAAAATCCTGGCCCGCCGGGCCTATGTGGACGCTATGAACGCCAACGATCTGATTTTCCTGGCCCAACCGGGTGGCCGCCTGACCGGGCGAATCCGCGTACCGGGCGACAAGTCGATTTCTCACCGCTCGATCATGCTCGGCTCGCTGGCCGAAGGCACGACCGAGGTCGAAGGGTTCCTCGAAGGTGAGGATGCGCTGGCGACCTTGCAAGCCTTCCGTGACATGGGGGTGGTCATCGAAGGCCCGAACCAGGGTCGCGTAACCATCCATGGGGTCGGCCTGCACGGCCTCAAGCCGCCACCTGGGCCAATCTACGTGGGCAACTCCGGCACCTCGATGCGCCTGCTCTCTGGCTTGTTGGCCGGTCAGCCGTTCGACGTGACCATGACCGGTGATGCCTCGCTGTCCAAGCGCCCGATGAACCGCGTGGCCAACCCGCTGCGCGAAATGGGCGCAGTGGTCGAGACTGGCCCTGAAGGCCGTCCGCCACTCACCATCCGTGGTGGTAACAAGCTCAAGGCGCTGACCTACACGCTGCCGATGGCCAGTGCCCAGGTCAAGTCGTGCCTGCTGCTGGCCGGTCTGTATGCCGAAGGCAAGACCACGGTCACCGAACCTGCACCGACCCGTGACCACACCGAGCGCATGCTGCGCGGCTTTGGTTACGCGGTTGAGTCCAATGGCCCGGTGGCTTCGCTGCAGTCTGGCGGCAAGCTGACGGCTACCCGCATCGAAGTGCCTGCCGATATTTCGTCGGCGGCGTTCTTCCTGGTGGCAGCCTCGATCGCTCAAGGCTCGGAGCTGGTGCTCGAGCATGTCGGCATCAACCCGACCCGTACCGGCGTGATCGACATTTTGCGCCTGATGGGCGGCGACATCACCCTGGAAAACCAGCGTGAAGTGGGTGGCGAGCCGGTGGCTGACCTGCGTGTGCGCGGTGCTCAACTCAAGGGTATCGACATCCCCGAAAACCTGGTGCCGCTGGCCATCGACGAGTTCCCGGTGCTGTTCGTTGCCGCGGCCTGTGCCGAAGGGCGCACCGTGCTGCGTGGCGCCGAAGAGCTGCGGGTCAAGGAATCCGACCGCATCCAGGTCATGGCCGATGGCCTGATCAGCCTGGGCGTGAAGTGCGAGCCGACCCCGGACGGCATCATCATCGACGGCGGCCCGATCGGCGGCGGCGAAGTGCACGGCCACGGTGACCACCGTATCGCCATGGCCTTCAGCGTTGCCTCGCTGCGTGCCACTGCGCCGATTCGCATCCATGATTGCGCTAACGTCGCCACCTCGTTCCCCAACTTCCTGGCGCTGTGTGCCGAAGTCGGTATCCGCGTGGCTGAAGAGGGCAAGTCGTGAATTCGCAAGCAACAGTCATCACCATCGACGGGCCAAGCGGCTCGGGCAAGGGCACGGTCGCCGGTCTGCTGGCTCGCGAGCTGGGCTGGCGCTTGCTGGACTCCGGCGCGCTGTACCGTTTGCTGGCGTTCAATGCCAACAATCACGGCGTCGACCTGACCAACGAAGAGCTGCTCAAGCAACTTGCCGCCCATCTGGATGTGCAGTTCATCGCGGCCGAGCCCGGTAAGCTGCAACAGATCATCCTTGAGGGTGAGGACGTCAGCAGTGTCATCCGCACCGAAACTGTCGGCGCAGGTGCCTCGATGGTAGCCTCGCTGCCTGCCGTGCGGGACGCGTTGCTGTTGCGTCAGCGTGCATTCCGCGAGGCTCCGGGCCTGATCGCCGATGGTCGCGACATGGGTACCGTGGTGTTCCCGGACGCGCCCTTGAAGATTTTCCTGACCGCCAGCGCGGAGGAACGGGCACGTCGTCGTTACCTGCAGTTGAAGGGCAAAGGCGAAGATGTTAGTCTGTCGAGTCTGCTGGATGAGATTCGTGCACGTGATGAGCGTGACACCCAACGTGCAGTGGCCCCGCTGAAACCAGCGGCCGATGCCATTCAGTTGGACTCTACCGAGTTGTCCATCGAGCAGGTGTTGCAACGTATCAGGAGTGAGATCGCGCTTCGCGACCTTCACTGATAGCCAGGAGAGCAGGCAGGTGCACCAGTCAACGTCCTGTCGGCTTTCCTTTAAATAACGAAACCCACATTGTCTGGAATGTGGCGATGGGCGTCTGTTTCGCCCGAATCTACAGGAATTAAAATGAGCGAAAGCTTTGCAGAACTCTTTGAAGAAAGCCTGAAAACCCTCAATCTTCAGCCGGGTGCGATCATCACCGGTATCGTTGTCGACATCGACGGCGACTGGGTTACCGTACACGCTGGCCTGAAGTCCGAGGGCGTCATCCCGCTCGAGCAGTTCTACAACGAAGCTGGCGAGCTGACCATCAAGGTCGGTGACGAAGTTCACGTTGCGCTGGACGCGGTCGAAGACGGCTTTGGCGAAACCAAACTGTCCCGTGAAAAAGCCAAGCGCGCCGAGTGCTGGATTGTTCTGGAAGCAGCTTTCGCCGCCGAAGAAGTGGTCAAGGGCGTTATCAACGGTAAGGTTAAGGGCGGCTTCACTGTCGACGTTAACGGCATCCGTGCGTTCCTGCCGGGCTCCCTGGTTGATGTCCGCCCAGTGCGCGACACCACCCACCTGGAAGGCAAAGAGCTGGAATTCAAGGTCATCAAGCTCGACCAGAAGCGCAACAACGTTGTCGTTTCCCGTCGCAGCGTGCTGGAAGCCGAGAACTCCGCCGAGCGCGAAGCCCTGCTGGAAACCCTGCAGGAAGGCCAGCAAGTCAAAGGTATCGTCAAGAACCTCACCGACTACGGCGCATTCGTGGACCTGGGCGGTATCGACGGCCTGCTGCACATCACCGACATGGCCTGGAAGCGCATCAAGCATCCTTCCGAAATCGTTAACGTTGGCGACGAAGTCGACGTTCGCGTTCTGAAGTTCGACCGTGAGCGCAACCGCGTTTCGCTGGGTCTGAAGCAGATGGGCGAAGATCCGTGGGTTGCTATCACTGCCCGCTACCCAGAAGGTACTCGCGTACAAGCTCGCGTTACCAACCTGACCGACTACGGCTGCTTCGCTGAGCTGGAAGAAGGCGTTGAAGGTCTGGTACACGTTTCCGAAATGGACTGGACCAACAAGAACATCCACCCGTCGAAAGTCGTTCAGGTTGGCGACGAAGTGGAAGTTATGGTTCTGGACATCGACGAAGAGCGTCGTCGTATCTCCCTGGGCATCAAGCAGTGCAAGTCCAACCCATGGGAAGACTTCTCCGGCCAGTTCAACAAGGGTGACAAGATCACCGGTACCATCAAGTCGATCACCGACTTCGGTATCTTCATTGGTCTGGACGGCGGCATCGACGGCCTGGTTCACCTGTCCGACATCTCCTGGAACGAAACCGGCGAAGAAGCCGTACGTCGTTTCAAGAAGGGCGACGAGCTGGAAACCGTCATCCTGTCGGTCGACCCAGAGCGCGAGCGCATCTCCCTGGGCATCAAGCAGCTGGAAGACGATCCGTTCTCCAACTTCGTTGCTGTCAATGACAAGGGCGCTATCGTCAAGGGCATCGTGAAAGAAGTTGACGCCAAAGGCGCCATCGTCACCCTGGCCGACGACATCGAAGCCACTCTGAAAGCTTCCGAAATCAGCCGTGACCGCGTTGAAGACGCGCGTAACGTTCTGAAGGAAGGCGAAGAGATCGAAGCTAAGATCATCAGCGTTGACCGTAAGTCCCGCGTTATCAGCCTGTCGATCAAATCGAAAGACGACGCTGAAGAGCGCGAAGCTATCCAGAGCCTGAAAAACGCTCCGGAAGCTGCTGCCGACACCACCATGGCTGCGCTGCTGCGCGAAGCAATGGCCAAACAGAACTAAGTTCTGTTGGATCGGTAAGAAAAAGGGCGACCCTCGGGTCGCCCTTTTTTTATGCCTGTTTGGCAGGGGCCCTTTAGGGGCTGGCTTGCAGGCCTGGCGGTCCTCGCGCTAGACCATTCTTGTACAACTTCAATCTTGAATTTTTTTATTAAGTCAAGAACCGCCCTGTTCAAATCCCTCCCAGCGTGCTACAAACTGGTTAAGCAATGATCTAGCTGCTTGATAACGAAGGGAAAAATATGACGAAGTCGGAGCTGATCGAACGTATTGTCACCCATCAGGGGCTGCTCTCCTCGAAAGATGTGGAGTTGGCCATCAAGACCATGCTTGAGCAGATGTCGCAGTGCCTGGCGACGGGCGATCGCATCGAGATTCGCGGTTTTGGCAGCTTCTCGCTGCACTATCGCGCACCCCGCGTCGGTCGCAACCCCAAGACTGGCCAGTCGGTCAGCTTGGAAGGCAAGTTCGTGCCGCACTTCAAACCGGGCAAGGAATTGCGTGACCGGGTCAATGAAGAAGATGAGGCCGAGGCCTGATAAAAAAGGAGCAGTCTGATGCGTAACCTCAAGCGCGCCCTGGCGGCGTTGTTCGTGCTGCTGTTGGCGGCTGTGGTGCTGTTCTTCGTACTCGAGAACCAGCAGGCGGTCTCGCTGGTCCTGTTTGGTTGGTCTGCCCCTGAAGTGCCGGTTGCGGTACTGGTACTGGCCGCGCTGGTCATCGGGTTGGCTATCGGCCCACTGCTCGGCGCCTACGGCGTGCAGCGCAGCAAGCGCAAGATTCGCGCTTCTGCCCGCCAAGCGGCATTAAGCGGTAATTGAGGCGGTTTCCTACTTCTATTGAGGAAAGTCTCACCTATGCCCGCATCGGCTGTCATGAAGTAATAGCACACTTCATTTTCGGCCCAGGCGAGTGTGCAGCAGCATGGATTTCCCCGTTCTTTCTCATCACGGCGCCACCCGAGGCGTAACTGGCTCTTGCCACCAGCTTCACCTTGACCCCGCTACCAGCCTGCTGGTCGATTGCGGCCTGGAGCAAGGTGATGATGCATCGCCTGGCGCGGAACCCGCGTCCCTGGGTTTTGGTGCGAGCTTCGAGGTGAGCAGTGTTCAGGCGCTGATCGTCACGCACGTGCATCTCGACCATGTCGGCCGCATCCCCGCGCTGCTGGCGGCGGGGTACCGAGGCCCCATCCTGTGCAGCGAACCCTCTGCCAAGCTGCTTCCACTGGTGCTGGAGGATGCCTACAGGCTGAGCATCAGCCGTGAACCGCAGCACGTGAAGCGCTATCTCGCGATGCTCGATGAACTGATCGTCCCGCTGCCTTTCGAGCAATGGCATGCTCCCATCGATCGTCCTGGTCTTGGCTGCCGCATTCGCTTGCAGCGCGCCGGGCACCTATTGGGTTCAGCCTATGTCGAGTGTGACGTGGCGCGCGGGGAGGTCAACACCCGCTACGTGTTCTCCGGCGACCTAGGGCCCTCCACCAATCCCTTGCTGCGGCCCGTGCAGCCCCCAGAGCGCGCTGACGTGCTGGTGCTCGAAAGCACCTATGGTGATCGCCTGCACCCCAGTACCGACGACCGTCGAGAAAAACTGGAAGCACTCATCGATCGGGCATTGGCCGATAACGGCACGATCCTCATCCCAGCCTTCAGCCTGGGGCGTACCCAGGAATTGTTGTACGAGCTCGAAGACATCCTTCATCGCAAGGTCCTGCTGAACGCGGGGCAAGCGCCGGGTGATAGTCCTCTTGATTGGTCACAATTACCCATCATTCTTGATTCACCCTTGGCTCAACGCATCACCAGCGTTTACCGCGACCTGCATGAATACTGGAATGAAGAAGCCCGCGCGCGGTTTGCTGAGGGGCGTGACCCGCTGGGCTTTGGTCAGCTGATCAGTGTGGATACCCATGCCAGGCATCAGCAGGTGGTGAATTACCTCAAAAGCACCGGGCGCCCGGCGATTGTCATTGCAGGCAACGGCATGTGCTCGGGTGGGCGGATCGTCAACTACCTCAAGGCCATGCTTGGGGATCCGAGGCATGAAGTGCTGTTCGTCGGGTATCAAGCCAAGGGCACGCCGGGGGCAGTGATTCAGGCCAGTGAAGGCGCGGAAGGGTTTGTGCAGATTGATCTGGATGGAGAGGCTTATGAGATTCGGGCGAAGGTGATGACGTTGAGTGGGTATTCGGGGCATGCGGATCAGCATGGCCTGCTCGAATTTGCCATGAGCGGCGCCACGCCGCCAGCCAAGGTGGTTTTGGTGCATGGGGAGCCAGCTGCAAAGGCGGCCTTAAGCCGAGCACTGCTCAGTCGCCCACAGGGAGCCAAGCATGAAGTGGAGGTGAGTATTCCCTGAAAGCGGCAAGATGATCTGCGTGTTATCCGCTGTGCCAAGAAACTGATAGATTGTGCTTTCCTCGGTCGAATTAGAGCGAATGCTGTACTCTGATTCATAGTGGGGCAGGCTCGAATGCGGGCGGCTGGGTGACACATCGCCGCTGAGCTATGTCTTGATCCACCGATAGGGGTGGGTTGCTGAAAGTGGCTTTCCCTGGTTTGCCAGGGAATCGTGCAGATCGTCGGATTCAAGGATAACTAAAAGAAATGCGCAATGATCGTGAGCGCCTCGGTGAAGCGCGTGAGTATGATATTTTCGATTTGACCGAGGGGCTTTGGCGGCAACGCTTGCTGGTGCTGGTGGTCACTGTGTTGGTTGCGGCACTGGCAGTTGTCTACGCAATGCTGGCGACGCCGGTGTATGAGGCCAAGGTTCTTCTGCAGCCGCCACTGAGCAGTGATATCAGTCAGTTGAATGTCGGACGTGTGGGGGGGGATGATTTGCTCGCTCCCATTCGTGAGCGGGAGGTTGGCCAGATCTACCGGCGCAATCTGCAGTCAGATTCGTTGCGGCAAGCGTTTTTCGAGCAAGTTTACCTACCCAGTCTTGGTGAGGGCCTTGGTGCAGGTTCGGCTGGTCTTTACGCCAAATTCTATGGGCAGCTACAGGTGCTCAATGCTAATGAGGAGGAGGGCCGTTCTTCTGTTTCTGCACGTGCCGAGGATCCCCATCAGGCGGCTGATTGGGTTGTGAAGTATGCGGAGATGGCGGGTGAGCGAACCAAAAGTGAACTGATAAAAAAGGTCACTGCCGAGTTCAAGGTAGAAGCCGACAACCTACAGCGAGCTATCGATGCCGCGCGTGCCAATGCCTCGCGTGAGCGTGAGGACCGGATTATCCAGTTGACGGAGGCGTTGCACACTGCGCGCTCCATCGGTCTTGAAAAGCCGCCGATCATTACCACCGGGTTGTCAGCGGAAGTCTCTGCGGGGATGAATGGCTCGCTGATGTACATGCGCGGAAGCAAAGCGCTGGAGTCGGAAATCAAGAATTTGCAGGCGCGCGTGTCTGATGACCCGTTCGTGAGTAACTTGCGTGAGCGAGAACAAAAGGTGTCGTTCTATCGTTCGGTAACGCTGACGCCTGATCAGTTTGAAGTGTATCGGCAGGATGGCGTAGTGGAGCCACCCGAAGCTCCAGTCAAGCCTCGCAAGGCTTTGATTGTGGGGCTCGGCGTGTTGGTTGGCTTGTTCATCGGCACATTCATCGCGCTCATTCGTGAGGCGTGGCGGTTCAGGCAAGCGCGCCAGAATTAGTGGTCAGCAGAGGTGCTGGTGGTGTGCGGCAATGAATAAACTGCCGAACACTGCTGGCCTGTGAAGCGTCGGCTAATAGTGCCGAAAACTCAAAAGACATAAGGCAGTGGTTGAGGATGAGTGAGCAATATCTAGTTTCCATTGTAGTGCCAACTCATAACCGTTCGAAGTACGCGATTCCCTGTGTGAAGAGCTTGCTCGAAATAAAGTCCGAGCGGCTTCAGGTCGTGGTGCACGATACCAGTAACGATGATTGCCAGTTGGCTGCCTGGGCGGCTGATCAGGCGGACTCGAGATTGGTTTACGTCCATTGGAAAAGCCGTCTTTCCATGACCGAGAACCATGAGCGGGCCATGCAGTTGGCAGAGGGCGAGTACGTCTGCCTGATTGGTGATGATGATACTGTTTCGCAACGGATTCTCGAGGCGGCCGAATACGCAAAAGCTGAAAACGTCGACATGCTGACGCCGCGGGTTAAAGCCTTCTATTACTGGCCAGACTTTCGCACCAAGTTTTACGGTGCTGCGCATGCAGGGCGCATTTACCTGGAAACGTTTGGGCGGGGTGCCGAGACGTTGCAGGCTAGTAAGCAGTTAGACAAAGCACTCCATGAGGCATGCCAGGGCACCGATGCGCTGCCGAAGCTTTACCATGGCCTGGTAAGGCGTAGCTTGCTGGACGAACTGCGTCGCCGCAGTGGAAAGATTTTCTTCGGGACTAGCCCCGACATGTCAGCGTCCGTGTCGCTTGCGATGATCGGCAAAACTTATTGCTTGCTCGATTTCCCCTTCACCATGCCAGGCGGTGGTGGTGGAAGTAACAGCGGGCGTAGCGCCATGGGCAAGCACAAGGGCAACTTGAAAGATGACCCTCATATGAAGCCCTTCACAGACTTGCAGTGGCCTGCTGAGTTGCCCATGTTCTTCAGTGTTGAAACTGTTTGGGCCCACGCTGCCTGGGCAACGCTGGAAGGTATGAAAGATGAGAAGCGGCAGTCGCAGTTCAACTTGGCGCGCCTTTATGCCTTGTGCCTTTTTTATCACCGAGACTACGCAAAAGAAATTTTTGCAGCGCGTCGGGCGGCTCAGGCAGGTGGCAATGGCCAGGTGGGCATGGTCCGGCTGGTTTCTGAGTTTGTATCCGTGCTCACAAAATATACCTTCTCCCGCCTGAAAAGGGTGATGAAGCCTAATGCCAGTAACGGGCGCGAAGTGGTTGGCGTGGTAGAAGATGTGTACCTCGCACGGCAGGCCCTGGACAGTAAGCTGGAAGCAAGGTTGGCGGGGGCGGGCATCTGCACTTCATCGACGAGAACGCGCAGCGTGACAGAGTGATTGGTGGGAGGCAATGAAGATAGCTAATCTCTCGTCACTGCTGCTGGCCAGTTTTTCCGGAAAGCTCATCTATGCATTGGCAAGTGTCATTTCATTGCCGCTGGCCGCTTATGTGCTCGGCGCAGAAGCGGTAGGCCTGGTCGGGTTTTTTACTACACTGCTGATGGTGCTGATGGTGCTGGAGGGCGGGCTGACCAGTAACGTCATCCAGCGTTTGGCCAGGATCAGAGGCGTTGCGAGCGCTGACCGTTCAATGCGCTCTGTCAGGGCGCTGGTGAATACCTACCTGTTGGTCTTTTCTGCAGTGGGCTTGATTGCGGCGTGCGCGATATCGCTGGCGTCGCCGGCACTCGTGAGCCATTGGCTGAAGCTCACTGATATCAGCCAGGATCAAGCACTGTACGCCCTTTACTGCATGGCAATATTCATTGGCCTTAATTTGCCAGTGATGTTGCTACAGGGCGTATTTGTAGGCAATGAACTGCAATACCCGCTGAACAAAGTGTACATCGTCTACTCGTTGATGCGTACCCTCGGCGTATTAGGGTTGGTTCATAGTGTTCCCGCATTCGGTGGTGTGACGGGTTATTTTACACTCCAGGTTTTCATTCAGTTGATGTATGTCGCGACATTGATGTATGTGCTGTACCGTCGTGACTTGCTGGGGGCGGGTAGGGTTCACAAAAAATACGTTCTTAGCGGCTTGGCATTTAGTCGAGGGGTGTTTCTGATCTCCTTGACTTCGGTGATAACCGTGCAATATGACAAGTTGTTCATGAGCGGTGCGCTCGGCCTGCAAGACTATGCGTACTACAGCCTTGCCAGCACGATTGCAGGTTTTCCTTATATTTTTTCGACAGCTTTTAATACGGTGTTGTTCCCACGGTTCTCGCGGGACCTGCGTGTTGGTGAACTGGCGCGTATCGAAAAAGTATTTCGAGCTGCACTGGTACTGTTTGCGCTGATCATGACCATTATGTGCAGTGCGGTATTCTGGTATGCCGGCGCGGCCTTGCACATGATGTTCGAGCCGTTTTTGGCAGAGGGTATCGACACGGTAGTGCCTTGGCTGCTGGTGGGCACAGCACTGCAGTCCTTGTTGATCGTTCCTTTCTCGCTGCAGATGGCTGCGGGGTGGACGTCGCTTGCGTTCCGCTTGAACCTGGTTGCGGTGCCGATTATCTTGTTCGCCCTGCCAGCGCTGGTGGCAAGCTTTGGGGCTGTTGGCGGTGCTTACAATTGGCTGCTTTACAACGCCTTTTCGTTTGGCTGTACGGTATATTTTACGTGTCGCCGATTTCCTTGGTTGCTGCCTGCTTATCGCGCGTGTCTATACGCTGCGTTGGTGACTGCCGTGATGGCGAATGGCTTATTCTTCCTTTGTTTCCAATGGTTGTCTGGCGCGGTGGCGGGCGTGGTGGGTGCATGCCTGGCTTCGGCGTTGCTGGCTGCATTGGGGGCATTTATCTTTCGCAAGCAGTTGGCTGGACTCAGGTGACATGAGCGTATAGTCTGTCTTGATTACGGAGAATTATAATGAAGATAGTTGTGCTGGGTGCTTCCGGGATGCTGGGTAATGCGGTGTTCAGGTACTTGGTGTCTGATCAGCGCTACACAGTATGGGGCACGGTACGTAGTTCCGCGTCGCTCAAGTATTTTTCTGCCAGTGAACGTGAACGTTTGGTGGTAGGGCTTGATGTGCTTAGCCAAGACGACCTGCTTGAATTCTTTATGCAGTATCGGCCGGATGTCGTTATCAATTGCACTGGGCTGATAAAGCAACTTTCAACTGCAAATGACCCGCTCGCGGTATTGCCGATCAATGCGCTGCTGCCTCACCGTCTGCAGAAGCTCGCGCAACTGATTGGTGCGCGGCTGGTTCATATTAGTACCGATTGTGTTTATGCCGGCACCCAGGGGCAGTACGTAGAGGCTGATGTTTCTGATGCTGAAGACCTGTACGGCAAGTCGAAGTACATCGGTGAAGTACATGATTCAGCGAACGCGATCACGTTGCGAACCTCGATCATTGGTCACGAGCTGTCAGGGAGCAAGTCACTGGTTGACTGGTTCCTTTCTCAGTCCGGCAGTGTCAAGGGTTACCAGAAGGCAATATTCTCAGGCCTGCCAACGGTTGAAATGGCGCGGGTCATTGCGGACTACGTGCTGCCCAATGCAGCGCTGAATGGCCTCTACCATGTTTCGGCGGAGGCGATTGATAAATACTCATTGTTGAAGTTGGTCGCTGAGAAATACGGTAAGACGATCGATATCGTGGCGGATGACGCGGTTGCTATTGATCGCTCGCTTGACTCGAGCCGGTTTCGTCAGGCGACAGGTTACCTGCCCCCGAGCTGGGCTGATCTGATCGTTAAGATGCGCGACTTTAAATAAGATATTTCAGGGTTTGGAAATGTTTAAAAATAAAGTATTGATGATTACGGGTGGTACTGGGTCGTTCGGCAATACAGTGCTTAAGCGGTTTCTCGATACCGATGTGAAAGAAATTCGAATCTTCAGTCGGGACGAGAAAAAGCAGGAAGACATGCGCATTGCCTTGGGTAATGACAAGGTCAAGTTCTACATTGGCGATGTGCGTGATTATTCCAGCCTGTTGCAAGCGATGGTCGGCGTGGATTACATCTTCCATGCTGCAGCGCTCAAGCAGGTGCCGTCTTGCGAGTTCTTCCCCATGGAAGCGGTGAAGACCAACGTGATGGGTACTGAGAATGTGCTCAACGCGGCAGTCGAGTGCAAGGTCAAGCGCGTGGTGGTATTGAGCACCGACAAAGCGGTGTACCCGATCAACGCGATGGGTATCTCCAAGGCGTTGGCGGAAAAACTGGTCATTGCCAAGTCCCGTATGATTCCTGCGAGTTCACAAACTGTCATTTGCGCTACCCGCTATGGCAACGTGATGGCGTCCAGGGGCTCGGTCATCCCCTTGTTTGTCAACCAGCTGAAAAGTGGCCAGCCGCTTACTATTACCGACCCCAACATGACGCGTTTCCTCATGTCGCTTGAGGACTCCGTCGATTTGGTGCTGCACGCATTCGAGCATTCCCAGCAAGGGGATATTTTTGTGCAGAAGGCGCCTGCTTCAACGGTGGGTGACCTGGCGACTGCCTTGCAACAATTGTTCAAGCTTAAGAATGAGATCAAGGTCATCGGCACGCGGCATGGCGAGAAGCTCTACGAGTCGCTGATATCGCGTGAAGAAATGGCCAAGGCCGAAGACATGGGTCGTTATTATCGGGTGCCTGCTGATAACCGAGATCTCAACTACGAAAAATATTCCTCCAATGGCGAGGAAGAAGTTTCCCATCTCGATGACTACACCTCACACAATACCGTGTTGTTGTCGATCGAAGAGATCAAGGAGACCTTGCTCAAGCTGGACTATATACAGCAAGAGCTGAAAGCCTGATCAACGTCGTGTGCCCGGTTGTTGGTGCTTTATTATTTGTCGGTGTGTTGGAGAAGTCGTTTGGCCGAGCTCAGTGCTGTCGTCAGTGTCAGTGTTGTTATCCCTTGTTATCGCTGCAAGGGTTCGATAGCGCGCGCGGTTGAGTCTGTGTTTGCTCAAACACTGAGGCCTGCTGAGGTTATCCTGGTTGACGACTGCAGCCCAGATGACACGCTTGAACAGCTGCACGCCGAAGCGAAGAGGTACCCGCCGGGCTGGGTAAAGGTCATTGCGCTGAAGAAAAATGGCGGCCCAGGCAATGCGCGGAATGCTGGCTGGGCAGAAGCCACTGGGAAGTACGTGGCGTTTCTTGATTCTGATGACAGCTGGCATATCAAGAAAACCGAGCTGCAATACCAGTGGCTTGAGCAGCATCCCGAGGTCGACTTGCTTGGCCAGCACTTTGCGGCAGGTCAGCGCAGCGAGCCGTCGATTGACGATGTACGTTTCATCCCCGTGACGGGGCGTCAGCTGCTGCTGTCCAATCGCTTTTCCACCTCTTCTGTCATGATTCGGCAAGACGTGAAGTATAGATTCAAGCAGGGCATGCGTTACTGCGAAGATTACCAGTTGTGGTGTGATATCTGTTTCGGCGGTGGGGCATGCTTTAACGTGGATTACCCACTCGTCAACACCTTCAAGCCCGTGTACGGCGACTCAGGCCTGAGTGGTCAACTCTGGCGTATGGAGAGAGGCGAGTTGGCGGTGCACCTGTCGCTGCTCAAGCGCAGGTACATAGGCCTTCCTGCGTGCTTGCTCGCCGTTTCATGGTCACTCGGGAAGTTTGTTCGTCGCGTCATCAACTCATCGGTTCGAAGGACTCTATGATTTATATCGTCGGCTGGGGGATCATGCTGCTCGGGCTTATGGTTTCGGAGGTGGTCAGAAACCGAAGCCGTATCCCTGCTGCGGTGGTGATCGCTTTCGTGGCGATATTGGCTATTTTCCGAGGTGCGGTGGGTACGGACACAAACACCTACGAATTCTTGCTGGAGTCCGTGGACCCTGCGGCGTTCAGCGGCGGTGTAGAGCCTCTGTTCATGGTGTCCGGCTGGCTTTTCAAGACGGTCACGGGTTCTGCAGTAGGGGCGGTCAGGCTGTTCGCGCTTGTGTTATTTGGCGTGCTTTTCTATTTTCTGTTGCACTCGAATAGAAATGAACGCTTCTTCCTGTTGTCGTTTTTCCTGCCGTCATTTATCTATCAGTACAGCATGAATACCTTGCGCTTAGGCTTGGCCAGCGCCGTACTTCTGTTGGTGTTTCAGTACATTCGTCGGTACCGTTATTCACAACGCGCAGCGTTATCGATAGTTGCCTTGGCGTTTCATTACTCGTCCCTTTTCAATCTGGGTTTTTTGTTGGCACTGCGTATGCGCTGGACACGCTGGGCCAGCATGCTGGGGTTCGCCGTTTTCGTCGTCTGTGCGTTGTTGGTCGTGCTCTTGAATAACGACTACTTCTTGATGAAGCTGAACGCTTATCAGCAGGTCGCGTCGCCCGGGAGGTTTTCTGGGTTGAGCAAGGTCGTGCTGATTGCGGTGATGCTGTTGGCGGTAATCGCCTCACGTATGCCGCGACCGGACAAGTTTAAATTGTTGGTTCTGGCGGTCCTGTTGACGGCGGCTTCGTTTGGCTTGGCGACCGTAAGCTACGCGGGTTTGCGCTTCCTTGATTTGCTGTCGTTTTCACTGCCATTGGCGGTCATGGTTATTTATAACGACAACGAGCTTGATTTCGACTGGGCGATAAAGTTGGGGCTTTCGCTGGTTGGGCTTATCTCGGTAGTGGCCAGTTACAGGAACTATTTGCAAGAGTCGGGGCAGGGGCCTAGCCCATTCCTGCCTTATCATTTTTTGGACTTGCTTGGTGGTGTCTAGGCTGCGGGCGCACAGGTGGAAAACGGGGGGGGCGTAATTGAAGATTTTAGTGTTGGGCGCAAACGGCTTTATTGGGTCGCGGTTGGTACGTCTTCTTAAGGAGCAGGCGCTCTCGATTCGTGTTCTGACCCGCAAGCCAGCGCTTTTTGATGCCACGCAGCTAGAGGTATTCGCCGGGGACCTGACTGACCCGCAGTTGAATGTGGATGACGTGCTCAGCGGCTGCGATGTCGTCATCAACTGCGCGGGCGAGATCAGAAATGAACAACTGATGCCTGCGCTGCATGTTGACGCGGTCGAGCGTTTACTCAGTGCCGTGGGCCGTGCACGCAGCCGCACAGGACGCTTGCGCTGGGTGCAGTTGAGTAGCGTCGGGGCATATGGCCCGGCGGCTGGCCGTGAACGTATCGTCACCGAGCAGACGCCAGCCAACCCGCAGGGGACCTATGAAGTCACCAAGACCCAGGCTGATGAATTGATCATGTCTCACCCTGCGCTGCAGGGCGATTTCGCTGATTGGGCTATTCTTCGGCCCTCCAACGTTTTTGCAGACGATATGCCGAACGCTTCGATCCGGCAGCTGGGTGCGATGATTCGCAAGAAATTGTTTTTTTACGTCGGCTACAAAGAGGCGATTGCCACGTACATTCATGCCGACGATGTTGCTGCGGCCCTCGTGCGCTGCGCCGTAGATCCGCGTGCCTCACGGCAACTCTACAACCTGTCGAATGATTGCCCGTTCAGCGAGGTGGTCAACGCCCTGGCCGCTGCCCAAGGGGTGTCATCGCCGCGTTTGAGGGTGCCGGAGGGGGTGGTGAGGCTTGCCGTGTGGGTGGCTGGCAACGTCACGCGTTTGCCTCTGACACAGGGGCGAGTTGATGCGTTGGTCAATAAAACCGCTTACCCGATAGGCAAAATACGCGACGAACTGAATTTTGTACCGCGTTACAGCGTCCCAGCGCATATCAGCGAAGTGTTGAAATAAAATAGCGGTGCGCCAGTGGCCAGCCCAGATGGCCCATCAGGCGATAGAAAATAATGAACATGCAAATTGGAACCTCAAGCGATGTCGATCAAAGGCCTAAGGGTGGCGCGAATCTCAACGGTTCCGTTTTTTGTAGTGACCCAGCTCAGTGCGCAACTGCAAGCCCTGGGTGAAGCGGGCGCGCAAGTGCACGTGATTGCCAGCAACGACGAGCTGGTAGGGGCGCTTCAAGCCCGTGAGGACATACGTTTCATTCCGGTCGAGATCGCTCGTGAAATCAGCCCTTTCAAAGACTTGGTCAGCCTGATACGGCTGGTCGTCTTGTTCCGCAAACAGCGTTATGACATCGTGCATTCCACCACGCCCAAAGCTGGGTTGCTTACGGCAATTGCCGCGAAGATTGCCGGGGTCAAGGTGCGCCTGCACACCTTTACCGGGCAGCCTTGGGTGACCATGAGCGGGGCCAAGAAGAAGCTGCTCAAGCTCTGCGATATGCTCATCGCCAGGCTCAATTCACATACCTTCACCGACAGCGTCAGCCAGCGCGACTTCCTGGTAAGGGAAGGGGTGGTCGCTGCTTCGAGAATTTCAGTGATCGGTTCCGGGTCACTCGCCGGCGTTGATATTCGTCGTTTTGACGCCGCACGGTTTTCGACGTCTGCCAACGACGCAATGCGTCAACAGTTGGGTATTCCAGCGGACGCTAAAGTCTTGCTGTTCGTTGGCAGGGTGACGCCGGAGAAAGGCGTCGGTGAATTGATGCAGGCTTTTTTGAAGCTGCAAGCGCACTACCCGGAGCTTTATCTGGTGCTGGTTGGGCCCTATGAAGCGGACGGCCGCGCCGTGGTCGAGTCTCATTTGACGCCTGCATGTGTTGAGCGGGTGAAAGTGCTGGGCTTGCAAGCTGCGCCTGAGCAGTACATGGCGATCGCCGATCTGTTGTGCTTGCCGAGTTATCGAGAAGGTTTTGGCACCGTGGTGATAGAGGCGGCGGCGATGGGCGTGCCGACGGTAGGCACCGCCATCTACGGTTTGACCGATGCCATTGTGGACGGTGAGACAGGGTTATTGGTCCCCGTGCAGAATGCCGACGCCTTGGCCGAGGCGATTCGATCGCTTTTGGCTGAGCCTGAGCGTCTGAAGGAAATGGCCATGCACGCCAGGGAGCGGGCTATAAGGGATTTTGATTCAGCACGGTGCTCAGCCTTGTTGATTGAAAAGTACGAAGGATTCAGCTCATGAGTGGCAGTCAGCCGTTATCTTCTTCTCAGCGCGTCCTCGTTACGGGCGCTAGCGGTTTTGTTGGGCGTGCGCTGGTGACGCGATTGCTGGCAAGCAATGACTTTGAGGTCGTCGCGCAGTTTCGCTCCAGCGCCTCTGCGCAGAAGAGCCAGGGAAATACCGTTGTTACCCCAGCTATCAACAGTGAGACCGACTGGTCGTCGGCGTTGGCTGGGGTGAATGCGGTCGTGCATTGCGCGGCGCGCGTTCATGTCATGAACGAAACCACCGCAGATCCGCTGGCTGCATTCCGCGAGGTCAACGTGGAAGGCACGTTGAAGCTGGCGCGTGAGGCCGCTCGCTCAGGCGTTCGACGCTTCATTTATCTCAGCTCGATCAAGGTCAACGGCGAGGGTACGGACGGAAAAGCCTTCACTGCCGAAGACGACTGCGGCCCAACCGACCCCTACGGCCTTTCGAAATGGGAGGCTGAAAAAGGGCTCATGGAGCTGGCTCAACGTTCGGCGATGGACGTCGTCATCGTCCGGCCACCGCTGATTTATGGGCCGGGTGTAAAGGCCAACTTCCTGAAGATGATCCAGTGGGTCGATCGGGGCGTGCCGCTTCCGTTGGCCTTGGTTGATAACCGCAGGAGTTTGGTCGGCCTGGAAAACCTGACCAACTTCCTGATCCATTGCATCGACCATCCGGGTGCAGCGAACCAGGTGTTCCTGATTTCAGATGGAGAGGATCTTTCTACCCCCAAGTTGTTGCGCAACGTTGCGCAGGCACTTGGGAAACCCTCTCGTCTGCTGCCGTTCCCCGTCACGTTACTCCGCGGCTTCGCTGAACTGCTGGGTAAGCGGGCCGTTGTGGACCGGCTGTGCGGCTCGTTGAGAGTCGACATTGAAAAAAACAGCCGCGTGCTGGGCTGGACGCCTCGATCATCGGTTGCCGAAGAGTTGAAGCGCACTGTTAAAGCTTACCGTGAGCAGGAACCTAGATGAGCCTTTGGTTACTTTTACCCCTGACTGTGATTGTGTCGCTTGTATTGACTGCAGCACTGCGTCGTTACGCACTGGCGACGAGCATGATCGATGTGCCCAATGCCCGTAGTTCGCACACGATACCCACGCCCCGCGGCGGCGGTGTGGCGATCGTAGTCAGTTTTCTCATTGCGCTGGCATGGCTGGGCTATGTGGATGCGATCGACTGGGCTGTTGCTGTGGGCCTGTTCGGTGCCGGCCTGATTGCCGCCCTTGTCGGGTTTCTGGATGACCACGGGCACGTCCCTGCCGGATGGCGGTTGCTCGGGCATTTTGCGGCCGCTGCCTGGGGGCTTTTCTGGCTCAACGGTGCGCCACCGCTCGAGTTTTTCGGCGTGGTTGTTGATTTAGGGGTGATAGGCCACTTGCTAGCGGCCGTTTACCTTGTGTGGTTGTTGAACCTGTACAACTTCATGGATGGGATCGACGGGCTGGCGAGTGTGCAGGCGGTTACCGCATGCCTGGGGGGAGGCCTGCTTTGTTTGCTGGGGGGGCACATATCGCAACTGTGGCTGTCAGGGTTGATGCTGATGGCAGTGGCGGGCTTTCTGGTCTGGAACTTCCCGCCTGCGAAGATTTTCATGGGGGATGCCGGTAGTGGCTTCCTGGGGATCATGCTGGGCCTGTTCGCGCTCCAGGCAGCGTGGATTTCACCGGCGTTTTTCTGGAGCTGGATGATACTGCTAGGGGTATTCATCGTTGATGCCACGTGGACGTTGATCCGCCGGCTGTTGCGCGGTGACAAAGTCCATGAAGCCCATCGCAGCCATGCTTACCAGTATGCTTCAAGGCATTATGGGAGCCACCGTACCGTGACCCTCGCTGTGCTGCTGATCAATATAGGGTGGCTGTTGCCCATCGCGTTGTTGGTGGGCTCAGCCCACCTCGACGGTATAGCCGGTCTTGTGCTGGCCTATATTCCCTTGGTGTGTTTGGCGTTAAGGTTCAATGCCGGATTGAAAGAGGCCTGACTAGCTATGGTTCAAGGATACGATAAGATGCGCAGCTGGCTTTTACAGCTAACGCGGCGCCAGAAGCGGCTGCTGCAGCTCTCTACCGACGTAGTGATGATCTGGCTCGCCTTGTGGCTTGCCTTTGTCGTTCGTCTTGGCATCGACGACCTGGCCAATCCGATCGTCGACCACATGTGGCTGTTCCTGTGTGCGCCGGTAGTGTCGATCCCGCTTTTCATTCGCTTCGGGCTGTATCGCGCGGTGATGCGTTATTTTGGTAACGACGCACTGATCGCGATCATCAAGGCGGTCACGCTGTCTGCGCTGATCCTCGGCTTCATCATCTATTGGTCCAGCAACCATCAGAACGTAGTGCCGCGTTCCATCACCTTCAACTACTGGTGGTTGAGCCTGATCATGGTCGGTGGGCTGCGGCTCGCCATGCGCCAGTACTTCCTGGGTGACTGGTTTGCTGCCGCCGTCCAGCACGTACCGTTCGCTCAACGAGACGATGGCCTGCCACGGGTGGCAATCTACGGGGCCGGCGCCGCCGGTAACCAATTGGCAACGGCGCTGCGCATGGACAAAGCCATGCGGCCGGTGGCATTCATCGACGATGACCCGAGCATTACCGACCGTGTGATCGCTGGTTTGCAAGTGTATCGCCCAGAGCAACTGCAGCAGTTGATCGACGATACCGGCGCCCAGGAAATCCTGCTGGCACTGCCGTCATCGACCCGCACCCGCCGTCGGGAGATCCTTAACTTCCTCGAAGACTTCCCGCTGCATGTGCGCAGTGTGCCCAGCTTCATCGACCTGGCGAGCGGCAAGGTCAAGGTGGATGATATTCAGGAAGTGGACATTGCCGACCTGTTGGGCCGTGACCCGGTGCCCGCACAAAGCGACCTGCTTGAACGTTGCATCGCTGAACAAACCGTGTTGGTCACCGGTGCCGGTGGCTCGATCGGCTCCGAGCTGTGCAGGCAAATTCTTTCCCAGTCCCCGAAAACGCTGCTGCTGTTCGATCACAGCGAGTTCAACCTCTACAGCATTCTTTCTGAACTGGAACAGCGCATTGCCCGTGAGTCGCTGTCTGTTTGCCTGCTGCCGATCCTGGGTTCGGTACGTAACCAGGCGCAGATGCTCGACATCATGAAAACCTGGCGGGTCGATACGGTTTACCATGCTGCGGCCTACAAGCATGTACCGATGGTTGAGCACAATATCAGCGAAGGCCTGCTTAACAACGTCATTGGTACCTTGCACACCGCGCAAGCAGCATTGCAGGCAGGGGTCGCCAACTTTGTGCTGATTTCGACCGACAAGGCGGTACGCCCGACCAACGTGATGGGCAGTACCAAGCGCCTTGCCGAGATGACCCTGCAGGCCCTGAGCCGCGAGTTGGCGCCCGTACTGTTTGGCGATGGCGGCAATGTTTCGCAGGTCAACAAAACCCGCTTTACCATGGTCCGTTTCGGCAACGTGCTGGGCTCATCGGGCTCGGTAATTCCGCTGTTCCATAAGCAGATCAAGGCCGGCGGCCCGCTGACCGTTACCCATCCGAAAATCACCCGCTACTTCATGACCATTCCCGAAGCCGCGCAGTTGGTGATCCAGGCGGGCTCGATGGGCAAGGGCGGGGATGTGTTCGTGCTCGACATGGGCGAGCCGGTGCGGATTGTCGAGTTGGCCGAGAAGATGATCCACCTGTCCGGTTTCAGCGTCCGCTCCGAACGCAACCCCATGGGTGACATCGCTATCGAGTTCACCGGGTTGCGGCCGGGCGAGAAGCTTTACGAAGAGCTGTTGATCGGTGACAACGTGATAGCGACCCGCCATCCAATGATCATGAGTGCCAGTGAAGATTTCCTGACTTGGGAAGAGCTCAAGGACGCGCTGAACCAGTTGCTGGGCGCAGCAGCTGCAGATGATTTTGTTCGCGTGCGTCAGTTGCTGCGTGAGACCGTTATCGGCTATGCCCCGGAAGGGGAAATCGTTGACTGGATTTATCAGCAGCGGCGCTTGGATCGGTAAGCATCCTCTGTGACACAAGGCCGCTCCTTATAGCAGCGGCCTGTTCTACACGTTAAGCAGTGCCAGCCATGAGGGCCGCAATGGCCCTCATTAGAGCGGGGCAGCACAACCGCCCAGCGTTAATGTGAACCCCGCAGCACCCCAGGGTTTTCCCCACCCCCCCAACCCGCGTATCATCCCCACACACAAATCTGAATATCCCCACGCCTGCTTCAGACCAAAAGTCTTGCGTTCCCAGCGTGCATAGCAGCTTCAGATAACCAGACGATCATCAGTGTCATAAAACGACCTGCCAGATTCATGGCCAGGCCAGGCATGCCGGCTGTCCGACGGATGGGACGGTGCCCGATGAGATTTGAAGGAATAGGTTTTGATTAAGCGTAGAAAGGTTGCAATCGTTGGCTGTTCGTACCGCTTCCCTGGATCTTCCAATGCCAGCTTTTGGCAAAACCTGATGGAGGGGCGCGACCTGGTCACCCAGGTCGACCCTTCTCGGTGGGAGAAATCTGAGTTTCTGCACCCGGACAAGGCCAACCCTGCGACCAGCTACACCTTCGCCGCGGGCACTTTGGGCGACATCAGCGCGTTCGACGCGGGGTTCTTCAATATTTCGCCGCGTGAAGCGGGGATGATGGACCCACAGCAGCGCATGCTGCTGGAAATGTGCTGGGAAACCTTCGAAAACGCCGGGGTCAAGCCGTCGAGCCTGCGCGGCAGCAACTGTGGCGTGTACCTGGGCATCGCCGGTGTCGAGCAGTCCTACCGGCTGGTCGAAGACCTGGCGTCGATTGATGGTGCAACCGCCACCGGCAACACCATGAGCATTGCCGCCAACCGCCTGTCGTTCTTCTACGACCTGCGTGGGCCGAGCATGGCCATCGACACCGCCTGTTCCTCTTCGCTGGTGGCCTTCCACCAGGCGTGCCAGGCCATCCTCAGCGGTGATGTCGACCAGGCGCTGACCGGCGGCATCAGCCTGCACATGCACCCGTTCGGCTTCATGATCTTTGCCAAGGCGACCATGCTGTCGCGCACCGGGCGCTGCCAGTCGTTCGATGAGAATGGCGATGGCTATGCGCGTTCGGAAGGCGGTGGGTTGTTCCTGCTCAAGGACTACGACCAGGCCGTGGCCGATGGCAATACGATTTTGGCCGTGGTCGCGGCCAGTGCGGTGAACACCGACGGGCGCAAGTCCAGCCTGACCCTGCCCAACGCCGAAGCCCAGGCTGCGCTGCTCAAGCAGACCTACGCCAAGGCGGGCATCAGCCCCGACCAGCTCGATTACCTGGAAGCCCATGGTACCGGTACCTCGGTCGGTGACCCGATCGAAACCCGTGCCATCGGCGAAGCACTGGCCCAGGCGCGTGGCAATGGCAACCCGTTGCCGATTGGCTCGGTCAAAAGCAACCTTGGCCACCTGGAGGCCGCGTCCGGTGTGGCGGGCCTGATGAAGGCGCTCAACTGCCTGACCGAACGCACCGTGCCGGCCACCATCGGGGTCAAGGCGCTTAACCCGAATATCGCGTTTGGCGACCTGAACCTGCAGGTGGTCACCGAGCCGCTGCCGCTCAAGCCTGAAGGCCAACTGACGGTCGGCGTCAACTCGTTCGGCTTTGGCGGCGCCAACGCGCATGTCATCCTGCAGAGCCCCGAGCCGCAGGCTGCGCCGGCTAAAGCTGCCGAGGCGCGACGCGTACCGTTGCTGCTCAGCGGCAAGACCGAACAAGGCCTGCGCGCCACCGCCGAGCGCTTTGCCGCGTACTTGGCCGCCCACCCAGAGCTGGATTATTACGACGTGGCCTATCAGGCCATGTACCGCCGGGACGCGCACAGCCATCGCCTGCTGCTGGTCAGCGACAATGCCGCCGAAGCCGCCCAGGCCCTGGACGACTATGCCCAGGACCCAACCCTCAGTGAACTGAGCGCGGTGCTCGAAGCCGGCCAGGCACTGGAAGCCGCCTCGGCGCCGGTGTTCGTCTACTCCGGTAACGGCTCGCAGTGGCAAGGCATGGGCCGGGCGATGCTCGGTCAACCGCTGTTTGCTGCTGCGGTGGATGAAGTGGATGCGTTGTTCCAGCCACTGGCGGGCTATTCGTTGCGCGCCGAGCTGCTGGGTGACAACGGCGAAGGCCGTTATGCCCGCACCGAAATCGCCCAGCCGGCGCTGTTTGCCTTGCAAGTGGCGGTGACCCGTGTGCTGGCCGCCGAAGGCATCCACCCTGTCGCGGTGATCGGCCATAGCGTCGGCGAAGTGGCCGCGGCCTGGGCCAGTGGTGCCCTGAGCCTGGAAGACGCCACCCAAGTGATCTACCACCGCAGCCGCCTGCAAGGGCTGACCCGCGGTACCGGGCAGATGACCGCCGTGGGGCTGTCGGGTGAAGCCGCTGGCGAGCTGATCACTGAACTGAAGCTGGACGGCCGCCTGGTCGTCGCCGGTGAAAACAGTGCCCGTGGCGCCACCCTGGCAGGAGAGGTCGACGCCCTGACGCTGCTGGAAGAGACCCTTGCCGAGCGCCAGGTGTTCGCCCGCCGCCTGGACCTGGACTACGCCTTCCACTCGCCAGCAATGAACCCGATTGAACAGGCCGTCATCGACGACCTGGCGCACATCCGCCCGCGCGCCACGCAGATCCCGTTCTACTCCACGGTGGTCGGCGGCGAGCTGGATGGCGAGCGCCTGGGCAACCACTACTGGTGGCAGAACATCCGCTTCCCGGTGCTGTTCCAGGGCGCCTTGGACGCGCTGGTGCGCAACGGCCACAACCTGTTCGTCGAGATCGGCCCGCACGCGATTCTGCGCAGCTACGTCACCGATGTGCTGAACCAGTGCGAGCAGCCTGGCCAGGTGGTCGGCACGCTCAAGCGCAACGACCACAGCCCGCTGCTGCTGGAACGCACTGTGGCGCGCCTGCTGATTGCCGGCGTCGAGCCGCAGTGGGCAACGCGCTTCCCGGTTACCGGGCGCCAGGTACGCCTGCCGAACTATGCCTGGCAGCGTGATCACTTCAGCTTGCCGGTGAGTGCCGAGTCGCACAGCCCCTTGAACCGCAAGCGCGTGCACCCGTTGCTGGGTTACCCCGTCGTCGACCAGCCGCTGACCTGGGAAAACCGCCTGGACACGCAACTGTTCCCGACCCTGGCCGACCACAAAGTGGGCGAGTCGGTGCTGTTCCCCGGTGCCGGTTTCACCGAGTTGGCCCTGGCGGCGGCGCAGTTGCACCAGCCAGGTGAGTTCGTTGACATCGAAGAACTGGAAATCCACAACCCGCTGCTGCTGAGCAGCGAGGGCAGCAAAAAAGTCCGCGTGCACATCGAAGAGGCCGACGGCACGCTGCGCATCATTTCGCGCAACCTGGCGCAGCATGAAGACTGGGTGCAGCACGTGGTCGCGCGCCTTCCGGGCGAAGCCCGTGGCGTCATGCTGGACACCCGTGCGCCGGCGCTGCCACAGCGCCCGGCGGACTTCAGCGGCGAGCAGCACCTGGCACTGACCTGTGCGGTTGGCCTGAACTACGGCCCGGCCTACCAGACCGTCGCCGCGGCTTGGGTAGAAGAAGAGCGGGTGCTGGCGCAACTGGCCGTCCCTGCCGCCATCGAGCACGAACTGGACACGCTGCACCTGCACCCGGCGCTGCTGGACGGTGCCTTCCAGCTGATTACCGAACTGCTGGCCAGCCGCCCGGGCCGCAACAACGGGCTGGCCTTCATCCCCGTCAAGCTGGGGCGTATCGCCTTCAGCACGGCAGGTGCTGTGCCGGTGCTGGCTGAGGTACGCCAGCGCAAGCGCACCGCGCATTCGCTGTTGGTTGATTTCACCCTGTTCGATGCCAGCGGCGCTGCCGTGCTGGCGATCAAGGATGCGCGCATGCGCGCCGTGCGCCTGCAGTACGACCGCAGTGGCGATATCAAGCGCCTCGGCCACGTCGGCCTGGCCGCACCGGGCAATGCCGTTGCCGTGCAACGCCACGCCGTGGCCGGTACGCCGGTGGCTGACTCGCTGCACAGCCTGGCCGACGAGCCGGCGCAGTTGCGTTACCTCAATGAAGTCGAACCGCTGCTGGATGTGCTGTGTGCCAGCTTTGTGCTCGACCTGGTCGAGCAGGCCGGTGGCCAGCTTAGCGCCGAACAGGTCGCGCTGTGGTCCCAGGGCCAGGGCGATTACCTGGCGACCCTGCTGCGCCACGCCGAGCAGGACGGCAATGTGCTGCGCAACGCCGATGGCAGCTGGCAGTTGGTCGACAGCGACGAGCGCCCGTCGTCGGAGGCCATCTGGCAGGAACTGTTCCAGAGCTACCCCGAGTACTTCCAGATCATTCATTCGGTGGGGCGTATTGGCCGTCACCTGCCGACCTTGCTGACGGGCGAGCAAACGCTCGAAAGCCTGTTGCCGCGCGAAACCAGCGGCAGCAGCCTGGCGCGCCTGGTGCTCGGTGCGGCCGGCCAGCAGCGCCTGCTCACCGGTATCAGCCAAACCTTGGCCTTGCGCCTTGAGCAATTGCCGGCCGGGCAGCGCCTGCGTGTGCTGGAAATCGGCTTTGGCGGCGCATCGTTTGCCGAGCTGCTGTACGCAGGGCTCGACTTCGACCGCATCGATTATGTCTACGCTGTGGCCGAGCCCGAGCTGCAGCAACGCCTGCATGACGATTGCCCTGCGCTGAGCGTGCTGAGCCTGGAGCAACTGGCCGACGCCGGCCGCTTTGACTGGGCACTGGTGCCGACCGACCTCGCCGCACTTGGCGCAGTGGGCGATGCCTTGCGACAGGCCAGCGCGCAGCTTAACCCCCATGGCCAACTGGCGCTGCTGGGGCAATACCCGGCGCGTTGGGCTGACTTTGTCTTCGGTGGCGAGCCTGACTGGTGGCTGGCTGGCCCGCAGCACGCGCTTTCGCGTCAGCAGGCCCCGGCCTTCTGGAGCCATGAACTGCAACGCCACGGCCTTGGCCCGCTGCACACCGTCGATGCCTTGCCTGGCAGCGCGTGCGGTAGCTACGTGCTGCTGGCCGACAAGCCTGCGGGCGCTGTGCACGCCTCGGCAGAGGTGCCTGTGCAACACTGGGCGTTGCTTGCCGAAGCCGGGCAGGGCGCTGCCGAGTGCTTGGCCGCACAACTGCGTGCCAAAGGCCAGCTCGTCAGCCTGCTGCTGCCTGGCGATGCGCAGGCGCTGGCTGCCCAGCTCAGCGCGTTGGACCAGGCGCCAGCGCATGTGCTGCACCTGGCAGGCTTCGACAGCGCCGCCGGCCTAGACAGCCAGGCTGAGCGCTGCCTGCAGGCAGCCGCACTGGTGCAGGCCTGCGAGGCTCTGGCGCTGGCGCCGCAATGCTGGCTGCTGACCCGTGGCGCTGCCGAACACCTGTACGGCACCGACACCGCCGCCGACGTCGCCGCCATCGCTGACGCGGCGTTCTGGGGCTTTGGCCGCACCCTGGCCAACGAATCGGTCAACTGCCGCATTCGCCTGCTGGACCTGGCCCACGCGGCACCGATCGACCACGTGCTGCCCTCGTTGCTGCACGCCGACAGCGAAACCGAGTTGGCGCTGGACGCCGAAGGCCGCCGCTATGTGCCGCGCCTGCGTGTATTGGCAGACCAGCCCGCCAGCGCCGACAGCGCAGCGCAGTGGGTGTGCCTGGGCTTCGACCTGCCTGGCCAGCTTCGTAACCTGCGTTGGGAGCTGCGCGAGCCGCGCCAACCGGCGGCGGACGAGCTGGACATCGCCGTACGGGCCACCGGCCTGAACTTCCGCGACGTGATGTTCGCCCTCGGCCTGCTGTCTGATGAGGCGATCGAGAACGGCTTCTCTGGCCCAACCCTGGGCTTCGAGTTTGCCGGTGTGGTGCAAGGCAAGGGCGCTGACGTGCTCGGCGATTTCGCCCCGGGCGACCGCGTGGTGGGCTTTGGCCCGTGCAGCTTCGCCAACCGCCTGGTGACCAACGCCAACGCCGTGGCACGCATCCCAGAGGGCATGTCGTTCGAAGCCGCAGCGACCATTCCGAGCACCTTCTTCACCGTGTACTACGCGCTGCACCACCTGGCACGCGTAGAGCCGGGCGAGAAAGTGCTGATCCACGGCGCGGCTGGCGGCGTGGGCATCGCCGCGATCCAGATCGCCAAGTGGCTGGGTGCCGAGATCCACGCCACCGCCGGCAGCGACGAGAAGCGCGACTTCCTGCGCCTGCTGGGCGTGGACAACGTCTACGACTCGCGTTCGCTGGCCTATGCCGACCAGGTACTGGCCGCAACCGGCGGGCGTGGCGTCGATGTGGTGCTCAACTCGCTGGCGGGCGAGGCGATCAACCGCAACCTGCGTGTGCTGAAGCCGTTTGGCCGTTTCCTCGAACTGGGCAAGCGCGACTTCTACCAGAACACCCGTATCGGCTTGCGCCCGTTCCGCAACAACATCAGCTACTTCGGCATCGACGCCGACCAGCTGATGAGCGAACGCCCGCAACTGACCCGTCGCCTGTTCGCCGAAATGATGGCGCTGTTTGCCCAAGGCATCCTGCACCCGCTGCCATTCCGCGAGTTCGACGCCAACCAGGTGGTCGAAGCCTACCGCTACATGCAGCAGGCGCGGCAGATCGGCAAGGTCGTGATCACCTACGCCAACCCGATCGAACGCACGGTCGACACCCGCGAACAACCGCTGCGTAACGTGCAATTGGCAGCCGATGCCAGTTACCTGGTCACCGGTGGCCTGGGTGGCTTCGGCCTGCGCACGGCGCAATGGTTGATCGACAAGGGCGCCCGCCACCTGGTGTTGCTGGGCCGCCGTGGCCCGGCCAGCGCCGAGGCCCAGCCGCAGCTGGCGCTGTGGCAGGCTCAAGGTATCGATGTGCAGGCAGTGGCTTGCGATATCACGGATGCCGGCCAGCTGCGCGCGGTGTTCGAGCGCATCGCAGCCAGCCCATGGCCGCTGCGAGGCCTGGTGCATGCGGCGACAGTGATCGACGACAGCCTGATCCGCAACCTCGATGGCGACCAGCTGCGTCGCGTGCTTGAGCCCAAGGCCAAGGGCGCGCAGTACCTGCATGAACTGACCCAAGCGTTGCCGCTGGACTTCTTCGTGATGTTCTCGTCGGCCACCACCCTGTTCGGCAACCCCGGCCAGGCTAACTACGTCGCCGCCAACCACTGGCTCGAAGCCTTGGCGCGCCACCGTCGTGCCCAAGGGCTGGCGGCCACTGCAGTGCTGTGGGGCGCGATTGACGACGTCGGCTTCCTGGCCCGCAACAGCCAGATCAAGGATGCCCTGCAAAGCCGCATGGGCGGTGCTGCCCTGCGCGCCGAGGCGGCCCTGGCGCAGCTCGAAGCCATGCTGCTGAGCGGTGACAACGGCCAAGGCGTGCTCGAACTGGACTTCAAAGCCCTGTCGCGCTTCCTGCCGACCGCCACCTCGCCACGCTTCAGCGAACTGGCCCGTGCCCACGGCGGTGACCAGGAAGACGACAACGGCGGTGAAGACATCCAGCGCATGCTGGCCGAGCTTGACGATGCCGAATTGCTCGAGCGCTTTGCCGAGATGCTCAAGCACGAGGTGTGCGAGATTCTGCGCCTGCCGCCCGCGCGCCTGGATGCACAGCGCCCGCTGCAGGAACTGGGGCTGGACTCGCTGATGAGTGTCGAGCTGGTGGTGGCCTTGGAAGAGCGCTTCGGCATTCGCCTGCCGGTCATGGAACTCAGTGACAGTTCCAGCATCGATAAGCTCAGCGTGCGCTTGCTTGAGCTGTTGCGCGGTGAAGCCGGCACTGGCGAAGACCAGCTGGCGCAAAACGTGCTCGCCCGTCATGGCAGCGAACTCAGCGCCGAACAAGTGGCTGAACTGAATGCAGAACTGGCCGAGACCAGTGTGGCACCTAACCGATTGATTGACTAAGAGCTCAGATGACAGCCAAAACCCCGACCGGCCTTGGTGGCGACGCCAAGCAACGCCTGATCCAGCAAGCCCTTGCGCGGCGCCGTAACACAGGCGCCGAAGGCGCGGAAGGTGCCACCCTGGAGCAGGTGCAGCAGGCTGCATTGAAGGTGCCTGAAGCGTTTTACCGTTTCGACCAGCACCCGGGTTACCAGCACCTGCGGGTGATGCAACAAACCGCGCAGCGGCTGGGGCTGAGCAACCCGTTTTTCCGCTTGCACCAAGGCACCGCCGGCGCGCAGACCCAGATTGGCGAGCGTGAGTACCTGAACTTCGCCAGTTACAACTACCTGGGGTATTCCGGCCACCCCAACGTTGCCGAGGCGGCCAAGGCGGCGATCGACCGCTACGGCACCTCGGTGTCTGCCAGCCGCCCGGTCTCGGGTGATCGCCCGCTGCACCGTGAGCTGGAGCAGGGGTTGGCCAGGCTGTACGAGGTGGACGACGCCGTGGTGATGGTCAGCGGCCATGCCACCAACGTCACCACCATCGGCTACCTGTTCGGGCCGCGCGACCTGGTGGTGCATGACGAGCTGATTCACAACAGCGTCCTGCAGGGCATTCAGTTGTCCGGTGCACGGCGTTTGAGCTTTGCGCATAACGACTGGCAGGCGCTGGACCGCCTGTTGAGCGAGCAGCGCCAGCACTTCGAGCGGGTGCTGGTGGTGGTCGAAGGCATCTACAGCATGGACGGCGACTACCCTGAGTTGCCCCGGTTCGTCGACATCAAGCGCAAGCACAAAGCGTTTCTGATGGTGGATGAAGCGCATTCGCTGGGCGTGATGGGGGCCACGGGTAAAGGTATCCGTGAGCACTTTGGCCTGGCGGGTGATGACGTCGACATCTGGATGGGCACCTTGAGCAAGACCTTGGCCAGTTGCGGCGGGTATATCGCTGGCAGCACGGCGCTGATCGAGCACCTCAAGTTTCTGGCCCCGGGCTTTTTGTACAGCGTCGGCATGCCGCCGGCGGTCGCAGCGTCGGCCTTGGCGGCGTTGCAGCTGCTGGCGGCGGATAACGGGCGGGTTGCCCAGGTGCAGGCGCGGGGCGAGTTGTTCTTGCGCCTGGCGCGTGAAGCGGGCCTAGACACCGCCACCAGCACGGGGCTTGCGGTGATCCCGGTGATTACCGGCAGTTCGTTCAAGGCGGGGCGGTTGTCTAGTGCCTTGTTTGAGCGGGGCATCAATGCCCAGCCGATCGTCTACCCGGCCGTGCCGGAGCAGGCAGCGCGGGTGCGCTTTTTTGTCTCGTGCGAGCATACGCCCGAGCAGATCCAGCACACCGTGGCGGTGGTCGCTGAAGAGATGGCGCGGCTGGGGTGATGGGGTGAGGTCTGAGGGGCTGCTTGGCAGCCCTTGTGGCGTGCCATCAATGAGCCATCAATGATAGCTGGAATCTGGCCACTGCAAAGCGGCTAATCATATTAAATCGAAGCAAGAAAAGCCGAACTTACTTCGAGCGCTCTAGTGTTAAACATCTAAATAATTCCTTTTTAAAACGACGCGAAAAAGTGTCTGTGTAAAGTTTGCGTAACGCCTGCAACTTTAAAAAATACGACTATCGTGATCATTAACCGGGCCACCCCCTGGGCCCGTCGTGTATCCGATGGAGTACTTATGAGCAGAGTGACTCTTGCTGCTGTTGTATCGGTGTGCGTCTGCGCCGTGCCAACCGTTTGCGATGCGACTTCTCACACTGCACCGGCTTTTGCGTTTGGCTTACAGGGAAGCTACACCGAACAGGAATTCACCGGGCACGGTAAAACCGACACGGAACATATGCCAGAAGGCGGCGCATTCATTAACTTCGGCAATAAAATGACGTCAACCGACGGGTTCATTTATCAGGCAGAACTCAGCGGCCTCTATAGCAAGCACCAGAACCAGAAGGTCAAGGACGCGCAGGCCGACCTCGACTTGGGCTGGCGTATTGCGCTGGCTGAGCGCCATTCCGTCGACCTGCTGCTGGGCGGCGGTTACAAATGGAACCGCCTGCAGCCGAACAACCGCAAGTACGACATCGACCTCACCAACCGCACGCCTTTTGCCAAGGTGGCGTTGGGTTACAACTACCGGTTCAATACCGCGACCCTACGTTTCGAAGCCGGCGTGCGTAAGCTGATCAATGGTGATTCGCAATTGGAGATCCATGGCATCAGCAACGAGAAAGTGGATTTGAAAGACGGCACTCACCCATTTGCCGAAATGAGCCTGCTGTTTAATCAGGATGGCGTGGTGCCGGTGATTGCCTCGTTGTATTACAGCCGCTTTGAATATGAGTTGGACGGGCAGTTTGTAATGACCCCAACGGATACGCAGGTGCAGGATGAATACGGTATAAAACTTGGCGTCAGCTTTTAATCCTGCACACGCAAGGGCTTGGCAATAATTAATGAAGTCACGCTGAGCCAACCGCCAGGCGCAATCCTTTGTAGGAGCAGCCTTGTGCTGCGAAGAGGCCGGTGCTAGCGCAATCAATCTTTGCTGCTGCCACTGGCGTCTTCGCAGCACAAGGCTGCTCCTACAGGTTCGTGCTGAACGAAGGAATAACTGAGCGCACGCAAAGGCTTTCATCAGGCGCAGTCCCTTGTAGGAGCAGCCTTGTGCTGCGAAGAGGCCGGTGCTAGCACAATCAATCTTTGCTGCTGCCACTGGCGTCTTCGCAGCACAAGGCTGCTCCTACAGGTCGGTGCTGAACGAAGGAATAACTGAGCACATGCAAAGGCTTTCGTCAGGCCCAGTCCCTTGTAGGAGCAGCCTTGTGCTGCGAAGAGGCCGGTGCCAGCACAATCAATCTTCGTTGCTGCCACTGGCGTCTTCGCAGCACAAGGCTGCTCCTACAGGTCGGTGCTGAACGAAGGAATAATTGAGCGCACGCAAGGGCTTTCGCCAGGCGCAGTCCCTTGTAGGAGCAGCCTTGTGCTGCGAAGAGGCCGGTGCTAGCGCAATCAATCTCCGCTGCTGCCACTGGCGTCTTCGCAGCACAAGGCTGCTCCTACAGGTCCGTGTTGACCGACGGGATAACTGCCTCAAATATGCGGCGGCTCATAGGCATTCAGCTGCTCCACAAACCGCCAATGGCTCTTCTTGTCAAAACCCATCCAGCGCTTCAGGCGGATGTCCCAGCGCATGTGATGGTTGGCAATCCACGGCAGGGCAAACAGGTGCGCGCCGCGCCAAGGGATGAACGGGTTGCGCCGCAAGCTGGCGTAAATTTCTACCCGGTGGCTGGCCTGGTGGCTGGCGCAGCGGGCGTGGAAGCCGGATGTATCGGCCACCACCAGGGTATTGGCGGGCACCGCAAAGCGGCGCGGCTGCGGCAGGCCAAGGGCGGCGAGGCCGGGGGTGTCGATACGGAATGAGCCCTCGCGGTGCATCTGTTCGGTCGAGCGGGCAGCGCCCAGGCTTTGCTGATACTCCCAGGCCAGGCGCTCGGGCGTCAGGCGGTGCGACCCCGGCACATAACTGAACGGCCCTTGGTCGTCGGCCACGTCATCCAGGAATAACCACGCCTTGGCGGTGGGGTGGAAGGTGTCTGCGTGCAGGCGGGTTTGCGGGTCCTGGTCGGCATTGGCAGCATCGATGATGATCGACTGCAGCTGATAGGTAATGCCGCCCGTGTTGGACGATGCATAGGCAATCAGGTCCCGTACCCCACGGTCCGCCACAAACGCCGCACTGGCCGGGTTGCTGGCCAGCACATCCTGGTCAAGGCTGACCCGGCGGGTAACCGCACGCCCTTGGCGCATCTCCCAACCCGTGCTGCGCAAGGCACCCAACTCGGCGCGCAACGCCGCGAACTGGTCAGCGGGCAGGGCGTTTTCGCGGATGAAAAACCCGTTTTCCTCAAAATGCGCACGCTCGCCGGCATCCAGGCGCGAGGCCAGGGCCTGGCGACGGTAGCTGGCCATGGCCATCGCCAATT
Organism: Pseudomonas sp. Y3 TE3536; assembly: GCF_053629175.1. Taxonomy (NCBI): domain Bacteria; kingdom Pseudomonadati; phylum Pseudomonadota; class Gammaproteobacteria; order Pseudomonadales; family Pseudomonadaceae; genus Pseudomonas; species Pseudomonas sp. Y3 TE3536. The sequence goes on along the minus strand of NZ_JBRJHU010000001.1, from coordinate 446,215 downwards.
GGCGACGCTGCACATGCAGGCCAAGCGCATTGAGCCGCGCACTGCCGAGCACCGGGTTGTTCTCGAACGATTTCGCGTGGGTGGCCAGTTGCATGCAATGCCAGGGGAGCGCCGCATAGCGGCCGATGTCCTTGATCGATACGGGCATGTTCTAGTCCTTTGATGGGGCCAGTGGCCGGCCGCAGCCGAGCATGGTCCGGGAGTAATTGAGCAGCGGGCGCCACGCGCCGGTGTTCGGCCAACCGCGCAGGGCGCGGCATCGACAGGCAAGCGAGGGCGTGCCAGGCATCGCAGGGCAAGTCTTGCTGAACGTCGGCATAGCTCGCATAGCGCATCAAGGCGCCGGCTACCAACTGGTCCAGGGTCAGGCGCCGGGTGCGGCGCGGCAGCGGCTGGTGGTCGTGGGTCAACCCCCAGCCGGCGTAGAACGGTGTGCCGTAGGTCACCACCGGCACGCCGCGCAGCAGCGCTTCGAAGCCAGCGGTGGAGCTCAAGGTGTGCAGCGCATCGACCTGGCCGTAGAGGCTGGCGATATCGACACCGCCGAACACCTGGTCAGCCAGGCCCGCCAGTAGCGCCGGGGCAACTTGACCTTGGCGCTTGCCGGCCTCGACGTCCGGGTGGGGTTTGTAGATGATCCAGGCGTCCGGCAACTGCGCGCGCACCCGTTGCAGCAGGCGCAGGTTGCAGCCTGCGCCGCCGCCGCTGCACAGCGCCGAAGCGTCATCTTCGACCTGGCCGACCACCAGCACCCGTGTTTGGCCCGGCTGGCCCAGCAACGGCGGAATCGGCCCGCTGCGCAGGTTGAACTTGCTGGTGCCGCTGGCGACGATCTGCGCCCTTAACTGCGCGGCTTCGGCCAGGCTGGCGTCATCGAAGTCGGTATTGAGCAGCAGCCACTCCAGGTCACTGTCCGACGCGGCGTCATAGTGAATGCCGCCACGGTCCAGCACCAACGACAGGGCCGGGCTGTTACTCACCCCCAACCCCGTGGACCGCATGAAGCCGTCCTCGACCCGCCAGATCGGCACCCCCTGCTGGCGCGCGCGTTCAGCCAGGCTGGCGGGCTCCCGCGCGGCCCACACCAGCAGCCGGCCGTTTTCTGCCGCCACCTGCTGCACCAGTTGCGGGCTATCCACGGTAAAACGCAGCTGGCCCCAGCGGCTGGCAAAGAAGCGGCGAATGTTGTGCTGCTTGTGGCGCTTGACCCCCAGCACTGTGGTAGGCCCGGCAAATTCAGTGTCGCGTGCCTTTTTGCGCGCCAGCTGGCGAGCGACGGTCAGCGCATCGGTCAGCTGGCCGGTGAGCGGGTCGACATAGCGGCAATAACGGATGTACGCCGCCGCCACCAGTTGCTCCAGGCTCGGCCGCGCCTGGCGGCGGGGGATGGGCATGCGGTCGTCGGTCAGGCCCCAGCCAGCGTAAAACGGCAGCCCGAAGCAGGTCACCGCCACGCCCTGAATCAACGCCTCGAGCCCAGCCTGGCTGGTGCCCACATACACCCGCTGAGCCCGCTTGGCCAACGACGCCCACGCCACTGGTCGTGCCTCCAGCGGCACGCCCCGGGCTTGCGCGGCGGCCAGCAGGCAGCTGGGTTTCTGCCCGCCCAGGCAGTCTGGGTGAATACGCACCCGCACATCGGCATCAGGGTGCTCGGCCAAGGCGACATCGAGCATGCGCACGTAGTCCGCTTCGCACAAACCGCCACCGGGGATCGAATAGTCGCCCGCCGTCTGGTCAACCACCAGCACCAATGGCCGCTCACGGCCCAGCGGGTCGTCTGCGGGCAGGTCCTGGGCATTGTTGTACTTGCCGATGCCCGTGCTGCGCATCAGCGAGATCAGCGCGTGCGCGCACTCCAGCTCATGCTCGGTTAGCGCCTCGGGCTGTTGCAGGATGTTCTCGAGCAGCGAAGGCCGGTCTGCCAGGTAGTGAATACCTATCGGGTCAACCACCATCGACATCGGCGTGTCGCCTTCGATGCCCAGCGACGAAGACCGTAAAAAACCGTCCTCCAGCGCGATATAAGGCAGCCCCCAGCGCTGGCACAACACGCGCGCCTGCGCAGAAGACTGCTTGTAGCCGATACCGGCAATCGCCTTGAGCCCCTTCGGCGCCTTGCTACCCCGGCGCCACAGCCAGAAGGGCGGGCCCTCGGGCCCAAGAAACTGCGGCAGGTGCAGCACCTTCCAGGCAACCCACTGCGACATGATGCCGACCCAACCCGGGCCGTCCACCAGTGCTTGCAAGGCCACTGCTGCCGGCGCTTCAATACGGTTCATGGCACCCCCCGCCACATGCCACGCACCGGCGGGAACGGCACCCAACGCTTGCGGCGCAGGGCAAAGCCATTGTGCAGGTACAGCCGTTTGGCCCGCGGGTTGTTCAGCGGCACTTCCAGTTCGACCTGGGTAAAGCCCAGCTTGGCCGCATGCGCACAACACGCCTGCACCAACGCCGCCCCCATGCCTTGCTGGCGAGCCGCCTTGCTCACGCGCAGCCCATACAACAAGAACGGGTAACGCCATTCGCGCAGCTCGCTCAGGCAAAACCCGGCAAAGCGCACCCAGCCACTGATTAGCCCGAACTCGCGAATGAACGGCCGCCAGTGCAACGCAAATGGCCCACGCCCGTCATGCTTCAAGGCGGCAAAGCCCAGCGCCTGCTCGCCTTCGAAGGCCAGCAGCACGCGGTCCCAGTGGATGGCCCCGCCCAGCAGGCGATAGCGGCAAGCAGGGTTGCCAATCAGAAACGCTAGCGAACCGCGCCCCTGGGTCAGCAACTGGGCCAAGGCAGGGTCTGCGGCACGCTCCGGCGCCAGGTCCGATCCCAGAACAATGCGCACCACGTCTTCAGGCTACCCCAGCCACGGCACTGTGCGCCGCCTGGCCCTGTGCGGGCGCCTGGGCGTGTGCCAGTAGTGCGCTGGACAGCTTGTGCACAGCGATGGGGCACGCTTGGCTGCCAGGCTGGCGCCGGTTGGACCAGATCAGGTAGTCAGTGTCGCCGGCCGGCGCGCCGACCGCCTGGTAAACCTCGGGCAGGATCGGTACATGGTCACCAAAGAAGCACAGCAGCGCCTCGTTGGGCTGGCTCAGTAACGTTTCGCGCAGCATGCCAAGCATGCGATCAGCATTGCCGATATGCCGCAGGTAAGGCGCCAGGTCTTGCATGCCCGGTTGCAACGGGCGGTCGAACCAGGCCGGCAGCTCGTGCTCGGCCACGCTTTCCAGGTGCAGCGGCCCGTGGTTTTCCATGGTGACCGCGTGGATGAACAACGGCTGAGTACGCCCAGGCGCCTCCAGCAGTTCACGAATTTTCTGCGCCACCGCACAATCGCCAATGAACGGCCCAGCCTTTTGCGACGGGTTGAACGCACGCACATCGATGAACTCATCGAAGCCCAACGCCGGCAGCACTTTATTGCGGCCGTAGAACCCACCGTCATACGGGTGAATGCACACCGTGCGGTAGCCCAGCGCCTTCAGCCGCGAAGCGATGCTCGGCAAGCCCCGGCGCGCCAGTACGCGATAAGGGTTGAAACGGTGCACGCCAAGCCGCTCGGACGGGATGCCCGTGAGGTAGGCAAACTCGGTACGTACCGTGTTGGCCCCCCACGCCGCCACCTGCAGCTTGCCGCGCGCGAGCGCCTGGCTGGCCAGCACGTCATACTCGCCCAGCACCTCAGCCCGCACGCCAGGCCACAAGCCACGCACATCAAAGAACGACTCGCTCTGCACCGACACCAAGTCCGCCAGCCCATTCCCCGTGGGAGCGGCTTTACCCGCGAATGCACCAGCCGCCCCGACACTACCCTCACAGGCAACCGGCGACCCCACCCCACCCCCATTCCCTGTGGGAGCGGGTTTACCCGCGAATGCGCCAGCCGCCCTGACACTGCCCTCACAGTCAACCGGCGACCCCACCCCACCCCCATTCCCTGTGGGAGCGGGTTTACCCGCGAATGCACCAGCCGCCCTGACACTACCCTCACAGTCAACCGGCGACCCCACTCCACCCCCATTCCCTGTGGGAGCGGGTTTACCCGCGAATGCGCCAGCCGCCCTGACACTACCCTCACAAGCAAACGGCGACCCCAACCCAGCCTGATCAACCGGTGCCCGCGCTGCCCAAAAATACCGCCACAAACTAGCCGCCAACCCCCAGCCCCGCACATCACGCTCAGCATCAAAGCTCGGCACCACCCGACGATGCCCCAACCGCAGCAACCCCAGGCCAATCACCACCGGCAGCAACGCCTCAACCCGCGCCCCCGGCACCTCGAAGCGCAAGCCCGCCCACAGGTAAACCAGAAACCCGACCGCCAGCACTGCCGCTTTACCAAACCCAAAGAACGGCAAATACAACCGCGGAAACTTCACCGCATCGCTGAAGTACTCGAAATCCGCACACACAAACGGTTCGCGCAGCGAGTGGTACTTCGAGTTGCTCACCAGCACGATCAGCACCCACAGCAACAGCAGGTTCACACCACTGAACAGCGGCCGTGCGGTCAGCGCATACAGCAACCCAAACCCCACGCACCACAACCCCACATGCAGCATCCAGCAATCAGCCGGGCGGCGCAGGGCAGGGCGGGGTATCAACAGGCGTTCGACCAGCACGGTCAGCATCAGGCCGATCAACGCAACCGGCAGCAGAGAAACATCAATCACTGTACTTCAGCCCACGCAGGATCATCGAAGAAAGCCACTGCGGGATCAGCCCCAGCAGCCAGGTGCCCAGGTTGAGCGGGAACGGAAAACTGATACGCGCCTGGTTAGCAGCCAGCCCACGCTTGATGCGCTTGGCCGCTTTTTCGGCGGTCCACAAAAACGGCTTGGGCCCCGGCATTTCGAAGCACATCTTCGATTCCACGTAGCCCGGCACGATCACATTCACCTTCACCCCTTCCGGCGCCAGCCAATCACGGATCGCTTCGCCATACACCCGAATCGCCGCCTTGCTGGCACTGTAGGTAGGCGTCACCGGCAACCCACGCCAGCCCGCCAGCGAGCTGAACAGCGCAATCTGCCCATGGCCCCGGCTGCGCATGGCCGGCAGCGCCGCTTCCACGGTGGCCAGCGCCGCCATCACATTCACCTCGAGCAACGCCCGGCTGTCGTCCCAGCACTCGGCCTCGCCATTGGCGCCCACTGCCGTGTTGAGCCCGGCACCGACCAGCACCAAGTCTGGCTGATGCGCCTCGCTGACCCGCCGCACCATCGCCCGCAGGCCATCCAGGTCGCGCACGTCGATGGCTTCCAGCAGTACCTCGGCGCCCAAGGCGCGGCACTGCTCGGCCATCTCATCCAGGCGGTCCAGGCGCCGGCCTTGCAGAATCAGCGTCACGCCCGGCGCAGCATAGGCAGGCGCCAGCGCGCCGCCGATGCCGCCGGTGGCGCCGGTGATGAGGATGCAGCGGGGTGAAGCGGTGTGGTTCATAGGTATTTTTCGATTCTTGAAGTTTTCGCCATCAGCACTTCGAGGCAATTGGTGACCGCCATGTCGATGCCGCAGCCGGTGTAGAAACCGCCGTTGACCTGGGTGGTGTGGATGACTGTGTTGCGAAAACGATGAAAGAGCTTGATGTCTGGCATGTCCGGGGATTGCCAGAAATCGGCCAGCGCGCCTTGGTGGGTCAGACCGGGCATGGCGTAGATTGGGTCGGCCAGCGTGATGGTTGGGCGGCCGTGGAGGATGGCTGATGCGCCGGCGGTGCTATTGATGGTAATCATGCCGGTGATGTGAGAGAGCAATGTCGGCATGTGCCCGCTCTCCATGAATACGACGCGGTCTGCCACATCGTACTCGCGCGCCAGCGCTTCGGTGACCTTGCGGTAGTTGACTAGCCCCGGTGTCAACGGGTGGTTTTTGATCAGCAGGCGTGCGTTGAACGGCGCGTTCAGCGAAAACGAGTCGATCACATGCCTGATGACCTGGGTCATGTTGGAGAATGGCGAGTGATCGCGAATCTGCGCATCACTGTCCAGTTGCAGCGGTAGTAAGAACGTTGGTTGGCGCTCACGGGCAACATCGGCCACGAGTGCGTCGTCGCGGCTGCGAGCGAGCAAAAGACGCAAGCCCTGGCGAATGAACCCCGCGTATTCCACTGCCGCGTTAAACGGCGCGTGGGTCTGGTATTTCGGGTAGAACAGCGGGTTCAACGCTCCGCTGGCGTGATACAGCACGTCGTGTGCCGCGCGGGCGGTAAAAGACAGCTTGAACGCGTTGCCGTTCTGGTAGCGGGGGATGTACTTGCCCACTTCGCGGTACCAGTCGGGGTCCCGTGGCAAGCGCGAGTTGTTATTGACGCCATCGCGCTCCAGGGTGATCCAGTACGGGCGGAAGTAGCCTTCCTCGAACACGTGCACACGAATGCCCTGCAACCGGGCCAGCTTCACTGCGGTGCGGTGCACGGGGCGGCAATCGCCGAACAGCACCAGGTCGGTGATGTCGAGTTGGCGAAAGACATGGGAATACCAAGCATCCAGGTCTTCAGCCTTCTGCGGGCAACTCATGTTTGGGCCATCAGCACCGTAAAGTTCGTCACCGACATTGAAACGTACACTGTGCACAGTTTGGCCAATGTCACGCAGCCCTTTGGCCAGGCGGCTGAAAAAGGGCGAACTGACACCCTGCAGGAACAGAAAATTGTGCGTAGGGATGCGCAGCAGTGGACCACGCGTCGCCCTCGTATTCAGCCGGTCGGGCGCTTCATGCCCAACAAACTGCTCAAGCGTCGTTTCAAGTCCTGCCATCTGGAGATTGCTCCGAGCTGCGGTAGCCCATGCCAATGTTGTAATTCGTAGAGAGTCTGTTCAGCAGTGGTAAAACGATTGGTGATGCGACTGACGTAGGTGGGGTAGAGCAAAAGTGTTCCCGCTACCAGTTGATCGAGTGTCAATTTTCGCGACCTTCGCGCTTGAACCTGCGGTTCCAGTTCACGATCGTCGGTTAGCCCCCAGCCGGCATAGAACGGCTGCCCGTAGGTCGTTACAGGTACGCCGCGCAACAGCGCTTCGAAACCCGACTGCGACGTCAGTACATGCAATTCGTCAACCACTTCCAGCAACTGCTGCAGCGGCGTGTTGCCAATCACCTCATTGCACCAGTGAACTGTTTGCGCTTCGTCATCGCCCTCGGGTCGTGTGCCGGCGAGTACCTCTGGGTGCGGCTTGTACAGCACCCAGGCCAAGGGATTGGCCTCACGCACTGCACGTAGCAGTTGGAGGTTGCTGCGAATGCGCGCGCTGCCGTAGCGAATGGAGGCATCCCCCTCGACCTGGCCGGTGACGAGAATGACGCGTTGCGCCGCTGGAGGACGCTGCCAGGCAGTACCGGGTAGATTGTATTTGGTCAGGCCAGCACTACAGATGGCCATGCGCAGGTCTGCGGCGCGACTCAGGAGGGCGTGATCAAAGCTGCCGCTGGCGAGAATCTGCTCCAAGCGAGAGGGGCGAGTAGCGTCGTAGTAGATGCCCAGGTCATCAACCACCCATGACAATGGTCGTGCTTTACCTGCGCCCAAGCCGACAGAGCGCAGAAAACCGTCTTCAACACGGTTGACCTGTTGTGGGTGGGCATGGAGTTCGGCGTCGTGTTTACAGCCCCAAGAGACGACGGGTAGCGACGGCGAAAGAGGCTTTTTTGGTTTGATGAAGCGAATCGCGCTGCCGTCGAAAAACAGTTTAGCCAGTGGCATTTTCCAGCGACTGAAACCACAGATTTGTACTTGTGGGGGCATCAAGCTGCGGTGATGTCGCTGTAGGCCTAGCCAGTTAATGAGTGCTTCTGGCGTGCAAGAGTCGCCGCGCTCCGGACAGACATATCGCGGATAGCGCACCAAACTGGCATGGATCAACTGTGCCAGACACACGGGTGTGCGTCGATGAGGGGCAGGGAGGCGATCATCTGTCAGCCCCCAGCCGGCATAGAAGGGCATGCCCCACGTATGTACCTGCACGTTCCAGAGCAGGGCGTCGAAGCCCAGTTGCGAGGTCATTACGTAAACTGCTCGTACGCGCGGCATCAACTCAGCGGGATGAATGTTCTGAGCAAGGATCCGAACCCGCGGGTGCTTGGCCACTTCGGTCAAGTCAAAGTGTCCTGTTTTTCGGCGTGCGACGACGTCGGGATGCACTTTGAGCAAGATGGTGTGTTGGGGGTAGCGGGCTAACGCCGCATCGAGCATCGCCGTGAAGTCGGCGGGCCCAGCACCTTGAAGTGAGGCATCGCCCCGGGTTTGGTCGGCGACCAGTACACAGTCGTTCGGAAGTGTCGGTGTCTCGATTCTGGCGTCGTTGTATTTTGATACCCGATTTCGCTGCCATAGTGCCTGAAGAGAAAGTGCACGCGCATGTTCTTCGGGCGAGAGTGGCTCGAAGATGAGTTGCTCCAGACGAGAAGGGTGCCCGGAATCGTAATAAACACCGACGTCATCGACGATCAATGAGAGTGGTGGGTCGTCCGCACCCAAACCGACCGAGCGAAGGAAGCCATCCTCCAGAGTCAAGACAGGTTTGCCCGCTTTCTTAGCCTCAGCAATGGCCTGAAGTGCGCTAGGTTTACGGCCCCATGCCATTACCCAGTCCGTTTTCAGGACATCACCCACGACACCGCTCTGCAGCGAAAAATCAGGCAGCAACGAGGGCAAAGTAGTGATCTGCTGAGCTCCCTTTGAGAGGATCAGCAGGCGTGGGCGAGGCAGAGCATCATCCATAAACGTGGAGCGGCGTTCCATGCGTCGGACAGCTGAGGGCTAAAAGCCCTTAGGGTCCAGTGAATTTTGAGGTCGCGAATCTTAATACAAATTCACGTTCATAGGATGACCCAAGCCGAAAATTTCCGATGAAACCCGAAGATTCCTACTGTTCCCCACGGATGACATCAAAATGATATCTGTTCACAGCAGAGTCAGCAGGTACTCGTATTTTTCTAGCAGCAGCGGCATGCGATTCTGCTCTTGGTATTCCTTGATGGTTTCTGGGCGCAGGCAGTGGTAAAGCGCTGTCTGCAAGAAGACATAGCGCTGGTTGCGTAATGCGTCTTCCTGGTCGAAGTGGGGAGCCAGCGCTTCGCGGTAGGCTTTTTCGAATTGGGCTTGAGCTAAAAGGAACTCTGACATCTCCTTACGTCGGAATAGGCTACCTAGATAGGCGCCGCCGTCGAACCCGATCCTTCCAATTTTGGCCTCACTCCAATCGATGAGATAAAGGCGACGCTTGCGTATGAACAGGTTTTTGCGCAAATAGTCCATGTGGCTTATGCATCGGGGGCTGCGCCTTGCCTGAGATGCCAGCGTGCGAATTACGGGGGCAAATGCTCTGAGGCGCTGCGCCAGCCCGGTAAATCGGGAGTCTTCGCGAGCCAAACGCTCTAGCTCAGGCAGGCAACGTGCGAAGTTGAAACGTGGGCGCAAGAGGAACCAAGGACGGAAAAAGTCCATGCTCCATAAGAGCAGGGTCTGATTTCGTGGCATTGCCTCGATGTAGGCGCTACTTCGTTCCTCTTGCTCGGCGATGCCTCGCCCCAAATGGCGGCCGATGGATTGCATACGGGGAGGGCGCCCTCGAATGTAGCGAGTGAAGATCAGGCTTTCCCATGGTGTCTCGATCACGCCTAGGCAGGGCGGATAGCGGAAATAGACGCTGCCTTGGAGCATCCCCTCAGCGCGGTGGAATCGTGCTTCCTGACTGCCAATGAATGCCACCTTGCGTATCGATTTCTCCACTACATCCATCGGTTTGCCGGTGATGGGGTCAATCAGGCGATGGAACCGAACATAGTTGACGAATGAGGCATTCGACTCCAGGTCGCGGCTGTGAATTGTCAGGGGGAGCCCGCCCCACTGGGGCATCAAGGTGTGGATATGGTGCTCGAGTGAAGCTCGCTGCCAGCGGAAGAAGGTCTTATGTTGGGCAGAGGGCTGGGTAGGGGCAGTCATTAGCTGTAGTCAGGTATAGCCGGCGGTCCGACCTGTATTTTTGAGGGGGCGGTATGCTGCGTCATAAGAGAACCACGCACAACGAAAAGTTTCGCAGCGCAGTCAATCGCTTGATGGCACAAGGCTAGTCTGAATGCCTGATTTTTGGGCGAAGAGGGCGTAGGATGAAGCCTGAAGCCCAGTAGTCTGATTCCGGATCGTTCAGGAGAGCTTATCTTTGCTTAATGTTGCAAACCCCTTAATATTCGTGCCCTTGCAAACCTGCAGCATTCAGGGACGGACATGAATCATCTCACCATTGCCAAAGAAGCCCTCATCGCTCAAGCCCAGGCTGTCAGTCAGCTGGCTGACCGAATCGACGGGGAGTTTCAGAGTGCTGTCGACCTCATTCTTGCCTGTAAAGGGCGTACGGTCGTCTGCGGTATGGGCAAGTCCGGGCTTATCGGTCAGAAGATGGTAGCCACCTTCGCGTCTACCGGGACGCCCAGTTTCTTCCTTCATCCGGCTGAGGCCTTCCATGGCGATTTGGGAATGCTCAAGCCAGTCGATGTGCTTATCCTGATTAGCTACAGCGGCGAGACCGAAGAATTAATTAAGCTGATTCCTAGTCTGAAGTCTTTTGGTAACAAATTTATTGCAATGACTGGCAATGGGCAGTCAACACTAGCTCGGCATGCTGACATCTGGCTGGATATCTCTGTCGAGCGAGAAGTATGTCCGAACAACCTTGCACCCACCACTTCCACCATCGCCACCATGGCCATGGGGGATGCATTGGCAGTTGCATTGATCGAGGCCATCCAGTTCAAACCGATGGACTTTGCTCGTTATCACCCTGGCGGTAGCTTGGGCAGAAAGCTCTTGACTCGTGTGTCAGATGTTATGCACAGCCCGGCGCCCTTCGTCAGTCCGTCCACCAGCTTCCATGACTGTCTGCTGATGATGACGCAGGGCCGCCTTGGCCTCACGTTGGTGAGTGACGAAGGGCGTCTGGTAGGGATCGTCACTGACGGAGACCTGCGCCGCGCTTTGCTAGATAACCCGGGGGTGGTAGGGGAGAAGGTTTCGGCGTTCATGACGGCTACTCCACACGAGATTGCCTCTGATGCGTTGATATCTGAGGCTGAAGGATACATGCATGAAAACAAGATCCGCGCGTTGGCGGTGAGAGATGCTTTGACGGGCGAAGTGAGCGGGATTGTGGAGATTTTTGACTGATCCCGAGGCATCAAAGGGCGTGTTTCAGCGTGTTCGAGCGCGCCTTTCGTCAATGGTTGTGAGCTGTAACATTGCGGTTGACCCTGATTTTTTGGAAACAGTGCTTGCCTGATACATAAACTGAAATATTCGGTGCTCTATGATCAATTCAGCTCAGTGATGACTATAGATCTTACAGTGTCGATATTCGGAGGGTCAGGATAATGTTTCTTGTTGCCTTATTCGCGATCGCAATGGTTTTTCTCTGCTCCAGCCTTGGGTGGTTATTGCATTTGGATGACTGTGAGGACTTTTAATGTCCAGTCGAGGGGGTACCCTTGACTTGAGCTAGGTACGCCCTGATACTCGTAGCTTTGCGGGCTTCGAGGTTTGGGTTTGGTATGGCGGTGAAATCAAAAAAAGTTGTACTAGGCTGTAATGTGAGTGATGCATTGTCGGATATTGGTGCATACAACTACTTTATGGTTGATCATTCGGCCTATCCTTCCTGTGATAACCTACTACATGTAAGTCGAAAAGACCCTGGCGCTAAAGAGTTGGTAGTTGCACTCGCCAATGCGGGTTTTAGTCTTTATAAATCGGAAGAGCATGTTTCCAGATTTGTTAGGAATAGCGAAATCGCTAATTTCTGGCATCGAGTAAAGGAAGGTGACTTTCTAACCTCAGACGGTCTGGTTTATCAGGTCGATCTTCCGGCAAATCCAGCGGTTTCTAAGCTTTTGGTTGTTTTTTCCTCCATTGGTGAGGACATATTTATGTCTAGCCTGATGAGGATGTTTACCTTTAATTTTAAATCTATTGCTAAGTATATTCCAGCTGATGCCGCTGTTTTGCGAATTGCTGATGTTGGATCTGTGGTGGGAAGCTTCTATCTGAATAATAATTCGGATCGGACGTTCGGTGATCGTGTGACGGCCTTGATTCACAAGGTGAGTGATGATCTGAGGGTCTCTGCGGAAAACGTGACGTTGTACGGAGCGTCCAAGGGCGGAACCGCTGCGCTATATCATGGCGTCACAGGCGGGTTTAATGCGGTCGTTGTAGATCCAATAGTCTCAGATGAGTATTATGAGAGAGTTTTTGCTGACTCACATTTTACGCAGGGCACTTTTCCAGAAACTAAACAACAAACGTTCTCAAGGATTCTTGAGTCGGACAGGCTGTTGAAGCAGAAGATTTCGATTATCTATTCAGCTCGTTCGCCGCAGTACAGTTACATTGGTAGTATTGTTCGTGAGTCAAAGCTGGGAAGGCAGTTCAATTATTTGAACTCGTTGAACCCTTTGATTAATGACCATCCTGATGTGGGCGTGCAGACTGTGAATATTGCTGTAATGCTAATCAATATGTCCATGTATCATCTTAAGCCAGACACTTATAATATCGAGGTTGTTTAACGCCTATTGGCGACTGCGTTCATTGCATGGGGTGGGGCCATCGGTGATGGCCCTGTTCTATTTAGTAGGCCTTGCCTGCTTTGTAGTAGTTCTCGAAGCAGAAGTTTGTTGCGTCAATGTACCCCTCTGCGCCCCCGCAGTCGAAGCGTTTGCCCTTGAACTTGTAAGCGATTACGCAACCGTTTCGTGCCTGTTTCATCAGGGCGTCAGTAATCTGAATTTCGCCCCCTTTTCCAGGTTCAGTATCTGCGATGATGTCGAAGATGTCTGGAGTGAGTATGTAGCGTCCGATAATCGCTAGGTTGGACGGTGCGTCCTCCGGTTTCGGTTTTTCGACCATATTGGTGACGCGGAAGATATCGTCACGGATCATGTCGCCAGCAATAACTCCGTATTTATGGGTCTCTTGCGGGTCGACTTCCTGAATCGCAACGATTGAGCAGCGGAACTGTTTGTACAGTTTAACCATTTGCGTTAAAACACCATCACCTTCAGGGTTGACGCACAGGTCATCTGCCAGCACGACGGCGAATGGCTCATCACCGATCAGGGGGCGGCCTGTCAAGATTGCATGGCCTAAGCCCTTCATCTCAGTCTGGCGAGTGTACGAGAAGCTGCACTCCGAAAGCAGCCGACGGATACCTACCAGGTATTTTTCCTTATCGGTACCCTTGATTTGATTTTCCAGCTCATAGCTGATGTCGAAATGGTCCTCAAGGGCACGCTTGCCGCGGCCAGTGACAATGGAAATTTCGCTTAAGCCAGCGTCCAGTGCTTCTTCCACGCCGTACTGGATGAGAGGTTTGTTTACAACCGGCAGCATTTCCTTAGGCATTGCTTTGGTGGCTGGCAAAAAACGAGTGCCGTAACCAGCGGCCGGAAATAAGCATTTCTTGATCATGAGTAACCTTAAATTGAGTGGCGCGAAATCTCAATGACTAGAGTTTTCGGTAGAGTGAATCATTTGAAAATATCATTCAGTACGTTGCCGAGCCGCAGGCCAGCGGCCAATAGTCGCTCGTCAACGATTTCCATATTTTCCTTGTAGTAATCCTTATCCAAGGAAATGGGGCGTCTAGATTTAGCTAAAGCATAGTTATCTCCATATATTATGCGTTTGGCAATGTCATGGCTCTCCATTGCCCATTGTTCTGGAGTGCCTTGTTGCACGGTTTTGTGTTTGGCAAGTAGTCGTTTAGCTATGGACTCGGGGCTCTGCTTAGAGCTTCGTATGATGATGGTATCCCAAACTTTGTGGAGTTCCCATTTCTGTCGGCTGGGCTGGGTGCGCATCGCGCCGGTTTCTTGTATCCCATGCAAAGGTTGGTGAACGTCTCCAATGTAGTGGACGAGAAACTTCAGAGCGCGCTGTTGCTCTATGGGGTCGGAGTCTTCGTGTCTGCCATCCTTTAATTCGCTCTCGGCTTTCAGGATGCCATAGACAACACATTTGTACTTCCCAGAACAGTCGCGTTTAGCCGAGTAACTTGTAGCTTTGAATGGGATTTTAACAACGTGGCTGATCTGAGGGCCAGGCTCTTTACCGCGAATTTTGTCGGCCCATGATGCAATGTCGGATATTTTGCCATTGGCATCTCGATGCATGATGATATCAATGCCGGCCCTGGCTTCCGGGGTGAGTTGTTGCTCGGCGATTAGGGCCACGACTTTGTGTCCTTCGACACCCCAACCGAACGAATGCTGGCAATAGGCCATGGAGAGGAGTGCGATAAGGGCTATTTTAAATCGATTGAGCATTTGGCCTCCTTTGGGCTGCCCAGAAAAGTCAATAAGCAGGCGCCATTAAATTGACGCACATTATCCTTTCCTGTTTAATTCATTGCGTGGCTAGGGTATCATTCATCGAAGATGAAGCAAGTCCGAATGAGAAGGACATCACGTTTTGAAAATTTCAGGGCTTTTAGTTTTCGCCGTTTCATCGGGTTGGAGCGTTTAGTAGAAATGGATAGCAGGCGATAATTAGATTCTTCTGATATTGGATTCATGGATTTAAGCATTTTAAAAGGGTTTGGGATGACTGAAGTTGTGAGTGTCGACGATTCGTTGCGGCTGTCTGAAGTTCTTCGTGTGAGCGGGAAGAGAAAGGTTCAACTGCTGGGGCATGATTCGGATAATCTGAAGCTTCTCCGTACGCAAATTTTTTCCCAGATCAAGTCGACAGGCGGCCGTCAGGTCGAATGGTTCGAGGCTCTACCAGAAGCTCTAGAAGGGGTTCTACAAGAGGCCTTGCCAGACGGTTTGCAGGCTGAGGATGGCGCGTGCCTGACCGTTTCGTTGTTTGCAGGCATTCCTGCTGACGTTTTCCTGATGTTCGATCTGGCGGACCGACAGCACCTCAATCAAATCCAAGCTGATGGTAAGTCAGCCCTTAGCAACTTTAAGAAAATTCTTGTTCCAGGGCAGTGGATGGCGCGCAGTCTGCTGGGCGACAAAAGGCTCGGCTTAAAGGCCACAGATGTTTTGGTTGTGGGGTCTCCTAGGATTGACTATCTAAGATCGCTGGCTGAGCAAGCCGGCGAGACGGGTGAGAGAACGACTCCCCGTGTTCTTTTTGCCCCGATTCACAGTAACTGGTTTGACGCGGCCGGAAACCCTATGAGCTCTAGCTCGGGTCTCCAGCAATACCTAGAGGAGCTTGGGCATCACTGCGAGCTAACCGTTTCCGAGGACCAGCGAAATAAGATCAATAAACGGCCAGTAACGCGTGAGCTGATAGACGCTGATATTGTTATAACTGACTACACGTCCGTCGCATATGAGGCGTGGGCTCTAGGTAAGCCGGTGATTTTTCCACGGTGGATCCTCGGGGATGCCATCTTGGAAAAGGCGCCAAACTCTGCAGAGGCGGAAATCTATCGGCGAAAACTGGGCTACCATCCTGAGAGTTTTGATGCGTTGCTCGAACTGATAGTTGCTGGCAGCAAGCTTGAAGTGAGCGCCGAGGTCAAAGATTTTTGCCGCGATTATTTGAGCAATTTTGAAGAGTCAAATAGCGCCAGTAAGATCTGTGTTCATCTGGAATACCTAAGTGATCCGCAATGGGAAGAGCGTGAAGAGAAAACGCTTGCGGATATTGAGCGATATTTGAAAGAGCATCAGTGGGCACAGGCCGAGTCTGCGCTCATGAGCTTGGTTTCGGTTTATCCTGAGGATGCCAGTCTCAATAATAAATTGGCACTTGCTTACCAAGGGCAGCACAAGTGGTGGCAAGTAGTTGCCACACTGCAAGCTGTTGTTCGCGTAGTGCGCAATAGCGCAGACATTTATCATCGATTGGGTGTTGCTGAGAAAAAAATGGGGCATTTCCGCTCCGCGGCGAACGCCTATGAGCATGCTATTTTGCTGAGTAAGGCAGTGCCTGCGGAGTGGTACTACCGACTTGGCTACTGCTATGAAACACCATGTCATGAGGGGCCGGCTGACTTGCCTGCTGCTATCAATGCCTATCAAAAAGCCTGTGAGCTGGACAAAAAGCACAATGCGGGTAAGTTTGGTATAGGCGTGTTTCATGCCGCCGCTGGTCGTTGGTCCAGAGCAAATGCTTCGTTTACCGAGCAATTGAACTTGGTGAAATTTGACTTCGATCTGCATTTCCGCCTTGGTCGTGCCCAGGAACGATGCTATCTATGGGCTGACGCTGAAGTCTCGTTCCGGAATGCCGTTGGATTGCGGATGAAATCGGCTGAATCGCATTTCCGACTTGGCTTTACTCTGGAGCGTCAGAATAAGTTCGAAGCAGCCCTTTCTTCGTATAAGTACGCGATTACGCTCGGCGGAAAAAATATTGCCGAGTGGCGTTATCGGGCTGGTATTCTGCTCATGGAGTTGGGTAGGTTAGACGAGGCCTGTAATCTGTTTATGTCGATGCAGGGTAGCGGGGCTCACCAAGACTTTGACAGAAAGCGATATGAAGCATCGCTAATGTCAAATCGTATCGATACCATCAAAGCCGAGTTGGCCGACAACGCGGAGAAGAGTAGTGTTTGGTATGAGTTTTATGAGGCTAATCTACAGCTTGGGATGGCCGGCGCGGCAAGAGATAGCTTGGCAAATGCAGTGCGTTTCGCCCAAGAAGAACAAGTTCAGAAGCTTGTCTCTCTTTCAGGTTCGTTAAACACGAAGCTCGCCGAAGTTCAGTTTATTGAAAGCCGTTTGGAGAGAGATTGCACCCAGCCGGCCACTTGGATCTCCTACAGCAAGGCCCTTGTAGTCGTCGGGCAACTGGCAGCCGCGGCTGAAGCGATCCAGCAGGCTATCTGGCGTACGAATCAGCATGAAGCTGGTCTGTATTATGAGCTCGGAAGATTGTTGGCTCTCTCTGGTGCGATTGACAAAGCTTGTGAAGCGTTCCGTTCGTACAAAATTATCCAGCGTCCGACCAGTGCTTATGAAGACAAGTTCCTCACCGACAGCACGCTCAACTTCCATGCTACGTATAAAGAGTATATCGAGCTACTGCCGGTAATGGATGATTGCATCCTCTATGAGGTGCATAATGGGTCATCAATGGCGTGTAACCCGCTTGCAATTTTTGAGCATGTTCTCGCGAGTGAGGAATATGCCAATCATAAGCATTTCTGGGTGATTAACGATCTTACTAAAGTTGAGCAAAGATTTAGAAATTTAAAGAATGTATTCTTTGTCAAGCGGGGCAGTGCACTCTACCTTCGTTTGATTGCTTCGTGTAAGTATCTGATTTGTAACGGTACCTTTGCAGAGTACTTTGTCCGGAAGCCAGGTCAGCAGTACCTGAATACCTGGCATGGAACTCCGCTGAAGACGCTTGGCCGCGCAATGAATACGCCGCCGTACACGCGTGCCAATACGGCGCGTAACTTCCTGCACGCGACTCATTTGATTTTCCCTAATGAGCACACTCGCCTAACTCAGATTGAAGGTCATAGCATTGATCGGATTGTGAGCGGCGCTCAGTTGATTAGTGGTTATCCACGAAATGATCAGCTTTACAAGATTGACCAAGAAAAGCTTTACGAAGTTCGTCGGACTTTGGGTATTTCAAGTCGCAAACCAGTTGTCCTGTTTGCGCCTACGTATCGCGGTAGCTGGAATACGCCTGAGCTAGAAGCTGAGGTGCTGATTGAGCAGTTGAAGAGCATTATTTCGGATGATTACACTTTGCTTTTCCGAGGCCATCATTTGGTCGAAAAGCAGCTCGTTGAGATGAAGTTGCCAGTAAAGCTGGCTCCTCAGTCGATTGATACTAATGCCTTGTTGCCCGTCGCAGATGTTCTGATTTCCGATTATTCGTCGATCATTATTGACTACATGACGCTTCAGCGTCCTGTCCTCCACTTTATTCCTGACTGGGATGAGTATAAGTCCGAGCGCGGGCTGTACTTCGAGCGCAGTGACTTGCCGTGGCCACAATGCCAGACGACAGATGAGCTCCGCGGCTTGATTCATAGTGCGTTGAATGATCCAGGCTTGTATGTCAATGCAACCTATCGAGAGTTCCATGAGCGCTTCTGTGGTGTTGAAGATGGTCGTTCGACTCAGCGAGTGGTCGAGTTTTTCTTCCAAGAAGGGGGAGTAGCGTCTCCGCGTAACGATAAAAAGCCGATTGTTGTACGATCCGCGCTTGGTACTATCAATGGTGTGGCGACTTCTGCAATTTCGTTAGTGCAGAATCTTGCTGCACAAGGCAAAGATGTAGTGCTCCTTCTCGATACAGTAGAGTTGCGTAAGGAGGAGGCTGGGTTTGACGCGATACGCAAGCTCGAGGAAGTGGCGAATGTCATCTTCCGAAGTGGTCGGACTTCCATGAGTCTCGAGCAGCAATGGGTCTCTGATAAGTTCAACGCTGAAGGTATCTTCTATTCGCAAACAATGCGCGATGTGTACGAATCTGCGATGCAGCAAGAAGTCTATCGTGTGGTCGCGGGCCTAGAGGCTGAGATCAGTGTTGATCACCAGGGCTATCACCCATTCTGGGCGGGTTTCATGGCGGCTATTCCAGCTAATCGTCATTTGATTTACCTCCATAATGATATGCTGGAGGAGTCAGAGAAGCGTCTTCCTAATTTGCGAAAAGTTTTTGAGTTTTATAGAGACTATGATGCTTTCCTTAATGTGTCTGAAAGCTCAATGCAAACCAATCGTGATAGTTTCAAGGGTATAAATCCTGGGATCGTTGATCAGTTCCATCTCGTTAGAAACGGCTTGGATGTAAATCGAATTATCACTGATGCAGAATTGGAGCCTGATGACGCTGGTTATCATTTGCTTAAATCTGATCCGAGATTCAAGATTGTCAACGTGGCGCGCATGTGGCCCGAAAAAAACCAAGTAAGACTTATCGAGATGGTCAAGTTGCTCGTAGAAGAAGGGCATGATGTTGCTCTTTATATACTTGGTACTGGCCCGCTTCACGCGGAGTTGGAAAATCTGATTAAAGAGCTTGAGCTGAAGGATCGAGTGGTACTGCTTGGCGTTCAGCGCAATCCTTTCCCGTTCGTGAAGGCTTCGCAGTGTCACGTGCTGTCTTCAGACTACGAGGGGCAGGGTATAGTTTTGCTTGAGGCGATGACGTTGGGTGTTCCCTGTGTCTCCACTGATATCCCTGGCCCTGACAGTGTATTGGAGAACGGTTTGGGTATACTCACCCCGTTGACTCCTGAGGGCTTGGCTGAAGGTGTTAAACAAGTTATCAAAGGGGAGTTTATTCCGCGACCGTTTGATGCTCGCGAATATAACGCGGTCGCTTATGGGGACTTTGCACTCGCTGCCCAGTAACGAAAAAACGCCGGGTTTTGTCCCGGCGTTTTTTTTGGGGGGGGAGGGGCGCCGAGCTTATTCTAAGTGCCCCTTCTAATGCTGGCTTATTTTACTTTTTGATCGCAGCGTTTGGGTTGGGTTGCAGTGTGAATGTCTTCGGTTTGAAAACTTCGATCTCTGCCGCGTCAATTGAGTGCTGTAACTCGGTGCAAAACCTCCCCGCATCTTTAAAGCCTATTTGGCATATCTTGCTGGGGTCGTAATTCCACCACTGCAGTCGGAGCAGTTCGGCAATTATTTCCTCCGAGAACCGATACTTCAGAACTTTTGCAGGATTACCACCCACAACCGCGTAGGGGGGGACGTCCTTTGTAACCAGTGCACCTGCGGCTATCACGGCCCCGTCGCCGATGGTTATACCCATCCTCAATGTTACATCGCGACCAATCCACACATCATTTCCAATTTGCGGATAGGCCTTTCTGTCATATTTGTGCCAGTTGTACTGCTTTGTCTGCTCTTCGTTAGTGAAGTCGCGGACGAGATCGTTACCAGGCCTAAACGTGATGATAGAAGTAGTCACGAGGTCCATGGGGTGGTGAGAGTCAAGTATGACGAGGCCAGTCGAGATTGAGCAGTATCGCCCTACCGTCATTGATTCAGCCAGGGCTGAATATGAGTATGAGAGTGAGCCGATGGAGCACAGGCCGGAGTACTTGCCTCCTCCTATGCTGCCTCTGTATGAGCCTTTGTAAAGAGCTGAGTGGCTCTCTATTGTCACTGCCCGCCAAGAAGGAATCGGTTGGTCAAGGGTCAGCCAGCCGTACTTTTTCTGCGACGGTTTCGGAGAGTTGAGTTTGAAAAGAATACGGTTATTCCAAAACTCTTGTGCCAGGGCTTGAGTTATTATCATTTTACTTCCTACTCATGCTGCGCGCCGGCAAGTGGCAACGTGGCGCGGTGTGGGGCCCGGCCAGCGTAGCCGAGCGTAGAGGTCGCCCGATGATCGAGTGCCTTTATAACTATGTCAATTATTCTTCTTAGAGCTAGAGAAGCCTCCGCACGGAGTTCTCAAAGTCCCAAGCCTATAAGGAGCAAATTCAAAGCGCTTAAAGAGTGCAGCATGGTCACCCAGTGGGCAACACAAACTTAATGCCCCGCCTGTTCACAGGTGGGGCATTAAGTACTTTAAACAGCGACCAAGGGAGGCGTTCCGCGGCTCGGTGCAAGAACTTTTTTTGCGATCCTGAGATTGCCGGATTCCCAGACCTCGTCTACCGCTTCCGCAATTAGCTTGTAGGATGAGCCGAGTGTGCGCCGGGGTAAGTAAGACTCCATAAACTGTAGAGTGCGTGCATCTGGGCAGGTGACCTGGCGGATCATGTCCACCATCTCATCAAAGCTGTTGGCATGCAGTCCTAGACGTTCATGGAATATATGGCTTTCCGCCGAGCCGAGATCGTCATACAGGTTGCCTTCACCAATAAGCCAAGACGGGAAGATTACAGGTTTACCCAGCGCCCACGCTTCATAAACAAGTGTGCCACGATCGGCGATAACAACATCCGCTTCGATGAGCTTTTCAAAAGTCGGTTTTTTGGACTCTCGTAGGTTTGGATGGAGCGAGACATCGTAATCGAAGAGCGTACGCAATCTATCTTCGTAGTGAAGAATGCCCGGATAGCTGGAAATCACGCCAGCTTTGCTTTCAGCGTTATGCGTCGGCGCCCACAAGACCTTAATCTTGCGGAAGGGGGAGAGTTTTCCGAGCTTCTCCGCCAGCGTTCGTTCTGACAAGTACTTACGCTGGGCAGCCAGCAGCGTATCGATTCGTGGCCAACCTACGACCTTAATCTGATTAGCCGACAATTCCACGCCACGGGTTGTGAGCAACTTACGCTTGAGCCAATCACCCGGCACGCAGACCGTTCGATACTTGTTGATCTCAAAGCCCCGTTGAGGGTCGCGTCGGGTCAGGTAATTCTTATCCGCAAGGCCATGAGACATCATGACGTGTGCACGTCGATAAATGAAAAACGTTACGTTCACCGCGCCTGCCCGTGTGACCACGGGCGCTTGCGTTGATTCCCAGTCGGGCAGCTGTGCGTCGATGCCCGCAGCAAATTCCTGCTCCAGCAAGCGGAGATTTTCGCTGGCAACGTAGGTGTAATGAACCTGTTTGCGGTCACTCATCGCATCCGACCTCAGGCGACCGCAGGGGTCGCTGGGTTTTTCAGGTGAGATTTGATCAAGCTGCTGGAGATCTCTGGAGTGCGAGACAGATATACGACTTCGCAAATGTCGTTAAGGAAGTCGAACTTGCCCTGCCAATCATCCCCCATCACAAAAATGTCAACATTATGCGCGATGATGTCTTCTCGCTTCTGCTCCCAAGTGAGTTCGGGGATGACGAGGTCTACGTGACGGCAGGCTGCTACGAGTTGGCTTCTGTCGGCGTAACTAGAGTACGATTTTTTGCCCTTGCCTTCGTTGAAGCTGTCCTCGGAGACGGCCACAATCAAGCGGTCGCCCAGGGAGCGTGCGCGCTCGAGCAAGCGAACGTGGCCGACATGGAACAAGTCAAAGGTGCCGTAGGTGATTACGGTTTTAGCACGAGTGCTCATGTGATCTTCCTGATTATGAGTCGATAAAATGTTATCGAATGGTTAATGGACGAAGTGCTTCAAAGACTGTTGATAAAGTCTTTACATTCCTCATCGACTTTGTAACGTGATCGAGACCACGTTACCCCGTGCTTGATGACTTTTGCCGGGATGCCGACCGCGAGTGTGCACGCGGGTACATCTTTCGTGACCACGGATGCCGCGCCTATTATCGCACCTTGGCAGATTCTATTGCCCGGCAGAACGATGACGCGCTTGCCAAGCCAGACGCGTGGTTCAATGATGGTCTGAGCGTCTTCAGAGTTGATCAGCTCAAGCGTGTCGATATCGACGATGCCATGGGCATCATGACCTTGTATCACGACATCTTCACCAATCAGGCATTGCTTGCCAATACTGATACCGGTGCCATGCACAGCGATGTGCATACCCCGTGAGGTAACAGCATCGCCCACGCAAATTGTCGGCTTGAGGTTGTTAAGGCGAATGTCAAACTTTCCTTCGCATTTCGCCCCAATGAATACCTTTGCGTGGCTCTGACGGAACATCACCCGGATCTGGGCGGTGTCACTGAGGATGACGAGTGTGCAGTTGACAACTTTCTTCTTTCCCAAGAACTTGATTTCGACATTCTTCTTTCGCTGGAGAATATCGTTGTAGATCTTGGCTGTGGTGAATAGCTTGCAGCTCGGCTCGAAGAAGTCCGGCAGTATCTGCTTGGCCGCCAACTCGCTCAGGGCATACTCCTTGATCGGGAGTGTGCGTGTCTCTACGTCCAGCATCGTATCGATGCTGGTTTCGGGAAACATTGATTTAAATAGCTTCTCAATCACTGGATTTTTCCTTGATCCTGGTCGTCTAGGCACGCTTACGCACTAGGTGCGGGGCTATGACGCTCCCACGGGGCGCTTTGGAATAGACGCTGATCGAAGAAAATCTGAGTCTGATTCTTATAGGTGGTGTCTTCTGCGCTGCCATTGCCATCGTTAAAGCAAATGAGCTTGTACTTGAAGCGCTCTTTGTTGACCACTCGGGAGATATTGGTGGGGCGAATGATGATACCTGGAGCATCTGCCTTGACCGCCAGGCCCGATGCGTAGGCAAAGTGGTGATAGAGGAATGACGTTAGGTTGATATCATCCGGACTACGGCGTTTGGCCGACCGTGTCAAGGTGAAGACTTCTGGGAATAGCCCTTCGATCTTTTCCAATACCGACTTTTTCAAGCAGTAGGGTACATGCCGATGGAGGTTTTTGGCTTCGTAACTCGGGAAAACAGTCCGTAGCAACTTGCGTGAGTTGCTAGCAGCGACCAAATAGTCTGGTGTCTCTTCGTTGATTGCGTCACCGGCCATTCCGTAAGGTTCGAAGTAGGCAAGTGAGCGCCCGATCTCATCGAAGAAATCAGTCGGCAGGCACGGCTGGCCTAGGACAAAATCATCGTTTAGGTAGATGAAGTTTTCGCTAAGTCCTGGTATCCGATGCAGGCAGGCTTCGATGGCGTGCGAGTTGAAGTTCGGAAGCACATCGGTATCTGGGAAGATCTCGTTGTGATCAACCCATACTACCTTTTTGTCATCGCGCAGCCATTCTGGTTTCTGGCAGTTAGAGACAACATAGATCTTGTTCAACCAAGGTGCGTACTTATTCAGCGAGCGTAGCGAATAGCGGAGCTCGTCGTTATTGGTATAGCGGTCTGGATCGAAGCCTTCTTCCGGGAAGGACTCTGTCCATAAGGTTTGCCAGTTTTCGTCTGTGTGGTTTACCCAGGTGTAAACCGCGTCGATGGTCTGATAATCCACGCGCTTGGCTTTGGGGGCGTAGATTTCTTCAAACATATCTATTGGGAAGCGGCGCTGCCATGCCCGGCCCGAGCGCATGGTGGCTTCACCCGTAGCGGCGAGGTCGTAGAGGTAGAAGTGCAGAACATGGGTCTCGCCAAGGATATTGCACAGTTCGACGACAAAATCTGGACGTTGCGCTAGCGCTGAACAGACTGCTTTCACATCAAAGCGGTCATCTGCACGCGAGGCTAGATTGAATCCACCGCCTAGGGTGTAGATTGTTACATTGGTCGGTGTGGATTCTTTTAGTCCGGCGATGAAGCTGATCAGGCCGTTGAGATACCCGCTCCACAGTACCAAGCTGTTAGGGTTGACGCCGTCCTCGGCGCCTATTCCAGCATTGAGATACTTGCGAATGTACTCCGGCAGCCCCAGGCGATTCACCTCTAAAAGGTCGACACTGCGTGTCACCGTCTGAGGTTTTGCTTCGGTCTTGGTGATAGCTGCAGGTGGAGCATCCTTGAAGACACGTTTACGAAACATGTCATAGAAAAACATGTTTGGGTCACGAAGAAATTTCCGTATTTTTTTGTACTTCACTGGCTTTTTATTCATTTAATAAAAATCTCAAACGTCGCTTGAAAGTATCGAATCTGTCTATGTGGCCTGGTTTGTTCTCGAAAAGCGCTGAGTAGTCGTCGACGCTTCGATCAGACAGGCGACAGGCTTCGATAAATTCTTCCAATAGGCTTTTGGAAATGTCGTCGCCCCAGTTCCTGTTGTGAGTTTCCACGAATCTTGAGTAATTAGATTCCCGTCTCTCTTTGTGCGCGATTACATTGGGTCGTTCATGATAAAGATGGAAAACAAAATCTTTGTTTAATAGAGCATCAAGAGAAAGGCGGCCTAGCGCGCGCCTGAACCCCGAGGTGAACAATGGCGAGCGCGCACTCCTGTTAGACATCATTTCTCTGCAGGGCTGCAATGATCCATAATGCTGCGCCAAACGCATCATGAAGTCGAAGTCTTCGTAACCATGCCCGCTGTAGGATTCGTTGAACTGGCCGATGGCAGCGTAGTCATCACTTTTCATCAAAGTGACGGACGAGGGGTTCGCCAGGTGCAGGAATTCTTTTCGAGAAAACGAGAAGTATTTTTCTTTCAGTAAAGCTGGGGTTGTTTTCCCCTTGCAAAGGTCTTTCGACCCTTTGGCCGTGAGATACATGCAGGGGAGGAAATAGAACGGGGAATGCCTAGCGGCTATAAGGTCCCTGTATTTTTCCAAGAGGGAAAAGTCGGGCCAAATGTCGACGTCTAGTAAGGCAATCAGCTCCGTGTTCACTACTTCGAATGCTCTGTTTCGGAGCAAAGATGGGTTCACTGAACCTGTATAGTGCTTTTTGGCCAGCAGCGTAGTATAGCGGTTGTTCTCTAGGCTTTTTTTGAGGCGCCGGTCATTGAGGCTGTTCTGATCGTTGAGCGAGAAAATCAGAGGTATGCGCGCGCTCTCGGCAGCGTCCGACATCCGGACTGCTTTTCGCAGAATATCCAGCGGACGTTGTGATAAGTCGAGAGGTACGATAATCGAGATGTCATTCATCGTTCAGGTTGCTGTTTACTCAGGACTGACGGTTATGCCGGTGTATTCAAGAGTCGGTGACGATGAGGTGGTCCATCTGACTCGCTGCGCGTAAACATGCCCGGCTGCCCGGGCATGTTTACGCCAGCTATCAATTCACACCAGTCGCGCGTCCCAGAACCATGGTTTGCACGATCGGGGAGATGACTTTTTGCCACTCATACACGGCTGCGTTTGTTACGTAGATCGTATCGTCTGGTTTAACCATCACCTGGCGGGCATAGAAAATGGCCGCAGGGTCTCGCATGTTCAGGCGCAGGACGACAGGTTTCGGTTTGCCAGCCTCCATGCGGAAGACGAAGACGCCTTCTGCGTTGGCGCTGCCTTCTCGCAGGCCACCTACGCTGCCCAATGCATCGAGGAGGCTAGTATTGCGGTCGGGCAAGTCTTTCAGCCCTGGCGATGTTACAGCGCCCATGGCGACGAAGCGCTGTCGTGCCCTGTCAAGCACTACTTCAGAGTTCGGGCGCAAAACCATGTTGTTGCCTGCCAAAACTTCTTCATAGTTGAACTGTTGGACTTGGCTGCCGTTGCGCACAGTCACGTTAACCAAGTGAGGCTCGAGTACCGGGCCTCCCGCCTGGTTGACAGCGTCGAGCAGGGTCAGCGGACCCTGGAGGGTGCTGAAACGTCCTGGGGTTTTAACCGCGCCAGCAACCAGTACCGAGCCCGACAGGTCACCTACCAGCTCGACGTGAGTCTGCACGTCTGTAGTAATGCCTTTCAATTGACGATGGATCATGTTTTCAACTTGATTCAATGTCATGCCGGCGACGAATTGGCGGCCCACATAAGGGAGAGATAGCTTCCCTTCAGAGTCAATACGAGACTTGAGCTGTGTGCCACCCGTAGCCAGCGGGGCGAACAGAGACGAGCCTTCCGGTGCGGTGTCAGCGATCAATACATTGAGTGTGTCACCTGCCATTAGCCGTACTTCCGGCGGCACGGGCTTGGTGACCGTTGCCAGCACCGGTGGAACAGCACCTCGCATGTAGGGCGCGATGGTCTTCGCGTCAATGTCGACGAGGGTGTAGGCCTCGGTTTTACTTTCGATCGCGCCTTTGTAAGGGCCTGCGCCGGAAATCGTACCGCCGCAACCGGCCAGGCTCAGGCTTGCCAGGGCCAGTGCTGCCAGCTTCAGGTTGAAGGTGCGAGAGACAGCCAGGGATTTAATCACGATGATCCTCGATCGAAGCCAGAATGAAGCGGGTGATGCCGTAGAGCATCAACAGGCCAAGCAAAATGGTCGCCAGGTTGTACCAACGTTCTGGGTACAGGGCGAGTTGTGGGGTATTTGGGCTAACAACTGTTACTAGCGTCCGAATTTTCTTACTAGCTTCGATGCGGGCGTTGTCAACAGCGGCAACAGCAGTCTTGTAGCTTTCTTCAGCGATCCCGGCATCCAGCGTCAGTTGTTGGAAGCGCGAGGCCACTACGTTCAACTGTGTACCTTGTGGGGAGGAGACCAAAAGGCGTTTTTCTTTACTCAGCTGTTGAGTAATCGATTCAACCTTCTGACGCTGCTGCCTGACCTGAGGGGCATCATTGCGCAGTTTGAAGGTCATCTCGGTAAGGAGGGCCTGCTCCTTCGTGTATTGGCTCTCGAGGTCGGCAATGATAGTTGCCCGACTTTGGGCTGTGGTGCCGCCGTCAAGAACCTTGTTCTCGTTCTGGAACGTCAGCAGTTGAGTTTTGCGTTTGGCGTAGTTCAGCCGTGCGGTTTCCAGTTCGCCTTGGGCGAACTTCATTTGTTCGCGTGCAATCTTATGGCTGACTTCGTTGACGAAGTGTTCGCTGGCTTGCAGGATGGTGCGAAGCATCTTCTCGGAAAGCTCAGGCGTGAAGGCCTGGACTTCTACGCGCAGCAGGCCAGTCGTTTCGTCGTAGTGGGCTGAAACCATGCGCTGGTAGTACTTGAGCAGGTCTTCACGTTCGGCATTTTCATCCAGCCAGAAGAAAATGTCGCTGCGCTGGGCGGCATACTGCTCAATCCAGTGCACGCGCTCTTCCAGTAGCAACATCATGTCTGTCGACGTTATGTACTCACGAAGGTAAAGCGTTTCCTCTCGCGACGCCGGGTTGGTCCCGGTCAAAAGAGTCGCGAGACCTGGGACCTGGGCTGCCTGGTTATTGCCGTCTTGACGCACCACCACTTGGGAAGAGCTGACAAAGCGGTCA
The DNA here is from genome assembly GCF_053629175.1 of Pseudomonas sp. Y3 TE3536. Lineage (NCBI taxonomy): Bacteria > Pseudomonadati > Pseudomonadota > Gammaproteobacteria > Pseudomonadales > Pseudomonadaceae > Pseudomonas > Pseudomonas sp. Y3 TE3536. The sequence goes on along the minus strand of NZ_JBRJHU010000001.1, from coordinate 418,674 downwards.
ACGGCGAACGCACCGTAGTAGACGACCGCCAGGACCATTGGTAGGGCGACCATTGCGATTGCTAGGCCCCAGCCCTTGAATTTACCCGTGCTGCTCATAATGTGATGCATCCTTGAATGGAACAGTCTTGCAAAAAAATATTATTAGGCGCTATAAGCTTTGATGCCTTCGATCACGTCTTCGTAAATCTCTATTTCGCCATCTTTCACGAGCAAAACGATATCGCAGAGTTTGCTGATTTCTGACATCGAGTGTGACACGAGTACAACATTGGAGGTCTTTAGCTTCTCGCGAAAAATCTTCCTGCACTTACGTTTGAACTGAGCGTCACCCACCGACATGACTTCGTCGATTAAGTAGTAATCGAAGTCAAACGCCATGCTTAGGCCAAAGGCAACGCGAGAGCGCATACCGGACGAGTATGTTTTAATCGGTTCGTCTATCCAGGTGCCAATTTCGGCGAACTCTTGGACAAAGCGAATCTTCTCGCGCATTGCTTCGCCTTCTGCGCCATAGACTCGGCAGACGAATTTGATGTTGTCCCTACCGGACATACTGCCTTGGAACCCACCCGTCAAACCAACCGGCCAGGAGATACTTCTGTCGGTGACAATCGTGCCCGAGTCAGGCACGTCGGCCCCACCCAGGAGCCGCATGAGTGTTGACTTGCCAGCGCCGTTACGGCCGATAAGGCCGATGTTCTTCCCAGGTGGAATAGCTAGCGACAGATTCCGAAAGACATATCGGCGCCCCTTGGGCGTCAGATATGACTTGGTGACGTTTCTCAATTCGAACACGGTAGCCGGGCCTTATCCATTCTTGGTGGAAATCAAATGCAGCCTGCGTGCCCTGTAGCTGCCCAGCGAAATGAACAACAGCACCAGGGTGAAGCCAGTCACGTAACCGATTGAGATGCCGTCGACCATTGCGTAATGCGGCAGTACCTCGCCGCGAATCAGTTCGGTCAAGTGAAGAAACGGGTTGAGCAGCAGGATCGGCATCAATGCGTGTGGCAGGTACGCCGCAGGGATGAGTACCCCTGATATGAAATAGAGGGGGAAGAAAACCATGCGTATGACTAGCTTCAGGCTAGGTAAGGCATGCGTGATCAGCGCCAATACCATGCCGAGACTGAACGCAAAAAGCAGGCCAAGCGCCAGTGTCATGAACCACATCAGTGGGTTGTTGATAGACATATCGAACCCCCACCAGGCAAAGCCGAACACGATAAGGGCGTAGACAAGCCCGCTGATGCAGGCTTCGACGATTACGCGTGCTATGTAGGTGTCGAGGGGTTTGATCTGCTTGTAGCCGAACAGGGATCGGTTCTCCCGTAGGCTGTCCATCAACCTGAGTGCCGTGTTGCGGTAGAGCAAAAACGGAGCCATGCCCACCAGCACGAAAACGGGATATTCGACCCCGGAGATCGTCCGGCCACGAATCATGGTGTACAGCAGTGAGAAAATCAGCAGATGGCAAATTGGCTCGATCAGGATCCAGACCGCGCCCATGCGTCGATCCCCGATGCGGGCTCGTGCCTCGCGCAGGACTAGGGCAAAGATGACTGATTTCTGAATCTGCAGCGACGAACGAGGCTTCAAGATGGTTACCGCAAAGCAAAGCAGCGCGCCTAAGCACGCCGGAATTCATCTTCACGAAAGGCCCGATTCCCTTGGCGGGTAGGCTGGGGATTTCCCGGATACTTCCATGTTCTAAGGTGCGCGAGGGTAATTCGATGAGACGCAAGCGTCAAGAAAATTGAGCGAATTTGCAATCTTAAGCCTGCTCGATTCACTCGATCTGTGGTGATAGCGACACAGTCACCTCTCTGCACATCTCAATAGTTGGCTGCAAGATCCGTATGTCGGCAGGGCTAGATGATTAGGGGCTGTAGCCCAAGAGCTGCATAGTTATGGATGATGTCAAAAAGATATCACCTCGGGATGTGCCAGTTTACACGGTAGGTCCGTCTTGGCCCTTATAACGTCGATATCCACTGATTGCGCTGGCAATGCGACCTGCTCAATCGACTGTTATCTCAGCACAATTGCTGCAAAATAGGACTCAATGCTGGCAAAAATTTATCCATTATGGCTATAGAATTCAGATGCTTACGGGCTCAGATGGTTCTTTGAGGCCTGTATGATTTGTTCGAAAGGCATCAATTGCGTCAGGTTTGAATAGGGCGCGCGATGTCCCAGCTGTCTCTCCACAGGCAGATCGGCATTTTTTGGGGGCGATTGAGATCTGAAGGGAGGCTGACTAATAGAGTCAATGTCACGATGGCGGCCAAGCTTACAATTTATCCCGCCAGCCATTCCCCTAGCGAGCACAGTGCCTATAATGCCCGCCGAAATTGGCAGCAGCTGGCTGTTGTTCATGGACAGATTATGCATCAAGGAAATCATTCGCAATGCCGTACTACCGTAACCCCCGTGATGTGACGGCCCTCCCTGCCTGGCAGGCGCTTCAGCACCACCGTGAGGCCATGCAGAACTTCAGCATGCGCGAAGCCTTCGCCGCTGATGCCAAGCGCTTTGATCAATTCTCCCTGAGCAGCTGCGGCCTGTTCCTCGACTACTCGAAAAACCTGATCACCGAGCAAAGCCGCGACCTGCTGGTGAACCTGGCCAACGAAGTCGGCCTGCAGGATGCGATCAAGTCGATGTTCAGCGGCCAGATCATCAACGCCTCCGAAGGCCGTCCGGTGCTGCACACCGCCCTGCGCCGCCCGGTGGGCGACAAGCTCAGCGTCAACGGCGTCAACGTGATGCCAGAAGTGCACAAGGTGCTCAACCAGATCACCGAACTGGTCGGACGCATTCATAACGGTCTGTGGCGCGGTTACAGCGAAAAGCCGATCACCGACGTGGTCAACATCGGCATCGGCGGCTCGTTCCTCGGCCCTGAACTGGTCTCCGAAGCGCTGCTGCCCTACGCACAACGCGGCGTACGCTGCCATTACCTGGCGAACATCGACGGCAGTGAGTTCCACGAACTGTCGGCCAACCTGCGCGCCGAAACCACCCTGTTCATTGTCTCGTCGAAGTCGTTCAACACGTTAGAGACGTTGAAGAACGCCATGGCTGCGCGCACCTGGTACTTGGCCCATGGCGGGGCGGAATCCGAGTTGTACCGGCACTTCATTGCCGTCTCCAGCAATAAGGCTGCCGCCGTCGCCTTCGGTATCCGTGAAGAGAACATCTTCCCGATGTGGGACTGGGTCGGTGGGCGCTATTCGCTGTGGTCGGCCATCGGCCTGCCGATAGCCTTGGCCATCGGTACCGCCAACTTCAAGGAGCTGCTGTCGGGTGCCTACACCATGGACCAGCACTTCCAGACCGCGCCGTTCGATCAGAACATGCCGGTGCTGCTGGCCCTGCTGGGGGTCTGGTATGGCAACTTCTGGGGCGCCCGCAGCCATGCGATCCTGCCGTATGACCATTACCTGCGCAACATCACCAAGCATTTACAACAGCTGGACATGGAGTCCAATGGCAAGAGCGTCCTGCAGGATGGAACGCCGGTGAAGACCGAAACCGGCCCTGTGATTTGGGGCGGCGTTGGCTGCAACGGGCAACATGCTTATCACCAGCTGTTGCACCAGGGCACCCACCTTATCCCTGCTGACTTCATCGTACCGGTAGTGAGTTTCAACCCAGTGGTTGACCATCATCAATGGCTGTACGCCAACTGCCTTTCGCAGAGTCAGGCGTTGATGCTGGGCAAGACCCGCGATGAGGCAGAAAGCGAGCTGCGGGAAAAAGGCCTGAATGAAGCAGATATCGAGAAGCTGGCCCCGCATAAAGTGATCCCGGGTAACCGCCCAAGTAATACCTTGGTTGTCGAACGCATTAACCCGCGCCGTCTTGGTGCACTGGTTGCAATGTACGAGCATAAAGTCTTCGTGCAGAGCGTGATCTGGGGTGTGAATGCCTTCGATCAGTGGGGGGTCGAGCTGGGTAAGGAGCTGGGCAACGGCGTATACGGGCGTTTAGTCGGAAGTAACGATGACGCTGCTGAAGATGGCTCAACGCAAGGTCTGATCAATTACTTCCGTGGTCGCCACCGCGGCTGATTGTTTTTGCCGAGAAGTCATAAGCGAATCGCTCCTGCTCATTGCTGAGAAGCAATGGGCACGAGCGGTTTACGAATGTGGCCCCGCAAGTGCGCGCCCTATATCTACGCTAGTTAGGTGTCGATTCTCGTTTTAAGGAGCGAACCACTTTGCTTGCGTTTTTGTAGGACTTTTCACAGTCAGAAGTCCGAATTTAAGTATCACGCTGAGGTGCTTTTCGTGCAGGTTATAAAATATTTGGATTAAGGCTAGTCATCATGTGAAGTGTGGGGCCTGAGCGCTTATATGGGTATACGGAGCTCCGCTATTTACTGTCCCATTTGGTAACGATTCATCGAGCCGCGTGTCTAGTTAGAACAATGGAATACCGCTAGGGTTGATTGCGCAGCCAAAGGAAAGCTGCTGCTAGATAAGACCAACCCAAGGAGTGATCCCTAATGCGCAATACCGTTCTGTCCTACCTGCTTCTGCCCCTGTTCGCCAGCCTGTCCTTCTCGGTCAGCGCCGCCCCCGCCAGCACCACCGCCATGCAGGAACCAGTACCAATCGTCACCCACATGGAAGCTCAGACCACCCGACTAGACCTGAACAAGGCCGATGCCCCAACCCTGCAAAAAGAACTGAACGGCATCGGCAAGGCCAAGGCTGAAGCGATCGTCGCCTACCGGGAAGCCAACGGCCCATTCGCGTCGGTGGATGAGCTGCTGGAGATCAAAGGAATCGGCAATGCGTTGCTGGAGCGTAATCGGGACAAGGTAATGGTGGAGTAATCAGCAGTCGGGCTGGGCAGGCGATGCTTGGCTCAGCCCATTTATGGACGTATGCATCAATTGGCCATGGAGAGGTGTAGATAAAGTCAGCGGGAACTCGAGCGGAGAGTGTGTTGGATTCTTCGCGGGCAAGCCCGCTCCCACAGGTTAGAGAAGGGGCGGACTAAGGCCTTTTCATTTGGCATGACAGCGACGTCGAATGGACGTTGCTGTCTTCTACAGGGAATGGGGCAGGGGATTTAGCGGTCCTGCGCGTCCTTTGCATCAGCCTCAGCATTGCGCTCATGCACCTTGCGCAGTTGCTCATCCGTCAACGGCAGTTTTTTCGCCGTATCTCGCAGCATCATCAAGCCGCCGACAATCGAGCCGAGGGCTATGATGAGTATCAGCCAGGCATACCAGGGCATTGTCGTTCTCCTTTGATGATCATGGGGCGGCGCTTGTATGAAATTTGAGCAATTGCCGGTTCCTTTGGTTCAATTATAGAAGTCAGGCCTTGCAGGGCCAATTCCATGACCCGCGGCCCCCAAAGCCTGCGTCACTTCGTTTACAATGCGCGCCGTTTTCGACTTGCCAAGAGACCCTGACCATGTCCGCCTGCCAGACGCCCCTGATCGTCGCCCTCGACTTCCCTACCCGTGAGGCCGCTCTGAAGCTGGCTGACCAGCTTGACCCTGCACTGTGCCGGGTAAAGGTTGGCAAGGAGCTGTTCACCAGCAGTGCCTCGGGCATCGTCGAGACCCTGTGTGCCAAGGGCTTCGAAGTATTCCTCGACCTCAAGTTCCACGATATCCCCAACACCACGGCCATGGCCGTCAAGGCTGCCGCCGAGATGGGCGTGTGGATGGTCAATGTGCATTGCTCCGGTGGCCTGCGCATGATGTCGGCCTGCCGGGAAGTGCTGGCCAAGCGCAGCGGCCAGCAGCCGTTGCTGATTGGCGTGACCGTGCTGACCAGCATGGAACGTGAAGACTTGGCGGGTATCGGCCTGGATGTTGACCCGCAAGAACAAGTGCTGCGCCTGGCGGCCTTGGCCGAGAAGGCGGGCATGGACGGGCTGGTGTGCTCGGCGCTGGAGGCAACGGCACTGAAGGCTGCGCACCCTTCGCTGCAACTGGTGACCCCGGGTATTCGCCCGGCGGGTAGCGCTCAGGATGACCAACGCCGCATTTTGACCCCGCGTCAGGCGCTGGATGCTGGCTCGGATTACTTGGTGATCGGGCGGCCGATCAGCCAGGCGGCGGACCCGGCACAGGCTTTGGCTGCGGTTGTAGCTGAAATTCGCGGGTAAGGGGTTGGGTTGCGTTTGCGTTTGCGTTTGCGTCGGTAGGGGTTCGCCACAGCAGTTTTGGTGCCTGTGAGATCGAGCGCCGCCCGCGCGGCGCATCGCGAGCAACGCTCGCTCCTACGTTTGTTTCGGGCCAGTTATTCCTGGGGCAAACGCGCGCGACCGCCTTGTTTGTACGACGCGATATCGCGCCATGCGCCAAGGCGGTCGCGCGCGCCTGCTACAGGCGTTATTGGCCAAAAACAAACGTAGGAGCGAGCGTTGCTCGCGATGCGCCGCGCGGGCGGCGCTCGATTTACGCCCCGACACAACAATCGAGACAGGCACTGAAATCCAGGGCCTACGCAGTCAGACCTTCAACACCAACTTGCCAAAATTCTCGCCGCTGAACAGCTTGAGCAGCGTCTCTGGGAAGGTCTCCAACCCTTCCACCACATCTTCCTTGCTCTTCACTTTGCCAGCGGCCAGCCAGCCGGCGATTTCCTGCGCGGCTTTGCCGTAATCCTTGGCATGGTCAAACACCACAAAGCCTTCCATGCGCGCGCGGTTCACCAGCAGCGACAGGTAGTTGGCCGGGCCTTTGACGGCTTCTTTGTTGTTGTACTGGCTGATGGCGCCGCAGATGACGATGCGGGCCTTGAGGTTGATGCGGGTGAGCACGGCATCGAGGATCTCGCCGCCGACGTTGTCAAAGTACACGTCTACCCCTTTCGGGCATTCGCGCTTGAGGCCGGCCAGCACGTCTTCGGCCTTGTAGTCGATGACGCCGTCGAAGCCGAGTTCGTCCTTGAGGTATTGGCATTTTTCGGCGCCGCCGGCGATGCCGACCACGTGGCAGCCTTTGAGCTTGGCGATCTGCCCGACGATGCTGCCGACTGCGCCGGCGGCGCCGGAGATGACCACGGTGTCACCGGTTTTGGGTTGGCCGACTTCGAGCAGGGCGAAGTAGGCGGTCATGCCGGTCATGCCCAGGGCCGAGAGGTAGCGGGGCAGGGGGGCGAGGCTGGGGTCGATCTTGTGCAGGCCTTGGGGCTCGCCGGTGAAGTAGTCCTGCACGCCGAGCGGGCCGCTGACGTGATCGCCGGGTTTGTAGTCGGGGTGGTTGGAGGCCACCACTTCGCCGACGCCGAGGGCGCGCATCACTTGGCCGAGGGCCACTGGGGGGATATAGGACTTGCCTTCGTTCATCCAGCCGCGCATGGCGGGGTCGAGGGACAGGTACAGGTTGCGCACCAGAATCTGGCCTTCGCCGGGCTGTTCGGCGGGTACTGCCTCGAAGCTGAAGTCGTCACGGCGCACGGCGCCGACCGGGCGTTTGGCGAGCAGGAAGCGGCGGTTGGTCTGGGTCATGGCGGGTCCTTGTGGGCAGTTGATCGGTGTAGGGGCAATTTACCTTGCTGATGCAGGTTGTAGCGCAAAATCACTGGTAGGCATGGTAGCTCAACCGTGGGTGTGATGATGCTGCACTGGGGGGAAGGGCGTGACTATGCTCTGGGGCAGAGGGTGGGTGATGGTGGGTGGGTGTTTGGCGCGGCATTGGGTAATGGCCGGCAGGTGTTCGGCGGAAGATGTTTGGTGGCCGGGAGATCGAGCGCCGCCCGCGCGGCGCATCGCGAGCAACGCTCGCTCCTACGTTTGTTTCGGGCCAATTATTCCTGGGGCAAACGCGCGCGACCGCCTTTGGCGCATGGCGCGATATCGCGTCGAACAAACAAGGCGGTCGCGCGCGCCTGTCACAGGCGTTACTGGCCAAAAACAAACGTAGCGAGCGTTGCTCGCGATGCGCCGCGCGGGCGGCGCTCGATCTCACAGGCGCCACCCTCTCCAGCCCTGCACCTAGCGGCCCTGATGCAACCCCAACAACAACCAGGAGCAAACGATGAGCATGACCTTTTCCGGCCAGGTAGCCCTGGTCACCGGTGGCGCCGCAGGTATCGGCCGGGCAACGGCGCTGGCCTTCGCCCGTGAAGGCTTGAAGGTGGTGGTGGCCGACCTCGACCCGGTCGGCGGTGAGGCCACGGTGGCGTTGATTCACGAGGCGGGCGGTGATGCGATGTTCATCGCCTGCGACGTCACCCGGGAGGCGGATGTGCGCCAGCTGCATGAGCAGCTCATCGCCGCCTATGGCCGCTTGGACTATGCCTACAACAATGCCGGTATCGAGATCGAGCAGGGCCGCTTGGCCGAGGGCAGCGAGGCGCAGTTCGACGCCATCATGGGCGTCAACGTCAAAGGGGTGTGGCTGTGCATGAAGTATCAGTTGCCATTGCTGCTGGCCCAGGGCGGTGGGGCGATCGTCAATACTGCGTCGGTGGCGGGGCTGGGGGCGGCACCGAAGATGAGCATCTACAGTGCCTCCAAGCACGCGGTCATCGGCCTGACCAAGTCGGCGGCCATCGAGTATGCGAAGAAGGGCATCCGGGTTAACGCGGTGTGCCCGGCGGTGATCGATACCGACATGTTCCGCCGTGCCTATGAAGCGGACCCGCGCAAGGCGGAATTCGCGGCGGCGATGCACCCGGTGGGGCGCATCGGCAAGGTGGAGGAGATTGCCAGTGCGGTGCTGTACCTGTGCAGCGATGGGGCAGCCTTCACCACAGGGCACAGCCTGACAGTGGATGGTGGGGCTACGGCGATCTGACAAGTCCGGGGCGTGTGATCTTTTTTTGTAGGAGCGGCCTTGCGTCGCGAAAGGGCCGCAGAGCGGCCCCAGCATCCTTTGCCAAAACGCTGAAATCGTGGGGCCGCTCCGCGGCCCTTTCGCGACGCAAGGCCGCTCCTACAAGGGTCAGCTGCGTACTTGGGGCTGCGGGCTTTGCGCTGCAGCAGTCCGCGCAGACAACCACAACGCCAACCCAACCAGCACGCACCCCAGCAGCAGCACCCCACCAAACACCAGCAAGGCCGTCCGTGACCCCAAGCGGTCGCTCAGCAACCCGGTAAAGATCACTGGCAAGCTGAAGCCCAGGTACGCCAGCAAGAAGAACCCGGCACTGGCCCGGGTTTTTTCTGTGCCGGCCAGTTGGTTCACCGCCGCCAACCCGCCCAGGTAGATAAACCCGTAACACGCACTGCTGGCCGCCACCGCGCCCAGCAACACGGCCCCCAGTTGCCCAGCATCGGCCCCCCAGGCCAGCACCGCGTAACTGCACGGCAGAATCAGCAGCCCCAGCAGCGTGGCCTTGAGGCTCGACAGGCGACGTGCCATCGGCTGAAACAACAAGCCGCAGCTGATCACGCAGAAGGTCGAGAACCCCGACCAGGCACTCAAGCCATGCTGGCGCAAAATCCCCGGCAGCAGGGCGATGACCAAGCCAACGCAGGCCCAGGCCAGCAAGATGGCCAGGCCGTAGGCAACGCTGCCGCGGGGGTAGCACGGCGGCCGTAGCATGGCGCTGCGCTGTGTCGGGCGCGGGTCGGGCAGGCGCCAGACCAGCACCAGGGCAACGGCGGCGAGCAGCAGCTGCAGGTGGAAGCTGCCTGGGGTCAGGCTCGGGCCGCGCAGCAGGAACAGGCTGGTAAGCGCGGCGCCCAGGCCGAAGCCCAGTGAGGTGCTGGCGGTGACCCAGTTGGCGGCACGGGGGCTGCCGTCACTGCCCATCAGCTCGCCCATGTAGGCGGTTGCCGTGGCCGAGGCAAGGCCGGTGCCCAGGCCCAGGAACAGCCGCGCCAGGCCAAGGGTTTGCAGGCTGGGGGCGAGTAGCATGAGCACGGTGGCGATCATCGACAGGATCAGCGCGGCGATGATCAATGGGCGGCGGCCAACCCTGTCGGCCAGCCCGCCGAGGGCCAGGAGTACAGGGAGTACGCCCAGCACGTAGCCGGAGAAGGCCACGGCGGTGGCGGCGGCCCCCTGGCCGGAGAGGTCGGCGTAGGTGATGTAGAGCGGGGCCTGGAGGTTGACGGCGAGGGTGATCAGGCACAGGGCGAAGGCCAGTCTGGCGGGGGCGCGGGGCATAGGTAAGATCCTGGTTTTTTAAAGGGCAGTGCCGGCCTCTTCGCGGGCAAGCCCGCTCCCACAAGTACAGCGCGCGGTTCAATGGGCTGTGAAAAATCCGGGTAGGAGCAGCCTTGTGCTGCGAAGAGGCCAGTGCAAGCAGTCAAGATTTCCGGTGTTTTCACCGGCCTCTTCGCGGGGCAAGCCCGCTCCCACAGGTACAGCGCGCGGTTCAATGGGCTGTGAAAAATCCGGGTAGGAGCAGCCTTGTGCTGCGAAGAGGCCAGTGGCAGCAGTCAAGATTTCCGGTGTTGTCACCGGCCTCTTCGCGGGCAAGCCCGCTCCCACAGGTACAGCGCGCGGTTCAATGGGCTGTGAAAAATCCCGGTAGGAGCAGCCTTGTGCTGCGAAGAGGCCAGTGGCAGCAGCCAAGATTTCCGGTGTGGTCACCGGCCTCTTCGCAGCACAAGGCTGCTCCTACCCGAATCGCGTGCGATGTAAGGGCCGTGCCGGCGTGGCAACAATGATTCCAATCAGCCCCCGCAACCAGACACACCGCCACCCCATTTATGCTTAACTGTTCGCTCAAAACCTGCGAACACTTGCCATGCACTTCCCTCTAGACCGCACCAGCACCACGCCCTTGGTGCAGCAGCTCACCAACCACCTGCAAACCTGGATCGGCCACCAACGCCTGCGCCCCGGCGCCCGTCTGCCGTCGATCCGTGCGTTGGCGCGCAGCCAGGCGGTCAGCGCGTCTTGTGTGATCGAGGCCTATGATCGCCTGGTCGCCAGCGGCTGGCTGGAGGCGCGGCATGGCACCGGTTTTTTCGTCGCCGAGCGCAAACCGGTGGGCGAGGCGGACGATGGCTTGCCCTGGGGCGAGGCTGGCGATGGCCACTGGCGGCAGTTTCGCGAGGGCCATGACGAGCTGCTCAAACTCGGCTGTGGCTGGTTGCCCAACAGCTGGCGTGCGGCCACCGAGCTGGCCCAGGCGGTGCGCCAGGTCAGCCGCGGCAACCCGCAGGACCTGTTCGACTACTGCCCACCGCTGGGCCTGGCCAGCCTGCGTCAGCAACTGCACAAGCGCCTGGCGCGCCAGGGCATCGCCGCCGGCCCCGAACGCATCCTCACCACTCAAGGCGCCAGCCATGGCCTCGACCTGCTGGTGCGCACCTTGCTGCGCCCTGGCGATACGGTGCTGGTGGAAAACCCCGGTTACTACAACCTGTACAACCTGCTGCGCCAGCACCAGGTGCGCATGTTGCCCGTGCCCCGCCTGGCCGAAGGCCCAGACCTGGCGGCGCTGGAGCGCTTGCTGGCCGAACACCGCCCGCGTTGCCTGTTCATCAACAGCCTGTACCACAACCCGACCGGCACCAGCCTGACCCCCAAGGTTGCCTACCGCCTGCTGGAGCTGGCCCGCGAGCACGACCTGCGCATCATCGAAGACGATATCTACGCCGACTTCCAGGAAGGCCCGGCCACGCGCCTGGCTACGCTGGACAGCGAACAGCGGGTCATCTACATGGCCAGCTTTTCCAAAACCCTCAGCAGCTCGCTGCGGGTCGGCTACCTGGTCGCCGACCCGGCCCTGCTGGCGCGGCTGGCCGAGCTGAAGATGGTCAGTGGCATCGGCACGTCGCGCTTCGCCGAGCAGGTGGTGGGGCAGATGCTTGCCAACGGCAGCTACCGCAAAAGCGTGCAACGCCTGCGGGTGCGCCTGGGCCAGCACATGGCCAAATTGCTCGGGCAGTTGGAGCAGGCAGGGTGGGAGGTGTTCTGTGAGCCTTACGGCGGTATGTTCGTGTGGGCGCGGGTACCCGGGCGTGACGTTGCCAGCCTGGAGCGGCTGGCCCTGGAGCATGCGGTGCTGCTCACCCCTGGCAGCGCCTTCGATTACCAGGGCGCGACCAGCGATTGGCTGCGCATCAATGTCGCTTACGGGCAGGATTCCCGCGCCCAGGCCTTCTTCAAACACGCAGGGCGACCTCCAGCACACTGAAAGCGACACGCTCATAGCTATTTGACACTATTCTGGCGTCAGGCCCTTGTGAGTGCACGGGTATCGTTGCCACGCTTGGCCTTCGGCAAAACCTGACAAGGTGAAGGGGAATCGGCGATGGGCGCGACCAAGCACGGTGTTCTGGCCAACCTGGGCATGGCCCGCAAGCTCGGCCTGGGCTTTACCTTGGTGCTGTTGTTGACGCTGGCGGTGGCGGCCATCGGCATCGCCGCGTTGCACAGCGTGGGCCAGCGCTTCGACGGCTTGCGCCAGCTGGCCCAGGTCAATACCGACCTGCTCAGGTTGCGCCAGCACGAACAAACCTTTGCCATGAGTTCTGACATCAAGCAGGCCGAGGCCTTGCGCGCGGGCCTGCAGGGCTTGGCCGAGCGCGCCCGTGGCTTGCCGGCGCTGGCGGCGGCCGAGGCTGAGCTAAGCGCCTATGGCCAGGCGTTCGAGGCCTTTGTCGAAGCGGTGCAGGCCAAGGAGCTGGCGCTGGACATGGCCAGTTGGTCGGTGTCCAGCGTGGCCAACAACCTGGATGTGCTGCAGGCCGGGCTGGCCGACGACGGCACCTACACCCTCAAACAATCCCAGGGCCAGCAGGGCGGCGAGTTTCTGGAGCAGGCCGCGCAGGTGGCGCAGGTGTCGCGGCTGATGCTGCAAGCAATGGACGAAGCCCGCGTGCGCCTGGACAAGAGCCGCAAGGGTGAAGAAGGCGCGGGCCAGACGCGCATCGCCCAGACCCTCGAAGCCGCAAGCCTGGTCGAGCAGCTCAAGGCCGCCGTCAGTGATGCCGGGTACCAGAGTGTGCTGGGCGAAGTGGCTGGGCACATCGGCAGTTTCTCCGACAAACTCAACGAATACACCGACCTGTTGGCCAAGGAGCAGGGCTTGAAGGCGCAGCTGCAGGCGCGGGCCGAGCAGGTCACCGGCCGGGTCGACCAAGCCTACCTGGCGCAGGAGCAGGCCCTGCAAGGTGAGCTGTCGCGCAATGCCCTGGCCATCGCCCTGGCCACGGGGCTGGCGCTGTTGGTGGGTGTGCTGGCGGCCTGGCTGATCACCCGTGCGGTGGTCGGCCCGCTCAAGCGCGTCATCGCCCGAGCCCGGCGCATTGCCGCGGGCGAGTTGAGCCTGGAAGCAGAAGCGCCGCGCCGCGACGAGGTGGGGCAGTTGATGCAGGCCATGCAGCAGATGGCGGCCGGGCTGTCGGGCATTGTCAGCGGGCTGCAGCAGGGTATCGAGCAACTGGCCGGCAGTGCGCAGGCGCTGTCGGCGGTGACCGAGCAGACCAACCGCGAGGTGGGCAGCCAGAAGGAGGAGACCGAACAGGTGGCCACCGCCATGCAGCAGATGACGGCCACCGTGCACGATGTGGCGCGCAATGCCGAGGAAGCGGCGCAGGCGGCCCAGTCTGCCGATGACAAGGTCGAGTCTGGGCAAGTGGTGGTGCGTCAAAGCATGCAGCGTATCGAGCAGTTGGCGTCGGCTGCCGAGACGGCCAGTGCCGGCATCGACAGCCTCAGTGCCGAGATCCACACCATTGGCGATGTACTGGAAGTGATCAAGAGCGTCGCCGAGCAGACCAACCTGCTGGCGCTCAATGCCGCGATCGAAGCGGCGCGTGCGGGCGAGCAGGGGCGTGGTTTTGCGGTGGTGGCCGATGAGGTGCGGGCCTTGGCCCGGCGTACCCGGCAATCGACCGAGCAGATCGAGACCCTGGTGGGGAGCTTGCGCGGCAACGCCCAGCAGTCGGTGGCGCAGATCCGCGGCAGTACCGAGCTGGTGCGTTTGGCGGTGGCGGATGTGTTGCAGACTGAAAGTGCGCTGGGCAGCATTGCCTCGGCGGTTTCAATGATCCAGCAGATGAACCAGCAGATTGCCGCCGCGGCCGAGCAGCAGAGCTCGGTGGCCGAAGAGATCAGCCGCAGCGTTACGCAGATCCGCGGCAGTGCCGATCAGGCGGCGTTGGCGATGCAGGACAATGCCAGGTCGAGTGTCGAACTGGCGCAGTTGGGTACGGACTTGAAGGGGATGGTGGGGCATTTCAGGTTGTAGGTGCTTGGCGGGGCAGGTGTGTCGGTATTGAGATCGAGCGCCGCGCGGGCGGCGCTCGATCTCAACCCCGACGCCGATCTCCCGTCATACCCTACGCGGATTCAAAATCATCAACGTCAAAACCCCCGCCACAATCCCCCAGAACGCCGACCCGATCGAGAACAGCGTCAACCCCGACGCCGTCACCATAAAGGTAATCAACGCCGCCTCACGCTCGCGCGCCTCGCCCATGGCCACGGTCAGCCCGTTCATGATCGAGCCAAACAACGCCAAGGCCGCAATCGACAGCACCAGCTCTTTCGGCAATGCCGCAAACAGCGCCGCCAACGTTGCCCCGAACACCCCGGCAATGCCATAGAAAATCCCGCACCACACCGCCGCGGTGTAGCGCTTGCTCGGGTCTTCATGGGCATGTGGCCCGGTGCAGATCGCTGCGCTGATCGCTGCCAGGTTCACCCCGTGCGAGCCAAACGGTGCCAGCAGCAACGAGGCAAACCCGGTCGCCGAAATCAACGGTGAAGCCGGCACCTGGTAGCCATCGGCCCGCAGCACGGCCACGCCGGGCATGTTCTGCGAGGTCATCGCCACCACGAACAGCGGAATCCCAATGCTGATGGTCGCCCCCAGCGAGAAGCTCGGCGTGGTCCACACCGGCGTGGCCACTTCCAGGCGGAAGCCGCTGAAGTCCAGCAGGCCAAGGGCGCCAGACAGCGCCGTACCGACCAGCAACGCGGCCAGCACGCAGTAACGCGGCGACAGGCGCTTGACCAGCAGGTAGCTGAAGAACATGCCCAGCACCAGCAAGGTGCGGTGCTGCGCGGCGACGAAGATCTCGCTGCCGATCTTGAACAAGATACCCGCCAGCAGCGCCGAGGCCAGCGAGGCCGGAATACGTTTGACCAGGCGCTCGAAACTGCCGGTCAGGCCGCAGATCAGGACCAGCACGGCGCAGGTGATGTACGCCCCAATGGCCTCGCCATAGCTGACGCCGCCCAGGCTGGTGATCAGCAGCGCAGCGCCTGGGGTCGACCAGGCCACGGTGATCGGCGTGCGGTAGCGCAGCGACAGGCCAATGCTGCACACCGCCATGCCGATCGACAGCGCCCAGATCCAGGACGAAATCTGCGCAGTGGTCAGCCCGGCCGCCTGGCCGGCCTGAAACATCAGCACCAGTGAGCTGGTATAGCCGGTGAGCATGGCAATGAAGCCGGCGACCACCGCCGACGGGGAGCTGTCTGCCAGGGGCCGCAGGCGTGCGGAAGTGGCATCGGTCATGAACAAAATCCTTGTAAAGGTGTAAGCAGTTTTTTCAGACTAACGCGAGCAAGGTTGATCCTTGCCATACAGCGGCCATTGCTTTTAGCCGTACAGTCGCCAACTATTGGGCACGAATGCGCAACTGCATGGGAGGGGAGGGGTGATGTACAAGGTCTATGGCGATTACCAGTCGGGCAACTGCTACAAGGTCAAGCTGATGCTGAGCCTGCTGGGCCGGCCGTATGAGTGGCACCCGGTGGATATTCTAAAAGGCGAAACCGAGACGCCTGAATTTCTGGCGATGAACCCCAATGGCAAGGTGCCGGTGCTGGAGCTGGAAGACGGCACGTACCTGTGGGAATCCAATGCCATTCTCAACTTCCTCGCCGACGGCAGCGAGTTCCTGCCCACTGAGCCGCGGTTGCGCACGCAGGTCTTGCAGTGGCAGTTTTTCGAGCAGTACAGCCATGAGCCGTATATTGCCGTGGCGCGGTTCATCCAGTTTTACCTGGGGTTGCCGGATGATCGGCTGGAGGAGTACCGCAAGCTGCACAAGGGCGGGTACAAGGCGCTGAAGGTGATGGAGCGGCAGTTGCAGATGACGCCGTATCTGGTGGGGCAGCAGTATTCGATTGCCGACGTGGCGTTGTATGCCTACACCCATGTGGCGCAGCAGGGTGGGTTCGACCTGACGGATTACCCGGCGGTCAGGGCCTGGCTGGAGCGCGTGGCCAGCCATCCGCGGCATGTGCCGATGGTGGGCTGAGCCTATTCGACTAGCCCGGGCGCGATTCCCGCCTGGGCGCGATTCCTTGCCTGGCGCAATTCCCCGCCTGGGCGCGATTCCTTGCCCGGGCGCGATTCCCCGCCTGGGCGCGATTCCTTGCCCGGGCGCGATTCCCCGCCTGGGCGCAATTCCTTGCCCAGGCGCAATTTCTTGCCCAGGCGCAATTTCTTGCCTTGGCACAATTCATTGTAGGAGCAGCCTTGTGCTGCGAAGAGGCCGGTGCAAGCCACAGAGATATCCTCAGCCTGCACCGGCCTCTTCGCAGCACAAGGCTGCTCCTACAAGTACAAGGTCAGCCAGAGAAGTACAACGTCAGCCGAAGAAGAAGGTCAGCCGAAGAAGTACAAGGTCGGCCGAAGAAGTACAAGGTCGGCCGAAGAAGTACAAGGTCAGCCGAAGAAGTACAAGGTCAGCCGAAGAAGTACAAGGTCGGCCGAAGAAGTACAAGGTCAGCCGAAGAAGTACAAGGTCAGCCGAAGAAGTACGAGGTCAGCCGAAGAAGTACAAGGTCAGCCGAAGAGGTACAAGGTCAGCCCAAGCGGTGCCAGGTCAGGCGAAGCGCTTGTCCAGGTAGGCAATGATGGCCTTGGACTCATACATCCAGCTCACCTTGCCTTCTTCCTCGATGCGCAGGCACGGCACTTTCACGCGGCCACCGCCTTCCAGCAGCGCCTGGCGATGCTCCGGGTCGTTCTTGGCGTCACGCAGCGCCACTGGCACGTTCAAGCGGTGCAGGGTGCGGCGGGTTTTGACGCAGAACGGGCAGGCATGGAACTGGTACAGCGCAAGGCCATTGGCCGCTTGCTCGACACGCGCCTGGGCGGCGGCATCGCGCTTGCGCTTGGCCGGGCGGCTGATCCAGTCGCCGAACACGATGAGCTGGCCGAGGCCAACCCGCAGGGCTTTGACGATCATGGGCAACTCCTGAAAAGAAAAAGCCGACCCAGCAGGGTCGGCTCAGGGTAACCAGCCAATCACTTGATCAGGCTGAGGAACTCACTGCGGGTGGCGGCGTTGGCGCGGAATTCGCCCAGCATCACCGAGGTGATCATGCTCGAATTCTGCTTCTCGACACCGCGCATCATCATGCACATGTGCTTGGCTTCGATGACCACGGCCACGCCAGCAGCGCCCGTTACCTTCTCGACCGCTTCGGCGATCTGGCGGCTGAGGTTTTCCTGAATCTGCAGGCGGCGTGCGTACATGTCGACGATGCGTGCCACCTTCGACAGGCCCAGCACCTTGCCCTTGGGCAGGTAGGCCACGTGCGCCTTGCCGATGAAGGGCAGCATGTGGTGCTCGCACATCGAGTACAGCTCGATGTCCCGGACCAGTACCATCTCGCTGTTGTCGGAGGTGAACAGCGCGCCGTTGGTGACTTCTTCCAGCGTCTGCTCATAACCGCGGCAAAGGTACTTCATGGCCTTTGCAGCCCGCTTGGGCGTGTCGAGCAGGCCCTCACGGGAGACGTCCTCGCCGATCTGGCTGAGAATCTCGGTGTAGTTCTGTTCCAGGGACATGTATCTACCTGTGGGAAAAATCGCAAAAACGAAGGGTACGGCGGCAAGGGCGGCGCTGCAAGCGCGGCGTTACTCGTCGCGTCCTTCGAGCATGGTTCGTTTAAGCATCACATACACCGCGCCGGTGCCGCCATGGCGCGGGTTGCACGAGGCAAAACCGAGCACTTGCGGGTGCTGGCGCAGCCAGGTGTTGACGTGACTCTTGATCATCGGGCGCTTGCCGTCGAGGCGCGCGGCCTTGCCGTGGGTGACGCGGACACAGCGCACTTCCAGCTTGGTGGCCTCGGCGATGAAGTCCCAGAGTGTTTCACGGGCTTTCTCGACGGTCATGCCGTGCAGGTCGAGGCTGCCCTCGAAAGCGATCTGGCCGAGTTTGAGTTTGCGCAGCTGGGTTTCCTGCACGCCGTCACGGCGCCACATCAGTTCGTCTTCGGCGCCAACGTCGATGACGAACTGGTCGGACATGCCGTCGATCACCAGTGCCTTGTCGCTGCGCACGGTAGCCGCCTGCCGCAGGCCGGCCAGCTGCTTTCGGTCGGCCTTGGGTTTGCCGACCTCGGCACGGTCGTGCTTGATCGGCTTGACGCCGCGCACTTCGGCATGGAACAGGGAAAAGTCGTCGTCTTGCATGATGCCTCCACGTGGGCGGCGTAGTTTACGCGACTGTGGGGCTGTGTGCAGCCTGTGCGGGCCTCTTCGCGGGTAAACCCGCTCCCACAGGTTTCGCGCGGACACTGAACCTTGTGGGAGCGGGTTTACCCGCGAAGAGGCCCGCACAGGCGATACAAGAGAGTCAGTCGTGTTTTTTCATCAAGTGCGGCGACAGGTTCAATTCCCGCCCGCGACGCAGGCGAATACGGCTGCGCCGCCAGAAGCGCACGCCCAGCCACAGCAACAGCAAGCCAGCCCCGGTGAGGATGCTGGCCAGCGGTTTGTTGGCATTGAGTTCTTGCAGGGCCGGGTAATTGCCCAGCAGGCCGGCGATGCCGGCCATGGCCAGCAGCACACCCAGTGTTGCCAGCAAGGCGGACAGGCCGGCAGCCAGGCGTGCGCCCCAATTGCGCGGTTCGCGCGTGCGCAGGCGTTTGGCGTCGAAACTGCCTTTGAGCTTCATTCCGATTTCCTCTGTGGATATCCGGAATTCGACCTGCGCTCGCCCTTTGGGTTCCGCCCGGCTGCCGGGCGGTCGTTACCCGCCCTGGATCAGATCAGGCTGGCGGTAGGGGCGACACAGGCGAAGTTGTCGGCCATCACGGCCATTTCACACTGGTGAATCTGTGCGGCCGGGATGACCCCGTCCTTGAACGCCAGGTCGCGGGTCGCCGAGGCGTCTTCCACCAGGGTGCACCGATAACCATAGTCCTTGGCGCGGCGCACGGTGGTGCTGACGCTGGAGTGGCTCATGAAACCGCAGACGATCAGGTCCAGGTGGCCCAGCGCCTGCAGGGTGTCGTGCAGCTTGGTGTTCTTGAACGCGTTAGGCATGCGCTTTTCGATGACGATTTCGCCTTCGTGTGGCTCCAGCCCAGGGATGAACTGGCCACCGCTGCCTTGTGGGTCGAAACGGCCACCGACAGTGCCCAGGTGACGGACGTGGATGATCGGACGGCCGCTCTTGCGCGCGGCATCGAGCAACCGGGCGATGTTGGCCACGGCCTCGTCCATGCCCGACAGTGCCAGGGGACCACTGAGGTACTCCTTTTGCGCATCGATGATGATCAGGCTGGCGTGGCTCAGCTTGGCCGGCGGGTAGTCGCGGCCAGTGAGGCGGAACATCGTGGTTGGAACGGACATCAAGGGCTCCTTGGAAGGGCTTTTGTATACCTATTGTCCCTTGCCTTGGCGTCAATGGGAATGGTTGACATCGCAAACAGCGTGGTTACTGGCCTGTGGCTACCCTTTGGGGAACGCCAAGGAACAATTGTGCGGGTTGGGCTGTTAGACTTTTGTACGGTCTGAATTAGGAGTACCCCCGTGATCACATCCCGTCTGCGCACGCTGCGCGACTACATTCGCTGGGCGGTCAGCCGCTTCCACGAGCGCGAGCTGTTCTTCGGCCACGGTGCCGACAACGCCTGGGACGAAGCCCGCCTGCTGGTGCTGGGCGCCGTGCACTTGCCATGGGAGGTGGCCGACAGCTACCTGGACTGCATGCTCGAGGACGACGAACGCGTGCGCCTGCAGCACCTGCTCAAGCGGCGTATCGAAGAACGCGTGCCCACCGCCTACCTGCTGGGCGAGGCGTGGTTCTGTGGCATGTCGTTCATTGTCGACGAGCGCGTGCTGGTGCCCCGTTCGCCGATTGGCGAGCTGATCGAAAAACGTTTCGAGCCGTGGCTGGCGTCAGAGCCTGCGCGCATTCTGGACCTGTGCACCGGGTCTGGTTGCATCGGCATCGTCGCGGCCGAAGTGTTCCCCGAGGCCGAAGTGGTGCTGGGCGACCTGTCGTTCGATGCCCTTGAAGTGGCGAACCAGAACATCGAGCGTCACGGCCTGGACATGCGCGTCTACACCGTGCAGGGCGATGGTTTCGATGGCCTGCCAGGGCAGCGCTTTGACCTGATCCTGTCCAACCCGCCGTATGTCGATGCCGAAGATTTTGGTGACATGCCGGCCGAGTATCACCACGAGCCTGAGCTGGGCCTGGCCTGCGGTAACGATGGCCTGGACCTGGTGCGGCGGATGTTGGCCGAGGCGGCTGACCACCTGACCGACAAAGGGTTGCTGATTGTCGAAGTGGGCAACAGCCAGGTGCATGTCGAGTCGCTGTACCCCGAGGTGGATTTCGCCTGGCTGGAATTCGAGCGGGGCGGGCATGGGGTGTTCATGCTGACAGCCGAGCAGTGCCGGCAGCATCAAGAGCTGTTCAAAGCTCGGGTTTGAGTGGGGGCTGCTTTGCAGCCCATCGCCGGCAAGCCGGCTCCCACAGGTTCAGCGCCGTTCTCAAGGCCAGTGCTGCACCTGTGTGGCTTGCCGGCGATGTGGCCGGAACAAGCAACACAAGCAGTTGTTCCCACAGGTACAGTGCCGTTCTCAAGGCCAGTGCTGCACCTGTGGGAGCGGGTTTACCCGCGAAGCAGGCGCCACGGTCTCAGCGAGTAGCAATCCAGATCAGCAGCCCCGCCTGAAACATCGCAAATGCCACCAGGCAGGTGATGGTAAAGCGCAACCCGCCATCTTCACGCCGGTACTTGGCCACCCGCTCATCCCGTTCGCGCAGTTGGCCTTCCATTTCCTGCAGCTGTTGATCGGCCTGCTGCAGCAAGTTGGCCGCATCGAGAATCTCCACCCGCTGCAGACGCTCGCTGCTCCAGGCGCCTTTCAGCTGGCCCACCGTGGCTTCAACGGTACGGCCTTTGAGGTGCTGAGGGTCTTCGTACTCCACTTCGATACCCACCCCGCGCAAGAACTGGTCCCGGCGCAGGCGTGAATCCTCGCTCAGGGCATCCTTGCTCGGCAGTGCCATGCCTTCGACCCGGTAATGCGACCACCTGCGCTGCAACCATTGCACGGCCTGGGCCAGCATGAAGCGGCCGATACCGCGGTTCAGGGGTTCCAGCTGCAGGCCCTGGTCGCTGCCAATGCGCACCAGGCGTTCGGCGTGGTCGACGCGGATATCCAAATGGTTCTGCTCTTTGCGCACTTTTTGCCCCGGCAGCTGGATTTCCATGCGCAGCAGGCTGTGGGCTTTGTCGTGGCGCTCGGCGTAGCCGAACTGCACAAAGCGCAGGGGGCGGGCGCCGGTGGCGCGGTCGGTGGGCAAGGGGGCCAGGCGCAACAACTGGAAGTGTTCGGCGGCAAGGTCGGCCCAAGGCAGCGCGGCGCCGTCCTGGGGTTGTGGCTCGTCGGCCGGCTCTAGGGCGGCGGGGGCAATTGTCATGGGGGCTGTCCTTATGTGCGTACTGGCAGCCAGAGGGGGCACTGCGTGCCCCTTTCGCGACACAAGGCCGCTCCTACAAAAGCGTACGCGATCGCCAGTGTAGGAGCGGCCTTGTGTCGCGAAAGGGCCGCGCAGCGGCCCCAATTCTTGCCGCCATCTACTCTATCGGCAGCCCCGGCCAAGACCTGAGGGTCAGGCCGATGGCAAATGCTGGATGAACGTAACGATCCGCTCCCCCAGCTCACGGGCCAGTGGCAGCTCGGGGTTGAGGTAGCTGTCACGCTGTTCGCTCATGGCCTTGGGGCTGATGCGCAGCATGTGGTTCATGCCATCGATCAGCACCAGTTGCGCATCCGGTTTCGCAGCCTTGAGGCGCTCGGCATCCGTTACGTCGACCTGCACGTCGTTGCGGCCCTGGACGATCAGCGCCGGCATCGGCAATTGCGCGAACGCCGCCGCCGGGTTCTGCCGGAACAGCGAAATCAGGTACGGCTGCACGCTGGGGCGGAACACCTGGCGCAGCGGCGCTGGCACATCCAGGCTGGTCTGCCCAGCCTGCAGGCGGTCGAGCAAGTCACTGCCACGGGCCAATTGGGCGGGCGGCAGGCGCTGGGCCAGCTGCTCGCGCAGTACGTCGGCCAACGGGCGGCCGACGCCGGCCAAGGTGATCACCGCGCTGGCACCTGCCTGTTCGGCGGCGAGGCTGGCGATCAGCGCGCCTTCGCTGTGGCCCACCAGAATCAGCGGGCCGAACCGCGGGTCGGCCTTGAGCTTGTGGCTCCAGGCAACCACATCGGCGACATAGCGCTCGACGCTGAGGTCACGCTCATCGGGCGTGGCCGGCTGGCTCGCGGCCACGCCGCGCTTGTCATAACGCACGCTGGCAATGTGGTCGTTGGCCAGCACCAGAGCCAGCCGCTTGAGGTTGTCGATACGCCCCGTGGCCGGGTTGTTGCCGTCTCTGTCGGTGGGGCCGGAGCCCGCGATGATCAACACCACCGGGGGCGGCGTGGCCTGTTGTGGCAGCAGCAGGCTGCCGTGCAGTACGCCCTGGCCGGTGTCGAGGTCGATGGGGCGCTGCAAGACAGTGGGGGAGGCGGCCTGGGCGAGGCCAGCACAGAGCATGAACAACAAGGCGACGAGGCGCGGCATCATGGGGTACTACGGTGGGGAGATGTCGGTTTGACCCAATGTTTGTGGGAAGGTTCGGTGGGTAGTTGCCTGTGCTGGCCTCTTCGCGGGTAAACCCGCTCCCACAGGATTACCCCTAGCCTGAAAGCAGTGATATTCCTGTGGGAGCGGGTTTACCCGCGAAGAGGCCCGCACAGACAACCAATCCCTCGGTATTTTTCCGTATACTGCCGCTTTCGTTCACCTCAGGCAGACTCGCGGAGCGTCCATGTCCGGCAATACCTACGGCAAGCTGTTCACTGTCACCACCGCAGGCGAAAGCCATGGCCCGGCGTTGGTCGCCATTGTCGATGGATGCCCGCCGGGCCTGGAGATCTCCCTGGCCGACCTGCAGCATGACCTCGATCGGCGCAAGCCTGGCACCAGCCGGCACACCACCCAGCGCCAGGAGCCGGACGAGGTCGAGATCCTCTCCGGTGTGTTCGAAGGCCGCACCACCGGCTGCTCGATCGGCCTGCTGATCCGCAACACCGACCAGAAGTCCAAGGACTACTCGGCGATCAAGGACCTGTTCCGCCCGGCGCACGCCGACTACACCTACCACCACAAGTACGGTGAGCGTGACTACCGCGGCGGCGGCCGCAGCTCGGCCCGCGAAACGGCCATGCGTGTCGCGGCAGGTGCCATCGCCAAGAAGTACCTGGCCACTCAGGGCATCACCGTGCGTGGCTACATGAGCCAGCTGGGCCCAATCGAGATTCCGTTCAAGACGTGGGAGTCGGTCGAGCACAACGCCTTCTTCAGCCCCGACCCGGACAAGGTGCCGGAACTCGAGGCCTACATGGACCAACTGCGCCGCGACCAGGATTCGGTCGGGGCGAAAATCACCGTCGTGGCCGAAGGCGTGATGCCAGGCCTGGGCGAGCCGATCTTCGACCGCCTCGACGCGGAACTGGCCCATGCGCTGATGAGCATCAACGCAGTCAAGGGCGTCGAGATTGGCGCTGGCTTTGCCAGTGTCGCCCAGCGCGGTACCGAGCACCGTGACGAGCTGACCCCGGAAGGGTTCCTCAGCAACAACGCCGGCGGCATCCTGGGGGGGATTTCCTCGGGCCAGCCGATCGTTGCGCACCTGGCGCTGAAGCCGACCTCCAGCATCACCACGCCGGGGCGTTCCATCGATGTGGAGGGCAACCCGGTGGACGTGATCACCAAAGGCCGTCATGACCCCTGTGTCGGCATCCGCGCCACGCCGATCGCCGAAGCGATGATGGCCATCGCCCTGATGGACCACCTGCTGCGCCACCGCGCACAGAATGCCGACGTGAAGGTCAGTACTCCGGTGCTGGGCCAGCTTTGATTCGTCAGTGCCGGCCTCTTCGCGGGTAAACCCGCTCCCACAGGTACTGCGCTGCCCTCAGGGCCTGCACCTAACCTGTGGGAGCGGTTTTACCCGCGAAGAGGCCGGCACAGGCAACAACCAATCTGGCTGAGCCCCCATGCCCCCAATCCCCTACTGGCGCCTGTCCAGCTTCTACCTCTTCTACTTCGCCCTGCTGGGCTCCACAGCCCCCTTCCTGGCGCTGTACTTCGACCACTTGGGTTTCTCCCCGGCGCGCATCGGCGAGCTGGTGGCCATCCCCATGCTGATGCGCTGCGTCGCCCCCAACCTGTGGGGTTGGTTGGGCGATCGCACCGGCCAACGCCTGCTGATCGTGCGCCTGGGCGCCTTGTGCACGCTGGCCAGCTTCGCCCTGATCTTCTTCGGCAAGAGCTACGCCTGGCTGGCGCTGGTCATGGCCCTGCACGCGTTCTTCTGGCACGCGGTGCTGCCGCAATTCGAAGTCATCACCCTGGCGCACCTGCACGGGCAAACCGCCCGCTACAGCCAGGTCCGCCTGTGGGGTTCGATCGGTTTCATCCTCACGGTGGTGGGCTTGGGGCGCTTGTTTGAGTGGCTCAGCCTGGACATCTACCCGGTCGCCCTGGTGACGATCATGGCGGGCATCGTCCTCGCCAGCTTGTGGGTGCCCAATGCCCAGCCGCTGGAGCAGGGCGAGCGCAGCGGGGCGGGCGGCTTTTTACAGCAACTGCGGGCACCTGGGGTAATCGCGTTCTATGCGTGCGTGGCGCTGATGCAGCTCAGCCATGGGCCGTACTACACCTTCCTTACCCTGCACCTGGAACACCTGGGCTACAGCCGCAGCGCCATCGGCCTTTTATGGGCACTGGGGGTGGTGGCCGAGGTGCTGGTGTTCATGGCCATGAGCCGCATTTTTGCGCGGTTTTCCGTGCAGCGGGTGTTGTTGGCCAGTTTTCTGCTGGCGTCTTTGCGCTGGCTGCTGCTCGGCAACCTGGCCGATGACCCGGCGGTGCTGGTGCTGGCCCAGGTGATGCACGCGGCCACCTTTGGCTGCTTCCATGCCGCCTGCATCGCTTTCGTACAGGCCAGCTTCGGCGCTCGCCAGCAAGGCCAGGGCCAGGCGTTGTACGCGGCGTTGTCTGGCACCGGCGGTGCGCTGGGTGCCTTGTACTCGGGCTACAGCTGGAAACTGCTGGGGCCGACCTTCACCTTTGGTATGGCCAGCGCCGCAGCCTTGGCCGCAGCCGTTATCATTGCCCTTTGTTCGCAATCGACCAGGACCCGCCACTGATGAGTACCCTCAGCGTTTTCCACCCGTCCAGCCCAGGCCTGCCGAACAAGCTGCTGACCCACCACGACGACATTGCCGCGACACTGGCCGAGCAGGGCGTGCGTTTTGCCCATCACCCGCTTGCGCTGCGGGTTCGCCCTGGCAGTTCAGAGGACGAGGTGATGGCAGCTTGCAGGGAGCACCTCGACCAGTTGATGACCGGCCACGGCAGTGCGGCCTTCACACTGCTCAACCGTGACGGGGTGGACCCGGCACAGGCGGATGTACGTGACGAGCATGTGCATGACGCCGAAGAGGTGTTCGCGGTCGTTAGCGGGCGGGCGCAAGTGGGTTTGCGGTTGGGCGAGTTCGTGTATTCGGTGCTGTGCGAGAAGGGCGATCAGCTGGTGGTGCCGGCAGGGACGCGGCGCTGGGTAGAGCTGGGCGAGACGCCGTTCTGCCTGGCGTTGCGGTTATTTGGCAGTGAGCAGGGGATGCAGGCGCGGTTGACCGGGGATGAGACTGCCCGGGCGTTTTTAGGGATCGACGAGTTGTAATGCTTGGGCGGGCCTCTTCGCGGGGCAAGTCGGACCGCCGCACCGCCGCTCCTACAGGTCAGTGGTATTCCTGTGGGAGCGGCGGTGCGGCGGTCCGACTTGCCCGCGAAAAGGCCGGTGCTGGCAATCAACGATAGGTCGGCAAGGCAAACCGCTGCTGGCTCTGCAGCATCGAAATCACCGGCAGCTCGCTTGCCTGTTCAGCCAGGTCGCGACGGATGGCGCTGATCGCCCAGGACAGCTGCTCGGCGCTGTGCAGTTGGCCGTAGGTCAACACGCGGCGGGTAACCTTGCCATCAGCGGCGCGCAGGGTGAGCAAGACACCACCATCGGGGCGGGGCTGGGTTGCGACCTGGTAGGCCGAAAACACCGAGACGAACTTTTCCTGGATGAGGTCCATATCAACTCCTGACTGTTGTGTGGCAGACGTGAGTTGATGGTTGCAGTGACCGTGCCAGAAATTGATTAAGTTAAAAATCCTTTAAATTCAATGGCTTACGATGCTGTTGTAAGGATCTCTTCGTGCAACCTGCAAGGTCGTGCATTTTGCACAGTGCATTTTGCACGGCCTGCCGGCCAGCTATCGGCCCGATAGAATCTGAACCTTTGACCGCATGGCCTTGCCTGACAAAGACTTGGGCAACCATTTTTGCCAGGAGGTTCAACATGTCCACCGTCCAACCCTCGCCTGCCGCCATGACCGATGACGAAACCGCGGCCTTCGCCGAGCAGGTGTTCGAACGCGCCCGCCAAGGTGACGCCCCGATGCTTGAGCGGTTGCTTGCCAGTGGCCTGCCTGCCAACCTGCGCAACCACAAGGGCGACACCTTGTTGATGCTGGCCTGCTACCACGGCCACCATGACGCGGTGCGCGTGCTGCTGGAGCACGGCGCCGACCCATTGATGGCCAATGACAATGGACAACTGCCAATCGCTGGCGCCGCGTTCAAAGGCGATCTGGGCATGATCCGCTTGCTGCTGGAGCATGGGGTGCCGGTCGATGCCGCCGCGCAGGACGGGCGCACCGCGCTGATGCTGGCGGCCATGTTCAACCGCAGCGAGATCCTCGACTACTTGCTGGCCCAAGGTGCCGACCCGGCACACCAGGATGCCCGCGGCGCCAACGCGCTGATGGCCGCGCAAACCATGGGCGCGGCAGACGCCGTGGCGCGCCTGGAGGCGCTGGCCGGCTAACTGTTCGGGGGCGTTTGCGGCTATCCTTGGCGACTTTTCACCGGTCGCAGGCCCCCCTTCATGAAAAACCAATTGCTCGAACTCATCACCCTCATCGGCGCCGGTTGCATGCGCGATGAAGACATCGAGCGCATCGCCGACGAGGCCGCCCAGGCCTACGCCGACCCCGTCGCCTTCCTGGCGGCCAACCCGGACATCAACTACGACGACACTTTCCCCATCCCGTTGGGGGAGTGGATCGTGCTGGGCAGCCTGCCGGACACCGTGCTGTTCCAGGCTGACAGCTATCAGGACCTGTTCCAGAACATCGCCGACTCGTTCGACAAGAGCGTGCCGTTCACCCTCAAACCCAAGCAGCTGGCGCGCACCGAGCCACTGACCGCGCTCAATCGCATCCAGGTGCAGATGGGGGCGTTGAACAAGGAGGCGGGGGGTTATGTGCTGCTGAACTTCAGCCAGTTGCTGGATGATGAATTGCAGATGGTGATGGTCGGCCAGCATGACCTGGCACGGGTGCTGGAGCTGGGGGCTGAGGTGGGGATCAAGACCGAGCCGGCTTTGGAGGCTTTGAAGGTCGCGGTTCACGTCTGATTTTTCGGTTGGCTGTACCGGCCTCTTCGCGGTCCGACTTACCCCGCGAAGAGGCCGCTACAGGCAGTCGAAGAACTCAGCCCAGCGCCGTATCCAGAAACATCATCACCCCAAACCCACCCATCAACCCCAGGGTCGCCGCCGTCTGGTGGCCATTGCGATGGGTCTCGGGAATCACCTCGTGGGACACCACAAAAATCATCGCCCCCGCCGCCAACCCCATGCTTATCGGGTAAGCCAAGGCAAAACCGGTGGAAATCCCCAGGCCGATCACCGCACCCAGCGGCTCCATCAGCCCTGAACCCACCGCCACCAACGCCGCCTTCATGTTCGACAGCCCCGTGGCGCGCAACGCCAAGGCCACGGCCAGGCCTTCAGGGATGTCCTGGATGGCGATCGCGCTGGTCAGCGGCAGGCCGATGTTCATGTCGCCATTGGCGAAACTCACCCCAATCGCCATGCCTTCGGGCAGGTTGTGCAGGGTAATCGCCAACACGAACAGCCACACCCGGTTGATGCGCTCTGCCTCTGGGCCGCAAGGGCCAGTGCTCTCGTGCTCGTGTGGGGTGAAGCGGTCCAGGCCCAGCATCAGCAGTACCCCAAGGCCCATGCCCAGCACCACGGTAAACGCCGCCGCCGGGCCGTTGCCGGTGATCTCGCGGGCGGCATCCAGGCCCGGCAGAATCAACGAAAACGAACTGGCGGCCAGCATCATGCCGGCGGCAAAGCCGAGCATCACATCCTGGGTGCGCGCACTCACATCACGCAGCACCACCGCCAGTACCGCGCCCAGGGCGGTGGCGCCAAAGCCGGACAAACCGCCCAGCAGCGCCAGGTGCAGGTTGTCGGCATGGTCGCCATTGACCGCGTTCCACAGGCTTGCCGATAGCAGCACGATCACCGCCAGCAGGCTCAACCCCAGGCCGGCGCTGAGCCAGGGGGTAGTCAGCACCTGTTGCCGCCAGGCGCTCAGCAGCGAGGGTGGGGTGGCGGTTTCGGAATGGGCTGGGGGCATGCGAACCTCGAATCAATGAATACAGGCAGTCTAAGCAAGGACCTGCACGATCGGCCAAGGATTCCCTTCTATCGACGTGATAGCTGGCTATGCTGTGCTGCAACGTCTTTGCAAGGGAGTAGCGGCATGGGGTCTACATTCAATAGCCTGGTTGGCCTGATCATTCTGGCCCTGGATATCTGGGCGATCCTCAATGTGATCAAAAGTGGCAGCGAAGTGGGCATCAAGGTGCTGTGGATTCTGCTGATCGCGCTGCTGCCGGTGATAGGGCTGGTGATCTGGGCAATTGCCGGGCCCAGGGGCAATGTGCGGATCTGATAGCGGACATAAGCAGAAATGCGGCCGTGACAAAATTTTCACATTGGTTTAAACAGAATCCGCACCCGCACAATGCTGCGTTGGTATTAACCTTCGCCATCTCCGCAAACCCGCAATCCTAGGACTTTCCCATTCATGGCTAACACGGATGCCTTGAAACAGGGCGCGCGAGCGTCGTTCGCGCCGACCCTGAAATCCCACCTGGCCTACACGCTGCTCAGCGGCCTGGTCATCCTGCTGATGCTCAGCCTCGTGCGCCTGGCGCTGTTGGTCTACAACAGCGACATGATCGGCGATACCCCCTATGCGACTGTCGCCGAAGGCTTCCTGAACGGGTTGCGCTTCGACCTGCGGGTGGTGGTGTACATCAGCATTCCGCTGCTGTTGGCCATTCTCAGCCCTTGGGCCATGGCCCGGCGTGGCGTGTTCCGGCTGTGGCTGACCCTCGCCTCCAGCGTGGTGATGTTCCTCGGCCTGATGGAGATGGACTTCTACCGCGAGTTCCACCAGCGCCTCAACGGCCTGGTGTTCCAGTACATCAAGGAAGACCCCAAGACCGTCATGAGCATGCTCTGGTACGGCTTCCCGGTGGTCCGTTACCTGTTGGCCTGGGTCATTGGCACCTGGCTGCTGAGCCTGCTGTTCAAGGGCGTCGACCGCATGACGCGCGGCGGCCAGCCGACCGGCGCCACCCCGCAGCGCAGCGTAGCGCCGTGGTACAACCGCCTGGCGGTGTTCATGGTGATCCTGCTGGTGGCCGTGGTCGCCGCCCGTGGCACCCTGCGCCAGGGCCCGCCGATGCGTTGGGGTGATGCCTTCACCACTGACTCCAACTTCGTCAACCAGCTGGGCCTGAACGGCACCCTGACGTTGATCGATGCTGCCAAGAGCCGCTTCGGCGAAGACCGCGCCAACATCTGGAAGCCGGTGCTGGACCAGCCGCTGGCTACGCAGACCGTGCGTGAGCAACTGCTGACCGCCCACGACACCCTGGTCGACGCCGACGAAGCTGCGATCCGCCGTGACTTCGTGCCACCGGCCGACCGTACGCTGCCGATCAAGAACGTCGTGGTGATCCTCATGGAGAGCTTCGCCGGCCACTCGGTGGGCGCCCTGGGCAGCCCTAACAACATCACCCCGTACTTCGACAAACTGGCCAAGGAAGGGTTGCTGTTCGACCGCTTCTTCTCCAACGGCACCCATACCCACCAGGGCATGTTCGCCACCATGGCCTGCTTCCCCAACCTGCCAGGCTTCGAGTACCTGATGCAGACCCCGGAAGGCGGGCACAAGCTGTCGGGCTTGCCAGCATTGCTCAGCGCCCGCGATTACGACGACGTGTACGTCTACAACGGTGACTTCGCCTGGGACAACCAGTCCGGTTTCTTCGGCAACCAAGGCATGACCACGTTCATTGGCCGCAATGACTTCGTCAACCCGGTGTTCTCCGACCCGACCTGGGGTGTGTCCGACCAGGACATGTTCGACCGTGGCGCTGAGGAGCTGGCCAAGCACGACGGCAAGAAGCCGATCTATGCGCTGCTGCAGACCTTGTCCAACCACACGCCGTACGCGTTGCCCAAGGACCTGCCAGTGGCGCCTGTGACCGGCCAGGGCCGCCTGGACGAGCACCTGACGGCCATGCGTTATTCCGACTGGGCGTTGGGCCAGTTCTTCGAGAAGGCGCGCAAAGAGCCGTACTTCAAGGAGACCCTGTTCGTCATCGTCGGCGACCACGGCTTCGGCAACCACCAGCAGGTCACCGAGCTGGACCTGGGCCGCTTCAACGTACCGCTGCTGCTGATTGCCCCGGGCATCCAGGAGAAGTTCGGTGCGGTCGACCACACCGTCGGTACCCAGGTCGACATCGTGCCGACCATCATGGGCCGTCTGGGTGGCCAGACCCGTCATCAGTGCTGGGGCCGCGACCTGCTCAACCTGCCTGAGGGCGACCAGGGCGTGGGCATGATCAAGCCGTCGGGCAGCGAGCAGATCGTGGGTTTGGTGCAGGGTGACCGCATCCTCATCGAGTCCAAGGACATGAGCCCGCGCATGTACCGCTACCAGTTGGGCAGCGAGTTCAAGGCCGAGCTGATCGAAAGCCCGGACCAGCCGGAAATGCTGAAAAAGCTTGAAGCGTACATCCAGACGGCGACCAAGAGCCTCTTGGACAACACCGCTGGCGTCGTGCACGGCACGCCGAAGTAACCCCCAGCAGGCGCGCCTAGTGTCCCCGTCAGGCGCGTCCGCTGTCCCCGGCACGCGCGCCTGTCATCACCGGCTGCCGCGTCTATCATCGCCGGCTGCCGCGTCCGTTGTAGGAGCAGCCTTGTGCTGCGAAGAGGCCAGTGAAAGCACCGTAGATCTTTGGTGTTTACACTGGCCTCTTCGCAGCACAAGGCTGCTCCTACAAGGGCCACCGCAAAACCCTGCCAATTGAAGGGCCACTGCAAAACCCTACCAATTCAAGGGCCACCGCAAAGCCCTGCCAACTGAACAAATCCCCCCGCCCAAGGTCAAGCTATACAGGCGCCACACACCCGGCGTTCTTCAGATCGAGGGCTCGTTCCATGAAAGAGTGGGAAGTCATCTTTGCCGACCAGAAAGGCGAACCGACGTCATTGCGGCTGCGGGCTGAACATTGCCCCAGCGAAGAAGACGCGGCCCGTGCCATTCGCTCGCACTTGTTTCCGGTCATGGATGAATTGGACCTCAACGACTTCCAGGACCGTGCACCATCCCCCACGGCGCGCTGGCTCAAAGAGCAAAATGGCGTAACCATCACCCGTATCCAGGAAGCGTCCTGAAGCTTGCGTTGACGTGGTGCCCACGCAGGCACTACGCTGGACCCAGGTGCCGGCCTATTCTGCGGGTCGGCACCCATAACATTCGCGTCTTGCATCAGCTCTATACAACTCGATCTGCCCGGCACCGCCGGCAGGTACGTAGTGCCCGGAAAGTCTATCCATTGCATTGCAGGAGGACGATTCATGAGCAGCCAGAACGACGATATCAGCAGCAATGTCCTGCGCCAGATGAAAGCTGGCGGTTTTGACTTCACCCGCATCCACCCCATCGAGTTCTACGCAGTATTCCCTGATGAAGCCGGCGCGCGACGGGCAGCCGGGCAATTCCGTGGCGAGTCCCTCAACGCCCAGGTACGCGAACGCAAAGACGGCGCCTGGCACCTTGAACTGAGCAAGGTCATGTATGCCACTTATGGAGGGATTGGCGACTTCGAAGAAACGTTCGAGCAACTCGTTTCACCGTACGGTGGCGAGGTCGAAGGATGGGGCGTCAAGCAAGAGCGACTGTGCGCCTGACCCTGACTCACCCACTGCCGCTCCACAGGCTTATGCACCTCCCTGTAGGAGCGGCCTTGTGCCGCGAAGGGCCGCCAAGCGGCCCCAACCTCTCAGGGCTTACGCCCCGCCATATGCCCCAGATAAGCCAGTAGCGCATCCAGCTCCTGCTCGCTCAACACAGCCTCTGTAAACCCCGGCATCTTCGCCTGCGGCCACGTTCGAAGGCTTTGCGGGTCACGGATCAGCTTGCGCAAAAATGCCGGCTGGAAGTACTCGGTAGGGTTATGCGGCAGGTTCAAGTCCGGCCCAAACTGGGCATCACCCGCGCCATTGAGGCGGTGGCAGGCCAGGCAGTTCTGCTGGAACAACGCAAACCCCTGGCGCACCGGGTCATTGGCCGAGAGCTTCGGGTCTGGCAGCAGTGCCGGAAAACGCTGCTCCACCGAGGCCAGGCGGCGGATGCTGGCGATCTGGAACGGCCACTGCTCCGGGCGGATGCCGCTGGCCTGCGGTGCTGTCCAGACCAGGTAGAACGGCCCGGCGCTCGGCTTGCCTTTGCCCAACGCGGGCCACGGTTTGGCCGGGTCTTCGACGGCCAGCCAGGCACGCGCCGGCCCTTGCTGCAGCAGCGGCGCGGCAGGCATTTCGGCAGCAAAACCATCCAGCGCGACGGCTTGCAGGTGGTCGTTCGCACCCACGCCCTTCAGCAGCACAGCCAAGGGGACGGCGCGATACTGCATGGGGCGCTTATAGGAAACGTCCTGCTCGATGCTGATGTCGCGCGCCTGCGGGTGGGCTAGCAGCTCGGCGCTGCTCCACTGGCGCGACGTGTCGCCCAGCTCAAGGTGCAGCTGCGCAGCCGACACTGGCAGGCTCAAAAGCAGGGCGAGTAGGGCAAGGCAGTGGCGCATGGGGAATCTCCGACCTTCAAGGCCGGCAGGTTACATGCGCGCTGCCTGTTGACGCCACAGCCACCGTCAGCCGAACAAACGTGTCAGGTTCGGCAGTATCAGCAATAGAGTCGTGGCGAAGAGAATGAGCCCTGCTTGGCGTATTTTCGATTGTCTGAACATGGCGGACCGCCTTCTTGTTGTTATTCCTGAATACCCGTTGGCTTCCCTGTCGCGTTTCGGGTCGATCGCAGTGGCGTAAGTTGACGCCTGTTCTGCTTGCCTCTTGAAAGTCGATATACAACCAACAGTAGGGTGCGCGTCATCCATGTTTGAGAACCCTTTGTTCTAATTGTAAGGTTGGTTAATTTCATTGGGTTATGAGGCCAATGGCCAGCGGGCTGGCATGCTCTCGCTAGACAGTGGCGTTACTGCAAACGACACGCCGGCAAAATATGACCGTTCGTCAGTGCGGCCTACTTGCTTGTACGTGCCTTTCGCGGCAGTCTCTACAGCAGATTCCCACCCATGTCGTTCAGGACTATTTCTATGTCGTTACGCATCTGCATCCTGGAAACCGATGTCCTGCGACCGGAGTTGACGGCGCAGTACCACGGCTATGGCAGGATGTTCGAGCAGCTGTTCTCGCGTCAGCCGATCGCCGCCGAGTTTCGCGTGTACAACGTGATGAACGGCGACTATCCCGCCGACGATGAAATGTTCGATGCCTACCTTGTGACGGGCAGCAAGGCCGATTCGTTCGGTTCCGATCCCTGGATCCAGACGCTCAAGGCTTACTTGTTGAAACTCTACGCACGGGGCGAGAAGCTGCTGGGCGTGTGTTTTGGCCATCAACTGCTGGCCTTGACCCTGGGTGGTAAGGCCGAGCGCGCCGAGAAGGGCTGGGGTGTGGGCATCCACCGTTATTCACTGGCGGCGCATGCGCCTTGGATGGACCCGGAGGTTTCCGAGCTGACCCTGCTGATCAGCCACCAGGACCAGGTCACCGAGCTGCCGGAAGGCGCGACCGTAATTGCCTCCAGCGACTTCTGCCCCAACGCGGCCTACCACATTCGTGACCAGGTGCTGTGCTTCCAAGGGCACCCGGAGTTCGTGCATGACTACTCCCGGGCGTTGCTGGATGCGCGGCAGACGTCGTTGGGGGATGAGGTGTACCACAAGGCCATTGCCAGCCTGGCCACCGAGCACCAGGGCGACCTGGTGGGCGAGTGGATGTTGCGGTTCATTGGGCAGTCGGTGAGTAAAGACAGCGTGGCGTGATGGCCGGGGGCCGCACAGCGGCCCCAACATCAGCGCTGTACCTGTAGGAGCTGGCTTGCCTGCGATGGGCCGCACAGCGGCCCCAACATCTCAAAGCCAACCCGACTTCTTGAAGCTGGCATACAACCCCGCACACCCCAACCCAATCACCCCTAGCACACCAAAGTACCCGTACTGCCACGCCAGCTCCGGCATGTTCTGAAAGTTCATCCCATAAATCCCGGCAATCGCCGTAGGGAAGGCCAGAATCGCCGCCCAGGCCGCGAACTTGCGTTGCACGATGCTCTGGCGCGACGACTCCAGCAACATGCCGATCTCGATGGTCTGGCTGGCGATATCGCGAATGCCGACCAGGTCTTCCATCTGCCGCGTGACATGAATCTGCACATCGCGAAAATACGGTCGCATGTTCTTGTCGATGAACGGAAAGCTCAGGCGCTGCAGTTCTTCGCTCACCTCCAGCATCGGCGCCACGTACCGGCGCAGGCGCAAGATGTCGCGCCGCAGGCTGTGCAGGCGGCGGATGTCATCCTCTTGCAGCGAACCGCCCAGCACGCTCTGCTCCAACTCTTCGATTTCGCCATGGATCGCTTCGCTGACCGGCTGGTAGTTCTCGGTCACGAAGTCGAGCAGCGCATACAGCACGAAATCCTCGCCATGCTCCAGCAGCAGCGGCCGTGCCTCGCAGCGTTGGCGCACCAGGGCGTAGGATTTCGAGTGCCCGTTGCGGCAGGTAATGATGTAGCCATTGCCAGCAAAGATATGGGTTTCGATGAACTCCAGCTTGCCTTCATGACGCACCGGCGAATAGGTGACGATGAACAGCGCATCACCGAAGGTTTCAAGCTTGGGCCGGCTGTGCTTTTCCAGCGCGTCTTCAATGGCCAGCTCGTGCAGGTTGAACTGCCGCTGCAGGTTGGCCAACTCCTCGGCGTTGGGTTCTTCGAGGCCGATCCAGACGAAGTGGCCGGGCTTGCGCGCCCATTCGCTGCCTTCGTCGATGCTGATGTTAGTGACCTTTCTGCCGGCGCTGTACACCGCCGACGCCACGACTCGACCCATGGTTGTCCACTTATTCGATTGAACACCCTTACAGCTTGGGCTGTAAGGGCCCAGAGGGCAACCTAGCGGCGTGCGAGTTCATCTTCCATGCGGTCGATGCACTGCTGCATCTGGCTGCGGCACTGTTCGACCAGGGCGGGGATGTCGCGCTGGCTCAAGCCCGCCGTGGCAATCGGCGGCAGCGAGCGCACGATCACTGTCCGTTGCCGCCAGCTGTTCAGGTTCAAACGCCGGGCATAGCGGCTGACGCACACCGGCACGATCGGCACACCGGCTTCGATGGCCATGTGAAAGGCGCCTTTCTTGAACGCCAACAGGTGGTCTGCCGGGTTGCGGGTGCCCTCGGGGAAAATCCAGATCGATGTATCGTCCTGCAGCACCCGCGTGGTCTTTTGCAGCGCCTTGCGCGCCTGGTAGGCATTCTTGCGGTCGATCAGCACGTTGCCGCCCAGCCAGAACAGCTGGCCGAACAACGGGATCCAACCCAGGCTTTTCTTGCCAATGGCCACGGTGCGCGGCGGCACTGCCTGGCCAATGAGGAACAGGTCGAAGTTGGACTGATGGTTGGCGATGATGACGCAACCGGGCGGGTGATCGAACAATGGGCCGACTTCGGCCTTGACCTTGACGCGCATCAGCCAAGCGGCCGGCACGCTATAAAGCCGGGCAAATACCCGGCTGTTGTCGGGGTTGAAGGGGCGGCACAGGCCGATAATCAGGCCTACAGCGCCAACCACCAGAAAATGCAGGGCCAGCAGGAGCATGCGCAACGAATAAAGCATGGGATGACTCACACCAGATAGTCGCATTCCAGTGTACGACTGTGCACTCAAAGAGGCAAACCTGGGGTGAGTCTGTCGACCTGCAGGGTTAGCCCATGTGGCTCTGATCCAGCTCGATAGCCTTGTCCAGAGCCTCCAGCAGGCCCTTGCGCACCTTCAGCTTGGTGTTTTTGTGCGCCAGCATGTTCAGCTTCTTCAGTTCACGGGCCGCAGCCAGGGCCGCCTCGTGCAGTTGCTCGGCCGGCACCACCTTGTCGAGGAAGCCGGCGTCCAGTGCGCCTTGCGGGTCGAAGATCTCGGCGTTGATCACCGAGCGGTGGAAGGCCGAGCGGCGCAGGCGGTCGCGGGCCAGTTCGATGCCGGCATGGTGCATGGTCATGCCGATCTGTACTTCGTTCAGGCAGACCTTGTAGGGCCCGTCGACACCAATGCGGTAGTCGGCCGACAGCAGCAGGAAGGCCCCTTTGGCCACGGCATTACCGGGGCAGGCGACGATCACCGGGAACGGGTGCGACAGCAGGCGGCGGGCGAGGGTGGAGCCGGCGGTAACCAGGCCTATTGCCTCCTTGGGGCCACTGGTCATGACCTTGAGGTCGTAGCCGCCAGACAGAATGCCCGGCTGCCCGGTGATGATCACCACGGCACGTTCCTGCTCGGCGCGGTCGAGGGCTGCGTTGAAGGCAGTGATGACATCCGGCGAGATGGCGTTGACCTTGCCGTTGTTCAGGGTCAGGGTGGCGATGCCGTCTTCGGCGTGGTAGGTAATCAGCTCGCTCATGGCAGAGTCCTTTTGTTGGCGTGGCGACGACGTTACCCAGCGCCGTGGGCCAGGTAAAGCAGCAAGGCTGACTGGCCGGTCAGTGTTTACCGGGCCTCAAATGCAAATGCATGAAAAATTTGAAAAAAATGCTTGCCAAAGGAAAGGCCTTCCACTAAATTAGCGCGCCTCGACAGGCTGAAAGGCTTGAAGAGAAAACGGTGAAGTGTCCGAGTGGTCGAAGGAGCACGCCTGGAAAGTGTGTATACGAGAAATCGTATCAAGGGTTCAAATCCCTTCTTCACCGCCACATTCTACAAAAAGCCCCCGCGCTGAAAAGCTCGGGGGCTTTTTGTTTTTGGCTGCCCACCTGTCAGGTGATGGCGGTCCCTGTAGGAGCGGCCTTGCGTCGCGAAAGGGCTGCAAAGCAGCCCCAGGTTTCAGCGTCGCCGCACTTATGCTGGGGCTGCTTTGCAGCCCTTTCGCGACGCAAGGCCGCTCCTACACAAAGGCAGTGCACTGGGTTTCAGAAACTCACAGACGCCGACAACCGTGCCGTACGCGGCGCACCCTGGAACAGGTAGTTGTCCCCCAGGTAATCCCCCACATCGCGCCAGTAGCGCTTGTCGAACACGTTGTCCACGGTCAACCGCAGCACCGTGTCATACCCCCCAATGCGGGTGCGGTAGCGGCTGCCGACGTCGAACACGGTATAACCGCCCACCTCGACATTACCCGCCTGGCTGGCATATTTGCTGGCGCTGTAGCGCGCACCGCCCAGCAGCGCCAGGCCAGGTACCGGCAGGCTGTATTCGGCCTGCAGCGCCGCACGCAGTTTGGGCACATTGATCGCCTGATGCCCTTCGTAGTCCTCGGTCCCGCTGTTTTTTACCCGCGCGCGAATGGCTGCGGCACTCGCCTGCACTTGCAGGTTCGAGGTCACCCAGCCACTGGCGCCCAGCTCCAGGCCGGTGTTTTTCTGTTGGCCTTGCTGGACATAGGTGAAGGTGCCTTGGCCATCGGGCCGTGCGTATTGATACGCCTGGCGGATCTGAAACAGTGCGGCACTGAAGCTGATGCCTTGCCAGTCACGCTTGATGCCCAACTCCAGCTGGCGTGACAGGGTGGGGGCGAGGATTTCAGCCGCGTTGCTGGTAAACCACGGTGCGGTACCGCCAGCCGACAGGCCTTTGGCATAGCTGGCGTACAGCGTGGTGTCTGGGCGTGGCTTGTAGATGAGCGCAGCATTGGGCAGCAGTTGATACTGGCGAGTGTGGCGCCCGGCAACACCGGTCTCGTCCCAGGTCTGCTCGTCCAGGCGCACTTCGCGAGCGCCGATCACGGTTTGCCACTGCTCGTTGAAGCTGATGTGATCACTCACGAACACGCCGTACTGGCGGCTGTCGAGGCGACGCTCGCTGGCGCCGATCGGCTTGTCAGACGGGTCGAGTACTGGCGCACCGGTGTAGATATTGCCGGTACCCAGCCACTCGTTGTAATAGGGGCGTTGATCCACCGTGCGGCGTTGCGCGCTGCTGCCGATTGTCAGGTCGTGCCCTACGCCCAAGGCATCGAAGCGGCCGTTGAGCGTGGCCTGTGCTTCATCGGTGCGGCGGGTGTCATCCGGGCTGCGGTAGTCATAAATGTCGTAGTCGCCATTGCTGCCGAAAAACGCCCCCTCGCTCGAGCCCCAGGCAAACGCACTGTAATCGTCGATCACCACCTTGCTGCGCGACGCACTCAACGTGCCGGTCCAAGCCTCGTTGAAGCGATACTCGAAACGCCCACCCAGGTTCAGCGAATCGTTCTGCACCGGCTTGGCCCACTGCTGGTAGGCCAGGCGATCATGCGGGTCGATACCGTGTGGCACCTCGGTGCCGCCGAGCAACTGGTAACCGGGCACCGAGCGTTGTTCGCGGTGCTGGTACTCGGCGTCCAGCTGCAGCGTGGCATCCGGGTTGATCTGCCAGTCGAAGGCCAGCGAGGCGAAGTCGCGCTTGCCATCGGCATGGTCGACATAGCTGCGGATGTCTTCGTGGGCCAGGTTGGCGCGCAGGCCGAACTGCCGCTCGCTGCCGAACCAGCCGCCCAGGTCGGTGGCCAGGTAACGTTCGCCTTGTTCGTTGGTCGATACCGTCACGCTGCGCACGTCTTCGGCGCGCTTGGTCACGTAATTGATTAGGCCGCCCGGTTCCGAAACGCCGCTTTGCAGCCCGGACAAGCCCTTGAGCAACTCCACTTGCTGTTTGTTTTCCAGGGCAACGTTCTGCTCGCCGGCGATAGTCTGGCCATTGATCCGGTAGCTGCTGGCGGCATTCAGCTCGAAGCCGCGCACGTTGAAGTTTTCGTAATAGCCGATGGGTGCATAGCTTTCCCCCACCGAGGCGTCGCTTTGCAGCGCTTCGCTGAGCTTGCGCACCTGGCGGTCCTCCAGCAATTGTTGGCTGAACACGCTGACCGAGGCTGGGGTGTCGAGCAGCGGCGCGGGCTGGAAACCACCCACCGAGGCTTCGCGCACCTGATAGCCGTCGTTGCCATAGCTGTCGGAGACCCGCAGCGGGTCTAGCACGATGCTGTCTTCGGCAAGCAAATGAGGGCAATGCAGGGCCAGGCCCAGGCTGAGCAAGCTCAGGGGCAGGCGGGGGCGAAGCGGGGGCATGCGGAGGCTCCTGGATACGCGATACCAGTGCCGGCCTCTTCGCGGGGCAAGCCCGCTCCCACAAGGGTTGCGCAGAATCCTGTAGGAGCGGGCTTGCCCCGCGAAGAGGCCGGCACAGGCCATGAAAAAGGCGGCATCTTAACAGCCGCCTTCAACATTGGACGATCAAGCCCGCGCGATATTCAGTCGTTGCTGGCCGGGCGCTTGTGCTGGCGCCAGCTGTCGTCGATCTTCGACCAGGTCTTGCCATCGGTCACGGCTAGCAGTTTGCGTCCGTCCTTGAAGGTGGCGAGGAAGGTGGCTTCTTCTTCCTTGCCACCGAGCCAGAGCCCGGCCAGCAGCCCCACCGGCCCGGCCACCAAGGCCCCAGCTACACCCCAGCCAAGGGCGGTACCCAGGCTGCGGCTGGACTCCAAACTGGACAGCTTGAGGTCACTGATGCGTGCAAGTGAGATCCGCTCGCCAGGAGAGGGGCTGCGCGGGGTCTTGAGTGTGAGCGATCCATTGCGATACTCGCCTTCACCTTGCAAGAAATCGCCGGATCGAACCGTGAGTCTTGTCATAAAGTCGTCCTTCAGGGAGGGGGCATTGTCCAGCGCCTACTTGAGCCCTCCCGAGGCAGGCAGTCAACGCTCAGGCGACGGAGGGTAGTGCGTTGCAATGTCGCGGCTGATGCGCTTGCGCTCGGCCAGCGCCCAGGCCAGCAGCGCCAGTGTACCGATCACCAAGCCGGCCACGACAATGCCCATCCAGCCCTGACGCTGGAACAACTGCGTCCCCAGCAACGACCCCAGCGCACCGCCGATGAAGTAGCAGGTGATATAGCCTGCATTCAGCCGTGTGCGCGCCTCTGGCCGCAGCGCGATCACCGCGTTCTGGTTACTCACGTGTACCAGCTGCACGGCCAGGTCGAGCATCAATACCCCCAGCAGCAACGCCAGCAGCGAGTACTCGGCAAAGCCCAGCGGCACCCACGACAGCAGCAGTACTATCAGCCCGACCGTGGTACCCAACGCCCCCTTGCCGCGGTCGGCCAAGCGCCCGGCCCAGTTGGCCGACAGCGCCCCCGCCGCGCCTGCCAGGCCGAACAGGCCAATCACCGCGTCCGAGTAGTGGTAGGGCTCTTGCGCCAGCAGGAAGGCCAGCGGTGTCCAGAACAGCGCGAACAGGCTGAACGCCAGCAAGCCCAGCAGTGAGCGCAAGCGCAGCACGGGCTCTTCGATGAACAGGCGGAACACCGAGCCGATCAAGGCCGGGTACTTCAAGCCGGCATGGCTGTGGTGCTGCGGCAAGCTGCGGTACAGGGCCAGGGCGGTGATGGCCATCAGTACCGCGGCCAGCACATAGATGCTGCGCCAGCCACCCAGCTCCGCCATGAAACCGGCCGCCGTACGGGCCAGCAGAATGCCCAGCAACAGGCCGCTCATCAGTGTGCCCACTGCACGCCCGCGCTGATGCGGCTCACTCAGGTTCGCCGCCATCGGCACCAGGATCTGCGCCACCACCGAGAACAGG
Source organism: Pseudomonas sp. Y3 TE3536 (assembly GCF_053629175.1). Lineage (NCBI taxonomy): Bacteria > Pseudomonadati > Pseudomonadota > Gammaproteobacteria > Pseudomonadales > Pseudomonadaceae > Pseudomonas > Pseudomonas sp. Y3 TE3536. The sequence goes on along the minus strand of NZ_JBRJHU010000001.1, from coordinate 377,404 downwards.
CCGGTCAGTGCGGTGCCGAGCAGCAACCACGGCAGGCTCGGTGCGCAGGCGCTGATGACCAGGCCGAGGGTCGAAATGGCGGTCATCACCGTGATCAGGCGGCGTTGCTCGAACAGGTCGCCCAGGGGCGCCAGCAGCAACAGGCCGGCGCCATAGCTGAGCTGGGCGGCGATGACGATGCTGCCGGCGCCGGCGGTGCTCAGGCCGAACTGCAGGGCGATGCTGTGCAGCAACGGTTGCGCGTAGTAGTTGCTGGCCACGGCCAGGCCGGTGGCGGTGGCCATCAGCAGGATCAGGGCGCGACTGAGGGTGGGGGCGTTCATGGGGATCTCGGGGGGCATTGGCAGGGGGCTGTATTCTAGGGCGTTGAGGGTATGGCGGGGGATGTTTAGCGCCTGGGAGATCGAGCGCCGCCCGCGCGGCGCATCGCGAGCAACGCTCGCTCCTACGTTTGTTTCGGGCCAATATTCCTGGGGCATTCGCGCGCGACCGCCCTGGCGCATGACGCGATATCGCGTCGAACAAACAAGGCGGTCGCGCGCGCCTGTCACAGGCGTTACTGGCCAAAAACAAACGTAGGAGCGAGCGTTGCTCGCGATGCGCCGCGCGGGCGGCGCTCGATCTCCCAGGCGCTAAAAAAACCACGGCCTACCCCCAGAACCGCCCCCACCTCAAGCCGCAAACCCACCATCCGCCGTCAAACTGGCCCCAGTGATGTACCCCGCCTCTGGCCCCGCCAGGTAGGCCACGAAGCTGGCAATCTCATCCACCTGCCCATAGCGCCCAATGGCCATCAGCGGTATCAGGTTGTCGGCAAACTCACCGCTGGCCGGGTTCATGTCGGTGTCTACCGGGCCGGGCTGCACGTTGTTGACGGTGATGCCCTGGGGGCCGAGGTCGCGTGCCATGCCGCGGGTCAGGCCCACCAGCGCCGACTTGCTCATGGCGTAGGGGGCGCCACCGGCAAAGGGCATGCGCTCGGCGTTGGTGCTGCCGATGTTGATGATGCGCCCGCCCTGGCCCATGTAGCGCACGGCCGCTTGGCTGGCGACGAACACACTGCGCACATTCACCGCCAGCATGCGGTCGAAGTCCCCCAGGTCGAACTCGGCGATCGGCGCCACCGTCAGCACGCCGGCGTTGTTCACCAGAATGTCCAGCCCACCAAAGGCCTTCGCGGTGTCATCCACCGCCAATTGCACGGCGGCGGCGTCGGCGCTGTCGGCGCGCAGGGCGAGGGCTTGGCCGCCGTTGCCGATGATTTCCTGGGCCAGCTGTTCTGCCGGGCCGGCGGAGCTGACGTAGGTGAAGGCAACCCGAGCACCGTCGCGGGCCAGGCGGCGCACGATGGCCGCACCAATGCCGCGGGAGCCGCCCTGGACCAGGGCTACCTTACCGTCGAGTGGAAGTTGTTTGGACATGCTGATCTCCTGCTGGGAAGCAAGGCCGAATGCCTTGGATGGGCGCAGTATCGGTGGCTAATTACCTGCTGATAAGATGGCAATCACTATTAGCAGAGTAAACCTTTGGTTGTTAATCATGGCCGTGGAGTCGTTCAACGCCCTCGAATGCTTTATCCGCAGCGCCGAGGTCGGCAGCTTCGCCGAGGCCGCTCGCCGCTTGAGCCTAACCCCCGCCGCAGTGGGCAAGCATGTGGCTCAACTGGAAGCCCGGTTGGGCGTGCGACTGTTCCAGCGTAGTACCCGCAAGCTGACCTTGACCGAAGCAGGCCAGCGTTTTCTGGGTGAAGTGAGTGACAGCTTTCGTACCATCCAGTACGCCGTGGCTAACCTGGCCAGTGCCGAAGGCCAGCCGGCCGGGCTGCTGCGGGTCAGCATGGGCACGGTGTTCGGGCGGTTGTACGTGTTACCCCTGTTGGGAGAATTCTTACGCCGTTACCCGGCGATTACCCCGGATTGGCATTTTGACAATCGCCAGGTCGACCTGATCGGCCAGGGCTTCGATGCTGCTATCGGTGGCGGTTTTGATTTACCGCCGGGGGTGGTGGCGCGCAAGCTGACCCCGGCGCACCGAGTGCTGGTGGCAGCGCCTGCCTACCTGGACCAACAGGCACCGATCGAGGACCCGCAGGCGCTGCAGTGCCACGCCGGCATTCTGATTCGCTCACCGCAGACCGGCCGGGTGCGCTCCTGGCCGCTGACCAGTCGCTGGCAGGAGCAGCAGCCGTTGGTGCTGCGCCAAGCAATGACCATGAGTGATTCGGATGCGGCCTGCGCGGTGGCGCAGCAGGGGTTGGGGGTTGCCTTGGTCAGTCTGCCGTTTGCCGTGCCTTACCTGCAGGCCGGGCGGCTGCGGCGGGTGTTGCCGGATTGGTATGTGGACGATGGGCATATCAGCGTGTATTACGCCCAGCACAAATTGTTGCCCGGGAAGACGCGGGCGTTTATCGATTTTGTCGTGGAGCAATTCGCGCAGCAGGGGTTGGCGGGGCAGTTCGATGCGCTGCAGGGCCTCTAGATTGATGCTGCCTGATGCGGCCTCTTCGCGGGTAAACCCGCTCCCACAGGGATGGCGCAATACCTGGGCACATATTTCAGGCCTGCAGTGATCCTGTGGGAGCGGGTTTACCCGCGAAGAGGCCGGGTCAGGCAACATCAACAATGAAGAACACCTGCGCCCCCAAGCTCACCTCGTCATCCACCCGCTTGCCCACCAGCTGCTGCCCCAGCGGCGAGCGCGGTGTGATCACGGTCACCAGTTCATCCCCTTCACCCACTTTCAACCCCGCCGCCTCAGGCCCGAGGAACAGCCTACGTTGCTGGCCATCCTCGTCCTCAAGGGTCACCAGGTTGCTCACCTGCACGCCACGCGCAGGGTCGTAGTCACGCAACAGCAGTTGCTGGTAAATCTGCAACGCCTGGCGAATCTCGGCAGTACGCCGCGCCTGGCCGGTGGCCAGGTACGAAGCCTCAAGGCCCAAGGTGTCATACTTGTTTTCGGCGATGTTCTCTTCCGCGGTGGCGGCTTCGTACGCGGTCTGGGCGGCGCGGCTCAGCACGTCTACGTCATGTTCGAGGGTCGCGACGATGCGCGTGAGTAGCAGGGGCTTGTCCATCTTCAGTAACAGAACTCCAGCACATGGGCCTGGCTTTTTTCGGTGGGCGCGGTGCGGTTCTGTTGCAGCCAGAACTGGCACTTGGGGCTGTTGAGGTTGCGAGGGTTGCCTTGGGCAGCCTCGGCGGCCTGTTGCAGTTGCTGCTGGTGCAGGATGTCCTTGTAGCGCTCGAACATTTCGCCCTGGGCATCTACCGGTGGCGGCGCGGCGGGTTGGCTGCGGGCAGGGGCCACGGCCTGGGCGACCGGCTGCACCTGCTCTGGCCACAGATGCAACGCCAACCACAGGCTCATGGCAATGGCCACGGCGCCCAGCCACAGGCCAAAGGCCACGCAGAGGATCAGTTGCAACGGCTTGAGGGTGATTTTCAGTTCGCGGTGGCGGGGCATGGCAGCCTCCTGGCAGGGCAGTTCGAGGTGCATTGTCGCACGCTGTCGGCGAATTTTACCTGTGGGTGCTTTTGTCCACGGCAATTAATCCGCAGAATTCGCGGTTTTGGGCACCATGAGGGGGAGGGCACATGAAGGCCACCTGGGACATCTTTTGCACCGTCGTCGACAATTATGGCGACATCGGCGTCACCTGGCGCCTGGCGCGGCAACTGGTGGACGAGCACGATCTGGCGGTGCGCTTGTGGGTGGACGACCTGAACGCCTTCGTGCCGATGTGCCCCGGCGCCGATGCCACGGCGCTGCAACAATGGCAGCACGGTGTCGATGTGCGCCAGTGGCCTGCCGAGTGGCTGCCGGTGGAGCCTGCCGAGGTGGTGATCGGCGCGTTCGCCTGCCAGCTGCCGGCGCACTATGTCGAGGCCATGCGTGCGCGGCCCAAGCCGCCGCTGTGGCTGAACCTCGACTACCTCAGCGCCGAGGACTGGGTTGAGGGTTGCCACGGTTTGCCGTCGCCCCAGCCCAACGGCTTGCGCAAAGTGTTCTTCTTCCCAGGCTTTACCGAAAAAACCGGTGGCCTGTTGCGTGAGGGTGATTTGCTGGCGCGGCGCGAAGCCTTCGCGCAGTCTGCCGAAGCCCGGCAGGCGTTCTTGCAGCGCCTGGGTGTACACCCCGAGGCGCAAGCGCGGCTGATCTCGCTGTTCGCCTATGAGAACACCCAGCTGGGCAACTGGCTGGATGCGTTGGCAGCCGATACCCAGCCGACCCACCTGCTGGTCCCGCAAGGGCGCATCCTGGCTGACGTCGCCCAGTGGCTGGGCGAGCCGGGGCTGGCGGTGGGCGATGTGCGCCTGCGCGGGTCGCTGACGGTGCAAATTTTGCCGTTCGTCAGCCAGGACGATTATGATCGCCTGCTGTGGGCCTGCGACTTCAATGCCGTGCGCGGCGAAGACTCGTTCGTGCGTGCGCAGTGGGCCGGGCGGCCGATGCTGTGGCACATCTACGTGCAGGACGAGAACGCCCACTGGGAAAAACTCGAAGCGTTCCTTGCGCATTATCGACAAGGCCTGTCAGACGATGCCGCTGACGCACTGGTTGCGTTGTGGCGTGCCTGGAACATGGACAACGACGTCGGCCAGGCGTGGCAAGCGGCCCAGCGGCACTGGCCAGAACTGCAGCAGCATGCCCGAGATTGGGCGGCCCGGCAGGCCACTCGGCCGGACCTTGCCATGACGCTGGTACAGTTTTACCGAAATTGGCTATGATATGCGGCCTCGATTTTTATAAATCCATCCAGATTCGGATACTTCGTAATGAAAACTGGTAAAGAACTGAAACCCGGTACCGTACTGCGGATCGACAACGACCCGTGGCTGGTTCAAAAAGCTGAGTTCACCAAATCGGGCCGTAACAGCGCGATCATGAAAACCAAGCTGAAGAACCTGCTGACCGGCTACAAGACCGAAACCGTCTACGGTGCGGACGACAAGCTGGACGACGTGATCCTGGATCGCAAAGAAGCGACCCTGTCGTTCATCAGCGGTGACTCGTACACCTTCATGGACACCACCGACTACACCATGTACGAACTGAACGCCGAAGATATCGAGGCTGTTCTGCCGTACGTCGAAGAAGGCATGACCGACATCTGCGAAGCCGTCTTCTTCGAAGACCGCCTGGTATCGGTAGAGCTGCCGACCACCATCAGCCGTAAAGTTACCTACACCGAAAACGCTGCTCGCGGCGACACTTCGGGCAAGGTCATGAAGCCAGCCAAGCTGAGCAACGGCACTGAAATACAGGTTGCTGACTTCATCGAAATCGACGAGATGATCGACATCGACACTCGCGATGGCACCTTCAAGGGCCGTTCCAAGAAGTAATTCTTCTTGTGATGCGCACAAAAAACCCGGCCTCGGCCGGGTTTTTTTATGCCTGCATTCAGACCGTCACGTGCAGCCTTACATCCACATTGCCGCGGGTGGCGTTGGAGTAAGGGCAGACCTTGTGCGCCTTCTCCACCAAACCTTCGGCATCGGCCTGGGCCAGGCCCGGCAGGTTGATGTGCAGGTCGATGTCCAGGCCGAAACCACCCGGGATCTGGCCAATGCCCACGTTTGCAGTGATCGAGGCATCGGCCGGCAGGGCTTTTTTCTCTTGCCCGGCGACAAATTTCAGCGCGCCGATGAAGCAGGCCGAGTAGCCGGCCGCGAACATCTGTTCAGGGTTGGTGCCGTCACCGCCCGCGCCGCCCAGTTCCTTGGGGGTGCTCAGCTTGACTTCCAGCTTGCCGTCGCTGGAGCGGGATTTACCGTCGCGCCCGCCAGTGGAGGTGGCTTCTGCGATGTACAGCGGAGTGACCTTTTGCATCTTGAGCCTCGCTAATGTGCTGTGCGCAACCGGGTGGCGGCGGCGCTGGGTAGGTGTGGGATTTAAATTAGCGCGCAATTAGTTTGCGCGCAAGATAAATCATCACCGTTCATCCGAACGGCCATCACACAGCATAGCGCTCAGAGGTTTTTCTGCAGGTTGTCGCGCAGTTCGAGCAGGTCGGCTTGCAGCTGTTTCAGGCGTTCCAGGCTGCGCCCGCTGGCCTTGAGGATGCACGGGGGCACCTGTTTGGCCTGTTGTTGCAAATCACGGCCCTTGTCTGTCAGTTGCACCAGTACCACCCGTTCGTCTTCGCGGCTGCGGGTGCGCTTGAGCAGGCCTTCGCTTTCAAGGCGCTTGAGCAGCGGGGTCAGCGAGCCAGGGTCGGTGAGCAGGTGCTGGCTGATCTCGCCCACGGTCAGGCCATCCCGCTCCCACAGCACCAGCATGGCCAGGTACTGCGGGTAGGTCAGGCCCAGCGCTTGCAGCAGCGGCTTGTAGACCTTGGTCATCAGCAACGAGGTCGAATGCAGGGCGAAGCAGACCTGGTTGTCCAGCAGCAGCTCGTCACAGGAGGCTTGGGTGTCGGCGTTCATGCAGGTCCTTGGAATAATCAATGGGGAAATCTAGCACGCTGATCATTAGTGCGTTCATTGCCAGCGCAGTTCACTGCGCAGGGCCAGGTCCCAGGGTGGAATGGGGCTGAAACGGCTCTTGAGAAATTCGAGCAGTAAACGGCTGCGAGAGTTCGTTTCATGTGCCAGGCGTAACGCATAAATGCCACTGGACTCGGCGGCTGGCAGGCCACCTTCGCAAAACAGCGGGACCAGTTCGCCGCGCAGCAGGTAGTCGCTGATCAGCCAGGTGGGCAGGTGGGCAATGCCCAAACCCGCCAGGGCGCCGAACAGCAGGGTTTCGGCGTTATTGGCGGCCATGCGCATGCGCGATGGCCGGTACAGTCGGGCCTGGCCGGCCACGCTGAAGCGCCAGGCAAACGGCGGCGCCAGACCGTCCCAGTCGAGGCCGTCGTGCGCAGGCAACTCGCTGGGGCACGCCGGTACGCCTCGGCTGGCCAGGTAGGCCGGGCTGGCGCAGGCGATGCGGACCATGTTGGCCAGCGGCGTGGCGACCAGGCGCGTGTCGGCCAGGGGGCCGGCACGCAACACCAAGTCGACTTCGCCGAGGTGGCTGCCCTGCAGGTCGACGAAGCTGTCGATCAGGCGCAGGTGCACGTCCAGCCCGGGGTAGGCCACCAGGAAGTCGGCGATGGCCGGGGCGAGGTGGCGACGGCCAAACGCGGCGGGGGCGTCGATGCGGATGAGGCCTTCCGGGGCGCTGCTCAACGAGACGGCTTCGGCGCGGGCCAGGCGCAGCTCCTCGATGATGCGTCGTGCGCGTTCGGCAAAGGCGTTGCCGGCCGGGGTGGCACGCACAGCGTGGGTGCTGCGGGTGAACAGCCGGCTGCCCACGGCGCTTTCGAGGTTGTCGATGCGCCGGGCCACGGCCGAGGGCGTCAACGGGTGGCGCCGCGCGGCGGCAGAGAAGCTGCCGGTTTCCAGCACGTCGAGAAACAGGCTGAGTTGGTCGGTGAGGATATCGGGGTTCATGGTGGCTCGGCTTTGCATAAAACGCACAGCCATTGTGCGCTGCTGTGCGTTTCCCCACCAGCCCCGACTCGGTAGCATGCCCACCATTGCAAGCGAGAGGCGCAGAGGCCCCTGATGATTGAGTGGTTGTTGTATATCGCGTTGGGCGCTGCCCTGGGCACCATGGGTGGTTTGTTCGGCATTGGCGGCGGGTTGATTGCAATCCCGGCGCTGGGGGTGTTGTTCGGCTTGGACCAACAGCTGGCGCAGGGCACTGCGTTGGTGATGGTGGTGCCGAATGTGTTGCTGGCGCTGTGGCGCTACCACCAGCGCAACCGCATCGAGCTGCGCCATGCGCTGCCGTTGGCACTGTGCAGTTTCCTGTTCGCCTGGCTGGGGTCGATTTGGGCGGTGGGCATCGATGCCCAGTCCATGCGGCTGGGCTTTGTCGGCTTTCTGGTGGCGCTGGCGGTGTGGAACGTGGCGCGGATGTTCCTCAAGGTTGCGCCGCCCAGCCCTGAACTGCGTTACGCCTGGCCGTGGCTGGGGGTGCTGGGCAGTTTTGCCGGGACCATGGGTGGGTTGTTCGGGGTGGGGGGCGCGGTGGTTGCCACGCCTATTCTGACCAGTGTGTTCGGGACCACCCAGGTGGTGGCGCAGGGGTTGTCGCTGGCGTTGGCGGCGCCCAGTACGACGGTGACCTTGTTGACCTATGGCGTGCACCAGAGTGTTGACTGGGGGGTAGGGATCCCCTTGGCGGTGGGTGGGCTGCTCAGCATCAGCTGGGGGGTGAGGTTGGCGCATGCCCTGCCAGAGAAGGTGTTGCGGGCGATGTTTTGTGCGTTCCTGGTGGTGTGTGCGGTGATGTTGGGGTTTGAGCTTTAAGCGCACATGCAGCAGCCATCTCCCTGTAGGAGCAGCCTTGCGCTGCGAAGAGGCCCGTCCAAGCAGCGCAAAATGTCGCTGAAATCACCGGCCTTTTCGCAGCACAAGGCTGCTCCTACACAAAGCTATGGCTGCCACTGATCTATTTGAACCCTTCGACGATGTAATCGGCCATGCAATCGGTGATCGGGGACGGGTGCTGCGTGCTGCGCACCAGCATCACATTGGCCACCGGTAACTGCGGCAGCCCGTCGCTCTCGCCCAAAATCCGTATGTTGCCGCCGATCAGGCTCTGCAACTGTGCCGTCACCGCCAACCCGGCAGTGACGATGGCAAAGATCGCCGCCAGGCTTGGGCTGGTGTAGGCAATGCGGTAGTCGATGCCTTGCGCTTCTAGCGCATTGCAGGTCCAGGCGCGGCAAAAGCAGTCGGTGTTGAACAGCGCCACCGGCATGGGCCGTTGCTCCTGCGGGCAAAACCCTTCGGCGGCAGCCCACACCAGCCGTTCCTGGCGCAACAGCTGGCCGACTTCGTTGCCCGGTTCGCGGGTGACGATGGTCAGGTCCAGGTCCTGGCGCAACATCAATTGCTTTGACGAATCGCAATGCACCTCCACCTGCACCAGCGGGTAAGCCTGGGCAAAACTCGACAGGATGGTCGGCAGAAAGCGCATGGCGTAATCGTCGGGTGTGCCGATGCGTACAACCCCGACCATGTGCGGCATGCGCAAGGTATTGAACACTTCGCCGTGCAGCTTGAGGATGCGCCGGGCATAGCCAAGCAGTACCTGCCCTTCAGCGGTGAGGCGTACCTGGCGGCCCTCGCGCTCGAACAGCTGGCGCTGCAGGATGTCTTCCTCCAGGCGTTTCATTTGCATGCTGACCGCCGACTGGGTGCGGTTGACCACCTCGCCGGCGCGGGTGAAACCGCCTTGCTCAGCAATGGCGACGAAGGTGCGCAACACGTCGGCATCAAGGCTTTGATACTGGGACATTGCATCAATCTCCGAGATGCATGGCATCAGAAACATTCGTTGGATTGATCTTAAGCCTGGCGCGAGACTGGAGCCATCAACACGGAGGGCTTCACGATGAAAGGTCATGTCAGCAGCATCCAGCAACCTGCCTTTTCCCTGAACCACCTGTGGCACGCAGCCCTGCAGCGCCCGGCGCGTTGGTGGGAGCTGTACCGTCAGCGCCAGGAGCTGGCCAGCCTCAGCGATGCCACACTGCATGACCTGGGCTTGAGCCGGGCGGATATCCAGCAAGAGGCCGAGCGGCACTTCTGGGATGATCCGCTGCGCAAATAGGCCGTTTTTTGTAGGTGCGGCGGTTTAGCGGCGCACCTGCTTGAGGGTTTCGGCAATCAGAAACGCCAGTTCCAGCGACTGATCGGCATTCATGCGCGGGTCGCAGTGGGTGTGGTAACGGTCCGACAGGCCGTCTTCGGTGATCGGGCGGGCGCCGCCGATGCATTCGGTGACGTTCTGCCCGGTCATCTCGATGTGAATCCCGCCTGCATGGCTGCCTTCGGCCTGGTGCACCTGGAAGAACTGCTTCACCTCGTCGAGGATCTGCGCAAAGTCACGGGTCTTGTAGCCACTGCTGGCCTTGATGGTGTTGCCGTGCATGGGGTCGGAGCTCCACAGCACCTTGCGCCCCTCGCGCTCGACAGTGCGGATCAACCCTGGCAGGTGGTCGCCGACCTTGTTGGCGCCCATGCGCACGATCAGGTTGAGCCGGCCGGGGTCGTTGCTCGGGTTGAGGGTGTCGATCAGGCGGATCAGTTCTTCGGGGTTCATGCTGGGGCCGACCTTGACCCCGATGGGGTTGTGCACGCCGCGCAGGAACTCGACATGGGCGCCGTCGAGCTGGCGCGTGCGGTCGCCGATCCACAGCATGTGCGCCGAGCAATCGTAGTAGTCGCCGGTCAGGCTGTCCTGGCGCACGAAGGCTTCTTCATAGTTGAGCAGCAACGCTTCGTGGGCGGTGAAGAAGCTGGTCTCGCGCAGTTGCGGCGCGCTGTCCAGCCCGCAGGCGCGCATGAAGGCCAGGGTCTCGTCGATACGGTTGGCCAGTTGATGGTACTTGTCGGCCAACGCCGAGTTGGCGATGAAGTCCAGGTTCCACTTGTGCACCTGGTGCAGGTCGGCAAAGCCACCTTGAGCAAAGGCGCGCAGCAGGTTGAGGCTGGCGGTGGCCTGGTGGTAGGCCTGCAGCAGGCGGTCCGGGTCGGGGATGCGGCTTTTTTCGTCAAAGCCGATGCCGTTGACGATATCGCCACGGTAGGCGGGCAGGGTGACGTTGCCGATGGTCTCGTCGCCCGCGGAGCGCGGCTTGGCAAATTGCCCGGCCATGCGCCCGACCTTGACCACCGGGCAGCCGGCAGCAAAGGTCATGACGATGGCCATCTGCAGCAGCACCTTGAACGTGTCGCGGATCTTCGCGGCGGAAAACTCGGCAAAGCTCTCGGCGCAGTCGCCGCCCTGCAACAGGAACGCGCGGCCTTCGGTGACTTCGGCGAACTGCCGGCGCAGCTCGCGGGCCTCACCCGCGAACACCAGCGGCGGGTAGCTGGCCAAGGTCTGTTCGACCTTGAGCAGGTGCGCGGCGTCGGGGTAGGTCGGTTGCTGCTGGATAGGCAGGGCACGCCAGCTGTCAGGGCTCCACGGTGCGTTCATTTCGGGCTCGATCTTGTGGGTTGTAGGCTTTGGCTCATGGTAACAGTTGCCGCCGCGCTTGTTGCATCGGGGGTGTTGGCGGACAATGCGCGTTTTTGCACGGGCGAGTGGCGAACATGACGGCGGAACGGGAAGAGCGGCTACTGGCACGGGTCGAAGATGCCTTTGGCGTCATCAGCGTGTACGAGGTGGACGACTACCGTTTTCTCGAATTCGGCGACGCGATCGAGCAGAGCTGCGTATTCACCGCCGACCCCAGCTGGCTGGAATATGACTACACCCGCGCCATGCTGGTCGGCGCCTTGTGCCACGCGCAGCCCGAGAGTGCGCTGTTTCTGGGCCTGGGCGCCGGCACGCTGACCCAGGCCTGCATGAAATTTCTGCCGCTGGACGATATCGAAGCCATCGAGCTGCGCCCCGACGTGCCGCGCCTGGCCATGGAATACCTGGGCCTGGACGATGACCCGCGCCTGTATGTGCGGGTGGGCGATGCCATCGAGCTGCTGCCCAGCGCAGAAAAGGCCGACCTGGTCTTCGTCGACCTGTACACCGACTTTGGCCCGGGTGTCGGGCATTTGGCCTGGGGGTTTCTGGACAACTGCCAGAAGCAGCTAAACCCTGGGGGGTGGCTGGTGATCAACCAGTGGGCCAGTGATGACGGCAGGCCGCTGGGCGCGGCGCTGCTGCGCGGTTTGTACCACCGGCATTATTGGGAGTTGCCGGTGAAGGAGGGCAACGTGATCCTCTTGGTGCCGGCGGACCTTGAGCAAACGCTGGACATGCAAGGGCTGCGAGCGCGGGCTGAGGCGCTGGCGCCGCAGTTGGGGTATAGCCTTGACGGGCTGATCAAAGAAATTCGGCCTGCTACCTGAGCAGATGACATCCCTTGTAGGAGCAGCCTTGCGCTGCGAAGAGGCCATTGCAGGCAGCGTAGATGCTTGCTGCTTTAACCGGCCTCTTCGCAGCGCAAGGCTGCTCCTACAAGGGGATGTGAATTAACGATTCAGCCCGTCGTCGCTAGTGGCTACGTGGTGGCTCCGGTCTACCGAAAATTTTCCTCACGTAACCCGTTAATTCGGGTATAGTACGCGCCGGTCTTTTAGCGGACCTCAAAATCAGGTGGTGCAAATCCTCCGAGTCCAGCTTCGGCTGCACGTCCGCTAGGCGGACCTTCCCAAGTTTTTCTTTTTCAATCGTTTTCGCAAATCCCCGCCGCCAAAGCTGCCTGGGTGACCTTCTGGTCTTTCAAGGCATGTGCAGCTTTGGAGCATGGGTCTTTGCGGATGCACCTAGAGGCAGACCCATGACCCAGGAAACCGGCGGATTCGCCGCTCTCGATCTCAATCCGAATATTGTTGCTGCTGTACTGGCTACCGGCTATGAAGAGCCGTCCGCCATTCAGCATCAGTCGATCCCGATCATCCTCGCCGGTCACGACATGATCGGCCAGGCGCAGACTGGCACCGGCAAGACCGCTGCCTTCGCCCTGCCGATCCTCAACAAGATCGACGTGAGCAAGCGCGAACCGCAAGCCCTGATCCTGGCGCCAACCCGTGAGTTGGCGCTGCAAGTTGCTACCGCTTTCGAAACCTACGCCAAGCAGATGCCGGGCGTTAACGTGGTCGCTGTTTACGGTGGTGCCCCGATGGGCCCACAGCTGCGTGCCATCCGTAACGGCGCGCAAATCGTCGTCGCTACCCCAGGCCGTCTGTGCGACCACCTGCGTCGTGACGAAAAAGTCCTGTCGACCGTACAGTACCTGGTACTGGACGAAGCCGACGAGATGCTCAAGCTGGGCTTCATGGATGACCTCGAAGTAATCTTCGACGCAATCCCAGCTAGCCGTCAGACCGTTCTGTTCTCCGCAACCCTGCCGTCGTCGATCCGCTCGATCGCTGAACGTCACCTGCGTGAACCCAAGCACGTCAAGATCCAGAGCAAGACCCAGACCGTTACCGCGATCGACCAGGCTCACCTGATGGTCCATGCCGACCAGAAGATCCCGGCTGTTCTGCGTCTGCTGGAAGTTGAAGAGTTCGACGCGCTGATCGCCTTCGTGCGTACCAAGCAAGCCACCCTGGACCTGGCCGCCGCGCTGGAAGCCAAGGGCTACAAGGCTGCTGCGCTGAACGGCGACATCGCCCAGAACCAGCGTGAGCGCGTTATCGACTCGCTCAAGGATGGCCGCCTGGACATCGTCGTCGCCACCGACGTCGCTGCCCGTGGTCTGGACGTACCGCGCATCACGCACGTGTTCAACGTTGACATGCCGTACGACCCAGAGTCCTACGTTCACCGTATCGGCCGTACCGGCCGTGCCGGTCGCGAAGGCCGTGCACTGCTGCTGGTCACCCCGCGTGAGCGCCGCATGCTGCAAGTGATCGAGCGTGTTACCGGGCAGAAAGTTGCCGAAGCACGCCTGCCGAATGCCCAGGCCGTTCTGGATGCTCGCATCAAGAAACTGACCTCGAGCCTGGCGCCGCTGGTGGCCGAATCGGAAGCCAGCCATGGCGACCTGCTCGACCGTCTGACCACCGACCTGGGTTGCAGCCCGCGTGCCCTGGCTTCGGCCTTGCTGCGCAAAGCCACCAATGGTCAGGCGCTGGACCTGGCTGCCGTAGAGCGCGAGCAGCCGCTGGTACCGGGCGTTGGTGCACCGCGTGAGCGTACTGGTGAGCGTGCAGAGCGTGGCGAGCGCAGTGACCGTGGTGACCGTGAGCGTCGTGCGCCAATGCCGCTGGCTGAAGGCCGCGTGCGTTGCCGTACTGCCCTGGGTGCCCGTGACGGCATCGCTGCCAAGAACCTGTTGGGTGCGATCCTCAACGAAGGCGGCCTGGCCCGTGACGCTATCGGCCGTATCCAGGTACGCGACAGCTTCAGCCTGGTCGAGCTGCCGGAAGATGGCCTGGAGCGTCTGCTGTCCAAGCTCAAGGACACCCGCGTGGCTGGCAAGCAGCTGAAGCTGCGTCGCTACCGCGAAGATTGATCCTGGCGTAATAAAAAAATCCCCGGCCTGAGCTGGGGATTTTTTTTGCCTGGGTGAAGCGCACACGGCCCGTGAGCAGCCTTGTGCTGCGAAGAGGCCAGTGCAAGCAGCGAGCATTCACTGTGCTTGCACCGGCCTCTTCGCAGCGCAAGGCTGCTCCTACAGGGGATCTGTGTTTCAGTCGAACCTGTAGATATCCATCCCCAGTGCGCCCAAGGTGAACCCCTGGTGGACGATGCCGAACGTGCCCCCAGCCCCAAGGGCAAAAAACAGCGGCAGCAAATGCTCATCACTGGGATGGTTACGCACCGCAAACGGTGCCGCTTGCCGGTAACCCACCAGCGCCTCCCGGTCATCCTCCTGCAGCCGCGCCACCACCCAATCCCGAAACGCCAGCGACCAAGGCTCGATCACGTCCGGCCCGGCGTGCCAGTCCAGTTCGCCCAGGTTATGGGTAATGCTCCCCGAGCCCACCAGCAGCACCCCCTGCGCGCGCAACCCAGCCAGTGCCTGGCCAACCTTGAGCTGCAAGGCAGGCCCCAGCTGACTGGGCAGCGACACCTGGAGCACCGGGATATTGGCGCCCGGGTACATCAGCGATAACGGCACCCAGGCGCCATGGTCGAACGGCCGGTGCGCATCGGTGCGCGCCGGCAAGCCGGCAGCGCCCAGCAACGCGCACACCTGCTCGGCCAGCGCAGGGGCACCCGGTGCCGGGTACTGCACGGCATACAGCGCCTGGGGGAAGCCGTGGAAGTCGTGCCAGGTCTCGGGCTGCTGGCTGCCGGTCACCAGCAGCTCACGGCTTTCCCAGTGCGCCGACACCACCACGATCGCCATGGGTTGCGGCAGGGCGTTCGCCAACCCGGCCAGGGCCGGCCCGCTGGCGCCTGGCTGCAGGGCAAGCATGGGGGAACCATGGGAAATGAACAGGCTGGGCAGCATGGTGATGTCCTGAGGGTTAAGATGCAGTCATCTTCGATCAGTTACCGATCGAAATCCAAACCAAGTTTTCTGCGCTATGTATCGAAGCGCTTGATAAGTACAGGAGCAACCATGGAGCCAGCGTTCTGGCACAAACGATGGGCCGACAACCAGATCGGCTTCCATCAAGCGCAGGTCAACCCCTACCTGCAAGCGCACTGGCCAGCGCTGGCGCTGCCGGCTGGCAGCCGTGTGCTGGTGCCGTTGTGTGGCAAGAGCCTGGACCTGGCCTGGCTGGCAGGGCAGGGGCATCGGGTGCTGGGGGTGGAGCTGTCGCGGCGGGCAGTGGAGGGCTTTTTCCAGGAGCACGGTCTTGAGGCAGACGTTACGCAGAAGGGCGCGTTCGAGGTTTCGCGCAGCGCCGAAGTAGAGCTGTGGTGCGGCGACTTCTTTGCCTTGCAGGCCCAGGATGTAGCCGATTGCGCGGGGTTCTATGACCGTGCGGCGTTGATTGCTTTACCGCCCGAGATGCGCCTGAGCTACATGCGGCTGTTGGCTGACGTGCTGCCAGCGGGGTGCCAAGGGCTGTTGGTAACGCTGGATTATGACCAGGCGCTGTTGGCTGGCCCGCCGTTTTCGGTGGCCGATGATGAGGTGCGGCACGGGTTTGCCGGTCGGCAGGTGGAGCCGCTGGAGGTGCTGGAAATCATCGAGCAGAGCCCGAAGTTTGTTCAGGCCGGTGCTACCAGCCTGCTCGAGCGGGTGTATCGCATAGGCCTCTGAAGGGGGCCACCCACAAAAAAGGGCGACCGAAGTCGCCCTTTCTTGTTTTTGCCGGGTGGATCAACCGCGACGGCGCAGCGCCTCGATACGGTCTTCCAGCGGCGGGTGGCTCATCAGCAGCCCGGCCAGGCCGTGCTTGAGGCCGCCATTGATGCCAAAGGCCTTCATGGTGTCCGGCATATGGACTGGCAGCCCTTGCTCCACACGCAGGCGCTGCAGGGCGCCGATCATCGCGGCTGTGCCGGCCAGTTGTGCGCCGGCTTCGTCAGCACGGTACTCGCGGCGGCGCGAGAACCACATGACGATCATGCTGGCCAGGATGCCCAGGATCAGCTCGGCAACGATGGTCGCGACGTAGTAGGCAATACCCTGGCCTTCTTCGTTCTTGAAGATGACCTTGTCGACGAAGTTGCCGATGATGCGGGCAAAGAACATCACGAAGGTGTTCACCACGCCCTGCACCAGCGCCAGGGTGACCATGTCACCGTTGGCCACGTGGCCGATCTCGTGGGCCAGCACCGCACGCACTTCATCGGGCGAGAAACGCTCCAGCAGGCCCTGGGATACCGCTACCAGGGCGTCGTTGCGGTTCCAGCCGGTGGCGAAGGCGTTGGCCTCGTAGGCCGGGAAGATACCCACTTCGGGCATCTTGATGCCGGCCTCGCGCGACAGCTCCTCGACCGTTTGCAGCAGCCACTGTTCGTGGCGGGTGCGCGGCTGCGAGATGATCTGGGTGCCGGTGGTCATCTTCGCCATCCACTTGGAGATGAATAGCGAGACAAGGGAGCCGGCAAAGCCGAACACGGCGCAGAACACCAGCAGGCTGCTGAGGTTGAGGTCGACCCCGTTGGCGGCCATGAACCCGTTGAAACCGAACAGGCTCAGGGTAATGCTTGCAACCAGCACCACCGCGAGGTTGGTGGCTACAAACAACAGAATGCGCATCATGGTTGTTACGTTCTCCTGACGGATGAGTGTGTTGCTTACTGCGGGGTATATAAGGTGCAAGCCGTGCCGATTCAATCGGGCGACTATTTCAAACTGTGTACGGCGGAGTATGGCAGAGGATGCGGTGGGGGCTGTGAGGTAGAGCGTTGCAGGATGTAAGAAACATTTGGGGCTGCTTTGCAGCCCATTCGCAGCACAAGGCTGCTCCTACAGGAGAACGCGTACACCTGTAGGAGCAGCCTTGTGCTGCGAAGAGGCCTTCAGTTACTGCGAATAAGTCCGCAGGAAATTCCCGATCCGCCCGATCGCCGCTTCCAGGTCGTCCACCCGCGGCAAGGTCACCACGCGGAAGTGGTCCGGCCATGGCCAGTTGAACGCTGTACCTTGCACGATCAGCAGTTTTTCCGACAGCAGCAGGTCTAGCGCGAACTTCTCGTCATTGAGGATCGGGCAGACCTTCGGGTCGATCCGCGGGAACGCATACAGCGCGCCCATCGGCTTCACGCAGCTCACGCCCGGGATGTCGTTGAGCAGCTCGTAGGTGCGGTTGCGCTGCTCCAGCAGGCGGCCTTGTGGCAGCACCAGGTCGTTGATGCTCTGGTAGCCGCCCAGGGCGGTCTGGATGGCATGCTGGGCCGGCACGTTGGCGCACAGGCGCATGTTGGCCAGCATGTCGATGCCTTCGATGTAGCTCTGGGCGTGGTGCTTGGGCCCCGAGATGATCAGCCAGCCGGAACGGAAGCCCGCCACCCGGTACGACTTGGACAGGCCGTTGAAGGTCAGGCACAGCAGGTCGGGGGCCAGCGAGGCGGTGCTGATGTGCACGGCTTCGTCGTAGAGGATCTTGTCGTAGATCTCGTCGGAGAACACCACCAGGTTGTGCTGGCGCGCCAGCTCCAGCATGCCCAGCAGCAGCTCCTTGGAGTACACCGCGCCGGTCGGGTTGTTCGGGTTGATGATCACCAGGGCCTTGGTGTTCGGGGTGATCTTGGCCTTGATGTCTTCAAGGTCAGGGAACCAGTCGGCCTGTTCGTCGCACAGGTAATGCACCGGCTTGCCGCCAGCCAGGCTCACTGCGGCGGTCCACAGCGGGTAGTCGGGGGCCGGGATCAGCACTTCGTCGCCGTTGTTGAGCAGTGCCTGCATCGACATGACGATCAGCTCGGACACGCCGTTACCGAGGTAGATGTCCTCGATGGTGACGCCTTCGATTTCCTTCTGCTGGCAGTACTGCATCACCGCCTTGCGCGCGCTGAACAGCCCTTTGGAGTCGCTGTAGCCCTGCGCGGTGGGCAGGTTGCGGATCACATCCTGGAGGATTTCGTCCGGCGCCTCGAAGCCAAACGGCGCCGGGTTGCCGATGTTCAGCTTGAGGATGCGGTGGCCTTCCTCCTCCAGGCGTTTGGCGTGCTTGAGCACTGGGCCGCGAATGTCGTAGCAGACATTGGCGAGCTTGTTCGATTTGCTGAACTGCATGATGGGGTCCCGGTTGAGAATACGCACCGCGCCCTTTCGAAAGGTTTGAAAGGGCAGGAAGCGGGTGCCAGACTGAACGCCTGGCACACGAAGCCAACTAATATACGTGCCACCCGCGTTACGGAAAAGACGGCGCGGGGTGAAATTAAGCCTGTCGAGGTCCCTACATGCAAAAGATCGAGAAGACACTTGAACAATGGCGGTCGATGCTCGACCCCGAGCAGTACCAGGTGTGCCGCCTCAAAGGCACCGAGCGGCCGTTCAGCGGCAAGTACAACAGCGAGCGTCGTGATGGTATCTACCATTGCATCTGCTGCAGCCTGCCGCTGTTCGATGCGCAAACCAAGTTCGATTCTGGCTGCGGCTGGCCGAGCTTCTACGCGCCGATCGAAGACAGCGCGATGATCGAGATTCGCGACACCACCCACGGCATGATCCGCACCGAAGTCACCTGCGCCCGCTGCGATGCGCACCTGGGCCACGTGTTCCCCGACGGGCCACCCCCGACCGGCCTGCGCTATTGCATCAACTCGGTGTGCATCGACCTTCGACCACGTGACTGACCGGAGCCTGAACATGGCTGGATCGATGCTGGACATCCCTTGCGTGACCCTGGGTGGCGAGCACAAGAAGCTCGGTGACTTCCCAGGCAAAGTCCTGTTGGTGGTCAACACCGCCAGCCAGTGCGGCTTTACCCCGCAATACAAAGGCCTGGAGCAGCTGTGGCAAGCCTACCGCGAGCGCGGCCTGGTGGTGCTGGGCTTCCCTTGCAACCAGTTTGGCAAGCAAGAGCCGGGCGAAGCGCGGGACATCGCGCAGTTTTGCGAGCGCAATTTCGGCGTGAGCTTCCCGCTGTTTCGCAAGGTCGAGGTCAACGGGCCGGGTGCTCACCCGCTGTTCGTCGAGCTCAAGCAGCGCGCCCCCGGCCTGCTGGGCAGCCAGAAGATCAAGTGGAACTTCACCAAGTTCCTGGTCGACCCTGCCAGTGGCCAGGTCACGCGCTATGCGCCGACCACCAAGCCGCAGGCACTGGAAGCAGACATCGAGCGCCTGCTCAGCCGCTGATCGGCACCCAGTGTTCGACCAGCGCCAGCAGCTCTTCGCGGCGGAACGGCTTGGCCAGGTAGTCGTTCATGCCCGCCGCCCGGCAGCGTTCGCGCTCTTCGGGCATGGCATTGGCGGTGAGCGCGACGATTGGCAAGTCTGGCCAGCGGCCGCTCTGGCGGATACGCCGGCTGGCTTCGTAGCCGTCCATCACCGGCATGTTGCAGTCCATCAGCACCAGGTCGAAATCCTCTTGTTCTAGCCACGCCAGGGCCTCGGCGCCCTGGGTGGCCAGCTGTACCTGGCAGCCGAGCTTGGCCAGCATGCCCTTGGCCACCAGTTGGTTCACCGGGTTGTCCTCCACCAGCAGAATCCGTGCACGGCCTTGTTCCGGGGAGGTGTGCGGGTTGGCCAGCGGGTGCTCGGGCTCGTGGCCTTGCAGGATGCGCCGTAGCGTCTGGTACAGCGCGTTGCGCGCCAGTGGCCGGGCCAGTTGGTGCAGTGGCGCAAGGTTGATGGATTGCTCATTGGGCAGGAAATTGCCGTAGGCCGTCACCAGCAGGATGGGCGTTTTCAGTGCAGGGCGCAGCGCCAGCAGGTGCTCCAGGTCGTCGGTGATCAGCAGGTCGAACGTCGCAGTGTGCAGGCCTGCGCTGCTGTCGTGGCGTTGGTACGCCAGGCCCCAGGCGGGCAGCAGGTCTTGCAGCAGCTCATGCAGCCCGCTGCTGGCATCGCTCAGGGCCACCACGCGGCCCTGCAGCGGCGCCGGCGGGATGGCTTCAGTGTGCAGGGCCAGTGGCAGCTCTGCGCTGAAGCGGCTGCCAAAGCCTGGTTCGGACTGGATATGCAGGTGCCCCTGCATCGCCTTGCACAGGTTGCGCGTCAGTGCCAGGCCCAGGCCGGTGCCGCCGTACTGGCGGGTGATGCCAGCGCCAGCCTGGGTGAAGGGCTGGAAAATCCGCGCCTGCGCCTCCTCGGGGATGCCGATGCCGGTATCGCGCACTTCCAGGCGCACACCGCCGACAATCGTCACCAAGCGGATGTCGACGCGGCCGAAGCGGGTGAACTTGAGCGCGTTGGACAGCAGGTTGCTGACGATCTGGCGCACCCGTGTCGGGTCGCCGAGCACGCTGCTGGGGAAGTCGCGGGCGATAAGGCAGGTCAGCTCGACGCTTTGCGCGGTGTTCTGCGACAGCAGGTTGGCGGTGTCCTCGACCATCGAGCCCATGTCGAAGGCAATGCGTTCGAGCTCCAGCTGGCCGGCATCGAACTTGGACAGGTCGAGAATATCGTTCAGCAGCTCCACCAGCACCTTGCCCGAGTCGTGGGCGATGGTCATCTGTTGGCGCTGCTCGCTGGGCAGCGGGCTGTCCAGGGCCAGGGCGATCATGCCGAGCATGCCGTTGAGCGGGGTGCGGATCTCGTGGCTCATGTTGGCCAGGAAGGCCGCGCGCGCCTGGGCCATGTCCAGGGCCCGGCGCCGGGCTTCTTCGAGCTCTTGGTTGGACAGGCTCAAGCTGCTGTTGCTGGCCTTGAGCTGGTCGGTGCGCGCCGACACGATGTCTTCCAGCTCGTTCAGGTACTGGGTCAGGCGGTTTTCGGCGTTACGCCGCTGCTCGATCTCGGTGGCCATGCTGATGAACTGCTGGTTGGCGACTTTGACCAGCACGCCGATCTCGTCGTGTTCGTGGCCGTGGGGGCATTCCAGCCGGGTTTGCCGCGGCTTGCGTGGGTCGCTGCCGCTGAGCGCGCCAATCACGGTCACCAGCGGTTTGGTCAGCATCATGTAGAACAGCGCCAGCAGGATCCCGGTCAGCACCAGGCTGCGGGCAAAGCCGTTGAACAGGGTGATGCCGGCGCGGTCGAGGAAGCGGCTGCCGAAGGCGTAGGTGTCGACGTCCAGGTACAGGGTGCCCAGGTATTCATTGGGCATATGGGCGAGAAACAGGCGGTCTTGAAGCTGGCGCTGCTCGCCGAACAGGAAGTCGCTGAGCGGGCGGTAGCGGTCTTCAAGGCGTGGGCGCTCGACGTCGGCCAGCACGGTATCGTTGTTGTCGATCAGCCGGGCGCGGATCACCGCTGGCGATTGCAGCAGGCCGCGGGTCAGCTCCAGGGCCAGTTCGGCATCGATGTTGTAGGCGATGCGCGAAGCCGGGTTGTGGCTGATTTGCAGCAGTGCACGCACTTCACGGTTGATGGATGCGTCTTCGCTGGCATAATCGATGCCGATCTGGATGAGACTGAGCAATGTTCCCAGGATGAAGCCGACCAGGACTGTCAGCCGGGCTTGCTTGTATGACAGGCGATTGGTGAACTTGATATCCATGAGTCCCGAGCCGGTTTCACGTCCCTTGCGCTGCGCAAGCATAGCCGAATAGCCCCGGCTGCTGGCGGGTCTGTCACACATTCAACCTTGATTGCTTGTATGCAGTGCCGGCCTCTTCGCGGGTAAACCCGCTCCCACAGGTTATTTCGCAGCCTTCAGCGCTGTGCAGTACCTGTGGGAGCGGGTTTACCCGCGAAGAGGCCGGCACTGCATCCCAGAATCTGAATTTGTAGGAGTCGTCATGGACGCTCGCTTGATTGCTTTCCTGGACCGCGCCGAATCGGTACTGGCGCGCCTTGAGCCGCTGTTGCCCGCACCACGCCCGGACATCGACTGGCACACCACCTTGGCCGCCCGCTGGCAGCGCGATGGCCGCACCGGTTACCTGATGCCCCTTGAAGTCAGCCTGGACATCCGCCTGAGCGACCTGATCGGGGTCGACCAGCAACGTGACCAGCTGGGCCGCAACACCCACCAGTTCATCAATGGCCTGCCCGCCAACCACGCCTTGCTGTGGGGCTCGCGTGGCACCGGCAAGTCGTCGCTGGTGCGCGCCTTGCTGGCCGAGCACGAAGGTGCCGGCCTGCGCCTGATCGAAATCGAGCGCGACCACCTGGCCGACCTGCCGCGGGTGGTCGAGCAACTGCAAAAACTGCCGCAGCGCTTCATCCTGTTCTGCGACGACCTGTCGTTCGAAGCCGGGGAGGGCGACTACCGGGTGCTCAAGAGTGTGCTCGACGGCTCGCTGGAGCAGGCCCCCGACAATGTCTTGCTGTACGCCACCTCCAACCGTCGCCACCTGGTGCCGGAAAAAGAAAGCGACAACGAGAACTGGAAGCGCGTCGACGGCGAGCTGCACCCCAGCGAAGCCGTGGAAGACAAGATCGCCCTGTCTGACCGCTTTGGCCTGTGGCTGTCGTTCTACCCCTTCACCCAGGACCACTTCCTTAATGTGGTCGAACACTGGATCGGCCAGTTGGCGCGCCCTGCCGGGTTGAACTGGCAGCGGGACGAAGCCCTGGACATCCTCGCCGTGCGCTGGGCCACTGGCCGCGGCAACCGTAATGGCCGTTGTGCCTATCAGTTCGCCCGCTACTGGGTCGGGCTGCAATTGCTGGAGCAAAAGTAAATGATCGACCTCAATGCCAGTGGCGCTGGCCTCGATGGCTATAACCTGCTGGCCGCGCAAGTGCAGGCGCTGTTTGCCGACGAGCGTGACTTCATCGCCAACGCCGCGCAGTTTTCGGCGTTTCTCTATAACCAGGTGGACGACCTGAACTGGGCGGGGTTTTACCTGAACCGCAATGAAGAGCTGGTGCTCGGGCCGTTCCAGGGGCAGGTGGCGTGTGTGCGCATTCCGTTCAGCAAGGGTGTGTGTGGCGCGGCCGCGGCCACGCGGCAAACCCAGCGTGTGGAAGACGTGCATGCGTTCCCGGGGCATATCGCTTGTGACAGCGCATCCAACAGCGAGCTGGTGATTCCGTTGGTGAAGGCGGGCAGGTTGATTGGGGTGCTGGACCTGGACAGCCCGAAGGTGGGGCGGTTCAGTGAGGCGGACCAGGTGGGGTTGGAGCGGTTGGCGGCGATCTTTCTGGAATTGACCGACTGCTGATTGCTGTATTGCCTGTACTGGCCCTTGTGGGAGCGGGCTTGCCCCGCGAATGGGGCGCGCGATGCATGGCACCGGCTGCGCCGGTGTTCGCGGGGCAAGCCCGCTCCCACAGGGCCAGCACAGGTTAACGTATCAGTCGTACATCGCCTTCTTCTTCCAGGTCTCTTCCTCGTCGGTCTTCAGGCCGTCGGTCAGTTCGTTGTGCTCGTCCTCCGCCGGTGCCATGCGGTCCATCACCTGGGCGTTGGCCCGTGCCAGCAGTTTCTCCAAGTAGGTCAGCTGCTCTTCATACACCTTCGGCTCTGGCTGCTTGCGCAAATACTGCACACCCCGCTCGAAGGCGAGGCGTGCCTGGCCCGGCTGAGCTTTCTGCAAGGCCAGCTGGCCAAGGTTGTTGAAGAACTCGATGTGCAGCAGCACCAGGATATGACGGATCTCCTTGACCCACTGCTTGGCCTCGTTGGCAGGCAGGAAGCCCTCCTGTGCGGCGCGGGCGACCTGCGTGTGCAGCGCTTCGAGCAGAAAACGCACGTCCTTGGCCTTGGCCTCGGTCTGGATCGGGTTAGGCGGGTTGTTCACCGGGATCTTTTCGCCCAGGGCGATCTGGCCTTCCAGCTCGGCGATGCGCGCTTTGAGTTCAGCATTATGTTTGTCCACCGTCAGCTGGCGCTGGTTGAGGTTCAGCTCCAGGCGGGCCAGCAGCAGCTTAAGGGCCGGTGTCATGAACTGGCCAGGGAAGGTCTCGGTGATTTCGCCGCAGCGGCGCAAGCGGTCGGCCAGCTCGATCTTCAACCGTGCGCGTTCCAGCTTGCTGTTCTCGACCACATTGTTGAGGTAGCCGATCACGATCAGCAACGCGATACCCGCCACGATGAGCAGAGTGATCAGAAGTGGTGTCACCGTTAATGCCTCATGAATAGGTTTGCATTATTGAGTGTAGGCGCGAGCTTGCTCGCGAGAGGCCCTGACAGGCATTCTCTTTCTATCGGCAAACTGTGCCATGGCTGGATGCTGGCACATTAATGCTGACTTGACGCCAGAAAATCAACGCCAACCCCCTGCGGGCTGCCTGAAACAGCGCTCGGCACACCCGGAAGTCATTGATTTAAATAAATTTCTACAAAGGGGTTGACGCATCTTCGAAGCATCCATAGAATGCGCGCCACTTGCAGCGTAAAGCACACAGCGAAACGCGGCAGGGAGTGAAAGCAGCATGTAAGTGCTTGCAGCGTGTCCCCTTCGTCTAGTGGCCTAGGACACCGCCCTTTCACGGCGGTAACAGGGGTTCGAGTCCCCTAGGGGACGCCATATTGCGGGAATAGCTCAGTTGGTAGAGCACGACCTTGCCAAGGTCGGGGTCGCGAGTTCGAGTCTCGTTTCCCGCTCCAGTTTCTCCGGCAACGCTTAACAGCGGGGCAGGAAAAGAAAGCCCAGGTTGAATCGTGAGGTTCAATATCTGGCGCACTGAAAAGTGTTGTGTGTCCCCTTCGTCTAGTGGCCTAGGACACCGCCCTTTCACGGCGGTAACAGGGGTTCGAGTCCCCTAGGGGACGCCATTTGCGGGAATAGCTCAGTTGGTAGAGCACGACCTTGCCAAGGTCGGGGTCGCGAGTTCGAGTCTCGTTTCCCGCTCCAGTTTAAATACTGTGGCGTCTATGCGGTACAGTGGTGGTGAAGGTCGTCAAGGCGCTTCACGCCGGTTAGCGGTAATGCTTCACAATGCGGGAATAGCTCAGTTGGTAGAGCACGACCTTGCCAAGGTCGGGGTCGCGAGTTCGAGTCTCGTTTCCCGCTCCAAACATGAAAAACGCCACTCTTTCGAGTGGCGTTTTTTTTTAACCTTTTAAAAGGTCTACTAAAAAATCGGCCGGTCCTCAAGCGTAGCCGCCGCATAGGGGAATTTCAGCCAGCTCACTTTATCGTCGAACGAGACCTCTACCGATACGTGGAACTGATAGTTCAGCGCCAGTTTCATCAGGTCGGTCTTGCTCACCGCGCCCAGTGTCAGGATGCCGGCCTCGGTGGATACCGGGAGTTCATTGGCGATGGCAAGCCTGATGACCTTGGATACGTCACCGCGCTCCACCCCTTCAATCCATGCGTTGACGTATTGCGACGTGTGCCGGAGTTGCCAGTCTCCCAATGTGAACGTAGCGCTTTCCCCCATTGAGCGCAGGTTAATCGCGCCATTCTGGATTTTGCTGCACTGCACGATCGGTAGGCCTTCGATCGCCCGTACCGTAACATGATGTGAGGGAGAGACCGGCACATCGGGTTTATTGATTTGGTAACGCAACTCGGCCCGATTGTTCATGTGCGGCGGGATATGCACACGTGGGATACGGACCTCACGCACGCCTGGTGGCATGCTGGCGGAGGTCCCCCCCAGTGTTCCTGGTTCGCCCCAGAATGCGGTGACGGTTTCATTCGGCCTGATGTCCGCATCGTCCGGGATGACGAATGTCACGCCATTGACTGCGTCTCTCGGGACCAGCGTGCTGAAGTATTCGTTGCCTGTGGCTTCTTTGATGCGTGGTGGCGGTAGCTCGCGTGGCGGGGGAGAAGGGTCTGAGCTGAGCGAGCGTGCCAGCGCACGCTGGGGCGCCGTACCGGCCCGGTCCTGCACTTCATAGCGGGCGAAGCGGATACCGTTCCTGGACTGGCGAATGAAATCACCGGGATAGATAAGCGTGACCGGTTTGCTGATACTTTGCGCGCCCAGGGTTTCAATGTGGTCGCTGGCAAGTGTCATCATGCCGACCATGTGCTGGCCCACGGGGTCGTCGCTCCAGTACCACTTCACGGTGTCGCCCACCTCCGCACCCAGGATGGGAGGGACAGTGGCTTCTACCTTGTCACCATTGGCCGCGAGGTAATCTTCAGTGACCCCCTGGCGGATGACGTAATCGGAAAACTCAAGCCTGTCGTCATCCGGGTTCAGCAGGGGTGGGGTCTTGTCGATGTAGATATCTAGCGGCCGCGAAGCCGCTTGGGTGTCATTGAAAATGGTGACCTCGTAGTGCAACTGGTGCGGCCCTTCGACCATATTGCGAACGGGTACAAGAATAAAGAGCTCTTCAGGCTTGATGGGCTGGTTGAAGGTCTTCTTTGCAACCTCTACGCCGTTCCAGTACAGGCATAGATATTCTTCGTCCGTCACGCTGGGGTTCGAGTGAGCCCACATGGGGAATTCTACCCGCAAGGGCAGATAGGTTGCCCGGAACGACACTGTGTTCGGTATTCCTCCTTCTATATCGGGCACCAGTTCTGGCACGTTTGGAGGTACGAGGAGGGCTGTGTCTTTGGCGGTCGCTTTCTTGGCAGGTGCCTTCCTGGTAGACGATTTCGCTTCTACGGAGCGTTTTTTCTGTGTCATCGACCTTCCCTTCCTCTGATGCATAAATGAAAAAGGGAAGGCGCTTGGGCCTTCCCTTCGTTGTCACCAGTTGTAACGCACGCCGAAATTAACGCCCCACGGCTGTTCTATCTTGCTGCCGTTGCTGTAGTCGAAGTCGGCGTGTGCTTGCCATTTATCGTCCCAGGCGACTGCCATCCCGACACCCACTTCGCCGCGCGAGCCTGACAGGTCGGTGCCGAAGCGGTTGTCGTTCACTTTCACCTGGTTGTCATTGACGAATTCGTGAACGGCGGCAACCCGCAGGTAAGGTTGCACGCTGCGCCCTTCGCCGGCTGTGAAGGTGCGCCCGACGGTGCTGCCCACTTTGCCCAGCACCGAACGGGTGCGTTCGCTTTCGGCACGCATGCCGTTATCCAGGGTGTAGTCCTTGCCTTGCACCACAAGCCCGGACAATTGCGCGAAGGGTTCGACGAACCAGCCATCTGCCAGGGCCAGTTGGCGCCCCACTTCCAGCGATACGCCGGCACCCAGGGCGGCATAATCGCCCTTGGCCTTGCTGTCGTCGCTCATGCGCACGTCAGCCTGGTTCTTGAACCGGTTGAGCCGAGCCACGGCGTCGAAGTAGTAGCCGCTGTCGGGATCGAGCCAGGTGGCATAAGCGCCGGCATGGTAGCTGTCGACGCTGGCCGACGAGCCCCGGGTGAGGTTGAGGTCGGAGTTGCTGTAGCCAGCCGTGACCCCGACCAGCCAGTTACCGTCGCCGGCAGCCACGGGTGTGTCGGTACCGATCGACAGCCCTTGCTGCTGTTGCTGGTAAGCGGCGCCAGAGGTGCCCGAAACGTTGTACTGGTTGGCGTAGGTGCGTACCCAGCCACCGGCCTTGCGCGGGTCACGGCGCACCTCGCCCATGCGGCTGCGCAAGGTGCCCAGCTCGCCATACCAGATGGTGGGTGCCACATTGGCCAGTGCCATGACCGACTGTGTGCCTGGGCTGACCGTGCGGGTAGTTACGTCCAGGTACCAATCGTTGCTGTCTCGTTGCACCAGGTCGTAGGAATACGCACCCAGGTCCACAGCGCCCCCCGCCAGTGAGAACTGCGCATCGCCCGCGGCGGTGTGCACCACATGCAGGCTGTTGTCGGCAAGCGGGTCATTGCCGCTGGGGCTGATCAGCAGCTGATGAGTGCCGCTGGCGGTGCCGGTCACCTCGAGGAAGTCCGACTGAGCGGTGCTGAAGTCTGCCTCCATGATAAAGGTGCCGTTGCCTGCCAGCTTGTCCACCGACAGGGTGAAGAAGTCCCCTGGCCCGCCGAAGCGCACTGCACCTTCATTGAGGGTGAGGTCGCTGGTGTGGCTGTTCTCGATCAGGACCCACTCGGCGCCGCTGTTGATCCCCAGGCTGGCGACATTATCCAGGCGGCCCGTGAGGGTGGCGCGGTTCTCCAGCAACACGTTCGCGGTGCCGCCGGCGGCCGCGACGATATCGCCGTGCAAGTGGCTGTCATTGACCCGCAGGTTGGCGGAAGCGTCGTCCGCCACCTCTAGCAATACGCCATTGCCACCGCTCAAGGTAGCGCCGTTGAGCACGTCGATCTGCGCGGAAGCTGCGAAGCCCGCACCGCGTCCTACCATGATTGCTGGGCCGTTGCGCCCTTCGACCAGGCTGTTGTCCACGACCAGCGTGGAGCCGCCGCGGCCATTGTCCTCAAGGATGCGCGCACCATAGCTGCCACCACTGAGGGTGCTGCCCTCTTTGGCAGTCAGGGTGCCCGCCACCATGCGCACCCCCTCGCTGGCATCATCAGTACCCCTCAGCGCGCTGCGTTGCAGTTCGGCAGTGCTGGCGTTGATGGTTGCGCCCTGGACGCCGCCCTCGACCACGCTGTCGCTGATCACGGCGGTCGAACCGTTGCTCAAGCCAAGGCCGCGGGTGTTGCTGCTGATGGTGGTACGTTGCACGGTGGCGCTGGCGCTTCTGAGCGACAGGCCATTGGCGTTGGTTTCGGCGGTGACCTGGCTGTCGGACAGGTTCACGGTGGAGCCTGCCTCGGCGGCGATCTGCAGGGTCGTCGCACCCTCGGCGGTAAGTGTGGCTGGGCCGATTACCCGGTAGCTGTCCAGCGTGCTGCCTGCACCGAGCTGGGTATCGTCGCTGATCAGGGTTTCGCCCCAGGCAGAGGTGGCGAACAGCAGGGGGCCGAACAGCATGAACCCGGCCGCTGGTGAACGGCGGCGGGCAGGGAAGGGAGGGCGACTTGGCATGGGGGCACCATCAAAGTGAATATTTTCCTGTAAGACCCTTCTCTTATTTGTGAGGGACGGATCTGTTAAGCCGCGAGGTTAGTCACGGTTGGTCGCGAAAAATGTAGGAAAACTCCTACTCAATGGATGGAAAATTCGTCACCAGGTAACGGCCCTGGAGGCAGGCCGTTGCTGGTGCAGGATCACGGCCTGGTCAAGTCGCAAGAACCGTTGGTGCCCTGATCGGACATGCTGATCTTGTTCTCGGTTGGTCTGGATACACGGGGGGGGGTGGTGTTGATGACGTAACTCACCTGCGCGAGCCCACCTCGGGGGTTGGCCGTGTAAACGGGCTGGATATGCTGGAGGTAGGGCTCGACCCTCCAGATGAAGCCGTTTTTGATCTGGTCTTCGGTCAATGTCAGGGTTTCCTGCTTCTCCACCCCAGCGATCAGGTCACCGCCCACAGTTTCGTTATACATCAACCAAGACAGCGTTATGGTGGTCTTCTCTTCTATGAATAAGCCGCTGCAGGGGGGTACCCAAACCCTGATTGCCGGGTCTGCGGCGGGGGCGACGGGGTCCCAGATCGACGGGCAGCTCAGCCAGCCTCGGTCGGTAAGGCCATGGAACGCAAGATCGTCCGGCGTCATGTCGATAGCCGTTACATGCACGTACCGAGGGGACGATTCCTGCTCGTTGATTGCTGTGAGGCTGGCACGTACGGTGTAGTGCACGGGCAGTGCCGGGTCGTTGCCTGCACGCTCGATATAGCTCCAGGGAATCGTGACGCTCTTTTCGGTGCCGGTGGCTTGATCTACCACCCAGCGAGCCTCGGTCACCAGGGTGCCGTTCCAGTAGAAGTCCACTACCTGGCCGTTTGCGGCGTCGGGGTATACGTCGAACGTCAGGGTGGCATCTTGGCCACGGTCTGGTAGTGCAATCTCGTTTTCGAGTCCTGTGAAGCTGGTAATCGTTGGCGCAAGCAGGGCGGGGTTGACTGGCCAGGTCGGGTCTGGGTCTGGGCGTTCGGGGCCGGCGACGGAGAAGTCAACATTGAAGTCATCGTCTGCCGGCCCATAAGGGGCGTGATGGCGCAGCACTTTGTAGCTGACGTTGGTGGGCACTACCCCGGTGGCTTTACCGTACTCGTCACGCAATACACGGTGGGGAACGAAAATCTTGATCGGGAATGGACCTGAGCCTACCTGCTCTGTGGGAAGGACCGTCGAGCCCCAGGTCACCAAGATTTTGTCATCGTCTTTGCGGTTGGTGTACAGCTCTATTTCGACGGCCACACCTGCGTGAGCATCATCCAAGCTCAGCACGCCATCATCCGTAGCCAAAGGCACTTTCGGTCGCTGTAGGTTGGCAGGCTCCGGCGTGAGTACCACGTCGATCGTGGCCGGCAAACGGATGCGACTGCGGTTGCGTGCTTTGTCGAAGAGGTAGTACACGATATAGAACCTGCCATCGCCCAATAGGCGGATTGAGTCTGCCGGTAAGATGACTTTGAGGTCGTCGGTAACGGCGCCTGCAGCGGCTGGGTTGTCATAATCGGTATCTTCTTCGGACCATTCTTTCAGGTAGAAGACCTGATAAGTGTCACCTGGTGCCCGGTCTTGGTAGTCAGGCAAGTCCAACTCGATGCCTTCTGGGTGGTTGACCAAATAGTGTTCGTTGATGATTTCGTTGGGCGGCAGGAGTGGGGGCGCTGGGTCGTCCCTCCATGGGGCGACGCTGTCACAGATCAACTCGATAGGGAGAGAAACGTATTTATCGCCTAAATGGTCTATGAGTTCATAGCGCAGCCAGAGTTTGCCATTGCGTGGAATGGAGTCTTGGGGGAACTCGAGAATAAGTGGGAAGTCGCCAGGGACAATCGGTGGTTCGAATCTTCTTACCGGGCCAATAGCCACAAAGGTATGCTCGGCGCCGGTCAAGGTAAATTGCAACTGCAGCGTTACGTAGTCTGAAGGATCACTGCCGGGGGGCAGAAAAGGCCATTGAGGGATCTCTACGATCAGGTTCTGCTTCAAACTGTCCTTGTGCAGCGTGCCGTCATTGACGTCGACGATGCCGCGGACGTTGGGTTTGGTGAGTTCAGCCAATGCGGGTGTTGGTGGTGCATCTTGTAGGTTCAGAAAGTTGCGCCGGGCTTTTTCGGCGCGGAAGCGTTTGAGAGAAGTTGATTTTGAATTGTTCATAGTCACTCTCCGGAGATACACGTACTTGCTTTGCTGTTAGTGGCTTGTGCAACATCGCCGGGAAATTCAGGGTGATGTTGGCGGTGAATTATTTGCTAGCGGCTTCAATTTACCTAATTCCGAGGTCAGCGAGTTCGTGTCAAATAAAATCTCGTCGTAAATACGGAGTTTGCAACACGCTCCGGGTCGTTACGGCGGATGCTGATGCCTGGGCAGCACTCGACACTTCCATCGGCGGTAATGACAATTTTCTAGATGCGTGCGCGATAAATGTTAAAACCCCTGGCCCGCAACACCACGGCATTTGCGCTGATCTTTGGAACTGCGCTGGGGACCCCGTGTGTGCTGATTGCGCCGAATGCAGCGGGTGTGGCAGATGCGGCAGATGCGGCAGATGCGGCAGATGCGGCAGGCGCTGATGCCTGGCCAGCACTCGAAGCTGCCCGAACGGCCGCAGCTGCCGTTTTGACAAGCTGGGCAGTACCGGCGACCAACAGCGGCAACCCCACGATTGACGCCGCGATGCCGAGAGCCGTTCCGATTCCTTGTCTGGCTTCGCTGCCAGACAATGTTGCTTCGGTACTGACAATGAAGGACGCTGCCCCTAACGCTGCAGC
Organism: Pseudomonas sp. Y3 TE3536; assembly: GCF_053629175.1. Taxonomy (NCBI): domain Bacteria; kingdom Pseudomonadati; phylum Pseudomonadota; class Gammaproteobacteria; order Pseudomonadales; family Pseudomonadaceae; genus Pseudomonas; species Pseudomonas sp. Y3 TE3536. The sequence goes on along the minus strand of NZ_JBRJHU010000001.1, from coordinate 345,896 downwards.
TGTAGCCCCCACAGTTGCGCCTACGACCATTGCAGTCGCCGTGGTACCAATCGCTGCTGCGGTTGTCGTCATGGCAGCACCCAATCCCATTGTTGGTGCGGCTACGGCTAAGCCGACTGCCGCGATTGGGGGAGCCAACAAGGCGGCAGCTACGACGATGCCTAGCGCGAGCGCGGCAACCGATATCCCTAAATTGACCCAGAACATGGTGCCTGGCTTGAAACCGCCTGAGCTCCGGTTTCTACTCAGGTCCTCCAGCGACCGGCTCTGCCCCGAGTGGCCGATGCTGTAATGCCCGGTCGGGTCGCGGAACGTCACCGGGTTGCCCTGGCAATACCCGTAGTAATTCAATCCCCCTTCACCGAACGGGCTGAGCGCATCTGGGCTGTTGAAGCGCATGAGCGCAGGGTTGTAGGCGCGGTAGCCGTTGCCCAGCAGGTACCAGCCACTGTCCGGGTCGAGTGCTTCGCCGTTGTAGCCCAGCGCGCTGTGCGCAGGGCCGTCGGTGTGGCGCTCGCCGTACGCCGAGTAGCGGATGGCGCCCAGGCTGCCTGCCTGGCTTTCAGCAACCACGCTGTGGCTGGCGCTGGTATGCAGCAGCACGGGTGGTTGCGCGCCAACGCCAGTGTGCTGTTGGCCCAGCGGCTGCTCGCCCTGGTGCAGGAACAGTGTTTCCAGGCCATCACGCACAGCCATGCGCAACTGCAGGCCGTCATGCAGCAGCAGGGTCGGCTTGCCCGCTTGCACGGCGGTGATCAACAGGCCGTTGGCGTCGTGGCCGTAGCTGTCGGGGTCACCCGCCTGGTTGAGGCCAAGCAGCCGGTTCTGGCTGTCGTAGCGGGCCGGGCGGCTGCGCTCGTCGCGGGTCAGGTTGCCATTTTTGTCGTAGGTCAAGCGTGGGTTGGGCTCCGCACGCGGTGGGTTGTACTCGATGCGTTGCAGCTGGCAAGGGTCGCTTTCGGCATGGATGAACCTTGCCTGCTCAGGGCGCAGCCCTCCGGCGAAAAATGTGGTGGTTTGGCTGATGTTGTCGTAGGCATCAAACGTGAAAGTCTGCCGGGAGATGCTGCGGCCTTGCGGGTCTTGAGGCAGTTCAAGGCCAGCACAGGTGTGGGTGACAAGGCGCGAGCGCTTGTCGTACCCGAAGCCCTCTTGCAACAACGACACCGCGGCGGCTTTCAAATGCCGGCTCTGCAGCAGGTCATCATCGCCCCAGACCTGCTCCTGGGTGCGTTCGGCATGCCCGGCCTGGCGCCAGGTACGCTTGTCCTCGCGGTCCTGATCGTCGTACGTGATTGCGGTTTCCACCACGTTACCGGTGCTCAGGTCATGGCTGCTGATATGCGATACAAGGCCCAGATCATCGTAGGTAAAGCTAGCCTGCATTAGCCCCTGGCGGGTAGACGCAAGGCGGCCAGTGGCGTCGTCATAGCTGTGCTCGGTCTTCACGCCATTGGCTTCAGTGGTTGTCATGAGCCGGTCGTGAAGCGTGCTGAGGTGCGTTCTGCTCCAGGTCTTACCGCTGCCGTTGTCATCCCAGTGCTCTGCGACCAACTGGTTGGCGATGTTGTAGTCGAAGCGCCGTTTGCCTTGTCTGTTGTTGCAGCTCAGCAGCCGCGCGCTGGAGTCGTGATAGTTGAAGCTGGCGCGATCGTCCGGCGCATCACTGCTGATGGGTTCGTTGGTCAGTTGCAAGTTGTAGTCCAGTTCGAGGGTTTCACCGGCAGGGCTGATGCGCTGACGGGGCATCGGTTCGCCATCACGGAACAGGAAATACTCGGTACGGTTACCGGTGGTGGCACCCATCAGCCGGTTGAGCCCGTCATGGTATTGCGCGCCAATTTGCCGAGCGGGCTGCAGGACGTTGGCCGGTTTCACCACAAGGCTAGCCGGTAGGTCGTCGGAAGCATGTTCGGCATAGGTGCGTGTGAGCTGGGTGTCGTCGGGCAAGTGAGTGCCGAGCATGCGGCCCCAGGCGTCGTAACTGAACGTGGTGGAATGGCCGCGCTCGTCCTTTTCTTCGAGCGTTCGCCCCAGGCCGTCGTAGCGGTAACTGCGCTCGGCGAGCAGCTCGCCCAGCGCGTTCAGGCGCTTGCGCAGCACCGGCTTGTCGAACAGGTTCAGCCAGGTTTCGGTCCGGGCGCTGACCGCGCGCGCTTTTTGGGTGAACTTGGCTTTTTTGCCGTGCCGTGAAACCACTACAGTACGTGTTTTCAGCTCGCCACCTTCGCGCCAGGTGCGACGGATGGGGCCTTTGTGGGTGGGCGTGCCGATGGGGCAAAGTACGTTGTGCTCTTCAACACCATCCGGGCCTATGGTGCAGCTCTGCTCGCCCCAGTCATCGTATTGGAAGCGGGTCGTCAGGGTCAGCGACTTGCTGCCTTGCAGCCAATCCGTGCTGGTTGTTTCAACACTGTTGCCTAAGGCGTCATACTTGAAGGCTGATATTTCGACGAACATACCTGGCCGTGCCTCAAGCACATTGTCCCGTTTCTCGGTAACAGGCCTGCCCAGGCCGTCCAGTTCGGTCAGCGTGCTGACCCCTCGCGCGTTTTTCACCTGCTGGCTGGCAATGTCGCCGTCGGCCGCGCAGAGGGAGTAAGCGTAGTGCCTGCTGGCTTCGTAGCGTGTTCCGGGCGATACCTGCTCACGGGTGGTACGGCGCAGCACATCGAAGTCCCGCTGGGTTTCAACGCCGCTTTGATCACGCTCGAACAGTGTTTCGCCAAGCAGTAACGAGCGTCGCTGCACGGTTGATTGCGCTGTGCCGTCATAACCGATCAGGGTTTCGATGGTTTGCAGGGCCGGGTGCAGGCTGAGGGGGGCGACCACCACTGTGAACTGATACTGGGTTGTGGTCTCGAGCTTGTTGCGCTTGACGACCTGCTGATAGCGCCGGCCATGCAGCACGCTGGCACTGGGTGCGTCTATGTGACTGTACGTGGTGTGCTCCAGCGGTTCCGTTTCTTTACCCTGTTGCACCAGCGTTTCGCGATGCTCGACCACCATGGGATTGAGCTTTGTGGCATTACCTGCCAGGGGTGGCAGAGCGCTGTATCGGTAGTGGTGAGTAAGGGTAGGGGCCGCCACCTTGCCAGTGCTGGCAGGGGTGATCGTTTTACTTTTGAGGTGGCGAACAAAACCATTGGCGTCGCCTGGGTAGCCGTCCTGCTCCTCGGTGCTATACCAGGTACTGGTTTCGGTCACACCGTTGGCGAGCTTGCGCAGGGTCACGTTGCCGTGGGTGTCGTAGGTTGTCTCGACGGTTTCCAGGCGGCTGCGTGTCGCGTCATTGGTCTTCGACCAGCGTGTCTGCTCTTCGATGGGCAGTTGCAGGGTGGGCGGTTGCTGGTCGAACGGCACATCCCGGAGGTTGTAGGTGGTGCTGACCTCGTGAACGCTCTCGTTCTGGACGGTCCTGGTCGAGGTCAGCAGGTGAAAACGGTTGAAGGTGCGGGTGATGCTGCGCAGGGGCTTTTCATGGGCGTCACACTGCGTCTCCACAGACTTATATTCATATTCACCCGTGTGCTTGTAGAGGTTATCTCTGCCATCGTCGGCCCAGGGTACCTGAATGCCGTGGCCCAGGAAGTTGGCTGAGTTTGGGTAGGTGTAGTCACTCATAAACGAGGGTTGCCCCAGGCCGGGTTCGACGATGTGACGGGTGACACGGGGCAAGGGATCTCGACGGCTGCCGACCGGGAACAGGTGGCCGCCGTCGCGGTATTGCAAGTACTCGCGCGCACCGGTCGGCGTCTCTATTTTCTCAAGGCACAGATGGCCCAATACTTCCCGGTATTCCAGGCGCCAGCTGGCCTGTTCCGGGGTTGGCAGCACAATAGACTTCACCCAGTCGGCGTTGATCAGGTTCATCACATAACGGGCAACAGGCTGGCCATCACCGCCCTCATACGGCCGCTCGCGAAGTTCGATGCGGCCATTGGCACGTTCAACCTCCAACAAGATCTGCCCACGCCCGTCGGTGATCGTGCTGAGCATCATGTAGGCAGCGTTGAACGGTTTGTATGCGAAGTTGAGCCTGTGCCCGGTAGGGGAATACACCTCGACGGGCAGGGCAATGCGCCCGAGCAGGCTGCCCATCACTTCGAGGATTTCCACCATGCCCGAGCGGTGGACAACGCGGTAACGTGCGTTGCCGCCAGGCCCTGCGGGTTCGCGATAGAAATGGAAGTGAGGCAGTTTTTGTTCGGGCATGTGCAGGCGATCGCTCGAAGTACCCGTAACTTTGAATGTTTCACCGGTATGGGTGGTGATGACCTGGTTGTGTTCAGTGAACTGCGTCAGTAACAGGTTCCAACCTTTGCCCCACCCCGAGTCGATTATGTTGAGCGGGTTGAAGGTTAACGTGAGGGGTACATCCGGGCCTTGGAAGTAATTGGCGCCAAGTTCCGGCAGCTTGATGGACAAGGTGTATTGCCCGGTGCGGGTGTCTACCCCACTTTCCATAAAGCTCATGAAGTTCAGGGCGTTGGAGTGTAATGAAGATTCCGTGCTCATGGTGGAAGTGCTCGCTTTACACGTGGCGAAAGAGGGTGGGTGCACGACCGTAGTGCCCGGGCATATGAGCAGACACTAGTCGAAGTATGCCTCGCTGGCACCTAGCATTTTTGCCAGGTGTGGGGGCTTGAGTGGGGTGATATACCTGTCGCCAATTCCCATGATTGGTTATTGGTCACAGAGGACACTTTCATGAATACGCCAGACAGGCCGGAGGTCGCGCACCTCGACGTGAGGACAAATTCGGTTGATCTGGATGCGCTGGCATCAGGCCCACTAGATACCTGGATAACCTACAGCGGTATCACACCGGGAGATTACGTGAAGATCAACTGGCGGGGCCTGATGGAAGATGGCTCCGTTGATGATATTTTCGTTGAGGTTGAGGTGGATGTACTTGACGCTCAGCAGCGCTGGCGGTTCAGGATCGAGTTCGATCGTGTTTTGAAGTTGCGAGGCGGTACGGTGTTCTATTCGTTCCAACTTCTGGATAGCACCGGCGGTTTTTTGGAGGAGTCGAAGCGCAGGCACTTTTACATCAACCGAATGGCCGACGGCCTGTGGGCCTTGCCGGTCGCGCACCTGCAGGGTGCCCATGACTTGATCATTGATGTTACTCAACTCAAAGATGAGGGCCTGCAACTGGCGACTTCGCCGTATGTCTCCATGGCTGAAGGGGACAAGGTATTCCTGGTGTGGCAGCCTCATTACAACGAGTTCGCGCCTGGCGAGCCGATCGAATTGCTGCATGAAGTCAGCAACGCTGACATCGGCCAGCCGTTGCTTTGGCACTTGGAACGTGGTGATGTCGAAAACTACATGTTCGGCTTCGGGGTTTTGCGCTACCGCATCGAATATACCGATGGCTCGGTAAGCCGTTCGCCTGAGCAACGTTTCGCCATTGTCTGGCCCGATCCAAGTGACCCTCCTGCCACGCCTCTGCTGGCGGCGCCCAGTATTCCGGGGCATGTAGGAGACACGCTCGACCCCGATGGCGATGTTTATAAGGACGGTATCTGGCTGCTGGCCGAGCCTTACCCAGACCTACGCCTGGGCGATTCCCTGATGCTCTATGTAGACGGCCCGGAGGTGAGCCTGCGCAGCGTGCGAGCAGATGTCAGTTCGCTCGACAGCCAACACCTGGCGTTTCATCTGGACCGTGCGTGGCTGCAGAGCGAGGTCAACCGTGGCAAGCAAATTACCTTCAGCTATGAGTACGGACGCCCTGGGGCACAAAAGCGCTCGGAGGGGCTGACCGTGGCCTTGCAGCGCCCCTTGAACCTGCCACTGCCCGTCATCAAACATGCCGTGCCGGAATGGAACGATGAGCCGTATCAGGGCACTGTCCACCCGCGTAACCTCAATGGCGGTGCCGAAGTGCGTATTCCGGCGGATGCAGAGTTGGGTGAGGGGGAGCTGCCGGCACCGCAGGTCAGTATGCACTGGGAGGGGCATGGCAGCACGGGCTCGGTCATCGTGCCACAGCCCGTCTCTGGTGACCTGCGCCTGTTCAGGGTGCCGCGAACGGCCATCGCCGCCAACATGGGCAGGCGCCTTGAGGTCTATTACACCGTTACCAAAACTGGCGAATTGCCCCGCAGCTCACAGAAATTCGACCTGAAGGTGGCCGATTACGGCCAGCAGAGCTACCCGCTCATACAGGTGGAGGGGGTTGAGAACGAGCAACTGTCGTTGGGTGACGTGCCGCCTGGCGGCGCGCTGTGCTCTTTGGGGGCATGGGCATTCATGGCACAAGGGCACCTGCTGGGGATCGAAGCCGAAGGTGTGCCGAAAAGCCGTAAAAGTGCCAAGCATACCCTGCGCCCGCGCTCAACCGAGGTGAGTGATGACGAGTATTACGATGGCCTTGTTATAGCGCACTTGCCCACAGCATTCCTTGAAGGGTTGCTACTGAACAGAAAGTTCAGGTTGACGGTGTCTGCCAGTTTTGATGATGGCGAAACCTGGCGGGACTTTCGTTCCGTCGATATCGAATTGATTGATTGAAATCCAATTCTTGCGCGAGGTGAATCATGTCGACTAATTCCAAGGCGAGCTTGCTGAAGTGGTTGGAGACGGGTGATCGACTGCTGGGCAATGACTCTGTTTTTGCAATTGATAAAGCCAAGGCAGACAGGCTGCTGACTCAAGAGTATATCAGGCGCTTCAAGACCAGTTCGTACCTGCCGCCGGTGAATGGTGAGACCAAGGCAGAAAATGGTTATAAGGTGTTCATGCAGAATTTTATTCTGGATCACCCTAGGCTGTCTTTTGATAACACCGATATTACCAGCTCCCGCGCCAGCCTGCGCATGAAGATGGTGGGCGGCAATCAGGTAGGGTTGAAGCAGGCTGGCGCCAACTGGTACCCCCAGCGTATTGATCGGATCGAACCTTTGGTGGGCCCAGAGTTGCGTTTGAATCTGCAGTTGAGTGAGGTGCCGGGGCATGTCGATGACGGCGGCGCGTTGACCTTGGACCTGCGCAATAGTGACGATTTTGTCATGATGTTTTCCGATTCCAGGCGTATTCGAGAGTTGGGTGGCGACTTTTTTAAAGAGTTGTTCAGAGCGTTGCCGGATGAAAAACGCGTCTGGTCACTGGGGCATATCGAGCACGGTGATGATGACTTGCTGCGGCCGGAGTCGTTTCAATTGTATACCCAACGCAATCCTTCAATAGCGAGTTCGCCGATGGATATTGAGGGGGAAGCAGATACGGACGGGGCGTTGCTGGGGACGATTCACATGGTCGGTGGCAGTCTCGAACAAGCGTCTACACCTGGGAAAGACTATCGTTATTTGATACCTGGCGACAGCAGTGGATATTCCGCGACGGTGATGTTTGGAAAAAATAGGGTTGCGCTCGCAACTATTCTTCGGAATATACCGCGTACCCTTTTCGAGGCGGCAGAATTCAATGTTGAGTACGCGAATGATGGCGCGGCAACCGCAACGTTCACGGATGGACAACTAAATTTTTCAGGTGGGGCCGATAGCGCATTTTTTGAAGGTGACTACGCCGCTGGCGGTTATGGGTGGTTTTTCAGTGAGATGAATATGCGGGTGCCAGCGGGGACGATGCCGTTGGCGGGAAATCTGAAAATTCATATTGCTAATGGTCAGGCGGTCTTGGAGTTTGATAAAACGGCTTGGCTGGATGTTGAGGTAACCCGGTATTGGGATTCTTGGGGGTATGCGGACCCTTGGAACCCAGGAACGCACCCGAGTTTTATGCTGGGGGGGTGGTCGGCGGAGTCTCGATTAATTATAAAAATTACTTGGAACATTGATGATCAGCAAGGCGGTATGTTGAAGTTGGCAGGCATCAACATTGATTTTCCGAATACGTGGGATTTGTATAATCTTGAGAGAGGCTGGCCAGTGCCCCCGGCGGAGGGTAATCAATTTGGTACCAGTGTAGAACACGCTGTTTGGATGAGGAAAAGTGTGTACGCGGCAGTGGAAAATGTTGTACGTGGCACGTCTATCCCTCTGTTGCGGGCCGCACTCGCAAAAGACTTTGCCACCGATTTGTATATTAATGAGGTGGTAGAGAAAACGATCCAGCTTAACTTCGGCGGTGCCATCGCGGGGCGCGATCTTTACTTGCCTCGCGACGTGGTGAGCTTCGGTAGCGTCAACCCGAAATTGACGACGTTTACCGTCTCGCCACTCGAAAAAGTCATGCTCCAGGGGGACAAGCTACAGCTCTCTGTCGTGCCTGCGCAACAGAAGATCGAGTGGTCCGTCGAGTCAGTGGAAGGCTCTGCTGACGATGCGGGCAATTTCGACCGCGTTACTAATGGACTTTACCTGGCTCCCGGTGCCAGTGGTATCCGAGATGACTTTACCCGTGTGCGCATCACCGCCACCGCGCCAGCCACAGGTTTCTCCAGTTCCGCGTTGGTCACCGTGGTGAAAAACGCGCTCAGTGTGAGCCCACTGGTGGAGCTTTGCCAGGTTGGGGATGAAGGGGTGAGCCTCAAGGCTGGTCATGTGTCCGAGGGCGAATTGAACTGGAGAATTCTGGGCGCGCAACCTCATGGCTCTCTCGCTCATGCATCCGGTGCCACCAACACCTACATACCTGGCCCAGACCTGCAGGGCAAGGCATTTGTGCTTGAGGAGGTAGAGGTCAGCAACAGTACCGGTGAACGCCGTTCGGTGTGCCTGATCACAAATAGCAAACTTAAACCTCCCACCACAGTGATCATGTCAAAGCACGATGTGAAGTTGGGCAGGGCATGGCTGCAGTTATTTGGCGGCGGTGCTGCTATTCCGGGTGAACTGACAGTGGTCCATGGCCCAGGCCAGATCGGCAAAGACGAAGACGGCAATCCCTATTATCAAGCCGTTACGTCAGATGCTCCGTTCAGTGTGGTCCGGTGCAACTTGCAGACGCAGGCGGAGGTGGAGTTTCCGCCAGGCTCGGGGAACTTCATCCCCATTCCCCTCAATTATGACGGTTTCATTGTACTGCCGTTGCCCTTGGTTGAGCACCCGGGGGCCTATGGAACGCTCGAGCTGGCCGCAAGGCGTCTCACACGCAAGTAGCTGAACAACGTTCAATCACACGAATGCCTTACAGCATAAATTGAACAGGGCCATATCATGTCTAGTAACTATCTGTCAGTCATCCTGGCATGGATGAAGCAGCACCCCAGCCATATGAATTGGGACCTCACGTTCGCAATGCGTCCCGAGCAGGCCAACGACCTTGTGGAGCTGGCGCACTACAGTCGCGAGAGCAGCGCGCTGGGCGATATCGAAGGCGAGATCGCTGTGCCGGGTAGCGGTATTACCCACGTGCTGACTGGCTACCGCATGGGGCCGCCACGGTTAGGGGATATCGAGGCGGCGTATTCATCGCCCAACGTGCGGCAAACCATCGCACTGGAAGGCGGTATGCACTTTATCATGGACAAGGCCGACGGCCTTCTCGGTGTGGCGATGCACGACCTGCTGGATCCGTTGCAGGTCAAGCAAGAGCTGGCATTGACAGCCAACTCGCAAGGTGTGCAGGCCGACTTGAAAGAGGGTGTGGAGACTGAGCTTGACCTGGGCGGTGGATTGCCCCAGCGGCTGGCTGCCGGGCGCTTTTTCAAGGACTTCGTCAGTGGGCTGGATATCGCCCGTCGAGTCTATCCGTTGGTGGACTTTCAGGCGCTGGCTGGCAATCCGTACCTGCAGGTGCGTGACAGTGCGGTCCGTACACATGTCAGCAAATTAGACGGCAAAGCTGCGATGGTGGTGTTCGCAGGCCTGGAAAATGGCCCGTTGGGCAACTTCCCTACCGAGCAGAACAATTACCCTTTCCTGCTGCCGGATGATCTGTCGCAACCGGTCACCTCCACCCTGCTGCTGTCTTCGCGCTTGTTGCACAGGGCTGCTTACGCTACAGGGCTTGAAGAGATGCTTGAAGGCGGGGTGTTCGAGTCGCACCTGGACGCGGATAAAACGCTAGCGCGTATGGACGCCAAGGCCGGCCAGTTGCGTGTTCACCCCAGCACCTATGAGAGCAACGATTACCAGTTCGAGTGCGATGAGTTCGTTATTCCGGTGGGGGGGGCTGCGCCTTCAGACGCCGCAGGGGGCAACCGTTCCCTCAGCCAGCATGGGCAGGCATGCTGCTGCTGTTGCTGCACTCCCGCCACTGAGAGCGCCCGCGGACAGGCGCCCCAAGGCGCTTTCCAGTCGCCGCTTAGCATTGAGTTCGACCACGATGAAGTTCGCCAGCATTGGCAGTCGTTCTGTACCTTGACACTGCGTTACAGGACCAAACGCGAGAACTTTTGGCAAACCCATACAGCGACCTTCAAGTTCGATCTGCGCACGTTGTTCCACCTGGACAAACCTGCAACGCCAGAGGAAGAAGCTGGGTGCATGCTGCTGGGCCATGTGTTGTGGCCTTGGGAACAGGCAGCCGAGGTAACACCGGTCAATGGCCTACCCGTTGGCCTGTCAGCGCAGACGAAACGAGAGATCAATGCGTTCGTCGCCTTCGTCATCAAGCAAGCAGTGCTGGAAGGGTTGGCCAAAAAACTGACGGCGATGGTGCCGGAGCAGGTGAGCAACGGCGTGACGCTGGCCCCTGATCATCGGTTCGTCCCATTCCACTTTGAGTTTCCCGCGGGTATGGCGTTGTTCGCGAACCAGAACAGCGCTGCATTTTTCCGTGTTGTTGACCCACCCGTGGTGATTGCACCCGGCAAGCGCCATACCTTTACCGTCGAACCCGCGCGTGAGGGGCTGGTCTGGAGCCTTGAGGCGTTGCCCGGTGCCCAGGGTGATATTGGGCGGATCGATGCTCAGGGTGAATACCGCGCGCCGCCAGCACATGCAATGGGCGGGCAGGAGGTGCGCGCGCGGGTCATCGCCACGGACCCGTTCACCGGCCAGCGCAGCATGAGCAGGGTTACCGTGTTGCTCGCTGCTTTGACCGTCAACCCCTTGATTCGCGTGTGTTACATCGAGGATCAGTTGACCCTCACGGCTGGCACGCTGGGGGGGGATTTGAAGTGGTCGGTGCTCGACCCCGAGACAGAGGGGCGGGGTGCGGTCCAGCCCAGCGAAGATGGCAAGCGGTGCAGTTACTCCGCAGGTGGCCTGGTATCTGCCAACCAGACCTATGTGCTTGACCAGATCAAAGTAGAGGACGCTCAAGCGGGCGAGTCTGGCTTGATTCATGTGCTGGTGCGCCAGCGCAGTCCGGAGCTCATCATTGAGGTTGCCCGTACGTTGCCCAATGGCGCCTTGCAGTTGCAGGTGCGGTTGAGCGGGAATGTCATACCCGGTGTGGAACTGATCCTGCCGATTGCGGGTACCGGCGAGATCGATGCCAGTGGCGTCTTCACGCCTCCTGACCCTGACGCCGGTATGCCTTTCGCGCTGATCCTGGCCAAGTTAGCGATACCAGATTACAACCTCATTTTCGAAGGCCACCTGATCCTGACGCTGCCTTTGTCGCAGTATTTCGATGCCACGCGCCGCGCTGCCATTCCGGCAGGCCTGCGCGTGCGCTCGCAACAGTCTTTCGGAGGGTAATGCCATGTCTAATTCATTGGCGCAGTTGCTTGCACACATGAGTAAGGGGTCGGTGACGCTGGGTTGGGGGGCAGTTGCTGCCTACAGTCGCCAGCGGCTGAACCAATTGCTGGAGCGGCAATACTTCACGCGACTTAAGGAAAACACGTACCTGCCGCCCTTTAGTGACTCGCTGACAGGGAAGAACGTAGGCGACTCTCTGAAAATACAAGGTCTGGGGTTTGGTTCGCCGTTGTTGTCTTTCGACAGCGCATCGATGAGCGACTCCAAAGCCACGGTGACCATGAACATTATCAAAGGTACGGTCATTACGACTGGGGCTTTGATCAGCGATATCAAGATTACTGAGGCAGCGATGTATTGGCTGGAAATGGAGGTAGACCTCGAAACGGTAGTCGGTGAGGTCGACCCCTATGGCCGAGTTACGTTGAATCTGGCCAAAGGTGCGTCTTTCAAGACCAACCTGCTGGAGGAGGATGAAGACTTTAACCAGCTGCTTATCAAGGCACTGGAGAGCTGGATGCACGAAATGCCTGCCCGTTGCGCAATGTTCGATCTTGGGACGGTAGACTTCAAAGGGTACGAACCGCTGACACCCAAGCGTTTCATTCTGCGTACCCAGGCCGCCCCGGGTGCACGCGTGCGTGGTGCTAGCAATCAAGGGGATGGGGCGGTACTGATGTTCATTCGTCTGCGTGACAACACAGTTGACGGGCAGTCGCCTGATGACAGTTTTCCGTACCTGCTGCCTGATGGCGACTACTCGGCGACGCTGGTACTGAACAAAGACATGCTCAGCCATGCGTCCGACGAGGGCCTGGAGTTGCTCGCCAGCCTGTTGTTCCCCGAGCTCAATGCGTTTGTAAAAAAAGAAGATCATGTACCGCTGGACCTGGCCGTGTTTGGCAATATCGATCCGCTGCGCACGAGCTTGACGGTTGAACCGGCGCAGCGAGCAGTGATAGCTGCAGGCAAACAGCAGCCGTTCGTGCTGTACGACGGCGAGGGCAAGCCGCTCACCGCTTCGCGCTGGAGCGCAGTCAGCCCACAAAGCAATACCCCGGAAGGCCACGGCAAAATCGATAAGAATGGCCTGTACACCGCCCCCTCCCAGGAAGACATGGGGGAGGAGATCCAGACCATCATCGTTATCGCCGAGTACGACGAGGGCGACAACACTTACAGCGCAGCAGCCCGTCTCTTGGTTACATACGAGGGCTTATTGGTAACGCCCAGTGCCGTTGCTTTCCGCCCTGCGCGTCATGCAGCAGGGGTAGACGTATGGAATGCGGGTGAAGAGCCCGTCGGCTGGGAACTGCTTGAGCCACCTATGGGTGAGTTGGCGACCCTTGGCGAGAGGCATGCGCGGTTTTCCCCTCATCGTAGAGCATTGAAACGGACCCTGACTGTGCAGGAGGTACAGGCCGCGGCGAGTGAGCAGAGGAACGCTGCGCTGATCATGGTTAATGGCCAGCCACTGGTGACGCTCGAACCCCCTTTCGTGCCGAAACTCGCTTATGGTGGCAGTATCCAGCTGAACGACGTCCAACGCATTATGCCTAATGAACCCAGACGTTGGCGGGTGTTGGGCGGCGCTGGCAGCGTGACGCCATCGGGTCAGTTCACCGCATCGGCGCAGCACAAACCGCAAAGCAATGTGGTGGCCTGTGAAGTGGTGCGCAACGGTGTGGTATTCGCCGCGGGCTATAGCGTGCTGAAAACGTCCGCACTGCAGGCGCAGACCAGTTGGAAGTCGCTGCAACGGTTCACCATCACCGTCGGCAAGAGCAGCCAGGGCACACGCGGGACGATCGACTCCAACGGCTATCAGCAGCTGGAGGTGGAAGTTACCGTGGAAACCCAACAGGTGGATGGCAAGGATTACAAACTCAGCCCGGCAGAAATCGCGTCAATGACGCTGTACGATCGGGCGGGACAGAAAATCCCCGGCCTGTGTGACAACGAGGAAGGCATTGGTTCTGTTTACGGAAATGTCTGGCGCACCAGCTTGAAAAGAAACATATTTTTGCTGGGCAACGAATCCAGCCCCGTGGCTGTCGACCCAGCAACGCAGCCTGTTACCGAACGGGCGCCGGAAGACCGCACCATCAGGCAGATCTTCTACTTGCAGCGGCGTGGAACATCCAGTTCGCAGGTATTTTACGCGGGCTTTCAGGCCGCGAGTGGCGAGTGGTTCTACTCCAATGACACTTTACACAACAATGCCACCATTGAAGTTCAGGTCCGCACACCGGAGCCTTACAAATCCAGTGATTACACCTTCATTCGCAAACGCGTGGCGGGCGGGGGCGGGGACCTGGGTGGGGCGGACCCGGAACATTTAGATTTCGATGATCACCCGATCACCGACGATTACTGGATGCTGGATTACAAGGCGGGAACGTTCTATACCGCCGAGTTTGTAAAGACTCGGCAAAGTGACAATGAGAGAGACGTCAATACTTCGTTGGTTCGCTGGGAAAGCAGCGCGGGTAACGAAGTGTTCCACAGTTACACGGGGTATTTATTCCAGAACCAGGGGGAGGCGGAACCGGAGAAAGTGTCTTTCGACGGTGGCATGGCAGCGGTGTTGGGGCGAGTGGACTTCGAGCGGCCGGTGGCGACGGAATATGAGGCCAGCTTGCTGGTGATTGCAAACTTCCGCAATTGGAATCGCTCATTGAGCAATGCACGTGGTCTTGAAGCATTTACCAAGATGTCCAAAGCGTTACGTGTGCAGTTACGTGACGCACGGGGCAATTTGCACCTGGTTCAAATTGATTATCTGCCAGCCGACACCATCGGTGACCGGAATGTGCTGGTACACAGTGTCCCTTCGCGTCCAACTGCAGAAAACAGTATGACGATTCGTTTGACTGACCGAAATTCAGGAGGCGTGTGATGAATATTAACGCTAAAATCGTACAGATGCTATTTGCTGGCCTTCTTGTTGGCAGCAGTGCAGGGCAAACGGTGCAGGCAAGTGGAACGCAGGCCCAAGCAGTCATAAGGTTTTCGCAATTTGTGAATGACCAGGTACCGAGCGGCAAGCAGTGTTCTGTACCAGCGCCGGCTGTAGGGGCGAATGCCAAGCAGTTCAAGATGGACGGCTGTGGCAACGACGTGGCGACATACTTTAAATTCGAAAACGTCCTCTCCAGTACCGTTGTGACACTGATCTCTGAGAGGTCATGTTCTTACGACGGGGATTGGTGGTTCGATGTTCGCGCTATCAAGCATCCCACCACTTCGCTTTGGTATGATATTCGTAAACTCAAGCATAATTTCAATACGATTGTGACGCCGGGTGTCATGAGGCTGGGGGGTAAAGATCACGACTTTATTGAAGGAAAGTTGTCCTGTGTGGTTATTAGGTCTCCTTCAAAGTGAGTGAAGGAATTTGATTATGGTTTGGAGCTACTTAAATGAGTGCATCAACTTCCGTTCATTCCAATGCTTTTAATTTTTCCTCTTACATCGAGTCGGGTGTCGACTCGCGCACAGGCCAATACACGGTGTCCATCAAGCTGCCCGAGTTGAAAGGTAACGACCTGCAGGGTCCGGACTTCAACCTGGGTTTGTTCTACAGCCCCTTGAACGTTGAAGACTCGGGCTTTGGCAAGGGCTGGAACCTGCAACTTACCCAAGTGCGCAACAATATAGTGACGTTGCGCAGCGGCGAAACGTACAAGATTACCGGTGAGTCCACGGACGACGACCCTCTTGAAATGAGAGAGCAGAAACTCAGGCAGTTCGACCTCTACCATGAACCACCAGGCCAGAATGGGGCCAAGCGTTACCGCGTTGAACACCGTTCTGGCCTGGTCGAAGTGCTGGAGACCATGGGCCCTCAGCAGGCACAGGTCTCTCTGCCCATCGAGTTGCATTCGCCCCTTGGGCCTGTGCTCTACCTGAAATACGAGCCGACGCTGGCTAACCATATGCGCTTGCGCACTGTTACCGACGGCACTGAGGAAATCCTCAGCCTCGAGCGGCAAGGCAACAGCCGGGTCGATATTCTCTGTTACCCCTATGGTGGCGATGGTGGCGGCCCGCTTGCTCGTTACGTGATGACCCTGAGCCAAAGTGATAACCGAGTCAGTGAGATCATCCTGCCCACCCCCAACCAGGCTCGTTGGCGTTTTACCTATCGTGACGTGCGCGGTTTCTTGTGCTTGAACGAGGTCAAGACCCCGTACGGGGGGCGCGAGAGCATCTTTTACGAGGACTCGGGGCATGAATTTCCACCCAGCGCGCGGCGTGCCAATCTGCCCCGGGTAACCCGCCATGAAACCTCGCCGCGTTTCGAACAGCCGACGATGGTGGTGAAGTATGAATACCCTGGCGTGAACAATTTCGTCGGGGGCGGCAGTACGATTCCCTGGGATGACGAAGGGCTGGATAATCTCTACAAGGTGGGGAAGGAATATTCCTACCAGACGCGCGAGATACAAGGGTCGAATAACGATCGAACGATCACGCGCACGTTCAATCGTTTTCACTTGCTGGTGGCCCAACAGACCTCTCAAGGTGAGAATACCCTGGATGTCATCACTACCTACGGTGAAACTGACGGCTCTTTCGACCAGCAGCCGCCTGCCTTCCAGCTTCCGATCGAGGTAATCAGCCGTTGGACCGGGCCCTTCAAAGAGCCCGGCAAGGATCCAGTGGTAAGACAGCGGTTGGAAAAGCAGGTCACCAGCTACGATAATCAGGGAAATGTGCTGACCCGCCTGGAACCCAACCAGGTGCTTGAAACCAATGTCTGGTACAGCGCCGAGGAGGAAGGTAAGCCACACGGTTTCGTGCGCCATTTGAAATCCCGAACCGTACGGCCCGCCCCCAATGGGCAAGGGGCCGCGCCCACCCTGACCCAGCTCTATGCATATAAGCCGCTGGCGCCGCGGGGCAGCTATCTGACGCAACCCTGGTGGCTGGTGGAAAGTGAGAGCATTTTCGAGGCGGGCGGCAAGCCTGATGATTTCATCGAAAAAATCAGTTTCGAATACTATGACGCGTTAACCGCACCCACTTACCAGTACGGACGAGTCAGTACCAGAACCGTGAGTTACCACGGGTCCGAGGCTTACGATACGATCACCCGTTACGCCTACAGTACACCCGTAGCGAAGGCCGTGTTGCAGACCACCGAGACGCTCGAGGGTTTCGATGGGCAAACCAAGGTCATCACCCTGGAGCACGACCTCCAGACCGGTGAGACGGTGCTCAACCGTGACGACAACGACGTCGAGATTCGTTACGAATTTGACGCGCTGCGTAGAGTAACGCGTGAGATCGTTGCACCGGAGACGGGCTTCGAGGCGTACCGGCAGTACAAGTACCACCTGTGCGCTTACGACAATGAACAGGCTCAGCAATGGGCGTACGACGTCAAGGGGGTCGGGACCAGCACGTACTTCGACGGGCTCAGCCGGGCAATTCTAGAAACACGTGAAGACCATGACAGCAAGACGTTCGCGGGGGGCTCGAGGCCGATCTACCGTGCGAAGTACGATCATCTGGGCCAGTTGAGCGAGGAAACCGAAATCGACTGGTTGGGTGACCAACTGTTGGAGTTGGCCAGCACTTACGCCTACGACGACTGGGGCCAGCAGCGGTCCGTCACTGGCCCCGATGGGGTGACGGAGGTCGAGGAAGTCAGCCAGGTGCAGAGCCCTGATGGCCCGGTTCAGCACAACTGGCGTGAACGTGATGGAATACGGCTCAGCGGTATCACGCAGACATGGCACAACCTCTTTGAAAAGCCAGCGAAAATCGAGCGTTTTGCCCTTGATGGTACGACGAGCATCAGTCTGCAGGTCAATGGCTACGACGGGCTTGGACGGCTCAGCAAGGAGGCCAAGGGCAGCGGCACCGGCCAACGGATCGACGAGTATGTATATGACGCCTTTGACCGTTTGCTCGTCCACACATTGGCAGACCGTAATAATCGGGTTTATCGCACGTATGCCAAGCACAGCCGCAACGACCTGCCAGTCAGCATCAAGGTGGGCACTACTGAAGCGAACGCCAAGTTATTGGGCGAGCAGGCGTTCGATGGCCTGGAGCGGCGTATCAGCGCCACGACCGGTGGGCGCCTGCAAACCTTCGAGTACGACCCGGGTGAACGGCAGCCGCGCTGGGTGACGGCCCCAGATGGCAGGAAGATCGAATACACCTACGTCCCCGTACTGGGCGAGGAGCCCACAACGCGTGTGCTCAGCGGAAAGCCCGCTTCTTACGAATACGATCCCAAGAATGCCAAGCTGACCCATTGTGAAGAACCAGGGGACGCCAGAAACCCCGGGCACAGCATGGACCGCACTTATTTCCTCAGTAACGGCGAGGTCAAGACCGAAACGCGTATTCTGGAGGGTGAAACCTTCAGCATGACCTATGACTACAGCTACCGTCGGCGGATGCGCGCTTATCTGGACGTGCAGGGCCAGAACCAGGTCTATGAATACGACGATTTTGGGCGCCTGGAAAGCACCACGCTGAGTAAACCTGTGCCCACCCCTTCCCATTACCGAGTGCGCCGCAATCCGCTGGCTGATCAGATACTCTTGTCGGCATGGTTCACCTATGACGATCTTGGGCGTATGGAAAGTACCACCACCCAGGATGTCACTACCGGTCAGCAATTGACCACACGGCTTGAATACGACGAGTTCGACCGGGAAACGCTGCGCACCTTCGACTTTGGCGACATTCTGCAAACGCTGGAGCAGGGGTATGACGAGTTCGATTGCCTGACGCACCGGATACTCAAAGAGCGCCCCAAGGATGCAGACGAAGAGGATGCCAAGCTGTTGCGCCATGAAAAATACGCGTACGACCGGCGTGGTCGGCTGCAGCGTTATGACTGCACCGGCCCTGAGGCGCCGGTCGATCCTTCCGGCAATCGCATCGAATGGCAGACGTTCGGTTTCGATGGCTTGGACAACATCACCTCGGTCATTACCAAGAGCCCAGGGGGAACACCGCAGCGGACACTGTACGAGTTCAAGAATGTCGACCCGGCGCAATTGAGCAGGATCGTTCCGCCGGCCCCGCCCGCTATCGACTTGTATTATGACGCCAATGGCAACCTGATCAGCGATGAGCAGGCACGCGTGCTGGTGTACGACGAGCTCAACCGCCTGATCAGTGTCGAAACCCAGCAGGGCGAGGCCTGTCGTTACCACTACGACCCTGAAAACATCCTGTCGGGTACCACACAGGCTTAGCCGGATTAACCAGGTGAAACCAGGCCGGCCAGAGGGGCCGGCCTTTTTACCCGCTAGCGGTAGCGGATGGTGAAGTTCAATGCGCCCTTGGCCAAGCCAGCACGCAGGTTGCTGCTGGGTTCTGTTTGGTAGAAGCGCGCCTCGAAGTTCAAAGGCACGGTGCCATCTTGCACCGACCTCAGCCCAATCTCGGTATTCAATGGCATCGGCTGGCCGTTGTGAAGCATCTGGATTCCCATCCCTCGGGCGTCGGAATCGCTGGTCAGGCTGAACACATGCTCACCCACAGGCCCAATGGGTTGTGAGCCATCTCGCCCTTCAAGTTCGATGGTCGCAAGGGTTTCGTTGTTCGGGTCGGGGTCGACCTGGCAACTGCTCAGGCGGATCTGGAACGGCGTAGCGGTGGTGGTGAACCCGGGGCCGGTGAAGTCGCTGGTGCTCCATTTACCGAGCTTCACCGGGTTGGCGCTGACCGCGTCGCTGAGGACCTCGCATTGGCTCTGAATGATCGTTGCCCTGAGGGTGTACTCCATGACCTGGCCCATACCTTGGAAGTCGAGGTGGCCGGTAATCAGTTGGCCATCCAGCTGGTGGACGCCAGGGGCCAGGTCGCCGGTCTTCACCAAGGTAACCTCATGAGCAAAGCTGAGCAGCGCAGCGCCACCTAGCAGCGTTGTATCGTAATAGGCCGCGAAAGGGACCCGCGGTGGGTTGCTGCCAATCGGGATCCACTGATCGGTGCCTCCCTGAAAGGGGCGCCGTACCTTTACGATTGCACCCAAACCAGAAATGTTTGTCCTGAGAACGTGACCGTCCATAGTCTGGCCATCAATGGGAGCCATTGGAGGGTGGACGCCGCGGGCTGCTTTCATGTCGAAGTTCATTCGCACACCGTAGCTGAAACACCTCAAGCTCAAATTATTCTGGTCGCTTGTTTGCTCGTAGGAGTCAGCGGGGCCGATAAGCGTGCCGACCCGCGCGTCCCGTGGAACGTACAACGTACCCATGTCGCGGACGAATACCTTGAGCAAGTTGCTCTTGATCGGCCCGAATTCGCAGCGGGTGTCCAAGTTGGCCATGGCCTCGGCCGCCGGCCATGTCATTGCGGCCAGCAATGCCAGGCGCAAGGTTGTTTTGATGTTTTTCATAGATGTCCTGGAGCTCCCAGCGCGGCAGAATGCGAGGGCCGCGCTGCGAGCTTGGTCGCTAAATACAGGGCAGGGTTTGCAGGCGATAGCCGTCAACGGCCGGCGTGGCTTCTGAGTCGATGGCCAGCTGGCAGCTGTCGTCCGGCCGGTCGCCCCAGCTCACCTGCAACGGGCGATCGGAGGCCTGATGCGTGAGCATTACTTGGCCGGCTTGGCCTACCATGCCAAGCAGTTCGCCTTGCTGGTCTTTTACCTGGGCCCCGAAAGGCAGTGGCTGGCCACTGGCGTCGTGCAGGGTCAGGACCATCCGCGAGACATGGCGTGCTTCGAAGCGGCTTTTCACGATCGCGCCTCGGCGGGGGACCACCTGTGCTGCGCCGTTTTCGATCTCCACGTCAGGCCCCAGCCGGTCGATATCCAGTACAACCGCGTTGGTCCTGTAGGGTTGCAGGTAAGGCAGCAGTGCATACCCACGCGCGTTGGTGCGCGTGCCGGGTACGTTGTGCAGGCCCACATCGGCCACACCCGGCACTTCGATCAGGGCCGCGGTATCTCCCAGGTAGGGTCCGAACTCGACGCCGTCGGCGTGCAGCAGCACGGCCCCACTGGCGTTCAACGACAGATTGCGATAGTCCTCAGCTTCGGTAAAACCACCCGCCAACGTTGCATAGGGGGCCTGATAGCCAAGCGACAGTGCCGCAGTTCGGCGATTGCTTTCGTCCTCGCTCAGGCTGGCGCTGTAGCTCAGCGCTCGCTCGGCGATGCCGCCACCGAGGGAGGCGCGTTTGCTAAGGCCCCGGGCATTGTGTTGCATATCGAAGGTGGCATTGGCGCGGTGCCCGAACTGCAACGGCAACGATACGCTCAAGCCGAATTGACGATCGCTACCATATCGGTCGGTCAACGACTGAGAGGCAAACAGGTTGTAGTTTACGCCGCGGTGATGCGTGCTGAAGTTGAACTGGTATTGGCGCTGGGTATCGCTGCGCTGCCAGTAATCCTGCTGAGACAGGGTAAGGGTGAGCGAGCTGTTCTTGCCCATGCTCTGGTGGACCGATGCCTCCAGGCGGCTGCGGCTGCTGCCGGTATACCCTGATGCCTGGCTGCGCTGGCGCACGGCTTCATCGAAGTCGCGGTAACCCTCAGTCGAATAACGGTAGCCTGCAAATCGCAGATTGGTCTGGCTGGTGAAGGCTTTACCGTATTTCAGGGCATAACTCGTACCCTGTACGTCACGCTCATGTGGGGTGTCTACGTCGCTGAACGACTGCGTCAAATCGAAAGCCAAGGCACCCAGGCTACCCAGATCCTTACTGATGCCCAGGCTGCCCGCCCGGTAGTAGTCGCTGGCCATCAACCCGCCGTAGAGCGTCGTGTTCCAGTGGCTGCCCATGGCCAAGGTGCCTTGCCAGAGCAAAGGGGTGTCTACATCACTGGAAGGGTTATAGCGCCCAACCGTCGCACTGTAACGCCAGACACCCGGCCTCAGCAGGTTGCTGATGGTCGAAAAGGGCTGAATGAAGCGCCGGACCTGGCCATCTGACTCGGTCAGAACAATTTCCAGTTCGCCGCTGCCCGAAGTACTGAGGTCGTCAATGGCGTAAGGGCCAGCGCTGACATACGTGGAATAAATTGAATAGCCGTTCTGCCAGACCTCAAGCTTCGCTCGGCTCTGCGCGACACCACGGATGACAGGGGCATAGCCCCGTTGACTGTCGCCGAGCATGCTCATGTCCGATGCCACGCGTATGCCAGAGATGGGAATGCCGCGGAATATATCGCTGTCGGTGAATGTTTCCCCGACTGTTAGGTTGGCGCGGGTCCCAGGGATATCGCGTTGCGCGTAAGTCTGGGCCCTGGTCCATTCACGGTTACCCTGTTGGTCCTGACGCCAGGACTGAGTGCTGCGCAAGCGCCATTCGCCAAGGTTGACGCCGCTGTTCAAGTGCAGGTCGTCACTGCTGTAATTGCCCGTGTAACGGCTGCGGCCTTGTAGGGTGGAGGCTTGATAGCTGACGAAGGCAGCGTTGATACCGCTGTCCCAGCGCGTGGGGTCGACCTGGCCGCTGGCGTCTCGGCGCATGGCGATTTGCGGAATCGAAATGGCCACCCGCAATTCGCTGGCCCTGAAGTCGATTTGCGCGCCGGGGACAACAGCCTTCAGATCCAGGCAGGCGCGATGCTGATCCTCGATGTTGGCCAGTGCATCAAGTCGCAAACCCCATTCACCCAGCAACTTGGCGGGCAGGCAAGGTTGCAGCTCACCCTCGGCGGTAGGCTGGAAATCCAGTTCGTGCTCGCCCTGTGGTTCAAGGTTGACGTGCACGCTCACCCGGTAGAGGCCTGGTGCAAGGTCCTGGTCGCGGGTCAACATGCCCAATGACCAGGCGCCTACGTCTTCGGACTGGCCCGGCACCTGGCGAAGAAAGCCGCTCTGGAAGCCGGTCTCCGCTTTAACAGTGGGCACCAGTATCAATGCCGAGCTACCTAGCAGGCACAGCAATGCGCCGCGCTGATGGCGTGACGCACGCCAGCGTGATAAGGGGAGGAACATCATGACGATTCCTTGCGACTTGCGTGGTGGCTGGCTCTAGTTAGGCAGGTGGATCGGCAGCGTCAGAGGTTCGGTGTAACCGCCATAGTCATTGATGACGGAAAACTGTGCCTGCAAGCCTGGAGCTGGCTTGATTCCCGTGAGCGGGTAGGCATGCTCGGCGAAGGGTTCCAGCATGTCGGTGTTGTTCAAGGTGTGCTGCTGCCCCTGGCCGCTGACCTCGAGTCGAACGAAGGTGATGTGAAACGGCGATGGGTTGCGAACCAGCAAAGAGTGGGTGCCATTTTTCTCGCTCAGCGAGAACATCAGAGACTTCAACTGGCCCGCGGGCGTGCCCTTAAGCGCTGGCGGCCGATAGAACAGTTTGATTCGCGTGCGCAGGGCGATATTGAGTTGGTTGCCGGGCTCGGTGCTGGCTTGGGGGATTTCTTGCAAATTGAAAAAAAACAGTGACTCGCGGTCATTCGGTAATGTGTGGGGTAAACCACTTATTTGAATAAGTTGTTCGTTGGCCGCGTTGAGTTTGAATAAGATGGGGGAGATGGCAAACGGAACAGCCGTGGTGGTGTCGTCCGCGACGGTATTGATCCAGGTTTGTACCGCATACGTACTCTTGGACGGGTTTTTCACGATGACGGACGTGCTTCGCTTATCGCCATTGAAAACAATGCGGGTATTATTCAATGTCAAAGCGGCCTGGCTGATGGCAGGGGCGGCGAGCATGCTTATGGCCAGGGAAATACAAGCGGCAAAACGTAAGCCAGCCGTGAATCTGAGTGGATTGATCATAACGGTTACCCATTGCACCCAGGCGTATCATCAACGCCTGGATGGTTTAGCGAGGTGCGCAAGGCACCGGGTGACACGCGTTGCTTACTTATAAGCAACCGAATAGCGGACGTGAGCCGATGCTGGGCCTGCGGTTACCGTAGCGGCGGTGGAGCGGTAGTAGGCATCAAACTTCAGGTCGGTGGGCCCATTGGCGTTGAGTGCATAGTCAACCGACGTTCCGCCAGGCGCGACCGATGCCTTGCTGCTGTCGCGGATCACGATCGAGACACCCGTGGCGGCGCCGCTCACAGGGTTGACCTTGAAGTAGCTTCCGCTGCCGTCCGCGTCACCGTTGAAGGTGACATTCGCATTGTTTTCGGTAACGCCGCAGCTACCTTTATCCGGTACGCGGACGGCAAAAGTGGCACCACGTACTTCGGTGCCGGCGGCGCCACCGAACCTGCCCAGCGGGACGTCACCCATTGCAACCCGATTGTCCACGCTACCATCGCCTGGGTTAACAATTTCGATCGGGCATGTTTCAGCAGTGATGCTGCCTTCGAAGAAAACGGAAGTGGCGAAGGCGGAGCTGCCCATCAAGCTGGCAAAGAGGCCTAGGGGGAGTGCGATTAGTTTGCGTTTCATACTGTGGCTCATGGTTGAAGGGGTTAGTGAGGGTGAGGAAATTGCACGAAGCGTGCCTGTAACGCCTCGACGCAAATACTAACGGCCATGAGTTTTGCAGGATGTAGGAATAAGCTAATTGATTGTGGGATTTTTAAGGGAGCGCCTTGATGCAAAGCAAGGCGCTGGGGAGGGGGTATAGCTTAGTGCGTACTGCCTTTGTCAGTTTGACTCAGTAGTTGCTTTTCCAAGTGCCAGTCGAATGGCTCACCCTCTTGCTCAGCTTCATGGCGGCGCTCTTCCAGTTGCTGGTAGAGGTCGAGTTCATCATCGGGCATGAAGTGCAGGCAATCACCACCAAAGAACCACAACAAATCGCGTGGCACGAGGTGAGCAATTTGCGGATAACGCTGGATCACTTGGCAGAGCAGGTCCTGGCCGAGGTACTGGCTTTCCAGCGGGTTCTGGGGCAGCAGGGTGAGCAGTTCGTCGAAACGCTCGAGGAATAGGGCGTGGCTTTCTTCCGGCACCTGCTCGGCTTCACCGAGGGCAGCCAGGATGGTGCGCAGGTGTTGCAGCAGTTGCAGGTGATACTCCAGGTGCGGGTTGGCCATGGAAGGGTCCTCGGTGTGTCTGAAAAACGGGGCCGGAGTATACGCTGGCAGGGACCGCTGTGCGGCCCCTTTTGCGCGACCGTTCAACGTACCTTGCCAGGTGTAGGCCCCAGCTGCTCCTTATCGAAAGCATCGACATCGATCACTGCGCGCCGAGCCTGTTCGGCGGCATGAAGGCGCTGTGCCTCAGCAGGCTGCAGTGCGCCAGCCTCGACAGCAGCATCAATAGCCGATTGCCCTGCGGCCGGTTTTACCCTGCCTTCCTTCAGGGCCTGATGCAGTGCCTTGTGCAAAGGTGCGGCGTCATCCAGCAAGTCGCTCGCACGCTGCAGCGCAGCGACCGGATCACCCTCAGCCAGTGGTCGATAACACCCAGCCAGCAGTTCTTCCAGCGCCGGGTCACCCTGCTGCCGGCCAATCAGTTCCGCCACTTCGGCGTCCAGTTCATCGCTGGGGCCGGTGTGGCTGCGGCCGAAGGGGAAGACCAGCACGCGCAGGGCGCAGCCGACGAAGCGGTTGGGGAAGTTGTCGAGAAGCCGGTCGAGCGCCTGCTCGGCCTTGCCCAGGCTCTCTTCCATAGCCCAGCGCAGAAGAGGTTGCATGTGCTCCGGCGAGCCGAGGTCGTGATACCGCTTGAGTGCCGCGCTGGACAGATACAGGTAGCTCAGCACGTCACCCAGGCGAGCGCTCAGGCGCTCGCGGCGCTTGAGTGCACCGCCCAGCAGCATCATCGACAAATCTGCCAGCAGAGCAAAAGCTGCAGCCTGGCGATTCAAGGCACGGAAATAGCCCTGGCTCAAGGCATCGCCTGGCACCCGTTCGAGGCGCCCCAGCCCCAGGCCGAGCACGATGGTGCTGGCGGCGTTGCCGGCAGCGAACATGATGTGCTTCATTAGCAGCTCATCGAACTCGACCAGCGCCTGCTCACGGTCTTCGCGGCCGGCCAGCGCCATCTCCTTGAGCACGAACGGGTGACAGCGAATGGCGCCTTGGCCAAAGATCATCAGGTTGCGCGAGAGGATGTTGGCCCCCTCGACGGTGATGAAGATCGGCGCACCCTGCCAATTGCGCCCCAGGTAGTTGTTCGGGCCCATGATGATGCCCTTGCCGCCGTGCACGTCCATGGCGTGCTGGATGCATTCGCGGCCGCGCTCGGTCAGGTGATATTTGAGGATCGCCGACAGCACCGAAGGTTTTTCGCCCAGGTCGACTGCTTTGGCGGTCAGCAATCGGGCGCTGTCCATCAGCCAGGCATTGCCGCCAATGCGCGCCAAGGACTCCTGGATGCCTTCGAAGGCTGCCAGCGGTACGTTGAATTGCTCGCGGATATTGGCGTACTGGCCCGTCACCAGGCTGGTGTACTTGGCGGCACCAGTGCCCACTGCTGGCAGCGAGATGGAGCGGCCCACCGACAGGCAGTTCATCAGCATCATCCAGCCCTTGCCGAGCATGGCCTGGCCGCCGATCAGCATGTCTAGCGGGACGAACACGTCCTTGCCGCTGTTGGGGCCGTTCATGAAGGCGGCGCCGAGCGGCAGGTGGCGCTTGCCGATCTCCACGCCCGGGGTGTCGGTAGGAATCAGCGCCAGGCTGATGCCCAAGTCCTCTTCGTCGCCCAGCAAGTGCTCCGGGTCGTAGGCCTTGAACGCCAGGCCGAGCAGGGTGGCGACCGGGCCGAGGGTGATATAGCGTTTTTCCCAGTTCAGGCGCAGCCCGATGACTTCTTCGCCTTGCCAATGGCCTTTGCAGATGATGCCGGTATCCGGCATGGCGCCGGCATCTGAGCCCGCCAGTGGGCCGGTCAGGGCGAAGCAGGGGATCTCGTCGCCGCGTGCCAGGCGCGGCAGGTAGTGGCTGCGTTGTTCATCGGTGCCGTAGTGCAGCAGCAGTTCGGCCGGGCCGAGCGAGTTGGGCACCATCACTGTCGAGGCCAGGTCGCCGCTGCGGGTGGCCAGTTTCATTGCAACCTGCGAGTGGGCGTAGGCCGAGAAGCCCTTGCCGCCGTATTCCTTGGGGATGATCAGGGCGAAGAAGCCCTGCGCTTTGATGTGCGCCCAGGCTTCAGGGGGCAGGTCCATGTCCTGGCCGATCTGCCAGTCGCTGACCATGGCGCACAGTTCTTCAGTGGGGCCGTCGATGAAGGCCTGTTCTTCTTCAGTCAGTTTCGGTGCCGGGTAGGCCAGCAAGGTGCGCCAGTCGGGGCGGCCGCTGAACAGTTCGCCATCCCACCAGACGGTGCCGGCGTCGATGGCTTCGCGCTCGGTCTGCGACATGGGCGGCAGGGTACGCTGGAACCACTTGAACACTGGGCCGGTGAACACCTTGCGCCGCCATTCCGGCAGGGCCACCAAGGCGATTTTCACGGCCAGCACGACCCACAGCAGGGCCAGCAGCCAGCCGGGTGCGCTGCTGAAAATACCCATCAGCAGCACGTAGGCTGCCATGATGCCCAGTATCTGCAAGGGCGCCAGGCGCCGGTGCGTGAGGTATGCCGCGCCGATCACCAGTACCACCAACCACAACAGCAACATAATCGGTCCTCCTTGGAACCAAGGGCTTGAGCCGTCCCAGACAGCTTAGACGCAACGCTGTGAACGGCCTGTTCAGAACAGTGACAGGGTGTGGCGGTGGGAGTTTCAGATCATTGTTCGCCTGTGCCGGCCCTTTCGCGGGCAAGCCCGCTCCCACAGGATTACGGTGGCTTGAAGATTGGGGGGCCATCCTGTGGGAGCGGGCTTGCCCGCGAAGAGGCCAGTACAGGCAATAAGACTCTGGAGTAGACTGGACCACCTCTGCATTCCATAAGGACGTTGCCATGCTGAAGATCTGGGGCCGCAAGAATTCGAGCAATGTGCGCAAGGCGCTGTGGATCGCCCACGAGCTGGGCCTTGATTTCGAATCCATCGACGCCGGCGGCGCCTTCGGCGTGGTCAACGAGCCGCATTACCGCGCCCGCAACCCCAACGGCCTGGTGCCGATGCTCGAAGACGGCGACCTGACGCTGTGGGAGTCCAACACCATCGTTCGCTACCTGTGCGCCGAGTACGGCGCCGAGCAGGGCTGGTACCTGGAAGACCCGCGCCAGCGCGCCTTGGCCGACAAGTGGATGGACTGGACCACCTCGTCCTTCGCCACCCCCTTCCGCCCGCTGTTCTGGGGCCTGCTGCGCACGCCGGAAGACCAGCGCGACTGGGTCGCGATCAACGCCGCGCACAAGCAGTGCGCGCAATTGCTGGCCATCGCCGACGAAACCCTGGCCCAGCAGCCGTACCTGTCCGGTGACCAGATCGGCATGGGCGACATCCCACTGGGTAGCTTCATCTACGCCTGGTTCGAAATGCCCATCGAACGCCCGGCCATGTACCACCTGGAGGCCTGGTACGCGCGCCTGAAGCAGCGCCCGGCCTACCAGGCGGCGGTGATGACCGCGCTGACCTGAACCTGCCTCGATAGTCATTATCAATACATGTGACTGTACTTGTGTGGCCGGGCCTTGCACCATGGCCGCACTCACTGCGCCAGTGACTTTGCCTGGCGTGTCCTGAACCTTTTTTTTCGGTAAATGGCCCGCTATGAGTTCCGCCCTGTCCATTCGACAGCTGACCAAGACCTACGGTAATGGCTTCCAGGCCCTCAAGGGCATCGACCTGGACGTTGCCGAAGGCGACTTCTTCGCCTTGCTCGGCCCCAACGGCGCCGGCAAATCCACCACCATCGGTATTCTTTCGACCCTGGTCAACAAGACCAGCGGCACGGTGAACGTATTCGGCCACGACCTGGACCGCGAGCCTTCGGCGCTCAAGCGCTGCCTGGGCGTGGTGCCGCAAGAGTTCAACTTCAACCAGTTCGAGAAGGTCTTCGACATCGTCGTCACCCAGGCAGGCTACTACGGCATCCCGCCAAAGCTTGCCAAGGAGCGCGCCGAGCAGTACCTGACCCAGCTGGGGCTGTGGGACAAGCGTGACGTGCCTTCCCGCTCGTTGTCGGGTGGCATGAAGCGCCGCCTGATGATCGCCCGTGCCTTGATCCACGAACCGCGCCTGCTGATCCTCGACGAGCCCACCGCGGGTGTGGACATCGAGCTGCGCCGTTCGATGTGGAGCTTCCTCACCGAGCTCAACCAGAAGGGCATCACCATCATCCTGACCACGCACTACCTCGAAGAGGCCGAGCAGCTGTGCCGCAACATCGGCATCATCGACCACGGCACCATCGTCGAGAACACCAGCATGCGCCAGCTGCTGGGCAAGCTGCATGTCGAAACCTTCGTCCTCGACATCAAGCAGGACCTGGCCTCGGCGCCTGTGCTGCAAGGCTACCCGTGCCGGCTGCTGACCCCGCACACCCTGGAAGTGCAGGTGGACAAAGACATCGGCATCACCGCGCTGTTCGGCCAGCTGGCGCTGCAGAACATCGAGGTGCAAAGCCTGCGAAACAAGACCAATCGACTTGAGGAGCTGTTCGTGTCCCTGGTGGAAAAAAACCTGTCGAAGGTGGCCGTATGAGTGTGGAACTGCGCACCAACTGGGTGGCCCTCAACACCATCGTCTACCGCGAAGTACGGCGCTTTTTGCGCATCTGGCCGCAGACCCTGCTGCCGCCAGCGATCACCATGGTCCTGTACTTCGTCATTTTCGGTAACCTGATCGGCCGGCAGATCGGCGACATGGGCGGCTTCACCTACATGCAGTACATCGTGCCGGGGCTGATCATGATGTCGGTGATCACCAACTCCTACGGTAACGTGGTGTCGAGCTTCTTCGGCAGCAAGTTCCAGCGCTCCATCGAGGAGCTGATGGTGTCCCCGGTGTCACCGCACACCATTCTCGTGGGGTATGTGCTGGGTGGCGTGCTGCGTGGCTTGGCGGTCGGGGTGATCGTCACCATCCTGTCGATGTTCTTCACCGACCTGCAGGTGCATCACCTGGGTGTGACGGTGGTCGTGGTGCTGCTGACGGCCACCATTTTCTCGTTGCTGGGCTTCGTCAACGCCGTATTCGCACGCAACTTCGACGATATCTCGATCATCCCTACCTTCGTGCTGACGCCGCTGACTTACCTGGGCGGGGTGTTCTACTCGATCAACCTGCTGCCGCCGTTCTGGCAGACCGTGTCACTGGCCAACCCGGTGCTGCACATGGTCAACTCGTTCCGCTACGGCATCCTAGGGGTGTCGGATATCAGTATCGGGACCGCGATCACCTTTATGTTGGTGGCTACCGCAGTGCTGTACACCCTGTGCATCCGCCTGCTGGTCAGCGGCCGCGGCATGCGCGCCTGAGCCTTTGAGTTTGCGCCGGCGCCACTGCCGGCCCACCCACCAACGCCAGTACAGCAAGGTGGTGAAGTAGGCGAGGATGCCCAGCACCACGCCACACACCACCGAGCCGAGCAGGAAGGGTTGCCACAGGGTCGACAGCTGGTCGGTGATCCATTCGAAGGTCAGGTCGTCGGGCAGCGTGCGCGGCGGTATCTGCAGCAGCCAGGCGCCGGTCATGTAGGTGACGAAGAACACCGGTGGCATGGTCAGCGGGTTGGTCAGCCACACCAGGCTGACCGCGATCGGCAGGTTGCCACGCACCGGGATCGCCAGCGCAGCGGCCAGCAGCATCTGCATGGGGATGGGGATCAGCGCCGCGAACAGGCCCACGCCCATGGCCCGGGCCACCGAGTGCCGGTTCAGGTGCCAGAGGTTCGGGTCGTGCAGCAACGTGCCGAAAAAGCGTAAGGACTTGTGTTCCCGAATGCTGGTCGGATCCGGCATGTAGCGTTTGAAAAGTCGGCGCGGCATGTAGGCTCCCGGGGCGTTGATCGGGGCAGTATGCCTTGATTCCTTAACGGCCTCGTTTAGAGTTTGTGACAATTGTTGAGCAAGCTTTGCCGGCATTTGCGCTATGCCTGAGAAGGTCATTTCGCAGCGGAGCTCTACCTCATGCGCACAGGGATGTTTGCGCTCGCGCTCGGGCTGCTCTGCCTGGGCTTTCTCCCCGTATTGCCATCGGTCGGATGGCTACTTCTGCTGTTTGTCGGTGGTGTTGCCAGCCTGTTCACGCGGTTTTGGCCAGTGGGCTGTTTTCTGTTGGGCTTGTGCTGGGCGTGCGGGTCGGCCCAGCGAGCGCTGGATGATCGACTCGCGCCTGAACTGGATGGCCGCACGTTGTGGCTGGAGGGCAAGGTTGTCGGGCTGCCGAGCCGTACCGCGCATGGCGTGCGCTTCGAACTGGAGCAGCCCCACTCACGGCGTGGCGAACTGCCGCGGCGCTTGCAACTGAGCTGGTTCAACGGGCCGGCTGTGCGTGCGGGCGAACAGTGGCGCTTGGCAGTGACCCTGCAGCGGCCTGCCGGGCTGCTCAACCCCCATGGGCCTGATCGAGAGGCACAGTTGCTGGCTCGGCGGGTGGGGGCTACCGGCACGGTCAAGGCCGGGCAGGTATTGAGCGCTGTCGCGGGCAGCTGGCGAGACCAACTGCGGCAACGGTTGTTGGCGGTCGAGGCCAATGGCCGGCAAGCGGCGTTGGTGGCCTTGGTGCTGGGCGACGGTGCGGGCCTGCCCCGCGAGGACTGGCAGACGCTGCAGGCCACAGGCACGGTGCACCTGCTGGTGATTTCCGGGCAGCACATCGGCCTGGTGGCGGGGCTGCTCTATGGCCTGGTTGCCGGGCTGGCACGCTGGGGCCTGTGGCCCGCGCGGCTGCCCTGGCTGCCCTCGGCCTGCAGCCTGGCGATGACCGCAGCGCTGGCCTACGGCTGGCTTGCCGGTGGCGGTGTGCCGGTGCAGCGGGCCTGCCTGATGCTGGCGGTAGTGTTGCTTTGGCGTCTGCGCTTTCGTCACCTTGGCGCAATGCTGCCATTGTTGCTGGCGCTGGTCGCGGTGCTGTTGTTCGAACCCTTGGCGGCGCTGTTGCCGGGGTTCTGGCTGTCGTTTGCCGCTGTGGCGACCTTGATTTACTGCTTCAGTGCCCGCTTGGGCGGCTGGCGGCCCTGGCAGGCCTGGACGCGTGCGCAGTGGGTGATCGCCATCGGCTTGCTGCCGGTGCTGCTGGCCACTGGCTTGCCAGTGAGCCTGAGTGCGCCCCTGGCCAACTTGCTGGCGGTGCCGTGGGTCAGCCTTGCGGTGTTGCCGTTGGCTTTGCTGGGCACGCTGCTGTTGCCAGTGGTGGGTGTCGGCGAAGCGTTGCTGTGGCTGGCCGGGGGCTTGCTGGAGGTGCTGTTCAGGGTCCTGGCCCTGGCCGCGAGCTGGCGCCCAGCGTGGGTGCCGCCGGCCTTGCCGCTGTGGGCCTGGTCAGTGGTGTGCTTGGGTGCGTTGCTGGTGCTGCTACCCCGTGGCGTGCCCTTGCGGGGGTTGGGCGGGCTTATGCTGTTGGCGTTATGGGTGCCCCGCGAGTCGGTGCCCTTGGGGCAGGTAGAAGTCTGGCAGTTGGACGTCGGCCAGGGGCTCGCGGTGCTGCTGCGTACCCGCCATCACAGCTTGCTCTACGATGCGGGGCCAGCAAAAGGGGAGTACGACGCGGGGGAGCGGGTGGTGCTGCCGACCCTGCGCAAGCTGGGCGTAAGCCACTTGGATGCGATGCTGATCAGCCACGCCCATGCCGACCATGCCGGGGGCGCGCTGGCCATTGCGCAGGGCATCCCGGTCAAGCGGGTGCTCGGTGGCGAGGGGCTGGAGGGCCTTGGGCTGCAGCCGTGTGTCACGGGTGAGGAATGGGAGTGGGATGGCGTGCGTTTTTCCCTGTGGCATTGGGCTGAAGGGCAGAGCAGCAACGACCGCTCATGCGTGCTGCTGGTCGAGGCGCAAGGGGAGCGCTTGCTGTTGGCAGGCGATCTGGAAGCCGCTGCCGAACGGGCCTGGCTGGCGTCCACTGAAACACCCCGCATCGATTGGCTGCAGTCCCCGCACCATGGCAGTCGCAGCTCGTCCACCGAGGCATTCATCCGCGCCACGGCGCCACGTGGGGTGCTGATTTCGCGGGGGCGCAACAATGGTTTTGGGCATCCGCATGCCCAGGTGCTCGAGCGCTATCGGCGGCATGGGCTGGCGATTCATGATACAGCGGTGGAGGGCGCGTTGCGCTTGGTGCTGGGGGGGCAGGCTGACGTTGAGGGTGTGCGGGCGCAGCGGCGCTTCTGGCGTGAAGCCGGCAGTGGCTGATCGGGCCCTTTCGCGGGCAAGCCCGCTCCCACAGGTGCAGCACTCCTTTCAGGTTTGGTGCTGTATCTGGACTGCCCCCAAGGCGGTAAGTGGGTCCGGCCAATTCCCTGACCTTCGGCAGATGAGCCCCCGGCGGTCCTATGGTAGAGTGGCGGCCTTTTTCCGAAGGGGCGTTTACTGTGTGGGAATTGGTCAAGTCCGGTGGTTGGATGATGCTGCCGATCATTCTGAGTTCCATCGTTGCCATGGCTATCGTCGTCGAGCGCCTGTGGACCCTGCGCGCCAGTCGCGTTACCCCGCCACACCTGCTAGGCCAGGTCTGGATGTGGATCAAGGACAAGCAACTCACCAGTGACAAGCTCAAGGCCCTGCGCGCCGATTCGCCGCTGGGCGAAATCCTTGCCGCAGGCCTCGCCAACTCGCGCCATGGCCGCGAAATCATGAAAGAGTGCATCGAGGAGGCCGCATCGCGCGTCATCCACGAGCTGGAGCGCTACATCAGCACCCTCGGCACCATTGCCGCGATGGCCCCGTTGCTGGGCCTGCTGGGCACCGTGCTGGGCATGATCGACATTTTCAGCGCCTTCATGGGCTCGCAGATGACTGCCAACGCTGCCGTATTGGCCGGGGGTATTTCCAAGGCCCTGGTCACCACCGCAGCAGGCTTGATGATCGGTATCCCGGCGGTGTTCTTCCACCGTTTCCTGCTGCGCCGCATCGATGAACTGGTGGTTGGCATGGAACAAGAGGCGATCAAACTGGTGGAAGTGATCCAGGGCGACCGTGAAGTCGAAGTGGCCGGAGGCAAGGCGTGAAGTTTCGGCGCAACCGCCAGCGGGAAAACGTCGACATCAACCTGGCGTCGCTGATCGACGTGGTGTTCGTCCTGTTGCTGTTCTTCGTGGTCACCACCACCTTCACCCGCGAGACGCAACTGCGCGTCGAACTGCCCGAGGCCGCCAGCGCCGAGCAGCCGCCGGCCGATGAGCGCAAGCTGGTGGAAGTCACCATCAGCGCCGAGGGCGTGTATTCGGTCAACAACAACCTGCTGCCCAAAAGCGACCTGGCCACCTTGAGCGAGGCCATCGAGCGTGAGTCGGGCGGTGATCACACGTTACCGCTGGCGATCAGCGCCGACGGCAAGACACCGCACCAGGCCGTGGTGACCGCGATGGATGCGGCCGGCAAGCTCGGTTTCAGCCAGTTGCGCATGACCACCGTCGAGGCAGCCCAGGGGACGCCTTGATGGCCTTTGCCGACCGTTTGCTCGCCGCCTGGTACGCCGGGCACCCGGCCCTGGCGCTGCTGCGCCCGCTTGAAGCCCTGTACCGACGCGTGGTGACACGCAAGCGTGCGCGTTTTCTCAGCGGCGAAAGTGCCAGCTACCGCGCGCCGGTGCCGGTGATCGTGGTGGGCAACATTACCGTGGGTGGTACTGGCAAGACGCCGATGATCCTCTGGCTGATTGAGCATTGCCGCCGGCAGGGGCTCAAGGTCGGGGTGGTCAGCCGCGGTTATGGCGCCAAGCCAGCCCACCTGCCTTGGCGCGTTGAGGCCGACCAGGCTGCCGACCAGGCTGGTGACGAGCCACTGTTGATCGTCCAGCGCACGGGCGTACCGTTGATGATCGACCCCGATCGGTCGCGCGCGGTGCAGGCGCTGCTGGCCAGCGAGCCGCTTGACCTGGTCCTGTGCGATGACGGCATGCAGCACTACCGCCTGGCGCGAGACCTGGAGCTGGTGCTGATTGACGCCGCCCGTGGCCTGGGCAATGGCCGCTGCCTGCCCGCCGGGCCGCTGCGCGAGCCGGCCGAACGCCTGCAAGAAGCCGATGCGGTGCTGTTCAACGGTGCCCGCGCCGACTCACCCGCGGGCTTTGCCTTCAGCTTGCAGCCCTCGGCACTGGTCAATGTGCGCAGCGGTGAGCGGCGTGGCGTGAATCTGTTCCCGCCTGGCCAGCGCCTGCACGCGGTGGCGGGCATCGGTAACCCGCAACGTTTCTTCAATACCCTGCAAGGGCTAAACTGGCAGCCGGTGCCGCACCCGTTCGCCGACCACGCGCAGTTCAGTGCCGAGCGCCTGTCGTTCACGCCGCCGTTGCCGTTGGTGATGACCGAGAAAGATGCGGTCAAATGCCGTGCCTTCGCCGCTGACGACTGGTGGTACCTGGCCGTCGAGGCGCAGCCGTCGCCTGCCTTCAGCGCCTGGTTCGACAGCCAGTTGCAGCGCCTGCTGCCTGGGCGTCCAACGCCCTGAGCCCCTTTTCAATTTCCGGCCACCTGGCCTCAAGGAAGCTTCCATGGACACCAAACTGCTCGATATCCTGGCCTGCCCGATCACCAAGGGGCCGCTTAAGCTCAGCGCCGACAAGACCGAGCTGATCAGCAAGGGCGCGGGCCTGGCTTACCCGATTCGCGACGGCATCCCGGTGATGCTGGAAAGCGAAGCGCGTACCTTGACCGACGATGAGCGCCTGGACAAATGAGCCTGGACTACACGGTAGTGATCCCCGCCCGCCTGCGCTCTTCGCGCCTGCCGGGCAAGCCGCTGGCGCTGATCGCCGGTAAGCCGATGGTTCAGCACGTGTGGGAACAGGCGCGCAAGAGCGCGGCCAGCCGTGTGGTCATCGCCACGGATGACGCCAGCATCGTCGAGGCCTGCCAGGCATTTGGCGCCGAAGTGCTGCTGACTCGCGCCGACCACGAATCCGGTACCGACCGCCTGGCCGAAGTGGCAGCGCACCTCGGGCTGCCCGCCGACGCCATCGTGGTCAACGTGCAGGGCGACGAGCCGCTGATTCCGCCGGTGATCATCGACCAGGTGGCGGCCAACCTGGCGGCCCACCCGGAAGCCGGTATCGCCACCTTGGCCGAGCCGATCCACGAGCCACAGGTGGTGTTCAACCCTAATGCGGTCAAGGTGGTCTGCGACAAGAACGGCCTGGCCCTGAGCTTCAGCCGTGCGCCGCTGCCCTGGGCGCGTGATGCCTTCGCCGCCAACCGCGAGCAACTGCCGGAAGGTGTGCCTTATCGTCGCCACATCGGCATGTATGCCTACCGCGTGGGCTTCCTTCAGGACTTCGTCGGTTGGGGCCCGTGCTGGCTCGAGCAAACCGAAGCCTTGGAGCAATTGCGTGCCTTGTGGCATGGCGTGCGCATTCATGTCGAAGACGCCCTCGAGGCACCCGCGGTGGGTGTCGATACCCCTGAAGACCTGGAGCGCGTACGGCGCTTGCTGGAGGCCTGATGCGCGTCCTGTTCGTTTGCCTGGGCAACATCTGTCGCTCGCCTACCGCCGAAGGCGTACTGCGCCATCAGTTGCAGGCCGCGGGGCTTGCCGAGCAGGTGCACGTGGCGTCTGCCGGTACCGGTGACTGGCATGTCGGCAAGGCGCCCGACAGCCGCACCTGCAAGGCCGCCATGGCGCGGGGCTACGACCTTTCGCAGCAGCGCGCCCAGCAGGTCAATGTGGCCCACTTTGCCGAGTACGACCTGATCCTGGCCATGGACGAAAGCAACTTGAGCCATTTGCGTGCCATGCGCCCGCAGTCTACGCCCGCCGAGCTCGACCTGTTCCTGCGCCGCTATGGCGCGAAGCTGGATGAAGTGCCAGACCCGTACTACGGCGGCGCGGAGGGCTTCGAGCAGGTCCTGGACCTGATCGAGGACGCGTGCGAAGCGTTGGTCGTGGAAATCAAGGGGCGGTTATGACAGCGCTGTGGCAAGAGCACGTTTCGCTCAAGCCTTACAACACCTTTGGCATTGACGTCAGGGCCCGGCATTTCAGCCAGGTGCATGATGACGACGAGGTGCGTGAGGCGCTGGCCGAAGCGCACCGCCGAGGCGTGCCGGTGCTGGTCATTGGCGGTGGCAGCAACCTGCTGCTGACCGGTGATGTCGACGCGTTGGTGCTGCACATGGCCAGCCGTGGCCGCCGCGTGCTCAGCGATGACGGTGAGCACATTGTGGTCGAAGCCGAGGCGGGCGAGCCCTGGCACCCGTTCGTGCAGTGGACGCTGGCACAAGGTTTTTGCGGGCTGGAGAACCTCAGCCTGATCCCGGGCACGGTGGGCGCTGCGCCCATGCAGAACGTGGGCGCCTATGGCGTCGAGATCAAGAACGTGTTCGCCGGCTTGACCGCGCTGGACCGCCAGACCGGCGAGCTGCGTGACTTTGGGCTGGAAGAATGCGCCTTTGGCTACCGCGACAGCCTGTTCAAGCGTAACCCTGGGCGCTGGCTGATCTTGCGCGTGCGCTTCATGCTGACCCATACGCTGCAAGCCCACCTGGACTATGGCCCTGTGCGCCAGCGTTTGGTGGAGCAGGGCGTAGCGCAGCCGAGTGCGCAGGCGATCAGTGATGCCATCTGCAGCATTCGCCGCGAGAAGTTGCCGGACCCCGCCGAGTTGGGCAATGCCGGCAGCTTTTTCAAGAACCCAGTGGTGTCTGCCGCGCTTGTCGAGCGTATCCGGGGGCAGTTCCCGGGTGTCGTGGCTTATCTCCAGGCCGATGGCCAGGTGAAGCTGGCGGCAGGGTGGTTGATCGAACAGGCGGGGTGGAAGGGCTATCGCGATGGCGATGCCGGCGTGCATCGGTTGCAGTCGTTGGTGCTGGTCAATTATGGCCAGGCGAGCGGGGCACAGCTGCATGACCTGGCGCAGCGGATTCAGGCAGATATCCGTGAGCGATTCGGGGTTGAGCTGGAAATGGAGCCTAACCTGTACTGAGGCGTGCTGTAGGAGCAGCCTTGCGCTGCGAAGAGGCCGGTGAAATCACCGCAGATCTTTGGTGTTTACACTGGCCTCTTCGCAGCACAAGGCTGCTCCTACCTGTTTCGGGTTGAGGCCTGAATAGAGGCAAGCAAGAAAAAGCCCCGCCAGTTCGCACTGGCGGGGCTTTTTCATTCAGCCTTGGCTATCAGCCGTGATGAGGTTTGTGCTCATCAGCGGTTTCCAGGGCAGTTTCCTGCGTCGATGCAGCAGCTTCTTGCGCAGCTTTGGCAGCAGCCTCGGCTTCACGCTTGCGGCGACGCACTTCACGTGGGTCGTTAGGCGCGCGGCCGTTTGCCAGCATCACAGTGGCGGTTTCGACCGCCGCAGGTGGTTCGACCGGTGCAGGCTCTACCGCAACTGGAGCAGGCTCAACGACCACTTCAGGCTGGGCTTCGGCAAGCGGAGCAGGTGCTTCGATGACCGGTGCTTGCTCGATGAAGGCCGGGGCCTTTTCGATTTCACCGGCTTCGACCGCTGCAGCTTCCGCTGGGGCTTCGGCAACCACTGCAGGTTCGGCCGCAGGGGCTTCTTCCACGACCGGCTGTGGCGCAACTTCAACCACAGGTTCGGCAGTCGCTTCCACTACTACGGGTTCGCTGACAGGTTGTTCGACCACCGGAGCAATGGCGACTTCCTCGGCCTGTGCAACGGCTTCGACCTGCTCGGCGGGCTTGGCGACTTCGCGGGTGTCGGTTTCGGCGACTTCAGCGGTGGCGCGCTCGGCCTGCTGGTTGGCTTGGGCTTCGGCATCGGCACTGATGCTGCTGCTGGCAACAGCCGCGGTCACAGCCAGGCCGGCAGCCAGTTCGGCACCCAGCTCGCTGGCCTGGTGCTGTTGTGGCTGCTCTTCGCTGCCGTCGTCTTCGCTACCTTCGATCAGCTCACCGTTGGCATTGCGCTGACGCTCGCGACGGTTGCTGCGACGACGCTGGCCGCGGGAACGGCGGCGCGGACGCTCGCCATCGGCGCCTTCCTGCTCGTCTTGCAGCAGCTCTTCGTTCGGCAGTTGCTCTTCGGCAAGCTCTGCAGCCTGCTCGGTGGCTTCTTCGCTGGCACGTGGCTGGCGCTCTTCACGCGGTGGGCGTGGGGCGCGCTCTTCACGTGGGGCGCGTTCTTCGCGAGGTGCGCGTTCTTCACGCGGGGCACGCTCTTCACGCGGAGCACGTTCTTCACGTGGCGCGCGCTCTTCGCGAGGGGCACGTTCTTCACGCGGTGCACGCTCTTCGCGTGGGGCGCGCTCTTCACGGGCTACACGCTCTTCGCGTGGCTGGCGCTCTTCACGGGCAGCGGGTGCTGGCGTGGCTTCCAGCGGCTCGCGCAGTTCGCGTACCGGGCGTTCTTCGCGGTTGCCACGACGGTCTTCGCGAGGCTGACGTGGTTGGCGCTCTTCGCGCGGTGCACGCTCTTCACGCGGGGCACGTTCTTCACGTGGTGCGCGTTCTTCGCGAGGCTGACGCTCTTCGCGTGGTGCGCGCTCGGCACGCTCTTCGCGTGGCTTGCGCTCTTCGTCGCGACGGCCGTTACGGTTGCGGGTCTGCTGGCGGCCGTTGCGACGCTCTTCGTTGCGTGGGGTGCGTTCAGCAGCTGGTTTTTCGGCTGTGACGGCCGGTGCGGCGACCGGTTCGTCCTTGCCGGCGAACAGGCTGACCAGCGACTTGACCAGGCCTTTGAACAGGCTTGGCTCTGGGGCGCTTGGCGCTGGGGCTACCGGTGCGGCAGGCTGCTGCGGCTCTTCGACAGTGCTCGGCACCGGCGCGTTGGCGCGGGCTGGGGCAGTCTTCACCGCGGCTTCCTGGCGAACCAGGGTACGGGTGGCGGTCGGCTGCGGCGCTTCTTCGGTTTCGGTGGCAGCGATCTCGTAGCTGGACAGGTTGTTCAGCACTTCAGGGTTGTCGTCGCGCAGGCGCTGGACTTCGAAGTGCGGGGTTTCCAGGTGATCGTTCGGCAGGATGATGATGCGTGCACGGGTGCGCAGTTCGATCTTGGTGATCGAGTTGCGTTTCTCGTTCAGCAGGAAAGCAGCGACCGGGATCGGCACCTGGGCGCGCACTTCGGCAGTGCGGTCCTTCAGCGCTTCTTCCTCGATCAGGCGCAGGATGGCCAGCGACAGCGACTCGACGTCACGGATAATGCCGGTACCCGAGCAGCGTGGGCAGACGATGCCGCTGCTTTCGCCCAGCGATGGGCGCAGGCGCTGACGGGACATTTCCAGCAGGCCGAAGCGCGAGATGCGGCCAACCTGAACGCGGGCGCGGTCGGCCTCAAGGCACTCACGCACACGCTCTTCGACGGCGCGCTGGTTCTTGGCCGGGGTCATGTCGATGAAGTCGATGACGATCAGGCCGCCGATATCACGCAGACGCAGTTGGCGGGCGATTTCTTCGGCCGCTTCCAGGTTGGTCTGCAGGGCGGTTTCCTCGATGTCGCTGCCTTTGGTGGCGCGCGCCGAGTTGATGTCGATAGAGACCAGGGCCTCGGTCGGGTCGATCACGATCGAACCGCCGGACGGCAGGTCGACAACACGCTGGAAGGCGGTCTCGATCTGGCTTTCGATCTGGAAGCGGTTGAACAGCGGGACGCTGTCTTCGTACAGCTTGACCTTGCTGGCGTACTGCGGCATCACCTGGCGGATGAAGGTCAGGGCTTCTTCCTGAGCGTCCATGCTGTCGATCAGCACTTCGCCGATGTCCTGGCGCAGGTAGTCGCGGATGGCGCGGATGAT
This sequence comes from Pseudomonas sp. Y3 TE3536, assembly GCF_053629175.1. Lineage (NCBI taxonomy): Bacteria > Pseudomonadati > Pseudomonadota > Gammaproteobacteria > Pseudomonadales > Pseudomonadaceae > Pseudomonas > Pseudomonas sp. Y3 TE3536. The sequence goes on along the minus strand of NZ_JBRJHU010000001.1, from coordinate 305,750 downwards.
GACGTTGCTTTCCTGGTAGATCAGGAATGGCGCGGCGCGGTCAAGGGAGGCTTCCTTGATGGCGGTCCACAGTTGCAGCAGGTAGTCGAGGTCCCATTGCATTTCTTCGCTGCTGCGGCCAAGGCCGGCAGTGCGCACGATCAGGCCCATGTCGCCCGGCACGGTCAGGCCGTTGAGGGCTTCGCGCAGCTCGTTGCGCTCTTCGCCTTCGATGCGGCGGGAGATGCCGCCAGCGCGTGGGTTGTTGGGCATCAGCACCAGGTAGCGGCCGGCCAGGCTGATGAAGGTGGTGAGGGCGGCGCCTTTGTTGCCGCGCTCTTCCTTCTCGACCTGGACGATGACTTCCTGGCCTTCGCTGAGGACGTCCTTGATGTTGACGCGGCCTTCGGGGGCCTTCTTGAAGTACTCGCGGGAGATTTCTTTCAGCGGCAGGAAGCCGTGACGTTCGGAGCCGAAGTCGACGAAGGCGGCTTCGAGGCTAGGTTCGATGCGGGTGATCTTGCCTTTGTAGATGTTGGCCTTTTTCTGCTCACGGGCGCCGGACTCGATGTCCAGGTCGTAGAGGCGTTGGCCGTCCACCAGGGCTACACGCAACTCTTCGGGTTGAGTTGCGTTAATCAGCATTCTTTTCATGTTGTACCGTCGGTTTCCGGGCTGCCGGAAACGGCGTTCGGCACACACGACGTCTCATGGTCGGTGCCAAGGTGCGCAAAGGGTGGCGGGCCACCCCCGTGTCGAGCGACGTTCGGCACCAGCCGGTTGCCCAGCCTGCCGTTGTCACGACGACGCGTCCTGTTTGCTGCGGTGCCTACCAGGCCCTTGTGGCTTTCGAATAGGTATCCGAATCAACCCAGCGGGCCAAGTGCACTCAGTCAGGAGGAGGAATCAACCTTCAGCCGTGGACGCCCGGAGGCATCTGTTTCAGGACCTTATCCGCTCGCCGCCCATGTCAGTGGGCCGGTGGCCGGACGCGGTGCTACACGGTCCGAGGGCTGTGCATCTCCACCCTGCACGTATCCCTGATAATTCGGGTGCTGCCGCGCGCTGAATCCGCAACGGGTTGCATTTTTCGCCAGCGCGGGTTCCGCGCTGGCGCCATTCATGTCCAAGGCAGGTATTTCCGAAGCATTCGCCGTGCGTTGCGTGGAAGCGACGAGGCGGGCAGAGGTGCAGCGAAAAGAATCGGGTAAGCAGGTGAAACACCGCACTTGTCGTTTTTTTTCGGTCTTCTCTACACAGCGCTGGTGGCGATTCCAGGCAATTCGGTAAACTGGCGAAAACCCCGTAGGACGGCCTCGCGTCCTGGAGAATTGCGAAGGTCAGGGACCGGCGAAGAGCCTGGTGCCGCTGGCCTGCCGCTTTTGGCGGCGTTCGCGACTATAGCAGCAATGATTAAGTGCTTCAATTCCATAAAAAATTGTTATGATCCCTTGATGACGACCAATACCCCTCCGACTTCCGGCGTTCAGCTGATCGAAGTCGCGCCGGAGCTTGCCGGCCAACGCATCGACAATTTCCTCATCACGGCCCTCAAGGGCGTGCCCAAGACGCTTGTCTACCGCATCCTGCGCAAGGGTGAAGTGCGGGTCAACAAGGGGCGGGTCAAGCCTGAGTACAAGATTCAGGCTGGCGATATCGTGCGGGTGCCGCCCGTCCGCTTGCCCGAGCGTGATGCGCCTGCGCCGGTGGCGCAAGGCCTGTTGCAGCGCCTGGAAGCGGCGATTGTCTATGAAGACAAAGCGCTGATCGTGATGAACAAGCCGGCCGGTATCGCCGTGCATGGCGGCAGTGGCCTGAGCTTCGGCGTGATCGAGGCGCTGCGCCAACTGCGCCCGGACGCCAAGGAGCTTGAACTGGTGCACCGCCTGGACCGCGACACGTCCGGCCTGCTGATGATCGCCAAGAAGCGCAGCATGCTGCGCCACCTGCATGCCGCGTTGCGTGGCGACGGTGTCGACAAGCGCTACATGGCCTTGGTGCGCGGCCATTGGCCGACCGCCAAGAAGCAGGTCAACGCACCGTTGCTCAAGAGCAACCTGCGTTCTGGCGAGCGTATGGTCGAGGTCAATGACGAGGGCAAGGAAGCGCTGACCCTGTTCCGCGTGCTGCGCCGTTTTGGCGAGTTCGCGACCATTGTCGAGGCGCGCCCGATCACCGGTCGTACTCACCAGATTCGTGTGCACACCTTGCATGCCGGGCACATGATCGCAGGCGACAGCAAGTACGGCGATGAAGACTTCAGCCGCGAAATCCGCGAGCTGGGCGGCAAGCGCTTGTTCCTGCATGCCTACGCCCTGACTGTGCCGCTGCCTGATGGCGGTGAGCTCAAGCTCGAGGCGCCGGTGGATGAGGTGTGGGCTAAGACGATTGAGCGTTTGAGTGCGTCCTGATCTATGAAAAAGCCGTATGAACTGCTGATTTTCGACTGGGATGGCACCCTGGCCGATTCCATTGGCCGCATCGTCGAGGCCATGAATGCCGCCGCTGAGCGTGCCGGTGAGGCGCCAAGCCACGAAGAGGCGGTCAAGGGCATCATCGGCCTGGCCCTGGGTGAGGCGATCCATACCCTGTACCCGCACCTGACGCCGGCAGCGCTCGAGCGCTTCCGGCAGCATTATGCCGACATCTACATGGCGCTCGATCAGCAGCCCTCGCCGTTGTTCGAGGGCGTGGTCGAATCGCTGGATGCCTTCCGTGCTGAGGGTTACCGCCTGGCGGTGGCGACCGGCAAGGCGCGTCGCGGACTGGATCGGGTGCTCAAGGCCAATGGCTGGGAGCAGTACTTCGACATCACCCGTGCTGCCGACGAGACCCGTGGCAAGCCGCACCCGCTGATGCTCGAGGAAATTCTCGGCCATTGTGGTGTCGAACCAGGACGTGCGCTGATGGTTGGCGATTCGGCGTTCGACCTGCAGATGGCCAGCAATGCTGGCATGCATTCGGTGGCTGTCGGGTATGGCGCAATGTCGTTGCAGGCATTGGCCGAATTCGGCCCGCAGCTGTGCATCGATCATTTTTCCCAGTTGCGTGAGTGGCTGGGCCGTTCCGCGTAATTTCACGCCCAAGGCAGGTAAGCATGGCAGACGAATGGAAAGCCCCTGAGTCCGAACCCGAGGAGCGCGAAGAGCGCAAGAGTTGGAAGCTGTTGGAGAAGACCCTGCTGGCGGGCGTCCAGGAGCAGCGTCGCGCGCGGCGCTGGGGGATCTTCTTCAAGCTGCTGACCTTCGTCTATCTGTTCGGCATGCTGGTGCTGTTCACGCCGCTGATGGACATGGACAAGGCGGCTTCGCGCAGTGCCAGCCATACAGCGCTGATCGAAGTGCGAGGCGTGATCGCCGACCAGGAGGCTGCCAGTGCCGATAACCTCGTCAAGAGCCTGCGTGAGGCGTTCAAGGACGCCAAGACCAAGGCGGTGGTGCTGCGCATCAACAGCCCAGGCGGCAGCCCGGTGCAGGCGGGTTATGTCTATGACGAGATTCGTCGCCTGCGTGCCGAGTACCCGGCCATCAAACTGTATGCGGTAATTACCGACCTGGGCGCTTCCGGTGCTTACTACATTGCCAGTGCGGCGGACGAGATCTATGCCGACAAGGCTAGCCTGGTCGGCTCCATCGGGGTGACGGCAGCGGGTTACGGGTTTGTCGGGTCGATGGAGAAGCTTGGGGTCGAACGACGCACGTACACTGCAGGCGAGCACAAGGCCTTCCTGGACCCGTTCTCGCCAGAAAAGCCGGAAGAGCGGGCGTTCTGGCAGGGTGTGCTGAACACCACGCACCAGCAGTTCATCGCCATGGTCAAGCAGGGGCGGGGTGACCGCCTGAAAGACAAAGAGCACCCGGAGCTGTTCAGTGGCCTGATCTGGACCGGCGAGCAGGCCAAGGCGCTGGGGCTGGTGGATGGCCTGGGCAGTGCCAGCTATGTCGCGCGGGAGATTGTCGGCGAAAAGGAGTTGGTGGATTTCACGGTCGAGGAATCGCCGTTTGATCGCTTCTCGAAGCGGCTGGGCGCCAGCGTGGCGGAGCATCTGGCGATGTACATGGGGTTCCAGGGGCCGTCGTTGCGCTGAGGGTTCGCCGTCGCAGTTTTGGTGCCTGTGAGATCGAGCGCCGCCCGCGCGGCGCTTCGCAGCACAAGGCTGCTCCTGCATGGCATGAATCGATATTGAGGTGGGTTCCAGAAGGGTCGCGCGCAAATGCCCCAGGAATAATTGGCCCGAAACAACTGTAGGAGCAGCCTTGTGCTGCGAAGCGCCGCGCGGGCGGCGCTCGATCTCATAGGCGCCACAAGTGTTGAGCCTAAGGTATCTCCACCCCTTCCTTCATCAGCATATCCACCAGCCGAATCAGCGGCAGCCCCACCAGGCTGGTCGCATCGCACCCGTGCGTGCTTTGGAACAGGCTCACCCCCAGTCCCTCCGCCTTGAAGCTCCCGGCGCAATCCAGTGGCTGCTCTGCCGTTACATAGCGCTCGACCCGTTTGCGGTCCAATTCACGCATGGTGACGGTAAAGGGCACGCAATCGACCTGGCAGTGCCCCGTGGCGCTGTTCAGCAGTGCCAGTCCGGTCAGAAAGGTCACCTGCTGCCCACTCGCCTCCAGCAGCTGCTCGCAGGCGCGGGCGAAGGTGTGTGGCTTGCCCAGGATCTGTTCACCCAGCACAGCGACCTGATCAGAGCCGATGATCAGGTGCCCAGGGTGGCTGCCCGCCAATGCTTCAGCCTTTTGCCTGGCCAGGCGCCGTACCAGCTCCACGGCAGGCTCGTCACCCAGCCGCTGCTCGTCTATATCGGGGCTTGCGCAGGTGAATGGCAGGCGCAGGCGGGCGAGCAGTTCGCGTCGATAAGGGGAGCTGGAAGCCAGTAATAAGGGAAGCATGGTAGACTCCTGGTCAGTTGAACCAAATTCTAACATGCAACATGCCGCCTAATTTCCTTTGACAGGTGCGGGGGGCATCCCTAGAATGCTGCGCCTATGTTGAATGACCCGATTCCACCTCACGTTGACCCGCGCAAATTAGCCGATCGTGGCGTAACCCTTAACGGTTCGCTGCAACTCGCTGATTTGGAAAGACTCTGCGACCCGCTTTCCGACAATGTCGGTACGGTGCAGGCGAAGTTAAATTTTGAACGAGATGAACAGCACGTGGTGGTTATCCACAGCGAGCTCGACGTCGAGGTCAAGATGGTTTGCCAGCGTTGTCTTGAGCTGGTCACCCTGCCGATCCACAGCGAATGTACTTACGCTGTGGTGAAGGAGGGTGCGAATACCCAGTCGTTGCCGAAAGGCTATGACGTGCTGGAACTGGGCGAAGATCCATTGGATCTGCAGGCGCTGGTCGAGGAGGAGCTTCTGCTCGCCTTGCCAATCGTGCCTGCTCATCATCCGGAAGAATGCCAGCAGCCGGCGGGCGCAGACGAGCCCGATTCGAGCAAGGACGAGGTATCGCGGTCCAACCCGTTCAGTGTTTTGGCGCAGTTAAAGCGTGACCCAAACGTTTAGGAGTTAATCAATTATGGCTGTTCAGCAGAACAAAAAATCCCGCTCTGCCCGTGACATGCGCCGTTCGCACGACGCTCTGTCGGAAAACGCGCTGTCGGTAGAGAAAACCACCGGTGAAGTTCACCTGCGCCACCACGTATCGCCAGAAGGCGTATACCGTGGTCGCAAAGTGGTCGACAAGGGCGCTGACGAGTAATCCTTGTCCGCTCAGATCATCGCGATCGACGCAATGGGCGGGGACTTCGGTCCCCGCAGCATTGTCCAGGCTAGCATTGCCTGCCTTTCGGCTACTCCCTCGCTGCACCTGACCCTCGTCGGTCAACCCTCCCTCCTTGAAGATCTTGTCAGCGGCCTTGCGGCGGCGGATCGCGCGCGCCTGCAGATTGTCGCGGCCAGCGAGGTGATTGGCATGGACGAGCGGCCATCCCAGGCGTTGCGTGGCAAACCGGATTCGTCGATGCGCATTGCGCTCGAACTGGTGCGTGACGGCAAGGCCCAGGCCTGCGTGAGTGCCGGCAACACCGGGGCGCTGATGGCGTTGTCGCGTTTCGTGCTCAAAACCCTGCCGGGTATCGATCGGCCAGCCATGGTGGCGGCGATCCCGACCCAGGCGGGGTACTGCCAGTTGCTCGACTTGGGCGCCAATGTCGATTGCAGTGCCGAGAACCTCTTCCAGTTCGCCGTGATGGGCTCGGTGGCCGCTCAGGCGCTGGGTGTGCATCGGCCGCGCGTGGCGCTGTTGAACATCGGCACCGAGGACATCAAAGGCAACCAGCAGGTCAAGCTGGCGGCCACCTTGCTGCAGAACGCCCGTGGGCTTAACTATGTGGGCTTCGTCGAAGGCGATGGCCTGTATCGCGGCGAGGCTGACGTGGTGGTGTGTGACGGTTTTGTCGGCAACATCCTGCTCAAATCCAGCGAGGGCCTGGCGACGATGATCGCTGCGCGCATCGAGAAGCTGTTCAAGGGTGGCGTGTTGTCGCGCGCTGCCGGCGCACTGGCCATGCCGTTGCTCAAGCGCCTGCAGGCCGACCTGGCGCCGGCGCGGCACAACGGTGCGAGTTTCCTGGGTTTGCAGGGGATCGTCATCAAGAGTCACGGTTCGGCAGGGGTGCAGGGCTTTCAGAGTGCGATTCAGCGGGCGCTGATCGAGATTCAGGAAAACCTGCCGCAGCGGCTGCATGGCCGCCTTGAAGACCTGTTGCCTTAGGCAATTCGCCGATGAAGTGCTTAAATGTGACCGCTTGGTCCGCGTCTCCATCCAAGTTTTCAGATTCCGCGTCAGGCTGATGCCCGGCGCACCCTATCCGACGACAAGATCATAAGGGCTTGTTCAATGTCTGCATCCCTCGCATTCGTCTTTCCCGGTCAAGGTTCCCAGTCGCTCGGCATGCTCAAGGAATTGGGCGCCGAAAAGCCGGTGATCGTTGAGACCTTCAAGGAGGCCTCCGAGGCTCTGGGCTATGACCTGTGGAAGCTGGTCCAGGAAGGCCCGGAAGAACAACTCAACCAAACCGACAAGACCCAGCCGGCCATCCTCACTGCCTCGATCGCCCTGTGGCGCCTGTGGCTGGAAGAGGGCGGCGCGCAGCCGGCGTTCGTTTCCGGCCACAGCTTGGGTGAATACAGCGCCCTGGTTGCCGCTGGCAGCCTGTCGCTCAAAGATGCAGTGAAGCTGGTCAAGCGCCGTGGCGAACTGATGCAGGAGGCCGTGCCTGCCGGTCATGGCGCCATGGCCGCGATTCTCGGCCTGGACGACGCCGTGGTGGTCGATATCTGTGCCAAGGCCGCCGAAGATGAAGTGGTCAGCGCGGTGAACTTCAACTCGCCAGGCCAGGTCGTGATCGCGGGCAACAAGGCTGCCGTGGACCGTGTCATGGCGCTGTGCAAAGAGGCCGGTGCCAAGCGCGCCCTGCCGCTGGCGGTCAGCGTGCCGTCGCACTGCGCCTTGATGAAGCCGGCTGCCGAGCGTTTTGCCGAATCGGTCAACGCCATCGAATGGAAGGCCCCGCAGATCCCGGTGGTGCAGAACGTCACCGCCGCTATCGCCGCCGACCTCGATGCACTCAAGCATGACCTGCTGGCACAGCTTTACCAGCCCGTGCGCTGGGTCGAGTGCGTGCAGACCCTGGCCGCCAATGGCGCGGTCAACCTGGTCGAGTGCGGCCCGGGCAAAGTCCTCGCCGGCCTCAACAAGCGTTGCGCCGACGGTGTCACCACCTACAACCTCAATACCCCTGACGCCGTCGCCGCCACCCATGCGGCGCTGGCCTGAATTGGAGAAGCTTGCATGAGCCTGCAAGGTAAAGTTGCACTGGTCACCGGCGCTAGCCGTGGCATCGGCCAGGCCATTGCCCTCGAACTGGGCCGCCAGGGCGCGACCGTGATCGGCACCGCCACGTCGGCTTCCGGCGCCGAGCGCATTGCCGCCACCCTCAAAGAGCACGGCATCGCCGGCACCGGCATGGAGCTGAACGTGACCAGCGCCGAGTCCGTGGAAGCGGTGCTGGGTGCCATCAGCGCAGAGTTTGGTGCGCCGACCATCCTGGTCAACAACGCCGGCATCACCCGCGACAACCTCATGCTGCGCATGAAGGACGATGAGTGGTTCGACGTGATCGACACCAACCTGAACAGCCTCTACCGTCTGTCCAAGGGCGTGCTGCGCGGCATGACCAAGGCGCGTTGGGGTCGTATCATCAGCATCGGCTCGGTTGTCGGTGCCATGGGCAACGCCGGTCAGGCCAACTACGCGGCGGCCAAGGCCGGCCTCGAAGGCTTCAGCCGCGCCCTGGCGCGTGAAGTGGGCTCGCGTGGTATCACCGTCAACTCGGTGACCCCGGGCTTCATCGACACCGACATGACTCGCGAGCTGCCAGAAGCGCAGCGCGAAGCCCTGCAGACCCAGATTCCGCTGGGCCGCCTGGGCCAGGCCGAGGAAATCGCCAAGGTGGTTTCCTTCCTGGCCTCCGACGGCGCAGCCTATGTAACCGGCGCTACTGTGCCGGTCAACGGCGGGATGTACATGTAACAACTGCAACTCAATGTGACGGATTTCGTAAAAAAAGAGTCATACTGCGAGCCTAAAATCCGTTATAAAGCTGCAACCAGATTCCAGGCAGCGGGTGCGGTGACTAATCCGAAGGTGCGTTTAGCTTGAAAAGCGAACGTCTTTCTATAAAATTGGTCACCGGCCAGCTGCCTGACATATGTCCATTAGGAGTGAAAACTAGGTATGAGCACCATCGAAGAACGCGTCAAGAAAATCGTCGCCGAGCAACTGGGCGTCAAGGAAGAGGAAGTGACCAACGAGAAGTCCTTCGTCGATGACCTGGGTGCCGATTCGCTTGACACCGTTGAGCTGGTGATGGCTCTGGAAGAGGAATTCGAGACCGAGATTCCTGACGAAGAAGCCGAGAAGATCACTACCGTTCAAGCCGCTATCGACTACGTCAACAGCCACAAGGCCTAAGACGCAGTAGTCGACGCTTCTTGTCGGGAAAAACCGCACTGCCTTTGCTGGCGTGCGGTTTTTTCTTTGCGAGCCCCCTGCCTTTAGCTCAAGGGTATCGTTCACCGCGCACCGAGAGCCTGTTGTCATTCCATTCCATCGCATGAATGCAATGCCAAGAGACTCTGTTATTAGAAAAGGAGAGTACTGTGTCGCGTAGACGCGTCGTGGTCACCGGTATGGGTATGCTGTCGCCACTGGGTACCGATGTACCGAGCACCTGGCAGGGCATTCTGGCTGGCCGCAGTGGCATCGGTCCGATCGAACATACGGATCTGTCTGCCTACTCCACCCGTTTCGGCGGCTCGGTGAAAGGCTTTGAGGTCGAACAGTACCTGTCGGCCAAAGAGGCCCGCAAACTTGACCTGTTCATCCAGTACGGCCTGGCGGCCGGGTTCCAGGCCGTGCGTAATGCGGGCCTGGAGGTCAACGACAGCAACCGTGAACGCATTGGCGTGGCCATGGGTTCGGGCATTGGTGGCCTGACCAACATCGAAGAAACCAGCCGGACCCTGCACGAGCAGGGCCCGCGGCGTATTTCGCCGTTCTTCGTGCCGGGTTCGATCATCAACATGATCTCCGGTTTCCTGTCGATCCACCTGGGGTTGCAGGGCCCGAACTACGCCATTGCCACTGCCTGCACCACGGGCACCCACTGCATCGGCATGGCCGCGCGCAACATCGCCTATGGCGAAGCCGACGTGATGATCGCCGGTGGTGCCGAAATGGCCGCCTGCGGCCTGGGCATGGGCGGCTTCGGCGCATCGCGTGCGCTGTCGACCCGCAACGATGAGCCTAGCCGTGCCAGCCGTCCTTGGGACAAAGGCCGTGATGGTTTCGTGCTGTCTGACGGTGCCGGTGCCCTGGTGCTCGAAGAACTCGAGCACGCCAAAGCCCGTGGCGCGACCATCTATGCCGAGCTGGTTGGTTTCGGCATGAGCGGCGACGCTTACCACATGACCTCGCCACCCGATACCGGCGAAGGCGCTGCCCGTTGCATGGCCAATGCCTTGCGCGATGCGGGTATCCAGCCTGAAGAGGTCAGCTACATCAACGCCCACGGCACTTCGACCCCGGCCGGCGATATCGCCGAAGTGGCGGCGATCAAGCGTGTGTTCGGTGAGCATGCCTACAAGCTCGCGGTCAGCTCGACCAAGTCGATGACTGGCCACCTGCTGGGTGCTGCTGGCGCGGTGGAGGCGATCTTCAGCGTGCTGGCGATCAACAGCCAGATGGCGCCGCCGACCATCAACCTGGACGAGCCGGACGAAGGGTGTGACCTGGACTTCGTGCCGCACCAGGCGCGCAGCATGCCGATCGATGTGGTGCTGTCCAACTCGTTCGGCTTTGGTGGCACCAACGGCTCGCTGGTGTTCCGCCGGTTCGCCGGTTGATGCACAGCTGGGTCGACGGCCAGCCGGCGGATGCAGTCAACCTGCAAAACCGCGGCCTGGCATACGGCGATGGTCTGTTCGAGACCGTCGCCGTGCACGGTGGCCGGCCCAGTTTGCTGGCGGGCCACCTCGCACGCTTGGCGCTGGGTTGCCAGCGCCTGGCAATCGACGTCGACCTGGCGTTGGTTGAAGACGAGCTCCTGCGTTACGCCAGCCAGCTCGGTGATGGCGTCGCCAAACTCATCCTGACCCGTGGCGACAGCCAGCGCGGCTATGCCCCGGTTGCCGGCGCCGCACCACGGCGCATCCTTCAGGGCAGCCCACTGCCCAGCTATCCTGTCGAGCATGCCGAGCGTGGCGTGCGTTTGTTCCCGTGCCAGACCCGGCTTGGGGAACAACCGCTGCTGGCCGGGCTCAAACACCTCAATCGCCTGGAGCAGGTGCTGGCGCGTGCCGAATGGCAGGACAGCGAGCATGCCGAAGGCCTCATGCGAGATGGGCAGGGCAGGGTGGTCGAAGGGGTGTACAGCAATCTTTTCCTGGTGCGTGACGGCGTGCTACTGACCGCAGACCTCAGCCGATGCGGCGTGGCTGGGGTGATGCGTGCCGCGTTGTTGCAGCAGGCCCAGGCGCTGGCCATTCCCGTCCAGGTTCGTGACCTGGCATTCGATGAACTGCAGCAGGCGGATGAAGTATTCGTTTGCAACAGTGTCTATGGGATCTGGCCCGTACGGGGAATTGCCGCGCTGAACTGGTCGCCAGGCCCACTCACCCGTAAACTGCAGGCCGTTGCCCGTACGTTACTGGATACCTGAATTCGTGAGACGCAAATTCCTGCTGCTGCTGGAAATGGGGTTGATCCTGGCTGGCCTGGCATTCGGCTGGTCGGCCTGGAAGGTCAACTCTGTACTGGAGCAGCCCTTGCACGTGACGCAGGAGCGCCTGCTCGATGTGCCCAATGGCACCAACCCCAACCGCATGTTCTACCGCATGCAGAACGAGGGGTTGCTCGATGACGCCTTCTGGCTGCGGCTTTACTGGCGCTTCAACATGGCCGGTACGCCCCTGCACACCGGTGAGTACCGCCTGACCCCGGGCATGACGGTCGAGCAGTTGTTCGATGCGTGGCGCCGCGGCGATGTCGTGCAGTACAACCTGACCCTGGTCGAAGGCTGGACCTTCCGCCAGGTACGCTCGGCGATCGCCAAGCACGAAAAGCTCAAGCACACGCTGGACGGCCTGACCGACGCCGAGGTCATGGACAAGCTTGGCCACACCGGGGTGTTCCCTGAAGGCCGCTTCTTCCCGGACACCTATCGCTTCGTGCGTGGCATGAGCGACATCGAATTGTTGCAGCAAGCCTACATGCGCCTGGACGAAGTGCTGGCCAAAGAGTGGTCGGAACGCACCACCGACCTGCCTTATCGCGACCCCTACCAGGCGCTGATCATGGCCTCGCTGGTGGAGAAGGAAACCGGCATCCCGCAAGAGCGTGGGCAGATTGCCGGCGTGTTCGTGCGGCGCTTGCGCCTGGGCATGATGCTGCAGACCGACCCGACAGTGATCTATGGCATGGGCGAGCGCTACAACGGCAGAATCACCCGTGCCGACCTGCGTGAGCCAACGCCCTATAACACCTACACCATTACCGGCCTGCCGCCGACGCCTATCGCCATGGTCGGCCGTGAGGCGATTCACGCTGCGCTCAATCCGTCCGATGGCACCAGCTTGTATTTCGTCGCTCGCGGCGATGGCAGCCACGTGTTCTCCGACGACCTGGACGATCACAACTCGGCGGTGCGCGAGTTCCAGCTCAAGCGGCGGGCGGATTACCGCTCCAGCCCGGCTCCGCAGGCCCAGCCGGGAGCGGGGGAGGCCGTGGAGCCCGAGACGCCCAAAGCGGACCAGCCGACTGCGCAGCCTGAGCCCGTTGAGGCGCCCGCGCAGGATGCCGCCCCGGCCAGCGACCCTGCCCCCGTCGATGCACCGGCCACTGCGCCGACGCCTGACGAACAACATTAAGGACTGCCTGTGAGCGGCTTGTTTATTACTCTGGAAGGCCCCGAAGGCGCGGGCAAAAGCACCAACCGTGAATACCTGGCGGCGCGCCTGCGCGAGCAAGGTCTGGATGTGTTGCTGACCCGCGAGCCGGGCGGTACGCCGCTGGCCGAGAAGGTGCGTGAACTGTTGCTGGCACCCAGCGATGAAACCATGGCGGCCGATACCGAGCTGTTGCTGGTGTTCGCCGCGCGCGCCCAGCACCTGGCGCAGGTGATCCGTCCTGCGCTGGCCCGCGGCGCCGTGGTGTTATGTGACCGGTTTACCGATGCCACCTACGCCTATCAGGGTGGTGGTCGCGGGTTATCCGTCGAGCGTATCGCCACCTTGGAGCAATTCGTCCAGGGCGACCTGCGCCCTGACCTGACACTCGTATTCGACCTGCCCGTAGAAGTCGGCCTCGCCCGCGCCGCTGCGCGTGGCCGCCTGGACCGTTTCGAGCAGGAAGGCCAGGCGTTCTTCGAGGCCGTGCGCCAGGCCTACCTGCAGCGTGCCCATCGTGAGCCGCAGCGCTACAGCCTGCTGGACGCCGCGCAACCGCTGGAGGCCGTGCAGCGCGCCATCGATGCGCTGCTGCCGGGTATTCTGGAGCGTTGCCGTGGCTGAAGCCTACCCCTGGCAGCAGGCCATCTGGCAGCAGCTGGCCGGTCGCAGCCAGCACGCCCACGCCTATTTGCTGCATGGGCCGCAAGGCATCGGCAAGCGGGCCCTGGCCGAGCGGCTGATGGCGCGCCTGCTGTGTCAGCAGCCGCAGGGCCTGGATGCCTGTGGTAGCTGCAAGTCATGCTTGCTGCTCAAGGCCGGTAGCCACCCGGACAACTACGTACTGGAGCCAGAAGAGGCTGACAAACCGATCAAGGTCGACCAGGTGCGCGAGTTGGTGGCTTTCGTGGTGCAGACTGCGCAGTTGGGTGGGCGCAAAGTCGTGTTGATCGAGCCGGTCGAGGCAATGAACATCAACGCTTCCAACGCCCTGCTCAAAAGCCTTGAAGAGCCCTCTGGCGACACCGTTCTGCTGTTGGTCACGCACCAGCCCAGCCGCCTGTTGCCGACCATCAAGAGCCGTTGCCAGCAGGTCGCTTGCCCGCAGCCCAGCCTGGCCCAGAGCCAAGCCTGGCTGGCCCATGCGCTGGCCGACAGCGATGAAGCCGAGCGCGATGAGTTGTTGACCCTGGCCGCTGGTTCGCCATTGATGGCGGTGAGCTTGCAGGCGCAGGGCGTGCGCGAGCAGCGTGCGCTGGTCACCGACGGGGTGAAGAAACTGCTCAAGCAGCAGCAATCGCCCAGTCAGTTGGCAGAGGCTTGGAATGGCGTGCCGTTGTTGCTGTTGTTCGACTGGTTCTGCGACTGGTCGCACCTGATCCTGCGCTATCAGTTGACCCAGGACGAAGAAGGGTTAGGCTTGGCCGATATGCGCAAGGTTGTGCAGTACCTGGCGCAAAAGAGCCGCCAGGCCAACGTGCTTCAGGTGCAGGCGTGGATCCTGGAACAGCGCCAGAAGGTGCTGGGCAAGGCTAACCTGAACCGCGCCCTGCTGCTCGAAGCGCTGCTGGCGCACTGGCAGCAGTTGCCAGGCGCCCGCTGACTTTCCCTTTTTTCATGTGTGCCGTTATCCCATGCTCGTAGATTCCCATTGCCACCTTGACCGTCTTGATCTGAGCGCCCACCAGGGCTCCCTCGATGCCGCCCTGCAAGCCGCGCGTGAGCGCGGGGTGGGGCACTTCCTGTGCATTGGCGTCAGCGCCGAGAACGCTGGTGCGGTCAAAGCGCTGAGTGAGCAGTACGCCGATGTCGATTGTTCGGTGGGGGTGCACCCGCTCGACCTGGCACCGGGCGAAACCCCGGCGTTGGAGTGGCTGTTGCGTGAGTTGGCGCATCCGCATGTGGTGGCGATCGGTGAAACCGGCCTGGACTACCACTACGAGCCGGAAGCCGCCGAGTTGCAGCAGGCATCGTTTCGCCTGCACCTGGAGGCCTCGCGCCAGACCGGCAAGCCGGTGATCGTGCATACCCGTGCTGCACGGGCCGACACCCTGGCGCTGCTGCGCGAGGCGAACCTGCCCCAGGCCGGTGTGCTGCACTGCTTCACCGAAGACTGGGACATGGCCAAGGCGGCGCTGGACCTGGGCTACTACATCTCGTTGTCGGGCATCGTCACCTTCCGCAATGCCGATGCCTTGCGTGAGGTGGCGCGCCAGGTGCCTGTCGACCGCCTGCTGGTGGAGACCGATTCGCCGTACCTGGCACCGATTCCGCACCGGGGCAAGCCTAACCTGCCGCAGTATGTGCGTGAGGTGGCCGAATACGTCGCCTCGTTGCGAGGGGCCAGTTATGAGCAGTTGGCGGAGCAGACCACCGCCAACTTCAAGCGGTTGTTCCCGCTGGCTCGCGTGGCCGGGTAGCGCGACAGGCAAAAAAAACCCGGGTTCTGGGGGAGGGAATCCGGGTTAAGACCATTAGGAGTAAAACAAAGGTACGCGGTCCCTGAGCACCTTTATCGGCGCGCCACTTGGGGGGGATGCGCCGCGCCAACACTTCAAGTATTGGTCAGGTTTGGCGCAGTGCCAGTGGCTGTTGGTCGTTTTTTAAACAGATTTGGAATACGCCCGCGTTCCGTTGCACTCTCAGTGCATGGCCAGGCGCCGCACCTGCTGAACAGTTTCGTCGATCAGCTGCTCACTGGTATAGAAATGCGGTGAAAATCGCACACCGCCGCCGCGCAAAGCGCAAATTGTGCGCTCGGCCATCAAGGCCTTGTGGATGTCCACGCTGGCCTGCCCTTTGATACTGAATGTGACGATGCCCGCTCGTCGGTCTGGGTCAGCCGGGGTGTGCAGCACAATACCGGGCACTGATGCCAAGCCTTCGTACAACTGGGCCACGCGCTGCTGCAATTGCTGCGCGACCGTGCCGATACCGACCTCCTCCAGCAGTGAAAGGCTTGCCTCCAGCGCATGGGCGCCGAGCATGTTCGGGCTGCCACACTCGAAACGCCGCGCGCTGTGTGCGGGCTGCCATTGGCGTCGGTCGAAGTCGCCCAGGTGTTCCAGCATGTGCCAGCCATAGGCATTGAGTTCAAGTTGCGGGCGTAGCGCGGCGCGGCAATAGAACATCCCCAGCCCCTCAGGGCCGAGCATCCACTTATGGCCATCGGCCACGGCAAAATCACACTGAAAGCGTTGTACGTCGAAGGGCAGGGCGCCGACCTGCTGAATGGCATCGATGCAGAACAGTACATTACGCGCCCGGCAACCTTCGCCCAGGCGCGCCAGGTCCAGGCGCAGGCCGCTGCCGAACTGCACCGCGCTGACCGCCAATAACCGGGTGCGCGGGCCGCAGGCCGTCAGCAAGGTGGCTTCGGGGTCTGGGCCGGCCAGGTTGGCCTCGATCACCTGCACGCCACGGTCGGCCAACGCCTCCCACACCACGCGGTTGGAAGGGAACTCCTCGTCGCTGATCACCACCTGTTCGCCCGCTGCCCAGTCCAGCCCAAAGGCGACCAGCGACAGCCCTTCGGAGGTGTTCTTCAGCAGGGCGATATCGCCAGGCGAGGGCGCATGAATAAGCCGCGCCAGCCGCGCGCGCAGGCGTCGCTCGGTGGCCAGCCAGGATGGGTACTCGCAGGCACCGAGGCAAACGTTGTCGCGGGCGAAGCGGGCCACTGCCTCGGCAGCCCGCCGTGGCCAGGGGGCGATGGCGGCGTGGTTCAGGTAGCGCAGCCCGGGGGCATGGTCGAACTCATCGTGAAACATAGACATGGTTGGATGATCCGTGCAATTTCCCGCAAGTTAGGCATAATAAACCGCTTCGATTGTCATCCAGTCCTTCCTATGCAGAAAGAACCTCGTAAGGTCCGTGAGTTTCGCCGTCGCGAACAGGAAATCCTCGATACCGCGCTCAAGCTGTTTCTCGAACAGGGTGAAGACAGTGTCACCGTCGAGATGATCGCTGACGCGGTAGGTATCGGCAAAGGCACGATCTACAAGCACTTCAAGTCCAAGGCGGAGATCTACCTGCGCCTGATGCTCGACTACGAGCGTGATTTGAACGAGCTGTTGCATTCGGCCGACGTCGACCGTGACAAGGAAGCCCTGTCGCGCGCCTACTTCGAGTTCCGCATGCGCGACCCGCAGCGCTATCGCCTGTTCGACCGCCTGGAAGAAAAGGTGGTCAAGGGTAATCAGGTGCCGGAGATGGTCGAGCAGTTGCATAGCATCCGCGCCTCCAACTTCGATCGCCTCACCCAGTTGATCAAGGGCCGTATCAGCGAAGGCAAGCTCGAAGACGTACCGCCGTACTTCCACTACTGCGCGGCCTGGGCGTTGGTGCATGGCGCCGTGGCGCTGTACCACTCGCCGTTCTGGAGCAATGTGCTTGAAGATCAGGAAGGTTTCTTCCAGTTCCTCATGGACATCGGCGTACGCATGGGCAACAAGCGCAAACGCGACCCGGAACCCACCCACTGACCGGTCCGGTGGCTCCAGCATGAACAAGGTGCTTGCAAAAACCTGATTTATGAGTCAGGTTTTGCCAGCCCCGCTTCATCCATGCTGGAGTCATCCATGATCGTCGATCGTCAAGGCAGGCGTTTTCGCAACCTGCGTGTCAGCCTGACGGCTGCCTGTAACTACGCGTGCACTTACTGCGTGCCCACTGGCAAACGCCTGGTGGCGGCGCAGGACGAGCTGTCGGCGCAAGCCCTGGCGCGGGGCGTTGCTTACCTCATCGAGGCCGCAGGTATCGAGCGTTTACGCATTACTGGTGGCGAGCCGCTGGTCAGCCCCCGGCTGGATGGCTTTCTGGCTGCCATTGCCAAACTCCCCCTCGACGATATCTCGCTGACCACCAATGGCCAGTTGCTCGCGCGCAAGCTGCCAGCGCTTCATGCCGCCGGCATCCGCCGCTTGAATGTTTCCCTCGATACCCTCGACCCGCTGGCGTTTCGCCGCATCGCCCGCGGTGGCGACCTGGCCAGTGTGCTGGCAGGCATGCAGCGCGCCAGCGAGCAGGGCATGCGCATCAAAGTGAACATGGTGCCGATGCGTGGGCAAAACCTCGACCAGGTGTTGCCGCTGCTGGATTACTGCCTCGAGCGGGGTTTTGAGCTGCGCTTCATCGAGCTCATGCGCATGGGCCACCTGGCCAGTGATCGCAACGCATTTTTGCAGCAGTTCGTGGGCCTCGACCAGCTGCTCGGGCTGATTGGTGCCAATCATGCCTTCGAGCAGGTCGATGTGCCGGTGGATGCTACGGCCCTGCGTTACCAGATCCCGGGTAAAGGCCATTTTGGCGTAATTGCCAACGAGAGCGTGCCGTTTTGCCGCGGTTGCTCACGGCTACGTTTGTCATCGACGGGTTGGCTGCATGGCTGCCTGTCGTCGAGCAACCGCCACTTTGTCGGCGATCTGCTGGAAAAGCCGCGTCATCAAGCGCTTCCTGCCTTGCAGCGGCTGCTGGTCAAAGCCCTGGCAGACAAGCAGGATGTGGCGTTTTCCGGGGGTGTTACGGTGATGAAGGTGATCGGCGGTTGAGTCTGGCGCAAAAGCTGCATCCGCCGGCTATTCGCCGGTTTTTCGTCGCCGGCCACTGGAGGAAAGATGCGTAGCCTGGTCTTGCTGCTGGCGCTGATGGCGTTGGGCGGCTGCATGAATGTCAGCGATATGGGCGAAGGCGTCCGTTACCACATGAGCGACGCCGGTCTGCTCGACCACAGCGATACCCGCAGGACCCTGTCGATCCGCCTGCAGCCCGACTCGTTCATCTTCATTGGCCAGGGTGCCTTTGTGCCGCCCGGTAAAGGGCCAGTACCGCACCAGAATGTGGTTGCCGATCAGGCCTTCAAGAGCTTCGTCGAGTATTTCCCCCTGGTACGCCGCGCCCAAGGCCCGCTCGGCTTGGAGGACGCGATCGCCCAGGCCCGCTCGGTGGGCGCGGACTACGTGCTGTACACCCGTTTCGCACGTACCGATGACCGCATCGGCAACGGCGACGAATGGTATGACGAGCAGGCTGTCGACCGCCTCGGCTGGGACACTGGGGTGGTGCAGATGATGCTGATCGAAACCAATACCCGCTACTTGATCGACACCGCACGCATCAAAAGCCGTGGCGGTTTGTTGACGTTCCACGACAATACGCCGGAAGATTTGCTTGCCGCGCCGATGCGCGAGTACGCTCGGAGCCTTCTGGGCATGAGCGAATGAGGCAAGCGTGATGAGCGATTCCGGCAAGGCCAATGACCTTCTGGCGCAAATCCCCAAGGCGAAGGGTTTGCCGCCCGTGCACCTGTGGAACCCGGACTTCTGCGGCGACATCGACATGCGCATCGCCCGTGACGGTACCTGGTATTACCTGGGCACGCCGATCGGGCGCAAGCCGATGGTGCGGTTGTTTTCCACGATCATCCGCCGCGACGGCGATGACTACTTTCTGATAACCCCGGTGGAGAAGGTCGGTATCCGTGTCGACGATGCGCCCTTTGTCGCGGTTACTCTGGAGGTGCAGGGCGAGGGCGAGCAACAAGTGTTGCGCTTCACCAGCAATGTCGACGACCAGGTCGAGGCGGGGCCGGATAACCCATTGCGGGTCGAGCTCGATCCTGTCACGCAAGAGCCATCTCCCTACGTACTGATGCGCAGCAACCTTGAGGCGCTGATTCATCGCAATGTGTTCTACCAACTGGTCGAGCTGGCGGTGCCGCGCATTATCGACGGTGAAGAGTGGCTTGGGGTATGGAGCCGAGGCGAGTTCTATCCGATCGGGCGTACCGGCTGAGACCTGTGTGGCTGGCATGCGCATGCCTTGAGTATGGCGGTGTCAATAAGACCGAGCGCCGCCCGCGCGACGCTTCGCAGCACAAGGCTGCTCCACATCCGTTTCGGGCCAGTCTCGCCTGTGGCATTTGCGCGCGACCGCATGCGCCAAGTCTCCAGGAATAACTGGCCCGTAGCCGATGTAGGAGCAGCCTTGTGCTGCGAAGCGTCGCGCGGGCGGCGCTCGGTCTGCCAGGCGCCGCAACATTCCAGCCATACAACGAAAAAGCCCCCGGTTGCTTGCGCACCCGGGGGCTTTTCAGTGTTTGGCTCCGCGACCTGGACTCGAACCAGGGACCCAATGATTAACAGTCATTTGCTCTACCGACTGAGCTATCGCGGAATCTGGGCATATCTTACTGATCACCAAAGGGAAGTCAAGCTTCCCCCTGGTAAATCAGAACCGAATCAAGCAGTTACAGCACTTCGACGATAGCCTTGGTGACCACGTGGATGTTGCTTTGATTCAGTGCGGCAACCGCGATGCGGCCAGTGTCCAGCGCGTAGATGCCGAACTCGTTCTTCAGGCGTGCTACTTGCTCCACGGTCAGGCCGGAGTAGGAGAACATGCCCACTTGGCGGCCAACGAAGCTGAAGTCGCGCTGAGCACCGTAGGTGGCCAGCAGCTCGACCATCTGTTTGCGCATGCCGTGGATGCGCTGGCGCATTTCGCCCAGCTCCGCTTCCCACATCTGACGCAGCTCATCGTTGTTGAGCACGGTGGCGACGATGGTCGCGCCATGGGTCGGCGGGTTGGAGTAGGTGGTGCGGATCACGCGCTTGACCTGGGACAGCACGCGGGTGCTTTCGTCCTTGGAACCGGTCACGATCGACAGGGCGCCGACGCGCTCGCCATACAGCGAGAACGACTTGGAGAACGAGCTGGAAACAAAGAAGTCCAGGCCCGACTCGGCGAACAGGCGCACGGCGAAGGCGTCTTCAGCGATGCCGTCACCGAAGCCCTGGTAGGCCATGTCGAGGAATGGCACATGGCCTTTGGCCTTGACCACTTCCAGGACGTTTTTCCAGTCGTCCAGGGTGAGGTCGACGCCGGTCGGGTTGTGGCAGCAGGCGTGCAGGACGACGATCGAGCCGGACGGCAGGCTGTTCAGGTCTTCGAGCATGCCGGCGCGGTTGACGTCGTTGCTCGGTGCGTCGTAATAGCGGTAGTTCTGTACCGGGAAGCCTGCGGTCTCGAACAGGGCGCGGTGGTTTTCCCAGCTTGGGTCGCTGATGGCAACCACGGCATTGGGCGACAGGCGCTTGAGGAAGTCGGCGCCAATCTTCAGCGCACCGGTGCCGCCAACGGCTTGCACGGTGACGACACGGCCAGCGGCCAGCAGCGGCGACTCGGCGCCGAACAGCAGTTTTTGCACGGCCTGGTCGTAAGTCGCGATACCGTCGATCGGCAAGTAGCCGCGCGAGGCATGCTGGGCAGCACGCTGGGTCTCGGCTTCGATCACGGCGCGCAGCAGCGGAATGCGGCCTTCCTCATTGCAGTAGACGCCCACGCCCAGGTTGACCTTGTCAGTACGTGGATCGGCGTTGAATGCTTCGTTGAGGCCCAGAATAGGGTCGCGGGGTGCCAGCTCGACAGCGGAAAACAGGCTCATTGTTACCTTGGCTCTGATTGGAGAGTGATAGGACGTACACGCTCCAGCCGAATGCACTGAAGCGGTGCACAAACGGGGAGTCAGTATAGTGATACCGACCGGTCACTGCGACACTCTGGCGCAGCTTTTCCAGCCATTTACGCAAATATTTTTTGACCATTGGTCTTATTGCCGTGTCCACAGCAATAAGCGTTCGCACCTGGGGCTTGAAACCGGCCCCGAGCGAGCGCATTTGGGTATAGACTACTGGCTAAATTTACAGTTGCTGCGACACCGCGAGGTCCCTCATGTCCGAGTTCCAGCTCGTCACCCGTTTCCAGCCGGCCGGCGATCAGCCCGAAGCCATTCGCCAGATGGTCGAAGGCATCGAGGCGGGGCTTTCGCACCAGACGCTGCTCGGCGTGACCGGCTCGGGCAAAACCTTCAGCATCGCCAACGTCATCCAGCAGGTGCAGCGCCCGACCCTGGTGCTGGCGCCGAACAAGACCCTGGCGGCGCAGCTGTATGGCGAGTTCAAGGCGTTCTTCCCGAACAACGCGGTCGAGTATTTCGTTTCCTACTACGACTACTACCAGCCCGAAGCCTATGTGCCGTCGTCCGATACCTTCATCGAGAAAGATGCGTCGATCAACGACCACATCGAGCAGATGCGCCTGTCGGCGACCAAGGCCTTGCTGGAGCGGCGAGACGCGATCATCGTCACCACCGTGTCGTGCATCTATGGCTTGGGCAGCCCCGAGACCTACCTGAAGATGGTCCTGCACGTGGACCGCGGCGACAAACTCGACCAGCGCGCCTTGCTGCGCCGCCTGGCTGACTTGCAGTACACCCGCAACGAGATGGATTTCGCCCGCGCCACCTTCCGCGTGCGCGGCGACGTGATCGACGTGTTCCCGGCCGAATCCGACCTTGAAGCCATCCGCATCGAGCTGTTCGATGATGAAGTGGAAAACATCGCTGCCTTCGACCCGCTCACGGGGGAGGTCTTCCGCAAGCTGCCGCGCTTCACGTTCTACCCCAAGAGCCACTACGTGACCCCGCGCGAGACGCTGCTCGACGCCGTCGAAGGCATCAAGGAAGAGCTCAAGGACCGGCTCGAATACCTGCATAAGGGCAACAAGCTGGTGGAGGCGCAGCGGCTGGAGCAGCGCACCCGTTTCGACCTGGAGATGATCCTGGAGCTGGGTTACTGCAACGGTATCGAAAACTACTCGCGCTATCTGTCCGGGCGCCCCTCCGGCGCGCCGCCACCCACCCTTTACGACTACCTGCCCGCGGATGCGCTGCTGGTGATCGACGAGTCGCACGTCAGCGTCCCCCAGGTTGGCGCCATGTACAAGGGCGACCGCTCGCGCAAGGAAACCTTGGTGGAATACGGCTTCCGCCTGCCTTCGGCGCTGGATAACCGGCCCATGCGCTTCGATGAATGGGAGTCGGTCAGCCCGCAGACCATTTTCGTTTCGGCAACCCCCGGTCCCTACGAGGCCGAACATGCTGGCCGCGTGGTCGAGCAGGTGGTGCGGCCTACCGGCCTGGTCGACCCGCAAGTGGAGATACGCCCGGCGTTGACCCAGGTCGACGACCTGCTGTCGGAGATCCGCAAGCGTGTCGATGCGGGTGAGCGGGTGCTGGCGACCACGCTGACCAAGCGCATGGCCGAGGACCTCAGTGATTACCTGGCCGACCACGACGTGCGGGTGCGTTACCTGCACTCGGACATCGACACGGTCGAACGGGTGGAAATCATCCGCGACCTGCGCTTGGGCACCTTCGATGTGCTGGTGGGCATCAACCTGCTGCGTGAGGGGTTGGACATGCCGGAGGTGTCGCTGGTGGCGATTCTCGATGCCGACAAGGAAGGCTTCCTGCGTTCCGAGCGGTCACTGATCCAGACCATTGGCCGGGCCGCGCGTAACCTCAATGGTCGCGCCATCCTGTACGCCGACCAGATGACCGGCTCCATGCAGCGGGCCATCGACGAGACCGAGCGGCGCCGGGAGAAGCAGATTGCCTTCAACCTGGCCAACGGTATCGTGCCCAAGGGCGTGGTCAAGGACATCACCGACATCATGGAAGGCGCTACCGTACCTGGCTCGCGCAGCAAGAAGCGCAAGGGTATGGCCAAGGCCGCGGAGGAGAGCGCCCGCTACGAAGCCGAGTTGCGCACGCCGGGCGAGATCACCAAGCGTATCAAGCAGCTGGAAGAGAAGATGATGCAGTTCGCCCGGGACCTGGAGTTCGAGGCGGCAGCGCAAATGCGCGACGAGATTACCCAGTTGCGGGAGCGGCTGATCACCAGCTGATCCTTTGCTCCCGGTTAGGCCTCTTCGCGGGGCAAGCCCGCTCCCACAGGTACCTCACTGCCCTTGTGAAAAGTGAGGTATCTGTGCGGGCTTGTCTCAGGATGAACGCAGCTCTCAAAGTCAGTGGGCATTTGTGGGAGCGGGCTTGCCCCGCGAAGAGGCCGGCACAGGCAACAAACAAATCAGCTCAATGAGCCTCCCCAGCTTTCAACCCCTCCGGCAGCTTGCGCGTCAACAGCACCGCCACCATGCTCCCACAGGTACCTCACTGCCCTTGTGAAAAGTGAGGTATCTGTGGGAGCGGGCTTGCCCCGCGAAGAGGCCGGCACAGGCAACAAACACATCAGCTCAATGAGCCTCCCCAGCCTTCAACCCCTCCGGCAGCTTGCGCGTCAACAGCACCGCCACCATGCTCACCGCCAAGCCGATGCCGACAAAGTGGAAGGCATCGTTGTACGCCATGATCTGCGCCTGCTGATGGGTGATCTCACTCAGCTTGCCAAGCGCCGCTGTCTCACTGCCCAGTCGCTCCGCCAGTTGCGCCAAGCGCTCTGCCACCTGTGGGTTGCTGGGCACCACCGATTCGCGCAGGTAGTCGAAGTACACCTTGGTCCGCGCATCCAGCAAGGTGGCCAGCAAGGCAATGCCAATCGCCCCACCCAGATTGCGCAGGATGTTGAACAGGCTTGATGCCGACCCGGCATCTTGTTGCTGGATATAGGCCGTGGCAATCAACGAAATGGTCACCATGATCATCGGTTGCCCCAGTGCCCGAATGATCTGGATGTGGTTGAACTGCGGCCCCGCAAAGTCCGGGTTAAGTACCCCCGAGCCAAAGCTGGCGGCCCCGAACAGGCAGAAGCCTAAAGCGCACAGTATTTTCGGCGAGACCACTTTCATCAGCTGCGGCACCAGCGGAATCAGAAACAGCTGCGGTACCCCCATCCACATGATTACCTCGCCGATCTGCAGGGCGTTGTAGCCCTGGATCTGCGCCAGGTAAAGCGGCAACAAATAGATTGAGCCATACAGCCCGACCCCCATGCCCAGGCTGGCAATACTCGACAGCCCAAAGTTGCGGTTGCCGAGGATGCGCAGGTTGATCAAAGGGTGCGGCTTGGAAAACTGCAGGATGACAAAGGTAATCAGGCTGATCAGGGCGACGGTGCCCAGGCTGACGATCAGGTTCGATTCCAGCCAATCCTTGCGATGGCCTTCCTCGAGAAAGACCTGCAGGCAGCCCAGCCCCAGGCCGAGCGTGACGATGCCGGCATAGTCGGTGCTCTTCAGCAGCTCCCAATGCGCCTCTTTTTTCTCCAGTCCGTACAGCAGCCCAGCGATCATCACCAAGCCTGGCGGGATGTTGATGTAGAAGATGTACTCCCAGCCCCAGTTCTCGGTCAGCCACCCACCCAGGGTCGGGCCGATCGAGGGCGCGAAGGTGGCCGTCATGGCGAACATAGCCATGCCCTTGGCGCGGTGGTGCTCGGGTAGCTTGATCAGGGTCAGGGTGAAGGCCAGGGGGATCAGCGCGCCACCGGTAAAGCCCTGCAGGGCACGGAAACATGATCATGCTCTCCAGGTTCCAGGCCATGGAGCAGAGCAGGGACGACAGCAAAAAGCCGGCCGAAACCCACACCGCCAGGCGCCGGGCGGACAGCAACTGCACCAGCCAGGCGGTCAGCGGGATCATGATGATTTCCGCCACCAGGTAGGAGGTGGAGATCCACGAGCCTTCTTCCAGGGTCGCGGAAAGCGCGCCCTGGATGTCCTTCAGCGACGAGTTGGTGATCTGGATGTCGAGCACGGCCATGAAGGCGCCGAGCATCACGCTCATCACCGCAATCCAGTCGCGCCGGGTGGGCTCGGCAGTGGGCCGGAGCAACTGATCACCGGCCATTGCGGCCTTCATCCTCGGTGCGGATATCGACAGTGGCGGTGACCGACATGCCGGGGCGGATGCGGCCATGCAGCGGGTTGTCGGCGCTGAAGGTCAGCTTCACCGGGATGCGCTGCACCACCTTGGTGAAGTTACCGGTGGCGTTGTCCGGTGGCAGCAGGCTGAACTGGGCGCCGGAAGCTGCGAACAGGCTGTTGACCCGGGCTTCGATGGGGGTGTCTGGGTAGCTGTCGAACAGCAATTCGGCGCGCTGCCCTGGTTGCATGTGGCCAATCTGGGTTTCCTTGAAGTTGGCCTGCACCCAGATGTCTTCGTCGGGCACGATTGACAGCAGATAGGCGCCAGCCTGTACCACCTGACCGTTGCGTGCGTTGCGTTGGCCGATGGTGCCGCTGATCGGGGCACGGATCTCGCAGCGGGTCAGGTTCAATTCGGCCTGGGCAAGGTCGGCACGGGCATTGGCGATCTGCGCATCGAGGCGTTTGAGCTCGGCAGTCAGGGCATTGACCTGCTGGCGCTGGCTTTGCAGGTCAGCGCGGGCCTTGTCGACTTGGGAGCTGGCGACATGGCTCTCCGCCGAAAGGGTAGTCACCCGCTCCTCGGACACGAAGCCAGGCTTACGCAGGGCTTCTGCGCGGTTGAGGTCCAGGCGTGAGCGGTTGAGCGTGGCCTGGTTGGCGGCGACCTGGGCCTGGCCCGCAGCGATCAAGCTGCCTTGTTGCGTCAGGCGGCTTTCAGCTTGCACGTGTTCCGCTTCACGGGTTGCCAGGGCGGCTCGGGCGCGCTCGACGGCGAGTTGGAAATCGGCGGCTTCCAGGCGTACCAGCAGTTCGCCTTTGACCACGTGCTGGTTGTCCTGCACCCGTACATCTTCGATACGGGCGCCAAGTTGGCTGGAAATACGGGTGATTTCGCCCTGGACGTAAGCGTTGTCGGTGCTTTCGTAAAAGCGCCCTTTGAAGTACCAGTGGGCCAGAAAGGCGAGGGCGATGGCCGCAACCACGACAAAGAAGATCAGCAGGCGGCGTTTGAGTTGAGCAGGCATGAGGACTATGGTTCCAGAAATGTAAACAAATTTAACAGCGACGGACGGCAATTCGACAAGTGTCGTTCGCGCCATTGCTGGAGCCGGGTGCCTGCTCCCTGCTAACATCCCGCCTTTGTTTCATCTTTCGTTCGAGACCTTCCATGACCACCGTACGCACGCGTATCGCGCCATCGCCCACGGGCGACCCCCATGTCGGCACCGCCTACATCGCCCTGTTCAACTACTGCTTTGCCAAGCAGCACGGCGGTGAGTTCATCCTGCGCATCGAAGATACCGACCAGCTGCGCTCCACCCGCGAGTCGGAACAGCAAATCTTCGACGCCTTGCGCTGGCTTGGCATCGAGTGGAACGAAGGCCCGGACGTCGGTGGCCCGCACGGCCCTTACCGGCAGAGCGAGCGTGGCGAGATCTACGCCAAATACGCCAAGCAACTCGTCGATGCCGGCCATGCGTTCTACTGCTTCTGCACCGCTGAAGAGCTGGAGCAGATGCGCGCCGAGCAAATGGCCCGTGGCGAGACCCCGCGTTACGACGGCCGTGCCCTGTTGCTGAGCGCTGAAGAAGTGCAGCGCCGCCTGGACGCCGGCGAGCCCCACGTGATCCGCATGAAGGTGCCGAGCGAAGGCATCTGCGTGGTGCCGGACATGCTGCGCGGCGACGTCGAAATCCCATGGGACCGCATGGACATGCAGGTGCTGATGAAGAACGACGGCCTGCCGACCTACTTCCTGGCCAACGTGGTCGACGACCACCTGATGGGCATCACTCACGTCCTGCGGGGTGAAGAGTGGCTGCCGTCGGCGCCCAAGCTGATCAAGCTTTACGAGTACTTCGGCTGGGAGCAGCCCAAGCTGTGCTACATGCCGCTGCTGCGTAACCCGGACAAGTCCAAGCTGTCCAAGCGCAAGAACCCGACCTCGGTCACCTTCTACGAGCGCATGGGCTTCATGCCCGAGGCGATGCTCAACTACCTCGGCCGCATGGGCTGGTCGATGCCGGACGAGCGCGAGAAGTTCTCCCTGGCCGAAATGGTCGAGCACTTCGACCTGTCGCGCATCTCCCTGGGCGGGCCGATTTTCGACATCGAAAAACTGTCCTGGCTCAATGGCCAGTGGCTGCGCGAGCTGCCGGTCGAACAGTTCGCCGCGCGCTTGCAGAAATGGGCGTTCAACAGCGACTACATGATGAAGATCGCCCCGCATGTTCAAGGCCGGGTCGAGACCTTCAGCCAGGTTGCGCCGCTGGGTGGCTTCTTCTTCGAGGGCGCGCTGAAGCTCGATGCCAAGCTGTTCGAGAGCAAGAAGCTGTCGGCTGATCAGGTGCGCCAGGTCATCCAGTTGATCCTGTGGAAGCTCGAAAGCCTGCGCCAGTGGGAAAAAGACCGCATCACCGGTTGCATCCAGGCCGTGGTCGAATCGCTGGAGCTGAAACTGCGTGACGCCATGCCGCTGATGTTCGCCGCCATTACTGGCCAGGCCAGCTCGGTGTCGGTGCTCGATGCCATGGAAATCCTCGGCCCGGACCTGACCCGCTACCGCTTGCGCCAGGCTCTGGACTTGCTGGGTGGTGTGTCGAAAAAAGAAAACAAAGAGTGGGAAAAGCTGCTGGCGAACATCGCCTGACACAGCAGCCCGTAGTGATGTAGGCGCAGCCTTGTGCTGCGAAGACGTCGGTACAGACGCCAGCAATGTAGCTAGTGTGCACCGGCCTCTTCGCAGCACAAGGCTGCTCCTGCAAGGGGCAGGGCGGTAAGTGATTGTTATCTGTGAAAAAACTTTTGAATATTTTCAAAAATTCGTTTGACAGCCGTGCAATCCGATCTTAATATGCGCCCCGTCCACAGCGATGAGCGAAACGAAACGCCAGGCACCCAGCCAGCGATTCTGCTCAGAGCGACATAGTGGGGCTATAGCTCAGCTGGGAGAGCGCCTGCATGGCATGCAGGAGGTCAGCGGTTCGATCCCGCTTAGCTCCACCAAATTCCGCTTAGCAGCCACGGCTGATAAGCAAGACCGGGTCCAGCAACCGGGTCTTGAAGGTAAGAAGGTTCGTCCCCTTCGTCTAGTGGCCTAGGACACCGCCCTTTCACGGCGGTAACAGGGGTTCGAGTCCCCTAGGGGACGCCAGTTTTACACAAGCGATGTTTCACGATGTCGCTGGGCCGCGAGGCTAAAAATCTGGGGCTATAGCTCAGCTGGGAGAGCGCCTGCATGGCATGCAGGAGGTCAGCGGTTCGATCCCGCTTAGCTCCACCAATTTGCCGCGGTACGTGAAAACGGACCGGCACGAAGGTTACGTCCCCTTCGTCTAGTGGCCTAGGACACCGCCCTTTCACGGCGGTAACAGGGGTTCGAGTCCCCTAGGGGACGCCACTTTTACCCGCGTTTTTCGGGGCTTAAAGAGGCTCATTCGTCTATTGGATGAGCCTTTTGTTTTCGGGGCTATAGCTCAGCTGGGAGAGCGCCTGCATGGCATGCAGGAGGTCAGCGGTTCGATCCCGCTTAGCTCCACCAATTTTGCCGCGGTTTGTGAAAACGAACCGGCACGAAGGTTACGTCCCCTTCGTCTAGTGGCCTAGGACACCGCCCTTTCACGGCGGTAACAGGGGTTCGAGTCCCCTAGGGGACGCCATGTTTACCCGCGTTTTGCGGGACTTTAAAGGCTCATTCGCTTATTGAATGGGCCTTTTGTTTTTCTCCCTTTCCCATTTTTTCGGGCACCGACAGGTGATCGCTAATTTCGCTTGCCAAAAAATATGATGCTTATAATATTACAAGCATCATATTCGAGGTGGCCATGAACGACAAAAAGAGCAAAACCCGCGAGCGGATTCTCGAAGCTGCGCGCAGCGCCTTGATCCAGCACGGGCCGGCTGAGCCGAGCGTCAGCCAGGTCATGGGGGCTGCAGGCCTGACGGTAGGGGGGTTCTATGCCCATTTCGAGAGCAAGGACGAACTCATGCTGGAGGCGTTTCGCCAGTTATTGGGCGAACGTCGGGACTTGCTGGCGCAGGTCGACCCCAGCTTGGATGGCGAGGCGCGCCGGGCGTTGGTGACGGCGTTCTACCTTTCGCGCAAGCACCGCGACGCGCAAGTGCATGCCTGCCCGCTGCCCAACGCCCTGGGCGAAATGCAGCGCCTGCCAGAGGTGTTCCGCGAGGTGCTGGCCGAGCACATCGAGCTGATGACCGCGAAAATGGTCGACCGCCCCGAAGACATCGACAAAGCACTGGCCGACCTGGCGCTGATGGTCGGTGGCCTGGCCCTGGCGCGCGCCTTGGGCACTGGCGAGCTTTCTGACCGTGTATTGCGTGCCGCCAAGTCGGCGGTGATCTGAATAACCACAATGCTGGAGCAAGGCGATGACTACCCTGAGCTGGATTCGTGGCGTCAATGGCACCCTGGGCCACCTGGCCCCTGAGCATGTGGCCGGCAAGATGCGCCGCGCATTCATGACCCCACGTACATTGCCCCCAAAAGCGTGGGAGTTGCCGCTGCTGGCCAAGGCCGAGCGTATCACCCTGCGCTTCGGGCTGTCGGCGTTGCGTTGGGGCAAGGGGCCGACCGTATTGCTGATGCACGGTTGGGAAGGGCGCCCCACCCAGTTTGCCGCGTTGATCGAGGCCCTGGTCCAGGCCGGGCATACAGTGGTGTCGTTGGAGGGGCCGGCACATGGTCGCTCTCCAGGCCATCAAGCTCACGTGGTGTTGTTCGCCCGCGCACTGCTGGAAGCGGCTGCCGAGCTGCCGCCGTTGCGCGCGGTGATAGGCCACTCCATGGGTGGGGCCAGTGTGTTGCTGGCGTTGCAGATGGGGCTGCGCGCGGAGGCGGCAGTGAGCATCGCTGCACCCGCCCGGTTGCTCGGCGTGTTGCGCGGCTTCGCGCATCGCCTGGGGTTGCCGGCGCGCGCACGGGCCGCATTCATACGCCAGGTGGAGCGGGATGTGGGGATGCAGATCACGCGCCTGGATGTCAGTGGTTACCAGCTGGAACTGCCAGGCTTGGTGGTACATGCGGCTGACGATGGCCTGGTGGCTGCCGATGAGGCCCATATCATTCACAAGGCCTGGTTCGACAGCCGCTTGCTGCTGCTGGAGGAGGGCGGGCACCAGCGGGTGCTGGCCGACCCGCGCCTGGGCGAGGCGGTGCTCGAATTGCTTGCACGGGCCAGCGCGCCGGCCCGGCAAACGGCCTGAGCATCCGTTACACTGGCTTTCAGTTGTGTTTTTGTTATTAGGAGCGTGCATGAGCTGGGACTTGGCAACACCCTTCATCATCGACCTGCGTGTCGGCAGCGAGGACATCGACGGCCTCGGCCACGCCAACAATGCCACCTATGTCACGTGGCTCGAACGCTGCGCCTGGCGCCACTCTCAGCGCCTTGGCCTGGACCTCGCCGAGTACCGCCGCCTGGACCGGGCCATGGCGGTGGTGCGCCACGAAATCGACTACCTGGCGGCCGGCTACGAAGACGACGAACTGCAACTGGCGACCTGGATCATCGACTGGGACCAGCGCCTGCGCATGACCCGCCGCTTCCAGCTCAAGCGCCCGCGTGATGGCGTGACCCTGTTGCGGGCGCAGACCACCTTCGCCTGTATCGAATTGTCCAGCGGCAAGCCCAAGCGCATGCCTGCAGCGTTCATCGAGGGGTACGGCCAAGCGCTGATCGGTGCCTGAAGGGCTGTGGTTTTTTGTTAGACTGCCGCCTTTTCCCGCCGAGACCCACACATGCAAATTGCCCTGGCCCCCATGGAGGGGCTGGTCGACAACATCCTGCGCGACGTCCTGACCCGAGTGGGTGGCATCGATTGGTGCGTCACCGAGTTCATCCGCGTGTGCGACCGCCTGCTGCCGCCATCCTCGTTCGACAAGCTGGCGCCTGAATTGCGCCAAGGCGCGCGGACCGCGGCCGGGGTGCCGATGCGTGTGCAACTGCTGGGCTCCGACCCGGTCTGCCTGGCCGAGAACGCAGCGCTGGCCTGTGAGCTGGGCGCACCGGTAATCGACCTGAACTTCGGTTGCCCAGCCAAGACCGTGAACAAGTCGCGCGGCGGCGCGGTGCTGCTCAAAGAGCCAGAACTGCTGCACGCCATCGTCCGCGAAGTGCGCCGTGCGGTGCCGGCGCATATCCCGGTGACGGCGAAGATGCGCCTGGGCTTCGACAGCCCCGATGGCGCGCTGGACTGCGCCACGGCCCTGGCCGAAGGCGGTTCGGCGCATCTGGTGGTGCACGCCCGCACCAAGGTCGAGGGCTACAAGCCGCCCGCTCACTGGGAGTGGGTGGCGCGGGTGCAGGATGTGGTCAAGGTGCCGGTGTTCGCCAATGGCGAAATCTGGACCGTGGACGACTGGCGCCGCTGCCGTGAGGTCAGTGGTGCCGAACACATCATGTTGGGGCGTGGGCTGGTGTCGCGGCCCGACCTGGGCGTACAGATTGCCGCTGCCCGCGAGGGGCGCGACTACCAGCCGATGAGCTGGGACGACCTGCTACCGCTGCTGCGCGAGTTCTGGCGCCAGGCCCAGGCCAAGCTGTCGCCGCGCTATGCGCCGGGGCGGATGAAGCAATGGCTGGCGATGCTGACCCGCAGCTACCCGGAGGCGGTCGTGCTGTTTGCCGAATTGCGTCGCGAAGATGATTGCGCGCGGATCAGCCGGTTGTTGGGGGTTGAGGTGCAGGCATTCGAGGCGTGTGTTGCCTGATCACGGGGAATTACCCAATTCACGGTAGGAGCAGCCTTGTGCTGCGAAGAGGCCCGTGACCCCAGTGATTTCTCGCTGTGGGCACTGGCCCCTTCGCAGCACAAGGCTGCTCCTACACCGGTTGTGTTGGAACGCAAACCCGCTCAAAAAAATTTTCGTGGTCCCTCTTGAAAGCCATTTCACCGACCTTATCTTTTGAGTACGCGATGCCGAACTCGGGTCGCGCAGTGACTTACTTGCTGAATCTCAGGAGTTTATGACCATGACCACCGCTTTCTCTCTCGCTCCACTGTTCCGTCATTCCGTTGGCTTCGACCGTTTCAACGACCTGTTCGAATCCGCGGCACGTAACGAGGCCGGTAGCAGCTACCCGCCCTACAACGTGGAAAAACATGGCGAAGACCACTACCGCATCGTGGTTGCCGCAGCCGGTTTCCAGGAGCAGGACCTCGACCTGCAAGTCGAAAAAGGTGTCCTGACCGTCTCCGGTGGCAAGCGCGACAACAGCGCCGCAGAAGTGACCTACCTGCATCAGGGCATCGCCCAGCGCGCCTTCAAGCTGTCGTTCCGCCTAGCCGACCACATCGAGGTCAAGGCTGCGGGCCTGGCCAATGGTTTGCTCAGCATCGATCTGCTGCGCATCGTGCCTGAAGAAGCCAAGGCCAAACGCATCCCGATCAATGGCGACAAGCCAGCGCTGAACTGAGTGTAAGGCTGTGACAAAAAGGGCACCTTCGGGTGCCCTTTTTTGCGTGCGGGCAGTCAGTAATCCGCAGGCGCTTCCAGCAGCATCTGCCGGAATTCCTGCAACGGCAGCGGCCGGCTGTGCAGATACCCTTGATACAAATGGCAGCCCAGTTTCTCCAGAAACTCCAGTTGCTCGGTCAGCTCCACCCCTTCGGCAATTACCGCCAGGTCCAGGCTGTGGGCCATGGCGACGATGGCGCGAACGATCTCCGCGTCGTTAGGGTCTATCGGTGCGTCGCGCACGAAGGTCTGGTCGATCTTCAGTGCATCCACCGGCAAGCGCTTGAGGTAGGTCAGTGACGAATAGCCCGTGCCGAAGTCGTCCATGGCAAAACTCACCCCGTAGCGCTTCAGTTCGCGCATCTTGCTGATGGTGTCTTCCAGGTTCTGGATGACGATGCCTTCGGTGATTTCCAGTTTCAGCATCCGCCGTGGCAAGCGGTAGTCGTCCAGGCTGCGCAGCACCCGCCCGACGAAATCGTTCTGACGGAACTGCCGCGGGCTGATGTTCACGCACAGGCTGAAATCATCGGCATCGATCAACCCGTCCGTGAGCATGCGCGCGCAGGCGTCGCAGGCTTCGTCGAGGATCCAGCTGCCTACTTCCAGAATCAGGCCGCTTTCTTCCAATACCTGAATGAACTGTGCCGGTGGCTGCTGGCCGAGCTGCGGGTGGTGCCAGCGCAGCAGCACTTCGGCACCGACGATACGGTTGTCGCGGGCATCCACCTGCGGCTGGAAGTGCAAGGCCAGCTCACCCCGTGCGAGCGCCAGGCGCAGGTCGTTTTCCATGCGCAGGCGCTCGCTGGCAGCCTTTTGCATGGTGGTGTGGAACAACTGGGTGGTATTGCGCCCGGAATCCTTGGCCCGGTACAGGGCGATATCGGCACGCTTGAGCAGGTCGGCGGGGGTGGTGCCGTGGTCGGGGATCAACGCCACGCCGATGCTGGGGGTTACCTGCAGGCGCTGGCCATCCAGCGACATCGGTTCGGCCAGCAGTTCGCGCAGGGTATCGGCCAGCTCGTGCACTTTGCTTTCGACCTGTTCGCGGCTGCCTTCCAGGCCGCTGAGCAGCACCACGAATTCATCGCCCCCCAGCCGCGCCACGGTGTCTTCCAGGCGCACGCTGGCCTCCAGGCGCGCGGTGATGATCTTCAGTACCGTATCGCCTACCGGGTGGCCCAAGGAATCGTTGATGTGCTTGAAGTGGTCGAGGTCAAGGAACAGCAGCGCGCCACGCAGGTTGTGGCGCTTGAGCAGGGCGATCTGCTGGCTCAGGCGGTCCATCAGCAGAGCGCGGTTGGGCAGGTTGGTCAGCGGGTCGTGGTACGCCAGGTGGCGGATCTGCGCCTGGGCATTTTTCAGTTGGCTGACATCGCGGGCGGTCAGCAGCAGGCAGTCGGTCTCGTTGAGGGTGATCGGTTCCACCGACACTTCGACGGTGAGGATATCGCCGCGCTTGTTGCGCCCGAGCATCTCCCGATGGTGCACCCGGCCACGCTCTTTGAGCTCGGCGAGCAGCGCGCTGCGCTGCTTGTCATCGGCCCAGATGCCCAGTTCATACACGCTGCGCCCGACCACTTCTGCCGCGCTGTAGCCGGTGAGCCGGCAGAAACCGTCGTTGATTTCCAGGTAGCGGCCGCTGTAGCGCTCGGTGATGGTGATGGCATCAGGGCTTGAGTGGAAGGCCTTGGCGAACTTCTCTTCGCTGGATTTCAGCGCCGCCTCGGCCCGTTGCTGCTGGGTAATGTCGCGCAGGGTGGTGACGCTGCAGGGTTGGTCATCGACGCTGATCAGGCAGCTGGATATCACGCAGGTCAAGGGCGCGCCGTTGCGGTGGTTGACCACCACCGCCACGTTGCTCAAGGCCTGTTCGCGGATCACCCGCTCGATGCGCTGCGCACGTTCGATGGACTCAGCCCACAGGCCGATTTCCTCGGCCGTGCGGCCGATCACCTGGTCGGCGCTCCAGCCGAACGTCTGGGTAAAGGCCGGGTTGATCTCGATGAACTGGCCGGTGTCCTGGCGGGTCACGCAGATGGGGTCAGGGCTGACCTGGAACAGGCTGGCGAATTTTTCTTCCGAGGCGCTGAGGCGTTGCTCGCGCTCGACCTGGTCGGTGATGTCCAGCAGGGTGCCGGCCATGCGCAAGGGGTTGCCTTGGTCGTCCCGGTACAGCCGTGCGCGGCTTTCGATATAGCGTGACGCGCCGTTGTCCAGCTGCACGCGGTAAGTGATCTGGTAATTGCCCGCAGGCCCTTCGCGCAGGCTGCGGTAGGCCTGGCGCATGACATTGCGCTCTTCCTCCGGTACGCCCTCGAAAAAGGCATCGAACGATTCGTGGAAGGGGATCGGGTCCAGCCCGTGCAGCTGCGCGGCACGGGCCGAGCCGTAGAGCATGCCGCTGGGGATGTGCCAGTCCCAGGTGCCCAGCTGGGCTGAGTCCAGGGCCAGGTCGAGGCGTTCCTGGCTGTCCTTGAGGGCCTGTTCGGCACGCTTGCGTTCGGTAGTGTCGACGAAGGTGCTGAGCAAAAACGTCACCCCCTCCAGTTCGATGGCCTGGGTGCAGAGGATGCCGTCGTGCACCTTGTCATTGCTGGCCCGGAACTGCACTTCCATGATCAGTGGGCCACCGCTGGCGCGGGTAGCGTCCAGCAGTTGCGGGCGCTGCTCGGGGTGCACCCATAGGCCCAGCTCCAGGCTGGTCTTGCCGATCACTTGGTTGCCTGGCCAGCCGAACATGTCTTCGAAATGCTGGTTGACCTCGAAGATCATGCCGTCGTGGCGGCGGGTCAGAAGGATGGCATTGGGGCTCAGGTGGAACAGCGTGGCAAAGCGTTTTTCCGAGTTGATCAGCGCCGTTTCGCGCTCGCGCTGGCGGGTTATCTCACGGATGACCCCGATCATCTGCGGTCGGCCGTGGCGGTCGTGGGTCAGGCTGCCGTTGATCTCCAGCCAGTGCAGGCTGCCATCCGGCCAGCGGATGCGGTGGCGCATGGCTTGCTCCACGGGTTCGCCGTTGACCACTGCCTGGAACAGCTGGCGGGTGCGTGCGCGGTCTTCTTCGGGCAGCAGGTCGAGGTAGTCGATGTCGTTGGGCAGCGGGCGTAGCGGGTCGAAACCGAACAGCGCCTGGGTACCGCGTGACCAGCTGACCCGGCCGGTTTCGATGTCCCACAGCCAGGCCCCCAGGCGGGCGCCGTTGAGCGCGGCGAGCAGTTGCGGGGCGTTTTGCCAGGCCTGTTCGGATTCCTGTGGGTCGGCCGCAGGAATGCGCGGCAGGCGCGGAAAGCGGTTTGCTGATTTGGGCATTGGTACCAGACCTTTGGCGTTTGACGCGTCCTTGAGTTGGAAATGCCGTACTGACGACCGGTCAGGCGGACCCTGCATGGCTGTCGAGCAGGGCCATGAAGGCCCTCGCCGCATTCGATAGCGTTCGCTCCGTGTGCAGAATGTAGCCTAGCTGGCGCGACAGCTGTATGCCGGGTAAAGCGATGGGTGCAACCTGATCATCGAGCATGGTGCGCGGCAGCACGCTCCAGGCCAGGCCGATGGAAACCATCATCTTGATGGTTTCCAGGTAGTTGGTGCTCATGGCGATGTTCGGCGTCAGGCCCTGGCTTTCGAACAGCCGCTGGACAATGTGGTGGGTAAAGGTATTACCACCGGGGAAGACCGCCGGGTGGCGCGCGACATCGGCCAGGCTGACCGCGTGGTTGTTGGCCAGCGGGTGTTCCGGGGCCGCCACGAAGTCCAGCGCGTCGTCCCACACCGGGATCGCCTTGATCAGGTTGTGGGGCTCTGGCGCCAGGGTGATAACGGCAATTTCAGCGCGGCCATGGAGTATCTCGTCGTAGGCAGCTTCTGAGTCCATGAACTGAATATCCAACGCCACCGAAGGGTACTGCCGGGTAAAGGCCCGTAAAAGCGGGGGCAAGCGGTGCAAGCCGATATGGTGGCTGGTGGCCAGGGTCAACCGACCACTCACTTCCCCGGTCAAATTGGTCAGCGCGCGTCGGGTATCATCAAGCACGTTGAGAATCTGATAGGCCCGTGGTAACAGCGCCCGCCCGGCCTCGGTCAGGGTCACTTCACGCCCTAGCCGGTCGAACAGGCGCACGTCCAGTTGTTGCTCAAGCCCGGCGATGCGTTTGCTGATGGCGGGCTGGGTCAGGTGCAGGCGCTCGCCAGCCCCCGAGAAGCTGCCGGTCTCGGCAATGGCGATAAAAGCGCTGAGGTTGGCCAGATCCATCTTTCAGATTCCTGGTGGTTATGCAAAGCATAAAAATTATGAATTTGAGTTATTCAATCTATCGCCATAGCATCGTCCGTACAAGCCAAGGGGTCTTTGGCATAGAAAGACGCTGATGAGGAACAGTCTGATGGCTGGCAAAACGCTCTACGACAAACTCTGGGAAGCCCATGAGGTCAAGCGCCGTGATGACGGCTCGTCCTTGATCTACATCGACCGCCACATCATCCACGAAGTGACGTCGCCCCAGGCCTTCGAAGGCCTGCGCCTGGCGAACCGCAAGCCATGGCGCATCGATACCAACATCGCCACCCCTGATCACAACGTGCCGACCACGCCAGAGCGCAAGGGCGGTATCGACGCCATCGTCGACCAGGTGTCGCGCCTCCAGGTGCAGACCCTCGATGAGAACTGTGACGAGTACGGCATCGTCGAATTCAAGATGAATGACGAGCGCCAGGGCATCGTCCACGTCATCAGCCCGGAGCAAGGTGCCACCTTGCCGGGCATGACCGTGGTCTGCGGCGACTCGCACACGTCCACCCACGGCGCTTTCGGTGCCTTGGCCCACGGCATTGGCACCTCCGAGGTCGAGCATGTGCTCGCCACCCAGTGCCTGGTCGCCAAGAAGATGAAGAACATGCTGGTGCGCGTCGAAGGCGAATTGCCTGCCGGCGTCACTGCCAAGGACATCGTCCTCGCCGTCATCGGCAAGATCGGCACCGCGGGTGGCAACGGCCACGCCATGGAATTCGCCGGCAGCGCTATCCGTGGCTTGTCCATGGAAGGCCGCATGACCATCTGCAACATGTCGATCGAAGCCGGTGCCCGCGTGGGCCTGGTGGCGACCGATGCTACCACCGTCGCCTATGTCGAAGGCCGCCCCTATGCACCGAAGGGCGAGCAATGGAAGCAAGCCGTCGAGTCGTGGAAAGACCTCGTCTCCGATGAAGACGCCGTGTTCGACACCGTGGTCGAACTGGATGCCGCGCAAATCAAGCCACAGGTCAGCTGGGGCACATCGCCCGAGATGGTGTTGGCCGTTGATCAGCGCGTACCGGACCCAGCTGCCGAAGCTGACCTGGTCAAGCGGGGCTCGATCGAGCGTGCCTTGAAATACATGGGCCTGACCGCCAACCAGGCGATCACCGATATTCAGCTGGACCGCGTGTTCATCGGCTCGTGCACCAACTCGCGGATCGAAGACTTGCGCGCCGCGGCCGAAATCGCCAAGGGCCGCAAAGTGGCCGCTACCGTCAAGCAGGCCATTGTCGTCCCGGGCTCGGGCCTGGTGAAGGCGCAAGCCGAGCGTGAAGGCCTGGACAAGATCTTCCTCGAAGCGGGCTTCGAGTGGCGCGAGCCGGGTTGCTCGATGTGCCTGGCGATGAACCCGGACCGCCTGGAAAGCGGCGAGCACTGTGCCTCGACGTCCAACCGCAACTTTGAAGGCCGCCAGGGTGCCGGTGGTCGTACCCACCTGGTCAGCCCGGCCATGGCCGCCGCCGCTGCGGTGACAGGCCACTTCATCGATGTCCGCGAGTTGATCCAAGGGAGCGCAGCATGAAAGCCTTTACCCAGCACACTGGCCTCGTCGCGCCGTTGGACCGTGCCAACGTCGACACCGACCAGATCATCCCCAAGCAGTTTCTCAAGTCGATCAAGCGCACCGGCTTCGGCCCCAACCTGTTCGACGAGTGGCGCTACCTGGACGTGGGCCAGCCCTACCAGGACAACAGCAAGCGCCCGTTGAACGAAGAGTTCGTGCTCAACCACGCGCGCTACCAGGGTGCCAGCGTGTTGCTGGCGCGCGAAAACTTCGGTTGCGGTTCGAGCCGCGAACACGCGCCATGGGCGTTGGACGAGTACGGCTTCCGCAGCGTCATCGCACCGAGCTTTGCCGACATCTTCTTCAACAACAGCTTCAAGAACGGCTTGCTGCCGATCATCCTCAGCGATGAGGAAGTCGACGAGCTGTTCAAGCAGGTCGAAGCCAACCCTGGCTATCAGCTGACCATCGACCTGCAAGCCCAGGCCGTGACCCGTCCTGATGGCAAGGTGCTGCACTTCGAGATCGACGCGTTCCGCAAGCACTGCTTGCTCAACGGCCTCGATGACATCGGCCTGACTTTGCAGGACGGCGATTCGATCAAGGCCTTCGAAGGCAAGCACCGCGCCAGCCAGCCTTGGCTGTTTCGGGATGCCTGATAGGCGTAGGTGACAGGGCTGGCCCCTTCGCGGGGCAAGCCCGCTCCCACAGGAACTCCTCTGCCCTAAAGTCTTGTGCAGTACCTGTGGGAGCGGGTTTACCCGCGAAAGGGCCGGTAAAGGCAACAAGAAACCAAAAGGATTTATACATGACCAGCACCACCCACACCGACGTGGTCCAACGCCAGTTCGGCGAGCAGGCCAACGCCTACCTCAGCAGCGCCGTACACGCCCAGGGCACCGAATTCGCCCTGCTGCAAGCCGCGCTGGCCGGCCAGGCCGAGGCCCGCGTGCTGGACCTGGGCTGCGGTGCCGGGCATGTCAGTTTCCACGTTGCGCCCCTGGTCGCCGAAGTGGTCGCTTACGACCTGTCGCAGTCCATGCTCGACGTGGTTGCCAGCGCCGCCGCCGACCGTGGCCTGGGCAATATCACCACGCAGCGCGGCGCCGCCGAACGCCTGCCGTTCGCCGACGCCTCGTTCGGCTTCGTCTTCAGCCGCTACTCGGCACACCACTGGAGCGACCTGGGCCTGGCCCTGCGCGAAGTGCGCCGCGTGCTGAAACCGGGCGGTGTGGCGGCCTTCATCGACGTCATGTCGCCGGGCAGCCCGTTGCTCGACACCTACCTGCAAACCGTCGAGGTGCTGCGCGACACCAGCCACGTGCGCGACTATTCCGTCGCCGAATGGCAGCGCCAAGTCAGCGAAGCCGGCCTGTATGTGCGCAGCCACACCCGGCAGCCGCTGCGCCTGGAGTTTGGCACCTGGGTCGAGCGTATGCGTACCCCCGAACCCATGCGTGTGGCCATACGCCAATTGCAGCAAGCCATGGGCGAGGAAGTGCGGCAGTATTACCAGATCGAAGCCGACGGCTCGTTCAGCACCGATGTGCTGGTACTGTGGGCTGAGCGCTGAGTTTTTTACGGTGTGGCCGAGCTGGCCGCACCGCTTGAATGGATAGAGGAAAGCATGAGCAAGCAGATTCTGATTCTCCCAGGTGATGGCATTGGTCCGGAAATCATGGCCGAGGCGGTCAAGGTGCTGGAGCTGGCCAACGACAAGTTCCAGCTCGGCTTCAGCCTGGCCCACGACGTGATTGGTGGCGCGGCCATCGACAAGCACGGCGTACCGCTGGCTGACGAGACCCTGGAACGTGCGCGCCAGGCCGATGCCGTGTTGCTGGGCGCTGTGGGTGGCCCGAAATGGGACAAGATCGAGCGTGACATCCGCCCTGAGCGCGGCCTGCTGAAAATCCGTTCGCAACTGGGCCTGTTCGCCAACCTGCGCCCGGCCATCCTCTATCCGCAACTGGCCGATGCCTCGTCGCTCAAGCCGGAAATCGTCTCGGGCCTGGATATCCTCATCGTTCGCGAACTGACCGGTGGCATTTATTTCGGCGCGCCACGTGGCCAGCGTGAACTCGAAGGCGGCGAGCGCCAGGCGTATGACACGCTGCCCTACAGCGAAAGCGAAGTGCGCCGTATTGCCCGCGTCGGCTTCGACATGGCCCGTGTGCGCGGCAAGAAGCTGTGTTCGGTGGACAAGGCCAACGTTCTGGCGTCCAGCCAGTTGTGGCGCGAAGTGGTCGAAGACGTGGCCAAGGATTACCCGGATGTCGAGCTGAGCCACATGTACGTGGACAACGCGGCCATGCAGCTGGTGCGCGCGCCCAAGCAGTTCGACGTGGTAGTGACCGACAACATGTTCGGTGACATCCTGTCGGATGAAGCTTCCATGCTGACCGGTTCCATCGGCATGCTGCCGTCGGCGTCGCTGGATGCCAACAACAAGGGCATGTACGAGCCGTGCCACGGCTCGGCGCCGGACATCGCCGGGCAGGGCATCGCCAACCCGCTGGCGACCATTTTGTCGGTGTCGATGATGCTGCGTTACAGCTTCAACCAGCACGCTGCCGCCGAGGCCATCGAGCAGGCGGTCAGCCTGGTGCTGGACCAAGGGCTGCGCACCGGTGACATCTGGTCGGCCGGCTGCGACAAAGTAGGCACGCAGGAAATGGGCGACGCAGTAGTCGCAGCGCTGCGGAATCTGTAATCTCTCTGGCCCGCCACCGTTTTTGGTCGGTGGCGGCCCACTTTTAGCAAAGGTGTAGTTGCGATGAAACGTGTAGGTCTGATCGGTTGGCGCGGTATGGTCGGTTCCGTGCTCATGCAGCGGATGCTGGAGGAGCAGGATTTCGACCTTATCGAGCCGGTGTTCTTCACCACCTCCAATGTCGGTGGCCAGGGCCCGAACGTGGGCAAGGATATTGCTCCGCTCAAGGACGCTTATTCGATTGAAGAACTCAAGACCCTCGACGTGATCCTGACCTGTCAGGGCGGCGACTACACCAACGAGGTCTTCCCCAAGCTGCGTGAAGCGGGCTGGCAGGGTTACTGGATCGATGCCGCCTCGTCGCTGCGTATGCAGGACGATGCAGTGATCGTGCTCGACCCGGTCAACCGCAAGGTGATCGACCAGCAGCTCGACGCCGGTACCAAGAACTACATCGGCGGCAACTGCACCGTTAGCCTGATGCTGATGGGCCTGGGTGGCCTGTTCGAAGCTGGCTTGGTCGAGTGGATGAGCGCCATGACCTATCAGGCGGCCTCCGGTGCCGGCGCGCAGAACATGCGTGAGCTGATCAAGCAGATGGGCGCTACCCACGCGGCTGTGGCCGATGACCTGGCCAACCCGGCCAGCGCCATTCTCGACATCGACCGCAAGGTCGCTGAGGCCATGCGCAGCGAAGCCTACCCGACCGAGAACTTCGGCGTGCCGCTGGCTGGCAGCCTGATCCCGTGGATCGACAAGGAGCTGCCGAACGGCCAGAGCCGCGAAGAGTGGAAGGCCCAGGCTGAAACCAACAAGATCCTCGGCCGCTTCAAGAGCCCGATCCCGGTCGATGGCATCTGCGTGCGCATCGGCGCCATGCGCTGCCACAGCCAGGCGCTGACCATCAAGCTGAACAAGGACGTGCCGCTGGCCGATATCGAAGGCATGATCAGCCAGCACAACCCGTGGGTGAAGCTGGTGCCGAACCAGCGCGAGATCAGCATGCAGGAGCTGAGCCCGACCAATGTCACCGGTACCCTGAACATTCCGGTAGGTCGCCTGCGCAAGCTGAACATGGGTTCCCAGTACCTGGGCGCATTCACCGTAGGCGACCAGCTGCTGTGGGGCGCTGCCGAGCCGCTGCGCCGCATGCTGCGGATCCTGCTGGAACGTTGAACCGGGTTTGATCGTTCGAAGCCCTGCAAGGCGCTGGCCTTGCAGGGCTTTTTTATTTCACACAGCGTAGGTCATGAGCGGCTCATGCGCGATCTGCAATCATTGCAGTTCAATTGTGTAGATAAAGACCTGGGAGTCACCCGCCAAAGGCTTAAGCGAAACCGAACCATCCTGCCCTACATCCACGAATTGACCAGTCTTCTTGTTCTGAAGGCGAATCCTGTGGAGCTGCCCTGCCAGGTCCTTTCGAGTTAACCAGGTGAGCCTGTCCGCACGCGGTTGCGCGCACCCCTGAAGCTTCAACTCGTCGTTCAGGCATTGGCCAGCGCCGTTCATGAGCGTGAGTTCGGTACTTCCATCTGGCAGCGGCAGGGTGGCCGTGTTGATCATGTACCAACTTTTCAGGTGATTGGGCTCG
Source organism: Pseudomonas sp. Y3 TE3536 (assembly GCF_053629175.1). Classification (NCBI taxonomy): domain Bacteria; kingdom Pseudomonadati; phylum Pseudomonadota; class Gammaproteobacteria; order Pseudomonadales; family Pseudomonadaceae; genus Pseudomonas; species Pseudomonas sp. Y3 TE3536. The sequence continues at coordinate 263,062 of NZ_JBRJHU010000001.1, read as the reverse complement.
CAGGTCGACACTGCTACTGTTTCGCCCGAAGTTATCAGGCATCGACCTCTGTGCGTCACCATGAACTTCAGTAGCGCCTGTTTCTGGAACCGTTGGCCTGGGCTGTAGGTCAGCGGGGCAAGCACTGGGGTGTCGTTACCTTGCGTGGTGGTGATGAACGTTCCGGTAGTCAGTTCCTGTAGATAGATGTCAGACGAGGTCTGGGTCAGGTCTTGGCGTGTCCACCAAGCGGTATCTTTGCGCGGGAAATGGCATTCGCCGGTTGCTAAACGGGTGTTGATGCAACGGCCCGAGAGGTCGACTGGCTCGTAGGTGTCGAATAGCTGGGGGAACACATTCTTTTGGGGGAGGCGCCAAATTGCATCCGCATTGCAGGTCGCAAGTTTCAAACCTTGATCGGTGGCCGCTAGGCAGGCGTTTCGTTCTTTTGAATACAACCATTGCGGCTCCCAGACCTGGTTTATCTGCTCGCCGTGCTCAGCCCCCATGCTGATGACCAGGGGAAGGCGGTTATCTTCCAGTTGTCGCTCATAAACGACGGCGTTATCCACCTTGAGCACCGCTTTAACAGGTTTGCGCTGGGAGTTGACATTGAAAACGGCCGTTTTCAATGTGTCTTTCGCGATGGGGCCGGCGTAGAGTGGGTGTGTTTCGACGGCGCCGCTGGCGTAATGAATATCGACCCGATAACTGTGCGGGTTGTGATCGTCGCCTGGCATGAAATGTTGCAATTCGTTATCGCTGCTATTGGGGAGCAAGGCCAGGTCGCGGGGGCCAGTGGGGGTAATGAATTTTCCTGTGTTGCTCTCTTGCAGCTTCAGCAGGCGAGAATGATTCGTGAGGTCTATGCGGCCGCGCCAGCGAACTTGTCGTTCGGCGTTGACGCAACTGCGAAAGTGAAAATTGAATTCCAGGCATTTTCCCTCCCTGTTACGCACGATGACAATCGGCACGTAGGGCGCTTCCGCTGCGTTATTAGGGGGTACGGTTTCTATGGTTAATTGAGCCGATTCGTCATCGCAAGCTTTCAATACCAGCAGGTCGTTATCCGAGGCGAGGCATTGCGAGGTTGTCGTCATCAATACGGAATAGCTCGCGCTGCGCTGTGGGCGGGTCGCAGAACTGGCGGCTAACTGTGCAGGGCTGAAGACATTCCCATAGTTGCTCAAAATGGCCGGATAGATTTGGTTGATGCCGTCCCGGTTGTGAGACGGGTCTGAAAAGGTCGCCACCAAGGTATGTACCGGCACTGCAGTTTCAATAGGGACTTGATTTGATTCGGGCGAAAGCAACGACAGCAGGGGGGCAGGTTGCTGAATGCCTGAGTCAGGGAGACCGTGAGAGGGGGCAGTCACCGCAAGGCCTTTGCCTTCCTTGGCGGCAACGGCAGTGACGCCAATGGCCGGCGGGCGGTGGTCGTCAAACACATCAGCGTACTTTGCGCCGTCCGGCAGCCGTCCGAAGCGCTGTTGTACACGCAGCGTCTGCTGGTGGTTATAGGGAGAAATATAGCGTTTCCAACTGGCGCCTTCTGTCGATTTCAGGCCCAGCTTTTCGAACTCGTCAATCAAGGGCGCGGAAGCGGGACCGGAAGCCCAAGGAGGGGCGGAGAGTGATCCAACAACCTGGCCGAAGTAGTGCAAGCCCAGATAGTCTACCCGCAGATTGTAGCGGTGTGGGTCAGGATGTGTGTGTGGCAGAAAGACATTGTCATACGCCCTATACGACCAGTCTTCGTAGCGTGGGGGTGTATCGTGAGGAAGGCCAAAGGCGTGGCCTGTTTCATGCCAGAAGCCATCGGGGAAGTAAGGGTAATTACAGCTGTTACCTCCACAGCTGGCGGCTACGCCTGGCGGCAATGGAGGCATGCCGTTTGGCGTGTCAAGCAATTGCCCCGTAATGGCCACAGGGTATCCTGCTTTCTTGTCGCCCAGGTTCGAAGCCGCGCGCCAGTAATTGCCCATGCCCACTTTGGCCGGTAACGTTTTGTCGCCGAACACAGCCCACTCCATGCCATTCGTCTTGTCGTAAACATGCGGCTTTTGATCGGGCCCCATGGCAATGATGCGGGGCCAGTAGGCCTTGCCGGTGCCTAGGTGAAGGCGTTGAGTGGGCACTTCGGAAAGCATTTCCCGTGCTGCAATACGCGCGGCAGTGGGGTTGTACTCACCGTCGAACTGATCGAGGGTATCCCTGCACGTCGACTCATCCTTGAAGATGCAGCCCTTGATGTTCATCAGCGTCAGCCCCTCGCTTTCAGGGGTCATGAACACGAATTTGTCAGCGGGTAGCGAGCCTTGATTGCTCGGGTTGCCAGCTTGCTGAAAACTGATGCGTGCATCGGCGGTGAACAGGTTCCAGGGTATCTGATAGGTGAACGTGTTTTCCCTGAACTTCGGGTAGCTGCCTTCAATGATCTTTCCAGAGAAGGTGTCCTCCTGGTCATATACTGCGGTACCTGGAAGTGCTTCCGGGCGACCCATGCGTACGGTGGTGGTGCGGCCATCTAGCGTTATGGTCATTTCCACGTCAGTGACGGGCTTGTTGGGCCTGAACAGCACCAGGGCCGCTTTGTGCGGCACCAGAAACGGGTCGAAGATTCTGCGGGTCGCCGCTACAACATGCGTTTGGGCAAAATCGACCTGCCCCCCCAGAGCGCCCTGCAGATCATTTCTCGGCGCATCCGCGAAGTTAGTCGGGCCGTAATCCTGAGGTACGCAGGCGCTAGTGACCAAACATGACAGCAGCGTTGTTATCAGGAGTGGGCGCATAACGTGTGCCTCGATGAATAGACGTCATGCAAGATTGGGTGCGATCGAGAAATCCTGAAACTGGCAAAAATGTCAGGTAGCGCCTGTCATTCTGGCCGGCCTGATGTTCGACGGTCGGTCGCAGAGGGGCTGGCGAATTGAGGGTGTTCGTTGTTCCATAATCCGAGTAAAGTGCCGCCCCCCGCCGTTTCAGCAAAAGGATCCCCTCCATGACCCAACCCCTGGACATCGCCGTCGTCGGCGCCACCGGTAGCGTCGGTGAAACCCTCGTACAGATCCTCGAAGAGCTGGCATTTCCGGTCGCGACTCTGCACCTGCTGGCCAGCATGGAGTCGGCGGGCAGCAGCGTGATGTTCGCAGGCAAGAAGATCAAGGTGCGTGAAGTCGACAGTTTCGATTTCGCCCAGGTCAAACTGGCCTTCTTCGCTGCCAGCCCTGGCGTCAGCCGCAGTTTCGCCAACAAGGCCCAGCAGGCGGGCTGCACGGTCATCGACCTGTCCGGCGGCCTTGACGACGCCCTTGCCGTGGTGCCGGAAGCCAATGCCGACAGCATCGCCAACCTGAAGCTGCCTGCGCGCCTGGCCAGCCCAGGCTCTGCAGCCGTTGCCCTGGCTGTCGCGCTGGCGCCGCTGAAAGGTCTGCTGGACATCGAGCGGGTGCAGGTCATGGCCAACCTGGCGGTCTCTGCCCAAGGTCGCGAAGCGGTCAACGAATTGGCCCGTCAAACCGCCGAGCTGCTCAATGCCCGCCCGTTGGAGCCGCGCTTCTTCGACCGCCAGGTGGCGTTCAACCTGCTGGCTCAGGTGGGTGCGGTTGACGAACAAGGCCATGCTGGCCTTGAGCGGCGCCTGGTCAGCGAGCTGCGCGAGCTGTTGGGGCAGCCCGAATTGAAGATTTCCGTGACCTGCATTCAAGTCCCGGTGTTTTTCGGCGATAGCTTCAGTGTGGCGGTGCAAAGCCGTAAACCGGTAGACCTGGCGGCAGTCAATGCTGCGTTGGAGAGTGCCGGCAGCGTCGAACTGGTCGCACGCGACGATTATCCGACGCCGGTAGGTGACGCAGTGGGCCAAGACGTGGTCTATGTTGGACGTGTACGCCATGGTGTCGATGACGACCAGCAGCTCAACCTCTGGCTGACCACCGACAACCTGCGCAAAGGCGCCGCGCTCAACGCTGTGCAAGTGGCGCAATTGTTGATTAAACACAGGCTGTAAAAGATACTGCGAGCACTTTTGTCCTGCTCTGCATGCAGGTTTCGGGACGATTCATACAAGGGAAGAGGTCATGCTTCGAATTCGCAAACTGGTCCTGGCCATGGCTGCTGCCTCGGCGCTGTCGTCGGGCATGGCCAATGCGTTGGGCTTGGGGGAGCTGACCCTCAAGTCGGCACAGAATCAGCCGCTGGACGCCGAGATCGAATTGCTCGACGTGCGCGACCTCACTGCCGCCGAAGTGGCGCCCAGCCTGGCGCCGCCGGAAGAGTTCAGCAAGGCGGGGGTAACCTTTGCGACTTACCTCGAAGACCTGACATTCACGCCGGTGATCAACCCCAACGGCAAGAGCGTGCTGCGCGTCACCTCCAGCCAGCCGCTGCCGGGGTCTGTGGTCAAGTTTCTGGTGCAGGTGATGTGGCCGCAGGGGCGTCTGCTGCGTGACTACAGCGTCCTGCTCGACCAAGCCAAGGCCCAGGGCAAACAGCCTGCGCCAGGCAATGTCGCACCCGCAGTGACGGGCGCCAGCAACTACACCACCCAGCGCCGCGACACCTTGTGGCAGATTGCTGCGCGCAACAGCCAGGGCGGCTCGATTCAGCAGACCATGATCGCGATCCAGGCGCTGAACCCGGACGCCTTCATTGGCAACAATATCAACCAGTTGAAGGTGGGCCAGGTACTGCGCCTGCCCGACCAGCAACAAGTCCAGGCCATTGCTCAGGGTGAGGCGGTTCGCGACGTGGCCGAGCAGTATGCGGCCTGGCGTGAAGGCCGGCGCCTGGGGCCGCGTGCCCGTCAGCTCGACGCCACCCGCCGCGGTGCCGCCGAGGCCGCGCCAGAGCGCATTGCCCAGGGTGACAACCTGCGCCTGGTCAGCCCCGGCAACCAGGCAGGCGCTGCGCCGGCCAAAGGGCTGAACGACAAACTGGCCGTGGCCCAGGAAAGCCTCGATACCAGCCGTCGTGACAACGACGAGCTCAAGAGCCGCATGGCGGACCTGCAGAGCCAACTGGACAAGCTGCAGCGTCTGATCGCGCTGAAAAACGACCAGTTGGCCCGGCTTGAAGCCCAGGGCGCAGCAGGTGAGGCGCCAGTCGCCGCTGCTCTGCCAGGCGAGCCTGCGCCGGCCAATCCGGCAGCTAATGCCGAGCCGGACGTAAAACCTGCACCGGCGGCCGTCGATACCGCGCCGGCCAGTGTGCCTGACGCCCAGCCGCGCGCTGACGGCGTGCTCGGCAACCCGTTGCTGCTGTGGCTGATTGCAGGGTCTGCGTTCCTCGTGCTGTTGCTGCTGCTGGTGCTGTTGATGCGCAAGCGCAAGGCCCAGGAAGAAGCCGAGAAACACCTGCGCATGGCGCGGGCCTTGGCTGAGGAAGAGCAGGGTGCGGGCCTGGATATCGATGCCGACAGCTTTGAAGGCCTGGAGGTCTCGGCGCCGAGCGTAACGCTGTCGCCAGCGGTGGTCGCGGCGTCTGCCGCTGCCGCCACTGCTGCAGAAAAGCCCGCGGTCGCGCTCGCCGAGCCAGCGCCGCAGCCAGACACGACGGCCGCCCTGTTGGCGGAAGTCGAGCAAAGCCTGCAAAGCGGCCGCCTGAATCATGCCGCAGAGCTGCTTGAAACGGCCCTTGCCGCTGAGCCTGAGCGTGACGTACTGCGCCTGAAACTGATGGAAGTGTATGCCCGTCAGGGTGATCACAGTGCGTTCGTCGAGCAGGAGCGTGTGCTGCCAGCGACTGAGCAGAATGTTGCTCAGGTCGACGAACTCAAAGGCCGTTTCCCAGCCATGCTGGGGCTTGCCGCCGCCGGTTTGGGTGCGGCAGCGTTGGCTGCCGAGATGGATGAGCAGTACGTGCAGGGCCTGCTGCAAGATCAGCCTGAGGCGCCGGTGGTTGAAGACATCGTGCCCGAGGCCGAGCCAGAGGTGCTGGCGGAGCCCGATTTTGTCGCAGAGCAAGCGCTGGACGACATCGTCGAGCCTGAGGCCGAGGCCATCAGCGAGGTTCCGTCGCTTGATGAGTCGGACCTGGACAGCGACTTCGACCTGAGCCTGGGTGAAGACCTGCCCGAGGAAGACCCGTTGGCAGCGCCGGTGCTGGACGAGCCGGTGCTGGACGAAGTTGTGCTGGATGAACCTGTGCTGGACGAAGTGCAGGTAGAGGAACAGCCCGCTGCCGTGGAGGCTGAGCTGCAAGCTGACGCTGAAACAGACGCTGAAACAGACGCTGAAACAGACGTTGCCGCCGATGCCGATGCTGATTTCGAGGCCATGCTGGCGCAGGCCGAGCCGCAGCCCGTTGCCGATCTGGATGACTTCGACCTCGACGTTAGCGAGCCCGTGGCCCCGGCTGTCGCCGAAGAGGCGCCGGTAGACGTTGCCGCCGAGCTGGCAGCCTTCGACAGCGTGCCAGAGTTTGACCCGATCACCGAACTGGACCTGCCGTCGGACTTCGACCTTTCGCTGTCGCTGGAGGATGACTCGCCCGCTGCCAAGAGCTTTGCTTCGGAGCTGGATGACGTCAACGCGGAGCTGGACAAGCTGTCCCAGAACCTAGAGTCGCCTTCGCTGGAGCCGCACTTCACCGCTGAAGACGCCGTTGAGCAGCCCGAGCCCGAGCCGCTGGACGACTTGGACTTCGACTTCTTCTCTGGCAGTGATGAAGTCGCCACCAAACTCGACCTGGCGCGCGCCTACATCGACATGGGCGACCACCAGGGCGCCCGTGACATCCTCGATGAAGTCGTCAAGGACGGCGACGGGACGCAGCGTCAGGAAGCCGAGGACCTGTTGTCTCGGTTGGTCTGAGCCCGGTTCTGAGGCTTCGCGGCTAAACAGATGTAACCACCCCCAACGGCAGCCCAACAGGGCTGCCGTTGTCGTTATAATCCCGCCATTGCGTAATCACCACAGGTTTCATGCTTTTGGACATCATCGACACCGCCGCCGAATCCGCGGCTGAAGGCTACTCCCGCATCGCCCTGGGCGTGGAATACAAGGGCTCGCGCTACCGCGGCTGGCAGCGCCAGGCCAGCGGCGTGCCCAGCGTCCAGCAAGCCCTCGAGCAGGCGTTGTCGAAAGTGGCGAACGAGCCGATTTCCGTGATCTGCGCCGGGCGCACCGATGCCGGGGTTCACGGTTGCGGGCAAATCGTGCACTTCGACACGCGCGCCATCCGCGATGAACGCGCCTGGACCCTGGGCACCAATTTCAACCTGCCCCACGACATCAGCGTGGTCTGGTCGCGCCCGATGCCGGCGGACTTCCATGCTCGCTTCAAGGCCACCGCCCGGCGTTACCGCTACGTCATCTACAACGACCCGATCCGCCCCGCGCACCTGGCCGAGGAGGTGACCTGGAACCACCGCCCGCTGGACGTCGAACGCATGGCCGAAGCCGCCGAATTCCTGCTCGGTACCCACGACTTCAGCGCCTTCCGCGCCAGCCAGTGCCAGGCCAAGTCGCCGATCAAGCACATTCATCACCTGCGCGTCACCCGCCATGGCCAGATGATCGTGCTGGACGTGCGCGCCACGGCGTTCCTGCACCACATGGTGCGCAACATCGCCGGTGTGTTGATGACCATCGGCGCGGGTGAGCGGCCCGCCACCTGGGCGCGGGAAGTACTGGAAGGGCGCAACCGCCGCGAGGGTGGGGTGACGGCACACCCGTACGGTTTGTACCTGGTGCAAGTGGAATACCCCGAAGCCTTCCAATTGCCCCAGCGTTACATCGGCCCACACTTTTTGACCGGCTACGAGGCATTGGCAGACTGACGGGCCAAAAGCCTTTTGCTAACATCCGGCCTTCACCGAAACAGCAGGGTTCGCAGTCCATGAGCAACGTTCGCAGCAAGATCTGCGGGATTACCCGCATCGAAGACGCGCTGGCTGCCGCCGAGGCGGGGGCCGATGCCATCGGCTTCGTCTTCTACGCCAAGAGCCCGCGTGCCGTGGACGTGCGCCAGGCGCGCGCGATCATTGCCGAACTGCCGCCGTTCGTGACCACCGTCGGGTTGTTCGTCAACGCTTCGCGTTGCGAGCTGAACGAGATCCTCGAAGTGGTTCCCCTGGACCTGCTACAGTTCCACGGCGATGAAACCCCGCAAGACTGTGAAGGCTTCCATCGCCCCTGGATCAAGGCCCTGCGCGTGCGCCCGGGTGATGACCTGGAAGCGGCCTGCCGGCTTTATGCTGGCGCCCGCGGTATCTTGCTGGACACCTATGTGCCCGGCGTGCCCGGGGGCACGGGTGAAGCCTTTGACTGGTCGCTGGTACCGGCGCGCCTGAGCAAGCCGATCATCCTGGCCGGTGGCCTGGACGCGCAGAATGTCGGCCGGGCCATTGCCCAGGTCAGGCCTTATGCGGTGGATGTCAGCGGCGGTGTGGAGCAGGCCAAGGGCATCAAGGATGCGGCGAAGATCGAAGCCTTCATGCGTGCGGTGCAACAGGCGTGACGGTGGATGTGACGGTTGGCGGCGCACCATCGTCCATAGCTATCGCAGCCCCTGCGGGGCGCCCGCCGATGCGGTGGGCGAACAACACATTAACGGTGGCGCGCCGCGCCGGAAGCCCCGGCGGCCGTGCCATCATTGTTTCATAAAAGATTTTGAGCTCAAGGGCAGGGCAGGCCGGTTACGCCGGCCCCCGCCCGCCGATACTGGAGAAAGAAAGCATGAGCAACTGGTTAGTCGACAAACTGATCCCTTCGATCATGCGTTCCGAGGTGAAGAAGAGCTCGGTGCCTGAAGGCCTGTGGCACAAGTGCCCGGCTTGCGAGGCCGTGCTGTATCGTCCGGAGCTGGAAAAGACCCTCGATGTCTGCCCTAAGTGCAACCACCACATGCGCATCGGCGCACGTGCGCGTATCGACATCTTCCTCGACGCCGAAGGCCGTGCTGAGCTGGGCGCCGAGCTGGAGCCGGTCGACCGCCTGAAATTCCGCGATGGCAAGAAGTACAAGGACCGCCTCACCGGTGCGCAGAAGCAGACCGGCGAAAAAGACGCGCTGATCTCCATGAGCGGTACCCTGATGGGCATGCCGATCGTGGTCAGCGCGTTCGAATTTTCCTTCATGGGCGGCTCCATGGGTGCCATCGTCGGTGAGCGTTTCGTTCGCGCCGCCAACTACGCCCTGGAAAACCGCTGCCCGATGGTCTGTTTCTCGGCCTCCGGTGGCGCGCGCATGCAGGAAGCGCTGATCTCGCTGATGCAGATGGCCAAGACCTCGGCTGTGCTGGCGCGCCTGCGTGAAGAAGGCATTCCGTTCATCTCCGTGCTGACCGACCCGGTCTACGGCGGCGTTTCCGCCAGCCTGGCGATGCTGGGCGACGTCATCGTCGGCGAGCCCAAGGCACTGATCGGCTTTGCCGGCCCGCGCGTGATCGAGCAGACCGTACGCGAGAAGCTGCCAGAAGGCTTCCAGCGCAGCGAGTTCCTGCTGGAGCACGGCGCCATCGACCTGATCATCTCCCGTGGCGAACTGCGCCCGCGCCTGGCCCGTCTGCTGGCCCAGATGACCGGCCAGGAAACCCCGGAGCAGGCACGTGAGGCGGCTGCGGTCGCGTGATGACACAGCGAACCCTGGGCGAATGGCTCGCCTACCTCGAGCAGTTGCACCCTTCGGCCATCGACATGGGGCTGGAGCGTTCGCAGAACGTGCTTGCCCGCCTGGCGCTGGGCAAGCTGGCACCGCGCGTGGTGACCGTCACTGGCACCAATGGCAAGGGTTCCACCTGCGCCTTCGTCGCCGCGATGCTGCGTGCCCAGGGGCTCAAGGTGGGCGTGTACAGCTCGCCACACCTGTTGCGTTACAACGAGCGGGTGCTCATCAATGGCCAAGAGGCCAGTGATGAGCGCCTGTGCGAAGCCTTCGCCGCCGTCGAGGCGGCGCGAGGCGACATTTCCCTGACCTATTTCGAGATGGGCACCCTGGCGGCGTTCTGGTTGTTCTACCAGTCCAAGCTGGATGCTGTGGTGCTCGAAGTGGGGCTCGGTGGCCGTCTGGACACCGTGAACGTGGTGGATGCCGACCTGGCGCTGGTGACCAGCATCGGTGTCGACCATGTCGATTACCTGGGTGATACCCGTGAGCTTGTCGCCTTCGAGAAGGCCGGCATTTTCCGTGCTGGCAAGCCGGCGCTGTGTGGCGACCTTGACCCGCCGCAGCCCTTGCTGGACAAGGCCCATGAGCTGGCGGCGCCGTTGTTCTTGCGTGGGCGTGACTTCGACCTGGAAAGCACAGGCGACAGCTGGCACTGGCGTGGGAAAACGGCGGAGGGTGGCCTGGTAGCGTTGCGCGATCTGCCGCTGCTAGACCTGCCCATGGAAAACGCCACCCTGGCCCTGCAGGCCTACCTGTTGATGGGCCTGCCCTGGGATGCCGGTCAACTGCGCCAGGCGCTGCTCGATACCCGTATCACCGGTCGCCTCGATCGCCGTGAGGTGCGCTGGCAGGGCAAGCGTGTGGAGCTGTTGCTGGATGTCGGGCATAACCCGCATGCTGCGGCGTACCTGGCACGGCGCCTGGCGGCAAGTCCGGTCAAGGGGCGCCGCCTGGCAGTGTTCGGCCTGCTGGCCGACAAGGACCTGCCGGGCGTTGTCGAGCCTTTGCAGGCACTGGTCGACGACTGGGCGGTCGCACCGCTGGACACGCCGCGCAGCCGTCCGGCCGCAGAACTGGCTGACGCCTTGACGAACCTCGGCGCCGCGGTGAAGTCTTATGCCAGCGTCGACGCGGCCCTCGAAGGGCAATGCGCGCAGGCGACGGCGGATGATCAGGTCCTGCTGTTCGGTTCGTTTTTCTGTGTCGCCCAGGCCCTGGAGTGGTTGGCGCGGCAGGCCCCGGAGGGTTGAGTAGATGGCAGTGCTGGATAAAGGGATGAAACAGCGCATGGTGGGTGCGTTGGTGCTGGTGGCGCTGGCGGTGATCTTCCTGCCGATGCTGTTCACCCGCGAGGACGAGATGCGCCAGGTGCGTGTCGAGGCCCCGCAGGCGCCGGCCATGCCGAGCCTGCCAGAGGTGCAAGTGGAGCCGGTCGCCGTGCCGGAGCCGCAGGTGCTTGCAGAGGAGACGCAGCAGCCACCGGTGGTGGTTGACGAGTCTACCGCGCCAGCCAGCACGCCTAGCCAGCCGATTACGCCATCCCCGCAGACGCAAACGCAGGCCCAGGCTGCCAAGCCGCCAGCGCCCAAGGTTGAAGCCAAACCGGCCGCCACGCCTGCGCCTGCCGTTGCCGCCGCCAAGCCCGCAGCGCCGTCGAAGATCGACGTGAATGGGTTGCCGGTCAGTTGGTCTATCCAGCTGGCCAGCCTGTCCAATCGTGCCGGGGCAGAAAGCCTGCAGCAGACGTTGCGAAGCCAGGGCTACAACGCCTACATCCGCTCGGCGGGTGGTATGAACCGGGTGTACGTCGGGCCACTGATTGAGCGCGCCGAGGCCGAGCGCGTACGTGATGCAATCAACCGCAAGCACAGCCTCAAAGGCTTTGTGGTGCGCTTCCAGCCCGAGCGCGGCTGATAGCGCTGCCTCTTTGTAGGAGCGGCCTCGTGTCGCGAAAGGGCTGCGAAGCGGCCCCAGGTTCCTGGCTTAGATATAAGAATCGCAGGGGCCGCTTCGCAGCCCTTTCGCGACGCAAGGCCGCTCCTACAGGTATCGCGCAGTTGTTAATCGGCCCGACATTCCGCTTACCCCCAGCTCGCCGCTCTGGTAAAATGCGCCGCCTCAAACGTCTGCAGGCAGCACCGTGGCATTTACCTGGGTTGATTGGGCGATCATCGCGATCATCGCCGTCTCCACACTGATCAGTCTCAAGCGCGGCTTCGTCAAGGAAGCCTTGTCCTTGCTCATCTGGATCATTGCCGGTGCGGTTGCCTGGATGTTCGGTGGCTCGCTCTCGGTGTATCTTGAAAGCTACATCCAGACGCCATCGATGCGCATCATCGCAGGCTGCGCCATTCTTTTCGTCGCCACCCTGCTGGTGGGGGCCATGGTCAACTTCCTTGTCGGCGAGCTGATCCGCGTGACCGGGCTGTCGGGTACCGATCGTTTCCTCGGCATGGCCTTCGGCGCCGCGCGCGGGGCCTTGCTGGTGGTAGTGGCCATCGGGCTGCTTAGCCTGGGGCCGGTTCAACAAGACACCTGGTGGCAGGAATCACGCCTGATACCACAATTTCTCTTGGTCGCTGACTGGTCGAAAAACCTGATTCTGGGTTTCACCAGCCAGTGGATGTCCAGTGGGGTGATCAGCACACCGGCTGATCTCCCGTTCAAGGAACAGTTGCTCGGGCCGGCAAAGCCCTGAGCGCTATTCACTCAAGTTTCGTCAAAGTAGGGGTTGCGTCGCATGTGTGGCATCGTCGGTATCGTCGGTAAGTCGAACGTCAATCAGGCGCTGTATGACGCGCTTACGGTCCTCCAGCACCGCGGCCAGGACGCTGCCGGTATCGTGACCAGCCATGACGGCCGGTTATTCCTGCGCAAGGATAATGGCCTGGTGCGCGATGTCTTCCAGCAGCGCCACATGCAGCGCCTGGTCGGCCACATGGGTATCGGCCACGTGCGCTACCCAACGGCGGGCAGCTCGACCTCGGCCGAGGCCCAGCCGTTCTACGTCAACTCGCCGTACGGCATCACCCTGGCGCACAACGGCAACCTGACCAACGTCGAGCAGTTGGCCAAGGAGATCTACGAGTCCGACCTGCGCCACGTCAACACCAATTCCGACTCGGAAGTGCTGCTGAACGTGTTCGCCCACGAGCTGGCCGTACGCGGCAAGCTGCAGCCGACCGAAGAAGACGTGTTCGCTGCGGTTTCCCACGTGCACAGCCGCTGCGTGGGTGGTTATGCGGTGGTGGCCATGGTCACCGGTTATGGCATCGTCGGTTTCCGTGACCCGAACGGTATTCGCCCGGTGGTGTTCGGCCAGCGTCACACCGACGAAGGTGTGGAGTACATGATCGCCTCCGAAAGCGTCGCCCTGGACGTGCTCGGTTTCACCCTGATCCGCGACCTGGCGCCGGGCGAAGCGGTGTACATCACCGAAGAAGGCCAGCTGTACACCAAGCAGTGTGCGCAAAACCCGAAACTGCAGCCGTGCATCTTCGAACACGTCTACCTGGCCCGTCCGGACTCGATCATGGATGGCGTCTCGGTGTACAAGGCGCGCCTGCGCATGGGCGAAAAGCTGGCCGAGAAAATCCAGCGTGAACGCCCTGAGCACAACATCGACGTGGTCATCCCAATCCCGGACACCAGCCGCACTGCGGCGCTGGAGCTGGCCAACCACCTCGGCGTCAAGTTCCGCGAAGGTTTCGTCAAAAACCGCTACATCGGCCGTACCTTCATCATGCCCGGCCAGGCCGCGCGCAAGAAATCGGTACGCCAGAAGCTCAACGCCATCGAGCTGGAATTCCGCGGCAAGAACGTGATGCTGGTGGACGACTCGATCGTGCGCGGCACCACCTGCAAGCAGATCATCCAGATGGCCCGCGAAGCCGGCGCCAAGAACGTCTACTTCTGCTCCGCAGCCCCTGCGGTGCGCTACCCCAACGTCTACGGCATCGACATGCCGAGCGCTCACGAACTGATCGCCCACAACCGCACCACCGAACAGGTGGCCGAGTTGATCGGCGCCGACTGGCTGATTTACCAGGACCTGCCGGACCTGATCGAATCGGTCGGTGGCGGCAAGATCAAGATCGAGCACTTCGATTGCGCAGTGTTCAATGGTGAATACGTCACCGGCGACATCGACGCAGCCTACCTTGATCGTATCGAGCAGGCCCGTAACGACCTGGCGAAGGTGAAGACCCAGGCGGTCAGCGCGATCATCGACCTCTACAACAACTGATTAGGGAGCGACGGCATGACGGATCAATGGGATGCCGGACGACTGGACAGTGACCTCGAGGGTGTCGGTTTCGACACCCTGGCGGTGCGCGCCGGGCAAAACCGTACACCGGAGGCCGAGCACAGCGAAGCGCTGTTCCTGACCTCCAGCTATGTTTTCCGTACGGCCGCCGATGCGGCTGCACGCTTTGCTGGCGAAACGCCGGGTAACGTCTACTCGCGCTACACCAACCCGACTGTGCGTGCCTTCGAGGAACGCCTGGCGGCCATGGAGGGCGCCGAGCAGGCAGTGGCGACGTCCACCGGTATGGCGGCGATCCTCGCCGTGGTCATGTCGCTGTGCAGCGCCGGTGACCATGTGCTGGTGTCGCAGAGCGTATTTGGCTCGACCATCAGCCTGTTCGAGAAATACTTCAAGCGCTTCGGCGTCGAGGTGGACTATGTGCCGCTGGTCGACCTGTCGGGTTGGGAAAAGGCCATCAAGGCCAATACCAAGCTGCTGATCGTCGAGTCGCCGTCCAACCCGCTGGCCGAGCTGGTCGATATCACTGCCCTCAGCGAAGTCGCCCACGCGCGTGGCGCCATGCTGGTGGTGGACAACTGCTTCAGCACCCCGGCACTGCAGCAGCCGCTCAAGCTGGGTGCCGACATCGTGTTCCACTCGGCAACCAAGTTCATCGATGGCCAAGGCCGTTGCATGGGCGGTGTGGTGGCTGGGCGCAGTGAGCAGATGAAAGAAGTGGTGGGCTTCCTGCGTACCGCAGGCCCGACCCTCAGCCCGTTCAATGCGTGGATCTTCACCAAGGGCCTGGAAACGCTCAAGCTGCGCATGCGTGCGCACTGCGAGAGCGCTCAGCACCTGGCTGAGTGGCTGGAGCAGCAGGACGGCATCGAGAAGGTGCATTACGCCGGCTTGCCAAGCCACCCTCAGCACGAACTGGCCAAGCGCCAGATGAGCGGCTTTGGTGCGGTGGTCAGCTTCGAGGTCAAGGGCGGCAAAGAAGGCGCCTGGCGCTTCATCGATGCCACGCGGGTCATCTCGATCACCACCAACCTGGGTGACAGCAAGACCACCATCGCGCACCCTGCCACCACTTCCCACGGCCGCTTGTCGCCGCAGGAGCGTGAGGCAGCGGGTATCCGCGACAGCCTGGTCCGCGTTGCCGTGGGCCTTGAAGATGTGGCCGACCTGCAGGCAGACCTCGCGCGTGGGTTGGCGGCACTGTGATTGAAATCAGCGGCAGTAAGCCAGGCCATAACGGCCGGGTAGCCTTGGTGACCGGTGCCGCTCGCGGCATCGGCCTGGGGATTGCCGCCTGGTTGATCTGCGAAGGCTGGCAGGTGGTGCTCAGCGACCTTGACCGCCCACGCGGGGCCAAGGTGGCCAAGGCGTTGGGTGACAACGCCTGGTTCATCACCATGGACGTTGCCGACGAGGCGCAGGTCAGTGCCGGGGTGTCCGAGGTACTGGGGCAGTTCGGTCGGCTCGACGCGCTGGTGTGCAATGCGGCCATCGCCAACCCGCACAACCAGACGCTGGAAAGCCTTAGCCTGGCGCAATGGAACCGCGTACTGGCGGTCAACCTCAATGGCCCGATGCTGCTGGCCAAGCATTGCGCACCTTACCTGCGTGCGCATAACGGGGCGATCGTCAACCTGACCTCGACCCGGGCACGGCAGTCCGAACCGGACACCGAAGCCTATGCGGCAAGCAAGGGCGGCCTGGTTGCGTTGACCCATGCCCTGGCCATGAGCCTGGGCCCGGAGATCCGCGTCAATGCGGTGAGCCCGGGCTGGATCGATGCACGAGACCCTTCCCAGCGCCGTGCCGAACCGTTGACCGATGCCGACCATGCCCAGCACCCGACGGGCAGGGTAGGGACGGTGGAAGACGTGGCGGCCATGGTGGCCTGGCTGTTGTCGCGCCAAGCGGCTTTCGTCACCGGCCAGGAGTTCGTGGTCGATGGCGGCATGACCCGCAAGATGATCTACACCTGAGCTGTCAGATGTTAAGAAGGGGACCGAAAGGTCCCCTTCTTGTTTCCAGCGATTAATCATCGTGCGACCACTTGGTGTAGGGGCAGCCTTGTGCTGCGTTGAGGGCCGTGAGGTCATGCTGAATCATTGGTGCATTCACCGGCCTCTTCGCAGCACAAGGCTGCTCCTACAGTGAAGGCGGGATCGATCCATTGCCCTCGCACTGGCAAACCTCTTTTTTGCCCTTTTTGAAAAAAAATTCAATGGGGGTATTGACTTAGCATCGGTACCTGCGTAAATTTCGCGGCCTCAGCGAAGCAAACGCAACAAGCAACATCGCGGGGGTGATTAGCTCAGCCGGGAGAGCATCTGCCTTACAAGCAGAGGGTCGGCGGTTCGATCCCGTCATCACCCACCACTTCCTGAGCGTTCCTGGTGCAGGAAGCTTCGAAAGAAGCAGATAGCCAGAGAGGAACAAGGCCTGATAAGCCACGACGTAAGTCACTATGCGCAGCGGTAGTTCAGTCGGTTAGAATACCGGCCTGTCACGCCGGGGGTCGCGGGTTCGAGTCCCGTCCGCTGCGCCACTTTTTAGTAACAGATGGGTGCCTTGCACCGGTCTGAGACCGAAAGGCAAATATGCCTGAGGTCGATCCCAGTTTCAATCGGGCGCAAGCCTGAACGATACGCAGCGGTAGTTCAGTCGGTTAGAATACCGGCCTGTCACGCCGGGGGTCGCGGGTTCGAGTCCCGTCCGCTGCGCCATCTTCGCTTCGAAGCCCCTTGAACGCTTCGAAGCAACAAAAAGAGCGATCAACGTGTCGCTTTTTTTGTGCCTGACTTCACTGTGCCCTTGGCCAGTAAGCGGGCAACAGGTTTCAACTGGGCGCAAGCCCAAGCGATACGCAGCGGTAGTTCAGTCGGTTAGAATACCGGCCTGTCACGCCGGGGGTCGCGGGTTCGAGTCCCGTCCGCTGCGCCATCTTCGCCTCGAGGCCCCTTGAACGCCTCGAAGCAACGTGAAAAGCGACCTTAGGGTCGCTTTTTTCGTTTTAACGCCCCCGCCAGTCCACATTTACACGAAGCTGACAGACTCTTCACGGATGAACGGTTTCAGTGCCCGTGCGCAGTGATGCACAATAGGCACCTTCTCGACTTACCCGGAATTCGCAATGACCAGATCATCCGTCTTTGGTGCGCTCGGGCTGGCCCTGGTGCTGGCGGGCGTGACCGGTTGTTCCTCGAAAAAAGCCGCCATCTACGAGCACGAGAACTTCGATGACTCGGGCACCTTCTCGCGCAGCTTCCCGGTGACCGATGCCGGCTCCTGCGAGGCCGCTCGCCGCGCCTTGCTCAGCCAGGGTTACATCATTACCAGCAGCGGCGCCAACCAGGTGACCGGCAACAAGAGCTTTCAGCAGAACAGCGAAAACCACCTGCAGATCAGCTTCAACGTTACCTGCGCACCCGACGTGAGCGACGAGCAGCGCTCGACCATGTTCGCCAACGCCCTGCAGGACCGCTACAGCCTGAAGAAATCCAACACTTCCGCCAGCCTTGGCGTGGGCGTGCTGGGTTCGGTGTCCATGCCGATAGGCTCCAGTGATGACTCGATGGTCAAGGTCGCCAGTGAGACGGTGACGGCGGCGCAGTTCTACGACCGTTACTTCGCACTGGTAGAGAGCTATCTGCCGAAGCCGAAAAAGGCCAGCAAGGCTAAGTCCAAAGTCGAGCCTGAGGCGCCCGCACCCAAGGTTGAAAAGCCAGCCGTAGACCTGGGGCTGCCGGAGCAGGCGGCTGCAGCGCCTGTGGCCGCTCCGGTAACGCCTGCGGCTGAAGCCACACCAGCGGCTGAAAGCACGCCTGCACCTGCCGCCGTTGCCCCCGCCAGCGAAGTGCCAGCGGCGCCAGTGGCGAATGACAGCCAGGGGTCGCAGCCAGTAGCGCCGCCCGCCGAACCTGCGCCTATTCAGGTGCAACAAGAGGCACAGCCTGCAGAGCCCGCACCCGCGGCGCTTTGACACATTCCCTGTTACAGACAGGCGGCGATAACGCCGTCGATACCTGCTACGTTTACTTCTCATGAGCTTGTCATCATTCCTTCACCCAACCTGCTTAGGTTGAAGGCGACATCTACGAAGACAAATGAGAAAAGAGGACGCAGGGCAATGGATGAATATCAGGAAGAGCTGCTCGAGTTCCAGGCATACGAACTGGACCCCCCGGAACCCGCCGACGACGCCACCGAGCTTTAGCCGGCCTGCCGCTGACTGCGGCGAAACTCCCCCGGCGTGAGGCCGGTCCAGCGCTTGAATGCGCGCTGGAAAGCCTCTGCCGAAGCAAACCCCAACAGATAAGCGATTTCGCCGAAAGCCAGCTCCGTGTCACGGATGTAGGTTTCGGCCAGGTCGCGCCGTGTCTCGTTCAACACGTCGCGAAAACGCGTCCCTTCTTCGGCCAGCTTGCGCCGCAATGTCCAGGTCGGCAACTGCAGGCTCAGCGCCACTTCGTCCAGGTCCGGCTCGCGGCCGCCATTGAGCAGCGGGCCGAGCAGGTGCGTGATGCGTTCACCGAGGCTGCGCACCCGCGTGCGCTGCTGCAACTCCGCTTCGCAAAGCTGTAGCAGGTGCTGCCAGGTGCTCGGGCAATGCTGCGGGTTGGCCATCTGCAGGGTGGCGCGGCTAAGGCGCAGTTGATTACCGTCGGCGCCGAACTGCACTGGGGTGCTGCACAGCGCCTGGTATTGGGCGGCATAGGGCGGCGCGGCAAATTCAATTTCAAGCCGTTCGGCCTGCAGCACAGTCCCCGCCAGGTCGCCCAGTTGCGCCAGCCAGCCGGCGAGCAGGGAGTCGACCACGAAGCGGTTGTAGGTGTTGTAGGGGCTGATGGAGTAAAACCGCAGCCAGGCGCCTTGGGCATCTTCCTGAAAGCGCGAGTGGCCCCGGTAGTTGGCAGCGTACAGCGGCTCAAAGCGCAACAAGGTGCGCGCCGCTTCGCCCACGGTGGGCGCCTGGGCCGCGGTGATGCCCGCAAGGCCTGCATGCGCCAGGCGGCTGAGCCGGCCCATGTGCAGGCCCAGCGCCGGCTCGGCGCACAGCGCGATGGCGGCATGCCCAAGGTGCATGTAACGCGGGATCGACAGGCGGGCTCCGGCTTCGGCCAGGCGTGCCGCATCCAGGCCATAGCGTTGCAGCAGGGGCGCAGGGTCGTGGCCCAGCACGCGCAGGGCCTCGGCCAGTGGCTGGACAAACCCTACCGACAGATCACCCAGGCGCACGCGGGGGCGGGCCACGGGGTTACAACCAGAGGTTCAGCAGGCGGGCGCCATGGCTGGGGTTGCCCGCCAGCAGTTGACCCGACTGATGGGCGAAGCCCTGGCCATCGCTGGCCTGCTCCCAGAACTGCCCACGCATGAACACGCTCATGCTGCTGACGTCTTCGCCAGCGGCCTGGGTCAGGCGTTGCCAGGCGTTTTGTTCGCTGACTTCGCCACGCTTGAGGGCGAGTTCGGCCGCCGCGTCCTGATGGCGATTGCCACGCCATGGCGCCTCCCAGCTGCCTTTGCCACTGAGGAATACCGGGTTGGCGATCAATTGCACGGATTGTTGTGTCAGTTGCTGGTGGTTTTCCGGGTACCAGCTGTCACTGCCGACCAGCACGCCCAGGCGCCCGGCCGGGGTTTGCAGCACCTGCAGCGGTTGCTGGCGGCCATCATGAATGAAGCGGCGCGTTTCGCTGTCCGGGTACTGCTGACGCTGTGGCTGGCCCAGCAGCGAGCCGTCGCCGGCAAACACCACGCTGCTGTTGTACAGCGGGCCATTGCCGGCGTGCAGCACGCCTTGTTTGACATAGGGGGCCGGCAGCACGATGGAGCCGGCCACCAGGGTGACGCCAAACTCCTTGGCCAGGCCACCGAACAACTGCTGATAATCGGCGGCCATCTGCTCGGCCTTCATGCGCAGGTGGGCGTCGCTGCGCCAGTCGTCGGCGTTGGCGCGCAGCATGGCCAGGCCATAGCGCAGCGGGTTGCTCAGTTCCAGCCATTGCAAGGCCTCGCGGCTCTGCGTGACTTGGTACAGCTCGTTCTTTTCACCCCGTGCCCACAGCCAGGTACCGATGTGCTCAGGCAGCACCACTACCGTACGTGGGCCGACCAGCCCCTGTACGCGAGCCTGCTGCAAATAGGCCGAAAGCTTGCGGTGCAGGCGTTGCAGGTTCTGGTAGTCACTGGGGTAGAGCAGCGGTTCGACGCCAAGCAAATTGCCTCGCTCACCGGGCACGCCATGGTTGAGCGCCAGCTCGATGCGCAGGTCGGAAAGGTAGTGGCCTTCCGGGCGCTGCTGGGTCCAGAAGCCGTAGCCGCACAGGGCGGCAATCATCACCAGCGCCAGGGCGCTTGCCAAAAGTTTTCGCATGAAGCGGTACAGCGCCTTGGAAGTTGGAGTTGTCTAGGGTAGCCCTGCTGTACGGGAGGATCAATAAGTTGTCAGTTTCGATCATTGAGGCTGTTCAAACAGCTGTTTAATGTCAGTGGCAGATAAACGACGGGGCCCGCCAGCTGGCGAGGCACCCGCATTCCGTGATCACGCCACAGGGGGACATTCCATGGCTGCCGACCGTTATCCGCACCTGCTCGCACCGCTCGACCTGGGCTTCACCACCTTGCGCAACCGCACCCTGATGGGCTCGATGCACACGGGCCTTGAAGAACGCCCCGGCGGCTTCGAGCGCATGGCGGCCTATTTTGCCGAGCGCGCCCGTGGCGGCGTCGGCCTGATGGTCACCGGCGGTATCGCTCCGAATGACGAGGGCGGCGTCTATTCCGGCGCTGCCAAGCTCAGCACCGAGGAAGAGGCCGACAAGCACCGCATCGTGACCGAGGCGGTGCATGCCGCTGGCGGCAAGATCTGCCTGCAGATCCTCCATGCCGGGCGCTATGCCTACAGCCCGCGCCAGGTCGCGCCCAGCGCGATCCAGGCGCCGATCAACCCGTTCAAGCCCAAAGAACTGGACGAAGCAGGCATCGAGAAACAGATCGTCGACTTCGTCAATTGCGCCGCGCTGGCCCAGCGGGCCGGCTATGACGGCGTTGAGATCATGGGTTCGGAAGGCTACTTCATCAACCAGTTCCTGGCCGCCCACACCAACCACCGTACCGACAGGTGGGGGGGCAGCTATGAAAACCGCATGCGCCTGGCTGTCGAGATCGTCAGCCGTGTGCGCGGCGCGGTGGGCCCGAACTTCATCATCATCTTCCGCCTGTCGATGCTCGACCTGGTCGAAGGGGGCAGCACCTGGGACGAAATCGAGCTGCTGGCCAAGGCCATCGAGCAGGCGGGCGCGACCCTGATCAACACCGGTATCGGGTGGCACGAAGCACGTATCCCGACCATCGCCACCAAAGTGCCGCGGGCGGCGTTCAGCAAGGTCACCGCCAAGCTGCGTGGCACCGTGAGCATTCCGCTGATCACCACCAACCGCATCAACACCCCGGAAGTCGCCGAGGCGGTGCTCGCCGAAGGCGATGCCGACATGGTTTCGATGGCCCGGCCGTTCCTGGCCGACCCGGACTTCGTCAACAAGGCCGCTGCCGGGCGCGCTGACGAGATCAACACCTGCATCGGTTGCAACCAAGCCTGCCTGGACCACACCTTCGGCGGCAAGCTGACCAGTTGCCTGGTCAACCCGCGCGCCTGCCACGAGACCGAACTCAACTACCTGCCAGTGCGCACCGTGAAGCGTATTGCCGTTGTCGGTGCTGGCCCGGCCGGCCTGGCTGCCGCCACCGTGGCCGCCGAGCGGGGCCACCAGGTGACCTTGTTCGATGCCGCTGGCGAGATCGGCGGGCAGTTCAACGTGGCCAAGCGGGTGCCGGGCAAGGAAGAGTTCTTCGAGACCCTGCGCTATTTCCGTAACAAGCTGAGCAGCACTGGCGTAGACCTGCGCCTGAACACCCGCGTCGATGTACAGGCGCTGGTGGACGGCCGCTTCGACGAGGTTATCCTGGCCACCGGCATCGCGCCGCGTACGCCCGCGATCCCGGGGGTCGAGCATGCCAAGGTGCTCAGCTACCTGGACGTGCTGCTCCAGCGTAAGCCAGTCGGCCAGGCTGTCGCGGTGATTGGCGCGGGTGGCATCGGTTTCGATGTGTCCGAATACCTGGTACACCAGGGCGTGGCCAGCAGCCAGGACCGCGAGGCGTTCTGGAAAGAGTGGGGCATTGACACCCAGCTCGAGGCCCGCGGTGGTGTGGCCGGCATCAAGGCTGCGCCGCACGCGCCGGCACGCCAGGTGTATCTGCTGCAGCGCAAGCAGTCCAAGGTTGGCGACGGGTTGGGCAAGACCACCGGCTGGATCCACCGGACGGGGCTGAAGAACAAGCAGGTGCAGATGCTCAATGGCGTGGAGTACCTGGGTATCGATGATGCCGGCTTGCATATTCGGGTCGGCGGTGGTGAGCCGCAATTGCTGGCGGTGGACAACGTGGTGATCTGTGCCGGGCAGGAGCCGCTGCGAGAGCTGCAAGAAGGCTTGCTGGCCGCAGGCCAGTCGGTGCACTTGATTGGTGGCGCGGATGTGGCGGCCGAGCTGGATGCCAAGCGGGCGATCAACCAAGGCTCGCGGTTGGCTGCCGAGCTTTGAGATAGCCGGGGGCCGCGAAGCGGCCCCCGATGTTCGCTGATAAACTGAAGCCTTCGCTTCAGGCCCCGTTCCATGTCTATCGATTTTCTCGACCTGCCCCAGGCTCCTCTACACCCCTTGAACCTGCCCTGGCTACAGAGCGCCAAGGTCGAAGTCGCCATTCTGCGCCTGGACCTGATCGACCCCCTGATCAGCGGCAACAAGTGGTTCAAGCTGCGCCACCACCTCCAGCACGCTCATGAATCAGGTGCCCCTGGCCTGATCAGCCTCGGCGGCAGTCACTCCAACCACCTTCATGCCCTGGCCGCTGCCGGCAAACGCTTTGGCTTCGCCACGGCCGGCCTGCTGCGTGGCCACCCCCAGGACACGCCCACGGTGCGCGATCTGCAGGCGTTGGGCATGCACGTGCACTGGCTCGGCTATGGTGGCTACCGCGCCCGTCATGAGGCGGGTTTCTGGCAACCATGGCTGGCACGTTACCCTGGTTGGCACTGCATTCCCGAAGGCGGCGGCGGCTTGGCCGGCGCGCAGGGTTGCGGGTTGATCGTCGCGCAGGCGCGCGCGCAACTGGCCGAGATCGGTTGGGACGATTACAGCGCCTGGTGGCTGGCCGTGGGTACCGGTACAACGTTGGCCGGCCTGGTGCTGGAAGAGGCGGGCGCGCATGACGTGCACGGCGCGCTGGCAGTGCCCCGCGATCACGGCGTGCCGGACGTTGTGAGGGATCTGGCCGGCGGCAGTGGCTATCAACTGCATGATGCCTGCCGAGGCGGTTTCGCTCGGATCGACGACGAACTGCTGGCGTTCATCGACGCTTGCGAGCGGCACACAGGCGTGCCGCTGGAAGCGCTCTACACCGGCAAGGCCCTGCTGGCGCTACGCGAGCAGGTCGAGGCCGGCCTGTTCGCGCCCGGCACCCGCCTGATCGTGCTGCATACCGGCGGCCTGCAAGGCCGGCGCGGTTATTTGTAGGGCAGCATGCGCAGCAGCGTGTTGTCGCGCTGCACGTAGTGGTGATACAGCCCGGCCAATGCATGCAGGCCGATCAGCCAGTAACCCCAGCTGCCGATGCGTTCATGCCAGCCTTTGATGAATTTGGCCTGGTCTGGGTCCGCGCCGATGAGGTGCGGCAGTTCCAGCCCGTAGAAGGGGACTGGCTTGTCGGCGGCGCTCAAGATCAGCCAGCCGGCCAGGGGCAGGCCGATCATCAGCAGGTACAGCGCCAGGTGCATCAGGTGGGCAAGGCCGGTCTGCCAGGCCGGTGGCTTGGGCAGGATGGGCGGGGTGGGGCGGCTCAGGCGCACGGCCAGGCGCAGCCAGACCAGCAGGAACACGGTCAGGCCCAGCATGAAGTGCAGGTCCTTCATCAGGTTGCGCTCGGCGCTGTCCTTGGGGAACAGGCCGCGAAACTCGATGCAGGCGTATACGACGGCCAGTAGCACCAGCATCAGCCAATGCAGGGCGATGGACAGGCGCGCGTAATGTTGTGTGGGGGTGGATGAAACCATGGAGGATCCTCGTCATCAGGTCTTGAAGTGGCGCTCTTGGTGACGCTCAGCACTCACTGTATCCGCTTGAGGGAACCAATCTTTGCTCCAGGTCGGTGAAAATTGTGTTGCTTGTACCGGCCTCTTCGCGGGCGCAATCATCGCGTGGGCAAAAGTGGCCAGCTATCAGCCACCAAAAACACCCGCTCCACTTCATGCCAGGCACCCTCGGCTTCTTGCTCCAGCCTGACCAGCATCTGCGCCGGCGCATGCTCATCCAGCCCCTGCAGCCAGGCCCCGAACTGCAGTGCCGTCCAGCACTCATCCGCCTCGACCCGCGCCGGTGCCAACCAGGCATCGCGGGGCAAAGGCTGCCAGCGTTCGCCAGTGGCCATCGACCAATCCCGCCGCCGCAACCAGCGCCCGCGCAGGTGCAGTGGGTTGGCCCCCTCGGGCGCTTCTGCCTGCCCAGGCCAGGGGTAGAACAGGTAACCGGCCAGCCACAGATGCGCCTGCACCTGCTGCACGCCAAGCCCGGCCAAGGCCGCGCGGCTCTGTGCGCCACTGGACATCGGCAACTGATGCCCAGTCAGGTGCGCCAGTTTGATCCCCAGCCGGTCATGGCAACCTGGGCCAAGCCATTGCGTCGGGTCTCGGCCATCGCTGTGGGTAGGCCCCAGGTAAAACTTGATGGCCAACTCGAAATGCTGCACCCCCTCGTCATCCCGCAGCAGAATGTCCAGCTCACCCAACGTCTGCCCGCCTGCGCGAATCGCCAGGTTCGCTGCCAGCAACTCAAGGCCCGGCGCCTGGCCCAGGGCGAACTGCCAGAGGCATTCGTAGTACAGGCCCAGCCGCCGACTGGTCAGGCGCGCCAGCCTGTCGCGCAGCGCTTGCTCGTCGGCATCCAGGGCCAGCAGCCAGGCTTTCAGGCGTTGCGGATCATCGGCCCAGGCGCTGCCGGCCAACGGGTGGCGCTGGGGGCAGGGCGGGGCGCTCAGCAGCGGGGGCGACAGCAATGCCCAGGCCAGGTCGCGCACGGCAGGGCGGCGCAACTGGCGAGGCAAGTCGTGGAGTTCGGCGAAAGGCATCATCCAGCGAGCATAGCCGGTTTGCCGCTACCCGGTCGTTTCGCCCATAATCGGCGCATAGTCACCCGCCGCAGAGCCTCGCAGGAGCCCCATGGAGCAATTTCGCAATATCGGTATCATCGGACGCCTTGGCAGCTCGCAGGTGCTCGACACCATTCGCCGACTGAAAAAATTCCTCCTCGAGCGCCACCTGCACGTGATCCTCGAGGACACCATCGCTGAAGTCCTGCCCGGCCACGGCCTGCAGACGTCCACGCGCAAGCTGCTGGGCGAGGTCTGCGACCTGGTCATCGTCGTCGGCGGTGACGGCAGCCTGCTCGGCGCCGCCCGCGCGCTGGCCCGGCACAACATCCCGGTGCTCGGCATCAACCGCGGCAACTTGGGCTTTCTCACCGACATCCGCCCTGACGAGCTGGAAGAAAAGGTCGCCGAAGTGCTCGACGGCCACTACCTGGTGGAAAACCGCTTCCTGCTGCAGGCCGAAGTGCGCCGTCACCACGAGGCCATCGGCCAGGGCGATGCGCTTAACGACGTGGTCCTGCACCCCGGCAAGTCGACGCGGATGATCGAGTTCGAAATCTACATCGACGGCCAGTTCGTCTGCAGCCAGAAGGCCGACGGCCTGATCGTTGCCACCCCGACCGGCTCGACCGCCTACGCGTTGTCGGCCGGCGGCCCGATCATGCACCCCAAGCTCGACGCTATCGTCATCGTGCCGATGTACCCGCATACCCTGTCGGGCCGGCCGATCGTGGTGGACGGCAACAGCGAGCTGAAGATTGTCGTGGCCAAGGACCTGCAGATTTACCCGCAGGTGTCCTGTGACGGCCAGAACCACTTCACCTGCGCCCCTGGCGACACCATCACGGTGAGCAAGAAGCCGCAGAAACTGCGCCTGATCCACCCGCTGGACCATAACTACTACGAAGTGTGCCGTACCAAACTCGGCTGGGGCAGCCGCCTTGGAAGCAGGGACGACTGATGCTCGATCCGGCGCGAAGTTTTGACATCATCGGTGACGTGCATGGCTGTGCGCTGACCCTTGAACGCTTGCTCGACGCCCTCGGTTACAAGCGCGTGGCCGGCGTCTGGCGTCACCCGCGGCGCCAGGCATTGTTCCTGGGCGACATCGTCGACCGTGGGCCGCGCATCCGCGAGGCATTGCACATCGTGCACGACATGGTCGAAGCCGGCCAGGCGTTCTGCATCATGGGCAACCATGAGTACAACGCCCTGGGCTGGGTCACCCCGGCGCTGCCCGGCAGCGGCAAGGCCCATGTGCGCGAACACACGCCACGCCATGCCAGGCTGATCGACGAGACCCTCACGCAGTTCGCCCACCACCCGGGCGACTGGCATGACTTCGTCAACTGGTTCTACGAACTGCCGCTGTTCGTCGACGCCGGGCGTTTCCGCCTGGTGCATGCCTGCTGGGACCCACGGCTGATCGAGCCGCTGCGCCAGCAATACCCGGACGGGCGCATCGACGAACATTTCATCCAGGCCTCGGCCGTGCCCGGCAGCTTTGCCGCCACCGTGTGCAATCGCCTGCTGCGGGGCACCGACATGCGCCTGCCGGACGGCTTGACCCTGACCGGTGGCGATGGCCTGACCCGCGCCTTCTTCCGCACCAAGTTCTGGGAAGAAGACCCGCAAACCTATGGCGACATCGTGTTCCAGCCCGATGCGCTGCCTGAAGCCGTCGCCAGCACGCCACTGAGCCATACCCAGAAGAACGCCTTGCTGCGCTATGCCGAGGACGAGCCTTTGTTGTTCGTCGGCCACTACTGGCGCAGCGGCCGCCCGGCGCCGATCCGCGACAACCTGGCCTGCCTCGACTACAGCGCGGTGCTTTACGGCAAGCTGGTCGCCTATCGGCTGGATGATGAAACCCGTATCGACCCGCACAAGTTCGTCTGGGTCGACGTCGACCGCCCACAGGCCAATCAATGAACATAATCGAAGTGATGCGCCTGCCGCTGTCGGTCGACCTCAGCGGCTTCGTGCACCTGCTGCAACGCTTGCAGGTGCCACACCGGGTCAGTGAAGAAGGTGAAGTCCAGGTGCTGTGGGCCCCCGACACGCTGGCCCAGGATGTGCTGCAACTCTACCAGCGCTATCCCGACGGTAACGCCGACCTTGAGCTTGCGCAGGCCCCTGTGGAAGGGGATTCAGCCGCGAGTGCCCCCACACAACCCTCCCTCAAAGACCAGGTCAAAGCCTGCAAGGTTACCGCCGCTGTCCTGCTGCTGTGCTTCATCGTTGCCGGCATCACCGGCCTTGGCGACAACTTCTCGACCATTGGCTGGTTCACCTTCCTCGACTTCCGCGTGCAGGGCGACTACCTGTACTTCACTCCACTGGCCCAGGGCCTCGCCGAAGGCCAATGGTGGCGCCTGGTGTCGCCGATGCTGCTGCATTTCGGCGTGCTGCACCTGGCCATGAACAGCCTGTGGTACTGGGAACTGGGCAAGCGCATCGAGCTGCGCCAAGGGCCATGGCTGTTGCTGGGCCTGACCCTGTTGTTCAGCCTGGTTTCCAACCTGGCCCAGCACTACACCAGTGGCGCGAGCCTGTTCGGCGGCCTTTCTGGGGTGCTGTACGGCCTGCTCGGGCACATCTGGCTGTACCAGTGGCTGGCGCCCAACCCGCACTTCAACCTGCCCAAGGGCGTGCTGGTGATGATGCTCATCTGGCTGGTGGTGTGCCTGACTGGCGTGGTCGGCCAGCTCGGCTTCGGCCAAATCGCCAACGCCGCCCACGTCGGCGGCCTGCTCATCGGATGCCTGACAGGGCTCTTGGGTGGCGGCATGGCCCGGCGTAAACTGTCGGCTTGAATTAGGAGACGCTATGTCCACTTTCGCGCAAATGATCGAAAACATTACTCCCGAGATCTACGAGAGCCTGAAAACGGCCGTGGAAATCGGCAAATGGTCCGATGGCCGCAAGCTCACTGCCGAGCAGAAAGAGCTGTCGCTGCAGGCGGTGATCGCCTGGGAAATGAAAAACCTCCCCGAAGACCAGCGTACCGGCTACATGGGGCCGCAAGAGTGCGCCTCGAAGTCTGCGCCAATCGCTAACATTCTGTTCAAGTCGGACTCGGTACATTGATCGAACTCGCTCGTGGCTCTTTGAGCAAGATGGCGGTGCGCCTTGAAGCACCGGTCGTGCAATACAGCTTTCGCCTAGGTGAAGAGCAGGTGCCGGTCAACCCGTTGATCGGCCAGCGCTTGCGCCTCGAGTACCTCGGCGCCATTCACTGCAGCCATTGCGGCAAGCGCACCAAGACCAGCTTCAGCCAGGGTTACTGCTACCCGTGCATGACCAAGCTGGCCCAGTGCGACGTGTGCATCATGGCCCCGGAACGCTGCCACTATGATGCCGGCACCTGCCGCGAACCGTCCTGGGGCGAGCAGTTCTGCATGACCGACCACGTCGTCTACCTGGCCAACTCGTCAGGGGTCAAGGTCGGCATTACCCGCGCCACCCAGTTGCCCACCCGTTGGCTCGACCAGGGTGCCAGCCAGGCGCTGCCGATCATGCGCGTGGCCACCCGCCAGCAATCGGGCCTGGTCGAAGACGTGCTGCGTAGCCAGGTACCGGACCGCACCAACTGGCGCGCTCTGCTCAAGGGTGACGCCGAAGCGCTGGACCTGGTGGCCATTCGTGAACAGATCTTCGATGCCTGCGCCGACGGCCTGCGCGAGCTGCAAGCGCGCTTCGGCTTGCAGGCGATTCAGCCGCTGCCGGATGCCGAAGTGGTGCAAATGCGTTACCCGGTCGAGGCCTACCCGACGAAGATCGTCAGCTTCAACCTGGACAAGAACCCGGTAGTGGAAGGCACGCTGCTGGGCATCAAGGGCCAGTACCTGATCTTCGACACCGGCGTGATCAACATTCGCAAGTACACGGCCTACCAGTTGGCCGTGCTCCAGTAAAAAGGACCTGCACATGCGTACCGAACAACCGCAAGTGATCTACCTCAAGGACTACCAGGCGCCCGAGTACCTGATCGACGAGACGCACCTGACCTTCGAGCTGTTCGAGGACCACACCCTGGTCCATGCGCAACTGGTCATGCGCCGCAACCCGGCACGCGGTGCCGGCCTGCCGCCGTTGGTGCTCGACGGCCAGCAGCTTGAGCTGCTGCGCGCTTCGCTGGACGATGCCGAGCTGCAGGCGAGCGATTACCAGCTCGAAGCCGACAGCTTGACCGTGCAGCCCAAGGCCGAGCGTTTCACCCTCGACACCAGCGTGAAGATCCACCCCGAGAGCAACACCGCGCTGGAAGGCCTGTACAAGTCCGGCAAGATGTTCTGCACCCAGTGCGAGGCCGAGGGCTTCCGCAAGATCACCTACTACCTCGACCGCCCGGACGTGATGAGCACCTTCACCACCACGGTGATCGCCGAGCAGCATCGCTACCCGGTGCTGTTGTCCAACGGTAACCCCATCGGCAGCGGGCCGGCAGAAGACGGCCGCCATTGGGCAACGTGGGAAGACCCGTTCATGAAACCGGCCTACTTGTTCGCCCTGGTGGCCGGTGACCTCTGGTGCGTCGAGGACAATTTCGTGCGCCAGTCGGGCCGCGATGTGACCCTGCGCATCTACGTCGAACCCGAGAACATCGACAAGTGTCACCACGCCATGGTCAGCCTGAAGAAGTCCATGCGCTGGGACGAAGAAGTCTATGGCCGTGAGTACGACCTGGACATCTTCATGATTGTCGCGGTCAACGACTTCAACATGGGCGCCATGGAAAACAAGGGCCTGAACATCTTCAACTCCAGCTGCGTGCTGGCCCGGGCCGAAACCGCCACCGACGCCGCCCACCAGCGTGTCGAAGGCGTGGTGGCCCACGAGTACTTCCACAACTGGTCGGGCAACCGCGTCACCTGCCGTGACTGGTTCCAGCTGTCGCTCAAGGAAGGCTTCACGGTGTTCCGCGACGCCGAGTTCAGCGCCGACATGAACTCGCGCACGGTCAAGCGCATCGAAGACGTCGCTTACCTGCGGACCCACCAGTTCGCCGAAGATGCCGGCCCCATGGCCCACCCGGTACGCCCGGACAGCTTCATCGAAATCTCCAACTTCTACACCCTGACTGTGTACGAAAAGGGTGCCGAGGTTGTACGCATGGTCCGCACCCTGCTGGGGGCCGAGGGCTTCCGCAAGGGCAGCGACCTGTATTTCGAGCGCCACGATGGCCAGGCGGTGACCACCGACGACTTCATCAAGGCCATGGAAGATGCCAACGGCGTTGACCTGACCCAGTTCAAACGCTGGTACAACCAGGCGGGCACGCCGCGGCTGGAAGTCAGCGAGGCCTATGATGCAGGCGCCCAGACTTACAGCCTGACCTTCCGCCAGAGCTGCCCGCAGACCCCGGACAAGGCCGAGAAGCTGCCGTTCGTGATCCCGGTCGAGCTGGGCCTGCTGGATGCCGAAGGCAACGACCTGCCGCTGCGCCTGGCGGGTGAAGCCGCGGCTGGCGGCACCAGCCGCGTGCTGTCGGTGACCGAGGCGGAGCAAACCTTCACCTTCGAAGGCCTCACGGCCAAGCCGCTGCCCTCGCTGCTGCGAGGCTTCAGCGCGCCGGTGAAGTTGAGCTTCCCGTACGACCGCGACCAGCTGATGTTCCTGATGCAGCACGACAGCGATGGTTTCAACCGCTGGGAAGCGGGCCAACAGCTGTCGGTGCAGGTGCTGCAGGAGCTGATCGGCCAGCATCAACGTGGCGAAGCGTTGAAGCTCGACCCGCGCCTGATCACCGCCCTCGGTACCGTGCTGGGCAACGAATCGCTGGACGCCGCCATGGTCGCCGAGATGCTCTCGCTGCCAGGCGAAGCCTACCTCACCGAAATCAGCCAGGTAGCTGACGTCGATGCCATTCACGCCGCCCGCGAGTTCGCCCGCCAGCAGATCGCCGAGCAGCTGTTCGATGGCCTGTGGGCCCGCTACCAGGCGCACCGCGAGGTCTCGCGCAGCACGGCCTACGTCGCCGCGGCCGAGCACTTCGCCCGCCGCAGCCTGCAGAACATCGCCCTGTCGTACCTGATGCAGAGCGGCAAGCCGCAGGTGCTGGAGGCGACCCTGGAGCAGTTCGACCAGTGCGACAACATGACCGAGCGCCTGACCGCCCTGGCGGTGCTGGTCAACTCGCCGTTCGAAGCCGAGCGGGCCAAGGCGCTGGAAACCTTCGCCGAGCACTTCAAGGACAACCCGTTGGTCATGGACCAGTGGTTCAGCGTGCAGGCCGCCAGTTCGCTGCCAGGCGGGCTGGCGCGGGTCAAGGCGCTGATGCAGCACCCGGCGTTCACCCTGAAAAACCCGAACAAGGTGCGGGCGTTGGTGGGGGCGTTTGCCGGGCAGAACCTGGTCAACTTCCATGCGGCCGATGGTTCGGGTTATCGCTTCCTGGCGGACCTGGTGATCGAGCTGAATGCGCTGAACCCGCAGATTGCCTCGCGTCAATTGGCACCGCTGACCCGCTGGCGCAAGTACGACGACGCGCGTCAGGCGTTGATGAAGGGTGAGCTGGAGCGGATTCTGGCTTCTGGGGCGCTGTCCAGTGATGTGTATGAGGTGGTGAGCAAGAGCTTGGCGTGAGTTCTCGATAGCCTGAGCGGGCCCTTTCGCGGGACAAGCCCGCTCCCACAGGTACTGTGCAACTTTCTGGGGGCAGTCCAGGTATTGTGCAAAACCTGTGGGAGCGGGCTTGTCCCGCGAAGCTTTTGGGCGGTTAACAAAACATAACGTCCCGCTCGTTGTATTCCCGCAACCTTCCCCGCTACGATCCCCTCAAGCTATTGCAGGCCTCTACCACAGGCATTTCGCAGTACCTGCAAGGCATTGACCCACTAAGAACAACAAACAGGGGACGGTCATGAGGGAGCAGCTGATGGCGCAAACCAGGCGTGGAGCCTGGCCGCTGGCCGCCGGTGCGATGCTGGCGCTGGCATTGGGCATGTGGACGGGCAGTGTCGAAGCCGCTGCCGCCGACGAATACTCCACCGAATCGGCCAAGGCCAGTCAGAGCCTGCTGATCGACGCCGCCCAGGCCGGCAAGCGTCTGGTCGTGGTCGGTGATCGCGGTCATATCCTGTTCTCCGACGACCAGGGCAAGACCTGGACCCAGGCCCGGGTACCCACCCGGCAACTGCTCACCGCTGTGTTCTTCTTCGACGACAAGCGCGGCTGGGCTGTCGGCCACGATGCGCAGATCCTCGCCAGTACCGATGGCGGCGCGACCTGGAGCAAGCAATTCGAAGACCTGGCCCGCGAAGCCCCGCTGCTCGACGTCACATTCCTCGACGCCCAGCACGGTTTTGCCGTGGGTGCCTATGGCGCACTGCTGGAAACCACCGACGGCGGCCAGCACTGGCAGGACGTTGCCGAGCGCCTGGACAACGCCGACCAACTGCACCTTAACGGCATCGCCGTAATCAAGGACGCCGGCCTGTTCATCGTCGGCGAGCAGGGCAACATGTTCCGCTCAGGCGACAACGGCCAGACCTGGGCCAAGGTCGACGGCCCTTACGAGGGCTCGCTGTTCGGTGTGATGGGCACTGCCCAGCCTAATACGCTGTTGGCCTATGGCCTGCGCGGCAACTTGTTCCGTTCTACCGACTTCGGCGACAGCTGGCAGCCGATCGAACTCAAGGCCGCGCGCGGCGCCCTCGAATTCGGCCTGGCAAGCGCTACGCTTGTCGAGGATGGCAGCGTGGTGCTGGTCGGTAACGGCGGCAGCGTGTTGCGCAGCCATGACGACGGGCAAACCTTCAGCGTCTACAACCGTGCCGACCGCATCGCCCTGGCCGGCGTCACCGGCCTGACAACCGGCGGCTTGTTGCTGGTGGGGCAGGGGGGCGTGCACCTGGCCACCGCCGAAGGCGCCGACCAGGCTGCCAAGGAGGCGCGTCCATGACCAGCAGGGAGAGCATCACCATGCACCCGCATCACCAGGACAAGGCCACGCTGCTCGAACGCCTGATCTTCAACAACCGCCCCGTGGTCATCGCCCTGTGCGTGCTGGTCAGCATCTTCCTGTTCTGGCAGGCCACGCAGATCCGCCCCTCGACCAGTTTCGAGAAGATGATCCCGCTCGAGCACCCGTTCATCGAACAGATGATGGAGCACCGCAACGACCTGGCCAACCTCGGCAACACCGTGCGTATTTCGGTCGAGGCGGTCAACGGTGACATCTTCGACAAGGACTACATGGAGACCCTGCGCCAGATCCATGACGAGGTGTTCTACATCCCCGGCGTCGACCGCGCCGGGCTGAAGTCGCTGTGGAGCCCCAGCGTGCGCTGGACCGAGGTGACCGAAGAGGGCTTCTCCGGTGGCGAGGTGATCCCCAATACCTACAACGGCTCGGCCGAAAGCCTCGATGCCTTGCGCGACAACGTGCTCAAGTCCGGCCAGGTCGGGCGCCTGGTGGGCAACAACTTCAAGTCCAGCATCGTCGATGTGCCGCTGCTGGAGAGCTACCCCGACCCGCAGGACCAAGGCAAGCAGGTCAAGCTCGACTACCAGCAGTTCTCGCACCTGCTCGAAGAGAAGATCCGCGACAAGTTCCAGGCGCAGAACCCCAACGTGAAGATCCATATCGTCGGCTTCGCCAAGAAGGTCGGCGACCTGATCGACGGCCTGGTGATGGTGGCGATGTTCTTCGGCGTGGCCCTGGGCATCACCTGGGTGCTGCTGTACTGGTTTACCTGGTGCATCCGCAGCACTATCGCTGTGCTCATCACCACCCTGGTGGCGGTGGTCTGGCAGCTGGGCTTGATGCATGCGGTGGGCTTCGGCCTCGACCCGTATTCGATGCTGGTACCCTTCCTGATCTTCGCCATCGGCATTTCCCACGGGGTGCAGAAGATCAACGGCATCGCCTTGCAGTCGAGCGGCGCCGACAACGCACTGACCGCTGCCCGGCGCACGTTCCGCCAGCTGTTCCTGCCGGGGATGATCGCCATCCTTGCTGACGCAGTGGGCTTCATCACCCTGCTGATCATCGACATCGGGGTCATTCGCGAGCTGGCCATCGGCGCCTCGATCGGCGTCGCGGTGATCGTCTTTACCAACCTGATCCTGCTGCCGGTAGCGATTTCCTATGTCGGCATCAGCAAGAAGGCGGTCGAGCGCAGCAAGAAGGACGCGACCCGTGAGCACCCGTTCTGGCGCCTGCTGTCCAACTTCGCCAGTGCCAAGGTGGCGCGGGTGTCTGTTGCCGTGGCCCTGGTGATGTTCGCCGGTGGCCTCTGGTACAGCCAGAACCTGAAAATCGGTGACCTCGACCAGGGCGCGCCGGAGCTGCGCCCGGACTCGCGCTACAACCAGGACAACAACTTCATCATCAGCAACTATTCGACCAGCTCGGACGTGCTGGTGATCATGGTCAAGACGCCGTCGGAAAGCTGCTCGATCCACTCGACCATGGCGCCGATAGACGAGCTGATGTGGACCATGGAGAACACCCCGGGCGTGCAGTCGGCGATCTCGCTGGTGACCGTGTCCAAGCAGGTGATCAAGGGCATGAACGAGGGCAGCCTGAAATGGGAGACCCTGTCGCGCAACCCGGACATCCTCAACAACTCCATCGCCCGCGCCGACGGCCTGTACAACGCCGACTGCTCACTGGCACCGGTGCTGGTGTTCCTCAACGACCACAAGGCCGAGACCCTGGAGCGCGTCACCGCCGCCGCCAAGGCCTTTGCCGACAGCCACAACAAAGAGGGCCTGCAGTTCCTGCTGGCAGCCGGTAACGCCGGGATCGAGGCGGCCACCAACGAGGTGATCAAGTCGGCCGAACTGACCATTCTGGTGCTGGTGTACATCTGCGTCGCGGTGATGTGCCTGATCACCTTCCGCTCGTTTGCCGCAACCCTGTGTATCGTCCTGCCGCTGGTGCTGACCTCGGTGCTGGGCAATGCGCTGATGGCCTACATGGGCATTGGCGTGAAGGTTGCGACGTTGCCGGTGGTGGCCTTGGGTGTAGGCATCGGCGTGGACTATGGCATCTACATCTACAGCCGCCTGGAAAGCTTCCTGCGTGCAGGCCTGCCGTTGCAGGAAGCCTATTACGAAACCCTGCGCTCGACCGGCAAGGCGGTGTTGTTCACCGGGTTGTGCCTGGCCATTGGTGTGTGCACCTGGATCTTCTCGGCGATCAAGTTCCAGGCCGACATGGGCTTGATGCTGACCTTCATGCTGCTTTGGAACATGTTCGGTGCGCTGTGGCTGTTGCCGGCGCTGGCGCGGTTCCTGATCAAGCCTGAGAAGATGGTGGGCAAGGAGGGCGGGTCCATTTTTGCCCATTAAGTGAGGGGGCTGTAGAGGGCCTGTGGGAGCGGGTTCACCCGCGAATACGGTGGTGCATTCGCCGACGCATTCGCGGGTAAACCCGCTCCCACAGGTGCCATGTCGCTATACTGTCGCTCTTTTCCCAATTGGTACCCTCATGTCCCCCCTCGCCACCGCCCTCCAAACCTGCGACATGCTGCTGATCGACGGCCTGCACGCCTTCGATTTCACGTCCAACGAAACCGGCCTGACCGTCGAATGCATGGACGGCCGCCAGTTGCGTCGCTGGAACTTCACCCCCGAGCAGATCGCTGCCGCCACCGCCACGGGTGACGAGTGGACGCTCAACGGTGCCCAGGGCGAGCATCGTCTAGTCTGTATGAGTGCCTTTCGCGCCCCGGATGAAGACCACGATGAACCGGATCTGGACGAGCCTGCTGACCGCTAGCCTGATGAGCCTGACAATCAACGCCCACGCCGCCACGCTGCTGGTGGGCAGCTACACGGATGGCCAGAGCCAAGGCATCTACCGCTACCTGTTCGACAGCAAGACAGGCCAGATCGCGCCGACCCCGCAACAGGTGGTCAAGAGCGAGAACCCTTCCTGGCTGGTGCTCTCGGCCGACCAACGGCAACTGTTCGCAGTCAACGAAACCGCGCAAGGCCACGTCAGCAGTTTCAGCGTGAGCCGCAAAGGCGAGATCAAACCGCTCAACCAGGTGGCCACCCGAGGCGATGAGCCGACCCACGCCAGCCTCAGTCGCGACCAGCGCTTCCTGTTCGTTGCCAACTACGCCGTCAAGCCAGACCCCGGCGGCAGCCTGGTGGTGATCCCGGTGGCCAAGGACGGCAAGCTCAAGGACGTGGTGCAGCAAGCCCGCCATAAACCAAGCGGCGTAAACCCCGAACGCCAGGCCGGCGCCCATGTGCACTCGCTGGTGCTGTCGCCGGACGGCCAGCACCTGTATGCCTGCGACCTGGGCGCCGACAAGGTGTTCATCTACCGTTACGACGGTGCCAGCACAGACCACCCGCTCACGCCGGCGATACCGGCGTCGGTGGCCCTGCCGCCGGGCAGCGGCCCGCGTCACCTGCTGTTCGACGCCAAGGGGCGACACGCCTACCTGACACTGGAAATGAGCGCCGAGGTGGTGGTGTTCGACGTCCAGGAAGGCAACCTGGTCGAGCGCCAGCGTCTGCCCCTGACGGACCACCAGGACGCTGCGGCCAAAGCGGCTGGCGGCCTGCACCTGTCGGCGGATGGGCGCTTCTTGTACGTGAGCAATCGCGGCACGGCCAACGAGATCGTGGCCTTCAGCGTGGGCAAGGACGATGGCCAGTTGGCGTTCTTGCAACGCCGTTCGGTGGAGGGCGATCACCCTCGGGAATTTACCCTCGACCCTAGCGACAACTTCCTGTTGGTGGCCAACCAGAAGAGTGACCAGATCGTGGTCATGCGCCGTGACCCGCGTAGCGGCAAGCTCGGTGAGACAGTACAGACGCTGCCGCAGGCTGCGCCGTCGGACCTGAAGTTCATCGAGTGACGCCAGGTGTTCGGCGTTCGTTTTTGGGCGTTCTTGAGATCGAGCGCCGCCCGCGCGGCGCTTCGCAGCACAAGGCTGCTCCTACATTTGTTTCGGGCCAGTCACGCCTGTGAAGGCGGCGCGCGACCGCCCTGTAGGAGCAGCCTTGTGCTGCGAAGCGCCGCGCGGGCGGCGCTCGACCTCAAAACTACTCAAGCATGCCCGCCGGACACTGCCAGCTATCGCGCCATCACTGCCTTGAACAGATCCGACCCCAGCCAGCCCTCCAGCCAGCTCCGCACCCGCGGATAAGCCGCCTCGGCGAACCACTGCGGTTCGACCCCGGCAAACTGGCGCATCAGGGGCAGCAAGGCGGCATCGGCAAGGCTCGGGTGATCGGCCAGCAGGTACGCACGCCCTTCGAGCAAAGCCTCGAGCTCCACCAACCAGGCTTCGGCCTGCTGGCGGTAGTGCTCGCGGCTATGTTCGGGGTAGCGCTCGGCGTACTTGTACAGGTTCACCTGCGCCTTGAACGTGCTGTCGTTTCGGGCGATCAGCGCCTCAGCCTGTTGCGCCGCCGCAGGGTCGGCCAGTAGCTGCCAGTCCTGCGGGTCGTTGCGTTGCAGTGCCCAGCGCATGATGTCCAGGCTTTCTTCCAGCACACCTGCCCCGGTGTCCAGCACCGGCACCGTGCCCTTGGGCGACAAGGCCAGCAGCGCGGCGGGCTTGTGCTTCATCGCCACTTCTTCAATCTGCACCTCGCACCCGGCGTAGCGCAAGGCCAGGCGCGCGCGCATGGCCCAAGGGCAGCGGCGGAACGAGTAGAGGATCACCCGCACACCTCGACGTCACTCAGGCCGTTGCCCTGGCGGCGTACCTGGATCTGCACCGGGATCCGCTCATGCATCTCCTGCACGTGGGAGATCACCGCCACCTTGCGGCCTTGCGCCTGCAGGCCGTCGAGGGCATCCATGGCCAGTTGCAGCGACTCTGGGTCGAGGCTGCCGAAGCCTTCGTCGATGAACAATGATTCGATGCGCAAGGTGCTCGACGCCATCGACGCCAGGCCAAGGGCTAGGGC
The DNA here is from genome assembly GCF_053629175.1 of Pseudomonas sp. Y3 TE3536. Classification (NCBI taxonomy): domain Bacteria; kingdom Pseudomonadati; phylum Pseudomonadota; class Gammaproteobacteria; order Pseudomonadales; family Pseudomonadaceae; genus Pseudomonas; species Pseudomonas sp. Y3 TE3536. The sequence continues at coordinate 225,127 of NZ_JBRJHU010000001.1, read as the reverse complement.
CAGCGAGACCAAGAAGGTTTCACCGCCCGACAGCGAATGCACCGAGCGCAGCTCGTCGCCCATCTCGGTGTCCAGCACCAGCAGGCCGAGGGCGCTGCCGCCACGTTTCAGGCGGTAACGACGCGCCAGCTGGCGCAATTGGCTGTTGGCATGGTGCAGCAGCAGGTCGAGGTTGTAACCCTGGGCGATCTTGCGGAACACATCGCCAGAGGCCGAGCCGATCAGCGCATTGAGCCGCGCCCAGCGCTGCCACTGCTGATGGGCGTGCTCGATTTCCGTGGCCAGGGCCTGGTACGCCTGTTGACGGCGCTGGTCTTCGGCCTGGGCGGCGCGCAGCTCGGCGCACTGCTGTTCATGGTTGGCCAGCACTTCGCGTAGCTCGAGCAACGACTGCTCCAGGTCTTCGGCCGTGGCTTCGACACTGGCTTGCGCGGCATGTTGCTGCAGCCGTTGTTCACGCTCCTGCAACAGTACGCGGCCTTGTTCGATAGCCTTTTCCGCCGCCTGCAGGTGCTGGCGCAGTTCAGCCATTTGCGCGTCGTCCATGGCCAGCAAGCGGTCCAGGCCACTGTCGTCCAGCTCGGGGTGTTCGGCGCGCCATTGGGCGATTTCCCCCTGCAACTGCTGGTGCTCCTGTTCGAGCGCCTGTTGGCGGGCGATGTTGGCCTTGAGTTCGCCGGCCAGTTGCAGGGCTTGGGTGCGGGCGTGTTGCAGGCGCTCGGCCGTTTCGGCCTCGCTTGTGCGGGCCTGCTCCACCTGCTGTTCCAGATGGCGCTGCCAGTCTTCGGCGCGCGGGTGATCACCGAGCAACTCGGCCAATGCGGCGCGGGCTTTTTCCATCTGCTCGGCCAGCCCGTTGATCTGCTGCTGCAGGTCTTGCTGGCGCTGCACGCGGGTGTGTTGCTGATCGAGCAGGCGCTCCAGCTGTTGCTGGCGTTGCTGTTGTTCCTGCAGTTCGTCCTTTTGCTGGTCCAGCTGTTGCTGGCGCTGGGCGATCTGCTGGTCAAGGCTGAGGAAGGCGTGCGCTGGCTCGTCGTGCAGTGCCTGCAACACAGGCGCTGGCAGCAGGGTGGCGAAATCAGCCAGGGCCTGTTCGAGGCGTTCCTGGTCGGCGGCCAGGGCTTGATGCTGTTGGTCCAGGCGGCGCTGGGCCTGCTGTTGGGCTTCGCTGGCAGCCTGCAACTGCTGGTTCAGGCGGGCGGCATCGCGTTGCAGGGTCAGCAGGGTGGCCTGGCGTTTTTCGTCGCGGGCGATCTCTTGGTCGAGGCGCTGCAACTGGCTGTCCAGCCAACCACTGCGGGCCTTGCCTTCATGGGCGCTGAGGGCGGGCCACAAGGCATGGGCGGCGAGTTGGCCGGCCAATGGCTGCAATTGCTCGTTCAGTTGCGCCTGTTGGTGCTGGTATTCCTTGATCTGGCCGTTGACCACACCCACCTGGGTACGCAGTTCGATCAGGCGGGAATTGAATTGCTCAACCTGAGCCAGGGCCGTGGCTTCTTCGGCCTGGTCATGCCGGCCAAGGCTCTGCAGCAGCGCTTCAGGCTGGTGGAAGGGGTGTTCGGCGCTGCCGCAAACCGGGCACGGTTCGCCATCGTGCAACTGCGCACGCAGTTCTTCGACGCTGGTGTTGCGTGCCAGGCGCTGGCGTTCCAGCAGTTGCCGGGTCAGTGCCAGCGCCTGCTCGGCGGCTTCCAGCTCGGCCTTGGCGGCAGTGCCTTCGCCAATCAGTTGCTGGCGTTGCTGCAGGGCCTGTTGCTGGCGTTCGCGCAGCGACTGAATACCCTGCTGCAGCTCCTGCTCGCGGGCGTGCAGGCGCGACAGTTCTTCCACGGCGCGTTGTTGCTTGCGGTTTTCTTGCAGCATGCCACCCAGCAGGTCGAGCTGCTCGGCCAGAGCCTGAGGCTCTGCTGCGGCTTCGCGGAACAACACGTCGAGGGCGTCGCGCTGTTCCTGCAGTTGCGCATTGGCCTGGCTGGCCTGGGCCTGCAGGCCGGGCAGCTCTTCGCGGCCCTGGTTCAGGCGGTTGCCGATTTGCAGCAACTGTTGCAGCTGCGGGCGATAGGCCTGCCAGGCGTTGGTCAGGGCGGCGAGGGGCGCACTGTCAGCCAGGGCTGCTTCAATGTGGGCCAGTTGCTGTTGGCCGCGCTGCTGGTGCTCGCCCAGCTGCTGCAATTGTTGCTGCAACTCGGCCGCGGCCAGGTCGGCCTGCTGGCCGGTTTCGCGCGCCTTGCCCAGTTCCTGTTCCAGGCGGGTGAGGGTGTCTTGCTCGGCGAACGCCTGGCGCAAGCGCGGGGCGTTTTCGCCTTGGCTGGCCTGGGCCTGGCTCAGCGCCTGGCGGGCTGATTCGAGGGCCTGCTCCAGTTCGCCGGTGCGGTTGTGCAGGTCGCTTTGCTGGCGCTGTTGTGCGTCGAGCTCGCTGGCCAGTGGCGCGCGTTGCGCGGCCAAGGCCTGCTGCCGGTGGAACTGGTGGCGCTGTGGCGCCAGGCGCTCCAGGCGTTGCAGGTCCAGGCGCTGTTCGGCCAGCTGCTGCCAGGCCTGTTCGGCGGCCTGCAGGGTTGCATGGGCTTCGGCCTGCTGGACCTGCAGCAGGCGCTGCTCATTGAGCCAGCCACGCTGTTGCTCCAACTGGCGCTCGCGCGCCTGGTCGGCCTTGAATTGCTGCTGCGCCTGCTCCAGGCGTTGGTCAAGCTCGGCGCGGGCTTCGGCCAGCAGCGGCAGCAGGTGGCTGGCACGGTCTTTCAGGGCGTTGTGCGTTTCACCGGCCTCGCGGGCCTTGCTGAAGGCGCGTTGGCCAAGGCGGGTGTAGATCGCCGTGTTGGTGAGCTTTTCCAGCAGCTCGCTGCGTTCCTTGTCGTCGGCCTTGAGGAACGCACCGAACTCGCTCTGGGCCAGCATCACTGCGCGGGTGAACTGCTCGAAGTTCAGGCCCAGGCGTGCTTCGACCAGTTGCTTGTATTCGTTCTTGCCGCTGGCCAGCACCTGCTCGCTGTCCAGGTCATAGAAGCTCTGGCGGCTGTGTTGCAGCTTGCCATTGGCCTTGTCGCGGGCGCGGTTGGCTTCCCAGCGGGCGCGGTAGCGACGGCCATCGATGCCGACGAAGTCGACTTCGGCAAAGCCGCTGCCCGTGCCGCGGCGCACCAGGTTGCGCGGGTCCGAGGTCGGGATCTCGCCGTCGGCGTCCGGTACCTTGGCTTCGCGGCCGATGTCGTTGAGCCGCGGCACGGTGCCGAACAGCGCCAGGCACAGGGCATCGAGCAGCGTGCTCTTGCCGGCGCCGGTTGGCCCGGTGATGGCGAACAGGCCGGCGCTGGCCAGGGGCTCGGCGGTGAAGTCGATGTCGATTGGGCCGGCCAGGGATGCCAGGTTCTTCAGGCGGATGGCGAGAATCTTCATGGCTGTTCCTCTTCCAACTGGACGTCCTGCAAGAGCAGGGCGAAATCGGCCAGGGCCTGCTCATCGGCGGGGTTGCCGTAAGCCTGTTCCCAGGCGCGGCTGAACAGGTCCTGCGGGGTCATCTGGGACAGTTCGACGAAGGCCAGGTCGTCGTCCTCGGCACTCGTGCGCCCGGCGTATTCGGCGCTGATGCGGATCAGCCGCACGGCCTTGCCTTGCAGCGCCCCCTCGACTTGCTGACGCAGGTCGGGTTGCGGTTCGTCCAGCACCACACGCACTTCGAGCCAGGGCTGACGATTGGGGTCTTCGAGCAAGTCGATCACCGGCAGCTCAGCCAGCTGTACCAGCAACTCGCCGAGCGGCGCCGGGCCAATGCGTTGCAGGGCCACGGCGCGGGGCACCAGGCGCGGCTCGACGCTGACCAGCTCGGCGCCGTCCAGCTCCACCTCCAGCACCTGGTGCGGGTAGTTGATTTCGGCAAACGACAGCGGGATCGGCGAGCCGCTGTAGCGAATGCGCGCTTCGCGGTTGACCTTCTGCGGCTTGTGCAGGTGGCCCAGGGCGACATAGCTGATGGCCTTGTCGAACAGCTTGGCCGGCAGGGCTTCGGCATTGCCGATGATCAGGCTGCGCTCAGAGTCCTCGGACACCGCACCCCCGGCCATGTGGGCATGGCTGATGGCGACCAGCGCCTGGTCCTTCTTGCGCTTTTGCTGGGCAGCGGCAATCAGTTGCTGGTGCACCTGGGTGATGCCGTGCAGGTAATCGTCACCCAACTGCGGGCCGGTCACTTCTGCCGGGCGCAGGAAGGGCAGGGCCAGGCACCAGGCGCTGACCTTGCCGCGGGCGTTGGTCAGCGGGATCAGCAGGCGCTCGGCATCCAGCTGGCCTTCATCGAGCCAGTGCACACGGCCCAAGGCGTGGGTGCGCAAGCGGCGCATGAGCGCAGCGGGCAGTTCGATGCGTGAGCCGGAGTCGTGGTTGCCGGCGATCATCACGATGTCCAGCTTGGGCTGTTGCTCATGGGCCTGGACGATGAAGTCGTAGAGGCGCTCCTGGGCTTTGACCGGTGGGTTGACCGTGTCGAAGATGTCGCCAGCGATCAGCAGCGCATCCGGCTGGCGCAGGTGCAGCTGGCCGAGCAGCCAGTCGAGGAAGCAGGCGTGTTCGAAGTCGCGTTCCTGGCCGTGCAGGCTTTGGCCCAGGTGCCAGTCGGAGGTATGAAACAGACGCATGGATGACCTGTTGGTGTCGAGTCGAGCAAGCGGGGGGCTTGGCTTGGATGATGGGCGTTGCGCAGGGGGGTATGGTAACTCAATGGTGGGGGGAGGGGGCATGGCTGGGGGGATGTTGGCGGATTGCGTGTGGGGGCGCATGTCTTGAGTTTTGCAGTGCCTATGAGATCGAGCGCCGCCCGCGCGGCGCTTCGCAGCACAAGGCTGCTCCCACATTTGTTTCGGGCCAGTGAGGCCTGGGAAATCTGCGCGCGACCGCCTTGTTTGTCCGTCTCGATATCAACGTGAGCACCACGGGGCCGCGCGCCCATGCCACAGGATTAATTGGCCCGAAACAGATGTGGGAGCAGCCTTGTGCTGCGAAGCGCCGCGCGGGCGGCGCTCGATCTGATAGGCGCTAAAAATACCCATGTCATGCACCCCAACCTCACCCCCACCCCTCATTTCGGATACAACGGCGGCAAGCTCCCGGTCTCCCCTGACGGCAGCAACACCTGCTCAGCCGGTGGAATCGTCCCGATCGCGCGCCACAAATCCTCACCCTGCCAATACTGCCCACTCTCGCTGTACAACGCCCCGTTCAACCCATCCAGCGCATCGGACAACGGCACGAACCGCGCAGCCATCTCCGCCAGGGTCTCCGGCTGCTGCCGCGCCCAGGCGTCCAGCGCTTGGCGTGTGGTCTGCGGGTCGTTGGCCTGGCAGGCGCGCTTGAGGTCGTCCAGCAGCGTGCGGGGGCTTGGGCCTTGTTGCGCGGCGCGCAGTACCGCGGGTTGTGAACGGGCACGCCACCACAAGGCGAAGCCCAGCAATGTGGTCAGGGCAAACACCAGCGTCGCCAGCTGCCACGGCCACAACAGGCTATTGCCCGCACGGGTGTCGCCGACCGGCGTGTCGGCGCTCAGGGCCGGGTTGTCCTGCACGCTCAGGGTGCGTGCCGGCAGGCTGGTGTGCTCCAGGTGGTCTTCGCGGGTGTTCCACCAGGCCACCTCCAGCGCTGGCAAGGCCAGTTCGCCGCTGTGGGTTGGCACCAGCGCTTCGCGCTCTTCGCGGTTGGCGGTCATGCCGCGCTCGTTGATTTCGTTGCGCAGCAGCGGCTGGTCGGGGTAGCGGCGCAGGCCGGTGATTTCGGTGGCCGGCAGCGGTGGCAGCTGGGTGCTGGACAAGCCGTCGGCGCGCAAGGTGATGTTGCGGGTGAGCGAATCACCGATCTGCGTCTGCTGGCTGCCCGGGTCGGGGTTCCAGTGTTCTTCAAGGGTCAGGCTGCGTGCCGGCAGCCAGGGCGCACCGGCTGGCCAGGCCGCTGGAATCGGGCTCACGTCCAAGCGCAGGGGCAGCGAGCTGACCTGGATCTGGCGGCCAGCACGCGGGGCGGCCGTGGCGGATTGTTCGTTGTCGGCGCTGGCAGCCGCGGTGGCGGTGAAGGTCAGCGCTGGCACTTCGAGGCTGCCACTTTGCTGGGGGTAGACGGCATAGCGGGTTTCGATCACCCCGTGGCGCACGCCGTTGATTTCTTTCTCGTAGGTGCGCGACTCGCCCAGTGGCTCGACCTTGGCGTTTTCCAGCTGCAGTGGGCTGAGGCTGCTGTCGTCATACAGCGCCACCGAATGGTAGATGCGCAAGGTCAGCACGGCCTGGGCCTGAACATAGACCTCGTTGCTGTCCAGGGTCGCTTCGATGAACACCTGGGAGGCGCTTTCCTGGCGGCTGGCATCGGCTTGCAGCACTTGCAGGTCGATGGCCTGGCTGCGCGACTGGCCCAGTTGCAGCTCCGGGATGCGCAGGCTGCCGCTGCGCCGTGGCAGCAGGGTGATGATCCAGCGGGTGCTGGCGCGGGTCTCGCCATCGAGGGTGTGCAGGCTGTTCAGCTGGCGTGTGCCACGCACTTCGAAGTCGCCTTCAAGGGCACGCAGGTCGGGTTTGCCGAACTGGGTCACGTCCTGGCTTTCGAGGGTCAGTTCCAGGCTTTCGCCGGCCTCCAGGCGGGTGCGGTCGACGCTGGCTTGCAGCATGGGCTCGGCCTGGGCCATGAAGGCCCATGAGACACCGAGCAGAAAGACGCCGAAGCGACTCATCGTGGATTGTCCTGATGCAATTGCTGTTCATACCAGAATTTGCGCCGCAGCAGCTCCGCCGGGTTGTCGGGGATCTCCCGCAGCCATTGTTCAAGGGCCTGACGCTGTTCGGCGTCGAGGTTGGTCGACACCGGGCGCTGGGGTGGCACGGTGACGCTGTCGTCGGCGCCCCCCTGGTTGCCGGGTGTGGCCTGGCTGTTGGTGCTGCCTTCGCCGGGTTCTTCGGCGTTGGCGGGTTCGTCATTGCCAGGGGTGCCCTGGGCCGGGCTGCTGGCCGAACTGCTGTTGCCTTCGGTTTCGCTGCCGGGTGTGCCTTGGGCCTCGTTGCTGGCGGGTTGTTCTTCGGCCTTGGCCTCGCGCTGTTGCAGCAGTTGCTGGACCAGTGCCTGGTTGTCCAGTGCTGGTTGCAGGTCGGGTTGGCGCTCCAGGGCCTGCTCGTAGGCGTCCAGGGCGGCTTCCAGCTCGCCACTGCGGGCCAGGGCATTGCCTCGATTGTAGTGGTCCGCTGCCGTGTTGCCTTGTGAGAATGCCTGGGCGGCTCCAGCGTAATCGCCAGCCTGGTACAACGCCATGCCGCGCCACTGTGGATTTTGGAAATGCCGTGCGGCGCTGGCCGGGCGGTTCTGTTCGAGCATGCGCTGGCCCTGCTGGTCGGGGCGCAGCCACAGGTCGTTGAACTCGAAGGCCTGGCTTGGCTGCGGCAAGGCCAGTAACAGGGGCAGGCAGAACAGCCAGCCGCGACGACCGGCGCAGGCCGCCAGCAGTAACAGCGGAATCAGCAGCCAGTAACCCTGGTCGGCCCAGCTGTCCAATTGCAGGGTCTGGCCGTCGCTGCGTGCGGTGCGCGGGGTGTCGAACAGGCCCAGGCCGCGCAGGTCGAGGTCGTCGACCCGGGCATTGCGGTAGCGCCCGCCGGTGCCGCTGACAAATGCCTTGAGGCTGGCGCTGTCCAGGCGCGGCAGCAGAATTGCGCCTTGGTCGTCTTTAAGGAATTCGCCATTGGCTTGTCGCACCGGTGCCCCATCTCGGCTGCCGATGCCCAGCATCAGCAGGCTCGGGCCCTGGCGGCCGAGGGCCTGCGTGATGCCCTCGCGCTCCGCTGCGCTGAGCGAGGAGCCGATCAGCAGCAGGCGCCCTTGCCCCAGGCCGCTCTGGGCCAGCAGGGCCAGGCCTTTTTGCACGGCCAGGTCGGCGCGCTGGCCGGGTTTGGGCATGATCGAAGGGTCGATCGCCTCCAGCAGGTTGCGGGTGGTGCCCAGGTCATCGGACAGCGGCACCAGGGTGTGGGCGGACCCTGCGTAGACGATCAGCGCGGTCTGGCTGTCGTGGCGGCGTTCGAGCAGGTCGAGGACCTTGCGCCGGGCCTGCTCCAGCCGGTTGGGCGGGCTGTCCTCGGCGAGCATCTGTGGGGTCAGTTCGAGCAGGATGACCAGCGGGTCGGCAGGGCGCTGCCGGCTCTCTTCCACGCGCTGCCAGCTGGGCCCGAGCAGGGCCAGCACCACCAGCGTCCACGCCAGGCCCAGCGCCACCCAAGGCAGTTTGCTGGTGCTGCCGCTGCCGCCCCCGAGCAGCACGGCGTGGAACGCGGGCGGCAGGATCATCTGCCAACGCCCGGCGCGTTTGCGTCGGTGCCACAGCTTGAACAGCAACCAGCCGAGCAGTGGCACTACCAACAGCCAGAGCGGGCGCAACCATTGTGGCCACAGGTCGATCATCGCCGTTTCCTCAGGCGCAGGCGTTTGAGGCGCTGGCGCCATTCCGGGTGCGGCTGCAGAAAGCGCGGTTTGCGCAGCAGGCGCTGCAAGCGGTTGTCTGGCCACTGCACGGCCACCACCAGCAGCACGCTGAGCAACAGTGCCAGGGCCAATGGCCAGGCGTACAAGGCCTTGGCGGTGCGCGCCTGGGTTGGCTGCTGAGCCACTGGCTCCAACTGGTCGAGGGCGTCGCCGATGGCGTTCAGTTCGGCGCCGTCGTGGGCGCGGAAGTAGGCGCCGTGGGTCAGCTCGGCAATTTCCTTGAGCGAGGCTTCGTCCAGGTCCAGGCTCGGGTTGAGGCCCAGCAGGCCGGGCGTGCCGCTGGCCTCGGGGTTGGCGCCGATGCCGATGGTATAGATGCGCACGCCTTCCTGGGCGGCCAGGCGGGCGGCGGTCAGTGGGTGGATCTGCCCGCCGTTGTTGGCGCCGTCGGTGACCAGCACCAGCACGCGGCTTTGTGCCGGGCGCTGGCGCAAGCGTTTGACCGCAAGGCCGATGGCATCGCCGATGGCGGTGTTCTTGCCGGCGATGCCGATCTGCGCTTCGTCAAGGAAGGTGCGCACGGTACGCCGGTCGAAGGTCAGCGGCGCCTGCAGGTAGGCCTGGCTGCCAAACAGGATCAGCCCAACCCGGTCGCCCTCGCGGTCCTGAAGAAAGTCGCCAAGCAGCGCCTTGACCAGGTCGAGGCGGCTGATTTCGTCGTTCTTCCACTGCATGTCGGGGAAGTCCATGGAGCCGGACACGTCCACCGCCACCAGCAGGTCGCGGCCGCTGGCGGCCACCGGTACCGGGTCGCCGAGCCATTGCGGGCGGGCCGCGGCCAACAGCAGCAACAGCCAGATGATGACAAAGGGCGCCTGCTGGCGCCAGGTGGGCAGGTTGAGCCTTGCCCTGCGTCCGGCCAGGCCTTCCAGCTCGTTCAGGAAGCCCACTTTGAGCACCGGCTCGCCACTGTCGGCGGCTGGCAACACCAGGCGAGCCAGCCACGGCAGCGGCAGCAGGGCGAACATCCACGGCCAGGCCAGTTCAAACATGCTTGCGGATCCAGGTTTCGACGGCCTGGCTAAGCCCGACGATGGCTTTGTCGTCGAGCTTACACTCAGGCTTGTAGGCGCCTTCGACCAGCACCATCCAACGCGTGAGGCCGGCGGCCGGGCAGCGGTTGTCGAGAAACGCCAGCCACTGGCGGCCGTTGAGTGTATGGCTGTTGGCGCCCGGGTAGTGGCTGCGGCACAGGCGCTTGAGCAGGGCATTGATCTGTTGCAGCCAGGCACCGGCCGGGGCGCCGTCATACGGGCGTGGCAGCTGGGCAAGTTCGGCCAGGGCGGCCACGCGTACCGGGTCGAGCGGTTGCTCGGCGCGCACGATGCGGCGTTTGCGCGGGCGCCAATGGCGTACGCGCCACAGGCCCCAGGCAAGCAGCGGCAGCAAGGCCAGCAATACCCACCAACCCGGTGCCGGTGGCCACAGGCCGACTGCCGGCGGGGCAATCAGCGGTTGCAACTGGTCCAGCGGGGTCATTTGCTGCTCCCCGGGCGCTGGGCGTTCAGGTATTCGCGCAGTTGCTCGATCATCTCGCTTTGCGTACTCAGCGGCATCAGCACCACGCGCAGCTTCTGTGCCATCAGTTCCCAGCGGGCGATACGTGACTCGGCCTGCTGGCGGTAAGCCTGGCGCAAGCTGGCGTCGAGGGTGTCGAGCTCCAGTTGCGCGCTGCGCTGGGCGAAGCGCAGCAGGCCGGCTGCGGGCAGGGCATGGTCTAGCGGGTCGGAGACCGGCAGCAGCAACAGGTCGCAGTGGCGCGAAAGCATGGCCAGGTGCTGTTCGACCTGGTCGGTCAGCGAGCGCTCGTCGCAGATGACGATCGCCAGGCTGCCAGGGCGCAGCACTTCACGCGCCCGGCGCAAGGCCAGGCCCAGGCTGTCGGCCTGGGGCGTGGCTTCGGTGTGCAGCGCCTGGTTGACCTTGGCCATGCGGTTAAGCAGCTGCAGCAGGCTTTGCTTGCTGCGCCGGGGTTTGATTTCGTGGTGCTCGTTGTCGCCAAACACCAGCCCGCCGATGCGGTCGTTGTGGCCCAGTGCCGCCCAGCCGAACAGGGCCGCAGCCTGGGCCGCCAGCACCGACTTGAACATCAGCCCCGAGCCGAAGAACAGCCGCTGGCTCTGTTCGACCAGGATAAAGATCGGCCGCTCGCGTTCTTCATGGAACAGCTTGGTGTGCGGCTCCTGGGTGCGGGCGGTGACCCGCCAGTCGATGTTGCGCACATCGTCGCCAGCCTGGTACACGCGCACTTGGTCGAAGTCCACGCCGCGCCCGCGTAGCTTGGAGTGGTGCAGGCCCACCAGCGGGCTGCGCTGGCCGGGCCGGGAGAACAGCTGGATTTCGCGCACGCGGTGGCGCATGTCGATCAGCTCGGCAAGGCCGATGCGGATGCCGGGTTCGGCCAGCTGCGCGGTGGGCATGGGGTCAGGCAACGGCGACGACGTCGAGGATGCGCTGGACCACGCGGTCCTGGTCGATCCCCGCAGCCTCGGCCTCGAACGACAGGATGATGCGGTGGCGCAGCACATCGAACAGCACTGCCTGGATGTCCTCGGGGCTGACGAAGTCGCGCCCGGCCAGCCAGGCGTGCGCACGCGCGCAGCGGTCCAGCGAGATCGAGCCACGCGGGCTGGCGCCGTAGGCGATCCAGTCGGCCAGTTCGGCGTCGAACTTGGCCGGCGTGCGCGTGGCCATGACCAGTTGCACCAGGTATTCCTCCACGGCATCGGCCATGTACAGGCCGAGGATTTCCTTGCGCGCGGCAAAAATGGCCTGCTGGCTGACCCGGCGCTCGGGCTTGGTCTCGCCGCCCAGTGCTTCGCCGCGGGCCTGCAGCAGGATGCGCCGTTCCACCGCAGCGTCGGGGAAGCCGATTTTTACGTGCATCAGGAAGCGGTCGAGCTGGGCTTCGGGCAGCGGGTAGGTACCCTCCTGCTCGATGGGGTTCTGCGTGGCCATGACCAGGAACAGCGGGGACAGGTCGTACGTGCTGCGGCCCACGCTGACCTGGCGCTCGGCCATGGCTTCGAGCAGCGCCGACTGGACTTTGGCCGGGGCGCGGTTGATTTCGTCGGCCAGCACCAGGTTATGGAAGATCGGCCCCTGCTGGAACACGAAGCTGCCGGTTTCCGGGCGGTAGATTTCGGTGCCGGTAATGTCGGCCGGCAGCAGGTCGGGGGTGAACTGGATGCGATGGAACTGCGCCTCGATGCCTTCGGCGAGTTCTTTGATGGCTTTGGTCTTTGCCAGCCCGGGGGCACCTTCGACCAGCATATGGCCGTCGGCCAGAAGCACGATCAACAGCCGCTCGACCAGCTTTTCCTGGCCTAGGATCTGGGTGGAAAGAAAGGTGCGCAGCGCGATCAGCGCTTCACGGTGTTCCATCGGCGACGGTTCCTGGTATTGGGCCGCAGGCGCGCTGGGAACAGCTGCCTCGGCAAGGGGTGATACTTTAATCTATCCGGGGGGGTGGCGACCAATGGCGGCTGGCAAATTTATCCAGGCCGTCGGGCGTGGGCTTGTCGACAAGTCCTGCGCAACCTTCGGCGTCGGCTGATAGTCGGCCGCTGTGCCCTGGCGCTTGCTGATGCTCTTTGAGCAAGCAGGACGCAGGATGATGCAAACCCACCGCAGTACCTTCGATACCCCTGCGCCAACGACTTTGCGCGTTGGCGTGTTCTTTGATGGCACCGGCAACAACCTGGGCAATGCCACGGCGGCGGGCCAGGCTGCTGGGCCGCTGGCAGGTACCAGCTATGGCAATGCCTGGAGCAATGTGGCCTTGCTGCATGCGCTGTACCCAGCCCCCGGCAGCCCTGCGCCGTGCGCGATGGCCTTTCTCAAGCTGTATGTCGAGGGCATCGGCACCACCGCGGGGGCGGCGGACTCCAGTTTTGCCTCGGCCACCGGGCGTGGGCGTACCGGCGTCGAGGCGCGCGTCGCCGACGCCGTGAAAATGATTGCCGACCAGTTGCGCGGCTGGTGCTCGGCGTATCCGCAGTCGCGGCTCGCGCGGGTCGAGCTCGACCTGTTCGGGTTCAGCCGTGGCGCCGCTGCCGCCAGGCACCTGGCCAATGTGCTGTGTGATGATGCGAGCAACCTGTTGGGCACCTCGTGTGCTGTGTGCATCAATTTCATTGGCCTGTTCGACACCGTGGCGGCCATCGTCGCGCCGTTGCAGGGGGACTTCGACCCCGCTGACGCTCGCCACGGCGGCTTGCGCCTGGGCCTGGGCAAGGGCATTGCGCGGCACGTGGTGCAATTGGTGGCCGGTGACGAGCGCCGGCATAACTTCCCGCTGGTGCGCAGCGAGGGAGACATTGTCGTGCCGGGCGTGCACTCGAACATTGGCGGGGGCTACCTGCCGTGCATGCAGGAGCAGGTGCTGCTGTGCAAACCGCAGTCGCAGCGGGTGCCTGTGCGCACAAAAGCCGAATGCACCCGTGCCTACTCGGCGGCCAGCGCCTTGCTGACATCGGCGTTTGCTGAGCTGGGGGAGCCGCGGCCGCGGGTGCTGACCTGGGAGCAGCCGATTGCCGGCGGCAAGCCGGACGAGGCGCAAAAGCAGGTGTATGCGGCGGTTTATCGGGAGAGGGGCGTGGCCGGCCATCTTTCCCGGGTGTACCTGAGCATCATGCGTGAGTTGGCAGTGCGTGGTGGGGTGCCGTTTGCCGAGTTGGGCGGCGATGAAGCCCATCGGCTGCCCGATGACTTGCTGGACATCAGCCGCAAGCTGCATGGCTTTGCCTTGGGTTCCCGCCCTGATGTTGGCCTGACCGAGGACGAGCAGCGCCTGCTGCGCGACAAGTACATCCACACCTCGGCGCACTGGAACCCCGTGAAGGGCCTGCGCAACAGCACGCTGGACGTGCTGTTCGTCAATCGGCCTGGCGAAGCGGGGCGGGTGGAGCATGCAGACCCGATGGGTGATTACGGCTGAGTACGCTTGAACCCAGGGGCGCGCCCGTTCAGCACTGCGTAGGCCAGCAGGCCGATGACCAAGCCCCAGAAGGCCCCGCCGATACCCAACAGGGTGATGTTGGCGGCGGCTGCAAGAAAGGTGATCAGCGCGGCTTCGCGTGACTTCGCGTCAGCCATTGCACTGGCCAGGCTGGTGCCAATGGTGCCCAGCAGCGCAAGGCCGGCGAGGGTGGTGATGAAGGTGGCAGGGAGTGCCATGAACACGCTGGCAAGCGTGACGCCGAATACCCCCACAAGGATGTAGCAGACCCCTGCGGCGATCCCCGCGATCCAGCGTTTGGCCGGGTCCTCATGGGCTTCCTTGCCGGTGCAGATGGCGGCGGTGATGGCCGCGAGGTTGAACGCGTGCGAGCCGAACGGCGCCATGAGCAAGGAGCCCAGGCCGGTGACTGCGACAATCGGGTTGGCGCTGGTCTTGAAGCCGTCGTTGCGCAGCACCAGCATGCCGGGCATGTATTGCCCGGTCAGGGTGATCAGGAACAACGGCAGCGCGACGCTGAGGGCCGCATTGAGGGTAAAGGCCGGGGCAGTGAACACCGGTGTCGCGATTTCCAGCGTGAGTTGCGAAAGGCCGGCCTGCCCCTGGATCAGCAGGTAAGCAAGGCCAAGGACGAGGATGCCTACGACTGCGTAACGGGCAGTAAAACGTTTGAACACCGCGTACGCCACGATGAGCAACCCGGCCAGCACCGGGTCGACCGACAGGCCGGCAAACGCGCCGATGCCGAACTGTAAAAGAATGCCGGCCAGCAGCCCTGCCGCGACCCCGCCAGGGATGATCCGGACCAGCCTTTCGAAGTACCCGGTCAGGCCCAGCACTACGAAGCCGGCAGCGGACAGCAGGTACGCGCCAATGGCCTCGGCATAGGGCACGCTGGCCAGTGCCGTGACCAGAAACGCAGCAGCCGGGGTGGACCAGGCCGTTATCAAGGGTTCACGGCTGTACCAGGACAAGACAAGCCCGGTGATACCAACCCCGATCGACACCGCCCAGACCCATGATGAGGTCAGCGCCGGGCTTAGCCCGGCGACCTTGGCTGCCTGGAACACCAGGATGAACGTGCCGCCGTAGTTGACGATGACCGAAACCAAACCGGCGATGGCGGGGTGCAGGATGTCGGTCAGCCCAAGCGATGCCGATGGGTGTTGAGCAGGCGTTGTCACAAGTGGCCTCCGTGCTTATGTGATTGAGGGGTCCCTCTGCGCGTGTTCGCGCAGAACGATGGTCGCCAGCGTGGCGCACGCCGTGTAGGAGCAGCCTTGTGCTGCGAAGAGGGCCTTAACAGCAGCGACGATTCACGGTGTTTTCACCGGCCTCTTCGCAGCGCAAGGCTGCTCCTACACGGTGCTGCTAGGTGCGGGCAGCTGAAGCGTCCAGCAAGCCTTTCAGGTAGGCACTGCCTTCAGCGTCCAGGGGTTGCAGCGGCAGGCGCGGCGCCCCCACGTCCAGGCCAAGCATTTTCAGCCCGGCCTTGATGGTGGTAGGCAGGCCGCGCTGGGTGATGTACGCCAGCAACGCGTACTGTTGGTAGAACAGTGCCCGTGCTTCAGCCAGCTCGCCCTTCTGCACGGCGTCCCACAACGCCAGGTTCAGTGCGGGGATCAGGTTCGGCGCTGCGGTGCACCAGCCGGCGGCGCCGGCAACCAGGGCTTCCAGGGTGAGCGGGTTGCAGCCGTTGTAGAAGGCCACCTTGCCATCGGTCGCGGTGTACAGGCGGTGCATGCGCTGAATGTCGCCGGTGCTTTCCTTGACCATGGTCACATTGGCCACCTCGCCGAGGATGCGCAGGATCAGCTCCACCGACAGGTCGGTGCCGCTGGTGCCCGGGTTGTTGTACAGCATGATCGGGATGTCGATTGCCGCGCCGACCGCCTTGTAGTGGTCGACTACCTCCGCCTCGGTCAGCTTCCAGTAGGAGATGGGCAGCACCATCACCGCCGTGGCCCCGCACGCCTGGGCCAGGCGGGCGCGCTGCACGGTACGTGCGGTAGTCAGGTCAGAGACGCTGACCACGCTGGGCACGCGGCCAGCGATTTTCTCGAGGCTGTAGCGCACCACCGCTTCCCACTCGGCCTCGGACAGGTAGGCACCTTCGCCCGTGCTGCCCAGCGGGGCGATGGCGTGCACGCCGGCCTGGATCAGGCTGTCGATGGATGTGCCCAGGGCGGCTAGATCGACCGAGCCGTCTGCCGCGAAGGGAGTGATGGTGTAGCCGATGACGCCGCGAATTACAGGTGTAGACATGACCAGGCACCTTTGCCGTTGTTCAGGAAGGGGGACAGCTGCAATCAGCCCAGGCATTCGCCATGGGCACGCAAGGCCCGGCGCGCGTAGTAGCTGAACGCGGCGCCATGGCGTTTTGGCGTGGAAATCCAGTCATGGGCTTCTTTGCCAAGTGCTTCGGGGATGGGGCGGATTTCACCGGCGCCCATGGCCAGCAACTGCATCCTCGCCGCACGTTCGAACAGCAGGGCGAGCACGCAGGCTTCTTCGATCGATCGACCGGCGATCAGCAGGCCATGGTGGGAAAGCAGAATCGCCCGCTTGTCGCCGATGGCACTGGCGATGATCTCGCCTTCTTCGTTGCCCACCGGCACGCCTGGCCATTCCTTGAGGAAGGCGCAATCGTCGAACAGCGGGCAGAGGTCCATGTGCGAGATGGCCAGCGGCACTTCGAGCATCGACAAGGCTGCGCTGTGCAGCGGGTGGGTATGGATGATGCAGTTGACGTCAGGGCGTGCGCGGTACAGCCAGCTGTGGAAGCGGTTGGCGGGGTTGGCCATGCCCTGGCCTTGCAGCACCGTCAGGTCTTCGTCCACGACCAGCAGGTTGGAGGCCGATATCTCGTCGAAGCCCAGGCCAAGCTGTTGCGTGTAATAGGTGCCAGGTTCTGCAGCGCGTGCGGTGATCTGCCCGGCCAGGCCCGAATCGTGGCCGCCGTCGAACAGAATCCGGCAGGTCAGTGCGAGCTTCTGGCGCGGGGTGTAGGTGTTGTCGGCCAGCGCAGTCAGCATTTGCTGTTGGGCACGTTTGACGAGCTGGTCCTTGGGGGTCTGCATGGTCGTAGTCACAGTGGGGTACCTGCACGGGATAAGGGCGATGACGTCCTGGTTGCCGTGGCTGGCTTGAGGACACACGCTGATCTTAATGACACTTTGTGTCATATGCAAGCGAAGTGTCATCGCGCCATGGCTCACCCCATGACGACCTGCGCAGGTATCCCTTACACGTGCTTGGCGGTGGCCTCTTTTTCCAGAATCCTCGCCCCTGCACCGTCCTTGCCCAGCACATCCTCGGGGTTGCGCAGCGGGCAGTCTTCCAGTGACAGGCAGCCGCAGCCAATGCAGTTGTCCAGGCTGTCGCGCAACGCTTCCAAGGTGCGGATGCGTGCGTTCAGGTCTTCTCGCCAGGCCGATGACATCTCGCCCCACTGCGCTGCCGTGAGTTTGCTGTTCGGCGGGTAGCGGCCCAGGGCACGCTTGATGACCTCGAGGGGGATACCCGTGCGCTGGGCCACCTTGATGATGGCAATGGTGCGCAACACCAGCGCGGGGTAACGCCGCTGGTTGCCGGCGGTGCGCGTGCCGGCGATCAGCCCCTTGGATTCGTAGAAGTGCAGGGCGGATACCGCAACGCCACTGCGCTTGGCGACTTCGCCGACAGTCAGCAGCCGCGTGCTGTTGGTGGATGATTTGGCTGTCACACCTGTTGACCTCAAGTTAAGTTGAGCTCTTATAGTCCTGCCCGATCTTTCCTGCAACCACCCCGCTGATCGGAGCAAGGCATGAACAAAAGGATGTTACTGGCCATGACTGTCGCCGCTGTCGGTGCCTTGGTCGGCGCCTACGCATTGACGGGCAGTAGGGTAGCGGCCCAACAGGCCGCGGCGTGGCCGGTCACCAAAGTTGCGCTGGCCACTGCCGAGCCGGTCGACCTGGCGCGGCAACGTTTTGCATCGGGGGAGCTGGAGGCGGTCAATCAGGTGCAGGTCGCGGCCGAGGTGGCAGGGCGCATCACCCACATCGCCTTCGCGTCGGGGCAGGCCGTGCGTGTCGGGCAGTTGCTGGTACAGCTCAACGATGCGCCCGAGCAGGCCCAGCGCGTGCAACTGCGGGCGAAGCTGCGCAATGCCCAGGTCGCGGCGCAGCGGGCCAGTAAGTTGCGCGCGCTGAATGCCGTTTCGCAAGAGCTGCTGGATAACGCGAGCACAGCGGTGGATGTGGCCGCGGGTGAGCTGCAGCATGTCGAAGCGCTGATCGCGCAAAAAGCCATACGCGCACCGTTTGCAGGCAATGTGGGTATCCGCCGTGTTCACCAGGGCCAGTACCTGGGCGCTGGCGAGGCGATTGCCAGCCTGACGGATACACGCCAGTTGCACGTCAATTTTTCCCTCAGCGAACAGGCGGCCCCCGATGTGACTGTCGGGCAGCTACTGGAACTGACCGTCGATGCTGTGCGCGGGCGGGCGTTTCAGGCACGGGTAGTGGCGGTCGACCCGCTGGTCAGCAAGTCACGCCTGGTCCAGGTGCAGGCTGCCCTGCCGAACCTGGATGGGCAGCTGCAGCCGGGCATGTATGCCGGGGTCCGTCTGCCTGCCGCGCAGCCGTCGAGGGTGCTGGCCGTGCCGGAAACGGCGATCACCTACACCGCCTACGGGCAGACGGTGTTCATTGCCAGGCAGGATCAGCAGGGCGTCATCAGCGTCAACCGGGTACCGGTAACGACCGGTGAGCGCTGGCAGGGGCGTGTGGAAGTCACCTCGGGCCTCGCGCCGGGCGACAGGGTGGTGGTTTCCGGCCAGCTGAAATTGAGTGATGGCATGCAGGTCGAGCAGGTCGCAGAAGACAGCCTGCTGGACGTGGCCGGGGGGCAGCAACCGTGAAATTCACCGATACCTTCGTGCGTCGCCCCGTGCTGGCGCTGGTGGTCAGCAGCCTGATCGTGCTGATGGGGCTGTTCGCCCTGGGCAAGTTGCCGGTGCGCCAGTACCCCTTGCTGGAGAGCGCGACGATCACCATCAGTACCGACTACCCCGGCGCCTCCGCCGAACTCATGCAAGGCTTTGTGACCCAGCCGATCAGCCAGGCGGTTTCTTCGGTTGAGGGCGTTGACTTCATGTCGTCATCATCGTTGCAGGGGCGTAGCTTGATTACTCTGCGCATGCTGCTCAACCGAGACTCGACCCAGGCGCTGGCCGAGACCATGGCCAAGGTCAACCAGGTGCGCTACCGCTTGCCCGAGAAAGCCTACGACCCGGTGGTGGAGCTGTCTGCGGGGGATTCCACGGCGGTGGCGTATGTCGGCTTCTCCAGCCAGACCCTGTCCATCCCAGAACTCAGTGACTACCTGTCGCGGGTGGTTGAGCCGCTGCTTTCGGGGATCGACGGCGTGGCCAAGGTGCAGACGTTCGGCGGGCAGAGCCTGGCCATGCGCCTGTGGCTCGACAGCGAGCAGATGGCCGGGCGCGGGGTGACGGCTGCCGACGTCGCACAAGCGGTGCGGGCCAATAATTACCAGGCCACCCCAGGGCAGGTGCGCGGGCAGTTCGTGCTGGCCGATATCCAGGTCGACACCGACATGACCCGCGTCGAGGACTTCCGTGACCTGATCATCCGCAACGACGGCATCGACCTTGTGCGCCTGCGTGATGTGGGCACTGTCGAACTGAGCGCGGCGGCCACCCGCACCAGTGCCACCCTGGATGGCAAACCCGCTGTGCACTTGGGGTTGTTCCCCACACCATCGGGTAACCCACTGGTCATCGTCGACGGCATTCGCGAATTGTTGCCGCAGATCCAGCAAACGCTCCCGCCCGGCGTGAAGGTGGCGCTGGCCTATGAGACTGCGCGTTTCATCGAGGCTTCGATCGAAGAAGTGTTGCGCACGCTGGTGGAAGCGATGCTGATCGTCGTGCTGGTGATCTGGCTGTGCCTGGGGTCACTGCGCAGCGTGGCGATCGCGGTGGTGGCCATTCCGTTGTCGATGCTGGGTGCAGCGGGGTTGATGCTGGCGTTCGGCTTCAGCCTCAACCTGTTGACCTTGCTGGCGATGGTGCTGGCCATCGGCCTGGTGGTGGACGATGCCATCGTGGTGGTGGAGAACGTGCAGCGTCACATCGAAGAAGGGCAAACACCGGTGGCGGCGGCGTTGGCCGGCGCACGCGAAATCGCCGGGCCGGTGATCGCCATGACCCTGACCCTGGCCGCCGTGTACGCGCCCATCGGCTTGATGGGTGGCCTGACCGGCACGTTGTTCCGTGAATTTGCCTTGACCTTGGCGGGGGCGGTGATCGTTTCGGGTGTCGTTGCACTGACCTTGTCGCCGGTGATGAGTTCGTTGCTGCTCAAACCCGGCCAGCAGGATGGGGCCATGGCCCATTTCGCCGAAAGGGTGTTCGCTGCGCTCACAGCGGCCTATGCCCAGGCCTTGGCGTTTACCTTGGCGCGGCGCTGGCTCAGTGCTGGTGTGGCCCTGCTGGTTTGCCTGAGCCTGCCTTGGCTGTACCTGTTGCCACAGCGCGAGCTCGCACCGCCGGAGGACCAGGCGGCCGTGCTGACGGCAATCAAGTCGCCGCAACAGGCGAGCCTGGACTACGTCGAGCGCTTTGCCAGCAAACTCGACCAGGTGATGAAATCGATTCCCGAAACCACCGACACCTGGATCATCAACGGCACCGACGGGACCGCGGCCAGCTTCGCTGGCATCAACCTCAGTGCATGGCAGCAGCGCGAGCGCTCTGCCGCGCAGGTCCAAGCGCAGCTGCAACAGGCGGTCGCGGACATCGAGGGCAGCAGCATTTTCGCCTTCCAGGTGGCGTCGTTGCCAGGTTCCAGTGGTGGCTTGCCGGTACAGATGGTGCTGCGCAGTGCCCAGGATTACCCGGTGCTGTACCAGACCATGGAAGTGCTCAAGCAGCGCGCCCGCGAGAGCGGTTTGTTCAGCGTGGTGGACAGCGACCTGGACTACAACAACCCGGTGGTCAAGGTCAGCATCGACCGCGCCAAGGCCGCCAGCCTGGGGATCAGCATGCAGGACATCGGCGAGTCGCTGGGCGTGCTGGTGGGCGAGCAGTACCTGAACCGCTTTGCCCTGTTCGGCCGCGCCTATGACGTGATCCCGCAAAGCATCCAGGACCAGCGCTTGACCCCGTCGGCCCTGAACCGCCAGTACGTGCGGGCCGAAGATGGCAGCCTGGTGCCGTTGTCCACGGTGGTGCGCCTGGACCTGCAGGTCGCGCCTAACCGCCTTTTGCAATTCGACCAGCAGAACGCAAGCACCCTGCAGGCCATCCCCGCGCCCGGTGTCTCGATGGGCAAGGCGGTGGCATTTCTGCAGCAGCTTGCCGCCGAGCTGCCGCCCGGTTTCAGCCATGATTGGCAATCGGAGTCGCGCCAGTATGTGCAGGAAGGCTTTGCCCTGATGTGGGCCTTTCTTGCTGCCTTGGTGGTGATCTACCTGGTGCTGGCCGCGCAGTATGAAAGCCTTGTGGACCCGCTGATCATCTTGGTGACCGTACCGTTGTCGATGTGCGGTGCGTTGCTGCCGCTGGCGCTGGGCTGGGCTACGTTGAACATCTACACGCAGATTGGCTTGGTCACGCTGATCGGGCTGATCAGCAAGCACGGCATCCTGATGGTGGAGTTCGCCAACGAGATTCAGGTGCGAGACAACCTTGACCGTGCGGCGGCCATTATGCGCGCCGCGCAAATTCGCCTGCGCCCGGTGTTGATGACCACGGCGGCGATGACCTTCGGTGTGATACCGCTGTTATTTGCCAGTGGCGCAGGGGCCAACAGCCGCTTTGGGTTGGGTGTGGTGATCGTCTGCGGCATGTTGATCGGCACGCTGTTCACCTTGTTCGTGCTGCCGGCGATCTACACCTGGCTGGCGCGTGATCACCGGCTGACCACCCTGCGTAAACAGCAACTGGCAGACGCCGAGCGGAGCGTTGGGGTGAGTGTGCCTTGAGTGTTCATGTGGCGCCCCGGTGCCATATACCGCGGCGCCTGCATCGCCGGCAAGCCGGCTCCCACAGGATTCGGGGCTCGCTTGCGATGTTTGTTCTCTGCGTGACAGCCCAGAGGAACAGGCGCGCAAATACCCGGTTAGGCGCGTTCTGGTTTAAGGTGCGCGTAGGCCAAAATGGACTCTCACTGGAAGGACACGACACTGATGGACACTGCTTTTTCACCCGTCGCCGAGCGCCTGCACAATCGCCGATTCGCGGTAGCGAACAATGCACAAGGGCTCTCCGGTGCTGGCACGGTCTTTCATTACGTTGTCGATGGAAACGCCATAACCAGCCACTATCAGGGCGGCAGGATCCGGATTGGCAATCAGGTAGGCCGTGTTACAGGCCCCGACACGATCGAGCTTCTTTTTCAGTGTTTGACCACCGAAGGTGAAATGCTGGCCGGCTGGTCGCGCGGTACGGTGGGGCTCGATCAAGCCGGTCGCACCACGCTGCACTTCGTTTGGGGCTGGTTGTCGGGGGCGACGGGGGGTGGCGAATCCCGCTACGTCGAGCTCGTCGAGTAGCAGCAGCCCCCCTCGCAGCGCTCACTTGCCGCTGATCACCCGGGTCCACAGCCGGGTGCTCAAGCGCATGCCTGCCGGTGACAGGGTCTGGATCGGGAACAGCGTATCCAGCACGGCCTGGGGTGGGTACACCGCCGGGTTGTCACGCAGCGTCGCGTCTACATAGGGTAATGACGCCGCATTGCCATTCGGGTACTTCACCGCGTTGCTGATATGCGCCATGACCTGGGGGTCGAGCAGGTAGTTCAGGTAGGCATAGGCCGCGTCCAAGTGTGGCGCAGCTTTGGGAATCACCACCATGTCCACCGCCACCGTCGAGCCTTCACGGGGAATGCTGTAGCCCAGGTGCACGCCGTTGTTCGCCTGTTGCGCGCTGTTCATCGCTTGCAGCACATCGCCGCTGAAACCGATCGCAACGCAGATGTTGCCGTTGGCCAGGTCGCTGACGTACTTGGATTGGTGGAAGTAGCTGATGGAAGGGCGGATAGCCATCAGCGCCGCCTCGGCTTTTTTCAGGTCTTCAGGGCGCTGGCTGTGGGGGTCGAGCCCCAGCACCTTGAGGGTGATCGGCAACACTTGCGTCGGGTTGTCGAGAAACGCCACGCCACAGGCGCTCAGCTTGCGGATGTTGTCCGGGTTGAACAGCATCTGCCAGGACTGAGTGACATCGGCAGTGCCGAAGATGGCCTTGATCTTGTCGACGTTGTAGCCGATACCCGTGGTCACCCACATGTAGGGGATGGCATGGCGGTTGCCGGGGTCGCTGGTTTCCAGCAACTGCATCAGCTTGGGGTCAAGGTTGTGCCAGTTGGGCAGCTTGCTGCGATCGAGTTCTTGGATGGCACCGGCCTTGATCAGCCTGGGCAGAAAATGGTTGGACGGGCTGACCAGGTCATAGCCGCTGCCGCCGGTCATCAGCTTGGCCTCGGTCGTCTCGTTGCTGTCGATAAGGTCGTAGGTGGGCTGGATGCCTGTGCGGCGGGCGAACTCTGCCAAGGTGTCATCGGCAATGTAGCCGCTCCAGTTGGCGATGTTCACCGATTCGGCGGCCTGGGCCGTCAGGCTGAACAGCGCCGCGGACAGCACGGCCATGCAGGTACGTTTCATCATCTTGCCCTCTGTTGTTGTAAGTGTGCGCAAGTGCTCATGGCGGTCAACGTTCTAGCCGCGCGCGGCGTACTTCCCAGGCCATGCGCAGGGACGCGCCGATATCGAAGAACGGGCGTGGCGGCAGGTAACCGGGTTGGGCCTGGCCAAGCACGTCGCTGAGCAGCGTTGACGACGATGCGCTGGCCATGTCGACCAGCAGCCTGCCCCACAAGGTGCCGCGGGCGACCCCCGAGCCGTTGCAGCCGGCCACGGCATGCAGCCCTTCGTCGATCCGCGCGAAGCACGGCTCGCCAGAACGGGTGCCGCTCAGGTGGCCGGTCCAGGTGTATTCGAGGTCCTTGGCGGACAGCCCGGGGAAGCGCTTTTCCAGGCCTTGCAGATGCTGCTGTCGGCGGGCCTGCAACTGCGCGCCATTGAGGTCGCGCTGGCGGTATTCCACGGTGTTGCGAATCAGCAGCCGTCGGCCTGGCAGCAGGCGCAGGGTAGCGCCGCCCGGCAAGGTCGACAGCACGCCCCAGGTGTGGTCGCCGAACTGGCTTTGCCAACGCGCCTCGGTCAGTGGGCGGGTGATGCTGGCGCTCAGTTCCAGCGGGAAGGTGCCGCTGTGGTGCACGCCCACTCTGGGCAAGAATGCGCCGACGCAGGCCAGCACCTGGGGGGCATTGATCACGCCGGCTTCGGTTTTGGCTTGCCAGCCACGCCCGGCACGGCGCAGGCTCAGTACCGCACTGTGCTCGTACACCTCCACCGCCCTGGGCAGGCTGTCTGCAAGGCCCCGTACATACTTCGCCGGTTGCAGCAAGGCGTTGCCCCCAGCGCAATGGATGGCGCGGGTATAGAAGCCGCTGCCAAGGCGCTGCTGCAGCGCTTGGCCTTCCAGATAGCGTGCTTGGGCGCCTACGGCCTCCAGTGTGTGCATCACGGCCTCGGCCTGCTGCAGGTGCGCGGGTCGATGCACGGCGAAGTGATAGCCACCGTCGTCGTACTCGCAGGCGATGCCCAGCTCGCCAATGCGCTGGCGCACTTCCCGAGCAGCGGCCACGCCAATGCGCGACGCCACTTCAAAACCTGCAAACCCAGGGTTGCCGAGCAGTTCGTTGGGCGAGGGCAGTTCATGGCTGACGGCAAAGCCCGAGTTGCGTGCCGAAGCCCCCTGGGCTACCCGCTGCCGGTCAAGCAGGACGATACGTTGCCCCGGGAAGCGTGCCGCCAGTGTGTGGGCCGCGGCGAGGCCGGTGATGCCACCGCCGATGATCAGCCAGTCGCAGGTGTGCTGGCCTTCGAGGCGCGGGTGCGGGGCAGACTCGCCCGCCAGCGCGATCCATCCACAGCGGTTGTCGATTGCCATCAGCTTCTCCACAATCAATGCGCACGGGTTATCGGTGTTCGTTGTCAGTGCGCGTTCAAGGCTTAATCTACGAGGGCTGTGGCCGTGTTTCTAACGCTAATATTTCATTCAGCTATTCTTGAAACGCATGGATAAAATCTTTCGTGTACCCTCGCTTCATGCCCTTCAGGCGCTCACTCACGTGGCGGACAGCAGCAGCTTCACCGAGGCTGCCCGGCAGTTGCACCTGACCCAGAGTGCGATCAGCCGCCAGATTCAGCAGTTGGAGGAGCATTACGGGGTGGCGCTGTTCGACCGCACCAGCCGCAAGGTGGCGCTGACGGAGCACGGCCGTGATGTCTATGCGGTGGCGTGTGAAACGCTGAACGATCTGCGCGCCCTGGCGCAGCGGCTTTCGCCAGCGCCCGTGGACCGGCCGTTTCGCATTCGCATCTTCGTGTCACTGGCGGTGCGCTGGTTGCTGCCGAGGTTGAGTAGCTTTTATGCGCTGAACCCGGCGTTGTGCCTGTCCATCGAAACGGTTAGCGGGGAGGTGGTGGAAACCAGCGGCGATTGCGATGCCTATGTACTGTATTTGCGAGATGGCCTTGATGATCGGCCGCTGACGGTGTTGTTCGATGAGTACCTGGTCCCGGTCTGCGCGCCGCGCCTGAGCGACGGACAGTTACCGCCACGCTCGCTGGAAACGCTGGGTGATCATGCCTTGATCCATGGCTCGACCGCGCGCCACGAGTGGAACCTGTGGTTGCAAGCGCATCAGGATCGCCCCGAGCGCAGTTACAAACACCTGATGTTCAACCTTGACGACCTGGCGCTGGATGCCGCTGCCCGCGGTTTGGGCGTGGCCATGACGGACCAGGTGCTGGCGCACGACGCCCTGGCCCGGGGGGATTTGATCGTGCCGTTTGGCGAGCCGCTGAAGACTGGCGGCGTGTATGCACTGTGGTTGCGCGATAGCGGGGCGGCGCACCCGGCTTGCACGGCGGTGTTGCAGTGGTTTGAGGCGCAGTTGGAGCGGACACGACAGGCTAACTACGGATTGCAGGGTCGTCAGGGGTGAAAGCTTATGGCTCTGCATGCACCCATAGTCAGGCTATGTAGGTCATTTCCGAAACACGCTCCGATTCCCTTTATCCCGTTGCACGCTGCACGTTGGGAATTTAGTCTCGCGCTTTCCGCGTCGCGTCGCACAGCACATACCACGCATCAGGATGGCGTTTGTGTGTGTTGATTTGCGTGTGATTTTACGCAATATTGTGTGTTGTCGATTCGGGGGAGCCGCTGCATCTCCTCCCGTCTCCCTTTACTCTCTGGAGGCAATGCAGCAAACCGATGGGAGCAAGCATGCGATGGCTGGACTAATGACCAGAGCTGAGCAGGCGGTGTCTGCTACGGCAATGGCTAGAACGTTTGGAGCGCGTTTAAAGGAAGTGACGAGCGGGGATGCAACCCACCTCGTCATTTTCAAGGACAATGAGCCGGCTGCTGTGCTGATAGGTGTTGAGGCCTACCAAGCCATGCAGGACGAGCTCGAAGATCTGCGCGCAGAACGGCTGGCTGCCGAGCGCCTACTCAGCCTGAAAGAGGAAAATAGCGTGAGCCTTGAAGACATGGAGGCTCGCTTCAGGTAGGAACGCGATGATCTGGACTGTCAGGTTTCACCCTGAAGTAGAAAATGACCTTCTGCAGCTTGGGCGCGCGGAGGCACAAAGAGTCCTCAGAGTGGTGCGTGAGCGTATCGCAGGAGGCGAGCCTGACAAGCTAGGCAAGCCCCTTAGGGGCGTGCTGGCGGGTTGCCGCAGAATTCGCACAGGCGATGTGCGCATTGTCTATCGAATTAACGGCACCGAGATCGTTTTGGTTCTCTGCATAGGTGCCAGGCGCGACGATGAAGTGTACGAAGCTGCCTACAAACGTGTGTAAACCCTAAGTCCCGCTTCGGCGGGGTTTAGGGTTTCCTGCTTGGGAAATGACAGCCCTCAAACCTCGCAGACAAACGTCCCCGTCCCCTCAAGAATGTTCTGCAGCGTCTCCTTCACCTCGTCCATGTCGCTCAGGTCGCTGGTCAGGATGATCTCCAGCACTTCATCCCCCCTCAGCGCATCGCGGTCCCCGGCCGCCACTTCGATCAGCAGGCGCTGCGCGCTCAGGGTCACTTTCAGCCCGTCCAGCGTCGACGGCTCGTCATCCAGGGTCAGGTCGACCGTGTCTTCATCCGGGTAACGGGTAAGCAGGAACATCTGACCCTTGTCGCTGTGGCAGCAGAGGGTCGCCATGTTGTCTTCCTCGTCATCGCAAGGGGTGGCGAAGAGCAGGGCGGTGTTGATTTGCATGGACAGGCTCGGGTCAAAGGAAACGGAAGGGAATTCTGACAGTCTTGCACGTATCCATAAACGTAAAGTTACCCCCCCTTGACCGAAATTGTCGCAGCGCTGCAAGCGTTGGTGACTACTCAGTCGTTAAGCTTCGGCGAGCCCTGGGCGTGCTGTGCACGTCCAACGCCTGGTTATAACCGTCCGCCATGCCACGGGTTGGCTATCGTTGATCCGTACACGGCGCACGCGAGCGACGCTTCAATTATTACAAAGCCCAAGCGGAGTACCACAGATGGCGTTTTTCACCGCAGCCAGCAAGGCCGACTTCCAGCATCAACTGCAAGCGGCTCTGGCGCAGCACATCAGCGAGCAGGCACTGCCACAAGTGGCGCTGTTCGCCGAACAGTTCTTCGGCATCATCTCTATGGACGAACTCACCCAGCGCAGGCTTTCCGACCTGGCTGGCTGTACCCTTTCTGCCTGGCGCATCATCGAGCGCTTCGACGCCGAACAACCTCAAGTGCGGGTGTACAACCCTGATTACGAACGCAACGGCTGGCAATCGACCCACACCGTGGTCGAGGTGCTGCACCACGACCTGCCCTTCCTGGTCGACTCGGTGCGCACCGAGCTCAACCGCCGGGGCTACAGCATCCACACCCTGCAAACCACGGTACTGAGCGTACGCCGCGGTGCCAAGGGCGAGCTGCTGGAGCTGCTGCCCAAGGGTACCCACGGCGAAGGCGTGCGCCATGAGTCGCTGATGTACCTGGAGATCGACCGCTGCGCCAACGCCGCTGAGCTGACGGTGCTGGCCCGTGAAATCGAACAAGTGCTGGCCGAAGTGCGGGTAGCGGTCGCCGATTTCGAACCGATGAAGGCCAAGCTGCGCGAAGTCGTGGCGCTGGTGGAACAGACCGCGTTTGGCCCGGCGCAGCATGACAAAGGCGAGGTGAAGGCGTTTCTCGAGTGGCTGCTGGACAACCATTTCACCTTCCTCGGCTACGAAGAATTCACCGTCCAGGGCGGCAGCGATGGCGGCCAGATGGTCTACGACGAACAGTCGTTCCTCGGCCTGCCACGGCGCCTGCGCGTGGGGCTGACGCCTGAAGAGCTGCGTATCGAAGACTACGCCGTGGCCTACCTCAACGAGCCGCTGCTGCTGTCCTTCGCCAAGGCCGCGCTGCCCAGCCGCGTGCACCGCCCGGCCTACCCGGACTACGTGTCGATCCGCCAGCTGGACGCGGATGGCAAGGTGGTCAAGGAACACCGCTTCATGGGCTTGTACACCTCCTCGGTGTATGGCGAGAGCGTGCATGCCATCCCGTACATTCGGGTCAAGGTGGCCGAAGTCGAGCGCCGTTCTGGCTTCGACCCCAAGGCCCACTTGGGCAAGGAACTGGCCCAGGTGCTCGAAGTGCTGCCGCGTGACGACCTGTTCCAGACCCCGATCGACGAGCTGTTCAGCACGGTCATGGCCATCGTGCAGATCCAGGAGCGCAACAAGATTCGCGTGTTCCTGCGCAAAGACCCTTACGGCCGCTTCTGCTACTGCTTGGCCTACGTGCCGCGCGAGGTCTACTCCACCGAAGTGCGGCAGAAGATCCAGCAGGTGCTGATGGAGCGCCTCAAAGCCAGCGACTGCGAGTTCTGGACCTTCTTCTCCGAATCGGTGCTGGCGCGCGTGCAGCTGATTTTGCGGGTCGACCCGAAGAACCGCATCGACATCGACCCGCAGCAGCTGGAAAACGAAGTGATCCAGGCTTGCCGCTCGTGGCAGGACGATTACTCGACCCTGGTGGTAGAGAACTTCGGCGAAGCCCAAGGCACCAACATCCTGGCCGACTTCCCCAAAGGCTTCCCGGCGGGCTACCGCGAGCGCTTTGCGGCGCACTCGGCCGTGGTCGACCTGCAGCATGTGCTGGGGCTGTCTGAAAGCAAGCCGCTGGCCATGAGCTTCTACCAGCCGCTGACCCAGGTCGGCGAGCGTACCCTGCATTGCAAGCTGTACCACGCCGACACCCCGCTGGCGCTGTCCGATGTCTTGCCGATTCTGGAAAACCTCGGTTTGCGCGTGCTTGGCGAGTTCCCGTATCGCCTGCGCCACGCCAATGGCCGTGAGTACTGGATCCATGACTTCGCCTTCACCTACAGCGAAGGCCTGAGCCTGGATATCCAACAGCTCAACGACACCCTGCAGGACGCCTTCATCCACATCGTCCGCGGCGATGCCGAGAACGACGCCTTCAACCGCCTGGTGCTGACCGCCGGCCTGCCGTGGCGCGATGTGGCGCTGCTGCGTGCGTATGCCCGTTACCTCAAGCAGATCCGCCTGGGCTTCGACCTGGGCTACATCGCCAGCACCTTGAACAACCACACCGGTATCGCTCGCGAACTGACCCGGTTGTTCAAGACCCGCTTCTACCTGGCGCGCAAACTGACTCAAGACGACCTGGACGACAAGCAGCAGCGTCTGGAGCAGGCGATCTTGACGGCGCTGGACGATGTTCAGGTGCTCAACGAAGACCGCATCCTGCGTCGCTACCTGGACCTGATCAAGGCCACCCTGCGCACCAACTTCTACCAGCCCGATGCCAACGGCCAGAACAAGTCGTACTTCAGCTTCAAGTTCAACCCCAAGCTGATCCCCGAGCTGCCAAAGCCGGTACCTAAGTTCGAGATCTTCGTTTATTCGCCACGGGTCGAAGGCGTGCATCTGCGCTTCGGCAACGTCGCCCGTGGCGGCCTGCGCTGGTCGGACCGCGAGGAAGACTTCCGCACCGAGGTGCTCGGCCTGGTCAAGGCCCAGCAGGTGAAGAACTCGGTCATCGTGCCAGTCGGCGCCAAAGGCGGCTTCCTGCCGCGCCGCCTGCCCCTGGGTGGCAGCCGTGACGAGATCGCTGCCGAAGGCATTGCCTGCTACCGCATCTTCATTTCTGGCCTGCTCGACATCACCGACAACCTCAAGGACGGGGGCGTGGTGCCGCCGGCCAACGTGGTGCGGCACGATGAAGACGATCCGTACCTGGTAGTGGCCGCCGACAAAGGCACCGCGACGTTCTCGGACATCGCCAACGGCATCGCCATCGACTACGGCTTCTGGCTGGGCGACGCCTTTGCCTCGGGCGGCTCGGCCGGCTATGACCACAAGAAGATGGGCATCACCGCCCGTGGCGCCTGGGTGGGTGTACAGCGCCACTTCCGCGAGCGCGGCATCAACGTGCAGGAAGACCCGATTACCGTGATCGGCGTCGGCGACATGGCCGGCGACGTGTTCGGCAATGGCTTGCTGATGTCCGACAAACTCAAGCTGGTGGCGGCGTTCAACCACCTGCACATCTTCATCGACCCGAACCCGGAGCCGGCCAACAGCTTCGCCGAGCGCAAGCGCCTGTTCGACCTGCCGCGTTCGGCCTGGAGCGACTACGACACCAGCATCATGTCCGAAGGCGGCGGGATCTTCCCGCGCAGTGCCAAGAGCATTGCCATCAGCCCGCAGATGAAAGAACGCTTTGCCATCGAAGCCGACCGCCTGACCCCGACCGAGCTGCTCAATGCACTGCTCAAGGCGCCAGTCGACCTGCTGTGGAACGGCGGCATCGGCACTTATGTCAAGGCCAGCAGCGAGAGCCACGCCGATGTCGGCGACAAGGCCAACGACGCCCTGCGCGTCAACGGCAACGAGCTGCGCTGCAAGGTGGTGGGCGAGGGCGGCAACCTGGGCATGACCCAGCTTGGCCGGGTCGAGTTCGGCCTCAATGGCGGCGCGACCAACACCGACTTCATCGACAACGCCGGCGGCGTGGACTGCTCGGACCACGAGGTCAATATCAAGATCCTGCTCAATGAAGTGGTGCAGGGTGGCGACATGACCGAGAAGCAGCGCAACCAGCTGCTCGGCAGCATGACCGAAGAAGTCGGCGCGCTGGTGCTGGGCAACAACTACAAGCAGACCCAGGCGTTGTCCCTGGCGGCCCGCCGCGCTCGCGAGCGGATTGCCGAATACAAGCGCCTGATGGCGGATCTGGAAGGGCGTGGCAAGCTCGACCGTGCCATCGAGTTCCTGCCGTCCGAAGAGCAACTGGCCGAGCGCCTGGCGGCTGGCCAGGGCCTGACCCGTGCCGAGCTGTCGGTGCTGATCTCGTACAGCAAGATCGACCTCAAGGAGCAACTGCTGAAGTCGCTGGTGCCGGACGACGATTACCTGACCCGCGACATGGAGACCGCGTTCCCGCCGTCACTGGTCAGCAAGTTTGCCGAGTCCATGCGCCGTCATCGCCTGAAACGCGAGATCGTCAGCACCCAGATCGCCAACGACCTGGTCAACAACATGGGCATCACCTTCGTCCAGCGCCTGAAGGAATCGACCGGCATGAGCCCGGCCAACGTGGCGGGCGCCTATGTGATCGTTCGCGACATCT
This sequence comes from Pseudomonas sp. Y3 TE3536, assembly GCF_053629175.1. Classification (NCBI taxonomy): domain Bacteria; kingdom Pseudomonadati; phylum Pseudomonadota; class Gammaproteobacteria; order Pseudomonadales; family Pseudomonadaceae; genus Pseudomonas; species Pseudomonas sp. Y3 TE3536. Next base: position 193,915 of record NZ_JBRJHU010000001.1, on the reverse strand, counting down.
TCCACCTGCCGCACTGGTTCCGTCAGATCGAAGCGCTGGACTATCAGGTGCCGGCCGAAATCCAGCTGACCCTGATGGACGAGTTGATGCGCCTGGGCCGCCGTGCCACGCGCTGGTTCCTGCGCAGCCGCCGCAACGAGCAGGATGCCGGGCGTGATACCGCGCATTTCGGGCCGAAGATCGCGCAACTGGGGCTCAAGCTCGACGAACTGCTGGAAGGCCCGACCCGCGAGCGCTGGATGGTGCGCTACCAGGGCTTCGTCGACGCCGGTGTGCCGGAGCTGCTGGCACGCATGGTGGCCGGTACCAGCCACCTGTACACCTTGTTGCCGATCATCGAGGCGGCGGATGTGACCGGCCATGACCCGGCGCAGGTGGCCAAGGCGTTCTTCGCCGTGGGCAGCTCGCTGGACCTGACCTGGTACCTGCAGGAGATCAGCAACCTGCCGGTGGAAAACAACTGGCAGGCCCTGGCCCGCGAGGCGTTCCGCGACGATATCGACCTGCAGCAGCGGGCGATCACCATTTCTGTGCTGCAAATGGTCGATGCACCGCAGGACATGGATGCCCGTGTGGCGCTGTGGGCCGAGCAGCACCGGGTGATGGTCGAGCGCTGGCGCGCGATGCTGGATGACCTGCGCAATGCCACCGGGACTGACTATGCGATGTACGCGGTGGCCAACCGCGAGCTGGTCGACCTGGCCATGAGCGGGCAGGCGGTGGTGGTGCCGTCCTGATCGGTGGTCTGAAATGAAAAAGCCCCGGCAGCGATGCCGGGGCTTTCTATTTGTAATTGTCCCACCTAGCAGGTGATCGGGTCTTTGTAGGAGCGGCCTTGTGTCGCGAAAGGGCCGCATAGCGGCCCCGGCAATATCAGCCTGATGCGCAAATCGTGGGGGCGCTTCGCACCCCTTTCGCGACACAAGGCCGCTCCTACAGGCTTACTTGAACCGCCGCTCCACGCCTTTCTCCACCAGAATCTTCGCCGAAATCTCTTCCACCGAAAAATGCGTGGAATTGATATTGGGAATGTTCTCCCGCCGGAACAGGCTCTCTACCTCGCGCACCTCGAACTCGCACTGGGCAAAGCTGGAATAGCGGCTGTTGGGCTTGCGCTCGTGGCGGATGGCCGTCAGGCGGTCCGGGTCGATGGTCAGGCCAAACAGCTTGCTGTGGTGCTTTTTCAGCACCGCCGGCAGTTGCAGGCGCTCCATGTCATCTTCGGTCAGCGGGTAGTTGGCCGCACGAATACCGAATTGCATGGCCATGTACAGGCAGGTTGGCGTCTTGCCGCAGCGTGAGACGCCGACCAGAATCAGGTCGGCCTTGTCGTAGTAGTGCGTGCGTGCGCCATCATCGTTGTCCAGGGCGAAGTTGACCGCCTCGATACGCTCCATGTAGTTGGAGTTGCCGCCAATCGAGTGGGATTTGCCGACGGAATACGACGAATGGGCGGTCAATTCTTGCTCGAGCGGGGATAAAAACGACGAAAAGATGTCGATCATGAAGCCATTCGAGGTCGCCAGGATCTCGCGGATGTCCTGATTGACGATGGTGTCGAAGATGATAGGGCGCACACCATCGCGCTCGGCGGCAGCGTTGATTTGCTGCACCATGGTGCGCGCTTTGTCCGGCGTATCGATGTAGGGACGGGTGAATTTGTTGAACGGAATGCTTTCGAATTGAGCGAGCAAGCTTTGCCCCAGGGTCTCGGCGGTGATGCCGGTGCCGTCGGAGATGAAGAACGCGGTTCTTTTCATTTGCACCCTGGGCCTTAAGCTGATGACGTTTCTTGGATATGATAAGTTCGGTTTGCCGAATGCGGCTGTCGGCATTCTCACTTATTTTCCAGGTACAGGCCACAAACGCCCGGCCAAGTCAAAGCAGACAGGCGGGCGCCTTTGAGCTTTTCCAACACAGTTAGTGGAGAGATCACCTTGGTAGAGTACGTAGTTTCCCTCGATAAGCTCGGCGTCCATGATGTGGAGCATGTGGGGGGCAAGAACGCATCCCTGGGCGAGATGATCAGCAACCTTGCGGGTGCTGGTGTATCGGTGCCGGGCGGCTTTGCCACTACGGCGCAGGCGTACCGCGATTTTCTCGAACAGAGTGGTCTCAACGACCGGATCCATGCCGCACTCGATGCGCTGGACGTGGATGACATCAACGCCCTGACCAAAACCGGCGCGCAGATTCGCCAGTGGGTCATGGAAGCTGAATTCCCGGCGCGTCTGGATGCGGAAATCCGTACGGCCTTCGCCGAAATGGCCGCTGGCAACGACAACATGGCCGTTGCCGTGCGCTCTTCGGCCACCGCCGAAGACCTGCCGGACGCCTCGTTTGCCGGTCAGCAAGAAACCTTCCTCAACATCCGCGGCGTCGACAACGTGATCCGCGCGGCCAAGGAAGTGTTCGCCTCGCTGTTCAACGACCGCGCCATTGCCTACCGCGTGCACCAGGGCTTCGACCACAAGCTGGTGGCCCTGTCGGCCGGCGTGCAGCGCATGGTCCGCTCCGAGACCGGCACCGCTGGCGTGATGTTCACCCTCGACACCGAGTCGGGCTTCCGCGACGTGGTGTTCATCACCGGCGCCTATGGCCTGGGTGAAACCGTCGTGCAGGGTGCGGTCAACCCTGATGAATTCTACGTGCACAAGCAAACCTTGCAGGCCGGCCGCCCGGCCATTCTGCGCCGCAACCTGGGCAGCAAGGCGATCAAGATGATCTACGGCGACGAGGCCAAGGCCGGTCGTTCGGTCAAGACCGTCGAAGTCGACCGCGCCGAACGCGCCCGCTTCTGCCTGAGCGACGCCGAAGTCAACGAACTGGCCAAGCAGGCCATGATCATCGAGCAGCACTATCAGCGCCCGATGGACATCGAGTGGGCCAAAGACGGTGACGACGGCAAGCTGTACATCGTTCAGGCCCGCCCTGAAACCGTAAAAAGCCGTTCCAGCGCCAATGTCATGGAACGCTACCTGCTCAAAGAGAAAGGCACCGTACTGGTCGAAGGCCGCGCCATCGGCCAGCGCATCGGCGCCGGCAAGGTTCGCGTGATCAACGACGTGTCGGAAATGGACAAGGTCCAGCCGGGCGACGTGCTGGTCTCCGACATGACCGACCCGGACTGGGAACCGGTCATGAAGCGCGCCAGCGCCATCGTCACCAACCGTGGCGGGCGTACCTGCCACGCGGCGATCATTGCCCGTGAGCTGGGTATTCCGGCCGTTGTCGGATGCGGCAACGCCACCCAGCTGCTCAAGGACGGCCAGGGCGTGACGGTCTCCTGCGCCGAAGGCGATACCGGCTTCATCTTCGAAGGCGAGCTGGGCTTCGACATCAAGCAGAACTCGGTCGACGCCATGCCGGACCTGCCGTTCAAGATCATGATGAACGTCGGCAACCCGGACCGTGCCTTCGACTTCGCCCAGCTGCCCAACGCCGGTGTCGGCCTGGCGCGCCTGGAGTTCATCATCAACCGCATGATCGGCGTGCACCCCAAGGCGCTGCTGAACTATGCCGGCCTGCCGGCAGAGCTCAAGGACAGCGTCGACAAGCGCATCGCCGGTTACGACGACCCGGTCGGCTTCTATGTCGAGAAGCTGGTCGAAGGCATCAGCACCCTGGCGGCAGCCTTCTACCCGAAAAAGGTCATCGTGCGCCTGTCGGACTTCAAGTCCAACGAATACGCCAACCTGATCGGCGGCAAGCTGTACGAGCCGGAAGAAGAAAACCCGATGCTGGGCTTCCGTGGCGCTTCGCGTTACATCAGCGAATCGTTCCGTGACTGCTTCGAGCTCGAATGCCGCGCGCTTAAGCGCGTGCGCAACGAAATGGGCCTGACCAACGTCGAAATCATGGTGCCGTTCGTGCGCACCTTGGGCGAAGCCAGTCAGGTCATCGACCTGTTGGCCGAAAACGGCCTGGCCCGCGGCGACAATGGCCTGCGCGTGATCATGATGTGCGAGCTGCCGTCCAACGCGATTCTGGCCGAAGAGTTCCTGGAATACTTCGACGGCTTCTCGATCGGCTCCAACGACCTGACCCAGCTGACCCTGGGCCTGGACCGTGACTCGGGGATCATTGCGCACCTGTTCGACGAGCGTAACCCTGCCGTCAAGAAGCTGCTGGCCAACGCCATCCAGGCGTGCAACAAGGCTGGCAAGTACATCGGCATCTGCGGCCAGGGCCCATCGGACCACCCAGACCTGGCCAAATGGCTGATGGAGCAGGGCATCGAAAGCGTGTCGCTGAACCCGGACTCGGTGCTCGAGACCTGGTTCTTCCTGGCCGAGGGCCAGGGCGCAGCCTGATGCAGTGAATTGCGGGGGCGCGTCTGGCGCGCTCCCGCCTGGTTTTATCCAGGGCGAGTTCCAGTAATGGTTCCCGCCCTTTTTTGTGCACCAAGCAACCTTATGCATAGCAGCAGCACTTTATTTCCCGTGGCCTTGCTCAGCGCAGAGCGCCGAGGCGACCTGAGCGAGGATGTGTACCGGATCAAGGCTGGCAACAGCCCCGACCCGAGCGTCGAGCTGGCCGTGACCCGCCTTGGGTTGGCCGACCAGCCAGGCGCCCAGGGCGTACCGGTCATTCTCTTGCACGGCAGCTTCTCCAACCGCCGTTTCTGGTATTCGCCCAAAGGCATCGGCCTGGGCGCGTTTCTCGCCCGCGCAGGTTTTGATGTGTGGATCCCAGAAATGCGTGGCCATGGCCTGTCGCCGCGCAATCGCCAGTGGCAGCACAACCGTGTCGCCGACTATGCCCGCGATGACTTGCCCTTGATTGCTGCATTCGTTCAGGAGCAGGCCGGCCAGGCGCCGCACTGGGTTGGCCATTCCCTGGGCGGTACCACCCTGGCCGCCGCACTGGGTGGCGGGTATTTGCCACCTGAGCAGGTTGCCAGCGCGGCGTTCTTCGGCACCCAGGTCAGCCGCGTGTACTGGCCCTTGAAAGTGCCGCCGGTAGTATGGGGGGCGAAGTTTTTGCTCAAGCGCTGGCGGCAGATTCCGGGGCAGCGCTTAAAGCGTGGCCCCGAGGACGAGCCGATCGGCCTGGCCCTCGAAAGCATGCGCTGGCATGGCCTGTTCGGGCGCTTTGGCGACAAGGACAATGATTGGTGGGCCGGGCTTGCACGGGTCGATGTGCCGGTGCTGGCCGTGGCCGGCGCGGGCGACTTCCAGGACCCTGTATGGGCTTGCCGCAAGCTGTTCGAACAGTTGGGCGGGTCGAGCAAGCAGTTTCTGCGGCTGGGGCGCGAGGAAGGCTTCGAGGCGTTCGGGCATGTCGACATGCTGGTCAGCAAGGCGGCCCAGGCTCAGGTCTGGCCGTTGGTGGAGCGCTGGGTGAGGGACCCCTTGGTGCCCGTGCATGCTTCGGTTGTGATGGCGGAGCCTGTGTTGGCCAGCTGATTCTGTGCGGCCTTTACTGGCCCTTTCGCGGGCAAGCCCGCTCCCACACGATCACTGCAGCGCCTAGGCCAGTGGTATTCCTGTAGGAGCGGGCTTGCCCGCGAAAGGGCCGGTACAGGCACAAGCTGACCACTCAGTCCTGGATGACTGCGACAGCCTCTCCGGTGTAGCCTTGGCCCACACCCGCTTTCGTTGTGACTGACAGGAGCTTCCCATGCAGCATTACGTAACGCCCGACCTCTGCGACGCCTACCCTGACCTGGTCCAGGTGCTCGAACCCATGTTCAGCAACTTCGGCGGCCGCGATTCGTTCGGCGGCCAAATCGTCACCCTCAAATGCTTCGAAGACAACTCGCTGGTCAAGGAGCAGGTCGAACTCGACGGCAAGGGCAAGGTGCTGGTGGTCGACGGCGGCGGTTCGCTGCGCTGTGCGCTGCTGGGCGACATGCTGGCCGAGAAGGCTGCCAAAAATGGCTGGGAAGGCTTGGTGATCTACGGCTGCGTACGCGACGTGGACATCCTGATCCAGACCGACGTCGGCGTGCAGGCCCTGGCCAGCCACCCGAAGAAGAGCAACAAGCGCGGCATCGGCGAGCTCGACGTGCCAGTGACCTTCGCCGGCGTGACCTTCCGCTCGGGTGAATACGTATATGCCGACAACAATGGCGTGCTGGTCTCGCCAAGCCCGCTGAAAATGCCGGAGTGATGCGCCGCACGCGCTGATGGAGCTTTGATGTTCGAGGAAGACAACGCGCAGTGGGGGCTGGTGCATGCCCTGGTGCTCGATGGCAAAGGCGGCGCGCGCTCGATTGCCCGTACCGAACTGGACGACCTGCAACTGCACCCCCAGGAAAGCCTCTGGCTGCACTGGGACCGCAGCCACCCGCAAACCCGTACCTGGCTGCTGCGCGACAGCGGCCTGAGCGAGTTTGCCTGCGATTTGCTGCTGGAAGAAAACACCCGGCCGCGCTTGCTGCCGCTGGTGGATGAACAGTTGTTGCTGTTTTTGCGCGGGGTCAACCTCAACCCGGGCGCCGAGCCTGAAGACATGGTTTCGGTACGCATTTTCGCCGAGGCGCAGCGGGTCATCTCGCTGCGCCTGCGGCCGCTGCGGGCCAGCGACGAGATTCTGCAGTTGCTCAGCGAGGGCAGGGGGCCTAAGTCGGCTTCCGAGTTGTTGCTGTTGATGGGAGAACTGCTGACCGAAAAGGTCCAGGGCCTGGTCAGCGACCTGTCCGAATTGGTTGATCTCGAAGAAGAAAAGGTCGAATCCGACGAACGGTACACTCCAGAGCAGGGCAGCCTGCAGCAGATCCGCCGTCGGGCCGCTGGCCTGCGGCGTTTTCTGGCGCCGCAGCGTGAAATCTACGCCCAGCTGTCACGCAGCAAGTGGAGCTGGTTTGCCGATGCCGATGCCGACTACTGGAACGAGTTGAACAACAGCCTGATCCGCTACCTCGAAGAGCTCGAGCTGACCCGCGAGCGGGCCGCGCTGGTGCTTGAGAGCGAGGACCGGCGCCGCAGCGAGCGGATGAACCGGACCATGTACCGCTTCGGCATCATCACCTGTATTTTCCTGCCCATGAGCTTCGTCACCGGGCTGCTCGGCATCAACGTCGGCGGTATTCCGGGGTCGAACAGCCCGTATGGCTTCCTGTTCGCCAGCCTGCTGGTGCTGGGCTTGGCAGTGGGGCAGTGGTGGCTGTTCCGGCGGTTGCGGTGGGTGTGAATGGCTATTGACCTGCACTGGCCTCTTCGCGGGCATTGCATTGATTTATCTTGCAGCGCGATCCCTGTGGGAGCGGGCTTGCCCGCGAAGAATCCAACGCGTGTTCATTTTGAAACATTCGTCCCAAGGCGATGTGTGACCCATCGCTGTGCCATCTCGTCTCTTGCTGATACTGCGCGAGGTGCCCATGCACGATCCGTTTGAAGAATCCCTGCGCGACCTGCTCAAGGCGTCACCGTCCGGCCAGGACCGAGATGACGCCGCCTGCTTGGGTCGTGTGCTGAAAACCGCCAACCGCCAGGTCGGTGCGGGTGATCTGTTCAGCCTGCTTGGCCGTTGGAGCCAGGCGCTGCTGATTGCCGTCAACAATGGCTCGGCGCATGTTGCGCCCGTGCGTAGAAACTCTACCCGCAACGCTGCCAGCGGCAGCAAAGCAGATAAGGCCGATTGAATATGGAACTGGATCTCTGGACCCAAAGCCTGGTCACTGCCATGACGGCCCTTTGGACCAAGGTGGCGAACTTCATCCCTAACCTGTTCGGCGCGCTGGTGGTGGTGCTGCTCGGTTTCGTGGTGGCCAAGCTGCTCGATGCGCTGCTCTCCAAATTACTCGCCAAGCTTGGCTTGGACCGCCTGATGGCCGGTACCGGGCTGACCAAGATGTTGAGCCGGGGTGGCATCCAGGTGCCGATATCGACCCTGATCGGCAAGATCGTCTACTGGTTCGTGTTGCTGATCTTCCTCGTTTCGGCCGCTGAATCGCTGGGCCTTGAGCGGGTGTCGGCGACCCTCGACATGCTCGCCCTGTACCTGCCTAAAGTGTTCGGCGCGGCGCTGGTGCTGCTGGCCGGCGTGCTGCTGGCGCAGGTGGCTAATGGCCTGGTGCGCGGTGCAGCCGAAGGCATTGGCCTTGAGTATTCCGCCGGTATTGGGCGTATCACCCAAGGCCTGGTGATCATCATCAGCATCTCGGTGGCCATCAGCCAGCTCGAGGTCAAGACCGACCTGCTGAACCACGTGATCGTCATCGGGCTGATTACCGTTGGTCTGGCCGTTGCCTTGGCCATGGGCCTCGGCAGCCGCGAAATCGCTGGGCAAATTCTGGCCGGCATCTACGTGCGCGAGCTGTACCAAGTCGGCCAGCAGGTGCGGATTGGAGAGGTCGAAGGGCATATCGAGGAAATCGGCACGGTGAAGACGACGCTGTTGACCGATGATGGCGAACTGGTGTCGCTGTCTAACCGCGTGTTGCTTGAGCAGCGTGTCAATAGCCGCTAACCGCACAAAAGCTGTTAATGTATGCCGCCGCGAAATCGACCCCACGGGGTCGAGCGGCGACATTGACCTGACTGTCGGCCAGATCCGTTTTGAATAAAGTTCATTCGCCGCCCATGCGTTATGACCCCCGCGAGCTCACCGACGAAGAGTTGGTGGCGCGTTCGCATGAGGAGCTGTACCACGTTACCCGCGCCTATGAGGAGCTCATGCGGCGCTACCAGCGGACCCTGTTCAACGTCTGTGCACGTTATTTGGGGAACGACCGGGATGCCGACGATGTCTGTCAGGAAGTGATGCTGAAAGTGCTGTACGGGCTGAAGAACTTCGAAGGTAAATCGAAGTTCAAAACCTGGCTCTACAGCATCACCTACAACGAGTGCATTACCCAGTACCGCAAGGAGCGACGCAAACGTCGGTTGATGGATGCCTTGAGTCTGGACCCTATTGAAGAGGCGTCCGAAGACAAGGCACCCAAACCCGAAGAAAAAGGCGGGCTGGACAAATGGCTCGTGCATGTGAACCCGATCGATCGGGAAATCCTGGTGCTGCGATTTGTCGCAGAGCTGGAATTTCAGGAAATCGCGGATATCATGCACATGGGCCTGAGCGCGACGAAAATGCGTTACAAGCGCGCGCTAGACAAGCTTCGAGAGAAATTTCACGGGCTGGATGAAACTTAAGCGCGTGCAATAATCTCTAACGAATCGGCGAGTTCTGCTAGACTAGCCGTCGAGTTGTCCCCCTTGTTGTTGGTGGGACTGCTTAACTATCACCAGATGGGGATTTAACGGATGAAATTGAAAAACACCTTGGGCTTGGCCATTGGCTCGCTCGTAGCCGCTACTTCGTTCGGCGTTCTGGCTCAAGGCCAAGGCGCAGTCGAAATCGAAGGTAACGTTACCAAGCAGTACTACGACAGCGAGCGTAACTTCAAGAACGACGGCACCAATCCTGGTGTTCGCCTCGGTTACTTCCTGACCGACGACGTCTCCCTGGACCTGGGCTACAACGAGACTCACAACGCTCGTGGTGAAGTCTTCAACAAAGACATCAAAGGTTCGAAAGCCAAGCTCGACGCTACCTACCACTTCGGTACCGTAGGCGATGCTCTGCGTCCGTACGTTTCCGCTGGTTTCGCTCACGAGAGCCTGGGCCAAGCTACCCGTAGCGGCCGCGACCACTCCACCTTCGCCAACGTTGGCGCTGGCGCCAAGTGGTACATCACCGACATGTTCTTCGCCCGTGCTGGCGTTGAAGCCATGTACAACATCGACAACGGCAACACCGAGTGGGGCCCATCCGTTGGTGTTGGTCTGAACTTCGGTGGCAGCGGTGGCAAAGTTGCTCCAGCTCCGGCTCCAGTAGCTGAAGTCTGCTCCGACAGCGACAACGACGGCGTGTGCGACAACGTCGACAAGTGCCCAGACACCCCGGCCAACGTTACCGTTGACGCCGACGGCTGCCCGGCTGTTGCCGAAGTCGTTCGTGTTGAGCTGGACGTCAAGTTCGACTTCGACAAGTCGGTCGTCAAGCCAAACAGCTACGGCGACATCAAGAACCTGGCTGACTTCATGAAGCAGTACCCACAAACCACCACCGTGGTTGAAGGTCACACTGACTCCGTAGGTCCAGACGCTTACAACCAGAAGCTGTCCGAGCGTCGTGCCAACGCTGTCAAGCAAGTCCTGACCCAGCAGTACGGCGTAGAATCGAGCCGTGTTGACTCGGTTGGCTACGGTGAGACCCGTCCGGTTGCTGACAACGCCACCGAAGAAGGTCGCGCTGTTAACCGTCGCGTTGAAGCGCAAGTAGAAGCCCAAGCCAAGTAATTGGTTCGATGCTTCATGAAAAACCCGGCCTCGGCCGGGTTTTTCTTTGCCTGCGATTTCATGGGTGCTGGCTTGCCAGCGAAGAGGCCAGCACAAGCAACACGCCGCTAGCCAGCGGCTGACCATTCCATCAGCTGTGCCTGAGCAACCCCAACCACCTCGCCAATCACCAGTATCGCCGGGCTGCAGAGCCCGAATGCCCGCGCATCGTCAACCATCCCCTGCACATCACTGCGGCACTCACGCTGCTGCGGCAATGACGCATTCTCGATCATCGCCACTGGCATATGGGGCGCCATGCCACCGTGCAGTAGCCCCAGGCGAATCTGCTTCAGCCGCGCAACACCCATGTACACCACCAGCGTCGTACCACCCTGCGCCAGCGCCGCCCAGTTCAGGTCGCTGTCATCCTGGGTATGTGCGGTTACCAGCGTCACACCGCGGCTCACCCCGCGTGACGTCAGTGATATGCCGCATTGCGTCGCCCCCGCCAGGCCTGCCGTGATGCCGTTGACCAGCTCGACCTCGATGCCATGGCCTTGCAACCAGGCGGCTTCTTCGCCACCCCGGCCGAAGATGCACGGGTCGCCGCCTTTGAGCCGTACCACACAGCGCCCCTGGCGCGCATGGCGCAACATCAGGCGCTGGATAAAGGCCTGCGGCGTGGAGCGGCAGCCACCGCGCTTGCCCACGGCAATCACCCGTGCCTGTGGGCAATGCTCCAGCACGGCGGGGTTCACCAGGTCGTCGATCATCACCACCTGGGCGTGCTGCAGTGCACGCACGGCCTTGAGGGTCAGCAGTTCGGGGTCGCCAGGGCCAGCACCGACCAGCCAGACTTTTGCATTCATCAACGTTTCCTCATCGGCAAGGCGGCTCAGCCCTTGAGCAGGGTGAGCAGCAGTATCAGGTTACACAGCAGGGACAGCAGGGCCAGGGTGCGCCAGACTTTCAGCGGTTCGCGCTCCAGCAACGGCCGGGGGCGATTGGGCGCATCCTGGCGGTCGCCGCGTTCGAGCAGCAGCAACCAGTGTTCAGCAGTTTCAAAGCGGTGCGCCGGGTCGGCCGCCACCGCTTGCAGCAGGTTGTGCTGCAACCATTCCGGCAGGTCAGGGCGATAGCGCGAGGCATTGACCGGCTGGCCGAAGCGTGGCCGCTGGAACGGCTCCACTTCGCCATAGGGGTAGTGCCCGGTCAGCAGGTGGTAGAGCGTCACGCCGGCGGCATAGAGGTCTTGCCGCGGGCCGGGGGGCTGGCCTTCGAAGGCTTCCGGGGCGATGAAGGAGGGCGTGCCGGGCAGCTCGTGCTGCGGGTCTTCGGACAGGCCAGGGCAGTAGGCCAAACCGAAGTCCAGCAGGCGCAGTTGGCCATCGGCGCCCAGGTGCAGGTTTTCTGGTTTGATGTCGCGGTGCAGCAAGTTGCGCCGATGCAGCACGCCGACGGCTTGCAGCAGTTGACGGGCCATTTCCAGCCACTGCGCCAGCGGCAGCGGCCCGTGCTCGTTGAGCAGCGCCGAAAGGCTTTGGCCGGGGTATTCGCGCATCACGTAGTACAGGTGCTGGCGCTGGCTGGCGACGTGCAGTTCAGGGAAGTGCCGCCCGGCCACCCGGCGCAGGAACCACTCTTCCATCAGCAGCCCTTGCGCCGCCCCGGGCTCCTGTTCGCGGGCAGCGGGCAGGGTCTTGAGCAGCCATGCGTGGCCGTGGCCGTCGCGTGCCCGGTACAGAAGGGATTGGCGGCTGTGCGAGAGCAGCGTCTCGATCTGCCAGCCATCGATCACCTGGCCTTCGCGAAGGGGGCCGGGCACAGGCCACTGCTGCAGCTGTGCCAAGGTATCGCCCAGGTTGGTCGGCCCCAGTTGTTCAACCTGCACCAATAAGGCGCTGGCGTTGTCCTGGCTGCCATTGAGGTGGGCGCTGGCAACCAGGGTGTCGGCCGCCTGTTGCAGGTCGGGCTGCTCGCGCAAGACCGACTGGATGTGCTGGTCACCCAGGCTGGCCCAGACCCCATCGCTCAAGAGCACGAAGCACTCGCCTGCCTGCAGTTCGCCTTCCAGGTAATCGACCAACAGTTGCTGGTCCAGCCCTAGTGCGCGTTTGAGCACATGCTGCATACCCGGTTGATCCCACACGTGGTCTTCGCTCAGGCACTGCAGGCGGCCGTGGTGCCAGCGGTAGACGCGGCAGTCGCCGACATGCGCCAGGGTAAAGCGCCGACCGCGCAGCACCAGTGCGCTGAGGGTGGTCAACAGTGGCTGGCCGCTGCCCTGGGCGCGCAGCCAGCGGTTCTGCGCCAGCAGCAGGCGGTCCAGCGCCTGTGCCACGCTCCAGGTGGCGGGGGTGGCGTAGTAGTCCAGGGCCAGCGCCTGCAGGCTGGCCCGTGCGGCCAGGCCGCCATCGGCGCATTGGCTGACACCGTCGGCGAGGGCGAACAGGTAGCCCTTGCTGGCGGCCAGCTCTGGCGCCGGGGTGACCAGGCGCAGGGCATCCTGGTTTTCCGCGCGGGGGCCGGTGGCGCTGGCGTGGGCAAAGCTCAGTTGCAGGCTCATGGGGGGGCCTCAGACCCGCGCCGCGGTCACGGCAGCCGAGCCCCAAGTGGTGCGCCAGCGCTGCTTGACGCCATGCAGGCCGAACCAGGCCAGCAAGCCCAGGCTGGCGAACAGCCACAGCCCCAATTGATAGTCGCCGGTATGTTGCTTGATGGTGCCAAGGCCCGCGGCCAGCAGGAAGCCGCCGATGCCACCGGCCATGCCGATCAGCCCAGTCATTACCCCGATTTCCTGGCGGAAACGTTGTGGCACCAACTGGAACACGGCGCCATTGCCAGCGCCCAGGCCGAGCATGGCGCTGACGAACAGCGCCAGCGCCGCCGCCGCGCTGGGCAAGTTGAAGCCTACGGCCGCGATGCAGATGGCGGCCACGCTGTACATGCCCAACAGGGTGCGAATGCCGCCAAAGCGATCGGCCAGAGCGCCGCCGAGCGGGCGCATCAGGCTACCGGCAAACACGCAGGCGGCTGTGTAGTAGCCGGCGGTAACCGGGCTTAGGCCATACTGGTCGCTGAAGTAGCCGGGCAGGGCACTGGCCAGGCCGATAAAGCCGCCGAAGGTAACGCTGTAGAAGAACATGAACCACCAGCTGTCGCGGTCACCGAGGGCCTTGAGGTAGTCGGCCATGGCTTTACGCTTGGGCCGCTCGGGCGCGTTGCGTGCCAGCAGCGCGAACACCACCAGGGTCAGCGACAGCGGGATCAGGGCGAAGCCGAACACGTTGTTCCAGCCAAAGCCTGCAGCCAAGGCGGGTGCCAACAAAGCGGCGAACACCGTGCCGGAGTTGCCGGCCCCGGCGATGCCCATGGCCTTGCCTTGGTGCTGCGGCGGGTACCACTGCGAGGCCAGCGGCAGCGAAACCGCGAACGAGGCGCCGGCAAAGCCCAGGAACACCCCTAGCAGCAAGGCCTGCTCATAACTGTGCACGCCCAGGTACCAAGCGCCAGCCAGGGCGACGATGACGATCACCTGGCCGATCAGTCCGGCGGTCTTGGGCGAAAGGCGGTCAACCAGCAGCCCCATGGCAAAGCGCAGTATTGCGCCGGCCAGGATCGGCGTGGCCACCATCAGGCCCCGTTGCTGTGCGCTCAACTGCAGGTCGGCTGCGATTTGCACCGCCAGCGGGCCGAGCAGGTACCAGACCATGAAGCTCAGGTCGAAATACAGGAACGCGGCGAACAGCGTGGGCACATGCCCGGATTTCCAGAAGCTGGTACTCATTGAACACCTCACTCGGCAAAGCAACGGAACGAAAAAGACGCCGCTACCCGGTCCACGGCTGTGGAAGGGTGAGCGACGTCTTTGTCGGGATTTAAGTGGGGCAACCGCCGTTGGCTACCGGTGATGTTTGTTCAGCAAGAGATGGGCCAAGAATTGGCTGGGACTGTCTTTAGATTTTTGGCGCCTGTCAGATCGAGCGCCGCCCGCGCGGCGCTCGATCTGACAGGCGCCAAAAATCTCATGGCGAGCACATCAACCCAGCATCTCGTGCATGGCGATGATCTGCTCGGCCACCTGGATCAGCTTCTGCTGGCGGCTCATGGCCTGGCGGCGCATCAGGGTGTAGGCCTGCTCTTCGTTGCAGTCTTTCATCTTCATCAGCAGGCCCTTGGCCTGTTCGATCCGCTTGCGTTCGGCCAGTTGCTGGTCACGCGCCAGCAACTGCGCCCTAAGGGCCTGGTCGCTCTCGAAGCGGGCCATGGCCACATCCAGAATCGGCTGCAAACGCGCAGCATGAATGCCCTCGACGATATAGGCGCTGACCCCCGCCTGGATTGCCTGGCGCATCACGCCGGGGTCATGCTCGTCGGTAAACAGCACGATGGGCCGCGGTCGGTCGCGGCTGACCAGTACCACGTGTTCCATCACGTCGCGGTCCGGTGAGTCGGTATCGATCAACACGACGTCCGGATGCACCGTTTCGACGCAGGCGGGCAAATCGATGGTCAGACCAGGGGCTTCGATCACGTCGAAACCGGCCTCGCTCAAGGCGGCCTTGAGCCGGCCCAGTTTGTTTTGAGTGTCGTCGATCAGCAGGATACGCAGCATGTTCATCCCCCTCACAGGCCAACGCGGGCTTCGGGTGTGTCGCCCAAGGCGTGCAGGCTGAAGCTGCGGGCATAGCCGTAGGGGTCACTGCCGTCCCAGCGGGTGCCGTCGATCAGCAGGCTGCTTCGCATCGGTTGCTCAAGGCACGCTATGCCCAGGGCGTCTGCCGCTTCGTGGTAAAGCGCCAGTTGCTGAACCTGGCTGGCCACGCCGAGGTAGTCGGGGTCGTCTCGCAGCAATCCCCAGCGGCGGAACTGGGTCATGAACCACATGCCGTCGGACAAATACGGCAGGTTGGCCCGGCCCTGGTCGAACAGGCGCAAAGCGTGGGGGTCTTGCCACTGGTTGCCCAGCCCGTCTTGGTAGTCACCCAGCAGGCGGGGCTCGACAGTGCTCGTCGGCGTGTCCAGGTAAGCACTGCCGCTGAGCAACTGCGCGGTGCTGCGGCGGTTCTCGGGGCTTTGCTCGATGAAGCGGCTGGCTGCGAGGATCGCCTTGATCAGGGCGCGGGCGCTGTTGGGGTACTGCTCGGCGAAGGCGCGGGCGCAAGCGAGCACCTTTTCCGGGTGGTCTGGCCAGATCGACTGGCTGGTTGCCAGGGTGAAGCCCTGGCCCTTGGCGACGGCATCCGCCGCCCAAGGTTCGCCTGCACAAAACCCGTCGATGCGGCCAGCCTGGATATGCGCGGCCATCTGCGCGGGCGGCACCACCACGCTGTCGACATCGCGCAGCGGGTGGATGCCCTGGCTCGCCAGCCAGTAGTACAACCACATGGCGTGGGTGCCGGTGGGGAAGGTCTGGGCAAAGGTCAGGCGTGCACCCTGCTGGTGCACCAGGCGCGCCAATGCCTCAGGGCTGGTCACGCCCTTGCGTTGCAGAGCCGGGGACAGGTTGATGGCCTGGGCATTCTGGTTCAGCCCCATGAGCACAGCCATGTCGCTGGCGGGCACACCGCCAATGCCCAGGTGCACGGCATAGGCCAGGCCATACAGGCAGTGCGCAGCATCCAGCTCGCCGCTGACCAGTTTGTCGCGCAGGCCCGCCCAAGAGCCCTGGCGCTTGAGGTTGAGGGTCAGGCCGTGTTGCTGGGCAAAGCCCTGGGTGGCGGCGACCACCACCGAGGCGCAGTCGGTCAGGGCCATGAAGCCAATGTTCAGGCTGGTTTTTTCCGGTGCGTCGCTGCCGTTGACCCAGGCCAGGGGCGTTGCTCGGGGTGCTGTGTTCACAAGGATCCTCGCCCGTACTGAAAAGGCAGTGTGTGGTAAGCGAAGCAACGCATGTGCCAAGCGGCCCGAGGATTTACTGTCATGCCAGCCGTGCGCTGGCTATAATCGCCCCCTCATTCACCCCGAGCCTTGCCCGCCCATGTATACCCTGGCCCGCCAGCTGCTGTTCAAGCTTTCCCCGGAAACCTCCCACGACCTGTCCCTGGACCTGATCGGTGCCGGTGGCCGTCTCGGCCTCAACGGCATGCTGTGCAAACAGCCGGCGGCGTTGCCGGTGTCGGTCATGGGCTTGAACTTTGCCAACCCGGTGGGCCTCGCCGCTGGCTTGGACAAGAACGGCGCGGCAATCGACGGCTTCGCCCAACTGGGCTTCGGCTTCGTCGAGATCGGTACCGTCACACCGCGCCCGCAACCCGGCAACCCGAAGCCGCGGATTTTCCGTCTGCCAGAGGCAACGGCGATCATCAACCGCATGGGCTTCAACAACCTGGGTGTCGATCACCTGCTCGAGCGCGTGCGGGCATCGCGCTACAACGGCGTACTGGGCATCAACATCGGCAAGAACTTCGACACCCCGGTCGAGCGGGCGGTCGATGACTACCTGATCTGCCTGGACAAGGTCTACACCGAAGCCACCTACATCACCGTCAACGTCAGCTCGCCGAACACACCGGGCCTGCGCAGCCTGCAGTTTGGCGACTCGCTGAAGCAGTTGCTCGATGCCTTGGCCGAGCGCCGTGAGCAGTTGGCAGTCACGCACGGCAAGCGCGTGCCTTTGGCGATCAAGATTGCCCCTGACATGAGCGACGAAGAAACCGCACTGGTGGCTGCTGCGCTGATGGAATCGGGCATGGATGCGGTGATCGCTACCAACACCACCCTGAGCCGCGAAGGCGTCGAGCACTTGCCTTATGGCGGCGAAGCCGGTGGCTTGTCGGGGGCGCCGGTGCTTGAGAAGAGCACCCACACGGTGAAGGTGTTGGCCGGTGAGCTGGGCGGCAAGCTGCCGATCATTGCGGCGGGTGGCATTACCGAGGGGCGCCACGCCGCCGAGAAAATCGCTGCGGGTGCCAGCCTGGTACAGATTTACTCGGGCTTCATTTATAAGGGGCCGGCGCTGATTCGCGAATCGGTCGATGCGATTGCCGCTCTGCCACGCGCATAAATCGCGGGCATAAAAAGGGCCCCATCAAGGGGCCCCTGGGCCTTCGCCCGCCGCCCGGATGGGGCGTGCTTGGTAAATCGAATTCAGTGTCCTCGATCAGCCAACGGCGTGATTTTCGTTGAGTCTATGGATGCCAGCGGTGCCAGTCATGCCGTCCCAGTTATCACCGCGACCTTCGCGCCAGCCGTTGATCCAGGCTTGGCGAACAGAAGGAAGATTGAAAGGGCAAAGTTCGCGGGATTTGCCGGTGACCCCGTATTGGTAGCCACGTGAATATGCTCTTTCCAACGGATCACGCTTAAGTCTTCTCATAGGGTGTTGCCCTCACTTGTTGACTGTAATGTCCCGTCGGCCTCTCCGAGGCCGGGCAGAGTCTTTCTGCCGGTTTGCGCTCGCTGCCGGCGTGGCGAGCTGAAGGTGCCGCCTCGTTGCGAAGCGGCCTGAGACCATTTCTAACGAATGCGCGTCACAGTGTGAATGATCAATTTGTCATAAGGACGTAACGTTTCTAAGGGTGAAGGGATAAGTAAATAAATGCGACTCAACCTTATTTGTCGCTGAGCCCGCAATGATTGGGGTTTGCCAATCATTGACGTCATTTCGCCAGCGTCGCTGCGCCATGACAGAATTATTTTGAAATGCGACGAAGGGTCACATCGGCCCCTGCATCGCTCGAATTTTTAATACTGCCTGATGATCTAAGCTGTCTTTGCCCCTGGTGAAGTGCTGGTCGGTCAGGCGGCCCGGTTGTTGCGCTGCACAATTGCGCGCAGGCAATGGCCACTCGGATGCCTGCTGGAAGGGTGTTCGGGCAAACATCGCGGGGCGATGCGTCGCCTCGTCAGTCAAATAGCCCAAGGCTCTGGAATACTCATGTCGGACCGTTTCGAAATTTACCTCACCTGCCCCAAAGGCCTGGAAGGCCTGCTCGCTGAAGAGGCCAAGGGCCTCGGCCTCGATGAAGTGCGTGAGCACACCTCGGCCATTCGCGGCGCCGCCGACATGGAAACCGCCTACCGCCTGTGCCTGTGGTCGCGCCTGGCGAACCGGGTGTTGCTGGTTCTCAAGCGTTTCAACATGAAGAACGCCGACGACCTCTACGACGGCGTCAACGCGGTTGACTGGGCAGACCACCTGGCGGCCGACGGCACCCTTGCGGTGGAATTCAGTGGCCATGGCTCGGGCATCGACAACACCCACTTCGGTGCGCTCAAGGTCAAGGACGCCATCGTCGACAAGCTGCGCAACCGCGAAGGCCTGCGCCCGTCGGTGGAAAAGATCGACCCCGATGTGCGCGTGCACCTGCGCCTGGACCGTGGCGAGGCGATTCTCTCGCTCGACCTGTCTGGCCACAGCCTGCACCAGCGCGGCTATCGCCTGCAGCAAGGCGCCGCGCCGCTCAAGGAAAACCTCGCGGCAGCCGTGCTGATCCGCGCTGGCTGGCCACGCATCGCTGCCGAAGGCGGCGCCCTGGCCGACCCGATGTGCGGTGTGGGTACCTTCCTGGTCGAAGCCGCCATGATCGCCGCCGACATCGCCCCTAACCTCAAGCGCGAACGCTGGGGCTTCAGCGCCTGGCTTGGCCATGTGCCAGCCCTGTGGCGCAAGGTTCACGACGAGGGGCAAGCGCGTGCGCAGGCCGGTTTGGCCAAGCCACCGCTGTGGATCCGTGGCTACGAGGCCGACCCGCGGCTGATCCAGCCGGGGCGCAACAACGTCGAGCGCGCGGGCCTGAGCGACTGGGTCAAGATCTACCAGGGCGAGGTCAGCACCTTCGAGCCGCGGCCTGACCAGAACCAGAAAGGCCTGGTGATCAGCAACCCGCCGTACGGCGAGCGTCTGGGTGACGAAGCCAGCCTGTTGTACCTCTACCAGAACCTTGGCGAGCGTCTGCGCCAGGCGTGCATGGGCTGGGAAGCCGCGGTGTTCACCGGGGCGCCGGAGCTGGGCAAGCGCATGGGCATTCGCAGCCACAAGCAATACGCCTTCTGGAACGGTGCATTGCCGTGCAAGCTGCTGTTGTTCAAGGTGCAGCCTGACCAGTTCGTGACTGGCGAGCGCCGTGACGCCCAGGCTGAACCCACCGATGCCCGTCGTCAGGAGCCGCAGGCCAGCGAACCGGCGCGTTTGTCGGAAGGCGCGCAGATGTTCGCCAACCGCCTGCAGAAGAACCTCAAGCAACTGGGCAAGTGGGCCCGTCGCGAGCAGGTCGACTGCTACCGCCTGTACGATGCCGACATGCCCGAGTACGCCCTGGCAGTCGACCTTTACCACGACTGGGTGCACGTGCAGGAGTACGCCGCGCCACGCTCGATCGACCCGGAAAAGGCCCAGGCGCGCCTGCTCGATGCACTGGCGGCGATCCCGCAGGCGTTGGGTATTTCCCCTCAGCGCGTGGTGCTCAAACGCCGTGAGCGGCAGAGCGGCACCCGCCAGTACGAGCGCCAAGCCACTGAGGGGCGCTTCCAGGAAGTCAACGAAGGCGGCGTCAAGCTGCTGGTCAACCTCACTGACTACCTCGACACCGGCTTGTTCCTCGACCATCGCCCGATGCGCATGCGCATCCAGCGCGAGGCCGCCGGCAAGCACTTCCTCAACCTGTTCTGCTACACCGCCACGGCCACCGTGCATGCGGCCAAGGGCGGTGCTCGCAGCACCACCAGCGTCGACCTGTCGAAAACCTACCTGGACTGGGCGCGGCGCAACCTTGCGCTCAATGGCTTCTCCGAGCGTAACCGCCTGGAGCAGGGCGATGTGATGGCCTGGCTGGAAGCCAACCGTGACAGCTATGACTTGATTTTCATCGACCCGCCGACCTTCTCCAACTCCAAGCGTATGGAAGGGGTGTTCGACGTTCAGCGTGACCATGTGCAGCTGCTCGACCTGGCGATGGCGCGTCTGGCGCCGGGTGGCGTGCTGTATTTCTCCAACAACTTCCGCAAGTTCCAGCTCGATGAGCACCTGATGGCACGTTATGCGGTGGAGGAAATCAGCGCCCAGACCCTGGACCCGGACTTCGCCCGCAACAACCGCATCCACCGGGCGTGGCGCCTGCAATTGCGTTGAGGCGACGAGGTACATTGCGCAGCTAGTGGCCAATAGCTATAACTGATGCCAGGGCAAGATAATCCGCAGGACGCTGACGTGACGAGATGGGTGTATGTCCAAGTTTGGCGTGCGTGCGAGGTTACTTGGCCTGTGCACGGAAGGCGTGTCCGCGTGGGCGGTGGCGCTGGTAGCGTTGGTGGCCGGCTGCCTGTTGTCGGCCGTCCTGGCCCTTGCCGCGCAGGCGTTCTACAAGCAGCAGTTGCGCCAGCGCTTCGAGCTGCTGGCCAGCGAGCGCTTCAGCCGCATCGCTGAGCGCTTTGACGATCAGCAGCAGCGCCTGGACGGGCTGCGGCGGTTCTTCAGCTTCTCCAACGAGGTTACCCCCCGCGAATTCGAGGGCTATGCACGGCCTTTGTTGCGCCGCACCCTGGCTTACGCTTGGGCGCCGCGGGTCGAGGCCGCGCAGCGCGCCGCATTCGAGCACAGCACCGCTACCTGGTTGGGCCAGGACTATGTGATCCGCGATCAGGATGCGCAGGGCGCTTGGCAACCGGCGCCCCTGCGTGATCACTACTTTCCTGTGCGCTTCACCCAGTCGACAGACGCGCCTGCGCTTCCTTACGGGCTTGACCTGGCTGGCAAAGGTGCGCGGCAAGCCACCCTGGCGCGTGCGTTGGAACCTGGCAGCATGGCGGTGTCGGAACCTCTGGCCATATTGGAGACTGGCGCTGTTCGGCCAGCAGCGGATGCACGCGGCCTGTTGATGGTGGCACCGGTGTTCTCCGACGCCGCCCCCCAAGGCGCGGCGGTGGGCTATGTGATGGCGTTGCTCAACCTGCGCGATCTCATCAGCGATGGCCTGCCGGCGGCGGCCGATGACAACCTGGTCGTGCGTATCGAAGACCCTTCCGGGCTGAAAGGACCTGAAGTGGTGTTCGACTCACGGAATGAGGCCGCGCCCCTGGCCCTGGCCAGCAGCCAGTTGTTGTACTTGGCTGATCACCCTTTCCAGTTGCTCATTCGGCCGAGCCAGGCTTTTCTGAAGGCCAATCACTCTTCGGCTGCACTGACCGTCGGCCTGTTGGGTGGGCTGTTGAGCGTGCTGCTCAGTGCCTTGCTCTACAACCTGTTCAGCCAGCGCCAGCGCGCCTTGACCCTGGTCGAGCAGCGCACGGCCGAGCTGCGGGTCAGCGAGCAGTCCTTGCGCGGCACCCATAACCAGCTGCGCAGCGTGCTGGATGCAGCGACCCAGGTGGCGATCATCGCCACCAACCTCAAGGGGGTGGTCAGCACCTTCAATGCCGGTGCCGAGCGCATGCTCGGCTATTCGGCCAACGAGGCGATCGGCCATTTGCGCCTCGAGGACCTGGTGTTGCCCGACGAGCTCAGCCAGCGCGCCCACGCCTTGAGCCTGCGCTACGGGCGCCACATCGCCGGCGGCCAGGCCATGTTTGCCGAAACGGTGCAGGAAAGGGGTGAAGAGCCTGGCGAGTGGACCTTGGTACGCACCGATGGCAGTCACCTTGTCGCCAACATGCTGGTTACCGCCATGCTCGATGAACAAGGGCTGTGGGTTGGCTACCTGGCCATCTGCATCGACGTCACCGAGCGGCGCCGGGTGCATGAGGCGCTGGCCGCGCGTGACCGGTTGCTGGAAAAACTCAGTGCCGAAGTGCCGGGCGGCATCTACCAGTACCGCTTGGATGCCAATGGCCATTCCTGTTTTCCGTATGCCAGCAAAGGCCTTTACGACATTTATGAGGTCGACCTGCAGCAATTGCGTGAGGATGCCACGGTGGTGTTCGAGCGCATTCATCCCGATGACTTGGAGCGCGTGCGCCGTTCGGTGGGCTATTCCGCCGACCACCTTACGCCGTGGCGCGAAGAATACCGGGTGTGCCTGCCGCGGGCGGGCTTGCGCTGGGTGCGTGGCGAGGCGACCCCGGAGGTGGGTGAGGCGGGATGTACCTTGTGGCATGGCTACCTGACCGACATCTCCGACCTCAAGGGGGTGGAGGAGGAGTTGCGTGCCCTGTCGGTGACCGATTCACTGACCGGTATCCATAACCGGCGCTATTTCCAGGAGCGGCTCAAGGCCGAGCTGGACCGCGCCCAGCGCGATGGCCTGGCGCTGGCGGTGATCATGCTCGATATCGATCACTTCAAGCGCATCAACGACCAGTTCGGCCATGCGGTGGGCGACCTGGTGCTGCGCAGCTTGTGCCAGCGCATCGGCCATCGCCTGCGGCGAACCGACGTGTTCTGCCGGTTGGGTGGGGAAGAGTTCATGGTGCTGTGCCCAGGCAGCGATGCCGAGCAGGCGCGGTTGCTGGCGCTTGAGCTGTGGCAAAGCGTGCGCAACGTCCCGATCGAGGGCGTGGGCGAGGTGACGGCGAGCTTTGGTGTGGCGGGCTGGCGGCCAGGGGAGGGGGCTGACGCGTTGTTGTTGCGGGCGGATGCCGGGGTGTATGCGGCCAAGCAGGCAGGACGGGACCGGGTCGAAGCGGAGTTGACCTGAGCCTCGTGTAGGAGCGGCCTTGCGTCGCGAACGGGCCGCAACGCGGCCCCGCACTTTATGCGTTAACACTGAAATCAGGGGGCCGCTGGGCAGCCCTTTCGCGACGCAAGGCCGCTCCTACCCTCAGTTGGCCGCAGCGCTCGCACCCAGCTTCGGCTGGCGATACAGGTCCAGTAGCACCTGGTCCAGCACCTGCGATGCGCCCCACGGTTTCGGGTCGTTCAAAATCGCCGCCACTGCCCAGGTATGCCCGTTGCTGTCACGGCTGAAGCCCGCGATGGCGCGCACGGTGTTCAACGTGCCGGTCTTGATATGGCCTTCACCGGTCATTGCCGTACGTTTCAGGCGCTTGCGCATGGTGCCGTCCATGCCCACCAGCGGCATGGAACTGATGAACTCGGCGGAGTAGGGGCTCTTCCAGGCAGCCTGGAGCAGCGCCGCCATCTCGCGGGTGCTGACGCGCTCGGCGCGCGACAGGCCGGAGCCGTTTTCCATCACCAGGTGTGGCGCGGTGATGCCCTTTTTCGCCAACCACTGGCGCACTACACGTTGCGCCGCGCGGGCGTCATCGCCATCGGCATCGGTACGGAACTGCGCGCCCAGGCTAAGGAACAGTTGCTGGGCCATGGTGTTGTTGCTGTATTTGTTGATGTCGCGGATCACTTCCACCAGGTCAGGCGAGAAGGCCCGTGCCAGCAGGCGTGCGCTCTTCGGGACGTTCTCGACGCGATCGCTGCCCTGAATGCTGCCACCCAGCTCGTTCCAGATCGCCCGCACGGCACCGGCGGCGTAGGCCGGGTGATCGAGCAGCGACAGGTAGGTCTGCGAGTTGCAGCCATCACCCAGCTGGCCGCTGACCACCACGCTGACACCATCGGCCTGTTGCACAGGGTTGTAGCGCACGTCACCGGTGCACTGCTTGGACGCCACGGCTTTGACCTGGTTGTCGATGCGGATGTTGGCAATCGGCGGTTCGACCGCGATCGTCACTTTGCCGCCATCGTTGCGGGCAACGAAGCGCAGCGCCTTGAGGTTGACAAGCAGCGAGTCGGGTTTGACCAGGAAGGGCTTGTTGACGTCACCGCCGTCATCGTTGAACTGCGGCAGGTTAGGCTGCACGAAGTGGCTACGGTCCAGCACCAGGTCACCGGTGATGGTGCGCACGCCGTTGGCGCGCAGGTCACGCATCAGCAGCCACAGTTTTTCCATGTTCAGTTTGGGGTCGCCGCCACCTTTGAGGTAGAGGTTGCCGTTGAGCACACCGTTGCTCAGGGTGCCATCGGTGTAGAACTCGGTTTTCCACTGGAAGGTCGGGCCGAGCAGTTCCAGGGCCGCGTAGGTGGTGACCAGTTTCATGGTCGAGGCCGGGTTTACCGACACATCGGCATTGAACACCGTCGCCGCGCCAGGCCCATCCAGCGGCAGCATCACCAGCGACAGCGCGGTGTCCTGCAATTTGTTGGCTTTCAGCGCCTGCTGCACCTTGGGCGGCAGGCTGGTATTGACGGCGGCGGCCTGGCTGGGCAAGGCGAAGGGCAGCAGCAGGCCGGCGAGAACGAGGGGACGGAGCGTTTTGATCATATTCAGTAAATACCCTGCGGCGAGGGAAAAGGACATTGGGGCTGTAAGAGATGATGGCCCCAGAACGTAATAGAACGCGCATTATGCCCCAAGCGTAGCCACGATGGGCCACGTTCGACGGAAAACGCCACCCACAAAAAAGGCCACCGCAAAGGGTGGCCTTTTCAGCGTTCAAGCCGCTGGGTACCGCGCAGGTATCACTCAGCCGCGTTGATCGGCTTGTCCGGATACCAGGCGTCGAGCAGTGGGCTGACTTCGATCTTGGTCAGTTCGCCACGGCCTTTGAGCCAGGCTTCGACGGCAGCGCGTTGTTCTTCGCTGACCGAACCGCGTTTGGCCGAGCACACCAGGCCGAAATCGTCACCGCCTACGTAGTCGAGGCCATTGGCGTCCATGGCTTCTGTCAGGAAGGCATCGAGGAATGCATCGATTGCCTGGTCATCCAGATCTTCCTTGAAGTCCAGGTTCAGCTCGAAGCCCAATTCCTGAAACTCGTCGACACACAGCTTTTTGCGCAGGCGACGGGAGCGGTTAGTGGCCATGAAACAATCCTCTTAGGTAATATCGCCGCGCAGTCTACCAGCTTCGGCGTTTGGCTGCCTTCCTGATTGACGTTCGTCGGTACCTGCAAGCACTCCAGCCAGGGCCATTTCCACGCGGCGCATGTGCCGTGCCAGCGCCTGACGCCTTAGCTGCCGTTGCGGGGTTGTTAAACCCATGTTTTCCAGCGCTTCGCACGCCGCCATCAGCTGCGTGGCTTCCAGCAGGCGTGCGGCACTGAGAATCTTGTGCGCCTGGTCGGCAACGGCGGCGGCGTCGTCGGGGGGCAGGTCCATCAAGATCATCAGGTCGGTGCGCAGGCTCTGGTGCAGCGCCGTGAGAAAACGTTCGCGGTCCTTTGGGTCCGGCCCGACGATCGCGCCCAGGCCATTCAGGTCAAAGGGCTTGCGTCGCCACGGCTGCCGGCTCTGCGGCTTGAGGCCGGCCAGGCGCTGGCTGAGGGTGCTCAGGCTGATGGGTTTGAGCAGGCAGTCATCCATGCCGGCATCCAGGCACTTGCGCATGACCTCGGGTTGCGCGTTGGCGGTATAGCCGAGGATGGTGCAGCGCGGTCGCCCGCGTTGCCGTTCTTCAGCACGTATCGCACTGGCCAGTTGATAGCCGTTCATGTGCGGCATGTTGCAGTCGAGCACCAGCACATCGAAGGTGCCGGCACGCCAGCTGCTCAGGCCTTCGCGGCCATCCCTGGCGCACGTATGGCCAAGGCCCAGGTAGCCCAGCTGCTGGGCCATCAACTGCAGGTTGGCGGGGTGGTCGTCGATCACCAGCACATTCAAGCGTGGATCGGGCACGTCGAGGTTCTCGATAACCGGCAGCCCGACCGACACGGCGCTGACGGTTTGCAAAGGCATCTTAAGGCGAACCTGGGTGCCAACATCCTCCAGGCTTTTGATCGTCAAGGTGCCGCCCATCATGTCGCAGAGGGTTCGGCAGATGGCCAGCCCAAGCCCGGTCCCCGCACGGGCGCCTGGGCTGTGCGGGTTGGCCTGAATGAACGGGTTGAACAGGCGCTGCAGGTCATCGGCGTGAATGCCGATGCCGCTGTCACGCACCTCCAGTTCGAGCATCGGGGAGGAGGGCGTGCCTTCGTCCTGCAAACAGACGCAGATGCGCACCTGGCCATGTTCAGTAAACTTGATGGCGTTGTTGACCAGGTTGGACAAGACCTGCTTGAAGCGCAGCGGGTCGAGCAGTGCATGGCAGCGAGCCGATGGCTCGATGATCACTTCCAGCGCCAGGCCTTTCTGCCGTGCCTGGCCATCGAAGATGCGCCCCACCGACTCGACCAGCGCCGCCAGGTCGACCGGTTCTGGCGCGAGTGACAGGTGCCCGGATTCGATGCGCACGATGTCGAGGATGTCGCCAATCAGCCCCAGCAGGTCCTTGGCCGAGTGATAGGCCAGCTCCAGGGCGGAGCGGTCCACCCGCCCTTGGTCGGCGCGTTTGACGGCCAGCTCCAGCATGCCGATGACCGCGTTCATCGGGGTGCGAATTTCATGGCTGATGGTGGCCAGGAACGTGCTCTTGGCACGGTTGGCATCCTCGGCTTGCTGCTTGGCCTGGCGCAGCTCCAGCACCAGCTGGCGGCGGTCACTGATATCGATCCAGCCGCCGATGATGCCTTGTACCTCGCCCAGCGAGTCACGGTACGGCAGTATCCAGTGGTAGATGGTCATTTCCCGGCCTTTGACCCGCAAGGGGCGATCGATGATCAGCGGAGTGCCTGCCGCCATGACCTTCAGGTAGTCAGCGTGGATCTGGCGGGTCTGCTCGCGGTCAGCGAACAGGCTTTCTTCCAGGTGCTTGCCCATGACTTCCTCGTTACAGGCCTGTACAGCCTCCAGGTAGCTGTCGTTGCAGCTTTGCAGGCAGCCCTCACGGTCACGCACATACATGGGGTGGGGGGTGCCGTTGAGCAGCGCACGCATGAACGCCAGTTGGTCGTTCAATGCCCGCTCGGCGCTTTGCCGCTGCCTGATCTGCAGGCGCAGGCGGGCATTCCAGATCAGTGCCAGCAGCAACAGAAGCGCGGTGCCCAGCAGCACTTGCCAGGCAAGCCGGCGAAATTTCTGCCAGGTGCTGTCGTCATGCAGGCTGTAGCCACGCCAGCGGTTATTGATCACCCCCAGTTCTTCCGGCGAAATGCTCAACAGCGCTTTGTCCAGAATCGAAACGAGTGTCGGCGACTGGTCGCTGGCTGCCATGGCGTAGCTGGCAGGCTCGCTGCCGACCGTGGTGCGTATGACCAGGTCAGGGTTGGCGGCCACAGCATGGTTGGCATCGATCAAGGTGGTGATCACGGCATCCACCGCGCCGCTTTTGAGCAAGGCCATGGAATAGAAGGTGCTCTCGGTTTCGATCCGGCCAATGCGCGGATAGCGCTTGGAGAGCATGACGTCCATCGCGCTGTATCGGGTAATCGCGACCCGTCGGTCCTTCAGCTGTTCCAGGGAGGCGAATTGCCCCTTGTCAGCGAGGCTGACCAGCACATAGACGCTGTCCAGGTAGGGTCGGCTGATTTGCAGGGTCTGCTTGGCCACGCCATCGGTGGTGAGCGCCGCAATTACATCCGCCCGGCCGTCCTTGAGCCGGGCGATCATGTCGGCGATACCGCTGGCACGCTGCACCTCGAAGCGCAGGCCGGTGCGCAGGCGGATGAGCTCCAGCAGGTCGGCAGTGATGCCCCTGAAATAGCCCGAACTGTCGAAGAAGGACACCGGGGCTGCCGTGTCGTCGATCGCCACGCGCATGACGGGGTGGCGTTGCAGCCAGAATTCCTCAGTCTTCGTCAGTTGCAGCTTGCGGTCGGTCAACAGCAGGTCGCTGCCTGCACTCCAGCGCTTGAAGATGCTGGTGCGCAAGGTGGCGGACTGGCTGTCGAGCGTGGCGTTCACCAGCTCCATCAGCAGCGTGTCCTGCTGGCGCACGGCAAAACTGAAGCCGATGGCTTCGTGCTTGCTGAAATTGGCAATGCGCAGGCCCGGCAGGTGGCCGCGGTTGAGTTGATAGTGGGTGGAGATGGTGTCGCCGATGAACACGTCGGCCTGGCCGAATGCCACGGCATTCAAGGCTTGGGAAGACGAGCCGAACGCCAGCAGATGGGCTTTCGGGTAGGCGCTGCCAACCTCCTGCCTTGGCAGGTAGTGGTAGAGCATGCCCAGGCGCATGTCTTCCAGGCCCATGTCCAGTGCGCGGCCTTCGTTTTCACGGGTGACCAGCACCGGTTGGTCAACCGCGTAAGGGTGCGAAAGTGCCAGGCCGTCCGTGGTTGCCTCATAGCCATTGGCGCTGCCAAGCAGGTCGATGTCACCGCGTTTCAGTGCATCGACGGCAGCCTGCCGGTTTGAAAAGCGCAGCACCCGTACCGGCAGCTGCAAGGCGAGGCCGATCAGGTTGGCATATTCGGCGGTGAGGCCTTGATAGTCACGCCCGCCACTGGTGATGTCGAAAGGCGGGTAGTCGGGTGCTGAAGTGCCCAGCACCAGCTCGTGACGGCTTTCGAGCCATTGGTGTTGTTGGGGCGTGAGCGAAAGCGGAGCTGGCTTTGCCGGTGAACGTGCCAGCAGTGCGTAGGCAGAAGCGCTGTGTTGGTGGGCCTGGGCCCCAGCGCTGAACAGCGCCAGGGCGAGTAACAGCCGGGCGAGAAGGCGCGCCATGAAACCCTCAGACCAGCGCGTTGCGTTTGGCCATTTCGATCAGGTCCACCAAGGTGTCGACCTGGAGTTTGTGCATCAGGCGCTTCTTGTAGGTGCTGACCGTCTTGTTGCTAAGGAACATGCCCTTGGCGATTTCCTTGTTGCTTCGGCCTTGAGCGAAAAGTTGCAACACCATCAATTCACGGTCATTGACCTGTCGGAAAAGTTGCAGGTCTGCATTGACCGTCTGATTGTGTTTGATGGCCTGGCTGGGGAAATAGTTATACCCGGCCAGCACGGCTTTGATTGCACTGAGCAGTTCGCTCAGGTCTTCTTGTTTGCACACATAGCCTGCAGCGCCCGAGTGCATGCAGCGCACGGCGAACAACGCCGGGGACTGGGCGGTCAATACCAGCACCTTCAGTGGCAGGGACATGGCCTGGAAGCGGGAAAGTACCTCCAGCCCGTCTAGCTTGGGGATGCTGATGTCGAGGATGACCAGGTCGGGCGTGGTCTCTCGAATCATCTGCATGGCATCTACGCCATTGTCCGATTCGCCGACGATCTTGTAGTTCTGATTCTCCAGCAACATACGGACGGCCAGACGGATAACGGGATGGTCGTCGACTATAAATACGGAATGCATGTTCAACTTCCCTGCGGGCGAGTGAGGGTGACGGCTGGCACCTTATCCCAGATGGAAGTCATCGGGCATGCGAGGAAGGGCTATTAGCCCTATATGGGAAATGGCTTACAGGATAAAACAAATCGGGCTACGCAATGAGCGTAGGAAACTCGATGTCAAACCTTGTTTGGTAACTTTTCATTGATTGTTAGTCGTGTTGTTTATCAGTGACGGGCATAGGTAGGAAGTTTCCTAGGTAGACAGGTGCAGCGAGCGCCTGAGCACAGGCTGCACCTGTCTGGCTCAGGTCGGGCTGGAGCGCCCGGTCATTTCGCGGGCCATTTCGCTGGCATAGCTGTCGGTCATCCCGGCGATGAAGTCGATCATGCGCAGGAACGCGCTGTGCAGTGAGGCGTGCGGGTCCGGTGCATTGTTGCCAATCAGGTCGAGTACACGGCGGCTCTTGAACGACGGTGTGCGGCCGCCGTGCTGTTCGAGGGCCGCGCCGCAGAAGGTGTTGAGGAGGATCTCGAGCGTGGTGTAGGCGCCGATCTCGTGCAGGGTCTTGCGTTTATCCTGGAAGATCTTGTTGCGCGCCATGTCTTTGGCTTGCAGTACGCAGTGCTTGGCCGGGCCGTGCATGTGCTCGACCAGGTCGCCGCTCAGGTGCCCGCCAAGCAGCGCCGTTTGCTGCTCGACGAAGGCGCGGGCGGCGGCGTTGGTCAGGTGTTCGATGGCCTTGCCGCGCAAGATCGCCAGCTTGCGCCGGCGCGAGTCGCGGGGGCCGAGTTGGCGATAGGTCTCCGGCAGGTCGTCACCTACCAGGTCGAGCAGCAGCGCCTCGACTTCCGCATACTGCAGCAATTCCATTTCCACGCCGTCTTCCAGGTCGATCAGCGCGTAGCAGATGTCATCTGCGGCCTCCATCAGGTAGACCAGAGGGTGGCGTGCCCAGCGCTGGTCCTCCAATTGTGGCAGGCCCAGTTTGCGGGCGATCTGTTCGAGCAGTGGCAGTTCGCTCTGGTAGCTGCCGAACTTGTGTTTCTTGTAGCCCAGGGCATCGGCATGACGGGCGCTCCAGGGGTACTTCAAGTAAGTACCGAGGGTGGCGTAGGTCAGCCGGGTGCCGCCGTCGAACTGGTGATACTCCAGTTGGGTGAGGACGCGAAAGCCTTGGGCGTTGCCTTCGAAGTTGAGGAAATCGGCACGCTCGTCGTCGCTCATGTCGTCCAGCCAGCCACGCCCTGCTGCCTGCTGGAACCAGTGGCGGATGGCGTCTTCGCCGGAATGGCCGAACGGTGGGTTGCCAATGTCGTGGGCCAGGCAGGCCGATTGCACGATCATCCCCAGGTCGCTGGGCTCGCACCAGTCCGGCAGGCTGTCACGCAAGGTTTCGCCCACCCGCATGCCGAGCGAGCGGCCGACGCAGCTGACTTCCAGTGAATGAGTCAGGCGCGTGTGGATATGGTCGTTGCTGGAGACGGGGTGTACCTGGGTTTTGCGCCCAAGCCGGCGGAAGGCGCCTGAGAAGATGATCCGGTCGTGGTCCTTGTGGAAGGGGCTGCGCCCGAGTTCTTCGGGGCTGTACAGGGCTTTGCCCAGGCGTTCGCGGGTCAGCAGGGTATGCCAGTCCAAGGCTCGATCTCCTGTCGGTCGATGGGCATAGCTTCCTGTGTCGAGAGGCACCATGCAAGCTGAAGGTTGACGCGGTTTTTTGTAGGGGCAGCCTCGTGCTGCGAAGAGGCCGGTGTGGGCTGCAGGTATCTGCTTTGCCTGCACCGGCCTCTTCGCAGCACAAGGCTGCTCCTACACGGGGCGTGTTGGGGCTAAATGTCAGGGTCGCCGGCCATTTTGCAGATACAGCCGGACCAGCGGCAGCAAGCTGCTGCCCAAGCGCACCAACCGTGTCAGGTTGCCGCTGCGCACGCCCTTGCCAGTCAAAAAGCCCAAGGCGACCACGGCGCCAATGCCCCACAGCGGGGCGTGCTTGATGCCAAGCCCCCCGTGCAGCGAACTGCCCATGCCGCGTATGCGCTGCAGGGGTTCGAGCAGTTGCCCCGACTCGTGGCGGATTTCCTGGCGGTGCATCTCCATGCGCAGGCGCAGCAGCGCTTTGCGCAGTTCGCGTGGGTTACGCGTGTTGGGGAGTTCAGGCAGGCTCATGGCAACAGGCGCTCCCGGTCCTTGGCGAGTTCTTCGAGGGTTGCGCCGAAAGGCGATGACTCGTCGAACACTGCCGCTTTCAAACGCAACCCGCAGTACAGCGCGGCTAATCCATAGAACACGCACAGGCCGATGATGCCCGCCAGGCGATAACTGTCCCACAGCAGCACCAACAGCAACCCTGACAGCGCTGTCAGCAAGAGCAGGGCGAACACCAGTGCCAAGCCTGCGAACAGCAACAAGCTCAAGGTGCGGCCTTTTTGTTCCTGCAGCTCGATCCCGAACAGTTCGATGTGGCTGTGCAGCAGCCCGAGCATGGCCGCGCCCAGGCGCTTGCCGGAAGCGCTGGTGCCGATGGTGTCATTCTCCATGGGTGACCTCTCAGCGCCTGGCCAGCAGGCCGATCAACAGACCGACGCCTGCGGCAATACCGATGGCCTGCCAGGGGTTCTCCTGTACGTACTGCTCGGCGCTGCCGAGGGCCGCCTGGCCACGGTCGCGCACCGATTCCTGGGTCAGCTGCAGGGTTTCGCGGGCCTGGGTCAGGCGGTCGTGGATCTGCTCGCGCAATTCATCCGCTTGGTCGCCGGCGAGGTTCGCCGTGTCGGCAAGCAGCTTCTCGGTATCGCGGACCAGGGCCTGGAAGTCAGCCATCAATATCTCTTGCGCAGTCTTTGCCGATTTGCTGGCCATGGGGTCTCTCCCTGTCGATGTGTGATGGTAGTTCGAGTGATAGCACGCGCGGAAGGTTCAAGTGCCTGTGCTGGTATGGGCTTTGCTAAGTCTTTGCCACGTTGCGGGGCGCCACTGGCGGGCATTGCGCCGATTCAGGGCACCGTGCGTGACGTGTACCGTTAAACCTTAACCCAATCCACGACAAACCCAAGAAAAAACCACGCAGGCCTCGCCCATGTCATCCGATAGGGCAGGGGGCTGGCACCGATTCGGTGCAGGGATGCAGGTTCTTGAACTGTCCTGGTGCCTTTTCAGCAGGTCTGCCTATTTCATGGAACACATGCACAGCGCGATGGACTCTCTGGTCCACGGTTCGAATACCCTGTTCATCCTCATGGGCGCCATTCTGGTGCTGGCCATGCATGCTGGCTTCGCTTTTCTCGAAGTGGGCACCGTGCGGCACAAGAACCAGGTCAATGCGTTGTCGAAGATTCTCAGCGACTTTGCCATCTCGGCGCTGGTGTACTTCTTCATCGGCTACTGGATCGCCTATGGCGTGAACTTCTTCCAGCCGGCGACGGCACTGGCAGCCGACCATGGCTATGCGCTGGTCAAATGCTTCTTTCTGTTGACGTTCGCGGCGGCCATCCCGGCGATCATCTCTGGAGGGATTGCCGAGCGGGCGCGTTTTGTCCCGCAGCTGTGTGCCACGGCGTTGATCGTGGCGTTTGTCTATCCGTTCTTTGAAGGCGTGGTGTGGAACGGCAACCTGGGCGTGCAGGCTTGGCTGCAAGCACGCTTTGGCGCGCCGTTCCATGACTTTGCCGGTTCCGTCGTGGTGCATGCCATGGGCGGCTGGCTGGCACTGGCCGCCGTCGTGCTACTGGGCGCCCGGCGCGGGCGGTACCGCGATGGGCGCTTGGTGGCCTTCGCACCGTCGAGCATTCCGTTCCTGGCGCTGGGGTCGTGGATCCTGATCATTGGCTGGTTCGGCTTCAATGTCATGAGCGCCCAGACCTTACAGGGGGTTAGCGGCCTGGTGGCGATCAACTCGTTACTGGCCATGGTCGGGGGCACCTTGGCGGCGCTGCTGGCCGGGCGTAACGACCCAGGGTTCTTGCATAACGGGCCGCTGGCTGGGCTGGTGGCGATTTGTGCTGGCTCCGACCTGATGCACCCGATTGGCGCGCTGGCCACCGGCCTGGTGGCCGGGGTGCTGTTCGTCTGGAGTTTTACCGCGGCACAGAACCGCTGGAAAATCGACGACGTGCTGGGTGTGTGGCCGTTGCACGGCCTGTGTGGCGTGTGGGGTGGCATTGCCTGCGGCGTGTTCGGCCAGGCGGCGCTGGGCGGCATGGGTGGTGTCAGCCTGGTCAGCCAATTGCTGGGCAGCTTGATGGGGGTACTGGTGGCATTGCTGGGGGGCTTTACCATCTATGGTGCAATCCGCGCAGTGCACGGCTTGCGCTTGAGCCACGAGCAGGAGTTCCAGGGCGCGGACCTGTCGCTGCACCGCATCGGTGCAACCAGTCAGGATTGAGCGAGGTCAGGTGCGCGCAGGGCGGTACGGACCTAGAATAGGCTTTTCCAAAGCCAAACCGAGACCCGCCCCATGCTGCCTGAATGCCAACTGTTCGGCACCCTCGGCTGCCACCTGTGCGAAGTGGCCGAGGCCGTGCTGATGCCTTTCGTCGATCATGGCCTGTTGGTGGAACTGGTCGACATTGCCGAAAACGAGGCCATGTTCGAGCGCTACGGCCTGATCATTCCCGTGCTGCGGCGGTGTGACACCGGCGCTGAGCTGCACTGGCCGTTCGATGCCGAGCAGGTGGTGACGTTTCTCGCGCCGTGAGCCCGAGGCTCTGGCCAATTTTTGCAGGTGCTGTGTGGCGCACTTGAAAGAATACGCGCGCTGTTCGGCGCACCGGTGGTCACGGGGTACCTGCCGGGGCTGCAGTGAGCCGAGGGTGAATTGACGACGGCGAGGGCAAGTCCGTATGCTGTATATAAATACAGTATACGAGGTAAAGCCATGCTCAACGTCGAGCAACTCAAGTACAGCGTCAACCGCATGCCTGTAGAGCGGGTGTGCGACGCCGTTCTGGAACTGCGCCTCGAGGGCCTGGTGACCGATGACCGCACACCGTTCGGCAAGGTCCACTTCAACACCTGTTTTGCCGAAATCGAGGCCTTGTTCCAGCGTGCCGGCTACCACCGTGGGCTGGATGTGGTGGGTTATCAGGGGTTGTTGTATGCCTTGTATGACCCCGGCCGCTGGGAGGCGGTGCAGGTACTGCGCTGGTTGAAGGAGCGCAGCGAGGCGCGGGATCAGGCTGGTTGAGGTGACGGGCTTGGGGGATAATGCGCGGCCTTGTACCTTTCGAGCACTGCCATGAACCCGCCTTTCGACCCCGCCCGCCAGCAAGCCAGCACGGTGTGCCTGCCACCCGGCAACTGGGCGACGGTGCTCGATTGCCTGTGTGACCATTTCAAGGCCATTGATCGCGCGCAGTGGCTTGACCGCTTTGCCCGAGGCCGGGTGCTGGATGCCCAGGGGCAGGCCATCCCTGCCGAGCTGGCTTACCGACGTGGCATGCGCTTGCATTATTTTCGCGAGGTGCCGAACGAGCGGCCTATCCCTGTGCAGGAAGCCGTGCTGCACGTGGATGAGCACTTGGTGGTCGCCGATAAACCGCATTTTCTGCCGGTTACACCCACCGGTGAATATGTCGAGCAGACCCTGTTGCGCCGGCTGATCCGGCGCCTGGACAATCCGCATCTGGTGCCATTGCACCGCATCGACCGGCATACCGCAGGGCTGGTCCTGTTCTCTGCCAACCCGCAGACCCGCAGTGCTTATCAGCGCTTGTTCCCCGAGCGACGGATCGACAAGCGCTACCAGGCCATCGCCGCTGCCATGCCGCAGCATGAGTTCCCGCTGGTGCATAAAAGCCGTCTGGTGCATGGCGAGCCGTTTTTTCGCATGCATGAGGTCGAGGGCGCGGACAACAGCGAAACCTTTGCCCAAGTGCTGGAAACGCAGGGCGATTTGTGGCGTTACGGTTTGTCGCCTGTGACCGGCAAGACCCATCAGTTGCGTGTGCACATGGCGGCGTTGGGCGCGGCGATCTGCAACGACCCGTTCTACCCTGAACTGCTCCAGGTCGAAGACGATTACCAAAAGCCGTTGAAGTTGTTGGCGCAGAGCTTGCGTTTTGATGACCCGTTGACGGGAGAAGAGCGCTACTTCGAGACCCGGTTGCGCCTGGACTGGTAACGCCCCAGCCCACACCGGCCTCTTCGCAGCACAAGGCTGCTCCTACAAAAGCGCAGCGTCTCAGGGTTGAAGCGTACAGACGGGTAGCGCACCCGTCTGCCATTCGCGGTCTCTGTAGGAGCAGCCTTGCGCTGCGAAAGGGCCGGTGCAAGCAAAGCAGATATCTGCAGCCCACCCCGGCCTCTTCGCAGCACAAGGCTGCTCCTACAAAAGCGCAGCGTCTCAGCGGTTGAAGCGCTCTACCAGCGAGTACTGGCTCCCCGCCGTGCTGGTCAGCTCTTCGCTGAGCTGTGCCGAATGTTGGGCCTGTTCGGCGGTCTGGTCGGCCAGTGTGGCGATGGTGCTGATGTTGCGGCTGATCTCGTCGGCCACAGCGGTCTGCTCTTCGGTAGCGGCCGCAATCTGGGTCGCCATGTCGGTGATGTTGGCCACCGCTTCGCTGATCCCGACCAAAGCCTCATCGGCCTGCATCACCCGGTCGACCCCTTCTTGCGCCTGGCGATGGCCGGTTTCCATGGTCAGCACCGCGTTGCTGGCGGTCTGCTGCAGCTTGGCGATCAGGTTGTGGATCTGCCCGGTGGACTCGGCGGTGCGCTGGGCCAACTGGCGTACTTCATCGGCCACGACGGCAAAGCCACGGCCCATCTCACCGGCGCGGGCCGCTTCGATGGCAGCGTTCAGCGCCAGCAGGTTGGTTTGGTCGGCGATGCCTTTGATCACATCGACCACACCGCCGATTTCGTCACTGTCCTTGGCCAACTGCGTCACCGTCTGGCCAGTTTCACCCACGGCTGCCGACAAACGCTCGATGGCCTCGCGGGTCTCACCGGCAATCTGCCGGCCCTGGCTGGTCAGGCGATTGGCTTCCTGGGTGGCGTCGGCGGTGCGTTGTACGTGGTTGGCCACTTCCTGGGTGGTGGCGGCCATTTGGTTGACGGCGGCTGCCACTTGTTCGGTTTCCACGCGCTGGCGCTCCAGCCCGGATGAGCTCTGGTGGGCCAGGGCGTCGGATTGCCGTGCCTGTTCGCTGAGGTGTTCGGCACTGTCCTGCAGCCGCGTCAGGCAGGTCTTCATGCGTGCATCCTGGCTGAGCATGGCCATTTCCAAGCGGGCCTGAACCCCACGGCTGTCGGTGTACATCTGCGCGATCAGCGGGTCGGAGGTGGTTTGCTCGGCCAAACGTAGCAGGCGCTTGAGGCCACGCTGTTGCCAGGTCAGCCCGAGCAGGCCGAGTGGTACCGACAGGGCGGCGGCCAGGCCGAAGCCCCAGGAGTGGCCCAGCCAGTTGCCGATCAGGAAGCCCACCTGGCTGACCAGGATGAACGGCAGCCAGTCCTGCAGAATCGGCAGCCACTGATCGCGACGTGGCACCGCCGACTTGCCCTGGTTGAGGCGCTGGTAGAGGGCTTCGGCACGGCGGATCTGTTCGGCGGTGGGCTTGACCCGCACCGACTCGAAGCCGACCACCTGATTGTTGTCGAAAACCGGCGTGACATAAGCGTTGACCCAGTAGTGGTCACCGTTCTTGCAGCGGTTCTTGACGATGCCCATCCACGGCTGGCCTTGCTTGAGGGTCTGCCACATGTGGGCAAACACCGCGGCCGGCACGTCAGGGTGACGCACCAGGTTGTGCGGCGCGCCGGTCAGCTCCTCGCGCGTGAACCCACTGATGTCGATAAACGCGTCATTGCAGTAGCTGATCACGCCCTTGGCGTTGGTGGTGGAGATCAACCGCTGCTGGGCAGGGAAAGTCCGTTCTCTCTGGGTAATCGGCTGGTTGTTACGCATGGGTCGGTAATCCGCAAGAATCCGCAAGGCTTTGGTGAGGTATCGGCAAGCCACTGGTTTTATTGAATGGATATTTAATGTGCTTGATTTGTGGCAATGAGCCATCTTCTGGTTTGAGCTAGGGAGCGGCTGATTTCGATGAAGATAGCGGCATTATTGCTAATTTATGACGGGCGGGTCGGATGATGACTTAGTGGGCGGCAAAGAGCCAGCATGCGTGAAGGGAGGAGGGGGGCGTCTCTAGGGCGTTGGCGTGTATGAGATCGAGCGCCGCCTGCGCGGCGATTCGCAGCACAAGGCTGCTCCTACAGATATTCCGGGCCAGTTACGCCTGTGCCGGCGCGCGACCGCTTCAGGAAAAATTGGCCCAAAAAATGTAGGAGCAGCCTTGTGCTGCGAATCGCCGCGCGGGCGGCGCTCGATCTCAAGAGCGCCGCAGAACCACCGTCAAACCTACCTCCCAGCAATCAGCTGACGTAACACGTAATGCAAGATCCCCCCGGCCTTGAAGTACTCGACCTCATTCAAGGTATCGATCCGGCACAGCACGTCGATCTGCTCCTGTTGCCCGTCCTCACGGGTGATGCGCAGTTTCAGGCTCATGCCCGGCCGAATGTGCGCATTGTTCAGGCCCAGCACATCGATCTTCTCTTTTCCGGTCAACGCCAGTTGCTTACGATCGTGCCCGGTGTTGAACTGCAACGGCAGCACGCCCATGCCCACCAGGTTTGAACGGTGGATGCGCTCGAAGCTTTCCGCCAGCACTGCCTTGACCCCCAGCAGGTTGGTGCCTTTGGCGGCCCAGTCGCGGCTGGAGCCGGTGCCGTATTCCTGGCCGGCGATCACCACCAGCGGCGTGCCGTCTGCCTGATAGCGCATGGCGGCATCGTAGATCGACAGTTTTTCACCCGTGGGCACGTACAAGGTGTTGCCACCTTCCTCGCCCGCGAGCATCTCGTTGCGGATACGGATGTTGGCGAACGTACCGCGCATCATCACCTCATGGTTGCCCCGCCGCGAACCGTAGGAGTTGAAGTCCCGCGGCTCCACACCCTTGTCGCGCAGGTAGCGCCCGGCAGGGCTGTCGGCCTTGATGTTGCCGGCCGGGGAGATGTGGTCGGTGGTGACCGAGTCGCCCAGCAGGGCCAGGATGCGTGCCCCTTGGATGTCCTTGATCGCTGGCGGTGGCCCGCCTATGCCGTCGAAGAACGGCGGGTGCTGGATGTAGGTAGACGCGTCCTGCCAGACATACGTGGCCGCTTGCGGCACCTCGATGGCCTGCCAGTGTGCATCGCCCTCGAAGACTTCGGCGTACTCCTTGTGGAACATCGCAGTGTCGACCTTGGCCACGGCGGCGGCGATTTCCTGCTGGCTGGGCCAGATATCGCGCAGGTACACCGGCTTGCCGTCCTTGCCGGTACCCAGTGAATCGCGGGTAAGGTCCACGCGCACGCTGCCGGCCA
This sequence comes from Pseudomonas sp. Y3 TE3536, assembly GCF_053629175.1. Taxonomy (NCBI): domain Bacteria; kingdom Pseudomonadati; phylum Pseudomonadota; class Gammaproteobacteria; order Pseudomonadales; family Pseudomonadaceae; genus Pseudomonas; species Pseudomonas sp. Y3 TE3536. The sequence continues at coordinate 155,349 of NZ_JBRJHU010000001.1, read as the reverse complement.
GGGCATAGGCCACCACCAGCGGCGGCGACGCCAACCAGTTGGTCTTGACCAGCGGGTGCACGCGGCCCTCGAAGTTACGGTTACCCGAGAGCACCGAGGCCACGGTCAGGTCGGCGCTGCCGATGGCTTTCTCGATCGCCTCATCCAATGGGCCGGAGTTGCCGATGCAAGTGGTGCAGCCATAGCCCACCAGGTCAAAACCCAGCTCATTCAGGTACGGCGTCAGCCCGGCGGCCTCGAAGTAGTCGGTGACCACCTTGGAGCCAGGGGCCAGCGAGCTCTTGACCCAAGGTTTGCGCTGCAGGCCTTTTTCCAGGGCCTTTTTCGCCACCAGCCCGGCGGCCATCATCACGCTCGGGTTGGAGGTGTTGGTGCACGAGGTGATCGCGGCGATCACCACCGCGCCATCACGCAGGGTGTGGGTCTGGCCTGCGTGGCTGTAGTCGATTTCGCCCGCCTGGTCGGCGTTGCCCACCGCCACACCGCCGCCGCCTTCACTTTCCAGGCGGCCGACTTCCTTGGCCAGCGGCTTGGGCTGCAGTTCGATGAAGTGGTTGAACGCTTGGCTGACCTGGCCCAGGGCGACGCGGTCCTGAGGGCGCTTGGGCCCGGCCAGGCTGGCCTCGACCTCGTCCATGTCCAGCGCCAATGTGTCGCTGAACTGCGGTTCCTGGCCTGGCAGGCGCCACAGGCCTTGTGCCTTGCAGTACTGCTCGACCAGTTGCACCGTTGCCTTCGGGCGGCCAGAAAGCCGCAGGTAGTCGAGGGTCACCTCGTCGACCGGGAAGAAGCCGCAGGTGGCGCCATACTCGGGGGCCATGTTGGCGATGGTGGCGCGGTCGGCCAGGGGCAGGTCGGCCAGGCCGTCGCCGTAGAATTCGACGAACTTGCCCACCACGCCCTTCTTGCGCAGCATCTGCGTCACGGTCAGCACCAGGTCGGTGGCGGTGATGCCTTCACGCAGCTTGCCGGTGAGTTTGAAGCCGATCACTTCCGGGATCAGCATCGACACCGGCTGGCCAAGCATGGCCGCCTCGGCCTCGATGCCGCCAACGCCCCAGCCCAGCACGCCCAGGCCGTTGATCATGGTGGTGTGCGAATCGGTGCCGACCAGGGTGTCGGGGAAGGCGTAGGTGCGGCCGTCTTCTTCGCGGGTCCAGACGGTGCGGCCCAGGTATTCCAGGTTGACCTGGTGGCAGATGCCGGTGCCCGGCGGCACGACGCGGAAGTTGTCGAAGGCGTTCTGGCCCCAGCGCAAAAAGGCGTAGCGTTCGCCATTGCGCTGCATCTCGATGTCGACGTTCTGGGTGAAGGCCTCCGGGGTGGCGTAGCGGTCGACCATCACCGAGTGGTCGATCACCAGGTCGACCGGCGACAGCGGGTTGATCCGCTGCGGGTCGCCACCGGCCTTGGCCATGGCGGCACGCATGGCGGCCAGGTCGACCACGGCGGGCACGCCGGTGAAGTCCTGCATCAGCACCCTGGCCGGCCGGTACTGGATTTCCCGGTCGGAGCGGCGCGCTTCCAGCCATTGGGCGATGGCGCGCAGGTCGTCGCCGGTGACGGTCTTGCCGTCCTCCCAGCGCAGCAGGTTTTCCAGCAACACTTTCAGCGACATGGGCAGGCGTTGCAGGTCGCCCAGCTGGCGGGCGGCCTCGGTAAGGCTGTAATAGTGATACGTAAGGTCATCGACCTTGAGGGTTTTGAGCGTGTTCAGGCTATCGAGCGAGGGCATTGCCAACTCCTTCTGCGCCGGTGCCCGGCAAATCGGGTGTTTGCCGGTGTCACCGCTCTGTTTCGATCCGCACGGTACGGACCTGGCTGAATGGTCAGGTTAGACCGGTTTGGCTTGGCTGACCCTTTTCTGGACCGGCGGGACGTGTCGCAGGTTCCGAACTTCCTTTATTATCGCCGCCCTGCCGGCGCCTGTTGCGCGCCCGCCGTAGTGGAGTGAGAGATGAGTACCCTGTTCATGCATTGCCGGCCCGGTTTCGAGGGCGAGGTCTGCGCCGAAATCAGCGAACACGCTGCCCGCCTGGGGGTTGCCGGCTATGCCAAAGGCAAACCGCAGAGCGCCAGCGCCGAGTTTGTCTGCACCGAGGCCAACGGCGCCGAGCGACTGATGGGGGAACTGCGCTTCGCTGAGCTGATTTTCCCGCGTCAGTGGGCCCGTGGCGGTTATGTCGAGTTGCCAGAGAGCGACCGCATCAGCGTGTTGCTGGAGCACCTGGCCGACCTGCCTGTGTTCGGCAGCCTGTGGCTGGAGGTGCTCGACAGCAACGACGGCAAGGAACTGTCGACGTTCTGCCGCAAGTTCGAAGTGCCCCTGCGCAAGGCCCTGGAAAAGGCTGGCCGCCTGGTTGAAGACGCCAGCCGCCCGCGGCTGTTGCTGACCTTCATCACCGGCCGGCGTGTGTTTGTTGGCCTGGCCGCAGGCAACAACAGCGCCCTCTGGCCGATGGGCATCCCGCGCCTGAAGTTTCCCCGTGAGGCGCCCAGCCGTTCAACCCTCAAGCTGGAAGAAGCCTGGCACCAGTTCATCCCCCGCGAGCAGTGGGAGCAGCGCCTGGGCGACGACATGACCGGGGTCGATCTCGGCGCCTCGCCGGGTGGCTGGACCTACCAGCTGGTGCGCCGCGGCATGCTGGTCACCGCCATCGACAACGGCCCGATGGCCGAAAGCCTGATGGACACCGGGCTGGTCCAGCACCTGATGGCAGATGGGTTTACCTGGCAGCCGAAACAGCCGGTGGACTGGATGGTTTGCGACATCGTCGAGAAGCCGGCGCGGACCACTTCGCTGATCGAGACCTGGCTGGGGGAAGGCCTGTGCCGCGAGGCGGTGGTCAACCTCAAACTGCCGATGAAGCAGCGTTACGCCGAAGTGCGGCGCCTGCTCGACCGCATGGAAGCCACGTTCAAGGCGCGCAAGATCCGGGTTTCGATCGCCTGCAAGCAGCTGTATCACGACCGTGAGGAAGTGACCTGCCATCTGCGCAGGCTGGACCTGAAGCCGCGTTGAGTGCAGGTGCGGCGCGTGGCCCTTGGTCCGTGCCGCACGATGCGCGACAATGACGATCATTTTTGGAGCCACCCATGACTGACTTCACCCCCGACGCCGTCCTCGATGCCACCGGCCTGAACTGCCCGGAGCCTGTGATGATGCTGCACCAGCACGTCCGGGACCTGGCTGCTGGTGGCCTGCTCAAGGTCATCGCCACCGACCCGTCGACCCGCCGCGATATCCCCAAGTTCTGCAACTTCCTCGGCCACGAGCTGCTGCAGCAGCAAGAGGATGCGGGCACCTTCCTGTACTGGATCCGCAAGAAAGCCGACTGAGCCGCTCTGGAACACGCCGCGCGTAGCGCCTACACTGCGTTCCCCTGACAGGAGAGCGCCATGCTGATAGTTGCCGACGAGAACATTCCGCTGCTCGATGCCTTCTTTGAAGGTTTCGGCGAGATCCGCCGCTATCCGGGCAGAAGCCTCGATGCCGCCAGCGTCAAGGACGCCGACGTACTGCTGGTGCGTTCGGTGACCAAGGTCGACCGCCAGCTGCTCGAAGGCAGCCGGGTGCGTTTTGTCGGCACTTGCACCATCGGCACCGACCACCTCGACCTGGACTACTTTGCCGAGGCGGGCATCCACTGGAGCAGCGCGCCGGGCTGTAATGCCCGCGGTGTGGTGGACTACGTGCTGGGCAGCCTGCTGACCCTGGCCGAGCTGGACGGTGTGGCGCTGCCCGCGCGCACGTATGGCGTGGTGGGCGCAGGGGAGGTCGGTGGCCGCCTGGTGCGTGTACTGCATGGCCTGGGCTGGAAGGTGTTGGTGTGTGACCCACTGCGTCAGGCCGCCGAAAGGGGCGATTACGTCAGCCTCGAGACGGTGCTGGAACAGTGCGATGTCATCAGCCTGCACACCCCCTTGCAGCGAGGCGGCGAGCACCCTACCTGGCACCTGCTGGGCCAGGCGCACCTGGCGCAGCTGCGCCCCGGTGCGTGGCTGATCAACGCCAGCCGTGGCCCGGTGGTGGACAACGCGGCCTTGCGTGAGCTGCTGTTGGACCGTGAAGACGTGCACGCCGTGCTCGATGTGTGGGAAGGCGAACCGCAGGTCGACTTGCAACTGGCCGACCTGTGCACGCTGGCGTCGCCGCACATCGCCGGCTACAGCCTTGATGGCCGGCAGCGTGGCACGGCGCAGATCTATCAGGCGCTGTGCCGTTTTCTCGGCCAAGCTGAGCGCGTGAACCTGGCCGACCTGCTGCCCAAGCCGCCGCTGGCGCAGATCGAGCTCGATGCCAGTACCGACCCGGCCTGGGCCTTGGCCACCCTGTGCCGCGCCGTGTACGACCCGCGCCGTGACGACGCGGACTTCCGCCGCAGCTTGAGCGACGACCCGGCCGAGCAGCGCGCGGCGTTCGATCAGTTGCGCAAGCAGTATCCGCCGCGGCGTGAGGTCGAAGGGCTGGCGGTGCGGATTCGTGGCGAGTCGCCGCAACTGGCGCAGTTGGTCAGTGCGTTGGGTGGGGTGTTGGTCTGAGTGACGGGCAATAAAAACCCGGCGCACGCGCCGGGTTGTAATGAATTCGCCGATCAGCCCTTCTGGGCTTTTCCGACCCGGCTTTGTTCCAGCTTCTCGCAGGCTTTCTGGATCATCTGCTCGGTGATCGGGACCTCGCGCCCCTGGGCGTCGATGATCGAACCGCACGCCTGAGGTTGCGGGGTGTTCTGCGGTTTTGCGGTGTCGCTGCCATGCTGCAAGCTCATATCGGTCTCCTCATCAGGTTCAAACTCAGGGTAACCCTGTGCGATGACTGGCCAGTGACAGCCCCTTGGGCGTCACGGCAGAAACAGTCCAACAGAAACGGCGCTAAAGCTCCAGAGGCTGTTTAGATCGAAAAGCTATAGCCACCCTCGGTCGCTCCTCGCGTGCCGATGAGTGGTAGTCTGCTGCATCCTCGCCGTTTTGGTTGCCGCCATGCCCGAATCCGTTTCTGCAGGTCAACGTCGCGCTTTGCGCCTGAGTTGGCAGTTCGTTCGCCCGTACCGCCGGCAGATGCTGCTGGCGTTGCTGGCCTTGGTGGTCACCGCTGCTATCACGCTGTCGATGGGGCAGGGCATTCGCCTGCTGGTGGACCAGGGTTTCATGACCCGTTCCGCGCACCAACTCAACCAGACCATAGGCCTGTTCCTGCTGCTGGTGTTGGCACTGGCGGTAGGGACGTTCAGCCGCTTCTACCTGGTCTCGTGGATCGGCGAGCGCTGTGTGGCTGATATTCGCCGCGCGGTGTTCGATCATCTGGTCGGCCTGCACCCAGGCTTTTTCGAGGACAACCGCAGCTCCGAGATCCAGTCGCGGCTGACGGCCGACACCACGTTGTTGCAGTCGGTGATCGGCTCTTCGCTGTCGATGTTCCTGCGCAATGCCTTGATGGTGATCGGGGGCGTGGTGCTGCTGTTTATCACCAACCCCAAGCTGACCAGCATCGTGGTCGTGGCCTTGCCACTGGTGCTAGCACCGATCCTGTTGTTTGGCCGTCGTGTGCGCAGCCTGTCGCGGCAGAGCCAGGATCGGGTGGCAGATGTCGGCAGCTACGTGGCCGAGACCCTCGGGCAGATCAAGACCGTCCAGGCCTACAACCACCAACCGCTCGATCGCGAGCTGTTCGCGGGTACTGTCGAGGCGGCCTTCAACGTGGCCAGGCAGCGTATTGCCCAGCGCGCCTGGCTGATCACCCTGGTCATCGTGCTGGTACTGGGCGCTGTGGGCGTCATGCTCTGGGTCGGTGGCATGGACGTGATCGCCGGGCGTATTTCGGCAGGCGAACTGGCCGCGTTCGTGTTCTACAGCCTGATCGTCGGCAGCGCGTTCGGCACCCTCAGCGAGGTGATTGGCGAGCTGCAGCGTGCCGCAGGCGCGGCCGAGCGCATTGCCGAGCTGTTGGCGGCGCGCAGTGCGATTCTGCCGCCCCACGTAGCGGCCTCGCTGCCGCACGGCCGTGTGACTGGGCATATCGAGTTACAGCAGGTGCACTTTGCCTACCCGTCACGGCCCACAGTCGCTGCCATCGACGGCCTGAGCCTGACAATCGAGCCGGGGCAGACCGTGGCGCTGGTCGGGCCTTCGGGCGCTGGCAAATCCACCCTGTTCGACCTGCTGCTGCGGTTTTACGACCCTCAGCAGGGGCGCATCCTGCTCGACGGGCAGGCAATTACTGAACTCGACCCCGCCGAGCTGCGCCGGCAGTTCGCCCTGGTGGCGCAGAACCCTTCGTTGTTTCGTGGCACGGTAGAGGCCAACATTCGCTATGGCCGGCCAGAAGCAACGCTGGCGGAAGTCGAAGCAGCGGCCCGTGGTGCGCATGCCGACGGGTTTATCCAGCAGTTGCCGCAGGGCTACCAGACGCAACTGGGGGAGGGCGGTATTGGCCTTTCTGGCGGGCAGCGGCAGCGCTTGGCAATTGCCCGTGCGTTGCTGGTAGATGCGCCGATCCTGTTGCTGGACGAGGCCACCAGCGCCCTCGACGCGCAAAGCGAACACCTGATCCAGCAAGCCCTGCCCAGCCTCATGGCCGGTCGCACGACGCTGGTGATCGCCCACCGCCTGGCCACGGTGCAGCACGCTGATCGCATCGCGGTGATCGACAAGGGGCGCGTGGTTGCAGTGGGCACACATCGCCAGCTGATTGAAGAAAGCCCGCTGTATGCCCGGCTGGCCTCGCTGCAGTTCACCACAGGCTAGCCTGTCTTGGTTTTGTAACATTTCTGTAGGAATTGCCTGACACTATTGGCTTCAACTGTTGCGCAAGTGCTCAAACTGGCTGCTATCGAACGATGGCAGCCTTTTTTTTGCGCGCCAGCCTACGAGGACATGGAGTGTCTTTCCCAGCGCTGCCGGTGTGCGCTGTTCCTTTCCTACTGGTCTTGAGATCCGCGATGTTGCGTAAATCCCTCAGAGTGCAAATTCTCTCCCTGCTTGGCGGCAGCCTGGCGGCCATGCTGCTGATCGCCCTGGTGTGTTTCCAGTTTTTGTCATCCAGCGTGCGTGGCTATGCCGAGTTGGTCGATGGCCCGCTGCGCGCTTCGCAATTGATCGATGAAGCCAACCTGCAGTTCAAGGTCCAGGTGCAGGAATGGAAGAACGTGCTGTTACGCGGTCGCCAGCCCGCCGAGCTGGACAAGTATTGGCAGCAGTTTCAGGCGCGCGAGCAGCAGGTTCAGCAGTTGCTGGGGCAATTGATCGACAGCAGTGACACTAGGCTCAAAGCACCCTTGCAGCAGCTGCGGGATAGCCATCGGCAGTTGGGCCAGGCCTATGCGCAGGGCCGCCAGGCGTTTATTGCTGCAGGGGGCGACCCGGTAGCAGGCGACCTGGCGGTCAAGGGCGTGGACCGTGCCGCCAGCGAGCAGATGAGCGAACTGGTCGAACAACTGCGCGGCGATGCCCGTGAACGGGCTGCGGCCATCAATGCCAGCGCCGAGCGCACCGTGTGGCTGGGCCTGCTGGTGATGCTGGCGTCGGCGGTACTGGTTGGCCTGCTCAGCCTGTGGCTGATCAACCGCAGCCTGATCGAACCGATCCGCCAGTTGATCGACTATGTCGCGCAACTGAGCCAGGGCCGCTTCGGCGCCCGCGTCGACAGCCGCCGCGAGGATGAGCTGGGGCGTTTGGCACGGGCGGCCAATACCCTGCGTGACTTTTTGGCCGAGACCGTCGGCCGGCTGCAGGACAACGCCCAAGAGCTGGAAGGCGCCAGTGGCCAGTTGCGCAGCATCGCCGCCGACATGGCGCGCGGCACGCATGACCAGTTCCAGCGCACCGACCAAGTGGCGACGGCCATGCATGAGATGTCCGCCACTGCCCAGGAAGTGGCTCGCCACGCCGTCGACGCCGCCCGCGCTGCCGATGATGCCGACCACAGTGCACAGGCTGGTGAGCAGGTGATGCAGCAGACCATCGACATCATTGGCGTGGTCAACCGCGAAATCGCCGGCACGGCGGCGGTGATTCGCGACCTGGAACATGACAGTACGCGGATCGGCAAGGTGCTCGAAGTCATCCGTGGCATTGCCGAGCAGACCAACCTGCTGGCGCTCAATGCCGCCATTGAAGCAGCCCGCGCGGGCGAGGCCGGACGAGGCTTTGCGGTGGTGGCGGACGAGGTGCGCAGTTTGGCCCAGCGCACGGCTGCGTCGATTGCCGAAATCAACCAGATCATCGAGGCGGTGCAGTCGGGCGCGGTGGAGGCGGTCAAAGCCATCGAAAGTGGCCAGCAGCGCAGCGAAGAGGGGGCCGAGCAGGTCCAGCAGGCCGGGCAGATGTTGCAGCGCATCACCTTGGCGGTGGAGGCCATCCGCGACATGAACCGGCAGATCGCCACGGCGGCGGAGGAGCAGACCAGTGTGGCCGAGGATATTTCGCGCAACCTGATCGAGATCACCCGCATCGCCACCACCAACCAGGAGGCGGTGCAGCAGACCGAACAGGCTGGGCAGCGTTTGCATGGGTTGTCGGGGCAGTTGGGCGAAGTGACGTCGCGGCTGACGGCCTGACCTGCTGTTCAGGGCCGCTGCGCGCCCCATCGCCGGCAAGCCGGCTCCCACAGGTATGGCGCAAGTCTCAAGCAATCCAGTGCCGGTGTGGGAGCCGGCTTGCCGGCGATGGGGCGCGCAGCGGCCCCGGGGAAATCCGCCATCAACGTAGCGAACCTGGCGTAAGTGTGGCGGATTGTCGCCATGCGACCCGCTGCCTCACCCCTTAGCCATTGGTCTAAGACAGGTTGGCACATTCCCTGCTTAAGCGCGCCCGGGCCACGGCCCGAGGCGATCGTGCCCCGATCCCGCGAAACACCCAACGAGAACACAACAACATCCGGGCGTGCATGCCGGGGCCAACGACTGCCAATCCTTCACATCAATTGGATTGAGCTAATGAAAAAAATACTGCTGACGCTCCTTTGCCTGAGCGTCATCGGCTGCTCCAAACCCGCGGAGCCGGAAAAGACCGTCGACGTCCTGCTGATTGGCGGCGGCATCATGAGTGCAAGCCTGGGCACTTACCTCACGGAGCTTGAGCCGAACTGGAAGGTCGACGTCTACGAGCGCCTGGACCAGGTCGCCGAAGAAAGCTCCAACGCCTGGAACAACGCCGGCACCGGCCACTCCGCGTTTTGCGAGCTGAACTACACCAGTGTCGGCAAGGATGGCAGCATCGACATCAGCAAGGCCGTGGGGGTCAACGAGCAGTTCGAGGTGTCCAAGCAGTTCTGGGCCTACCAGGTCGAGCAAGGCGTGCTGAGCAACCCGAAGTCGTTCATCAACAATGTGCCGCACATGAGCTTCGTCTGGGGTGACGACAACATTGCCTTCCTCCACAAACGCGTCGATGCCCTGCAGCACAGCTCGCTGTTCCGAGGCATGGAAATCAGCGAAGACCATGAGCAGATCCGCCACTGGGCACCGCTGGTGATGGAAGGCCGCGACCCTGCGCAGAAGGTCGCCGCCACGCGCATGGCGATCGGCACCGACGTGAATTTCGGCGAGATCACCCGTCAACTGTTCGCGTCGATGACCCGCAACCCCAACGTCACCCTGAACCTCAGCCACGAAGTGCGTGACATCGTGCGCAACGACGATGGCACCTGGCGTGTGGTGGTGGCCGACCTGGCCAAGGGCGGTCACGAGGTGGCGGTCAATGCCCGGTTCGTCTTCATCGGTGCCGGGGGCGGTGCGCTCAAGCTGCTGCAAAAATCGGGCATCCCCGAGGCCGAAGGCTATGCTGGCTTCCCAGTGGGCGGCCAATTCCTCATGACGGATAACCCGGACGTGGTTGCACGCCATCAGGCCAAGCTGTATGGCAAAGCCTCGGTCGGCGCACCGCCGATGTCGGTCCCGCACCTGGACACCCGGATGATCGACGGCAAGCAAGTGTTGCTGTTCGGGCCGTTCGCGACCTTCTCCACCAAGTACCTCAAGCAGGGCTCGTTGCTGGACATGTTCGCCTCGCTGAACAGCCACAACGTGCTGCCCATGGTGAACGCCGGCATCGACAACATCGACCTGAGCACGTACCTGATGGGGCAGTTGATGCTCAGCTTCGATGACCGCATGAATGCGTTGCGCGAGTACTTCCCCAATGCCAAGAACGCAGACTGGAAGCTGCTGCAGGCCGGTCAACGCGTGCAGGTGATCAAGAAGGACCCCGTGCTCGGTGGCGTGCTGCAGTTCGGTACTGAAGTGGTCGCCGCCCAGGATGGCAGCATTGCTGCACTGCTGGGGGCTTCCCCGGGTGCCTCGACCGCCGCGCCAATCATGCTGACCGTGCTGGAGAAGACCTTCAAGGACCGCCTCAAAACCCCTGAATGGCAGGCCAAGCTGAAGCAGATCGTGCCCAGCTATGGGCAAAAGCTGAACAACGACCTGACGCTGACCAACCAGACCCGGGCGTGGAGCAGCGAGCGCCTGCAACTGCTGTATGTGCCGGTACAAGCCGAGCAATAAGTAGCGTTGCGCGTCACTGACTGTAGGAGCAGCCTTGTGCTGCGAAGAGGCCGGTACAGGCACCACTGATGGGTAGGCCTGCGCCGGCCTCTTCGCAGCACAAGGCTGCTCCTACAGGTCGGCGGTATTTTGCAGGTCAGCGGTATTTCTTACGCACAACTAATGGCAGGCCAAGCTGAAGCAGATAGTGCCCAGCTATGGGCAAAAGCTGAGCCGAGCAATAACTAGCGTTGCGTCACTGACTGTAGGAGCAGCCTCGTGCTGCGAAGAGGCCGGTACAGGCACCCACTGATGGGTAGGCCTGCACCGGCCTCTTCGCAGCACAAGGCTGCTCCTACAGGTCGGCGGTATTTTGCAGGTCAGCGGTATTTCTTACGCACAACTAATGGCAGGCGAAGCTGAAGCAGATAGTGCCCAGCTATGGGCAAAAGCTGAGCCGAGCAATAACTAGCGTTGCGTCACTGACTGTAGGAGCAGCCTTGTGCTGCGAAGAGGCCGGTACAGGCACCCACTGATGGGTTGGCCTGCGCCGGCCTCTTCGCAGCACAAGGCTGCTCCTACAGGTCACGGGGATTTTTTCGCGCACAACAAAAAGCCCGCGCAAGGCGGGCTTTTTGAATAGGATTTGGTCGGAGAGACAGGATTCGAACCTGCGGCCTTCTCGTCCCGAACGAGACGCGCTACCTGGCTGCGCTACACTCCGATGAACGAAATCCTACTGCATCCCTTTTTTGCACGCAAGCCCTTGTTGTTAAAAGGGCGTTTGCCAAAAAGGGCGGCTGAATCACAGCTCTTTGACGGTACGAATCTGGTCTTTGTTCAGGCGCGTACGCTTGCCATCGAGTTGCTCGAATTCGTAGAAACCAGAGTCCTCGTCAAAGGACGGGGTGTCCACTGCCTGGATCTCGCGGCCATCGTTCAAGGTAATGACGGTCGGCGATGCGCAGCCGGCGAGGGCGCCCAGGCCCAAGGCAAGCAGGAAGGCGGGAAGGGTCCGTTGAATCATCGTGTTTCTCCAGTGCGACAGTGCTAGATGACTTTAAGACGCAGGGCGTCCACGCAAGTTCCTTTCCAGTGCAGCATAGCGGTAAAGCCAGGGTATTGACCAAGGGCAAGCCACAGGGGCACGAGGTTGTATCAGGGGGTGCTGTGTTATAAATGCGCCATCCCATCTTCTTATGACGGACCCCCATGAAAGCCAAGGCAGATACCCCCTTCGTGCCCCTGAACATCGCCGTGTTGACGGTCAGCGACACGCGCACCTTCGACAATGACACCTCCGGGCAGCTGTTCGTCGATCGCCTGACTGCGGCCGGCCACCAGCTGGCATCGCGGGTATTGCTCAAGGACGACCTGTACAAGATCCGCGCCCAGGTCGCGACCTGGATCGCCGATGACGCAGTGCAGGTGGTATTGATCACCGGCGGTACTGGGTTCACCGGCCGCGACAGCACCCCGGAGGCCGTGGCCTGCCTGCTCGACAAGCAGGTGGACGGTTTCGGTGAGCTGTTCCGGCAGATTTCCGTGGCCGACATCGGCACCTCCACCGTGCAATCGCGGGCCCTGGCTGGCCTGGCCAATGGCACGCTGGTGTGCTGCCTGCCAGGCTCGACCAATGCGGTACGCACCGGTTGGGACGGCATCCTGGCCGAGCAGCTCGATGCCCGCCACCGCCCGTGCAATTTCGTGCCCCACCTGAAGCAGGCAGCGGCCTGTGAAAGCCGTGGTTGAGTCTGCCCAAGCCCGGCCCCTGATGCCGGTGGAAGACGCACTGGCGCGGCTGCTGGCCTTGGCAGAAGCCGCACCCATCCAGGAAACCGAAAATGTGTCGCTGGCCGACGCCGAGGGGCGCGTGCTGGCGCGTGACCTGGTGGCTTCGCTCGACCTGCCGCCCTGGCCGAACAGCGCCATGGACGGTTATGCCCTGCGCCTGGCGGACTGGCAGGGTGAGCCCTTGCCGGTCAGCCAGCGCATCTTCGCCGGCCATGCGCCGCAGCCGCTGCAGCCGGGTACCTGTGCCCGCATCTTCACCGGCGCGCCGGTGCCGGCTGGCGCTGACTGCGTCGAAATGCAGGAAAACGCCGAAGTGGCTGACGACGGCCGAGTGCGCTTCCTCGAACCGCTGAAGGTCGACCAGAACATTCGTCCGCAAGGCCAGGAAACACGCCAGGGTGAGCAGGTGATGAGCGCCGGCACACGCTTGGGCCCGATCGAGCTGGGCTTGGCCGCGACCCTTGGCCAGGCCCGTCTGGATGTGGTGCGTAAAGTGCGCGTGGCGGTGCTGTCGACCGGTGACGAGCTGATCGAGCCTGGCCTGCCCCTGGGGCCAGGGCAAATCTACAACAGCAACCGCCGCTTGCTGGTCAGCTGGCTGCAACGCTTGGGTTGTGAGGTGCGGGATGCGGGGATTTTGCCCGATGACCTGGCGCGCACCCGTGAATGCCTGGCGGCATTGGGCGATGTCGACCTGATTCTGTCCACCGGTGGCGTTTCCGTGGGCGAGGCTGATTACCTGGGTGCCGCCCTGCGCGAGGCCGGCGAGTTGGCCTTGTGGAAGCTGGCGATCAAGCCGGGCAAGCCGCTGACCTTCGGGCACTTTCGTGGCGTCCCGGTGATCGGTTTGCCGGGCAACCCGGCGTCCACGCTGGTCACGTTCGGGTTGCTGACCCGGCCGTATCTGTTGCGCCGTCAGGGCGTGGCTGATGTCACGCCGCTGCGCTTCGACATGCCAGCGGGCTTCGACTGGCCCAAGCCAGGTACGCGCCGCGAGTACCTGCGCGCACGCATCGAGCAGGGCCAGGTGCGTATCTACAAAAACCAGAGCTCTGGCGTGCTGCGCAGCGCGGCCTGGGCCGAGGGCTTGGTCGAGGTGCGTGAAGGCAGTACGCCGAAGCAGGGCGACAGTGTGCCGTTCATCCCTTTCAGCGAGCTACTTGGTTGATCGCCCAAGCCAGCCGCCCGCCAGTGGTGTGTCGCTGGCGGGTTGCACCTGGTTGAGGCGCATGTGCACGTTTTCCAATTGCTGGGCGGCAATACTCCAATCGTGACGCTGGCGGGCGAATTGCCGACCGGCTTCGCTCAATTGGGCCATGCGCCAAGGCTGGTTGAGCAGTTGGGTGATCAGCAGGGCCAGTTGGTCACCATCGTCACTGCCCAGGTAGTGTTCGCCATTGTTCACGGCCAGCCCTGATACACCCTTGCTGGTGGTGATGACCGGCAGCCCCGCAGCCATCGCCTCGAGCAGCTTCACCTTGGACCCTCCGCCATACAGCAGCGGGGCGAAGAACAGTGCCGAGCGACGTTGCAGCTCGCGCAGGTCGGGGCGGTAGCCGACCCACTCGATGCGTGGGTCGTTCCAATGCAGCTTCCAGCTGGCCGGCAGGGCGTGGCCGGCTATGGCCAGGCGCACGGCCGGGTTACTCATCCACACCTGCGGCATGATCTCTTCCAGCGCCCATTCGATGGCTTCAAGGTTCGAGCCATATTCGAAGTTGCCGACAAACAGCAGGCGCTGGCTGTGCAGCGCCGGTTGCACGTGCTGGTAGAAGTCGCAGTCCACGCCACTGACCACAACGTTTACCGGGCGCCCACTGATCTGGGCGATCAGTTCGGCGTCGTGGCTGCTGACCGCCACCACTTCGCTGGGTTGACGCAGCACCCGTTGCTCCCAGCGCCGATAGCGCCAGCGGTCGAATGCATTGAGCGGGCGCAGCCACAGCGGCAGGCGGTCATGGCAGGCGCCGCCCATCACCGATTCCAGGGTGTGCTCGCTGAGCATGAAGGGCAGCCCGCGCGCCTGCAGGGCTTTTTCGAACGGCTGGAAACTGTAGCTGTGCTCGATCTGGATGACGTCCCAGGGTTCGTCCAGCAGTTGCTCGAAGCGGTGCCTCAGGCAGGGCGCCAAACCATTGATGATCGCCCGCATGGGATAGTCGATGATCGGTGAAGCCAGCAGGTTGAGTGGGCTGTGCAGGGCGCGCCTGGGCAACACGATCAGGCGCTCGACCCAGGGTTCAAGGGCTTCACGGGCCGCATCGTTCAGGGGGATCTTGGACTGCACCAACAGGGTGATCCGGTGCCCACGCTGGGCGAGTTCGCGCAGCAGGTGATATTGCCGAGTCTTGCCGCCGCTGGTGGTCGGCCAGGGTAAGTAGGGCAGTGTCCAGAGAATGCGCATGACCCGGAACCCTCGTAACAGATCGCGGATAAAAAGACGCGCCCGCCGGCAGTCAGCCGATCACTGCTGCCGGGGCGCGTCCATGGCTGTCGGTGGAGCAGACATCAGGTGATAAAAAGTCAATAGTTTGACTCTTTGGTAAATTTATTCACCTGGGTCAAATACTTGTCAAAGGTGGCTTTCCTGAGCATAGCCGTGCATTCGCGGGCGTGTAAAAAATGGGTGAAATCCAGTGTTATTGTGCTGGGCATGCAACGATCGGTGTGTGCCGGTGGTCGAGATCTGGGTTAGCTATTTTTTCATGGAGAAGCGCGATGCAAGGGCGCAAGGCAATGTTGATCCTGCACGGCAAGCAGGCGATGAACGAAGCGCTGCGCAGTGCCGTGCTGGCGATGCGCGAGAGCGGCTGGGTGCTGGATGTGCGGGTCACCTGGGAAGCCGGGGACGCTCAGCGCCTGGTGGGCGAGGCGCTGGCCGCTGGCTACACCCATATTGTCGCGGGCGGCGGCGATGGTACGTTGCGCGATGTCGCTGAAGCCATGGGCTTGGCAGCGGCCCAGGCCAGCCTGGCGCTGTTGCCTTTGGGCACCGCCAATGATTTCGCCAAGGCTGCGGGCGTGCCACTGGAGCCGGACGCCGCACTGGCACTGCTGAACACCCCGGCGCGGCCTATCGACCTGGGCCAGGTTGGTGATCAGCTGTTCCTCAACATGGCCACCGGCGGCTTCGGCAGCCAGGTCACGGCCAACACCTCGGAGGACCTGAAAAAGGTCCTGGGGGCTGCGGCCTACCTGTTCACGGGGCTGTCGCGCTTCAGCGAGTTGCAGGCGGCCTCAGTGGAGCTGCAGGGGCCCGACTTCCACTGGCAGGGTGATCTGCTGGCGCTGGGCATTGGCAATGGCCGGCAAGCCGGCGGCGGGCAGGCACTGTGCCCGGAGGCGCTGGCAGACGATGGCCTGCTGGATGTCGCCATACTGCCAGCGCCGCAGGAAGTGGTGGGGGCGTTGCGCGACCTGCTGGCCGGGGATGGGTTGTTTGTCCGGGCCAGGCTGCCCTGGGTTGAGATCAAGAGTTCGCAGGGGCTGGACATCAACCTCGACGGTGAGCCGCTGCAGGTCGACAGCCTGCGCTTCGAGGCAAAGCCCGCCGCGTTGCAGGTGCACATGCCGGTCGACTCGCCGTTGCTCAGTCGTCCAGGCTGATGATTTTTTCGCGCACCGCGTACAGCACCAGGCCCGCCACATCGTGAATTTGCAGGCGTTTCATGATTTGCGAACGGTGGGTTTCCACGGTCTTGATTGAGAGCCCCAAGCCACTGGCGATTTCCCGGGTGGATTTGCCGCGCACGATCAGGCGCAGGATTTCCAGCTGGCGTGCGGTCAGGTTGTGGCGGTCGCGGTTCGGTTGCTTGCGGTGCTGGGTATGCAGCAGCGCCTGGTTGATGACGGTGTGGGCGATCGCCGGGCTGAGGTAGCGCTCGCCGTTGCGCAGGGCACACAGGGCCTGCTCCAGCTCGGTCGCGCTGGTGTCTTTGAGCAGGTAGCCATGGGCGCCGCTTTCCAGGGCCCGCATGATCAAGTCCGGGTCGGTGTGCATCGACAGGATCAGCACCTTGCAGGTGCTGCCGCTGGCGCGCAGTTGCGTCAGGGCATCGAGGCCGCTGGTCGAGCGCATGGAAATGTCCAGCAGGACGATGTCGGGTGCCAGGTTGCGCACGTGCTCAAGCAGCAGGTTGCCGTCATCGGCTTCACCGGCCACGCAGTAGCCCGGGATGTCGGAGACCAGTGCGCGGACCCCGGCGCGGATCAGCGAGTGGTCGTCCACCAACAGCAGTCTACAGGTCATGGGCGGTAAAGCTCCTGGCGCGTTCCTGGGTGCGTGGCGGCCACGGGAACAGCGCTTCGATCTGTGTGCCCACGCCAAGCTGGCTGGTGATGTCGAGACGCCCCTGCAAGGCCGTCACCCGTTCCTGCATGCCGGCCAAACCGCGTTGCCCTGCTTCGGCCGGGTGCCTGGCGGGAACAAAGCCGCGGCCATCGTCCTGAATGGTCAAGGCAAGCCCTGCGGGGCTGCGTTGCAGGCGGATCGACAGATTGCGCGCCTGGGCATGGCGCAGCATGTTGGTCACGGCTTCCTGGGTGATGCGAAACACCGCCATGGCGACGGCTTCGTCAATGCCGCCCAGGCGTTGATTGCAGACCAGGCTCCAGTGCACATCGGTTTTTTCCAGGGTGCGCAGCAGGTGCGCGCGCAGGCTGGCCTCAAGGCCCAGGCTGGCCAGTTGCCGAGGGTTGAGCAGGGCACAGACATCGCGCACGTTGCTCAGCGCGTTGTCGAGCGTGGTGCGCAGGGTGTCGCAGTGGCTGTGCAATTCATCGGGCATACGCCGTTGCAGCCATTGCAACTGAAGCTTGGCTGCGGTGAGCAGTTGCCCGATGTCGTCATGCAGTTCGCGGCCCAGGTGCTGGCGCTCGCTTTCCTGCACCATCAGCATGCGCTTGGCCAGTTCCGCCGGGTGCAGGCGGATCGACCCGGCCCCCAGGCCCACGTGCAGGCCTACGCCAAGCATCGCCGCGACCTGCAGCAGCAACAGGCTGGCCGGTATCGCTTGGCCGGCCATGTACAGCAGCAGGTTGGCGACCACGGAGGCCACGCACAGCACGATCGTCATCCAGCGCAGCAGGGCAGTGCGGGAGCAGCAGCGCAGAAGAGTCTTCAAGCGTGGGAGCATAGATAGAAAAGCCACTGAAGTATTGCTGATGGAGGCCTTGCACAAGTCTTAGCAGAGGCTTTGGCGCAGTACTTTATATGTTTTGCGGGGCACGTCCTCAATCAGCCTTGATGCCGGCTGCAGGCGGTCGCTGGCGAGCATGGTAACACTTCACACGGCGTTGGTCGCTGTTGGGCAATGCTTTGAAACCTCATGTTTACGGGCTGTTTCGGCACGTTCGTCCGACTCAAGTCAATAGCAAAGTGCCAGCCGCTATTCGGCTGTCAATCATGCCGAGTGTAACTAGGGCAATAATCACGCGCGCAGTGCTGGCGACAGTTGGCGAAACTTCCAAGTTTGGCCAACAACGCCCTTAGTTGCTCTTTTGTTAGTTAATGTGAAACGAGGGGGTGCGTGCCTTGGGCGGCCGTCGTGGCGGTATGCGGGTGAGTGCAGTGGCTGCCGCGCTCATCGCAGGCGGCACAGGCTTGCGGTAATGGTTGATCGAGCACGCTGGCCAGCTCATTGAGCAATGTGATTTGTTCGCCGGTATCCAGGTTCAGCTGCCCGGTGCGCGGGTCGATCAGCTCCAGTTGCCAGGCCAGCAGGGTCAGGCAAGCGTCGGTTGCGGGCAGGGCTTCACGTTGCAGGCGCTGCTGCTGGCAGGCCGGTGCGAGCAATTGCTGCAGAACGGTGGCGTAGTGGGCAACTTCGAGCAGGTCCAGGCGGGTGGCGCGCCTCGCGAGCGTGTCGAGGGCGGTGTTCAGGCAACCGCAGGCGTCTGCGTCGTTGTCGATCAGTTCCAGGTGCTGCAGGCATTCCTGGGACTGGCTCAGCAAGACTTGCGCATCCAGCAGAAAGTCTTGCAACGCACCTTCAAACGATAAGGCACTGTCCATCAGGACGCTCGGGCGCGTTGGGCGCGGGCAAGGGGCGGGCACGGCGATACGGTAGCGAACAAAAGCCTGACTCCATTCATGCAATGAGAATGGCGTCACATTAATGGCTAATGGATATCGCGAACATCAGGTTGCACCCGATTGCATCTAAGGGTTTCCCTGATGAGAGGCCAGGGTGCAACAAGGTGCTAACGGGCACGGGCCTGCCTCGATGTGCCCGCAGTAAAGCATGATGGTAAAGTGATATCAATTACCTTCGCGGCATTTTCCCGCAAGGGTCAAGGTGCGCGTCAACCCGCCGATACAGGGTGGATGAATACACTTTTCCGACTCAAGCCTGGGGGTTTCCAATGGCTGGCATTCTCGACACAGTAGACCAACGCACGCAATTGGTGGGCGAGAACCGCCTGGAAATTCTGATGTTCCGCCTGGCAGGTCGGCAGCTGTTCGCGATCAACGTGTTCAAGGTGCAGGAAGTGCTCCAACTGCCCAAGCTGACCCTGATGCCGCAGCGCCATGCCTTTGTCTGCGGCGTGGTCAACCTGCGTGGGCAGACCCTGCCGGTGATCGACCTGTCCCAGGCGATCGGCATGCGGCCCCTGCAACCCGGGCCGGACAGCACCATCATCGTGACGGAGTACAACCGCTCGGTGCAGGCCTTCCTGGTGGGGGGCGTCGACCGCATCGTCAACATGAACTGGGAAGCGATCATGCCGCCGCCGACCAGTGCCGGGCGCCAGCACTACCTGACCGCCATCACCAAGGTCGACGAGAAACTGGTCGAAGTGATCGATGTGGAGAAGGTCCTGGCGGAAATCGTGCCGTACAACGCCAAGGTCTCCGGCGAACGGCTTGCCGACCCGGTGCTGGCCCGCGCCAGAGGCCGTGAAGTATTGCTGGTGGACGACTCCAGCGTTGCCTTGGCGCAGCTGCGTGACACCCTGTCGCAACTGGGCATGAAGCTGCACGTGGCCAGTGATGGCTTGAAGGCGCTGCGCCTGCTCAAAAGCTGGGCTGACGCCGGTGAGGATGTGTGCGAGAAGCTGCTGATGGTGTTCACCGACGCCGAAATGCCGGAGATGGACGGTTACCGGTTGACCACCGAGATCCGTAGCGATGCCCGCTTGCGTCAGCTCTACGTGGTGCTGCACACCTCGTTGTCGGGCAGTTTCAACGAATCCATGGTCAAGAAGGTGGGCTGCGATAACTTCCTGTCCAAGTTCCAGCCGGATCGCCTGGTCGAGGTGGTCAAGCAGCGCCTGCTGCTGGATACGGCTACTGCGTGATCCCTGGCCCTGCCGGGTATAAGCTTGGCGTTTCGAATGACGCGAGGCGGCAGGGATGTTTCTGAGTGAGTTGTATCGATACCCGGTGAAGTCGGGGCAGGCGCAAAGCCTGCAGGCTTCGCCGGTCGGCCAGTTGGGGTTGTTGGGTGACCGCCGCTGGATGGTGGTGGAGGCAGAAAACGGCCGCTTCCTCACCCAGCGTGCCTGGCCACAGCTCGGCCAGCTCAGGGCGAGCGATGACGATGCTGGGCAGTTGCTACTGGAGGCCCCAGGGCAGGTGCCGTTGCGGGTGCCTGTACCGCTTACCGACGATGGCTTGCGGGGCGTGACTATCTGGCGCGACACCCTGCGGGTGCCCGATGCTGGCGAGGCGGCGGCGAGCTGGCTGTCGGCGCTGCTGGGCAAGGACGTGCGGTTGGTGTATTGCCCGGAGCAACGGGCGCGTTACCTGCCCAATGGTTATGGCTTGAACAGTGACCGTGCGGCGTTTCCGGATGGTTTTCCGCTGCTGTTGATCGGCCAGGGGTCGTTGGACGAGCTCAGTCGGCGTGTTGGTCGGCCCATGGAAATGCTGCGGTTCAGGCCCAACCTGGTGGTACAGGGCGCAGAACCGTTCGCCGAGGACGGTTGGAAGCGGATTCGTATCGGCACCCTCGAGTTTCGCGTGCTCAAGCCCAGCGTGCGGTGCATTTTCACCACCATCGATCCACGGACCGGCGAACGCAGCCCGGACCGCGAGCCCATGACCACGCTCAAAACGTTCCGCGAGAAAGAAGGGGATGTGTTGTTCGGGCAGAACCTGGCGGTGGATGGCAGTGGCGTGCTGGAAGTGGGGATGAAGGTCGAAGTCCTGTAGGAGCAGCCTTGCGCTGCGAAGAGGCCGGTAAAAACACCCTGGATCCTCGGTGCTTTTACCGGCCTCTTCGCTGCGCAAGGCTGCTCCTACAAGGGGTAGCTTACATATCGTCGAAGTAGCGCTCGTGCCAATCCACCAGCGGCTGCGGCGAGTTGAGCTTCTGCCCGTAGATCACCGAATACGACAGCACGTTCTGTACGTACTGGCGGGTCTCGTCGAACGGGATCGATTCCACCCACACATCGAAGCTCAGGTGTTTAGCGCCCTTGAGCCACTGGCGTACCCGCCCGGGGCCGGCGTTATAGGCCGCCGAAGCGAGTACCCGGTTGCCATTGAACTGGCTGTGCACCTGGCTCAGGTACGCGGCCCCCAGCTGAATGTTCTTGTCGGGGTTGAACACCTGCGCCGGCGAGGCCAGCGGGATGCTGAACTTGCGCGCGGTTTCCTTGGCGGTGGCCGGCATCAGCTGCATCAAGCCGCTGGCACCCACGCTGGAGCGCGCATCTTCCATGAAGGCACTTTCCTGACGGGTAATGGCGAACACCCAGCTTGAATGCAGGCCGCGGACCTTGGCCTCGCGCACCAGGGTGTCGCGGTGGGCCATCGGGAAGCGGATGTCCAGGTCATCCCAGTACTGGGCCTGGCTGATGGTCCGAATGGCCGGGAAGTACCAGCGCAGTTCATAGGCCAGGCGTGCCTGGGCGACCATCTCGTCACGGGTGAAGTGGCGGCTGACGTGGTACCACTCGCGGCGCCCTTCGACGATCTGCCCGCGGGCATGGAATTCCAGTGCGCGCTGAATGCCCGGGGTATTGCGCACCTTAGTGACCAACTGCTGGCTCAGCACCAGGGGCTTGTTGTTCAGCTGGTAGGGGGTTTGGGCACGGTCGGCAGCGAGGAAACCATAGAAGTCACGCTCGCGCGCCACGGTCTTGTACAGCAGCGGAATTTGCGGGTTGTTCGGTTGGGCCAGTTCGAGGCTGCGTGCCTGCCAGTACTTCCAGCGGTTGCTGCTGGCCAGGTCCTGGGGCAGGCGCTTGGTCAGCTCGTAGGCATCTTCCCAGCGGCCCAGGCGCAGCAACAGGCGCAGGCGCCATTCGCTGACGGTGTTGTCGCGCAGCTCGGGGTCGTAGCGGGTCATCAGGTCGAGCGCGCGTGGGTCGTAGCGGCGCGCCAGGGTCAGGCCGATCTCGCGGGCGATGGCCACCTTCTCGTCGCGGGAGAAGTGCATGCGCTGGGCATAGTCGTCGAGCAGGGCCATGGCCCGCTCCGGGTCCTGCCGGGCCAGTCGGCGCAAGCCGAGGCTGACCACGTCGGACATGGCCTCGTTGACCGGGGTGAAGCGCGACGGCTGGTTGAGCAGCTCGGGCTTCTGTGCCACATCGATCAACAGGCGCCCTTGCGGACCGAGGGTGGTCAGGGTTTTGACCAGGTTGTTGGCCAGGCCGTAGTTGCGCGCCTGGGCCGCCAGCTTGGTGCGGTTCCAGCGTTTGGCCTCGGTCAACTGGCCCTCGGCGGCCCACATGCCGAACAGCGTGTCACAGGCCGCCGGTTGCGACTTGCCGACATTCCACAGTTTATCGGCCGTGGCATAGCCTTCGGCGCGCAGGCCGTGGCTGAGCTGGTACTGGCCGTTGAGGCAGTCCAGTTCGGTGAAATTGAGCTTGGGGTCGTAGTACTTGACGAAGGTGTTCCATTCGCCGCGCTCGGCCAGCCAGCGCAACCAGCGCAGTTTCATCCAGTTGGCCTGGGGCAGGTCGCCGTGTTTGGCCAGGAACCCTTCGATTTCCTCGTTGCTGGCGCTCTTCAGGCGTGCGGTCAGCTCGTCGTAGGTCAGGTAGGGCGTCAGCGGGTAATCACGCAATTGCTGGGCATAGCGCAGGTACGGGCCTTTGTCGCCCTTGGCCAGGGCGCGCTTGGCCTCGTCGTAGTACTGGCGCTGTTGAGTGAGGTCGAGGGCCTGCGCCGCGCTGGCGGTGGCGGCGGTAAGCAGCAAGCAGGATGCAATCTGTAACAGGCGGCTGCGCATGATACGTCCGGGCAGTTGAACCATGGGGAAGTGACGGCGAAGCCAGCACTGTTGGAAGCTATGCCTTAGCTTAGCCGTTTGCCGGCGGCAGATGAAAGCACAGCGCTTGTATCAAGACATTATGTTCGACCAGATGTCGTAAAGCCCTCACCGGGTGGTCAACTTAATGCCGTGGGGGCCCAAGTCAGGTAGAATGCGCGCCCGATTTATGGAGACCAACATGACCCTGCTCAAATTCAGCGATGTGTCCCTCGCATTCGGCGCCATGCCGCTGCTGGACAAAGTGTCCTGGCAGATCGCTCGTGGCGAGCGGGTGTGCATCATCGGCCGCAACGGCACCGGCAAGTCGAGCATGCTGCGCCTGGTCAAGGGCGAGCAGAAGGGCGACGACGGCGAGATCTGGCGCGCTCCGGGCCTGAAGATCGGCGAGCTGCCGCAGGAATTGCCGCTGGCCGACGAGCGCAGCGTGTTCGATGTGGTGGCCGAGGGCCTTGATGGCGTTGGCGCGTTGCTGGCCGAGTTCCATCACCTGAGCCAGAACATCCAGGGCGACGAAGACCTGGAAAAACTCATGCACGTTCAGCACGAGCTCGAAGCCCGTGACGGCTGGCGCCTGCAGCAGGTGGTGGAAAGCACCCTGAGCCGTCTGCAGCTGCCTGCCGACAAGACCCTGGCCGAGCTGTCCGGTGGCTGGCGCCGCCGCGTGCTGCTGGCCCAGGCGCTGGTGTCGGAGCCTGACCTGCTGCTGCTCGACGAGCCGACCAACCACTTGGACATCGGTGCGATCGCCTGGCTTGAAGAGGCGCTGCGCGGGTTCAATGGCGCGGTACTGTTCATCACCCACGACCGGTCCTTCCTGCAGAACCTGGCCACTCGCATCCTCGAACTGGACCGTGGCGGGCTGATCGACTGGAACGGCGATTACGCCAGCTTCCTGGTGCACAAAGAAGCCGCCCTGGCCGCCGAGGAAACCGCCAACGCGCTGTTCGACAAGCGCCTGGCCCAGGAAGAAGTGTGGATCCGCCAGGGCATCAAGGCCCGGCGTACCCGTAACGAAGGGCGCGTACGTGCCCTCAAGGCCTTGCGCGTCGAGCGCGGCGAGCGCCGTGAGCGTCAGGGCAAGGCGAACATCCAGATCGAGGCGGCGGACAAGTCCGGCAAGCAGGTCATGGTGCTGGAAAATATCAGCTTCGCCCATGCCGACGGCCCGATGCTGGTCAAGGACTTCTCCATGGTCCTGCAGCGTCAGGACCGTATCGGCCTGCTGGGTGCCAACGGTACCGGCAAGACCACCTTGCTCAAGATGATGCTCGGTGACCTGGAGCCTATCTCGGGCAAGGTCGAGCGTGGCACCAAGCTGGAAGTGGCCTACTTCGACCAGATGCGCCATCAGCTCGATCTGGAAAAGACCGTGATCGACAACCTGGCCGAAGGCCGCGATTTCATCGAGATCGATGGCCAGAACCGCCACGTGCTCAGCTACCTGGGCGACTTCCTGTTCAGCCCCCAGCGTGCCCGTACACCGGTCAAGGCGCTGTCGGGTGGCGAGCGTGCGCGCCTGCTGTTGGCCAAACTGTTCAGCAAACCGGCCAACCTGCTGGTGCTCGACGAACCGACCAACGACTTGGACGTGGAAACCCTCGAGCTGCTCGAAGAGGTGCTGTCCAACTACAAGGGCACCGTGCTGATGGTCAGCCACGACCGGGCCTTCCTCGATAACGTCGTCACCAGCACCCTGGTGTTCGAAGGCGAGGGCAAGGTACGCGAGTATGTCGGTGGCTATGAGGACTGGATCCGTCAGGGCGGTTCGCCGAAGTTGCTGGGCGTGACCGAAAGCAAGGGCGGCAAGTCCGAGCTCAATAGCGCGGTGGTGGAGAAGCAGGACGTGCAAGCCGCACCGGCGCCAGCGGCAGCCGTGGCCGACGCCTCGAAGAAGAAACTCAGCTACAAACTGCAGCGTGAGCTGGAGATGTTGCCTGGGCAGATCGACGCGATCGAACAGCGCATGGCTGAGGCGCAGGAAGAAGTGAATGCGGCGGGCTTCTATCAGCGGCCAATCGCCGAGACTTCGGCGGTGCTGGCACAGATCGAGAAGCTGCAAGGCGAGCTGGATGTGCTGGTAGAGCGCTGGGCTGAGCTGGAAGGCTGATCAGCGGTTAACCTGAGCCGGCCCCTTCGCGGGGCAAGCCCGCTCCCACAGGATCGCCACATACCTCAAGGCCTGTGGCGTACCTGTGGGAGCGGGCTTGCCCCGCGAAGAGGCCGGTACAGGTCAAATCATTCCTTCTTCTGTAGCCGCACCGCCAGCACGTCGCATGGCGCGCCATGCAGCACGTCGTTGGCAGTGGAGCCCAGCAGCAAAGCCAGGCCATGTCGGCCATGGCTGCCGACCACGATCAAGTCGCACTTCTGGTCCTTGGCCAGTTGGTGGATTTCCTGGCGTGGCTGGCCGTAGGTCAGGTGGGAATCGCCGCGGTTGATGTCCGGGTATTTGTTGAACAAGCGCTCCATGCGCTCCTTGGCCTGGTCGAACTGCTGCTGTTGCAGTTGCGACAGGTCCATGGGCACGTCGCCGCCAAATGCCATGGCCATGGGTTCGACGATGTGCACCAGCGAGACCTTGGCGCCTGAGGGTTCCGCGAGCTTCATAGCGCGCTTGATCACCGGGTCGCATTCTTCGGTCAGGTCGACGGCGACCAACAAATGTTCGTATTGCATGAGCGGTACTCCTGACAATCGCGATAGAAGAAGTATGGTCGCTTTCGGGCGGGTCTTCCGTGAAAAATGGCTAACCAGCTCATTTGCAACGCTTTATGGGGTCTACTGATATGACGGTATTGCTGGTGGTGTCAATCCTTGCGCTGATTCTCAGCCCGCTTTCCTGGTTGCGCACGTCGCGCAAGCAGGGCGAGCAGATGAACCTGCGCCTGGAAGCGCGTCGCATGGGCCTGGCCATGCAGCTGGCGCCTCAGCAATGGCCGCACTGGCTGGAAAAGGAGCCGCCAAGCCCCTGCCCGCAGTACCACCGTGGGCGGCGCAAGGGGCGCGAGGACAGCTTCTGCTTCTGGCAGGTCTCGCCAGGCGTGTGGTGGAACCAATGGCGCGAGCCGTGTGAGGACCCACGCCTTGCCGAGGCTTTTGCGCGCTTGCCGGCCAGTGTCTACAAGGTTGAAGCCGACCCCCGCATGATCGCTTTGTACTGGACCGAGCGGGGCGATAAATCTGTATTGCAGGATATTGCGCACGTCCTCGAAACGCTCGCCTGACCCCTCGCCAATTAAAAAGCGGCGTTAAACGACAAAGCGGCGGCTTGGCAGAGCCCCTGAAGGGGTGGGGTGCCAAGTCGCCGCTTTGCGTTCTGCTGCGCAGAAAAGGCCAGGCAGGCCGGGAATGCTTGAAGCCAATGGCAGTGTAGTCGGCTGCCAGCGATCTGCTGAAAAAATCTTCCCCTGGCAGGCACGGGCCTGTTTTCCCATGGTCAATTGCTGACATGAATGTGCAGCGATCACTGACGTCATGCTTTGTACCCAGACCCTACAAAATGACCGGAAAGTCGCGTTTTCACTCAGTGCGTGAGCATTTGACAACGCTGATCTTTTCGGAGAATGTGTGCACACCCAAATCAAACGGGCGTATGAATTGAGCGTTTGTATGTCACACGGCTCGTTCATAGTCCCGACTAGCGCGCTGACGGGTGTGCCTGGGGCAGGGCGGCATGGCCTGCCTGATGCAGCAGCGACCGGCGTGTACAGTTAGCTTCCATATCGTGGAGATCAGTTGATGATTTACGAAGGTAAAGCCATCACGGTTAAGGCTCTTGAAAGTGGCATCGTCGAACTCAAGTTCGATCTCAAGGGTGAGTCCGTCAACAAATTCAATCGCCTGACCCTGAACGAGCTTCGCGAAGCGGTCGATGCCATCAAGGCCGACGCTTCGGTCAAGGGCGTAATCGTCAGCAGCGGCAAGGACGTGTTCATCGTCGGCGCCGACATCACCGAGTTCGTCGACAACTTCAAGCTGCCCGAGGCCGAGCTGGTAGCCGGCAGCCTGGAAGCCAACCGCATCTTCAATGCCTTCGAAGACCTCGAAGTGCCGACCGTTGCCGCCATCAATGGCATCGCCCTGGGCGGTGGCCTGGAAATGTGCCTGGCGGCCGATTACCGGGTCATGGCCAGCACTGCCAAGATTGGCCTGCCTGAAGTCAAACTGGGCATCTACCCAGGCTTCGGCGGTACCGTGCGCCTGCCGCGACTGATCGGTTCGGACAACGCGGTCGAGTGGATTGCCGCCGGCAAGGAAAACCGTGCCGAAGACGCCCTCAAGGTCGGTGCCGTCGATGCCGTGGTCGCCCCTGAGCTGCTGCAAGCCGGTGCCCTGGACCTGATCAAGCGCGCCATCAGCAGCGAGCTGGACTACAAGGCCAAGCGCCAGCCGAAACTGGAAAAGCTCAAGCTCAATGCCATCGAGCAGATGATGGCGTTCGAGACGGCCAAAGGCTTTGTCGCAGGCCAGGCTGGGCCGAACTACCCAGCGCCGGTCGAAGCCATCAAGACCATTCAGAAGGCCGCCAACTTCGGCCGTGACAAAGCCCTGGAAATCGAAGCCGCAGGCTTTGCCAAGCTGGCCAAGACGTCGGTTGCCCAGAGCCTGATCGGCCTGTTCCTGAACGATCAGGAGCTCAAGCGCAAGGCCAAGGCCCATGACGAGATCGCCCGTGACGTGAAGCAGGCTGCCGTGCTTGGCGCTGGCATCATGGGTGGCGGCATCGCCTACCAGTCGGCGGTCAAGGGCACGCCGATCCTGATGAAGGACATCCGCGAAGACGCCATTCAGCTGGGCCTTAACGAAGCTTCCAAGCTGCTGGGCAATCGCGTCGAGAAAGGCCGCCTGACCCCCGCCAAGATGGCTGAAGCGCTCAACGCCATCCGCCCGACCCTGTCCTACGGCGATTTCGCCCACGTCGACATCGTCGTCGAGGCCGTGGTCGAGAACCCGAAGGTCAAGCAAGCCGTGTTGGCAGAAGTCGAAGCCCAGGTGAAAGAGGATGCCATCCTCGCCTCCAACACCTCGACCATCTCCATCAACCTGCTGGCCAAAGCGCTCAAACGCCCAGAAAACTTCGTCGGCATGCACTTCTTCAACCCGGTGCACATGATGCCGCTGGTCGAAGTCATTCGCGGCGAGAAGTCCAGTGAAGTGGCGGTTGCCACCACCGTGGCGTATGCCAAGAAAATGGGCAAGAACCCAATCGTGGTCAACGACTGCCCGGGCTTCCTGGTCAACCGCGTGCTGTTCCCGTACTTCGGCGGTTTCGCCAAGCTGGTCAGCGCTGGCGTCGACTTCGTGCGCATCGACAAGGTCATGGAGAAGTTCGGCTGGCCCATGGGCCCTGCCTACCTGATGGACGTGGTCGGCATCGACACCGGCCACCATGGCCGCGACGTCATGGCCGAAGGCTTCCCGGACCGCATGAAGGACGAGCGCCGCTCGGCGGTAGACGCCCTGTACGAGGCCAACCGCCTGGGCCAGAAGAACGGCAAGGGCTTCTACGCCTACGAGACCGACAAGCGTGGCAAGCCGAAGAAGGTGTTCGACGCCGCCGTGCTCGACGTGCTCAAGCCGATCGTGTTCGAGCAGCGTGAAGTCACTGACGAAGACATCATCAACTGGATGATGGTCCCGCTGTGCCTGGAGACCGTGCGTTGCCTGGAAGACGGCATCGTCGAAACCGCCGCCGAAGCCGACATGGGCCTGGTCTACGGCATTGGTTTCCCTCCCTTCCGTGGCGGTGCATTGCGCTACATCGACGCGATCGGTGTCGCCGAATTCGTCGCCCTGGCCGATCAGTACGCTGACCTGGGGCCGCTGTACCACCCGACCGCGAAGCTGCGCGAAATGGCCAAAAATGGCCAGCGCTTCTTCAACTGAGCGTAGAGCGAGAGATTTGATATGAGCCTGAATCCAAGAGACGTGGTGATTGTCGACTTCGGTCGCACGCCAATGGGCCGCTCCAAGGGTGGCATGCACCGCAACACCCGCGCCGAAGACATGTCTGCGCACCTGATCACCAAACTGCTGGAACGCAACGGCAAGGTCGACCCAAAAGAAGTCGAGGACGTGATCTGGGGCTGCGTCAACCAGACCCTGGAGCAGGGCTGGAACATTGCCCGCATGGCGTCGCTGATGACACCGATCCCGCACACCTCGGCGGCGCAGACCGTCAGCCGCCTGTGCGGCTCGTCGATGAGTGCGCTGCACACCGCCGCGCAGGCGATCATGACCGGCAACGGCGATGTATTCGTGGTTGGCGGCGTCGAGCACATGGGCCACGTCAGCATGATGCATGGCGTCGACCCTAACCCGCACCTGTCCTTGCATGCTGCCAAGGCTTCCGGGATGATGGGCCTGACTGCAGAGATGCTCGGCAAAATGCACGGCATCAGCCGTGAACAGCAGGATCTGTTCGGCCTGCGTTCGCACCAGCTCGCTCACAAGGCGACGGTCGAAGGCAAGTTCAAGGACGAGATCATCCCGATGCAGGGCTATGACGAGAATGGCTTCCTGAAGGTCTTCGATTTTGACGAGACCATTCGCCCGGAAACCACCCTCGAAGGGCTGGCGTCGCTGAAGCCTGCGTTCAACCCGAAAGGTGGCACCGTCACCGCGGGTACTTCGTCGCAGATCACCGACGGTGCTTCGTGCATGATCGTCATGTCTGGCCAGCGCGCCATGGACCTGGGCATCCAGCCATTGGCGGTGATTCGCGCCATGGCCGTGGCCGGTGTCGACCCGGCAATCATGGGCTACGGCCCGGTGCCATCGACCCAGAAAGCCCTCAAGCGTGCCGGCCTGAGCATGGCCGATATCGACTTCATCGAGCTCAACGAAGCCTTCGCCGCACAAGCCTTGCCTGTGTTGAAAGACTTGAAAGTGCTCGACAAGATGGATGAGAAGGTTAACCTGCACGGCGGCGCCATTGCTTTGGGCCACCCGTTCGGTTGCTCGGGTGCACGTATTTCCGGCACCCTGCTCAACGTCATGAAGCAGAATGGCGGTGCTCTGGGGGTGGCGACCATGTGCGTCGGCCTCGGCCAGGGCATCACCACTGTCTTCGAACGCGTCTGATCGCGTCGCGGGACAGCAGCCGGGGCCTTGTGCCCCGGTTTTGTTTTTTAAAGGTTTTATTAAAAAGGGTGAGCGACATGCAGATACAGCCAGGCGTATACCGGCACTACAAGGGGCCTGAGTACCGTGTCTTCAGTGTTGCGCAGCACTCCGAAACTGAAGAGTGGATGGTCTTCTACCAATGCCTGTATGGTGAATACGGGTTCTGGGTACGGCCTCTTTCGATGTTCCAGGAGTCCGTCGAGGTTGACGGCGAGCAGGTGCCACGCTTTGCTTTGGTCAAGGCCGAAGAAGGGTTGCCTGGGCTGCTGGCCAAGTCGCACGAGTGATCGACCGCGCTTGACCTCACTGTTTTGCCACTATATATAGCGGTGCCGCGTCTGGCACCTGACGCGTTTTTCATCTTCAGATTCAGGAATACTCCGATCCATGGGCAAATCGCTGGTCATTGTGGAATCCCCGGCCAAGGCCAAGACCATCAACAAGTACCTGGGCAACCAGTACGTGGTGAAGTCGAGTATCGGCCATATCCGAGACCTCCCCACCAGCGGTTCGGCCAGCGCTAGCAAAGAGCCGGCCGCCAAGCGTGGTAAGGCTGCGGGTGAGGCGCCGGCCCTTTCGCCGAAAGAAAAGGCACGCCGCCAGCTGGTGGCACGCATGGGTGTCGACCCCGACCACGGCTGGAAGGCCAAGTACGAGATCCTGCCTGGCAAGGAAAAGGTGATCGAAGAGCTGCGCCGCCTGGCCAAGGATGCTGACACCATCTACCTCGCAACCGACTTGGACCGCGAAGGGGAGGCCATTGCATGGCACCTGCGCGAAGCCATCGGTGGTGACGACACCCGCTACAAGCGCGTGGTGTTCAACGAAATTACCAAGAAGGCCATTCAAGAGGCCTTCTCGCAACCGGGCGAGCTGGACATCGACCGCGTCAACGCCCAGCAGGCGCGGCGCTTCCTCGATCGCGTGGTGGGTTACATGGTTTCGCCACTGCTGTGGGCCAAGATCGCCCGTGGCCTGTCTGCAGGCCGTGTACAGTCGGTCGCGGTGAAGCTGGTGGTCGAGCGCGAGCGCGAGATCCGTGCCTTCATCCCCGAAGAGTACTGGGAGATCCACGCCGACCTGGGCACCGCCAAGAACGCCAAGGTGCGTTTCGAAGTGGCGCGCGAGAAAGGCGAGGCCTTCAAGCCGCTCAACGAAGCACAGGCCATGGCAGCGCTGGAGAAGCTCAAGGCTTCCAGCTACAGCGTGGTCAAGCGTGAAGACCGCCCGACCAGCAGCAAGCCTTCGGCGCCGTTCATCACGTCCACCTTGCAGCAGGCCGCGAGCAACCGCCTGGGCTTTGGCGTGAAGAAAACCATGATGATGGCCCAGCGTCTGTACGAAGCGGGTTACATCACCTACATGCGTACCGACTCCACCAACCTGTCGGCCGATGCCCTGGACATGGCGCGCAGCTACATCGAGCGCGAGTTCGGCAAGCAGTACCTGCCGGAAAACCCGCTGGTGTATGGCAGCAAGGAAGGCGCCCAGGAGGCGCACGAAGCGATTCGTCCTTCTGACGTCAACACCCATCCGACCAAGCTCAGCGGCATGGAGCGCGATGCAGAGCGCCTGTACGAGCTGATCTGGCGCCAGTTCCTCGCCTGCCAGATGCCGCCGGCGCAGTACCTGTCCACCAGCGTCACGGTGGCGGCTGGCGACTTCGAGCTGCGTGCCAAGGGCCGTATCCTCAAGTTCGACGGTTACACCCGCGTGCTGCCGCAACAGAGCAAGCCTGGCGAAGACGATGTGCTGCCGGAAATGGTCCAGGGTGAAGCGCTCAAGCTGATCCAGATCGACCCGAGCCAGCACTTCACCAAGCCGCCAGCGCGCTTCACTGAAGCCAGCCTGGTCAAGGAAATGGAAAAGCGCGGCATCGGTCGCCCGTCGACCTACGCGGCGATCATCTCGACCATCCAGGACCGTGGCTATGTGACGTTGCACAACCGCCGCTTCTATTCCGAGAAGATGGGCGACATCGTCACCGAGCGCCTGTCCGAGAGCTTCTCCAACCTGATGGACTACGGCTTCACCGCCGGCATGGAAGAGAACCTCGACGACGTGGCCCAGGGCGAGCGTGACTGGAAGAACGTGCTCGACGAGTTCTACGGCGACTTCAGCAAAAAGCTGCAGACGGCCGAGTCGGCCGAAAACGGCATGCGTGCCAACCAGCCGACCATGACCAACATTCCGTGCAAGGAATGTGGCCGCCCGATGATGATTCGTACCGCCTCCACCGGCGTGTTCCTCGGTTGCTCGGGCTACAGCCTGCCGCCCAAGGAACGTTGCAAGGCAACCGTCAACCTGGTGCCAGGTGACGAGATTGCCGCAGATGACGAGGGTGAGTCGGAGTCCCGCGTGCTGTTGGGCAAGCACCGTTGCCCAATCTGCGCCACGGCGATGGACGCTTACCTGCTGGACGAGAAGCACAAGCTGCACATCTGTGGTAACAACCCGGATTGCGCGGGCTACGAGATCGAAGAGGGCAGCTACCGCATCAAGGGCTACGAAGGGCCGAGCCTGGAGTGCGACAAGTGTGGCAGCGAGATGCAGCTCAAGACTGGCCGTTTCGGCAAGTTCTTCGGTTGCACCAACCCTGCGTGCAAGAACACCCGCAAGCTGCTCAAAAGCGGTGAGGCAGCGCCACCGAAGATGGACAAGGTGGAAATGCCAGAGCTGAAGTGCGAGAAGGTCGATGACACCTATGTGTTGCGCGACGGTGCTTCGGGGTTGTTCCTGGCGGCCAGCCAGTTCCCGAAAAACCGCGAGACGCGTGCGCCGCTGGTGCTGGAGATCGTCCCGCACAAGCATGAGATCGATCCGAAGTACCACTTCCTCTGCGATGCCCCGCAGAAGGACCCGGAAGGCCGCCCAGCGGTGATTCGCTACAGCCGCAAGACCAAGGAGCAGTACGTGCAGTCCGAGGTCGATGGCAAGCCGACGGGGTGGAAGGCGTTCTACGACGGCAATGCGTGGAAGGTTGAAGACAAGCGCTGATTGGCATTGAACGGGGCCGCTTTGCGCCCCATCGCCGGCAAGCCGGCTCCCACAGGTGCAGCGCCATTTCAACGGTGGCGCTCCTCATGTAGGAGCCGGCTTGCCGGCGATGGGGCGCAAAGCGGCCCCAGTTGTTTATGCGACATTCAGCTTGCGGCCAGCCAGGCCATCCCTGAAACTGATCCTAATCGCTTACCAGCCTTTAGGGAGGTCACTCGAGATGGCCCAGGAACTCTACACCCGCACCAACCAGAAACTGTTCTTCGCCGGCCTCGCCCTCGAGTCCATGGCCAAAGCCGAACAGGGCCAAGCCATGAACGCTCAGGGCCTGGTCCAGGCCGAACGCGAATCGGCGCTGTTCCACTTGTACGGCGCGCTTCTGGGCCTGTGCCATGAAATTGGTGGCTACTACCGCCTGCCAACGGCGTCGAGTGTCGAGCAACTGCTTGAAGGCGATGCGCTGAATGGCATCGCTATCCCCGAGGTGGCCGAGCTGCTGGAATTGGCCCGTCAGCGCGAAACCTGGCTGGCGCAAATGCTGAGTGCTTATGCCGATTTGTTCCGACCACCGGTCGCGAAAAAAACGCCTAAAACCGATGTCACCCAGCCGCTGATTCAGGCCGTCAACCTCGATGAGCCCGAGCAGCCTGCGCTGTCGCGTGAAGAACTGGAAAGCTGGCGCAGCAACCTTAAAAGCTTGGTGAGACGTTTCCGTGACGCGTTGAGTGAGTGCTGATAGCCGCTGCGGCTGATACAATGCTGGCCTTTCGTGGAGAACAGCCTTTTATGTCTACGTCTTTTCTGGAAATTGTCGAGTTGCCTGATGGCCGGATCGAACTGCGTCGTGCGGAGGATGAGGGCTCTCTGGTAACCCTGGATTTCTCGGAAGACGCCAAGGCGTTCCTGCAGGGTCAGCATGTAGAAGTGGCCAAGGCCATGCTCAGTGTCGGCGTGCAGATGGCCGGTCGCCTGATGGACGGCGAGCTCGAACGCGACGAAGGCCCTCGCGTTCTGCATTGATCGCGTTGCGTGGTATCAGTGCTTTTGAAGTAACAGGCAAAGCCTGAACATCAGCCGAGGCGGATGTTCAGGCTTTGTGCGTTTCCGGTGCTGGCTGAGCGCAGCAGCAGTTGACGTGCACTGGCATTGACGCTGCCAAGCCAGCTGACCACGGTGTGGCTGCGGCCAAGGCGCAGCGCTTCGCAGGTCAGTTGCAGCGGGCTCTGATTGCCACGAGGGTGCAGCAGCAGGATGCGTTCGCGGTTGAGGCCGGCATCGCGCAACCAGGCCTGGGTCAGGCTCGAGGGTGGGGCGATCAGGGTCAGCCAGCGGGCGTCTTCCTCTTCGCTCAGTTCGCGCAGGACCGGGGCCAACAGGCTCTGGCAATGCTCGGCAGCGCCGCGCAGTGACAGCTCGCTGAACAGCTCGGGGTGGCTGCTCTTGCGCGTCTGCTCGCTGGCCTTCAGGCCCGGCAGAATGGGCTGGGCAAGGAATGCTTCGAACAATGGCAACTGGGCTTGCTCGGGTGCGTGAATGAACTGCTGCATGGCGCCTCCTGGATCAGCGGCGTATGACGCCGACGCTCAAGCCCTCAATCACCAGCTCCTGTTCTTTCAGGTCGACTTCGATGGGGGCGAATTCGGGGTTTTCGGCAACCAGCCAGACCTTGGTGCCTTCGCGCTTGAAGCGCTTGACGGTCACTTCGTCACCGATGCGGGCGACGACGATCTGGCCATTGCGGGCTTCGCGGCAGGTGTGCACTGCCAGCAGGTCACCGTCGAAGATGCCGACATCCTTCATGCTCATGCCGTGCACGCGGAGCAGATAGTCGGCGCGAGGGTGGAAGAAGGCAGGGTTGATGTTGCAGGATTGCTCGATGTGCTGCTCAGCGAGGATCGGTGCGCCCGCTGCGACCCGGCCGATGATCGGCAGGCCGCTTTCGTCGGCCTTGGCCTCGAACCCGGGGATACGGATGCCGCGGGATGCGCCGGGGGTCATCTCGATGGCGCCTTTGCGAGCAAGGGCCTTCAGGTGCTCTTCGGCGGCGTTGGGCGATTTGAAGCCCAGCTCCTGAGCGATTTCAGCGCGTGTCGGTGGAAAGCCGTTGTCTTCAAGGCAACGTTTGATGAACGCGAGAATTTCAGCTTGGCGTGGCGTCAGTTTCAACATGGTGAGCGCTCTGTCTTTTTATACAGTGACTGGGATTATATACAGTACTGGATGAGCTGCAAGCACCCTGTACGAAGAAACCGCGAGAATGGCGCTTGCAGCGCGGTCATTGGCGTTTTTAAATGGCGACCGCCCAGTCACCGAGCCTTGACAGACGCAGGCCTGAAACGTATGTTTCAAACACCTGTTTGTCTGGCGGAATAATCATGGCCCAATCGGAAACCGTTGAACGCATTCTCGATGCTGCCGAGCAGCTGTTCGCGGAAAGAGGCTTCGCTGAAACCTCGTTGCGGTTGATCACCAGCAAGGCCGGGGTGAACCTGGCGGCGGTCAACTACCACTTCGGTTCCAAAAAGGCCCTTATCCAGGCGGTCTTCTCGCGTTTCCTCGGCCCTTTCTGTGCCAGCCTCGAACGTGAACTCGAGCGTCGCCAGGCGCGCCCGGAGCAAAAGCCCAGCCTCGAAGAGCTGCTCGAAATGCTCGTCGAGCAGGCCCTGGCCGTGCAGCCGCGCAGCAACAATGACCTGTCTATCTTCATGCGCCTGCTGGGGCTGGCTTTCAGCCAGAGCCAGGGGCACCTGCGGCGTTACCTGGAAGACATGTACGGCAAGGTGTTCCGCCGCTACATGCTGCTGGTCAACGAAGCCGCGCCACGGGTTCCGCCACTGGAGCTGTTCTGGCGCGTGCACTTCATGCTCGGCGCCGCAGCGTTCAGCATGTCCGGCATCAAGGCGTTGCGCGCCATCGCCGAAACCGATTTTGGCATCAATACCTCGATCGAACAGGTCATGCGCCTGATGGTGCCGTTCCTGGCAGCAGGCATGCGCGCTGACAGCGGGGTCACCGACGAAGCCATGGCAGCCGCCCAACTGCGCCCGCGCAGCAAGACCAGCAGCACAGCCACCGCCAAGGCCTGAAGGCTGGGCGGGGCAGGGCGCTTCGGCTAAGCTAGCGCCCATGCCCGATCTCGATCTATTGCACATCTCCCTTGCCGACCAATGCCTCTATGGGTTCGCCCAGGGCCGCTTGTGCCTGCGCCTGGCGGTGTCCACGGCGCGTAACGGCGCCGGCGAGCGCAATGGATCGGGCTGCACGCCGCGTGGCCTGCATCAGGTACGGGCGAAAATTGGCGCGGGCCTGCCGCTGAACGCGGTGTTGCGTAGCCGGCGCTGGACCGGTGAGGTCTGGTCGCCTGAGCTGCAGGCGCGGTTTCCCGGGCGGGACTGGGTCCTCACCCGCATACTCTGGCTCAGCGGCTGCGAGCCGGGCGTCAACCGCCTCGGCGCCGTCGACACGTTCCGCCGCTATATCTACTTGCATGGCACACCTGAGACCGAACCTTTGGGCGTGCCGCTGTCCCATGGCTGCATACGCCTGCACAACACCGATTTGCTTGACCTGTTCGACCGCGTGCCGGCCCATTGCCGGGTGCGCATCGAAGAGGCGGCTTGCCCCCAGTGGGCTTCTTTAAGTCTTCAATGAAGGATTTCCCATGACCGTCAGCCTGCAAGGCTCCTTGATGGTGGACATCGCCGGTAAATGGCTGACCGCCGAAGACCGTCACCTGCTGCGCCAACCTGAAGTGGCCGGCCTGATCATCTTTGCCCGCAATATCGACAGCCCGCGCCAGGTGCGCGAACTGTGCGCGTCCATTCGCGCGATTCGCCCGGACTTGATCCTGGCCGTCGACCAAGAGGGCGGGCGTGTGCAGCGCCTGCGCCAAGGCTTTGTGCGCCTGCCGGCCATGCGTGCGCTGGCCGACAACGACAACGCCGATTACCTGGCGGAGCAGTGCGGATGGTTGATGGCCACCGAGGTGCTGGCGGTAGGCCTGGACCTGAGCTTCGCCCCGGTGCTCGACCTGGACCACCAGCGCAGTGCGGTGGTCGGCAGCCGCGCCTTTGAGGGTGACCCACAGCGCGCCACGCAGCTGGCGGCGGCTTTCATTCGTGGCATGAACGCTGCGGGCATGGCGGCCTGCGGCAAGCACTTCCCGGGGCACGGTTGGGCCGAGGCCGACTCGCACGTGGCCATCCCCACGGACGAGCGCAGCCTTGAACAGTTGCGTCAGGCGGACCTGGTGCCCTTCACCCGGCTCAGTGGCCAGCTGGCAGCGGTGATGCCGGCCCACGTGATCTACCCGCAGGTCGACAACCAGCCCGCCGGCTTCTCGCGGCGTTGGCTGCAGGACATCCTGCGCGGTGAGCTGGGCTTTGATGGGGTGATTTTCAGTGACGACCTGTCCATGGCCGGTGCGCACGTGGTCGGGGATGCCGCCAACCGCATCGAAGCAGCTTTGAGTGCTGGCTGCGACATGGGCCTGGTGTGCAACGACCGGGCGGCGGCAGAGCTGGCACTGAGTGCGGCGCAGCGGCTGAAGGTCAAGCCTTCGCCGCGCATTGCACGGATGCGCGGGCAGGGCTTTGCGCGCACCGATTATCGCCAGCAGCCGCGTTGGCTGGAGGCGTTGGGGGCGTTGCGCGAGGCGCAGCTGGTCGATTGACTGATCCGGCCGTATTCGACGGTAGGCCGGATTTACCCACTTCCCGGTAGGAGCAGCCTTGTGCTGCGAAGGCGGCGGTAACACCAGCGAAGATCAAGGGTGTTGTCACCGGCCTCTTCGCAGCGCAAGGCTGCTCCTACAGAGAGTGCTCACAAGCGCTTAGCGGCCGCGCTTCCCTGGCAAGGGGGCAAACAGCGCCTCGATCTCATCATCTCCCAGCCGCCACTGCCCGGCCTGCCCGCCATCGAGCAGGCTTGCCGCCAGGGCCGCCTTCTCTTGCTGCAACAGTTGAATCTTCTCTTCCACCGTGCCGCGGGTAATCAGCTTGAACACGAACACCGGTTTGTCCTGGCCGATGCGGTAGGCGCGGTCGGTGGCCTGGTTTTCGCTGGCCGGGTTCCACCAGGGGTCGAAGTGGATCACCGTGTCCGCAGCCGTCAGGTTCAACCCGGTGCCACCCGCCTTGAGGCTGATCAGGAACACCTCGCTGTCACCCTGCTGGAATGCTTGCACCGGCGTGCGGCGGTCGCGGGTGTCGCCGGTCAGCAGGCTGTAACGCACCTTGCGCTTTTGCAGTTCTTGCTCGATCAATGCCAGCATCGAGGTGAACTGGGAGAACAGCAGTACCCGCCGGCCTTCACTGAGCAGCTCTTCGAGCATCTCCAGCAGGGCGCCGAGCTTGCCTTTATCGGCCTGGTTGCCCTTGGTCTCGACGCCCTTCACCAGGCGCAGGTCGCAGCACACCTGGCGTAACTTGAGCAGGGCATCAAGGATGACAATCTGGCTGCGCGAGGCGCCGTTGCGGGCGATTTCGTCGCGGACTTTCTTGTCCATCGCCACCCGCACGGCCTCGTAGGTATCACGCTGGGCATCGCTGAGCTCGACCCAGTGCACCATCTCGGTCTTGGCGGGCAGTTCGGTGGCCACCTGTTCCTTGGTGCGGCGCAGCAGGAACGGGCGGATGCGGCTGACCAGGTGGGCCATGCGTTCGGCGTCGCCGCGGCGTTCGATCGGGGTGCGGTAATCCTGGTTGAAGCGCTTGAGGTCGCCCAGCCAGCCCGGCATCAGGAAGTGGAAGATCGACCACAGCTCGCCGAGGTTGTTTTCCATCGGCGTACCGGTCAGGCACAGGCGCTGCTCGGCCTGCAACTCGCAGACGGCGAGGGCGGCTTTGCTGGTGCTGCTTTTGATGTTCTGCGCCTCGTCGAGCACCAGCACGTGCCAGTGCTGCGTACGCAAGTGTTCGAGGTCGCGGGGCACGAGGGCATAGGTGGTGAGCACCAGGTCGTAGTCGTGCAGCGTGGCGAAATGCTTGCTGCGCCCTGGGCCCTGCAGTGCCACCACGCGCAGGTCGGGGGCAAAGCGTTTGGCCTCGTCGAGCCAGTTGGGTATCAGGCTGGTCGGCATCACCGCCAGGGCGGGAGTGGTCAGGCGGCCGGACTGTTTCTCCAGCAACAGGTGAGCCAGGGTTTGCAGCGTCTTGCCCAGGCCCATGTCGTCGCCGAGGATGCCGCCCGTGCCCATTTCGCGCAGGGCTTGTAACCAGTTCAGGCCTTGTTGCTGATAAGGGCGCAGGGCCGCGTTCAGTTGTGCGGGCGGTTCGACCTGCAGGTCGCGTGCGTCACGCAGGCGCTTGCCCAGGTCGCGCACGTGCGCGCCGCCTTCCCAGTGCAGCGGCAGGTGATCGAGCTCGTTCAGGCGCGCGGCATCGGCCCGGTCCAGGCGCAGTGAAGGGCCTGCGGCGTCTTCATGCAGGTAGAGCTCGCCAAGGGTGCCCATCACCGCCTTGATCCGGCCGTAGGGCAGGGCGACGCGCAGCGCGGGGCTGTCGAGGCGGCCGCGGTTAAGGTCGATCAGCAAGTGTTCGTCGTCACTGCGCCGGGCCAGTTCGCTGGCGCGCAGCAGCTCCGGGTTGCTGCGCAGCAACTGCAGCACGATCGGCAGCAGGCTGTGGCGCTGGCCATCGACCACGATGCCCAGTTCCAGGTCGAACCATTCATGCCCGGGGGCTTCGTCGATGCTGGCGTACCAGTCGTCCACCTCGTGCAGGTTGAAGGAAAAATCGCGGTGGATGTCGATCACCCAGCCGGCTTCACGCAGTTGTGCCAAGCCGTTGCGGGCGAAGTGCAGCCAGGCCTCGTCATCCGGCAGTTGGTGCATCTCGCCCGCACTGTCGGGCAGGGCCTTGCTCTGCCGGGTGGCGGCCTTGAAGCCGAGGTCGCGTAGCGTCTTGCGCAGCGCCTGTTCGGCCTTGGGCTGGCGGCGAATGCGCTGGCTGGTGGCATCTACCAGGCGGGTCAACGGCTTGTCGTCGTTGCCGCTGGCGCGCAGGCCGTCGTAGTCGAACGACAGCGCGGCGCGGTGCTGCATCTGGCGCTGCATGCGGCCGGTCTTGGGCATGTAGGCGCTGTACTCGAGGCTGCCCAGGGTCAGGTGAGGGCGAGGCTCGATCGTGTCGATCTGCTCGCTACGGACCTTGGTGGGGGTCGGAACCTGGCGGTTCAATGCGTTCAAGCGATGGCTCAGGGGGATGATCAGGTGCTCGGGAACCGTCGGGGCGCTGGCCAGTTGGCTGGCAATGAACGGGTCAAGGTCATGCAGCAGTTTGCCGGTCTGCCCGCTGTGTGGGTCGACGTAATAGAGGGGGTCGACCGGCAGTGCCAGCATGTGGGTATTTTCAGCATGGTGCCAGGCGCCGCGGTAGCTGCCGTTGTCCAGCCGAACCCAACGAAATTCGGCGTGCAGGTCGGGGCCTTGGGCCAGGGGTTTCTGCTGTTGGCCATACAGCAAGCGGCCGGTGGCGAGGGCATACTCGTAGAGTTCGGCGCCCTTTTTGCCTTCCAGGCGTGCGACGGGCAGGCTGTAATCCTTGCTGAGGGCATCGATCAGTCGCAGCGCACGCAAGTCTTCATCGGTCACGTACTTGGGTGTGTAGTAGATGAGCTCGGGCATCGAACTGGGCCGGCTCAGCTTCAAGCTGTCATCGGGCTGCCGGGTACCTTTGAACACGCTGAGCATGCACTGGCCATGGTTGTTGCTCACCACATAGTAGAGTGCAGGGCCTTTGCGCTTGGCGGGTTCTGTGGCAAGGGCTGCCGGTACTTCCAGGGCCTCGACCCAGTGTGCGAGTTCGGGGGGCAATTCAAGGGACTGCTGCGCTGCTGGCGTAACGGCAAGGGGTTCGTCAGGTGTGCCTTCGACCCAGTCCGGGCCACGTTCAAGCAGATAGAGCGCCGCTGCACAGTGCTTGCAATTGTTACCGACCGGGCACGAGCAGGTGCCCTCGCATTCAAGGCCGTCCTCGGTCATGTCCAGCGTGATGCGCTGGTAATAGGCGCGGCCGCCAGAGCCTGCGCACTGCGCGCGGATGGTCAGGTCCAGGATGGATACGATTTCGCTCCTGCCTTCCTCTGCATAGTCGAAGCCGCGTTGCAGCGTAGTGCGGTCAAACGCGAACTTCCAGGTGTCAAGCCCGCGGATAAAGAACTGCGCATCGGTCTCGCTCACATCACTGCTCCATCAACTCCGGGTCCATCACCGGCATCTTCGGTGTACCCGGTGGCGTGATCTTCAGCAGCACCGCGAGGTGCCCGCCATCAAGGAAGGTCAATTGGCCACCCTTGACGTTGCTGTTGCTTTGCTTGAATTGCTCGCTGCGCAGCACGCTGCCGTTGCCGTCGAGCTGGTTGACCCAGAAGTTGGCCTCCACCGCGATGAAGCGGCCTTCGGCGATGCTCAGGTTGCCTTCGATGGGGAAGTGGCCGAACTGCTCTTCGCCTTCGCCCAGGGCGATGCGGCTGGGTTCGCTGCCGACCTGCTGCTGCCAGGCCTTGTGCATCAGCACGGTGTAGTCGGCGGTGGCTTGCAGGCGGGTGGATTCATCGTCCAGCCCCAGTGGGCGTTCGGCGGCCTTGTCCAGGCGCGGGGCCCCAGCGCTCCAGTCTTCGGGGGCGAACGGGCTGGTGAAGGCGGGGACGCTGTTTTGCCGCACCAGGATCATTTCTACCTGATACAGGCCTTCGGCGAAGGCGGCTGGCGCGAACAGCGCCAGCAGCAGGGTCAGGCAACGGATGGCACGCATGGATCTTCCTTAAGCAGACTGTGGGGTCAGGCGCTCGAACAGCGCCTCAAGGGTGTTGAAACGTTCGTCGGGGCGTTCCATCGGTACCAGGAAACGGAACTGGGTGGCGCCTTCGAACTTGTAGCGTTTGGGCTGGCCCTGGATCAGCTTGATCAGAGTCAGCGGGTCGACCGGTGTCTCGGCCTCGAACTCAAGCTTGCCGCCGTTGGGGCCAGCATCGACTTTCTTGATGCCGAGCTTTTCCGCCTGCAGCTTGAGCGAGGTCAGGCGCATCAAGTTTTTGGTTGGCTCCGGCAGCAGGCCGAAGCGGTCGATCATCTCGACTTGCAAGTCCTTGAGGCCTTCTTCGTCGGCGGCCGAGGCGATGCGCTTGTAAAGGATCAGGCGTGCATGCACATCGGGCAGGTAGCCCTCGGGGATCAGGGCCGGCAGGCGCAGGTTGATCTCCGGGCCGCCACCCAGTGGCTGTTCGAGGTTTGGCTGGGCACCCTTGCGGATGGCCTTGACCGCCCGTTCGAGCATTTCCATGTAGAGGGTGAAACCGACCGCCTGGATCTGCCCGCTTTGGCCTTCGCCCAGCAGTTCACCAGCGCCGCGGATTTCCAGGTCGTTGGTGGCCAGCACGAAGCCTGCCCCCAAGTCCTGGGTGTTGGCGATGGCTTCCAGGCGCTTCTCGGCGTCGCTGCTGACCTTTTGTCGCGCTGGCGTCAGCAGGTAGGCGTAGGCCTGGTGGTGGCTGCGGCCGACCCGGCCACGCAACTGGTGCAACTGGGCCAGGCCGAACTTGTCGGCGCGCTCGATGACAATGGTGTTGGCGCTTGGCACGTCGATGCCGGTCTCGATGATGGTCGAGGCGATCAGCACATTGAAGCGCTTGTGGTAGAAGTCGCTCATCACCTGTTCCAGCTCGCGCTCGCGCATCTGGCCGTGGCCGATGCCGATACGCGCTTCCGGGACCAGTTCGGCAAGGTCTGCAGCGCACTTCTCGATGGTTTTCACGTCGTTGTGCAGGTAGTACACCTGGCCGCCGCGCAGCAGTTCACGCAGCAGGGCTTCTTTGACCGTGCTGTTGTTGTGTTCCATGACGAAGGTGCGCACCGACAGGCGTCGGGCGGGCGGTGTGGCGATGATCGACAGGTCGCGCATGCCGGCCACGGCCATGTTCAGGGTGCGCGGAATCGGCGTGGCGGTCAGGGTGAGAATGTCCACCTCGCTGCGCAGGGCTTTGAGCTGTTCCTTCTGGCGTACGCCAAAGCGGTGCTCTTCGTCGATCACTACCAGGCCCAGGTCCTTGAAGCGCACATCGTCCTGCAGCAGCTTGTGGGTGCCGATGAGGATGTCGATCTTGCCTTCAGCCAGGTCCGCAGCGGCGCTGGCGACTTCCTTGGCCGATTTGAAACGGCTCATCACTTCGACGGTTACCGGCCAGTCGGCGAAGCGGTCGCGGAAGCTGTTGTAGTGCTGTTGGGCCAGCAGGGTAGTGGGCACCAGCACCGCCACCTGGCGGCCGCTGTGCACGGCGATGAAGGCCGCGCGCATGGCCACTTCGGTCTTGCCGAAGCCCACGTCGCCGCACACCAGGCGGTCCATCGGCTTGGCCGCGAGCATGTCGGCGCGTACGGCTTCGATGGCGTTCTGCTGGTCGGGGGTTTCTTCGAAGGGGAACCCGGCACTGAAGGTGGCGTAGTCGGCAGCAGGGTCGGCAAAAGCGTAGCCCTTGCGCGCGGCGCGGCGGGCATAGATGTCGAGCAGCTCAGCGGCGACATCGCGCACCTGTTCGGCGGCCTTGCGCTTGGCCTTCTGCCAGGCCTCGGAGCCGAGCCGGTGCAGCGGCGCCAGGGCGTCATCGCTGCCGGTGTAGCGGGCGATCAGGTGCAGGTTGGCCACCGGCACGTACAGCTTGGCGCCCTCGGCGTATTCCAGGGTGAGGAACTCGGCGGCCTGGCCGTCGATTTCCAGGGTAGCCAGGCCCAGGTAGCGGCCCACGCCATGGTCGATGTGCACCACCGGTGCGCCTTCGCGCAGTTCGGTGAGGTTCTTGATCACCGCATCGTTGGCGGTCTCGCCGCGCTTGTCGCGCCGTCGGCGCTGCATCACGCGCTGGCCGAACAGCGGGCTCTCGGCGATCAGGGCCAGGGCCGGGTCGTCCAGCACCAGGCCTTCGTCAAGCGGGGCAATGGTGATCGCCAGCCGCTCGGAGCCGGTGATGAAGTCGGTCCAGCCTTCGACGGTGTGCGGGCGCAGTTTCAGGCGTTCGAGCAGTTCCAGCAGCACTTCGCGACGGCCCGCAGACTCGGCGGTAAACAGTACGCGGCCAGGGAACTGGTCAAGGAAGCTGGACAGCGCCGCCAGTGGCTGGTTGGCCTTGGCCTCGATGGCAAGTTCGGGCAGGGCGCGTGCCGGGAAGCGTTCACGGCCGGCGCCTGCCTCGACGTCATCGGCGCTGACCACCACCCGCGGCCATTGCTTGAGCCGGGCGAAACAGTCTTCTACCGGCAGGAACAGCTCGGCAGGCGGCAGCAGCGGGCGGCTCAGGTCGCCACGGCGGTCTTCGTAGCGCCCGCGCACGTCGTTCCAGAAGTGCTCGGCGGCCTGCTCGACGCCCGGCAGGGAAAACACCTGGGTGTCGCTGGGCAGGTAGTCGAACAGCGTCGAGGTGTCTTCGAAGAACAGCGGCAGGTAGTACTCGATGCCGGCGGGAATGATGCCGCTGGCCAGGTCCTGGAAGATCGCGCTGCGGCGGAAGTCGACGTCAAAGCGTTCGCGGAAGCGCGCCTTGAAGCGGGTCACTTCCTCTTTTTGCATCGGAAATTCGCGCGCCGGCAGCAGGCGCACCGAGTCGACCTTGTCGATCGAGCGCTGGGTCTCGGGGTCGAAGGTGCGCAGCGTCTCGATTTCGTCATCGAACAGGTCGATGCGGTAGGGCAGCTTGCTGCCCATGGGGTACAGGTCGATCAGCGCGCCGCGCACGGCGAATTCGCCATGTTCATAAACGGTGTCGACGCAGCGATAGCCGCTGGCTTCAAGGCGCGTGCGCATTTGCTCGACGTCGATGGTCTGGCCGATGTCCAGCACCAGGCTGCTGCCCAGCAGGAAGCGGGTTGGCGCCAGGCGGTGC
Organism: Pseudomonas sp. Y3 TE3536; assembly: GCF_053629175.1. Classification (NCBI taxonomy): domain Bacteria; kingdom Pseudomonadati; phylum Pseudomonadota; class Gammaproteobacteria; order Pseudomonadales; family Pseudomonadaceae; genus Pseudomonas; species Pseudomonas sp. Y3 TE3536. The sequence goes on along the minus strand of NZ_JBRJHU010000001.1, from coordinate 110,855 downwards.
AGGGCGGTGGTGATCGGCACGACGAGAATGCCGTGGCTCAGCTCCGGCAGCCGGTACAGGCTGGCAATGCGCTGGGAGATGATGTCCTGGTGCGGCGAGAACAGGTCGTAGGGCAGGGTTTCCCAGTCGGGGAAGGGCAGCACCGGCAGGTCTGGGGCAAAGAAGCGCAGCTCCTGTTCCAGACGGTCGGCGGCCTGGCTGTCGGCGGTCAGCAGCAGGGTAAAGCGGCCAGCGCTGCTGGCGGCTTCGGCAATGGCAAGGCTGAGGGCGGCACCGGGCAGGTTGCCCCAGGTTTGTTTGCCGGCCGTGGCCGACAGTTGCGGTAGGCGCAGAACTGACACGGGAGATTGCACTCCAAGCGTTGCGGCAAAGACACCGATTGTACCGGTGCCGGTGCCTGCTGTCAGGCTCCAAAGGCCATGAACACTGGCTCTGGCTGCCGCGACAGGCGCTCATTGCCCGTTCCGCGTTGGGGCGTCATAATGTAGCCCCTTTTTTCTGTCCCTACATGTGGAAGGTTCCCGTGACTCAGAAGCCCGACCAGTGTCTTGGTGAGTGGATTGATCGTGAAGCATTGGCTGAAGCGATGATCCCGCTTATCGGTCAGCTCTACCGCAACAACAACGTGGTGAGCTCGATTTATGGCCGCAGCCTGATCAACCGTTCGGTTATCTCGATCCTCAAAGCCCACCGCTTTGCGCGTCATCGTCAGACCGACGAGACCGAACTGTCTGTCCACGAGACGTTCCCCCTGCTCAAGGCCATGAGCGAGCTGAAACTGGGCGCCGCTTCGGTCGACCTGGGCAAGCTGGCCAACAAGTTCAAGCAGGAAGGCAACGGCCGCAGCGCCGAGCAGTTCGTGCGTGAAGAGCTGGCTGACGTAGTTGGCCAACAGAACGCTTCGGCCCGTAAAGGCACCGACGTCGTCCTGTACGGTTTCGGCCGCATCGGCCGCCTGCTGGCGCGCATCCTGATCGAGAAGACCGGTGGTGGCGACGGCCTGCGCCTGCGTGCCATCGTCGTGCGCAAAGGCGCCGAGAACGACCTGGTCAAGCGTGCCAGCCTGCTGCGCCGTGACTCGGTGCACGGCCCGTTCGATGGCACCATCACCATCGACGAAGCCAACAACACCATCACCGCCAATGGCAACCTGATCCAGGTTATCTACGCCAAGAACCCGAGCGAAGTCGACTACACCCAGTACGGCATCGACAACGCGCTGATCGTCGACAACACCGGTGTATGGCGTGACGCCGACGGCCTGGGCCAGCACCTGGCCTGCCCGGGCGCTGCCCGCGTGATCCTCACCGCACCTGGCAAGGGCGCGCTGAAGAACATCGTGCACGGCATCAACCACGGTGAAATCACCGCCGATGACAAGATCATCTCGGCTGCTTCCTGCACCACCAACGCCATCGTGCCGGTGCTGAAGGCTGTCAACGACAAGTACGGCATCGTCAACGGCCACGTCGAAACCGTTCACTCGTTCACCAACGACCAGAACCTGATCGACAACTTCCACAAGGGCAGCCGCCGTGGCCGTGCCGCGCCGCTGAACATGGTTATCACCGAGACCGGTGCCGCCACTGCAGCCGCCAAGGCACTGCCCGTGCTGAAGGGCAAGCTGACCGGCAACGCGATTCGCGTACCGACGCCGAACGTCTCGATGGCTATCCTGAACCTGAACCTGGAAAAGCCCACCACCCGCGAAGAGATCAACGAGTACCTGCGCCAGACGGCCATGCACTCGGAGCTGCACAAGCAGATCGACTTCGTCAGCTCGCAGGAAGTGGTTTCGACCGACTTCGTCGGCTCGCGCCACGCCGGTGTGGTTGACGCAGAGGCGACCATCGCCAACGACAACCGCGTTGTGCTGTACGTTTGGTACGACAACGAATTCGGTTACAGCTGCCAGGTGGTTCGTGTGATGGAAGACATGGCCGGTGTGAACCCGCCAGCGTTTCCACGCTGATTCGCTTGTAAGGCAATGAAAAAACGGGAACCTTCGGGTTCCCGTTTTTTTTGCCTAGCATTTATGTTGTCTCTACTGGCCTCTTCGCGGGTAAACCCGCTCCCACAGGTTCGCCTGCGTCCTTGAGGGCGGTGCAATACCTTGTGGGGGCGGGTTTACCCGCGAAGAGGCCAGTGTCGGCGACCGAGAGTCCGAATTTGCGCACAGCCCTCCTGTTCATCCTGATGCTCCTCACCGCCTGCAACCAGGGCCCGACCCTGGAGCGCCTGGGCGGCCCGACCATGGGCAGCAGCTACAGCATCCAGTACGTTCGCGCCCCCGGTGGCCCAGCCCCAGCCCAGGTGCAGGCTGCCGTCGAAACCATCCTCCACGACATCGACCAGCACTATTCCACCTACCGCAGCGATTCCACTGTCAGCCAGTTCAACCAGCTGCCGGCCAATCAATGCCTGGCATTGCCATCAGACATGCTCGACCTGGTCCGCTTCGGCCAGCAGTTGGCGGCGCAAAGTGCCGGCGCCTTCGACCTCACTATTGAGCCGCTACTCGACCTCTGGGGCTTCGGCCCCCAGGCCCGTCACGAGCAGGTGCCCGACCCGCGAGCCCTGGCCCAGGCCCGCCTGCGCGTGGGCTACCAGCACCTGCGCATCGAAGGCCAGGCATTGTGTAAGGATGCCCCCGTGGAGCTGGATTTCAACAGCATCGCCGCTGGCCACGCCGTCGACCTGATCGCCCAGCGCCTGCAGGCCATGGGCATCAGCAGTTTCATCGCCGAAGCCACCGGCGAGCTCAAGGCGGTTGGCCGCAAACCCGATGGCAGCCCGTGGCGCATCGCCCTCGAGCTGCCCCGTGAAGACCGCCAGATCGCCCGCCAAGTCATCCCGGTGGATGGCCTTTCGGTATCGACCTCGGGTGACTATCGCCACTATTTCGAGCAGAATGGCCGGCGCTATTCGCACACCTTCGATGCCCGTCTCGGGCGCCCGGTCGCGCACGACCTGGCTGCGGCCACTGTGCTCGACGCCTCGGCGCTGAAGGCTGACGGGTTCTCGACCCTGCTGCTGATTCTCGGCCCCGAGCGCGGCTGGGATTTCGCCGTCAGCCACAACCTTGCCGCCGTATTGGTGACTCGGGCCGAGGGTGGCTTCGTCTCCCGAGCGACCCCAGCGTTTTCGCGGGTAATGAAAGGCGAGTGAAAGCGCAAGGATGGATGATCGCCAGGGAATCGGTGAACCACATGTAGTGCAGGCAAAATTGGCCTACGACGCGACCAAGGGTTAATGTGCGCGGCGTTCACGCTTGATTAGACTGCAACCGAATTTTCTCATGGCGCCCCGGCGACATGATCGCGCCCCGCGAGCCACCGTGACTCGCGGGCCAGTTCTGAAGGAGTACGCATGGCTGTCTACAACTACGACGTAGTGGTGCTGGGTTCCGGCCCGGCCGGAGAAGGCGCGGCAATGAACGCCGCCAAAGCAGGGCGCAAGGTGGCGATGGTCGACAGCCGTCGCCAGGTCGGCGGCAACTGCACCCACTTGGGCACCATCCCGTCCAAGGCACTGCGTCACTCGGTGCGGCAGATCATGCAGTTCAACACCAACCCGATGTTCCGCGCCATCGGCGAGCCGCGCTGGTTCTCCTTCCCGGACGTGCTCAAGAGCGCCGAAAAGGTCATTGCCAAGCAGGTCGCTTCGCGCACCGGCTACTACGCTCGCAACCGTGTCGACCTGTTCTTCGGCACCGGCAGCTTCGCCGACGAGCAGACCATCGAAGTGGTCTGCCCCAACGGTGTGGTCGAAAAGCTCAACGCCAAGCAGATCATCATCGCCACCGGCTCGCGCCCGTATCGCCCGGCCGACATCGACTTCCACCACCCGCGCGTCTATGACAGCGACACCATCCTCAGCCTCAGCCACACCCCGCGCAAGCTGATCGTTTACGGCGCCGGCGTGATCGGTTGCGAATACGCCTCGATCTTCAGCGGCCTGGGTGTGCTGGTCGAGCTGGTCGATAACCGTGGCCAGTTGCTGAGCTTCCTGGATTCGGAAATTTCCCAGGCGCTGAGCTACCACTTCAGCAACAACAACATCACCGTGCGCCACAACGAGGAGTACGACCGGGTCGAAGGCTTGGACAACGGTGTGATCCTGCACCTGAAGTCGGGCAAGAAGATCAAGGCCGACGCCTTGCTGTGGTGCAACGGCCGTACCGGCAACACCGACAAGCTGGGCCTGGAAAACATCGGCATCAAGGTCAATAGCCGCGGCCAGATCGAGGTCGACGAGGCCTACCGCACCACCGTGTCGAACATCTACGGTGCCGGTGACGTGATCGGTTGGCCGAGCCTGGCCAGTGCCGCCCATGACCAGGGCCGTTCGGCAGCGGGCAGCATCGTCGACAATGGCAGCTGGCGCTTCGTCAATGACGTGCCGACCGGTATCTACACCATTCCGGAGATCAGCTCGATCGGCAAGAACGAGCAGGAACTGACCCAGGCCAAAGTGCCGTACGAAGTGGGCAAGGCCTTCTTCAAGGGCATGGCCCGCGCGCAGATCGCCGGCGAGCCACAGGGCATGCTGAAGATCCTGTTCCACCGCGAAACCCTGGAAATCCTCGGCGTGCACTGCTTCGGCTACCAGGCTTCGGAAATCGTCCATATCGGCCAGGCGATCATGAACCAGCCGGGCGAGCTGAATAACCTGAAGTACTTCGTCAACACCACGTTCAACTACCCGACCATGGCCGAAGCCTATCGGGTAGCTGCCTACGACGGCCTGAACCGGCTTTTTTAAGCGGCTCCGACCGGTGGCCTGAGCCGGTCGGGGATACCGATTTCAGCCCTACCCGAGGGTGGTCTTGGCCAAACCGGGAAAGTCTGTAATCAGGCTGTCCACGCCAAAATCAGCGAGCCGGCGCATCAGTGCCGGTTCGTTGACTGTCCACACCGACACATGCAACCCCTGGCCCTGGGCTTTGAGCAGGCGCTCTGGGGTGCACAGTGTCCAGTTCAAAGCCAGCAACTCGCAGCCGTAGTTTTGCGCGACCTTCAGTGGGTCGAGCCAGGCGTATTCGGCCACCAGCCCGCGAGACACGTCGGGTACCAGCTCTTGTGCGGCGCCTAGCACGTCGCGTGAGCTCGAGGTGATGGTGACCTTGTCCAGCAGGCCGTACTGCTGGGCCAGTTCACGAATGGCCAGCACCGTGGTGGCGGCGCGGGTGCGCGAGGCACTCTTGACCTCCAGCTGCCAATGCTCGAAGGCGCATTTTTCGAAGAGTTCTTCCAGTTTCGGGATAGGGCAGGGCTGCACATGGCCTGGGCCGCCTTTGCGTGCGTCGTAGGTGACCAGGTCGGCTGCCGGGTGCTCGACCACCTTGCCGCGTCGGCCGGTGGTGCGCTTGAGCGTCGAGTCGTGGATCACCATCAGTTCGTTGTCGGCCGACAGGTGCAGGTCCAGTTCACAGCGATTGACGCCGTGGGACAGGCACTGGCGGAAGCTGTTCAGGGTGTTCTCGGGCGCTTCGCCCTTGGCGCCGCGATGGCCGTAGATCAGGGTCACGTTCGTTCCTTCAATTCAAGGGGAAGAGGCTCAGGAGGCAGGGTCATTCTGCTCCAGCTGCTGGCGCCGTTGTTGTTGCTGGCGCTGCAGGATGTATCGGGCCAGCAGTTGGCGCTGGGCGTCGGTCATGTCGATGAATTCGGTGCCGACCTCAAAGCCGCCGTCAGGGCGTGGGTCGCAGTGGGTGACCTTGCCGCGCAGCAGTAGGCCGTGGGCGCGGGGCATCAGCACCATCTTCACCTTCACGCGGGTGTCGGGGGCGATGGCCTGGGCTTGGGTGAACTCGATGCCGCCTTCGGAGATGACCACTGCCTGCGGCTGGCCGACCTCACCGATGAGGGTTTGCGCGACCACGGCGCTGAGCAGGTCGAGGCGTTTGCTTTGCGCGCGCAAAAACGCCGCCAGAGTGCGGTCCTTGTCACTCAGCTGGCGCAGCAGGTGCTGGGCTTCGAAGTCGGACAGGTGCAGCTCGCTGAGCAGGTTGAACAGCGGCGAATCATCCTGCAACACTTCTGGGTCAAGGGCTTCAGCCGCGCTCAAGGGGTTGATTTGAAGTGCGATCCGATCTGCGATGCGGTAGTATTCGCGGCGATCTTCTTCGTCTAATGTCGTCATGGCGAACCCATGGTAGCGGCGGTGGTCCGAGTGTAAAGCCGCCGTAAGCGCCCCGCCACAAGGACGTTCCCTTTCATCCGAACAAGCCCCGACATGTTCAGACCTCTTTTCGCATTCATCGGCACGCGTTATACCCGTGCCAAACGTCGCAATCACTTCGTCTCGTTCATTTCCCTGACCTCGATGATCGGCCTCGCCCTGGGCGTGGTGGTCATGATCGTGGTGCTCTCGGTCATGAACGGTTTCGACCACGAGATGCGTACCCGCGTGCTCGGCATGATTCCCCATGCCACGCTCGAGAGCGGCCAGCCGCTTGACGACTGGCCTGCGCTTGCCCAACAAGTAAAGCAGAATCCGCAGGTGGTGGCGGTAGCGCCCTTCACCCAGATGCAGGGCCTGCTGACCCATGAAGGCAAGGTGCAGAAGGTGCTGCTCAATGGCATCGACCCGGCCCGCGAGCGCGAGGTGTCGATCATCGACAACTTCGTCCAGCAAGGCCGTCTCGACCAGCTGGCACCGGGCGAGTGGGGCATCATGATCGGCGACAAGGCCGCCGCCAAGCTGGGTGTGGCCATCGGCGACAAGCTGACCTTCGTCGCCCCCGAGGTCAGCGTGACCCCGGCCGGCATGTTCCCGCGCATGAAGCGCTTTACCGTGGTCGGTACCTTCCACGTGGGCGCCGGCGAAATCGACGGTTACCTGGGCCTGACCAACATCAGCGACCTGTCCCGCCTGCACCGCTGGAAACCGAACCAGGTGCAAGGCCTGCGGCTGAAGTTCGACGACCTGTTCCAGGCGCCGCGCGTGGCCTGGTCTATCGCCCAACAGCTGGGCGAGCAGGAGTTCTACAGCCGTGACTGGACCCGCACCCATGGCAACCTTTACCAGGCGATCCGCATGGAAAAGGCCATGATCGGCCTGCTGTTGCTGCTGATCGTGGCGGTGGCGGCGTTCAACATCATTTCCACCCTGGTGATGGTGGTCAATGACAAGCGCGGCGACATCGCGATCCTGCGCACCCTCGGCGCCACGCCTGGGCAGATCATGGCCATCTTCATGGTGCAGGGTACGGTGATCGGGGTGATCGGCACCTTGATCGGCGCCGGCGTCGGCATTCTTGCCGCGCTCAACGTGAGTGCGGCGATTGCCGGCATCGAGAAGCTGATCGGGCACAAGTTCCTCAACGCCGACGTGTATTTCATTGATTACCTGCCGTCGCAGATCATGGCCAATGACGTGTACATGGTCTGTGCCGCGGCACTGGTCCTGAGTTTCTTCGCCACCCTGTACCCGGCCTGGCGTGCGGCCCGCACCCAGCCTGCAGAGGCGCTACGTTATGAGTGAGTCGCGCATGAGTGATAAAGCCGTTCTGAGTTGCCGCAACCTGGGCAAGTCCTACGACGAGGGCCCGGAGTCGGTGCAGGTGCTGTCTGGCTTGCAGCTGGAGCTGCACCCGGGTGAACGCGTGGCCATCGTCGGCAGCTCGGGCTCTGGCAAGAGCACCTTGCTCAACCTGCTTGGCGGCCTCGACACGCCTACCCAGGGCAGTGTCTGGCTGGCGGGCGAGGAGCTTTCGGCCCTGGGTGAGCGCGCGCGTGGCCTGTTGCGCAACCGGGCACTGGGCTTCGTCTACCAGTTCCACCACCTGCTGCCTGAGTTCACCGCCATGGAGAACGTGTGCATGCCGCTGTTGATCGGCCGCACCGCCATCCCCGAAGCGCGTGAGCGCGCCGAGGCTCTGCTCAAGCGCGTCGGCCTTGGCCACCGCCTGCACCACAAGCCTGCCGAGTTGTCCGGCGGTGAGCGCCAGCGTGTGGCGATCGCCCGCGCCTTGGTCAACCGCCCGGGCCTGGTGATGCTCGACGAACCGACCGGCAACCTCGACCACCACACCGCCCAAGGCATCCAGGAACTGATGCAGGAGCTGTCCAGCGCTTCGCGTACCGCGTTCCTGGTGGTGACCCACGACCTCAACCTGGCGCGCCAGATGGACCGTGTGTTGAAACTCGACGACGGTCACCTGGTGGCGATCTGAGCCGCTTGCACGGGGTGGCCTGAGCCGCCCCGCAACTCTTTCATTGGGTGTTTTACATGTTCAGACCCTTGCCCTTGTTCATTGGTGCTCGCTACACCCGTGCCAAGCGCCGCAACCATTTCATCTCGTTCATCTCGATGACCTCGATGATCGGCCTGTCGCTGGGCGTGCTGGCGATGATCGTGGTGCTGTCGGTAATGAACGGCTTCCAGCGCGAGATGAGCTCGCGCATCCTCGGCCTGGTGCCCCATGCCAGTATCCTTGGCGTGCAGCCGCTGGATGACTGGCGCACCGTCGCCGATGCCGCCCTAAAGGACCCGGCGGTGATGGCCGCGGCGCCAATCACCGAAATGGAAGGCATGCTCTCTTACAAGGGCGCGATGCAGCCGATCCAGGTCAGCGGCATCGACCCAGCAGAGGAAGGCAAGGTTTCCATTGTCGGCCAGCATATTGTCCAGGGCCGCCTGGAGGACCTGAAACCAGGTGAGTTTGGCGTGGTGCTCGGTGAACTGAGCGCGCGGCGTTTTCGCTTGAACACGGGCGACAAGCTGACCCTGATCGTGCCGGAAATCAGCAAGGCGCCGGGTGGCATCACCCCGCGCATGCAGCGCCTGACCGTGGTCGGTATCTTCAAAGTCGGTGCAGAGCTGGATGGCTCCCAGGCGTACATTCACGTCGCCGATGCGGGCGAAATGCAGCGTTGGGCGCCGGGCCAGGTACAAGGCGTGCGGCTCAAGCTGCATGACCTGTATGCGGCGCCGCAGGTGTCCAAGGCCATCGCGGCCGGCCTGGGCGATGCCTACCGTGCCGATGACTGGTCGCACACCCAGGGCAGCCTGTTCAGCGCCATGAAGATGGAAAAGACCATGATCGGCCTGCTGCTGATGATGATCATCGCAGTGGCGGCGTTCAACATCATTGCCACGTTGGTGATGGTGGTGAATGACAAAGGGCCGGATATCGCCATCCTGCGCACCCTGGGTGCCACGCCTGCGCAGATCATGGGTACGTTCATGGTCCAGGGCAGCTTGATCGGTATTGTCGGGACCTTGATCGGCGGTGTGCTGGGGGTGATTGCCGCGTTCAACGTCAGCCAGATCGTTGGCTGGCTGGAGCGGGTCAGCGGCCAGCATATCTTCACGTCGGACGTGTACTTCATCAGCAGCCTGCCGTCGGAACTGCAGTGGGGCGATGTGGTGATCATCTGTGCGGCGGGGTTGGTGATGAGCTTCTTGGCGACCATTTACCCGGCGTATCGGGCATCCCAGGTGCAGCCGGCGATTGGCCTGGCGGTTTGAAACGCTGATTCGCGTTCATTGTAGGAGCAGCCTCGTGCTGCGAAGAGGCCGGTGCAGGCAAAGCAGATTGCTGCAGCCTGCACCGGCCTCTTCGCAGCACAAGGCTGCTCCTACACGCCGATGCAGGAGCTGCAGTTCTATTGATTGCCAGGTAACTCGATCACAAACCGCGTCCAGCCACCCTCGCACTCTGCCCGAATACGCCCACCATGTGCCTGCACGATCGACCGGGTAATCGCCAGCCCTAACCCGGCGTGCTCCGTGCTGCCTTCGCGCCGCGCCGGGTCCACCCGGTAGAACCGGTCAAACAAGCGGGGCAATGCAGCCGGTGCGATTGCCGCCCCGGTATTGGCCACGCAAACCCGTAACCCAGGCTCCAGCGTCACGCGTACCTGCCCACCGGGTGGGGTGAAGCGCAAGGCATTGTCGAGCAGGTTCGACAATGCGCGGCGCAGCATGGGGCGGTCACCCTGCAACAGCAGCTGGCCTTCGCGCAGCAGCGTCACGTCGCGGTCCTCGGCCAGCGGCGCGTAGTACTCCAGCAATGCATCGACATCTTCATGCAGTGCCAGCGTGGCTTGGCCAGGCACCAGCAGGCCATGGTCGGCCTTGGCCAGGTACAGCATGTCGTTGATCATCTGCGCCATCCACTGCAGCTCCTCCAGGTTGCCATGCAAGGCCTCGCGGTATTCCTCAAGGCTGCGCGGGCGGGTGAGGGTGACCTGGGTGTGGGTCAGCAGGTTGGACAGTGGTGTGCGCAGTTCGTGGGCGATGTCGGCGGAGAATGCCGACAAGCGCTGGAAGGCATCGTCCAGGCGCTGCAGCATGGCGTTCACGGTGGTGGCCAGTTCGGCCAGCTCTTCCGGCATCTGCGCCACTGGCAGCCGGGTGGTCAGCGAGCGGGCCGACACGCTGGCCGCAACCTGGCCCATCTGCCGCAGCGGCCTCAGCCCCCGGCGTACGGCCCAGGCACCGAGCAGGGCGGTGGCCAGGGCCGAGAGGCCGACCGTTAGCCAGATCAGGCGCTGCATGCCCTGCAGGAAGTGCTGATGGTGGGTGATGTCGAGGTACAAGGTCAGCTGCGCAGACTGCGGGTCGGCCGGGTTCAGGGGCATGGCCAGGCTGCGGTAGTCGGCGCCGTCGGTGTGCAGAGTGGCAAGCCCAGAGGGTGGCGTGGTGTCGGGCAATTGCGTGCGGCTGTCGAACCACGGCCTACCGTCATGGCCGCTGATGCGCAGGGCCAAGTCGGCCTGTTGGCTGAGTTCATCGCGCAGGGCGGGGAGGCGGGCGCCCAGTTCGGCGGGCCCGACGACGCCGGCCAGCTGCGTGCGAAACAGCGACAGGCGAGATTCCAGCAACTGTTGGTCGAGTTCGATGAAGTGCTGCTCGCTGGCGCGGCTGAACAGCACGCCAGCCCCCAGCGAAACGGCAGCGGTGCAGGCCGCGAACAGCAGCGCCAGCCGGCTGCCAAGGGAAAGTCGGCGCATCAATCCTGACGCTCCTCCAGCACATAGCCCATGCCCCGCACGGTGTGGATCAGCTTGCTGGCGTGTGGGTCGTCGATTTTCAGGCGCAGGCGGCGGATGGCCACTTCGATGACGTTGGTGTCACTGTCGAAATTCATGTCCCAGACCTGCGAGGCGATCAGCGATTTGGGCAGTACCTCGCCCTGGCGCCGCAGCAGTAATTCGAGCAGGGCGAACTCTTTGGCGGTCAGGTCGATGCGCTGGCCGGCGCGCTCGGCGCGGCGGCGGATCAGGTCCAGGCGCAGGTCGGCCAGGCTCAAGGTGGTGTCCTGGCTCGGGCTGGCGCCACGGCGCAGCAGGCTGCGTACACGGGCCAGCAGTTCGGAAAAGGCAAACGGCTTGACCAGGTAATCGTCGGCGCCCAACTCCAGGCCGTGCACACGGTCTTCTACCGCATCGCGGGCGGTCAGGAACAGCACGGGGGTGTCCAGGCCGGCCTGGCGCACTGCGTGCAAAATCTGCCAGCCATCGCGGCCTGGCAGCATCACGTCGAGGATCAGCAAGTCATGGTCGCCGGTCAGTGCCAGGTGTTGGCCTGTTTCGCCATCGGCTGCCAGTTCGGTGGCGAAGCCTGCCTCGCTGAGGCCCTGGCTCAGGTACTGGCCGGTGCGGGCCTGGTCTTCAACGATCAACAGTTTCATGCAGTGTCCACATTTCTGGAAGGGTGCGCGGCGGCTACCGGAAATGATACGTGACGATGTCGGCGCTCGCCCAAACTGACAAAGTTGTAATCTTCCCGTCAGGTAGCCGCCAGCCCCACCTGATTAAGGTGCTCTCATCACGTTGTGTATTTTGGAGTCATCATGAAACGCCTGTTCATCGCCGCCGCCCTTGCCATGGCAAGCCTGCCCACGTTTGCGGGCAGTGCCGACAGTTTCGCCTTTGGCGAGCCTGCCCCGGCTGGCAAGGCCACCCGTACGGTCGAGGTGGTGCTCAAGGACATTGCCTTCGAACCAAAAAGCCTGGAAGTCAAGGCGGGCGAGACGGTGCGCTTCGTGTTGATCAATGAGGGCAAGTTGCCCCACGAATTCAACCTGGGCGACAAGGCCATGCATGCCGAGCACCAGAAAGAAATGATTGCGATGCAAGGCAAGCTGTTCACCGCAGGCATGAACCATGAAGGCATGGACCACGGCCAGATGAACCACGGCGAAGGCCACGGCCACGGCGGGGGCAACACCGTGCTGGTACCGCCTGGCCAGCGTGCCGAACTGACTTGGACGTTCCGCAAGTCGGCACCCATCGAGTTTGCCTGCAACGTACCTGGGCATTACCAGGCGGGGATGGTCGGGCCATTGACCATCGAGTGACATCAGGCCCAAGGCGGGGCGCAAAAACGGTAGACTAGGGGCATTTCGAACCTTCAGGTCAGTTTCCATGCATCCCGCCGCCGAACACTCCCCGCTGGGCAAGTCCAGCGAATACATCGCTACCTACTCCCCTGAGCTGCTGTTCCCGATCCCGCGTACCGCCAAGTGGGCCGAGCTGGGCGTTACTGCCCAGACCCTGCCGTGGCAGGGCGTGGATTATTGGAACTGCTTCGAGCTGTCGTGGCTGCTGCCGTCGGGCAAGCCGGTGGTGGCGATCGGCGAGTTCGCCATTCCTGCAGACTCGCCGAATATCATCGAGTCCAAGTCGTTCAAGTTGTACCTGAACTCGCTGAACCAAACGGTTTTTGCCTCGATTGGCGAGCTGCAGGCCTGCCTGGAGAAGGACTTGTCTGCGGCGGCTGGCAAGCCGGTCGGCGTCAAGGTTCGCACGTTGGCCGAGGTGGAGGCTCAGGGCGTTGTGGCATTGCCGGGGCAGTGCATCGACGCGCTGGATGTGGCCATCAGCAACTATGAGCAGCCGCAACCGGAGTTGCTGCGTTGCGATGCGCAGCGTGTGGTTGAAGAGACCCTGCACAGCCATTTGCTCAAGTCCAACTGCCCCGTCACCGGCCAGCCGGATTGGGGTAGTGTGGTGGTCGAGTACAAGGGCAGGGCACTAGACCCTGCCAGCCTGCTGACTTACCTGATCAGCTTCCGGCAGCATGCCGACTTCCATGAGCAGTGCGTGGAGCGAATTTACCTGGACTTGAAGAACCTGCTGCAGCCGGAGCATTTGACGGTGTATGCACGGTATGTGCGCCGGGGTGGGCTGGATATCAACCCGTACCGCAGCATGGGGGCGATCAGCCCGGTGAATGGGCGGCTGGTTCGGCAGTAAAATCACGGCCGTTGGGGGCGCTTCGCGCCCCATTCGCGGGCAAGCCCGCTCCCACAGGTTTTAGCGCAGCCCTTAGACCGCGCTGTCCTGCAGGAGCGGGCTTGCCCGCGAAAGGGGTGCGAAGCGCCCCCAGCTATTCAGATACCCATGCTGTGCAATGAGTTGAAAATATTGCGCAGGGTAGCGGCTAAATCTGGGTGGTCGAGCTCAAAACGATCGATCGCCAGATTGACCCCGTCTACCAGATTGTTGTCCGGTGTGGCTTCCTCAAGCTTCAGCTGCGCTTCAATTTGTCTGGCTTCCTCATGCAGCGCGGCCAGCTCCTCTTCCGAAAGCGGCACGTTACGGTCCAGTTGCTCGCGCAAGCTGTTCAGTCGCTCTTGCAATTCGCGGGCAGGCATTGGCTTTTCTCCATCAATGGCTTGGCAAGCCATGGACCTCAGCGAAGCGGCAAAGGTTCTGGCCTGCTTTCAATGTAATCCACTCGCAGCCGCTTTGCATGATCCGCGTCAAAGGTGCTGTATCAGGGTTTTTCGCCCTTGCGCCGACGCTGGGCGATGTCCTGCAGGCAGGTGTCCAGGGCTTCGAGGTGATCGATCACCGAGTGTACGCCCAGGCTGAACAGCGCGAGGGTGGCCTTGCCACGGGCCAGGTCTTGTTCCTGTTGGCTCATGGCTTGCCAATGCCGGGAGCTGAGGTCGCAGTGCGGGCTGCAGGCCGCCAGGCCCACGGTCCACAAGCCGGCGTTTAGGCCCGATTGCAGCAGCGCAGGGTCACCGCTAACCAGTACGCAGCCATCCAGGCGCGCGCTTTCCAGTGCCATCAGCGCCTGCCAGCAGGCGTTTGGCGCGGGCCAGCGCACGCCGTTGACCGCGTGCCCCGGCAGCCAGTCGGGCAGCACAGTGGCCAGGCGTTTGCCCTGTGTGGCAGTCAGGTCGTCCAGCCAGATGCAGGGCACCTGGCGCTGGCGCAGGCTGGTGAGCGTTGCCAGGGCGCCGGGCGCGGGCAGGGGGTTGCCGTTAGCACCCTGGACCAGGCAGCCACGCAGGCCAAACAGCACAGCAGTGAAGGCGGACGCATCGTGCATGGCAACTTCCCTGAAATAGTCCGCAGGCTAGGCCGCTATTGTTACCAGCCGATGACGAGGCAACATACGTTCACAAAATCTTGAGCAAAAATGTGTAATGCTGGTGATCAGCCCGCAAGCCCTTATACTTGCGCCTTATCAGCAGCACGCCCGGTGCGGCTGCGGCCAAGAAATTCGATGGAGAGACATCTATGCGTAGGATCGGTGCCGGTGTGATCGAACGAGTCACCCAGGCCTGTGTCTGCGCCAGCTTGTTGCTGGCGCCCGTGGCGGCCACCCAAGCGGCCACCGAGGAAGACCCTTGGGAGGCGGTCAACCGCCCGATCTTCAGGTTCAACGATACGGTCGACACCTATGCCCTCAAGCCATTGGCCAAGGGCTACCAGGCAGTGACGCCGCAGTTCCTCGAAGATGGCATCCATAACATCTTCCGCAACCTGGGCGATGTCACCAACCTGGCCAACAATATTCTGCAGCTCAAGCCGCATGCGGCGGGCGTGGACACGGCGCGGCTGATCGTCAACACCACCTTTGGCCTGGGTGGCTTCTTCGACGTCGGCACCAAGATGGGCCTGCAGCGCAACGACGAAGATTTCGGCCAGACCTTGGGTTACTGGGGCGTGGGCAGTGGCCCTTACGTGGTTATCCCGTTGCTGGGCCCAAGCACCGTGCGTGACGGCCTGGCCAAGTACCCGGACAGCTACACCGAACCTTACCGCTACATCAACCACGTACCGACGCGTAACACGAGCCTCGCGGTTGATGTCGTCGATACCCGTGCCAGCCTGTTGTCGGCTGAGAAGCTGATGCAGGGCGACAAGTACATCTTCATTCGCAACGCCTACCTGCAGAACCGCGAGTTCAAGGTAAAGGACGGCGAAGTCGAAGATGATTTCTGATTGTTTCTGATTTAAGCCATCGGGGCTGCCAAGCAGCCCCAGCGTTAATGCATCGCCAGGATGCGCAGGCCGAATTTCTGCTGCCCGTCGGGCTGGTCGGCGATCCACACCACCTCGGTGCTGGCATGCAGGCCTTTCAGCGCCTTGTGATCGGAATCGATCCTCACCTCAAGCGTATCCCCTACCTGAAAACGCTGCGGCGCCTGCACTTGCATGCCCCCGCTGGACAGGTCCAGGCACACCGCTGCAATCACCTGGCCTTGGTGCAACAGGCTGATGTCGGTGTCGATGCGCATGCGGATGAAATCGCGTTTTTCGCTGTGGCTTGAGGGTGTCTGGGGCATGCTGCATCCTTCCCTTTAGGTTGCGCGGGTCGGCTTTCTTATAACTCTCGGTGATTTGCCCTGTAAAGAGCAGCGAGGTCGACCCTTGCACGCTTGAAACGCCTGGCGGATGGGAGTACCGTCTGCGCCTTACAGGGTACCTCTGACAGTTGCCGGGCGGGTCTTCTTGTCCTACAACTCAAGTAGAGTGTTACCACAGAGTATTCCCGTAGCTGGCCGTCAGCCTTGCCGACACCGCTGCACCAACCTAAATCGGCGCCGTTCGCCCACATGCAGAAAACCAGTGCAACGCTGCTGATCATCGATGACGACGACGTGGTCCGTGCGAGCCTCGCCGCCTATCTTGAAGACAGTGGTTTCAGCGTCCTCCAGGCCGGTAATGGCCAGCAGGGGCTTCAGGTCTTCGAAGAACACCAGCCCGACCTCGTGATCTGCGATCTGCGCATGCCGCAGATGGGCGGGCTCGAACTGATCCGCCAGATCAGCGAGCGCGCGCCGCAACTGCCGGTGATCGTGGTGTCGGGTGCCGGCGTGATGAGCGATGCGGTCGAGGCCTTGCGCCTGGGCGCCGCCGACTACCTGATCAAGCCGCTAGAAGACCTTGCCGTGCTCGAGCACTCGGTGCGCCGGGCCCTCGACCGTTCGCGCCTGGTGCTGGAAAACCAGCGCTACCGCGACAAGCTCGAAGCCGCCAACCGCGAGCTGGAGGCCAGCCTGCACCTGTTGCAGGAAGACCAGACCGCCGGCCGGCAGGTGCAGATGAACATGCTCCCGGAAAGCCCCTGGGTGGCCGGCGAGTTTGCCTTCGAGCACCAGATCATCCCGTCGCTGTACCTGTCGGGTGATTTTGCCGACTACTTCCGCGTGGATGATCGGCGCATTGCCTTCTACCTCGCCGATGTCTCCGGGCACGGCGCCTCGTCGGCGTTCGTCACGGTGTTGCTGAAGTTCATGACCACGCGCCTGTTGTTCGAATTCAAGCGCGGGAGCAAGATGCGTGAGTTCAAGCCCTCGCAAGTGCTCAGCCACATCAACCGCGGGCTGATCAACTGCAAGTTGGGCAAGCATGTGACCATGGTGGGCGGCGTGATCGATGAAGACACCGGGCTGTTGACCTATGCCGTGGGCGGCCACCTGCCGCTGCCGGTGCTGTACACCCCGGGCAATACCCGCTATCTGGAAGGCCGCGGCCTGCCGGTGGGGTTGTTTGACGAGGCCAGTTACCAGGACCTGGTGGTGGAGCTGCCGCCGGTGTTCAGCCTCAGCTTGATGTCCGATGGCATTCTGGACCTTTTGCCAGGTGACACGCTCAAAGATAAAGAAGCCGCCTTGCCAGAAATCGTCAAGGCAGCGGGTGGCAGCCTGGATGGGCTGCGGCAACGATTTGGATTGGCTACGCTTGGGGAGATGCCGGATGATATCGCCCTATTGGTGTTGAGCAGGAACCTTCAATGAGTACCGGTAGAATTCAGTTCGCCGAGCAAAGCGGTACCTTTGTACTGAAATTCGTCGGTGAAGTGCGCCTGACCCTGTGTTCGGCGCTGGATGCAACGATCGAGAAGATTTTCACCGCGCTGAACTTCTCGGCCATCGTCATCGATTTGACTGAAACCGAGAGCATCGACAGCACCACTTTGGGCCTGCTGGCCAAGTTGTCGATCCTGTCGCGCCAGAAAGTGGGGCTGCTGCCGACTGTGGTCACCACCAACCCGGACATTTCCCGGTTGTTGCAGTCCATGGGCTTCGATCAGGTGTTCAACATCGTCGATCGCCCGATACCGTGCCCAGAGTGCCTGACCGACTTGCCGTCGCAGGACCAGAACGAAGAAGTGGTGCGCTCCAAGGTGCTGGAGGCCCACAAGATTCTCATGGGGCTCAATGACTCCAACCGCGAAGCGTTTCATGACTTGGTGAATGCGCTGGAGCGGTCTTGAGTACGCTTTAAACCTGTACCGGCCTCTTCGCGGGTAAACCCGCTCCCACAGGGTTAGCGCTGCATCAGGAACTTCGGTAACCCTGTGGGAGCGGGTTTACCCGCGAAGAGGCCGGCACAGGCAATCCTTCATTCCGGCCCAACAAACTCCGTCACATCCCGCCCACCGGCATCCAACTGAAACACCCGTGCCGGCCGCCCCTGCTCATCAAAAAACACCTGCCCCAACCCCGCACCATTCCACAACCGCTCACCCGCCTTGCTACCGCTGGGCGTACGCGGCACCACTTCCATCTCCCGCCGCTTGGTAAACCAGTTCAGCGGCGAGCGCGGTGAATACAGCCAGCGGTTAAGCCGGTCGAGCACATCCAGCAAACGCCTAGGGAATTCGTTCTTGATCCCGCTGCTGGTGATCTGCCACAAGTGCGGGCTGCGTTGGCGGTGTCGAATCAGCACTTCATAGACGAACGAATAATGCACATCCCCTGAGAGCACCACGTAATGCCCGGGCGTGCGCGAGTGGCGGAAGATATTCAGAATCACCTGGGCCGCGCCCCGATGGGCCATCCAGTTCTCGGCATCCACCAGCAACGGGTAGCCCATCCAGCTGAATACCTTTTGCACGGTTTCTATCAGCTTTACCCCGAAGATCGGTGCCGGTGACACGATAATCGCCGAAGGATGATCGAGCAGCGCCTGCTGCAGCTCGCTCAGCGCCTCCCAGTCGAGCAGGCCCGAAGGCTTTGCCAGGCTGGTTTCGCTGCGCCAACGCCGGGTGCGGGTGTCGAGTACCAGCAAGGGTGGGTTGCTGGGCAGGCTGAACTGCCAGCCTTGGAAGCGCAACAGCTCGCCGATCAGTTCATCCTGTGCCTGGCTGGCCAGTGGCGCACCGGTCAGCGCCTGGCAGCGTTCGACCAGCGGCCCGCAGCCATCCGGGTCGTTGCCCCAGGCCTGGCACAGCAGGTAGCCCAGCAGCGCATTGCCGATGATCCGCCGCGAGAACGGGTGGCCATAGGCGGTTTCTTCCCACTGGGCCGAGAGGTTCCAGTCGTCGGTGATGTCGTGGTCGTCGAAGATCATCAGGCATGGCAGGTGTGCCATCACCCGCGCCACCTGGCCGAGGTTGTCGGCGAAGGCCTCGATCAGTGGCACCTCCTGCCGATAACGCGCCTGGCGTTCATCGGTGAGGCCTGCGGGCATGTCCAGGTTGACCAGCCGCCAGGGTTCAGGTGACCACACCAGCAGGTACATGGCCATGACCTCGGCGAAGGTTACCAAGTGGTTGTCGGCGTTGCTGGACGAGAAGATCGGCTTGCGTTTACCCCCGAAAAAGCGCTCGCGCAGGCTGTCGTTACGTTCCTGCGCGGGCAGCAGGTCGGCGCGGTGATAGTAACTGGCCGGGTGGCGATAGAGCGCCGCGCTGTCGGCGACGACTGCACCGTCCAGCTGTTCGTCGAACAGCCCCAGGCGTTCGATCAGCACGTGGATCGCGCGCAGCATGGGCCCGGCGACATCATCGGCATACACCTGGTCGCCGGTCATCAGCAGCACCGCGGGGCGTTGTTCGGGGTGTTGGCACTGTTGCAGCAAACGGTCGGCGCAGAGCAGGCCGTCGGCGGCGGGGTGGTGCGGCTTGCGGCAAGAACCGTGCAGCAAATGGTTCAGGCGATCACGCAACACGAAGTGTGGGCGCGTTTCGCCGGGGTAGAGCATGTGGGGTGCCCAGTCTGCGATGCCCTGGCCATTGATGCGCAGGTCGTAGCCCAGCGTCTGGTTGCAGGGGAGCGGCTGGGCAACGTGGATATCCAGCAAATGAATAAACGCGTGCTGGCCTATCGGGATCACCTGGCAAGTGACCTTGGCCGAGTGTTCTACGCCATCAAGGGCAAATTCAGGTTGCAAGGGTTGCGTTGCGACCAGCCAGATGGCCAGGCGCTGTGGCTCCAGGCGGCGCAGTACCGGGCCGGCGAGAACAAGGGGTAGGGAAGAGGTCATCAACAGCTCTGGTGGCTAGACAGCCCATTCACGCAGCACGGTACCGGTGGGAGCGGGCTTGCCCGCGAATAGGCCATCGAATTCAAAATACCTCGGAAGCCTGGCGCAGTTTAGCGCCAAACCAAAAACGGGCGGAAAATGCTGAACATTTCCCGCCCGTCAGGCAAACCCAAAATGTATCAGGCCTTTTCAGCCATCAACTTCTCCAGCTTCTCCTGATCCCGCGCGAACTGGCGAATACCCTCGGCCAGCTTCTCGGTGCCCATGGCATCTTCGTTCATCGCCCAGCGGAACTGGCTCTCGCTCAATACCTGCTTGGCCTCGCCCGTGTTGCCCGGCTTGAGCACGCGCGGCAGGTCGCCCTGGTCATCGCTCAACTGCTGCAGCAGTTCGGGGCTGATGGTCAGGCGGTCGCAGCCTGCCAGTTGCTCGATTTGACCGATATTGCGGAAGCTGGCACCCATGACCACCGTGTTGTAGCCATTGGTCTTGTAGTAGTCGTAGATGCGCGTGACCGACTGCACACCCGGGTCCTCGGCGCCGACGTACTCCTTGCCGGTGCTCTTCTTGTACCAGTCGTAGATACGGCCCACGAACGGCGAGATCAGAAACACCCCGGCATCGGCGCAGGCTTGGGCCTGGGCGAAGGAGAACAGCAGGGTCAGGTTGGTCTGGATGCCTTCCTTCTCCAGCTTCTCGGCGGCGCGGATGCCTTCCCAGGTCGAGGCCAGCTTGATCAGCACGCGGTCTTTACTGACCCCGGCGGCGTCGTACAGCGCGATCAACTGGCGGGCCTTGGCTAGCAGGGCCGGCTCATCGAACGACAAGCGCGCATCCACTTCGGTGGAGATACGGCCAGGGATGACTTTGAGGATCCCAGAACCGACCGCGACCGCGAACTTGTCGCAGGCCAGGTCCACATCACCCTTGGCATCACCTTTTACCTCCTTGAGCAGGTCGGCATAGCCGGGGATGGCGGCGGCTTTGAGCAGCAGCGACGGGTTGGTGGTGGCATCGACCGGTTTCAGGCGGGTGATGGCGTCCAGGTCCCCGGTGTCGGCGACCACGGTGGTGAACTGCTTGAGTTGTTCCAGCTTGGAGGTCATGGGCGTGCTCTGTCCTGTGCAATGACTCGACATTACCCGAGCCCCGGCGGCCGCTCAAGGCCCGTCGAAGCCGCTCGGGCAAACCGCGTGTGAGCGCGGCGTTGCGTCGCGAATGGGGTTGCGCAACAGCCCCAAGGTCTCAGCCCAACACAGCAGGCAAGCCCCTGAAGTTCTACGCAAGGTGATGATTCGATTCACCCACAGCCCCGAGGTTCCCAAGGCTGCCGACTACCTGCTTTTCAGGGCCTCGCCCAAGGTGCCCGATTGCCCTTCCTGGAGCCGTTTGCGGTCGGGCATGATGATTTCCAACGTGGTCCCCGCAGGGCGAGGCGCCGGCTGTGCCGCACGCGCCTGCGCCTTTCTCGCCTCAACCCTGCGCTCGATCATCGTCGGGTATTGCGAGGCGACCGCCAGAATGATGCCCACCGGGGCAAAGATCGCCACTGCCACGCCCAAGCTGCCCTGCGAACGCGTGCGCCTTTTCTTCATTGCCAATCCATCCCTGGTTCATTCATCAATGACCCTGCATCAACTCCGCTGCCTGATCAAACACCACCAACGGCTCTGGAGCCTTGTGAATATCCGCCGACAACAGCTGCCGGAATCGCCGCGCCCCCTTGAAGCCCTGGGCCAGCCCCAGAATATGCCGGGTGACGTGATGCATGGCCCCACCGCTCTCGATGTGCGCCACGATATAAGGCCGCAACAACGCCAGCGCCTCACTGCGGCTGATCACCGGCGCCTCGCTGCCAAACAACTGCTGGTCCACCTCGGCCAGCAGGTAAGGGTTGTGATACGCCTCACGCCCCAGCATCACCCCATCGAACGTTTCAAGGTGCGCCTGGCATTCCGCCAGCGTCTTGATCCCGCCGTTAAGCACGATCTCAAGGTCCGGGAAGTCCGCTTTCAGCTGCGCCGCCACGTCGTAGCGCAAAGGTGGCACCTCACGGTTCTCCTTGGGCGACAGCCCTTCAAGAATCGCAATCCGCGCATGCACGGTAAAACTCCGGCACCCAGCTTCGCGCACCTGGCCGACGAAATCGCACAGTTCGGCATAGCTGTCACGGCCATTGATGCCGATACGGTGCTTCACCGTCACCGGCGTCGACACCGCATCGCGCATTGCCTTGACGCAATCCGCCACCAGCGCCGGGTGGGCCATCAGGCACGCACCGATCATGTTGTTCTGCACCCGGTCGCTCGGGCAGCCAACGTTAAGGTTGACCTCATCGTAGCCCGCCTCCTCGGCCAGGCGCGCGCAGGCCGCCAGGTCGGCCGGCACGCTGCCGCCCAGTTGCAGGGCCAGCGGGTGCTCGGACACGTCGTGGCGCAGGAAACGGTGGGCGTCGTTGTGGAGTAGGGCGCCGGTGGTGACCATTTCGGTGTAGAGCAGGGTGTGCTTGGAGAGCAGGCGCAGGAAGAAGCGGCAGTGGCGGTCTGTCCAGTCCATCATCGGTGCAACGCTGAAACGGCGTGACGGCTCAGGGCGCGTGGTTTGTGGCTTTGAGGCTGATTCTAGGGGCATTCTGGTCTACGCATTTTTGTACCACTTTCGGGGTTTTGTGGCGTCTTTGGTGTGACGGCGGTGCGTTTACACCGGCAAACACGCTTGTATCCCCGAAAATCATGGCAACGATTAGAGCAAGGAAAAAGGCCGATGGAACGGTGAGCTACACCGTCCAGATCCGCCTCAAGAAAAAGGGTGTCCTAGTCTACCAAGAGTCCCAGACATTCGCCCGCAAGCAGGCTGCTCAAGCCTGGGCAAAGCGACGAGAGACCGAGTTGGCAGAGCCTGGCGCGATCGAGCGCGCCAATCGTGGTGGGCATGCAGTCAAGGACATGATTGATCGCTACCTGGTGGAAGCCGAGAAAGCCCGGCCGCTGGGTAAGACGAAGCGGCAGACCCTCCTGGCTATCAAGAACAGTTACCTCGGCGAAGTGGTCGACTCTGACATCTCTCAGCAGGTGCTGGTGGACTATGCCTATGGCGTATGAGCCCTGAAGGCGGCGGCATCAAACCGCAGACAGCCGGCAATGATCTGGCTCACCTAGGTTCTGTGTTGTCGCTGGCTAGGGCTGCGTGGGAGTACGAGATCAACCCCCAAGCCATGCCCGACGCACGCCTTGTGCTGAAGCGCCTCGGCTACAACATGAAAAGCCGGGAGCGGGATCGCCGGCCAACGCTCGAAGAACTCGACAAGGTACTCGAGCATTTTTTCGAGATGCTTGCACGGCGTCCGACTGGGATTCACATGCCAAAGGTAATGGCGTTTGCCATCTTCTTCACGCGCCGTATGGACGAGATTGCGCGCATCTTGTGGGAAGATCTGGATGAGCACCGCCAAGCGGTGAAGGTGTGGGACATGAAGAACCCTGGTCAGAAGATCGGCAACGATGTGTGGTGCCATCTGCCGGATGAGGCGTGGGCGATTGTGCAAAGCATGCCGCGTCAGTGCGCTGAGATCTTCCCTTACAACACCGACTCAATCGGCACGGCCTGGTCCAGTGCATGCAAGCTGGTTGGCGTGGAGGATCTGCACTTTCACGATCTGCGCCACGAAGGTGTGAGCCGGTTGTTCGAAATGGATTGGGATATTCCGCGCGTTTCAAGTGTTTCCGGCCATCGTGACTGGAACTCGCTGCGGCGGTACACCCATTTGAGGGGGCGTGGTGATCGATATATTGAGTGGAAGTGGTTAGAGCGGATTATCCAAGCCCCAGTCACACTTGGCGCCAGGGTTGAGTAGCTGGCTGGGGTAAGCGCAGAATTGACCATCACTAATGCTCGTCTTAACGAGTCGGCTGCATCGGACCTGACAAGTGCCTTAAATGGTTTGATCGGCACGAAGCGGCTATGAGCTGCCATGCCCGTAACACTGCCGTGGTTCAATCCGTCTCCAAGTGTGGCCGCTTTCGAACCGAACTGCCATTCGCCCAGCTTTAGTGATCTCCGTGGGAGCGGTTTGCCCGCGAACAACGCGACGCGGTTCAAGACCATGTCTTCGCCGCAACGCGCGGATGAAAACCGCTCCCAAAGGCTGGATCTGCTATTAAAAAACGAGCAAGGTCATGGCTACCAAAGTTGAATCCCATTGCGGCAGCTTCGGGTCGACTGTCGCTTGTGGTGACTCACAGCGCCTAAAATTAAGCAGTCCGGTGCAATAGAACGAATATGCAGCGGATGATAACTTATGGTTCTGCAAGTACTGGAGGCTGCGAGTCGTTTAATAAAGACCTCCTCTAGTCTCCAGAAGCTTTATTTTTAGTTTTTCGCCATCGACCATGATTCGCCTAATGCGCTGAGGCTCGGAGGACTCAATATCATCAAAGTCACCCCCTGAGCACCCGTCGAAAAAATCAGATAGCGGACTTGATATATTCTGCGTGCTAAAGCCTCTATACTGCCCGTCTAAATAATTGGTAAGCAGTGAAAGCTTAGCTTGCAGCCCAAGAATGTACTGCTTATCGTGAGGCTCGGCTTTTTTTTTGTTAGACCAGAACTTGCATGCGGCGACCTCAAGCTCTCCGATTAACTTGCATAGTTCCTCTATTCTTTTTGAAAAATCCTGAGATCTTATAGTGTATCTAGTGCGCCAGTAGTTGGTTATGATTGCTACCGCTGCTCCAATAATTGCCGCGGTAACGCTTATTGCGTATGTGCTCATTTATTACCCGCCTCATCAATGTAGCTCCAAATTTGATGTGGCAAATGAAAGTCGTCATTTGAGATCAGATTTAGTCTCCCTTTCAAACTTGATGCGGAGCGTCCATGCCTTACCAGTCCCGCGAATGCCTCTTCCAGAAAGGAGGCTCCATATCCATATGTGCCGTCTAGGTTCACCGTGACTGTTTGATATTTATCGAATGCTGGCGACAATAAACTATTAATAAAGGCTTCTGCAGAATACTTGCCATCAGTTAAGTACCTTCCGGCAGGATATTTACTGAAATCTTTAGCAATATCAATCTCTCCATGCGGCGAGAGCTGAGCTTGAGTGTCTTTGGGGCAAATCACAATTTCAACTAAGGTGCCGCCTCTAACAGGCGAGGTGACTGAAAGTTCATTTTTTTCGCTCGTACAATATAGCGCGCCACTGCGGCTAGATATATTAACAGCCTGCAGAGAACCTTTTAAAACAAAATCAAATATTGAATTTAGTCCGCGCCCTCGTCCGTGTTGTTCAGTCGAGCGTTCTGTTGAGAAAACAGCATCGGCAATTATTTTGGCGTCACTTTTACTGTGCGCATGTGCCGACAGATCATAATCATGGGATATCTTATTTAAAATTGACTGTGGAATGGTTACTCCATAGTCAACTACAGTAATAATTATAGCTTCGGCTGTAGTTTCTCGTATGGAAATCTCGCAAGCAAGTTGATTTGCCGGATTGAAATTATCTGGATATGCATGCTGCTTAATATTTGCAACTAATTCTGTTATGGTCGAATAAAGCGCTTGTGCGCGTGCGCGCTCAAATGTTTTAAAGTATGCAGAAACTGCATCCACAACCTCCACGGCAATACTCAAATCAATGCTTTCGCAAGTCCATCTCTTAACTTCCATATCTTCTCCGTCGCTTGTTAAGTCAAATGATATAGGCATGGGCTAGCTTTCATAGGTTTTTAAATCGAGCCGTATTGCATGGCAGAAGATTGGGTCTTCCAGATTCTCAAGACTAACCTATCCAAATTTTTTTCTGAATAGTCATGCCTACATTATGCCGCAAGCTACGCTACATGATGGACTCCTTTGGGGCGAAAGCGGTCACTATCAAGTAATGGATTTGGGCATTTTCGCCGTTCCGATCTAGCCGATTTAGTGTGGGGCGGGTCGATAGCCGCCGATTGTAGGCGGCCATCGACGCAAGGTAGCTAAGTCGGATTCGCCTGAGAAGTCGCGGGTGCAGCCAGATATTTTGTGTGGCCGTGTGACACTGATCAAGTGGGGGGCTGTCTCCGTATCAGCGTGTTCGTCATCTCCTATCCTATTGCACACACTCTTTGCGCGCAGCGTCCCTTTGCTGGTCCAGGTAGAGAGCCAGGTCGGCAATGTGTATGCCTCGGGCGCTCTTCTGGCTCGGTTCAAGTCGGGTGATGGGCAGCGTGATCTCCCCGGCCAGCACCTTGCGCTGGAATACGAGCGGCGTGAGGTGCGTGAAATAGTCAGCGCATACCTGTTCGAGCGAGATGATCGCCATGCCATTGTACTGCGCCATCAAAACAAAGGCTGTATTCACGCATGGCCCTCCTGTTCTTGCGAATTCGGTTCTTCGCTGCTTGGTCGAGCGGATTCTGCTGCTGCGGATCTTGGACAAGCCTGGCATGGAGTCGGACGAATTTGAGCTGCGCATTGACGACCGCGACCAGGTAGTGGCGCTGCCAGCGCGGGGAGGGGTGGTGGAGGTCCTGCTGGGTTACGAGGGCCAGCCACTTAAACGCATGGGCGCCTACACCGTGGACGAGGTGCAGTTATCCGGTCCCCCTGATGAGCTGACCATTCGCGGCAAGGCCAGCGACATGCGCGGCAGCGGTAAGACCATCCGAAGCGGCAGTTGGGAGGGTGTGCCGCTGGCCGAGATCGTCACTGAAATTGCCAAGCGCAACGGCTGGGAGGTGGTTTGCCCGGTCACGACGAAGGTCGAGCGGATCGATCAGCGCAACGAGTCGGACTTCAACTTCGTCACGCGCCTGGCGCGGCAGTACGACAGCACTGCCAAGGTTGCCCAGGGCAAGCTGCTGGTGATGCCCCGGCAGGGTGGGAAGAGCACTTCGGGCAAGTCACTGCAGGTCATCACCGTCAACAAGACGGACGTGTCCCGCTATCAGTTCCGGCTGAGCGACCGCAGCACGCAGAAAGCAGTGAAAACCCAGCACCAGGATCAGAAGACCGGCGCTTTGAAGGTGGTCCAGCTGGACAACGACGAATCGCCAGATGGCCTGCCCCCCGTTCATACGGACCGCCATATCTACCCCAACGAGTCTGCTGCCAGACAGGCCGCCAAGGCGCGGCTGGCTGCGTTCAACCGCAGCACCGCCGGTGTGCGCCTGGAGATGGCGGGCCGGCACGACCTGTTCGCGGAGTGCTCGGTGAATACCCAGGGCTTCAAGGTCGGGCTCGATGGCGAGTATCTGGTGGAAAGCGTGGAGCAAGTGTTCACGGCCAGCGGGTGGACCACGACCGTGGAGTGCAACGGCGGCAAGAAGGGCAAGGCCAAGGCCTCGCGCAAGAAAAAGAAAGACGACAAGCCGCTCAAGGTTGAGCAGCTCTAATCCCTATGGCCGCATACGGCCATCACTGGAGAGACCACTGGCTATCTCAGTTCAACAGCTGCAACAGATCCTTCCCAACGCCGGCCGAAAAGCCGGCGTTTTTGTTCCCGGCCTCAACGCAACAATGGGCAAGTACTCGATCATCACCCCTCGGCGTATGGCTGCGTTCCTCGCACAAGTCGGCCATGAGTCTGGGCAGCTGCAGTATGTGCGCGAGCTCGGTAACGATGCTTATCTGGCCAGGTACGAAACCGGGCGTCTGGCGGAGCGCCTCGGCAACACCCCGGCGGCTGACGGCGATGGTCAGCGGTACCGTGGCCGTGGGCTTATTCAGGTCACTGGCCGCGACAACTACGAGGCCTGTAGCGAAGCGCTGTTCGGTGACAGCCGCTTGCTCAACACCCCTGACCTGCTTGAGCAGCCCGTCTATGCGTCGCTGTCGGCCGGCTGGTACTGGCAGCGGGCAGGACTCAATAGCCTCGCGAACAAGGTGCTGCGGGCCGATGACTCGGTGTTCGAGCTGATTACCCGCCGTATCAATGGTGGCCTGAATGGGTTGCAAGATCGCCAGGCGCTCTACAAGCGTGCGCTTGAGGTGCTGCAGTAATGCCGATGAATTGGCGTATCGCGCTTCTGGCCGTTGCGGTCGGGCTCTATGCCGGCGGGCGTGGGGCCTGGGTCTGGCAGGCCAGCGAGTACGGAAAGCAGCAGGCTGAACAGGCTGCAGGTTATGTCCAGCAGCTGGCGGCTAAGGATCGGGCTCACGGTCGTGAGCGTGAGGAAGCTACAGCTGCAGCTCTGGAGCAGTCGGCTGAACAGAAAAGTCAGCGCAAGGACCTGGAGGATCGCCTGCAGGAGCAGGGCAAAAAACATTGGAAGGAGATGAACGATGCACAACAGATTCAAGCTCGCCTGCGTGACAGGCTGGTCACTGCTGACATGCGGTTGTCAGTCCTTGTCGACGCCGGAGCCTTTGCCGCCCCGGGTTGTGACGGTGGGGTGCGAGAAGCCGCCGGCACCGGAGGCATGGTTCATGGACCCATTCGTGCCCAACTTGACCCGGCGCATGCTCAACGAATTATCGGCATCACCGACACCGGTGACCGAGGACTGATCGCACTGAAGGCCTGTCAGGCCTACGTCCGCGAAGTCACCAAGTAGTAAAGAGGCGAGCCGGGAGGATGCGTCAACATCCAGCCCGGCCCGCCGAACCCGCAGACCCTTCCTGCAAGTCCAGCCGTGGCCTCTGCCTTGTGCACAAAGCGCGGCGAGCCTAAAACCTGTTTATCCATACAGTAAAGACTTGCATACCTATGACCTCTCCTATCATTCCCTGGATGGGTGGCAAACGCCGCCTTGCCGACCGCTTGATCCCTCTCTTCCCCCCTCATGAATGCTATGTCGAAGTCTTTGCCGGCGGTGCCGCGTTGTTCTTCATACGTCCTCAGCCCGCCCCGGTGGAGGTGCTGAACGATCTCAACGGTGACTTGGTCACCCTGTATCGCGTTGTGCAGAACCATCTGGAAGAGTTCGTGCGCCAGTTCAAATGGGCGCTCAGCTCTCGACAGATCTTCGAGTGGCAAAAGATGACACGCCCTGAAACCCTGACCGACATCCAGCGCGCTGCTCGGTTCTTTTACCTGCAGCAGCATGCCTTCTGTGGCAAGGTCACCGGGCAGACGTTCGGTACCGCCACCACTGGGCCGGCCATCAATCTGCTGCGCATCGAGGAGAACCTGTCCGCTGCGTGGCAGCGGCTCGCCGGTACCTACGTCGAGCACCTGTCCTGGCTCGCCTGTGCAGAGCGCTATGATCGAGCACACACGTTCTTCTATATGGATCCGCCTTACTGGCAGACCGCCGGCTATGGGGTGGACTTCCCTTTCGAGGAGTACGTGCTAATGGCCGACTTCATGCGTCGCTGCAAGGGCAGGGTGATGGCCAGCATCAATGATCACCCAGACATCCGTCGAGCGTTTGACGGTTTCCACTTTGAGTGCCTCGATATCCGCTATAGCAACACGAACCAGCGGCAAGGCAAGGCGGAGGTGTCCGGCGAGTTGGTGGTTACGAACTGGAAGCCTGCATCTCTAGGCGGCTTGTTCTAAGTTAAGATGACCTGCGATCATGGTGATGTGATCGCAGAATTTCCACGTGCAAATGGAGAAAATAAATGCACTTCGATTGGCGTGAGTTATTATTTTTAGTTTGGGGTGCAATTTCCAGTGATGGAGCGCCAGCCTGGGTGCAGGCTATAGGTTCCATCATAGCTTTAGTTGTTGCTATTAGAGTGTCCAGGATTTCTGTAGAACATGCTGGGCTTCTTAAGCAGAAGACCATATTTTCCATTGCTGAGGCGGCACATGAATATGCGAATAAAGTTCGCGGGGCTATCCATAGCATTAGTGATGATCCCGGAAGCAATTTAAGCCTTTACAGCGTCTATAACAGCGATGTCACGGCGGCTTTGGTAAGGGCTCTTCAGGGTGTTCCGATGCACGAGCTCGCTTCTGGGAGGCAGGTGTCCGCAATATTGGGGCTGGCAAATCAGCTTGTGTTCATGGGCAATGCCACAGATAAACTGCTAGTTCCTCCAGTAATGCACCCTGACGTTCTAAAGGTGCTTAACAGGGTTGGAGATGATTATGAGCAGCGTCAACGGCTATCAGTTGTTGCGTTGAGTGTGCTGAAGAAGAACGCGTTGAACCACTTGGATGAAATTGATAGGCACTATAATTCATTAAAAAGCACAATTGAATAATCGTACTTGGTTTTTATTTCCAGAAGTCGGCAAATGCCCATTTGGCATCTGGTATTCATATGAAAAGCGCCAAAGTCTGAAGGCTTAGGCGCTTTTCGGGTTTTTACTGCAGCACAATCGGTGTGTGCAAGAATATGCGGGTGAGCATGACACGCATCGAGATGTGCGACCCGAGCGTCTAACAGCGTGGTGCCCCGCGACCCCGATTGGTTTTGAGTCGCGGAGCTCTACACATTGCGGTTAATTTTTACGGGCTTTCCTATAAAGGTTTACTACGCTTCGGCGGGCACCGGTGTGTCGCAACCCTAAACCACGACGGTACAGCTCCGGTACTTCGTAAGGCGCAGTTTCGCCATACACAATGCCATGCCTCGTCAAAGTCTCAAGTTCTGAGTCGCTGATTCCGATTTCTGTAAGAGACTCAGTGGTCAGCGGCGCTGCAACCTCTTCGGCTCTGGTTCGGAATTTTCCGAAAATTGGCTTGAGTTCTGAGATTTCCTCTTCGGTTTCTTTTACCTTTGCATTGCTAGTCGGTTCCACAGCATTTTTTAGAACACGCGGGGATAAAAGGCGTCCAGCAAAAGTTGATTCTTCACCAGCTTCAAATGACTGACTGGCTGCGCTAGCAAGAAACCTTACTAGGTCTCTCGGTACTAGCCTTCCGCGTAAGTCGGAAAGTACTGCAATAATCCAAGTGGCAGTATAGGCTTCTCTTGTACGCTTCCCTGGAATATCATCTGGCCCCAGCTTGCTTCCCCACAATTTCTCAAGGCGAGCGGCTTTTTCCGCTGAGCTAATGATGTTGAAATCACTGGTCCAAAGATTGGGTATGGCTCCAGATTGGGTTGACAGCCATGCAGCAAGTTCAAGGACGTCATCTTCAGTCCATGAAAGAGCAAATGGCGAATACTCACGGCGAAACTGATCAAGATTTTGTTTGACAGCAGCTTCTACTGTATCTCGTCGGGCGAAAATTAGTGCGCCCAGTGGACGTCGAGCTTCAGATCTTAGTCTCTGAGGAAGAGATACCAGGATTGCACGCATAGCTTTATCCACTCCCAGGTCGGTCGCGGAACTATACAGCTCTTCCAATCCCTCAAATACAGCGATAAATGTCTTGCCAGTGGTCCTTAAGTGCTCAAGAAACTCGCTTCCTATATCGGGTTTATTGACTTGGTATCCTGAGCACCAAGCTATTAAATCCAGCCATAAGCCTACCCATTCCTGCTCTGTGTGGTTTTTTCTAAGTTCCTCTTTGAGCCAAGAGGTGCTTTCATAAGAGGTTATAGGTGTGCCAAAACATAGCTCTTGAGATGCTGCAGTTCGAGCGGCATCAATCTCGGTTTGAAAATTTGCGCTCGATTGAATCGAAGCGCAAATTGGCAAGAGGGGGGCGTTGATGGCGCCGGATTTATTAACAAGTTCTTTGACGGCGGTGTTCCAGTGCCGTTGAGAAATAAAATATCGTGCCGCCAAAGTTTTGCCGGTGCCTTTGGCACCTTCGCTTACTGCAATAGGTACTTCGGACTGAAATCTTTGTGCCAGCGCCGCGAGGGATTGCGTTACTAGCGGCTTAGGTACTTCGCCCTCCGCATTTTCAGCGGCTATTAATTGATTCGCGAAAGTTGAGAGTACGCGTCGCGCTTGCTCGGCCCCTACTTCTTTTGAAAGCGTTGGCTTGTCCGTCGCATTGGCAAAGTTGGTCTTCAATTCCGTTGAAATCCAATGGTCTATACCTGAGCCAATTATTTTCGAGAAACCACTCCCAGCAATTTGCGTCGTATACGTTTCCCATTCCTTCGAGGAAACTTGTATGTCGGGTAGTTCTGGGACTTCAACTTGGATGAATGGCTCCAACTCCACTTCGTCGCCGAAGATATCAGATTGTGCTGAGATTGATTCAGAGGTATCGGGTACTAGGCTTGACATAAGCTCTGTTGTTAACGGTTCAATAAGCTTTTTGTCTAGCCCAGCCTGTTTGAATATTGCGGGTACGCGATTTATCACTACCAGTGGTTTGCGCAGCCAGCCCCCTTGGCGCTTTATTTCACGCGACAAGAATTTTACTAGCCCTGATGTAGCCCTTATCGACTGATCTGCCAACGTAGTTACTATGATAGGTGAGACATTGGGGTCCATCGCCATAGTTACGCCTAGGGGAACAAGGCCGGCGCGCACGTCGACTACAACGCCCGCACAGCCGAGTTGTGCGGCGATTTTAGAAAGAATGTCGGCAAGCGCAAAAGGCTGCTCGGGCGTTGATAGGTGCTCCGGGCGGATGGAAGAGCTGGCAAGCTCGTCAATATTCCGCCTCAGTGGCAGGATGATCAAATTGCCACTGATGGCATGATCTTTGAGGCGTTCCGCGGCAAACGCTATAGTCTCGGGTGCGCCTTCTGATTCTTCTGAGTGAGCAAGGGTGATAATATCCTCGAGGGAAATTTTCGGAGTGCCGGCATAGCTTTCGAATAGATAGCTAACTCCAGGTGCCTCTAGGTCGGCATCAACGAGTAATATCGGTCCTTCAGACAGCTCGGCCCAACGAAGAGAAAACGCAATTGCTGTCGTTGTCCGTCCAGTTCCCCCTTTAACACTTAGAGCAGCGACTACTGGTACGGGGCGCTCAACCTGTTTTATAGATGGAGATGGCAAGAATTCTATGATGCCATCTACTATGCCAAAAGATTGCCTGTAGTGAGGCTCCGCTTCCTCTTCGAGGATTTCGATGTCCAGTCCATTATGGCTTGGGCCCTCCAGCTCCAATGAAAGTGGTTCCAGTCGCAAGCGCGAAGGAAATAGATTTTCCAGCCAATCAAAAATTGTTTGCTGGTCTGTGCCTTTCCTTACTTCAATGATCAGCCCAAACCAACCTACTCTCGCTCGTATGACTTCTGAGGGAGTATTAGAATCGCAAAGCGAAACAGATGCGAATCGACGCGCTACGTCCATCCATGTCATCGGAGTTTGGTCAATGGTCATGTGTTTTTCTTGCACCATTCAATTAGTTTGGTGAGCCACTGAATAATCGTGGCTGTCTCTCTGATTTTTTCGCCATATCTCCAGGCTTGATGGAGATCGCTAATTTCGTTTCTCTCACCATTCCGAACCAGAAAGACTTCGGGTGTTTTCGGTAAGGATGCGGAAGGGATGTTGAGAGACGTTATAAGGTCTTTCAGGTTGTGAACAAAGCTTCTTGCAGCTTTGTATTGGCCTCGTTGCTCGCCAGTATGTCGGAGGTTATTCTTATACATATATGCGGCTTTAAGAGAGCATTCAGCTGCATAGAATAGCAGTAGTCCGCCACACTCTGGGTTGACGGGCAATTCGCGACAGGCGGAGGAATGCAGTTCCTCGGCCCTTCGCTTCAAGGCTAAAAAGGGTGGATTGATCAAGTGCCTATACCTGAAGCGGAAAAAGTCTACTCCGAAGGGGCCGTGTCCCTTCGGCATCAAAAGGTGTCTGGAAGATAACCCTGATGATTTGAAACGTCTACATGCAGCCTGAGCCATGTACTTGTGATGACAGCGGCCAGGGAGCCGGAAATAGGCTCGGTGCCGCTCGTTTGGTGTACCAAGCCACACCGAGGATGGCTCAAGGGCCTCACCTCGTGGCGGCGTCCGGATGGTACAAAATTGTTACTGGAGGTGCTTGCCGTGCCTGCGGGCTGGTACGAATCTGAGCTATGAGAAGACTGTGTCTAATCCATCATCGGCATGTCAGAGCGGATTGGTTAAGGCCGGTAACGTTAGCCAGCTCGGCCATTCGCCGGTCGGCGGTGTTGTCGATCAAGATTTCTACTCGCTCGAGATCGCATTGAGCAAGAACATGGCCTATGTCCAAGGCGAGACAAACCCCTTGGGCGGTAGCTTGTGCAATTAGGCAGTTCACGGGGCAAGGCGGCTTCGATCGATCTAAGTACCAATCGTAGACGCCTTTGGATCTCAGGGGGTAGCACCAGGCCGGGTGCCAGTTCTCCGGCAGAGAGACTGTATTGCGGGCGCATGTCTAGCTACTCCAGTAGGTGGTAGTCGGAGCGGCTGCGAGGGTTTTTCGTCGATCCGCGACAGTTCTCACCTCTGAGTGGAGGATGGCCAGGGAAGAACACTAGCCCCTCTGCCTCAAATGCAAATGCCACTGCCTGCATGCTGATTGGATTGAGGTTTCCTCCCGCCTCAAGCCGCTGGATTGCCTGAGGAGAAACGCCGGATGTTGAGCTCAGATCCTCAATGCTCCAGTCCAACAGCACGCGAGCTGGGCCGCAATGGATGGCAGCAAAACTCAATGGCTGATGATCCACGATCCACTCGACTATTTCGATCTGGTGCTCGTCCAGATTGAGCCGAAGTGGTTGCCGGGCAGTAGTGTGAGAAGTCATGACAGTCACCCTTTTGCTGTATGGATGAACAGTATGCGGCGCGTCGATGAGTTGGGAAAGGTAGGCTAGTTTTAGGGCAAAGTTAGGGCAAAAACCGGGCCGGATCAGGCCGGAATGAGCCTTCATAGCCACGGTTGGTGGCCGTATTTTCGGGCCTAAAGCGGCCTCCCGTGCAGAGCGGGCGGGTTCAGATCCCTATCCCTGGTCTGGCAGTATCAGAGCCAGGACAGCTCGGCCTTGGAGGGGAACTCCGGTCTAGTCATGGGGCAAAAATGGGCAAGCCATGCGCCATTCGATGCCAATCTATGCCCACGTCCACACAGATGCCAGAATGAAAAGTGGCGCTCAAGCCCTGATCTTGAGGCGCTTTGGCGCCTTTTTCTGGTCCTACAGCAGCACAATCGAGGTCTGTCATGGTAATGTCATATCGCCATGCCCTGGGTCTGCTAGACAACGGCAATGTGGATAACGATTTTATATTTGAACTGAGAGAATATCGGAGTGGAGATGGATACGAGCGCTCTATCGGATAGTTATAACAGGATAGTGCCGCAAGCAGAGAGGTTGAAAACAGCTTTGCTGGCAGAACTGGATCACTTACTCAAAAAAGGGAATGTATCTCTCGGTGTTCCGATAGAGTCGCGAATTAAGGCGTGGGAGTCAATAGCTGAAAAGTCTGAGCGAAAATCTCTAGAGCTTGATAGCGTTGCGAAACTGGATGATCTAATAGGTGTAAGGTTAATACTGCTGTTCAGCAAGGATTTGGCGGTGGTGTCTGAGGTGCTAAATTCTA
This sequence comes from Pseudomonas sp. Y3 TE3536, assembly GCF_053629175.1. Classification (NCBI taxonomy): domain Bacteria; kingdom Pseudomonadati; phylum Pseudomonadota; class Gammaproteobacteria; order Pseudomonadales; family Pseudomonadaceae; genus Pseudomonas; species Pseudomonas sp. Y3 TE3536. The sequence goes on along the minus strand of NZ_JBRJHU010000001.1, from coordinate 76,081 downwards.
ATCTCATGGTTCTTCACTCTGAAGATAAGTCTGCTCAGCTAGGGGAGTCACAGTTCGGGTATCAATCTCAACATTTTATTGTTGAGGTTCCAGACGAATGGACGAAACTACCTACTTGGAGTGACCTGGGCGGTTTGCGAGTGGAAATTCAAGTGAGGACATTGGCTCAGCATATTTGGGCAGCTGTTTCTCATAAGCTACAATACAAGCAGGAAGCGGGCGTGCCTCCACCGTTACGGAGAGCTATTAACAGAGCCTCCGCACTTCTAGAAACTGTGGATGTCGAGTTTGATCGTTTGCTTATGGCCCGCGATGAATATTTAGAGGCGGAGTCTGTGGTAAGTGATCCGGATGAGCTTCTGAATGTCGATCTCGTTGAGGCAGTACTTACAAAGATTTTTCCGGCCGCTAATAAAAGAGAGTCAGAAGACTATGATGATCTATTGGTGGATCTTGTAAACTTCGGTATTGATAAAGTTGGGCGATTAAAGGAGGTCATGACACGGCACTATGGCCAGATTATGGAAGAGGAGCGGAAGTACGTTAAAAGTGAAGGTGATCCAGTCTACTTTAGGTTTGTTGGTCTTGCCCGAGAGGGGCTTCGCTGTGAGTTTGGCTCAAAAGCTGTGAGTGATTTCCTTAACGCTAAACGTGAAGAACAGAGGCGTATCAATGATGAAAATCGGGGGGCGATAAAAATTTATTCTTAGTAAGGGCTCTTAGGCTTATTTGTAAATTTGGTCTTGCTCAAGTGTCCCATTCAGGTATTCGTTGATTTGAAGCTCTCGGAATCATTAGGCGAAACTATTTCAATAGATGAAAGAATTAACCATGCGGGACACTATGCCGGGCGGCTTGCGAAACGATGAGATTTTCTATCGTTGACTGATGGTACAAAATTGGTACGCGTCGAAATATCCTAGGCTGTAGGCCCTGATCTCCTTGGCTTTGAGGAAAAACAACCCCAATCCATCATCGGTGCAACGGAGAACCGGCGCGACGGCTCAGGCCTTGTCGCAACTGGGTTAGAGCCTGATTTTGCAGTCATTTCGTTCAACGTGTTTCGTACCGGATTCGGGGTTTTCAGGGCGATTTCAGCAAGCGGTGGCTGCGATTTAGCAACCGGGCGGCGACGTGTAGCAAATTCCCGTGGCAACAGCACACGCAGAGGCGGATTGCTAAGCCCGCTACATCGGCCATGTTCGCGTGAGTGTGGAAGACGGCTAGTTTACCAAGAGAAATCGCGGTTCGTCCGGAAACAGGTCCTTCGAATGCTGTTGGCGCGACCTTGTTGGCAGGCACAATTTCCGATAACGTCCCGCCCCCGACCGACACATGGCAAGGATTCCATCGTGCATCAGAACCTCAGGACTGCGTTCATCGTTAGTGTATTGATGATGACCTCCTGCACATCCTCAACCCCTTCAACCCCTGCCACCGATCAAACGCGCATCGGATTACGAGGCGACTCGGCTTATGGCCTGGGTGTCGATGCATACAAGCGCGAAGACTATCCTGAAGCGGTGGTGCAGTGGCGTCAGGCCGTGGCGCAAGGGAATCGGCTTGCGCTCAACAACCTGGGCTACCTGGCCTACTATGGCCTTGGCATGCAGGCCGACCCATCCTTGGCTGTCGATCTGTGGCACAAAGGCGCAGCGCTGGGTGTTTCGGAGGCTCAGTGGCATCTGGGCATCGCTTATCAGGAAGGCAAAGGGGTGAGGCCAGATCCCGTTCAGTCTTACACATGGGTGCGCTGTGCCATAGATACTGCCACACGCAATGCTGCAGCTGCGGACGCGCATGCGGACACCGAGCAGAAGATTGCGAGCGACGCCCGCGTAAGCTTGGTGGAGATCGTTGACAAGATGCCGGTAGAGAAGCTGGCTGATGCCCGCCAGCGCGCCTCGGCCTGTATGAACGCCTACAAAGTGCGATGAGCCTGTTCTCTCGGCCCTGTAACCCTCAGGGCTGATTGAAGGAAGGGCAGTTCGGGCTCGCGTACGTTATTCGCGGGTGTCCCTGAGGCAGATCTTCGAGAGACGGGCTAAATCCTAATGCCAGCCACTTAGGGCCAAGGGGGCCGCTGCGCGACCCATCGCAGCGGTCCGGCGCCCCGGCAAGCCAGGTCCTACAGGTGAGCGAGACTCACACGAAATACGCTACTCCTGTAGGAACTGGCTTGTCGGGGCGACTGACCGCTGCGATGGGCTGTTAAAAAGCGCTCAGCGTAAACGCTCCATGGAAAGCCCGCGGGTGCCTTAGCTCCGCGAGCCCAGCTGCCCATCAAGCTCGACCGTTTAACTCGGCAAACTCATATGCAACAACGGAAACGGCCGCCCCTCACCATCCACCTTAGAGCGCCCCGTCTGCACAAACCCATAATGCAGATAAAACCCCACAGCCTCCGGGTTCTGCTCGTTCACATCCACACTCAGCGTGTGCCGCGAACCGCGTGCGTAATCCAGCAGCGCGCGCCCAATTCCGCGCCCACGCAGGTCGGGGTCGATAAAGAGCATTTCCACATGCTCCTGATTCAGCCCGATGAAGCCTAATGGGCAATCTTCAGCATCGACCGCGACCCACAACTCGACAGCGGGGAGGTAAACATCGCGCAACTGCGGCAGCAGCGCGTCTATGTCGGATGCCTGCAAAAAATGGTGAGTGGCGCGAACGGCGCGCAGCCAGATGTCGAGCAGCAGTGGATGGTCTGCGGCGTTGGCCTGACGAATGATCATGTAATCAACCTTGTTCACTTGATAACGGAGTAGCGGCACGCCATTAGGCGACCGTATAAGTGTCGGCATCTTGAATGCCCGCTTCGCGAATTAACGCCTGGGCGGTGCACTGCAGAGGGGGCCGAAAAGGGAGGGGGCTGAAAACGTACTGATACCCGGAGGTTGCGTCAAGGGCCGGGGACGGCTTCAAAGCCGCGCCGTCCCCGGTAATCACTCAGATCGAGCGCTGGTTAACCCGCGCCGTAAGCTGCTCGGCGCTTTCTTTGCGCTCGGAATAGCGGTCCACCAAAAACTCGGTGCGGTCGCGCAGCAACAGGGTGAACTTCACCAGCTCTTCCATCACGTCGACCACCCGGTCGTAGTAGGGCGATGGCTTCATGCGGCCGGCATCGTCGAATTCCAGGTACGCCTTGGGCACCGAGGACTGGTTGGGGATGGTGAACATGCGCATCCAGCGGCCCAGTACGCGCAGTTGGTTGACCACGTTGAACGACTGCGAACCCCCGCACACTTGCATCACGGCCAGGGTCTTGCCTTGGGTGGGGCGTACGGCGCCGAGGGCCAAGGGGACCCAGTCGATCTGCGCCTTGAACACGGCCGACAGGGCGCCGTGGCGTTCGGGCGAGCACCAGACCTGGCCTTCGGACCACAGCACCAGGTCACGCAGTTCTTGCACTTTGGGGTGCTCTACCGGCACGTCGTCAGGCAACGGCAGGCCGGAGGGATCGAAGATGCGCGTCTCGGCACCGAAATGCTGCAGAAGGCGGGCAGCTTCTTCAGTCAGCAAGCGGCTGAAGGAGCGTTCGCGGGTCGACCCGTACAGCAGCAGGATGCGCGGTTTGTGCTCGCTGGCACGGGGCGCGGCTGGGGCTGCGTCGAACAGGGACAGGTCGAGGTTGGGCAGTTGCTCGGACATGGGGCCTCCTTAAAGCGTGCCGATGCGGTCCAGCTCGCGCTTGAACTCGTCGTGGCCGAGGGTATTGAAGGGGAGGGCGAAGAGGGCGTTGCAACGTCGCTCGATGATGGCCAGCGTGGCGTTGAACGCGGCGTCAATCGCGGCCTCGTCACCCTCGACCTCGGAAGGGTCTTCCAGGCCCCAGTGGGCTTTTAGGGCTGGGCCGAAGTACACGGGGCAGGGTTCACCGGCGGCTTTGTCGCAGACGGTGATGACGATGTCCGGCGGGTTGGCGGCGAAGGCATCGTTACCTTTGCTGTGCAGGCCGTCTGTGGAAATGCCGGCCTGCTGCAGGGTGGTGAGGCTGCGCGGCAGCACCTGGCCTTTGGGAAAACTGCCGGCACTGACGGCTGCGAAGCCTGGCGGTGCCAGGTGATTGAACAGCGCTTCGCTGAGGATGCTGCGGCAGCTGTTGGCGGTGCACATGAACAGGACTTGCATTGGAAGGCTCTCTCGCGGGGTGGCGGCTTCAGCAGCAGGCGGCTGCGCGGACGGGGCGGTCGGCCATGTGCTGCAGGCGGGCTGTGTTCGCCTGCAGCCAGGTGGCATTGGCCTGCAACGTCACCTGCAGCATGTCGTGCACCCACGTGGGCAGGTCTGGGTTGAGGCGGTAATACACCCATTGGCCTTGGCGGCGATCCAGCAGCAGACCGCTGCTTCGCAGTTGGGCGAGATGGCGGCTGATTTTCGGCTGGCTGTCGTCGAGGGCGCACATCAGCTCGCAAACGCAGAGCTCGCCCAGGCTGGCGATGAGCAGGGTGGCGCGAGCGCGCGTCTCGTCGGCCAGGTTCTTGAAGACCTCGGGTGGGGTGATCATGGAGGTGCTCTTTACATATGGATAATCGAATATACGCATTTCCATATGTATTAGGCAAGCAGGAAAATGCGGCACGAAATTGATACAGAGCTAGCGGAAATCATCAGATTTTGGCTCTTCCTTGTAGGGCGTTTCTGAATAACTCTTTGCAGGCCATTGCGTCATTGAAGTGAGGGGGAGAGCCTTCTAGTCTGGCCGCGTCGGTGAGAAATCAACGATCAGGTCTGCAAGCCTGTAGGGTCAACTAGGAAGAGTCCACCATCAGCCACAGATGCTTTGCATCCGGCTGCGCTTTATGGTGGCTACGTACGGGTGGTCCTCGGACCAGCCGGGCATTCTCTCTAGTTGCCCCCGGCCTTGCAGGCCTGTATGTAGCCGCCACCCAATCATCTGCAAGTGAGCAGGTGGCGATCTGAATAGTGCAACTAGAGAGACTCGCCATGCTCAAGATCGTCCCCGACCCACCGTGCTCCCCCGATACACCTCATCACCTCGAAGACACCCTGATCCAGGCCTCGGAGTACGTACTCTGCGCCTTGGCCGTCGCCCACCACGCCGTCTCCACGCTTCCCAAGTCGCCTGCCTCCATCATGACCCTGGCCGTCATGCACGAAATGGAAGCGGTGCGCACATTGCTGGAATCGGCGGTTGCGCAGGTGCAACTCACGGCCAGGCCGCACATGCAGACGCTGCATTGACATTCACCGATGCCGGGGCTGCTTTGCAGCCCTTCGCGGGCAAGCCCGCTCCTACAGGGGGCGTCGACGCGCTTGCGAACGTTGTTTTCAGCGCGACAGCGCAGGGAGATATGCAATGGACAAGGTATTACCAGAACGCACCGGCACGCTGGGTTTGACCATAGGCTCCGCGTCGTGCCTGGACGGCGTGATACAGGGCAAGCGCCTGTTTCGCGTAGAACCCGGCAACTGCTGCGACCATGCCATCGAGCAGGCGTCGGTGCTGATGGACTGCTCAAGGCGAGCCTCGTTCATCGGCGTGATGGACGACGAACCTACGCTGGTCTGGGCCTCGCACTTTCTTTGCGAAATGGCCAAGGCGCTGATGGACGATGCGCACATGGGGATGCGCAAGCACCGCTGATGCGTTAGCGCTCAACAGTGAAAGTGTAAACAATGAAGATCTTTTCCGAAGGTGATAGCGAGAACCCTCCCAGTCGCTGCTAGCCGTGTTGCCCCCGCAACAGTGTTTCGACAGTCTGCTGCGCAGAGGGCACCGCGCCCGGTCTGCGCTGTTGGCTATCCCATTGAGGCTCAACGCTATTTTCGTTTGGCACGGTTGCTGCGTTGTCTGCTTCAACCCTTCGAGGACAGCCAAGGAGCCTCCCCATGAGCCAAGCCCCAATCAAGTTCGCCTACTGGGTCCCCAACGTCAGCGGTGGCCTGGTGGTGAGCACCATCGAGCAACGCACCAGCTGGGACATCGACTACAACCGCAAACTGGCGCAGATCGCCGAAAAGGCGGGCTTTGACTACGCCCTGTCGCAAATTCGTTTCACTGCCGGTTATGGTGCCGACAACCAGCACGAGTCGGTCACCATCAGCCATGCGCTGCTGGCCGCCACCGAGAAGCTCAAGGTCATCGCGGCCATCCTTCCAGGCCCATGGAACCCGGCGCTGGCGGCCAAGCAACTGGCAACCATCGACCAGTTCACCCACGGGCGGATCGCCATCAACCTGGTGTCGGGCTGGTTCAAGGGCGAGTTCCACGCCATCGGCGAACCGTGGCTGGACCATGACGAGCGCTACCGCCGTTCAGAGGAGTTCATCCGTGCGCTGAAGGGCATCTGGACCCAGGACAATTTCACCTTCAACGGCGATTTCTATCGCTTCCGGGACTACACCCTTAAACCCAAACCCCTGCAGCAGCCGCACCCGGAAATCTTCCAAGGTGGTAGTTCGCGTGCAGCGCGGGACATGGCGGCGCGGGTGTCGGACTGGTACTTCACCAATGGCAATACCGTGGAGGGGATCAAGGCCCAGGTCGACGATTTGCGTGCCAAGGCAGCCGCCAACGGCCATGCGATCAAGGTGGGGGTGAATGCCTTCATCATTGCCCGCGACACCGAGGAAGAGGCGCGGGCGGTGTTGCAGGAGATCATCGACAAGGCTAACCCCGAGGCGGTGAAGGCGTTCGGGCATGAGGTCAAAAACGCCGGGGCGGCCAGCCCGGAAGGCGAGGGCAACTGGGCCACGTCCAGCTTCGAGGACCTGGTGCAGTACAACGATGGGTTCAAGACCAACCTGATCGGCACACCGCTGCAGATTGCCGAGCGCATTGTTGCGCTAAAGGCGGTGGGGGTGGATTTGATTCTCTCAGGGTTCCTGCATTTCCATGAGGAGGTGGCGTACTTTGGTGAGCATGTGTTGCCGCTGGTGCGTGAGCTGGAGGCCGGGCGCCGGGCGGAAAAAGCGGTGGCGTGAGGCTGCTGTGTGGGAGCGGGCTTGCCCCGCGAATGAGAATACGCGGTGCATGGCACCGGCTGCGCCGGTGTTCGCGGGGCAAGCCCGCTCCCACACAGCCCCGGCGATTATCGTGGTGCAGCCCTTTTCGACCGGTCCGGCGCCCCGGCAAGGCCGCTACAGGGGGCGAGGTAGTGGCTAGTAGCGTTGCAGGTGCTCGGCAAAGGTAGCGCCTTGGTATTGCCCGCGGAACAGCCCGCGCTCCACCAGCCGCGGCACCACCTCATCGAGGAAGCAATACACCGAGCCGAACGAGCCCCCCGGCGCCGCAATAAACCCATCCATTACACCCGCCTCGGCCCAGTCGGCAATTTCTTCCACCGCGTCGTCGACCGTGCCGATCACCTGCCAGTGCGCCGCCGAGAGCACTTCTGGGCGCATCAACAGCTCGCTAGGCAGCAACGATTCGCGCTCGATCAAGCGCCGCAACAAGCTCACATGCGTGCGGCTGGCACCGGGCAGCAGTTGCAGTGGTGGCAGGTCGGCAGCGTGAATGCGTCGGTCGCTTGGCCAGTTCGTCAGGTCGATGCCGATCATCTTTTCGATGGCAGCATATTTGCGTGCCTTGTCGACCCGCGCATGGGTGTCCATGAACAGTTCGCGCGCCTCCTTGCGGGTAGGCGCCAGGAACAGGCTGAGCCCCGGCAGCAGGCGGATGTCTGCGGGGTTGCGACCATGGCGTTCGGCCCGTCGTGAAAGGTCACGGCGCAGCTCGGCGGCGGCGGCCTGGTCGGGCGTGGGGGCGAAGACGATGTCGGCGACCCGGGCAGCGAAGTCGCGGCCACTGTCAGAGGCGCCCGCCTGGATCAGTGGAATGCGGCTGCCCTGTTCCGGCAGGTTGAGCGGGCCTTGCACCTGGAGGAAGTCGCCCTGGTGGTCTATTGGCTGGACTTGCGCCGGGTCGGCATAGACACCGTTGTCACGGTCGATTCGCAGCGCCTGGTTGGGGAAGCTGCGCCACAACCGCTGCACCACGTCGGTAAATTCGGCGGCGCGGGCGTAGCGCTCTTCGGCGCTGGGCATGGCAGGCAGGCCGAAATTTTCGTGCCCTTGCAACGCGGTGACGATGTTCCAGCCCACGCGGCCGTTGCTCAGCCAGTTCAGAGACTGCAGCTGGCGAGCCACCAGGTACGGCGGGAAGAACGTGGTCGAAACGGTCGACACCAGGCCGATGTGCGTAGTCTCGCGGGTGAGCGCGGCCAGCAGCACCGTGGGGTCGAGGCTGGTGAAGCCCGAGCCGCTTTGCAGCGCGTCGGCGACCACGCAACTGACGTCGGGGCGGAACACGAAATCCAGGTGCGCGGCTTCTGAGCGGCGTGCGATGTCCAGGGCGAAGTCGCTGCCAAACAGGCTTTCGACGCGGCTGTCTGGGCGCCGCCAGCCTTCGCCGCTTAGCCAGGTCGGGGCGAGCGACATGCCGATGTGCAGGCCTTGTTGATGAGTCATCAGGGTCGGTTCTCCAGTGGCTGGCAAATAAGCGCTGGCCGGTGCTTATCGGCCAGCAGGGGGGGCTTAGAACGCGCCTTTGACGCCCACGCCAAGCGTGCGCGGCTCGGTCATGCTGGCTTCGATCCCGCCAATGCCCCGGTTGGTCTGCATGTAGGTCGCGCTGCGCTCGTCGAAGACGTTCTTGACGTAGGTGTACACCTGGAGCTGGTCGTTGAAGCGGTAGCTCATGCGTGCATCGGCCACGGTGTAACCGTCGATGGCATAGCTTTTGGTGTTGGCGATATCCGAGTAGTAGCCATCGACGTGGCGCACTTGGGCGTTGAGGTTGAGGCGGTCGGTGATGTCCCAGCTCGGGCCGAAGCTGACGGTGTAGCCGGGCGAACGGGCAAACTCGTTATGCGCATAGCTGCTGTTGGCGTCGATGTCGTCGATGCGGGTCTGCAGGGCGCCAGCGCTGGCCTTGAGGGTCAGGTTGTCGAGCACGCGGTAGTCTGCCGACAGCTCGACCCCATAGGCGTGGGCCTTTTCGGCGTTGATGGTGTAGGACTGAGTCAGGCCTGAGGCCAGCACCACGGGGATGTTGTACTGCGCATCCTGCATGTCCATGTAGAACAGGTTGCCGTTCACGTGCAGGCGGTCGTTCAGCAGGCTGGCGCGGGCGAACAGTTCGTAGTTCCACATGCGCTCGTCGTCGAATTGCTCGAAGCGCTTGCTGCTCATGTTCAGCGACACACCGCCGGGGTTGTAGCCGCGGCTGACCATGCCGCCCACTGTCCATTCCGGGGTCAGGGCGTAGGCCAGCGATACCTTGGGCAGGAAGGCGTTGAAGGTCTTGTCGTAGTCCAGGCCATCGGTGGCGAAAGGCGAGGTGCCCTCGCGCTGGACCTGGTCTTGCTGGAAGCGCAAGGCCGTGGTCAGGGTCCAGCGGTCGTTCAGGCGATAGCTGACTTCACCGAACACGCCGAGGTTGCGCTTGGTGTCGTCGAAGTCGGAGATGCCGCCGTAATACAGGATTTCATCGGAGTCAGTGCGAGCCAGGTACAGGCCGGCCATGCCGCTGAGGGTGTCTTGCTGCTCGCCGAAGGTGACGCGCGTTTCGTTGGAGAAGTTCTTCTGGCGGACATCGGCATCGCCGCTGTTGGCCACGCCCAGCACGCGGTGCACGTTGGACAGCGAGTACTGGGTCTGGTTGAACAGCTTCATGCCGTTGCCCAGTTCGTAATCGACATCGACGATATGCGTGTTGGTTTGCTGGTGCCAGCTGGGCATGGTGGCGCCGGTGTGGTTCAGCTTGTGAAACGGGTACGAGGCGGCTTCCTGGGTGGGGCGGTTGGAGTCGCCGTGGGCGAAGGTGTATTTCAGGCCCAGGCCGGGCACCGCTTCGGGCAGCCATAGCAACTTGCCGCGCAGGTTCAGCGAGCGGAAGTCCTGGTCGGTGCCGTGGCTGGCAAAGGACGGGTTGGTGTAGTCGATGAACGTGTCACGGGCGGCGTAATCCAGGGCCAGGCGGCCGGCCAGGTTGTCGGTCAGCGGCCCGGAGACCGCCAGCGAGCTGCGCCGGGCGTGGTAGCTACCCAGTTCTGCCTGGTAGGCCGCCTCCGGTGTGAAGGTCGGGTCTTTGGTCTTGACCACGATGGCCCCGGCAATGGCGTTGGCGCCCTGGCTGGTGGTCTGCGGCCCGCGGTAGACCTCGATGGTGTCGACGTCCCACACCGACGGTGCGCCGAAGTACATCTCGTTGTAGTTCAGGTAGTGCCCGTCGAGGTTGATCGTGGCCCGCGGTACCGTGCCGCCCCAGAACACGTTGGCGCCGTTGTTCGGGCCCTGGCTGTCCTGGCCGCGGATGATCGGCGCGCCGACCGAGTCGGTGTAGATCACGTTGGGCACATCGTTGAGCACTTCGTGCACCGAGGCGTTGCCGGTCTTGAGGGTGTCGATCTCGCTGGCGTTCTTCACCGACACCGACGAGGCAGTGTTCTTGAGGTCGCGTTCGACCTTCTCGCCGCTCACCAGCACCGGTGCCAGCACCAGCTGCGAGTTGGCGGCGGCTGGCGTCTGTTCGGCCAGGACGGGTGGGGCGGCAAGCAGGGTGGACAGGGTCAGCACACCAAATCCTTGGCTGATCGAGCGTTGCGCGGGGTACTTCAAGACAACCTCCAAATGAGAACGATCCTCGTTTGCGATGGAAGGTATCACGGTGCCATCTCGTTCCGCAATAAAGAATCTATTCCTCGAAGTGGTATGGTGTGACCGCCCTGCACGTGCATTCGCACCCTGCGAGGGCCGCTGGCGGTATGATGGGCAGCCGCGCGTGCCGGGCGTGGCGCTGCCGCTTGGCCAGATAATCAGAAATGAGGAGATAGCCCCGTTGAACACTTTGCAGTCCCCTGCCGATGCGGAGCCGGAGAGCCCCGGCGAGAAGCGTTCCGGCACCATTCAGTCGGTGTCGATTGCTGCGCGGTTCCTGAATGTGCTGGCCAATGCCGAGAGTGAATTGAGCCTGGGCGAGGTCGCCCGCCGTACTGGTACCGGTGGTTCCACAGCGCATCGCTATCTGCAGAGCCTGGTCAAAGAAGGGCTGGCCAGGCAGGACCCGGCTAGCGCGCTGTATGACCTTGGCCCGGCAGCCCTGAGCATCGGCATTGGCGCCCTGAAACGGGTGGATGCAGTGGACATCGGCGCCCAGCACATGAAGGCCCTGGCGCAACGGCATGCCGCCAGCGGTGGCGTGGCGATCTGGACCGACCGCGGGCCGACCCTGGTGCGCTGGTACCGCAGTGCCTATTTCTCGATCAACCCCTTGGCGTTGGGCGACATCTTGCCCATCGACAACACTGCGTGCGGGCTGGTGTTCCAGGCGTTTCTGCCCAAGGCCACGATCGATGCCGCGCGCAAGTTGCAGCCGGCGCATTTTCGCGGCACCCCACCCAGTGCCAAGGTGCTGGAGCAGATTCGTCAGCATTGCTGGGCTGAGCTGACCAGCCACTTGCTGTCGAGCGTGACCGGGCAGGCCGCGCCGGTGTTCGACGCGCAGCAGGAAATTGTCTGCGTGATGACCACGGTCACTGACCTGGGGCAGTTGCGTGCGCCTGAAGACCGCCAGGCGCTGTTCCATGAGGCCGGGCTGGTCAACCAGGCCACCGGTGGCCGCATGCTCGGCGCACCGGCGCCGGTGCTGCCGGATTAAGCGGGCTCGCTGCGCCCGCGTGGCACCAGCAGCGGGGTGCCGCTGACCGGGTCTTCGATGATCAGCGCCGAAAGCCCGAACACGCGCTGCACCAGCGCTTCAGTGAAGATTTCGCTTGGCGCACCCTGTGCCACGATCGCGCCGTCGCGCATGGCCACCAGGTGGCTCGCGTAGCGGCAGGCCTGGTTGAGGTCGTGCAACACGGCCACGATGGTGCGGCCCTGCTGGTTCAGTTCGCGCAGCAACTCCAGCAGCTCGAACTGGTGCGCGATGTCCAGGTAGGTGGTGGGCTCGTCGAGCAGCAAAATCGGCGTGTCCTGGGCCAGCACCATGGCAATCCACACGCGCTGGCGCTGGCCGCCCGACAGTGCCTGCAGCGGGCGCTCGGCAAGCGCTTCGATACCGGTGGCACGCATGGCCTGCTGCACGGCGTGCTCGTCGGCCTTCGACCATTGCCGCCATAGGCTCTGGTGCGGGTAGCGGCCGCGCGCAACCAGCTCGGCGACACTGATGCCGTCTGGCGCCGTGGCGCTTTGGGGCAGTAAGGCCAGGCGCCGGGCGACGTCTTTGGCAGGGCGTTGCTGGATGTCTTGGCCATCGAGCAGCACCTGGCCGCAGCTGGGGGGCAGCAACCGCGCCAATGCTGCCAGCAGAGTCGATTTACCGCATGCGTTGGGGCCGACGATGACAGTAAAAGCGCCATCCTCGATTTCCAGGGACAGGTCGTGCGACAGCGTTCGGGTGTCGCGGCGCAGGGTCAATGCACGGGCATGCAGGCGAGAGCTCATCGAAGGTCCTTGGCAAGGCTGGAATTTGCGGAATGGATTCTACATGATGGAATTAACTGCATGAGAAGTATTATCATGCGCACCTTGATTCCCTTCGAGCGAAGCCAGTCGATGAAGCCTTTACGTGTTTGCGCAGCACTGACCGCAGTTGCCCTGATGCTGTTTGGCCCTTGGGTGGCGGCCGCGCCCACGCGCATCGTGTCCACCACGCCGAGTGTTACCGGCATCCTTCTGGCGATGAATGCGCCGCTGGTGGCCAGCGCCGCGGCCACGCCCAGCCGTCTGACCGATGGCAAAGGCTACTTCTCGCAATGGGCGACGGTGGCGGACCAGCGGGATGTGCAGGTGCTGTACCGCAACCTGCAGTTCGACATCGAAGCCGTGGTGGCCAGTGCGCCCGACCTGCTGGTGGTGTCTGCCACCGGTGCCGACAGTGCCGCGCCGCACCTGGCCGAACTCCGCGCCCAGGGCATCCCTACGCTGGTCGTGAACTATTCCAACCAGTCCTGGCAGGCGCTGGCCACCGAGCTGGGCGCGCAAACCGGGCTGCAACGGCAAGCGCAGGAGGTGATCCAGCGTTTTGACGACTACACCCGTGAAACCGCCGCGCGCCTGCAGCCTTCACCGCGGCCGGTGATGCTGGTGGGCTACAACATCGGTGGTAGTTACTCCATCGGGCGTGCCATCAGCCCGCAGGCGCGGCTGCTCACGGCGCTCGGTTTCCAGGTCCGTGAGCTGCCCGAGGCGATGGCCGGACAGGTGATCCGGGCCACCGAGTTCCAGTTCATTTCCCGCGAGAACCTCGCCGCCGCGATTGGCGATGCCGACGTATTCCTGCTGAGTGCCGATGACAGCGATGCCCAGGCGTTTCGCAGCGACCCGGTGCTGGCTAACCTGCCCGCGGTACAGCATCAGCGGATTTACCCGCTGGGGCCCAGTTCGTTTCGCATCGACTATTACTCGGGGCGGCAAATGCTCGATACCGTCGCCGGCTACTTCCGCTGATCATGCATAACCTGTCGACCCAGCCCGTACGGGCTGCTGGCTGGGTGCGTGGCATGCCGCGCCAGGGCCTGTTGCTGGGTGTGCTGGTGTTGCTTGTGGCAGCGTTGGCCAGCTTGCTGATCGGTTCGCACCCCATCGCCATGAATGTCGTGTTCGACGCCCTGTACCAGCCCAACCTGCAGAATGATCAGCACCTGATCGTGCGTGAGTTGCGGGTGCCGCGCACCCTGGTGGCGCTGCTGGCCGGGCTGGCGCTGGGGGCGGCGGGCACCCTGATGCAGGCGCTGACGCGTAACCCGCTGGCCGAGCCTGGGCTGCTGGGCGTCAATGCTGGCGCTGCATTGGCGGTCATCCTGGGTGTCGCGTTTTTTGGCCTGACGCAGGTCGGCCACTACATCCTGCTGGCCTTCCTGGGGGCTGGCGTTGCCGGTGTCGCGGTGTTCTTGCTGGGCCAGGCTGGTGCCAACGACAGCAACCCCGTACGGTTGGTGCTGGCCGGGGCCGGCCTGACGATGCTGCTGGCGTCGCTGACCGGTATCGTCGTGCTCAACACCCCGCCGCAAGTCTATGACCACTTCCGCCACTGGGCCGCCGGCTCGCTGGCCGGCAGTAGCACGGCCACATTGCTGCTGCCAACCCTGGCCATTGCCCTGGGGCTGGTCCTTGCGGCGGCGCTCATGCCACAACTCAACGCCCTGGCACTGGGGCGGGACCTGGGCCGGGCGCTGGGGGTGAACGTGCGCCTGACCTGGGCGCTGGCCTGTGTCGCGCTGATGCTGCTGGCCGGCAGCGCGACGGCGATCGCCGGGCCCATCGGGTTCGTCGGCCTGGTCGCCCCGCACCTTGCGCGCTTGCTGGTTGGCCCGGACTACCGACGCATGCTGCCCTATGCGGCGCTGATTGCCGCGTTGCTTTTGCTGGGCGCCGACCTGCTGGGGCGGGTGCTTGCCGCGCCGGCAGAACTGGCTGCCGGGACCCTGGCGCTGTTGCTGGGTGGGCCGGCGTTCATCGTGCTGATAAGCAGGTTTCGACTATGCCATCTCTGACTACTCCACGCGTGCTCAGGTGTGGCCCGTTCAGCGTGCGTTTCAGCCCACGGGCGGTGCTGGTCGGCAGTGCGTTGTTGCTGTTGGTGCTGGGCTTGGCGATTGTGCTGCTGGGCACCGGCAGCCTGCCGATTGGTGCCGGGCAAGTACTGGGCAGCTTGCTGGGGCAGGGGGACAGTGACATGACCCAGCGCATCGTCAAACGGGTGCGCCTGCCACGGGTGCTCACCGGCCTGCTGGTGGGTGCGGCGCTGGGCATGGCCGGGGCGATCTTCCAGTCGATTGCCCGCAATGCCCTGGGCTCGCCCGACGTCATCGGCTTTACCACCGGCGCGGCGAGCGGTGCCATCGTGCAGATCATTGTGTTCGACGCGGGCCCGTTGGCCACGGCGTTGGCGGCAGTGGCGGCGGGCATGCTCACGGCACTGCTGGTTTTACTCCTGGCGCGCCGGGGGCAGGGCAGCGAGGGTTACCGGTTGGTGCTGGTGGGCATTGGCATGGGCGCCACGCTGTCAGGTCTTAACCAACTGTTGTTGGTCACGGGGGACCTTGATCAGGCACTGTTTGCCCAGTTGTGGCTGGCCGGTTCGCTCAACACCCGGACTTGGGCGCATGTCGTCCCTGCCGCGCTGGGCCTTGCGCTGATCCTGCCGATAGCGCTGCTGCACGGCCGCGAACTGGCACTGCTGGAGATGGGCGATAACTCGGCCAGTCAGCTGGGGGTGGCTGTTGGGCGGTCGCGGCTGGTGCTGGTACTCGCCGCCGTGGGGCTGACGGCCATTGCCACTGCCGCTGCCGGGCCGATTGCGTTCATTGCCCTGGCGGGGCCGCAATTGGCGCGACGGCTGACGCGTACGGCCAGCGCGCCGCTGGTGTGCGCCGCCTTGATGGGGGCAACCTTGCTGTTGGTCGCCGACTGGCTGAGCCAGCGCCTGGCCGCCACGGCGCAGTTGCCGGTCGGGCTGGTGACCGGGGTGTTGGGGGGTGGGTACTTGCTGTGGTTGATTACTGCCCAACGTAAGCGGTCAATGTAGGCGCGTCAGGCCTGAGGCCTGGCATGACATCAATGCAAACAGTGCTTGAATTGGCTCAATCGGCCAAACCCGTTAAGGTATCGCCCCTCGCAAGGATTGCCCCGCTTCAGGATAGGTTCGATGCCGCTTTCGCCCAGTACCAACCCGCCCTTCGGCCTGCTCAACGGCCGCCGGTTCATACCCGACGCATCACTCAAGCCACTGCTTGAGGGTTATTCAGGGTTGCAGGTTCCCGGCCCGGAAACGGTCTGGGCCACCGGCGAGGTCGACCTCGGCGATTCGGTGCACCTGCTGCGGTATTACCTGGACAACGAAGACTACTGGCTGCAAGTGCTGATGAACGGCGACAAGGTGGGCGATAGCGTGCTGTTCGGTTATCACAGCGCCGTAGCCCTCCACGATGAGGCGCACCTTCAGCGCCTTGTCGGTAGCCAGTCCAAGGTCGGCCTGCCGATCTACGAACACGACGGCTGTCTGTATTCCCGCCAGTGGGGCCGTGAGCCGGGCCAGGCCAGGCTGGTGCCGTTGTACGAGCGGGTGGTCAGCCCCGACGCCCGTTATGGCATCCAGCACCTGTCAATGCTCTACGCCCGCGACACCGGCCTGCCTGAGCGCCGCGAATTTCTGCTGTTGTCGGCGGAGGAAGACGAGGCGGGCAAGGCCACCCTCACCACCTCGCTCGGCATCACCCTGCTCCCCACGGACTTTCACGTAACCTGACAAGGACTCACCATGCTCGACGCGCTACGCCTGTCGCTCAATGCCTCTGCAGTGACCGGCTTCATCCTCTATATCAGCGTGGCACTGTTGCTGTTCTGGCTGTTCCAGTTCATCTACACCCGCCTTACTCCGCACCGCGAGTTCGCGCTCATTCGTGAGAACAACCCGGCCGCGGCCATTGCCTTGGGCGGCTCGCTGATCGGCTTCTCGCTGCCGGCCAGCAATATCATTGCCTACAGCGTTGGCATCCTGGACTTCGTGGCCTGGGTCGTGATCGCCGCTGTGGTTCAATTGGTTGCCTTTGGCATTACCAGCCTGGTGCTGCGCGACCTGTCCAGGCGTATCGCCGCGGGTGAGCTGGCCGCTGCCATCTACGCTGGCAGCGTGGCGATCAGCGTCGGCTTCCTCAATTCGGCCTGCATGACCCCGTCGGCCTGACGCCCAAGGAGCCCCCATGAAACCCCCAATGAGACGCAGCTCCGTCAAGCTGGTGCTGGCCAGCTCGCTGCCCTTGGCCCTGACCGCGTGCAGCCCGCAAGAGGAGACCTACACCGTCAGCCAGCAGGTGAACTACGACAGTGTCGAAGCCTGTGTCAGCGACAAGGTGCCGGAGAAGGCGTGCAACGATGCCTACAAGCAGGCGCTGGCCGAGTACCGGCGTACCACGCCGACCTATGTGTCCAAGCCCGCGTGCGAAGCAGAATTTTCCCCTGATGGCTGCCAGATCAGCGCCGGTGGCCGTTACATGCCGCGCATGAGCGGGTTCGCGTTGGAGACCACCGGCGAGGTGACCCAGGCCCAGGTCGATGCGGCGCACGCCCAGGGCGGCGGTTATGGCCATGTCGCTACCGCCGTGGTGGCTGGCATGCTACTGGGGCAGATGGCCAACAGCGCCGACCGCCGTTACCGCGCGCAGCCGCTGTATGCGTATCGCGAGGGTGCCGGGCAGCGCAATGGCCTGCTTGGGCAGCGCTACGGCACGGCCGGGGGCATTCAGCGCAGCAACAAAGACGAGCAGAGCAGCAGCGGCGGTGGCTCCGGCGGCGGCGGCGGTAGCTATGGCGCCTCAGGCCGCGGCGCGTCGCGCTCGGCGGTGTCTGCATCCATCTCGCGGGGTGGGTTTGGCAGCCAGGCGACGGCTCGAAGCGGCTGGGGCGGCAAGTCCGGTAGCTTCTTCGGGGGGTGAGCATGCGCAAGGTCGAACTCGCCGAGCGCCCAGGCTGGCGCAAGACAGCCCAGCAAGAAGGCTTTGCCTTCCACACCCTCGACGGCGAGCGTTACTGGGATGAACGGGGTTACTACCAGTTCAGCCAGGCCCAGGTCGAGCGGGACCTGCAGGCCCCGACCGAGGCGCTGCACGCGATGTGCCTGGAGGCTGTCGGGCGCATCATCGACAGCGAGGCGCTGATGGCACGCCTGGCGATTCCACCGGCATTCTTCGACCTGGTGCGGCAATCGTGGCTGGCGCGGCAGCCGCACCTCTATGGGCGTTTCGATTTCAGCTATGACGGCCATGGCCCGGCGAAACTGATCGAGGCCAACTACGACACGCCGACTTCGTTGTACGAAGCCGCGGCGTTTCAGCTGATCTGGCTGGAAGAACAGATCCAGCGCGGCGTTCTGCCCGCGCAGGCCAGCCAGTTCAATACCCTGGCCGAAGACCTGGTGCAGGCGTTTGCCGCGCAGCCGGGGCAGGGCACGTTCTACTTCTCGACCATCTCGGGCTCGGTGGAAGACCGTGGCACCACGGATTTTCTGCGCAAGATGGCCGCGCACGCGGGTATTCAAACCCGGCACATCGACCTGGAGGACATCGGCCTGAATGGCGAGGGGCGTTTCGTCGATCTGGAGGGGCGGCCAATCCCGCGGCTGTTCAAGCTGCATGCCTGGGAGCATATCTTCCACGAAGACTTCGGCAGGGCTATCCCGGGGTGCGACACGCAGTTCGTCGAGCCGCCCTGGAAGGCGCTGATCTCCAACAAGGGCATCTTGCCGTTGCTGTGGGAGTGGTACCCAGGGCACCCCAATCTGTTGCCCGCCTTCGTCGATGACAACCCTTCGCGGCCAGTGCCTAGAGGGTGGGTGCGCAAGCCGTATTTCTCGCGGGAAGGGGCCAATGTCGATATCCGCACCGGCGCGGGGCAGCGGGTATTCGAGGACGGCCCTTATGACGACGCACCGTACATCCTGCAAGGGTTTGCGCCGCTGCCCAGGTTTGGCGACAGCTACACGCTGATCGGTTCGTGGGTGGTCGGCGACAAGGCGGCAGGGATGGGGATTCGTGAGGATGATTCGCTGATTACCAAAGACAGTTCGCGGTTTGTGCCGCATGTCGTGCTGGGCTGACGGACTGCAAAGCGGGGCAACTGAAACAGCCTGAACCTCACGTCGGTTTCAGGATGCGCCTGGTCGTTCGCATGCAACCCTCCGGCGCCACAAGTGCCATGCTTGCAGGATGCTCCTGGACCAGTGCGCGCAGACGCACGGCCGTGGGCAAGGAGGCTGCCGACACCCCGCAACCGTGACGTGGCCGGCACGCCGCAGCAGAACACGCCGGACACCTGCCCCTACAACAACACAGGCAGGGTCCGTGATGCCGAGGTCCGCTGTATGCCTGATGAACTGCTCCACCTGCCTTTGATCCACAGCATCCTGGCCCGTGAAAAGGACACACCCGGCGCCCTGTTGCCGATCCTTCACGCCATTCAGCAAGACATCGGCTTCGTGCCGGATGCCGCCGTCCCTGAAATTGCCCATGCCCTGAACCTCAGCCTGGCCGAAGTGCGCGGGGTGATCAGCTTCTACCACGATTTCCGCACCACCGCGCCGGCACGCCATACCCTGCGCCTATGCCGGGCCGAGTCGTGCCAGAGCCGTGGCGCCGAGGCCCTGGCCGCGCAACTGCGCGACCAACTGGCACTGGACGACCATGGCACCAGCGCCGACGGCGCTATCAGCCTGCGCCCGGTGTATTGCCTGGGCGCCTGCGCCTGCTCGCCCGCGCTGGAACTGGACGGCCAACTGCACGCGCGGCTCACGCCTGAGCGCCTGCGTGCCCTGGTGAACGGTTGCCTGGAGGGCGAAACATGCTGAAGGTGTACATCCCCTGCGATTCGGTGGCCCGTGCCGTGGGTGCCGACCAGGTTGCCGAGGCCCTGCAACGCGAGGCCGAGCGCCGGCAGTTGGCGGTCGATATCCAGCGCACCAGTTCGCGTGGGCTGTACTGGCTGGAGCCGCTGGTCGAATGCGACAGCGCCCAAGGGCGCCAGGGTTTCGGCCCGGTGACCGCGGACGATGTGCCGGCGCTACTCGATGCCTTGGCCGGCCAGCCCCAGGCGCATGGCCTGGCCTTGGGGCCGGTTGAAGACATCGCTTATCTGAAATCCCAGCAACGCCTGCTGTTCGCCCGTGCCGGCGTGACCCGGCCGCTTTCGCTGGACGACTACCGCGCCCACGGCGGTTTTGCCGGGCTGGAGCGCGCCGTGGCACTGGACGGTGCCGAAGTGGTCGCTGCCGTGCTTGATTCTGGCCTGCGTGGCCGGGGTGGCGCCGCGTTCCCGGCGGGTATCAAGTGGCGCACTGTGCGCGATGCCGGGGCCGGGCAAAAGTATGTGGTTTGCAACGCCGACGAAGGCGACTCCGGTACCTTCGCCGACCGCATGCTGATGGAAGGCGACCCGTTCCTGCTGATCGAAGGCATGATCATCGCTGGCCTCGCCGTGGGTGCCAACAAAGGCTACATCTACGTGCGCTCGGAATACCCGGATGCCATTCGCGTGCTCGACCAGGCCTTTGCCATAGCCCGCGACGCCGGTTACCTGGGCGATGACGTGGCCGGCAGCGGCCAGGCCTTCGACCTGGAAGTCCGGGTCGGTGCTGGCGCTTATATTTGCGGCGAAGAGACCGCGTTGCTGGAATCGCTCGAAGGCAAGCGCGGGATCGTCCGGGCCAAGCCGCCACTGCCGGCCCTGCAGGGCCTGTTCGGCTTGCCGACGCTGGTGCACAACGTGCTCACCCTGGCGTCGGTGCCAATCATTTTGGCCAAGGGCGCGGCGTTTTACCGCGATTTCGGCATGGGCCGTTCGTTGGGCACCATGCCGTTCCAGCTGGCGGGCAACATCCGCCACGGTGGCCTGGTGGAGCGCGCGTTTGGCCTGACCCTGCGCGAACTGGTGGAAGGCTACGGGGGCGGTACCGCCAGCGGCCGGCCATTGAAGGCCGCGCAGGTCGGCGGCCCGCTCGGGGCCTGGGTGCCGCCCAGCCACTTCGACACGCCGCTGGACTATGAAGCCTTCGCTGCCATGGGCGCGATGCTCGGCCACGGCGGTGTGGTGGTGGCGGACGACACCCTGAACATGGCCAGCATGGCCCGCTTCGCCCTGCAGTTCTGCGCCGAGGAATCGTGCGGCAAGTGCACCCCGTGCCGCATCGGCTCGACCCGTGGCATGGAAGTGGTGGATCGGCTAATCGCCACCACCGATTTCACCGAACGCCACGACCAGGCCCTGCTGCTGCGCGACCTGTGCGACACGATGCAGTACGGCTCGCTGTGCGCCATGGGCGGGATGACCGCTTACCCGGTGGCCAGCGCGCTCAAGTACTTCCCCGCCGATTTCGGGCTGACCCACACGGAGGCCGCGCAGTGATCAATTTCTTCGACCCCGAGACCGACCTTGGCACCCCAGCACGCGACAGCCAGGTGCAGGTCAGCCTGAACATCGATGGCCGTGCCATCAGCGTGCCTGCCGGGACTTCGGTCATGCGCGCCGCCGCCATGCTTGGCACCAGCATTCCCAAACTGTGCGCCACCGACAGCCTCGAGGCGTTCGGCTCGTGCCGCATGTGCATGGTGGAAATCGAAGGCATGCGCGGTTACCCGGCGTCGTGCACCACCCCGGTCAGCGAAGGCATGGTGGTGCGCACCGAAACCCCGCGCCTGGCGGGGTTGCGGCGCAATGTGATGGAGCTGTACATCTCCGATCACCCGCTCGACTGCCTGACCTGCTCGGCCAACGGCAACTGCGAACTGCAGACCGTCGCCGGCCAGGTCGGCCTGCGCGAGGTCCGCTACGGCTATGACGGCGCCAATCACCTGGCCGAGAAAAAGGACGTTTCCAACCCGTATTTCGACTATGAACCGAGCAAGTGCATCGTCTGCAGCCGCTGCGTGCGCGCCTGCGAAGACATCCAGGGCACCTTCGCCCTGACCATCACTGGCCGCGGCTTCGACTCGCGGGTGGCAGCCGCTGGCGGGGACAACTTCCTGGCCTCGGAGTGCGTGTCGTGCGGCGCCTGCGTACAGGCCTGCCCGACCGCGACCCTGACCGAAAAAAGCCTGGTGCAGCTCGGCCAGCCTGAGCGTGCGGTGATTACCACCTGCGCCTATTGCGGTGTCGGTTGTTCGTTCCGTGCCGAGATGAAGGGCGACCAGCTGGTGCGCATGGTCCCGGACAAGAACGGCGGCGCCAACCATGGCCACGCTTGCGTCAAAGGCCGCTTCGCCTGGGGGTATGCCACCCACCCGGACCGTATCACCACGCCAATGATCCGCAAGCGCCTCGAAGACCCGTGGCAAGAAGTCAGCTGGGACGAGGCGGTAACCTATGCCGCCAGCGAGTTCCGCCGCATCCAGCTCAAGTACGGGCGTGATTCCATCGGCGGCATCACCTCCAGCCGCTGCACCAACGAAGAAGCCTACCTGGTACAGAAGTTGGTGCGTACGGCGTTTGGCAACAACAACGTCGACACCTGCGCGCGGGTGTGCCATTCGCCCACGGGCTATGGCCTCAAGCAGACCCTCGGTGAATCGGCGGGCACGCAGAGCTTCGATTCGGTGATGCAGGCCGACGTGGTGCTGGTGATCGGCGCCAACCCCACCGATGCCCACCCGGTGTTCGGCTCGCAGCTCAAACGCCGCCTGCGCCAGGGCGCGCGGCTGATCGTCATCGACCCACGGCGTATCGACCTGGTCGACTCGCCCCACGCCCGCGCCGAGCTGCACCTGCAACTGCGCCCGGGTACCAACGTGGCCATGCTCAACGCCCTGGCCCATGTGATCGTCAACGAAGGCTTGCTGGCCCAGCGCTTTATCGACGCCCGCTGCGAGACCGAGGACTTCGCCCGCTGGCGCGACTTCGTCAGCCTGCCAGAGAACGCGCCAGAAGTACTCGGCCCGGTCTGTGGCGTGCCTGCCGAGCAGATCCGCGCCGCCGCGCGGCTGTACGCCACCGGTGGCAACGCGGCCATCTACTACGGCCTGGGGGTCACCGAGCACAGCCAGGGCAGCACCGCCGTGATGGGCATCGCCAACCTGGCCATGGCCACCGGCAACATCGGCCGCGAAGGGGTAGGGGTGAACCCGCTGCGCGGGCAGAACAACGTGCAGGGCTCGTGCGACATGGGCTCGTTCCCGCATGAACTGCCTGGCTACCGGCATATTTCCAATGAAGGTGTGCGTGCCGAGTTCGAGCGGGCCTGGGGGGTGACCTTGCAGCCAGACCCAGGCCTGCGCATCCCCAACATGTTCGAGGCAGCCCTGGATGGCAGCTTCAAGGCGCTGTATTGCCAGGGTGAGGACATCGCCCAGAGCGACCCCAACACCCAGCACGTCACGGCCGCCTTGCTGGCCATGGAATGCGTGGTGGTGCAGGACATCTTCCTCAACGAAACGGCCAAGTTCGCCCACGTGTTCCTGCCGGGCAGTTCGTTCCTTGAAAAGGACGGCACCTTTACCAACGCCGAACGCCGTATCTCGCGGGTGCGCAAGGTCATGGAGCCCCTGGCCGGCAAAGCTGACTGGGAAGCGACCGTGGCCCTGGCCAACGCCTTGGGCTACCCGATGCAATACCGCCACCCGGCCGAGATCATGGACGAGATCGCGCGCCTGACGCCGACCTTCCACCGCGTCAGCTACGCCGAGCTCGACCGCCATGGCAGCCTGCAGTGGCCGTGCAACGATGCCGCGCCCGATGGCACGCCGACCATGCATATCGACCAGTTCGTGCGGGGCAAAGGGCGCTTCATGCTCACCGGCTACGTGCCCACCGACGAGAAGGTCAACAGCCGCTACCCACTGTTGCTGACCACCGGGCGTATCCTCAGCCAGTACAACGTCGGCGCCCAGACCCGCCGCACTGGCAACGTCGCCTGGCATGACGCCGACCGCCTTGAACTGCACCCCACCGACGCCGAAAGCCGTGGCATCCGCGATGGCGATTGGGTCGGTATCGGCAGCCGCGCCGGGCAGACGGTGCTGCGCGCCAAGGTCAGTGCGCGGGTGGCGCCGGGGGTGGTGTACACCACGTTCCACTTCCCTGAGTCGGGGGCCAACGTGATTACCACCGACAACTCCGACTGGGCCACCAACTGCCCTGAATACAAAGTCACGGCGGTGGAGGTGGTGAAAGTGTTCCACCCGTCTGAATGGCAGAAGCGTTACCAGGACTTCAGCGACGAACAGCGCCGCCTGCTCAAAGAGCGCCGTACTGCCGAGCAGCAAGAGAAAGCCGAGGTGCGCCGATGAGCAATGACAACCTGGTCAAGATGGCCAACCAGATTGCCCATTATTTTGACAGCGAACCGAACCGGCAGCTAGCGGTGCAAGGGGTAAGGCAGCACATCCAGAGCTTCTGGACGCCGGCGATGCGCCGGCAGTTGCTGGCGTGGAGCGAGGCCAATGCAGGGGAAGGGCTGGACCCGAAAGTGCGCGAGGCGCTGGTGTAAACGCGCCGCCCTTTGTATTTGTAGGAGCAGCCTTGTGCTGCGAAGAGGCCGGTGATAGCAGCATAGATTCTCTGAGCTGTCACCGGCCTCTTCGCAGCGCAAGGCTGCTCCTACAAGGGCCACGCATGCATTAACCGCGGGCCAGCTCTGTCAGGTGGGCAATTGCTTGTTCGCTCTTGAGCACCAGCACATCCCCCTCGAGCGAATCGAGCACCACCTCGGAGGTATTCCCGATCAATGCCCCGGAAATACCCGTGCGGGCCACCGTGCCGATCACCGTCACCACGGCATTGTATTGTTTCTCGGTGTAGGGAATCAGCACATCCGCCGGGCCTTCGGCGACATGCAGGCGTTCATCGCTGATGTCGTACTCGGTCTGAAACGCGCGGCAGGCTTCCCGGTAGCGTTCGGCGATGGTCTCGCTGAGCTGGTAGGTCGGGTCCGAGGCAGACAGCATGGGGGAGGGGTGTGCGCTGATGACGTGCAAATCGCCTTTGGCCAGGCCGGCAATCGCATAGCCATGGTCGATGATGCTCGCGTGCAACAGGCGGTGGTCCTCATCCTGGTTGCCGACATCCACCGCCGCCAGAATCACCCCCCTGGCCCATGGCCGTTCGCTTTTCACCATCAGCACCGCGCTGGGGCACAGGCGCAGCAGCTTCCAGTCGCTCGGGGTCAGCAGTGCCTTTTTCAGCGGGTTGTCCGGCCGATGCTCCTTGATGACCAGCTCGCAGCCCTCGGCTTGTTGCACATAGATGATGGTGTCGTGCAGGTTGTCACGCCAGGCTGCCTCATGGGTGACGTTGTCGTATCCGTCATCGTGCAACTGGCTGCTCAGCAGGCTGAGCAACGCACTGTGATCCTGCTTTTTGTCGCACATCAACAGGTGCAGGCGCGCGCCGGTCACGCCTGCGATCAGCTTGGCACGGGTCAAGGCCCGGCTGTGGGCATGCGCGGGGTCGAGGACGACGAGGATGCTGCGGACGGCTTGCATGGGCGTGAGCTCCGTTCAAAGATGGCGACCAGTGCCTGACTATAGTCGGCGCCTCACCCGTCGCCGCTTGATGTACATCAAGCATAGTCACTGGCGCTGCCGGTTGCCGCCGGTATAATCGCCGGCCCTGCCTGTTCTGTCTGGTTGCACGCTTATGTCCTTGACCCCCGAAATCGACGCCTTTCTTGGCTGCCCGACCCCAGATGCCTGGATCGAAGCGGCGCTTGCCGACCAGGAAACCCTGCTGATCGACCACAAGAACTGCGAGTTCAAGGCCGCCAGCACTGCCCTGAGCCTGATCGCCAAGTACAACACGCACCTGGACCTGATCAATATGATGTCGCGCCTGGCCCGTGAAGAACTGGTGCACCACGAGCAGGTGCTGCGCCTGATGAAGCGCCGGGGCGTGCCCTTGCGGCCAGTGTCGGCCGGGCGTTATGCCTCCGGCTTGCGCCGCTTGGTACGTGCCCACGAGCCGGTCAAGCTGGTCGATACCTTGGTGGTGGGGGCCTTTATCGAAGCACGCAGTTGCGAGCGCTTTGCCGCGCTGGTGCCGCACCTGGATGAAGAGCTGGGCACGTTCTACCACGGCCTGCTGAAGAGTGAAGCGCGCCATTACCAGGGCTACCTGAAGCTGGCCCATCAGTACGGCGAAGAAGCGGACATCGCCCGCAGGGTTGAGCTGGTACGTGAGGCAGAAGCCGAGCTGATCCAGTCACCGGACCAGGAACTGCGCTTTCATAGCGGCATCCCAATGGCGCAGGCCGCCTGAAAACCTTCAGGCGGCACTGCGTTCATTAAACGGGCTTAGTAGCGGCGACCCAGCAACAGGCCGACCACCAGGCCGAAGCCTGCGGACACCGCGACGGTCTGCCAAGGGTGGCCGCCGATGTAGTCCTGGGTGGCATCCACCACCGGTTGAGCCTTGTCACGTACGTTGCTCGCGGCCTGGCGAGCCTGGCGCAGTTTGAGGCTGACTTGCGCGCGCAGGGTTTCGGCCTCCTCGCCAACCAGGGCAGCGCTGTCGTTGAGCAGCTTTTCGGATTCTTCGATCAGTGACTGCAGTTCGCTGAAGACCTGATCCTTGATCTGATCGCTGGCGGCTTGTACGGCGTTTTTTCGGGCCATGAACTCATCCTCGTCAATGGGGGGGTGAACAATGGATGCCGGTGCGTCGGGAAAGTTGCGCCGGCTTTCCGATGACGCGTCGCTACGGTGTAAGATAGCGGCCATTTTCAGCAGGCAGGTACCTTCAATGAGTTTCAATCTGGCCAACAAGAGCTTCGAGGAACGGGCGCAGATCGAGGCAGAGAAGGCGCGGTTGTTCGAACTGTGGCAGAGCAACCTGGGCAA
This sequence comes from Pseudomonas sp. Y3 TE3536, assembly GCF_053629175.1. NCBI lineage: Bacteria > Pseudomonadati > Pseudomonadota > Gammaproteobacteria > Pseudomonadales > Pseudomonadaceae > Pseudomonas > Pseudomonas sp. Y3 TE3536. The sequence continues at coordinate 49,796 of NZ_JBRJHU010000001.1, read as the reverse complement.
GGCCAAGGGCGAAGCCGCCCGGCTTATCTCCGAAAAGCCACGGCGCAAGGGTAAATGGGCGGAATGGGTACGGGCTGAACTGGAGGCCATGTCGCCGCCTGAATACGCAAGCATGGTGCGCAGCGAAGTCAACAAGATGATGGCCGCCGCCAACAGCAATCGTTGAGTGGGCTACCAGTAAGTCCCGGCTGCCTTGGGCAGGTCCAGCGTGCCCTCATCGGTGAAGCGGACGGTGCCCAGCAGCCCACCGGCCAATTTGCCGCGCAGTACATAGGGTAGCCCTTGCAGCGAACTCCGCTGGCCCAGCCCATAGGCCTGGCGCAGGAAGGAGAACGCGGTCACGCTCACCGGCACCACGATTACCGCCTCGTCGAAACGGCCTATGTGGCCCTGCTGGTCGCTGACACCGGCGGCCAGCGGCTGGCCGTTCACCTGCAGGTCGAGCGCGATACCGTTGTAATCGATCGCGGTTTCGTTGGGGTTCTGCACACGTATTTTCACCGCCATGCGCAGTTCCAGCTCCTGCCCGGGCAGCGGTTCGATGCCAATCACGTTGATATTCAGTGGGTCACGCGCCTGAAACAAGGCGCAGGCACTGAGGCCGTAAGCCATCAGCAGTATCAGCAACCAGCGGTGCAATCGGGCAGTCATGGGTTGCAACCTTGCCTGAAGAATTCAACCGCCAGTGTGGCAAATGCGCGTTGACGTTGAAAGTAGCGCGTCCAATGAAAGATACTGTTTCTCATTAACGCCCGACAATTCCTCTTACTGGCCTTTCTCCTACCCCATGCTGACGTCTCCCGTGTCTGGTCTGCTGGCGAGTTTCCAGGAGCACTACGACGACCTCTTGCTGTTCCTGACTCGGCGCATGAGCGACCGGCAGCGTGCTGCCGACGTCGCGCAAGAGACGTACCTGAAGCTGGTGAAGATCGACGCGCAGGCCGTGCCGGTGCTGCATGCACGCAGCTTCATCTTCCGGGTGGCGGGCAACCTGGCGATCGATGCCTTGCGCCGTGAACAGCGTATCGCCGCCCGCCACGAAGATGCCGATGGCACTGGTGAGGTGGCCTGCCCGGCGCCTGCGCCCGAGGCCACGCTGCTCGCCCGCGAGCGCTTGCAGATACTCGATGAGGCGCTGTTGCAACTGTCCAGCAATGCCCGCCAGGCCCTGTTGCTCAACCGCGTCGAAGGCCTGACCCAGGCGCAGATCGCACAACGGTTGGGTGTTTCCGAGAGCATGGTGGCAAAATACATCGGCCAGGCGCTGCGCCATTGCCGTGACTGGCTCAAACACAACCATGACTGAGCCTCACGCCATGCCAGCCGCCCAACCGCTCAGCGACCTCTCTGACGATGCCCTCGATTGGCAGGTGTTGTTGCATTCGGGCAACGCCAGTGCGGCGGACCACGCGCGCTACCAGCGCTGGTGCGCACTGAGCCCGGCGCATGCCGAGGCCGCGCGCGAGGCAGAGGCACTGTGGCTGGACATCGGCCACACCCCAACCGCTCAGGTTGTCGCGGCACCGCCTGCCCGACGCAAACGGCACTGGGCCGCAGGCCTGGCAGCATCGCTGGCGCTGTTGGTCGCGGGTTATACCGGTTGGCAGCAGGCGCCTATCTGGCTGGCGGACTACCACACAGGCCTCGGGCAACGGCAGGCGGTGACCCTGGCCGATGGCTCGCGGGTACTGCTGAACAGCGGCAGTGCCTTGACCGTCGCGTTCACCGACCGCGAGCGCCGCGTGGTGCTCAATGCGGGCGAAGCCTTGTTCGAGACGACCAGTGACCCACGGCCCTTTGTGGTCGATAGTGCAGGCGAGGCGGTGCGCGGTACGGGCGCAACGTTCAGCGTGCGCCGCGATGGCCGCGTGGTGCTGGCCCAGGGCGAAGCCACGGTGGGTGAGCGCAGCGTGCCGGTGTCGCCTGACGCCAGTGCACAGACCGCTTGGCAGCGCGGCAAGCTGATCTTCAACGGCAAGCCGCTGGGGCAGGTGCTGGCGGAGCTTGAGCGCTACCAACAGGGGCGCATTCTGCTGTCTGACACGAAGCTGGCGGCCCTGGAAGTCAGCGGTGTATTCGACCTCGATAAACCCCAGGCGCTGCTGCGCACCCTTGAGCAACGTTATGGCCTGCAGGTCACCTACTTGCCGTGGTTGGCCGTGGTGCACTGAGCCGGTAAAAAATAATCTAAATATTTTTCATCTGCCGCTGCAAGTTCAGCCAGGCCAGATCGTCGTAGTGGGACTGATCAGCAACCCATTCTCATTTACGACTTGCCTGGAAGCTCATTCGTGGCCCTTACGCTCAAGCCTACGCACCGCCGCAGCGATCCCCTTCATCACGCCTTGTTGTCTTGCACTGCCTTGGCCATGCTGGCTGGCCCCTTGCAGGCGATGGCCTCAAGTGGTGCGCACCAGGCCCCGGTGGAAGCCCGCCAAGTGCAGCTGGACCTGCCTGCCCAGGCGCTGGACCAAGCGCTCACGGCCTTCGCCGACCAGGCCGGGTTGCACCTGCTGTACACCACCCACGATGTTGCGGGCCTGAACAGCCCGGCGTTGCAGGGCAGCTACAGCATCGAGCAGGCACTGCAGCAGTTGCTGGCGGGCAGTGGCATGAGCTGGCAGTTCAGTGATGCCCGCACGGTTACCCTGCGCAAGGCGGACGCCACGCCGCAGGCCGTCAACCTCAAGCCCATCGAGGTCAGTGTGGCCTCGCGCACCAGCACGGCGATCAGCGAAATCCCTGGCACCGTTTGGGTGGTCGACCAGCAGCAACTGCGTGAGCAGATCGACAGCGGGGTGAGCCTCAAGGAAGCCATCGGCAAGCTGGTGCCTGGCCTGGACCTGGCGCCAGAAGGGCGCACCAACTATGGCCAGAACATGCGCGGGCGCAATGTGCTGGTGATGATCGACGGGGTCAGCCAGAACAGCTCGCGCGGCCTGTCGCGCCAGTTCGACAGCATCTCGCCGTTCAACGTCGAGCGTGTCGAAGTGCTGTCGGGGGCCAGCGCCCTTTACGGCGGCGGCGCCACCGGCGGCATCATCAACATCGTGACCAAGAAGGGTGAGCCCGGCCCGGCCCGCTTCGAGACCCAGCTGGGTGCCAGCAGCGGCTTCAACAACAGTGATGACCTGGCCACCCGCATTGCCCAGTCGATCAGCGGCGGCAACGAGCGGGTCAGTGCCCGGCTTGGTATTTCCGGCGAACAGAACGAAGCCTTCTATGACGGCGCTGGCGATCAGATCTTCATCGACAATACCCAGACCGACCTGCAATACAACCGCACCATCGACGTGCTCGGCACCCTGGGGCTGACGCTGACCGATGAGCAGAGCCTGGACTTGCTGGCCCAGTACTACGACTCGGGCAACCACGGCAGCACCGGCATCTACTTCCCCAACCTCAACTACAACGCCCCCTCGGACCTGGAAGACGCCGAGCTGCGCAGTGGCTATTCCTCTGACCTGGAGCCACGTACCCGGCGCCTGTTGCTCAACGCCAACTACCATCACACCGATGTGCTGGGCCAAGACTTCTACCTGCAGGCCTCGTACCGCAAGGAAGACGACAACTTCTACCCGTTCCCGTACTACAACCGCGCCACACCCACCGGTTCGCGCGGGGTGTACTTCGCCGCATCACAACAGAACTTTGAGGTCACCAGCCTCAAAGGCCTGTTCGCCAAGCAATGGGACACGCTCAAGCTGACCTACGGTGTCGACCTGGACCGCGAGCGCTTCAACGCCGAACAGACCACCTTCGACGCCCTGACCTCATCCGAAAGCGGTGGGCTGGACATGGAAAAGGCCAGCAAGGCCGCGCGTTACCCCAGCTACCGGGTTGACGGTGTGTCGTTGTACGCCCAGCTCGATTGGCATGCCACCGACAACCTGACCTTGTCCGGCGGCGCCCGGCGGCAGCAGATGGACGTGGATGTCAGCGAATTCAAAGGCGTACCCGGCGGCAGCAACGATTACCAAGTCAACCTGTACAACGTCGGCGCCATCTACGACTTCAAGAATGGCCATCAGGTGTGGACCAACTACGGTGAAGGTTTCGACCTGCCGGACCCGGCCAAGTATTACGGCAAGCCGGGCTTGAGCGTCGCCGACAACCCGCTGGCCGGCATCAAGAGCCGCCAGGTCGAGCTGGGCTGGCGCTATGCCGACGTGGATTGGGACGCTCAGGCGGCGCTGTACTACATCTGGTCGGACAAGATCATCAATGTCGATTCGCAGACGCTGACCATCAATGTCGAAGAGCAGAAGAGCCGTGACTTTGGTTTCGAAGGTGCATTGACCCGCCACTTCCAGAGCGGTTGGGAAGCCGGGGGTACGCTGCACCTGACCCGCTCCGAGGAAGAAGACGTCGACGGTGGCTGGATGAAACGCGATGCCCGTTATGCGTCGCTGTCCAAGTCCACGGCGTTTGTTGGCTGGAAGGGCGATGGCCGCAGTGCCCGCCTGCAGGCCAACCATGCGTTCACCCTCAAGGACGATGCCGACCACGAGATCGACGGTTACACCACCTTCGACCTGCTGGGCAGCCAGGAAACCGGCTTCGGCACCTTCAGCGCAGGCATCCAGAACTTGCTGGACAAGCAGTACAGCACGGTCTGGGGGCAGCGGGCGACGTTGTTCTACGCACCGACCTATGGCCCAGCGTACCTGTATGACTACCAGGGCCGTGGGCGCACCTACACCCTGACCTGGAGCATGGCTTACTGACAGCTATGTGGGGATTCAGGTAGGAGCAGCCTCGTGCTGCGAAGAGGCCGGTGCAAACAGCGAAAATCTATGCTGTTGTCACTGGCCTCTTCGCAGCACAAGGCTGCTCCTACCCGAATCGTGCATGGCGCGAGTTGTCTGGACTAGTTGTTCTACGCACCGACCTATGGCCCGGCGTACCTGTATGGGCCGTGGGCGCACCTACACCCTGACCTGGAGCATGGCTTACTGACAGCTATGGCGGGTTTCAGGTAGGAGCAGCCTTGTGCTGCGAAGAGGCCGGTGCAAGCAGCGAAAATCTATGCTGTTGTCACTGGCCTCTTCGCAGCACAAGGCTGCTCCTACCGAATCGTGCATGGCGCGAGTTGTCTGGACTAGTTGTTCTACGCACCGACCTATGGCCCGGCGTACCTGTATGGGCCGTGGGCGCACCTACACCCTGACCTGGAGCATGGCTTACTGACAGCTATGGCGGGTTTCAGGTAGGAGCAGCCTTGTGCTGCGAAGAGGCCGGTGCAAGCAGCGAAAATCTATGCTGTTGTCACTGGCCTCTTCGCAGCACAAGGCTGCTCCTACCGAATCGTGCATGGCGCGAGTTGTCTGGATTAGTTGTTCTACGCACCGACCTATGGCCCGGCGTACCTGTATGGGCCGTGGGCGCACCTACACCCTGACCTGGAGCATGGCTTACTGACAGCTATGGCGGGTTTCAGGTAGGAGCAGCCTTGTGCTGCGAAGAGGCCGGTGCAAGCAGCGAAAATCTATGCTGTTGTCACTGGCCTCTTCGCAGCACAAGGCTGCTCCTACCGAATCGTGCATGGCGCGAGTTGTCTGGATTAGTTGTTCTACGCACCGACCTATGGCCCAGCGTACCTGTATGACTACCAGGGCCGTGGGCGCACCTACACCCTGACCTGGAGCATGGCTTACTGACAGCTATGGCGGGTTTCAGGTAGGAGCAGCCTTGTGCTGCGAAGAGGCCGGTGCAAGCAGCGAAAATCTATGCTGTTGTCACTGGCCTCTTCGCAGCACAAGGCTGCTCCTACCGAATCGTGCATGGCGCGAGTTGTCTGGACTAGTTGTTCTACGCACCGACCTATGCCCCGGCGTACCTGAATGACTACCAGGGCCGTGGGCGCACCTACACCCTGACCTGGAGCATGGCTTACTGACAGCTAGGTGGGGATTCAGGTAGGAGCAGCCTCGTGCTGCGAAGAGGCCGGTGCAAACAGCGAAAATCTATGCTGTTGTCACTGGCCTCTTCGCAGCACAAGGCTGCTCCTACCCGAATCGTGCAGGGTGCGAGTGGTGTGGACTACAGTGACGGACAGCTCCCTTTGCCGAGGTGTCCGTCATGCGTCGATCGCTGTGCCTGCTGTCCCTGTGCCTGGCCCTGCCGCTGCAAGCCCAGGAGAAGGTCGTCAACCTCTACAGCTGGGCCGACTATGTCGCCCCGCAAACCCTCCAGCGCTTCGAGCGCGAAACGGGCTACAAGGTACGCTACGACACCTTTGACACCACCGAGGTGCTGGAGACCAAGCTGCTGACAGGTGGCAGCGGCTATGACGTGGTGGTGCCGTCATCCACCGTGCTGGCCCGGGCGCTCAAGGCCAAGGCCCTGCAGCCGCTCGATGCCCAGGCCATGCCCGGCTATGCCAACCTCGACAAGGACTTGCTGGCCAAACTGGCCGAGGCCGACCCCGGCAACCGCTACGCGGTGCCTTACACCTGGGGCACGCTGGGCCTGGGGGTGAATGTCGAGGCCGTGCGCCAGCGCCTGGGCGATGTGCCGCTGGACAGCCTCGACCTGTTGTTCAAACCGGAGTACGCCAGCCGCCTGAAGGATTGCGGCATCGCCATGCCCGACTCGCCGCAGGAAGTGATCGGCCTGACCTTGAACTACCTGGGCAAGGACCCTTACAGCCAGAACAAGGCCGACTTGGACGCCGCGCAGGCACTGCTGAACCAGCTGCAGCCCTCTGTGCGCTATGTTGCCAACGGCCGGCAGATCAGCGACCTGGCCAATGGCAGCGTGTGCCTGGCGCTCACCTACAACGGTGATGCGGCGATGGCCGCCGACCAGGCACGCCGTGCTGGCAAACCGTTCGAGCTGATCTACCGCATCCCCCAGGAAGGCACCTTGGTCTGGCAGGACAACCTGGTCATCCCCAAGGACGCGCCACACCCGGAGGCAGCCCGCGCGTTCATCGCCTTCATGCTCAAGCCGGACTCGATCGCCGCGCTGACCAACACGCTGTTCTTCGCCAATGCCAACCAAGCGGCCACCCCCTTGGTCGACGCTGCCGTGCGCAACGACCCGGACATCTACCCGCCAGCCCAGGTGCGTCAACGGTTGTACGCCGACCGCAGCATGGCACTGTCCGACTTGCGCCAGCGTAACCGCCTGTGGATGGCCTTCCGCAGCGGCCAATGAGCCCGGCGGGGCTGCGCTGCAGCCCCTTGGGGTCCATACTGAAACATCAGGAATTATCTCCAGCCGCTTTCACACTTTTGCCGCGAACCCCTCGCGCCTTAGGCTATCCAACGCACAAGGCGCGGCATTTCGTACAGGAGGTGAAGCATGAACCTAGCACTGCCAATCCTGGCCATCGGCCTGGCGTTGTGCCTGCCCGCGCGCGCAGCGCCGGTTGCGCCCTTGCAACTCGCGGCCAGCAACAACAACCCCTACAACAGCCCGATCCAGCGCGCCAACCCCAATAGCCGCCAGGGCAGCATGCCGGCCACACCGCCCGTGCGTGGCCCATCCACCGACCCCTACCAGCGCACGCCCTCGCTGGACAACCGCGGCATTGGCAACGGCGACAACCTGCGCCGCCAACAGCAAGCGCCCAATCTGGAACCCACCCGGCCGCCGCGCGATAACCCACGCGCGCCGTAAGCCCCGTCGAAAGGAATTCTGCATGACCCGAGCTACCTGGCTGACCACCTTGACCGCCGCCGCGCTGCTGCCCCTGTTGGCGCACGCGGCTTCCGAGCAGCAGTTCCCCAGCGAAGAAGGGCCATTGACCGTCAGCACCGTCGCCGATGGCCTGCGCAACCCTTGGGCATTGGCTTTCTTGCCGGGCGGCAAGGACATGCTGGTGACCGAGCGCCCCGGCAACCTGCGGGTAGTCAACGCCGAAGGCAAGGTCGGCCCGCCCATCAGTGGCGTGCCTCAGGTCTGGGCCGAAGGGCAGGGCGGGTTGCTGGACGTGGTGTTGTCGCCGGAGTTCGGCAAGGACCGCACCGTTTACCTGTCCTATGCCGAAGCGGGCAATGATGGCAAGGCAGGGACGGCGGTCGGCCGCGGTCAGCTGTCCGAAGACCGCGCACGGCTAGAAAACTTCACCGTGATCTTCCGCCAGCAGCCCAAGCTCTCGGTGGGCAACCATTTCGGTTCGCGGCTGGTGTTCGACCGAGACGGTTACCTGTTCATTGCCCTGGGCGAGAACAACCAACGGCCGACTGCCCAGGACCTCGACAAGCTGCAAGGCAAGGTCGTGCGGATCTTGCCTGACGGCGAAGTGCCCAAAGACAACCCCTTCGTTGGCAAAGACAATGTCCGCCCCGAGATCTGGTCGTTCGGCCATCGCAATCAGCAGGGCGCAGCACTCAACCCTTGGACTGGCAAGCTCTGGACTCACGAACACGGCCCGCGGGGCGGCGACGAGATCAACATTCCCCAGCCCGGCAAGAACTACGGCTGGCCGGTTGCCACCCACGGCATCAATTACTCGCTGCTGCCGATCCCGGAGGCCAAGGGCAAGCACGTCGATGGCATGGTCGACCCGCACCATGTCTGGGAAAAGTCACCTGGCATCAGCGGCATGGCGTTCTACGACAGCCCGACGTTCAAAGCGTGGGACCACAACCTGTTCATTGGGGCGCTGGCTACTCAGCAATTGATCCGTCTGCAGCTCGAGGGCGACAAGGTGGTGCACGAAGAGCGTTTGCTGGGGGACCTCAAGGCGCGTATCCGTGATGTGCGGGTAGGCCCGGATGGGTATCTGTACGTGTTGACCGATGACAAGGACGGGGCACTGTTGAAAGTGGGGTTGGGCGAGGGCTGAAGCGCTGGCTTCTGCCATGCACGGTTCGTGTAGGAGCAGCCTTGCGCTGCGAAGAGGCCGGTGGTGACACTTTAGATAGTCGTGGCCTACAGAGGCCTCTTCGCAGCACAAGGCTGTTCCCACACAGGAGCGGCGTTGGCTTGCTGACGATGGGGCCAGTACCGATAATGCGGCATGACCGCCCAACCGCAGACCCTCTACCAACAAGCCCTGACCGACCACGGCTATGTCCATGACCCCGCCCAGGCCCACGCAGTCGACGCGTTGCAGGCCTGTTTCGAGGCGATCGAACAGGGCCGCCTGACCCAGGGTGTCTACCTCTGGGGCCCTGTCGGCCGGGGCAAGACCTGGTTGATGGACCAGTTTCACCGTTGCCTGCAACACCCCAGCCGGCGCCAGCACTTTCACCATTTCATGGCCTGGGTGCACCAGCGGTTGTTCCAGCTCAACGGCACCGCCGACCCGCTGCTGGCCCTGGCCCGTGAACTGGCCCGGGAGATTCGCGTACTGTGCTTCGACGAGTTGTTCGTCAATGACATCGGTGACGCGATTATCCTCGGCCGCCTGTTCCAGGTGTTGTTCGACCAGGGCGTGGTGATTGTCGCCACCTCCAACCAACCGCCCGACCAGCTCTACCGCGATGGCTTCAACCGTGACCGCTTCCTGCCCGCGATTGCCGCCATTGAACGGCACATGCGGGTGTTGTCGGTGGCCGGCGAGCAGGACCATCGCCTGCATCCGGGCGCTGTGCGGCAACGTTACTGGGTCACTGAGGCCGGCGAGCGCGGCGTGCTGGGTGAAGTGTTCCACCAACTCAGCCCGGCTGACCCCGGCAGCGAGCAGCCGCTGGCCATTGGCTCAAGGCAGATAAACGTCATCCGGCGCAGCGAGCAGGCCATCTGGTGCCGCTTCACCGACCTCTGCGAGCAGCCCTTGGCGGCGATGGAGTTCATGGCCCTGTGCGACCGTTACCCGTCAATTCTGCTGGAAGGCGTGCCAGCGTTAGGTGGCGAGCAACGGGCCGGGCGGATTGCCCGTGGTACCGAGGATGGTGCGGCGCGGGTCGCGGCAGGGGACCGGGAGCTGCCGGCGCTGTCGCCCAAGGACGATGCGGTGCGCCGGTTCATTGCCCTGGTCGACGAATGCTACGACCGCCGGGTGGCGTTGTACCTGGAGGCGCAGGTGCCGCTTGACGCGCTTTATACCCAAGGGTACTTGGCGTTTCCGTATCAACGCACCTTGAGCCGCTTACGCGAGATGCAGTTGCAACGCTTCGGCTAAGCCCCTGTGGGAGCGACACGATGGATGGCACGGGCTGCGCCCGTGTTCGCGGGCAAGCCCACACAGTGATCGCGCATAAGTTTAGATTTTGCCGAAGGCAGTTGCGCCCACTCAGTAGGTTGGGGGCTAGCCCACTCAGCGCCCCAACCACTCGATCAGCGTCCGGTTGAACCGCATCGGCTCTTCGATCTGCGGCGCGTGACCCATACCCTCGAACGTCACCAGTTCACCCTGGGGGATCAGCTTGGCCACTTGTGGCCCCAGCACCTGGTACTTGCCCAAACGTGCCTTGACCTCTGGCGGCGCGATGTCGCTGCCGATGGCCGTGGTGTCCTGGTCACCGATCAGCAACAGGGTCGGCATCTTCAGGTCCTTGAACTCGTGGTACACCGGCTGGGTGAAAATCATGTCGTAGATCAACGCCGAGTTCCACGCCACTGCTTCATGCCCCGGCCCTTGGTTGAGGCCCACCAGCATCTGTACCCAGCGCTCATACTCCGGCTTCCAGCGCCCGGCGTAATAGGTCTTGCGCTCATACTCACGCACCCCTGCGGCATCGAGCTTGAGCTCCCGTGCATACCACTGGTCCACCGTACGGTAGGGGACGCCCAGGGCCTTCCAGTCTTCCAGGCCAATCGGGTTGACCATCGCCAGGCGTTCGACTTGCTGCGGGTACATCAGCGCATAGCGGGTCGCGAGCATGCCGCCGGTGGAGTGGCCAAGCACAATGGCCTGCTTGACGCCCAGCTGGTCGAGCAAGGCGTGGGTGTTGTCCGCCAATTGCTGGAAGCTGTACTGGTAATACGCAGGTTTGCTTGAGGTGCAGAAGCCGACCTGGTCCGGGGCGATGACCCGGTAGCCGGCTTTGCTCAGGGCATTGATGGTGGTTTCCCAGGTAGCGGCGCAGAAGTTCTTGCCATGCATCAGCACCACGCTGTGGCCATTGGCCTGGCCTTGGGCGGGTACGTCCATGTAGCCCATCTGCAGGGCTTGGCCCTGGGAGCTGAAGTCGAAATGCTTGAGCGGGTGAGGGTAGCTGAACCCTTCGAGTTGTTTGCCGTAGGTGGGCGACTCGGCAGCAAGGGCCGGGCCGCCGACAAGGCAGGCAAGGGCCAGGGCGGTTGCGCGCAGCATGGGGGCACTCCGTGTAGGGCCATGTAGGAATAGGCGACTGTATCAGCCAGTTGACCGCCTGAAGCGGCAAAGGTGTTACCAGGCGTGAAACCAGCCCAGGGTGATCATCGCCACCACGGCGTAACGGCCGGCCTTGGCCAGGGTCACCAGCAGCATAAAGCGCCAGAAGGGCTCACGCATGATCCCCGCGATCAGGGTCAGCGGGTCGCCGATCACCGGCATCCAGCTGAGCAGCAGCGACCACTGCCCCCAGCGCTGGTAGCGGTGTTGCGCGCGTTCGAGCTGGCGGGCGCTGAACGGGAACCACCGCTTGTCACGCAGGTGCTCGATGGCCCGGCCCAATACCCAGTTGACCACCGAACCGAGCACATTGCCCAAGGTGGCCACCAGCAACAAGGTCGGCCAGGCGTCGGGCTGGCGCAGCAGCAAACCAACCAGCACGGCCTCCGATTGCAGCGGCAGCAGGGTGGCGGCGCCGAAGGCGCTGAGGAACAGCGCCCACTCGCTGAGCATCAGTAGTTGGCGACCACGGTGTCCTGGCCATCCTGGGTCACACCGATGACCTGGTAGGCGTCTTTGTGGTCACCCATTTCCATCCCCGGCGAGCCCATGGGCATGCCGGGGACGGCCAGGCCCTTGAGGTCGTTGCGTTTGGCCAGCAGGCGGACCTGTTCGGCCGGCACATGGCCTTCGACGAACTTGCCGTCGATCACCCCGGTATGGCACGACGCCAGGCGCGGTGCCACGCCCAGGCGTTGCTTGACTGCGCTCATGTTCGGTTCGACGTGGTCGTTGACGGTGAAGCCGTTGTCGCGCAGGTGGCTGATCCAGGCCTTGCAGCAGCCGCAGTTGGGGTCGCGGTAGACATCGATGGCCTCGGCGGCCTGGGCCAGGCCAGTGATAGCCAGCAGCCCGAGGGTCAGCAGGTGTTTGTGCAGCATGGTGAAACACTCCTTTAGAAACGCAGGCGGATACCGGCCACCAGGCGGGTCTGGCCGGTGTCTTCGCCGTCTTCGCGGGCCTGGTCGGCGCGGTTGCCGTGCAAGCGATTGAAACTGACCCCGACGTACGGCGCGAAACCACGGCTGATTTCATAGCGCAGGCGCAGGCCGATTTCGCTGTCGGCCAGCCCCGTGCCTTGCTCGCGGCGCGCATCGTCGCGGCCAAAAACGTTGGCTTCCAGGGTGGGTTCGAGTACCCAGCGGTTGGTCAGCAGCATAGCGTAAGCGGCTTCCAGGCGCAGCGCGGTCTGTTGCCGCTCGCCGACGTAGGCAGTGGCCTCCAGCTCAACGCCATACAGCGGCGTGCCCTGGATACCGAAAGCCCCCCAGGCCTGCCCGCTGGCGGGCTTGAAGTCTTGGCGCAGGCCGCCGACCAGTTCCCACCAAGGGCTGATGGCGTGGCCCCAGAGCGCCTGCAGTTCGGCCTTGTGGGTCTTGCCCTGCTCGCGTTCGCCCTCGCTGCGCAGCCACAGGCGGTCGATGTCGCCGCCGACCCAGGCGCTGGCGTTCCAGTTCAACGCGCCGCTGCTGTCGAAGTGCTGGTATTCAAGCTGGTCGACGATCACCGCCCCGTTCAGTGCCCGGTCATGCACCTGGTGCCCTGGCAGCGGCGGGAAAGCCGCGCGACGGTCGGCGTCACTGAGCACCGGCAGCGGCGTACGCGGCTGTTGCGCAGGCGGCGTTGCGTGGTTCATCTGGCTGTGGTCCATGGGCATGGCGCCGTGGCCCCTGTGCTGCAGGCCGGCGGCCATGGCGCGTTCACTGGCGAGCAGCGCCACCAGGGCCACACCGGTGACGATGCGACGGTTATTGAGCTCATTCATCGACGCGTACCTCGCGGAACATGCCGGTCTCCATGTGGTAGAGCAAATGGCAGTGGTAGGCCCAGCGGCCCAGGGCGTCGGCAGTGACTCGGTAGCTGCGACGGCTGCCAGGCGGGATGTCGACGGTGTGCTTGCGCACCATAAAGCGCCCCTGTTCGTCTTCCAGGTCGCTCCACATGCCATGCAGGTGGATGGGGTGGGTCATCATGGTGTCGTTGACCAAGGTGATGCGCACCCGCTCGCCATAGGCCAGGCGCAACGGTGCGGCATCGCTGAACTTGACCCCGTCGAACGACCAGGCAAAGCGCTCCATGTGGCCGGTCAGGTGCAGCTCGATGTCGCGTGAGGGTTCGCGGCCATCCGGGTCGGGGTAAGGGCTGCGCAGGTCGGCGTAGGTCAGCACGCGCCTGCCGTTGCCGCGCAGGCCGATGCCTGGGTCGGCGAGGTTGGGCCGTGGGGCCATGGTCTGCATGTCTACCAGTGGATTGCCGGTCTCGCTGGGTGGGTGTTGCTGCAGGGCGGCCATGCTGGAGTGGTCCATGCCGGCCATGTTGCTGTGGTCCATGCCTGCCATGGCGCCGTGGCCCATGTCGGCCATGCTCAGTACGGGGCGCGGGTCGGGTTGCGGCACGGGCGCCTGCAGGCCGTTGGCGCGGGCCAGGGTGCCGCGCGCGTAGCCACTGCGGTCCATGCTCTGGGCATACAGCGTGTAGGCGGGCAGGTCGCCGACGGTCACCAGCACGTCGTAGGTTTCGGCCACGGCGATGCGCAGTTCGTCCACGCTCACGGGTGTCACCGGCAGGCCGTCGGCGGCGATCACGGTCAGTGTCAGGCCGGGGATGCGGAAGTCGAAATAGGTCATGGCCGAGGCGTTGATCAGCCGCAGGCGCACGGTTTCGCCCGGCTGAAACAAGCAGGTGAAGTTGCCATCCGGTGGTTGGCCATTGAGCAAGTAGGTGTAGGTGGCTGCGCTGACATCGGCCAGGTCCGTGGGGCTCATGCGCATGCGGGCCCAGCTCATGCGCTCGGCGACAGTAGTGCTCCAGCCATGGTCGGCCACGTCAGCGATGAAATCGCCGAGTGTGCGTTTGTGGTAGTTGAAGGCGTCGGACTGTTTTTTCAGGGTCGCCAACAGCTGTTCAGGGGGCTGGTCCGACCAGTCGCTGAACAGCAGCACATGGTCACGCTGGTACTGATGCGCCTCGGGTTCGCGGGGTTCGATAACGATCGCCCCATACACCCCGGCCTGCTCCTGCAACCCGGAATGGCTGTGGTACCAGTAGGTGCCGCTTTGGCGCAGGGTGAACTGGTAAAGGTAGTCGCCGCCGGGCTCGATACCGGCAAAGCTCAGGCCTGGCACACCGTCCATGTTGGCTGGCAGGAGGATGCCATGCCAATGGATCGAGGTGCTCTGGGCGAGGCGGTTACGCACGCGCAGGCTGACGGTGTCACCTTCGCGCCAGCGCAGCAGCGGGCCGGGCAGGCTGTCGTTGACGGTCAGGGCGGTGCGTGGGCGGCCGGTGATGTTGACTGCGGTCTGGCCGACCGACAGCTCGAAGTGCTGGCCGGCCAGGTCGCGGCCATTGGCGGCCTGGGCCAGCGGCCGCCACAGCCCCAGGCCCGCCAGCGTAGTGGCGGCGCCCAGGCCTTTGACGAAGGTACGGCGGAAGGGGTTGCGCAACATGGCGTGGCCTCATGCGAGAGAGCCTTGATGTTGGCCGTTGCTGGCTGTCAGCCAGCTGAGCTGCGCATTACAGCGTTGTCAGGCGGCGGCCTCGTCGTGGCGCAGGTCACGCATCAGCAGGCCGTATTCCAGCGGGACCTGCTCCGGAATCGGCAGGTACACCACATGGCCGTCACCCGGCGCTACCTCGATGGCCTGCTGCTGGCGGTCGCCCAGGCGGTGCAGGTCGAAATGGTAGTTGCCGCGCGGGGTCATCAGCTCCAGGTGGTCGCCCACGGCGAAGCGGTTCTTGACCTTGACCTCAGCCAGGCCGTCCACACGCGCGCCGGTCAGTTCGCCGACGAACTGCTGGCGGTCAGACACCGAGTTGCCACGCTGGTAGTTCTGGTACTCATCGTGCACATGCCGGCGCAGGAAGCCTTCGGTATAGCCGCGCTGCGCCAGGGATTCGAGGTTGCCCATCAGGGCGCGGTCGAAAGGCCGGCCTGCCACGGCGTCGTCGATGGCCTGGCGGTAGGACTGCACCGCGCGGGCGCAGTAGAAGTGCGACTTGGTGCGGCCTTCGATTTTCAGCGAGTGCACGCCCATGCTGGCCAGGCGTTCGACGTGCTGGATGGCGCGCAGGTCCTTGGCGTTCATGATGTAGGTGCCGTGTTCGTCCTCGAACGCCGGCATCGCTTCGTCCGGGCGGTTGCTTTCCTGCAGCAGGAAGACCTGATCGGTAGGGGCTCCGAGCCCCAGGGTCGGTTGCACTTCGCGCACGATGTCGCCGGTGGCATCCTCGCTGGCCGGCGTGGCGTCGTATTTCCAGCGGCAGGCATTGGTGCAGGTGCCTTGGTTGGCGTCGCGCTTGTTGAGGTAGCCCGACAGCAGGCAGCGGCCGGAGTAAGCCATGCACAGGGCACCGTGGACGAACACTTCCAGTTCCATGTCCGGCACGTGGTGGCGGATGTCTTCGATTTCTTCGAGCGACAGCTCCCGCGACAGGATCACCCGGCTCAGCCCCAGCTGCTGCCAGAACTGCACGCTGGCCCAGTTGACGGTGTTGGCCTGCACCGACAAATGCACCGGCATCTGTGGGTAGTGCTGGCGCACCAGCATGATCAGGCCGGGGTCGGACATGATCAGCGCATCCGGCGCCATCGCGATCACCGGTGCGAGGTCCTTGAGGAAGGTTTTCAGCTTGGCATTGTGCGGGGCGATGTTGATCACCACGTAGAAACGCTTGCCCAGGGCATGAGCCTCCTGGATGCCCAGCGCCAGGTGGGCGTGGTCGAATTCGTTGTTGCGCACCCGCAGGCTGTAGCGTGGTTGGCCGGCATAGACGGCGTCGGCGCCGTAGGCGAAGGCGTAGCGCATTGTCTTGAGGGTGCCAGCGGGGGCCAGCAGTTCGGGCTTGGCGGGAAGGGTCATGTGCGCACCGGGGCAAAAGGCCTGAATGCTATGGCTTGGCGGTTTTGCCGGCATTGACCTGAATCAACGGCGCGACGGCACTTTTACCCCTACGCCGCGCACTAACGTTCAGGACACTTGAGGATCCTTCATGAACGAAACCGCTTTGCAGAACAGAGCCTTGGCCGTGCTACTGGCACTGGTGACCATCGCCTTCGTGTGGATCTTGCTGCCTTACTACGGGGCGATCTTCTGGGCGGTGATTCTCGGCATCCTGTTCGCGCCGCTGCAGCGCAGCCTGCTGATACGGTTTGGCAGGCGGCGCAACCTTGCCGCCGCCACGACGCTGTTGATTTGCCTGGTGGTGGCTGTATTGCCTGTGATCATCACCAGTGCCTTGTTGGTGCAGGAGGGGGCGACGTTGTACCAGCGCATCGAGAGCGGGCAATTGGACATTGCCGGCTACGTCGAGCATGGCATGAACATGCTGCCGGGGTTTGTGCAGCACGGCCTGGACAGCTTGGGCATCGGCAACCTGGAAGGGCTGCGCGAGAAGATCACCAAATGGGCCACCCAAGGCAGCCAGGCGTTGGCCAGCCAGGCCTACAGCTTTGGGCAGGGCACATTCGAGTTTCTGGTGAGCTTCGGCATCATGGTCTACCTGCTGTTCTTTTTCCTGCGTGAAGGGGCCGAGGTCGCGCGTCGCGTGCGCCTTGCGGTGCCGCTGCCCGAACACCAGAAGCGCCGCTTGCAACTGAAGTTCAACCGCGTGGTGCGGGCAACGGTCAAGGGCAACGTGTTGGTTGCCATTACCCAGGGCGCGCTTGGCGGCTTCATATTCTGGGTGCTGGATATCCCCAGTGCGTTGGTGTGGGCGGTGATGATGGCGTTTCTGTCGCTGCTGCCAGCGGTGGGGGCGGGGATCGTGTGGGCGCCGGTGGCGGCGTATTTCCTGTTGAGCGGGGCGATTCTGCCGGGGGTGATCCTGACGGCGTTCGGGGTGCTGGTGATCGGCCTGGTGGACAACGTGCTGCGCCCGATCCTGGTGGGCAAGGACACGCGCATGCCGGATTACCTGATTCTGGTGTCCACCTTGGGTGGGTTGGCGGTGTTCGGGCTCAACGGGTTTGTGATCGGGCCATTGATCGCCGCGTTGTTCGTGTCGAGCTGGGCCATTTTTGTCGCCACCAAGCCGCAGGTGCAGTTGCCGCAGTAGGCTCAATACCTTGGCCGCATGCGAACGGTGTAGGAGCAGCCTTGTGCTGCGAAGAGGCCAGTGACCACACCCTCGATTTCGCTGTGGTCACTGGCCTCTTCGCAGTACAAGGCTGCTCCCGGTCAGGATGCCTGCGGCATCTCGCCCTTGGCCAGGCGCCGGTTGATGTCGGCAATCACTTCGGGCAGCTCATTGATGGTGTCGATCAGGTAGTGCGGGCGGGAGCTGGCGAACAGCGCGTGAATGCGCGTGCGCTCGCGCTCCAGTTTCTCGGCACTCAACGCGCGGTAGCCTTCCCAGGTCAGCCCCAGGGCGTTGCCGGAGCACACCAGTGCCACCGTCCACATGCCGGCACGGCGGCCTTCGAGGATGCCCGGTACGGTGTCATCGACCTTCACGCAGGCGGCCACGTCATCGATGCCCAGGGCAATCACGTTGGCCAGGGCCTGGGCCGGCCAGGGGCGGCCGTTCGGGGTTTCGTCGGTGGCCACCACATGGTCGGCGACATAGCCGTTTTGGGCGGCCAGTTCCACCACCTTGTCCATCACCACCTTCGGGTAGCCCGAGCACGAGCCAATCTTCAGGCCGTCCTGGCGCAGGCCGGTGAGGGTGTCCAGGGCGCCGGGGATAAGCGCCGAGTGCACGGCGATCTTCTCGATCTGCAGCGGCATGAAGCGGTTGTAGATGGCCGTGACGTCATCGTCGGTGGGCGTGTGACCGAACACCTTGCGGTAGCGTTCGGCGATTTCCGGCACGTTGCACAGGGTGCGGATGTGGTCCCACTTGCCCATGCCCATCGGGCCTCGGGCTTCTTCGATGGACACCTGGACGTCGAACTCGGCGAAGGCTTCGACGAAGATCTGGGTGGGGGCGAACGAGCCGAAGTCGACCACGGTGCCGGCCCAGTCGAGGATGGCGGCTTGCAGCTGGGTAGGGTTGCTGTAGTTCATGTGCGCTATTTCCTGAATTGGGGTGGGCAAAGGGTCAAATGTCCAGCACTTCCATTTCCCGCAGCACCTCGGCCACGGCGTTGACTGCGGCTTGCATGCCATCCGGCCCGACCACGCCGATGCAGCCGACGCGGAAGGTCTCGACCTGGGTCAGCTTGCCGGGGTAGAGGATGAAGCCCTTGGCCTTGACCCGCTCGTAGAAGTCGTTGAACTGGTAGCGGGCATCGTTTGGGGCATGGAAGGTGACGATGATCGGCGCCTGGATCTCGGCCGGCAGGAAGCTGCGCAGGCCGAGGGCGGCCATGCCGTCGAGCAGGGTTTTGCAGTTGTCGGCGTAGCGCTGGTGGCGCGCAGGCAGGCCCCCTTCTTCGTTGTACTGCTGCAGCGCTTCATGCAGCGCCGCGACCACGTGGGTGGGCGGGGTGAAGCGCCACTGGCCGGTCTTGGCCATGTAGGCGTGCTGGTCATGCAGGTCCATGGCCAGCGAGTGGGCGTTGCCTTCGGCAGCGGCCAGGGCGGTTTTTTCGGCGAAGACGAAGCCCATCCCCGGCACGCCTTCCAGGCATTTGCCCGAAGCGGCGATCAGTGCGTCGAAGGGGACCTCGCGGGCATCGATCGGCAGCGCGCCGAACGAGCTCATGGCGTCGATGATCAGGCGCTTGCCGTGGCGTTTGATCACCTGGGCGATCTCGGCCAGCGGGTTGAGGATACCGGTGCTGGTTTCGCAGTGGATCAACGCCACGTGGGTGATGGCTGGGTCGGCGGCCAGCAGGCGGTCGACATCGGCGGCGGTGGTCGGTTGGTCTTCGGCGGTTTCGAAGGTGCTGTAGGTGCGGCCCAGCACCTTGCAGATTTTCGCCAGGCGTTGGCCATAGGCGCCGTTGATCAGCACCAGCACCTTGCCATTGCGGGGTACCAAGGTGCCGATGGCGGCTTCCACGGCGAAGGTGCCGCTGCCTTGCAGGGGGACGCAGTGGTGGCTGACGCTGCCGTCGATGATCGCCAGCAGTTGCTCGCAGACGCTGGCGGTGAGTTGGTTGAAGGCGTTGTCCCAGGAGCCCCAGTCCACCAGCATGGCTTGGCGGGTGCGCAGCGACGTGGTCAGGGGGCCGGGGGTCAGCAGGATGGGTGCATTGCTCATTCCGTGGTTCCTCACAAGCGGCGGGTGGTCAGCCGAAAAATCTGGCGCTGAAACTACGGGGGCTAGGTTGCAATTGGCTAAGCTATCAATCAAATTGTTTGTTGTTATGCCAGCCATAAGTCAGGCCGATAAACATGAACCTGTTCCAGCTCCGCGCTTTCGATGCCGTCGCCCGTGAGGGCAGCTTCACCCGTGCCGCCGCGCGGCTGTTCATCAGCCAGCCGGCCGTGACTGGGCACGTCAAGGCGCTGGAAGAGCACTACCAGATCACCCTGCTCAGGCGCACGGCGCGGCGGGTGGAGCTGACCGAGGAGGGCTCGCGGCTGGCTGCCATCACCCGGGCCATGTTCGGCCTGGCCGAAGAAGCCCAGGCAATGCTCGAAGCCAACCGGCAGTTGCTGACGGGCCGCCTGGAGGTGGCGGCGGACGGCCCGCACCGGGTGATGCCGATGCTCGCCCAATTGCGCGAGCGCTACCCGGGCATCACCGTCAACCTGCGCTTGGGCAATGCCCAGGAAACCCTGGCCGCGCTGCTGTCCGAGCACGCCGATGTCGCGGTGTTGACGGAGATCGAACCGCGCAAGGGCTTGTACCTGCAAAGCCTGTGCGAGTCGCGGCTGTGCGCGTTGCTGCCAGCGGGGCATGCGTGGGCGGACGGTGAAGGCGACTTGCCGTTGACCGCGTTGAATCAGCAGATCATGGTGCTGCGCGAGCCCAGTTCGACCACCCGCCGTACGTTCGACAAAGCCTGTGCCGCCGCCGGGGTGCAGCCCCGTGTGCTGCTGGAGCTCGACAGCCGTGAAGCGGTGACCGAGGCAGTGGCGTCGGAACTGGGGGTTGGCGTGGTGTCGTCGACCGAGGTGGCCCATGACCCGCGCGTGGTGGCGCGGCCGCTGGCGGGTGACGGCCTGGTCAACCAGCACATGATTGGCTGCCTGGAGCGGCGCCGCGAACTGCGGTTGATCCAGGCGTTTCTAGGTTTGGCGGCCACCCTGTGAGGCAACGCTGGCGTTTTTCCTGCCCCGGCCTAAGATGGCCGGCATAGACCCACCTGGATGGCCGATGAGCGATAAAGACACCATCTCCATGCAACTGGTGCGTGAAGCCCTGTTGCAAACCTGCCCGGCCGGGCAGCCCGATGTCAGCGTGCTGCAGCGTGCCGGCATCGACCCGGCGCAGCTCGAGTTGCCACAGGCACGCGTCTCTGCCGATGCCTATGCGCGGCTGTGGCGGCTGCTGGCGCGTCGCTGCAACGACGAGTTTTTTGCCATGGACCCGCGCGGGCTGCCGGTGGGCAGCCTGGCCTTTCTGACGCGTGCGGCCATGGCGCAGCCTACTCTCGGGGCTGGCCTAGAAATTGCCATGGGCTTTCTGTCGTTGATGCTCGAAGACCTGCAGCCAAGCGTGGTGCGCCAGCAAAGCCTGGCCGAAATCGTCATCAACGAGCCGCGTGAGCAACCGCGCCGGGCCTTTACCTATTTCACCTTCTGGATGATCGTGCACGGCGTCGCTTGTTGGCTGGCGGGGCGGCGCATTCCGATCCTGGCCATCGACCTGCGCTGCGCCGAGCCACCGTTCTGTGACGATTACCGGGTAATGTTCTCGGAAAACCTGCAGTTCGAACGCCCGCGCTCGCGCATCATCATTGC
Source organism: Pseudomonas sp. Y3 TE3536 (assembly GCF_053629175.1). Taxonomy (NCBI): domain Bacteria; kingdom Pseudomonadati; phylum Pseudomonadota; class Gammaproteobacteria; order Pseudomonadales; family Pseudomonadaceae; genus Pseudomonas; species Pseudomonas sp. Y3 TE3536. The sequence goes on along the minus strand of NZ_JBRJHU010000001.1, from coordinate 28,727 downwards.
GGCCGACTGCCTGGACCTGCCGCTCAAGCGCACGCCGCAGGAATTGCAGCGTTTTCTGGCCGAGGCGCCGGGCAACATCCTGGTCAAGTACCGCGACCCGGCCAGCCTGGCCCGGCGCATCCGTGGCCAACTGCTGGCCCTTGACCCAGCGCAGTGGCCGGATGCCGAAAGCCTTGCGCACGGCTTGTGCCTGTCTGGCGCGACCCTGCGGCGGCGCTTGGCCGACGAGGGCCAGACTTATCAGCGGCTCAAGGACAGCGCCCGCCGTGAGCTGGCCATTGCCTGGCTGGCGCAAACGGAGCCGGCCCTGGGCGAAATTGCTGAGCGGCTGGGGTTTGCCGACAGCAGTTCGTTCTACAAGGCTTTTCGCAAATGGTTTGGTTGTAACCCGGGGCACTATCGGGCGTTGATCCAGGCAGAAGGCCTCGGCGAAGCGCGAGGCGATTGAAGCGTTTCCAGCTGATGGATAGGGCATACAAGCACAAGCATGTACGGCCCATCGCCTACCACTGGAACCGCCATGCCCACGCCAACTGCCACTCAGCAATCGCCTGCCGTGCAAGCGAAGCTGTCGACTGCAACGGATGACTTCATCAAGGGCCAGTTACCCGACTGGCTGAAGCGCGCCACGCGGGCGCAGATCAATGCGCTACGCAGCCGTTTCAGTGAGCACAAGAACAGCCAAGATCAACTGCATGAGGCAATAGCTGGCTTGCCTGCGCTGCGGCAATTTGCCGAAACACATTTTCAAACGTTGCTGCCGGACAACGTGCCCCACGACGTGCGCTTGGCTGATCTGTCCTGGATCAAAGTGGTCAACATAGCCCAGCCGAATTTGAATAGGTTTGTCTACCCCCGCAAGTACACCTACGAACCTGCTCTGGCCCGCCTGATGCAGGGCCTGCAAGCCAGTGCTGATGTTGTACTGAGCAAGGGCCTGGGTTTTGAAGGGAGCACTTCCCTGCTGCTGGAAGCCGATGATGCGTTTCTCGAACGCTATCGACAACTGGACGTAGGCAGGCGCTACCAGGATGAACTAGACCAGGTCTACAACCCACAGAACCTGAACTTGCTTGGCGCAGATAAACGCAGCGGCTTCAGTCTGGCCACTGAGCTTGCGGCGCTCAAAGGGCACCTTAGCCCGTGGGAGCATGCCGCCCTGCGCGAGATTGCGGCGTTTTCCCCGAATACCTATGGGCAGCCCAAACCTCACAGTGTCAGCACGCTCGAGATGCTCGGGCAGACACTTTCCAATACTTTGTTAATAGAGCTGCGTACACCCGCCAACGTCAGCCAGAGCGTGCTGCTGTACCTGCCTGGCGATTCGCATTACGCCTTGCGCCGCTATGGCTCGATGACCGAGATGCAGCAGAAGCTTGCCGTCGAGTTGCAGCAAGCGGGCTTTCGACAGGCGTTGGCGCAGCAAGTGAGCCTGAAGCAGCGTCCTGGGTTTATGCAGACCCTCAGCTTGCGCTTGCAGGACACGCAGCCTGACCTGTCGCTGACACGGGGTGAAATGGTCGAGGACGCCTTCCTTACGCTAGCCCGGCTGCAAGTGCTACAAGCGAAAGCCGATGCCCGGTTGCTGCTCGTGCCTACTGCCGACGTCGACGAGGCTGCAGCCGAACACAGCCGGCAGATGTGGAAGGCGCTGGGTGCCGGCGTGGTCAACCTAGCCGGGCTGTTCGTGCCAGCAGTGGGCGCGTTGCTGTTGGGGCAATTGGTGGTACAGACCTTGTGCGAGGTGTTCGAGGGCGTCAGGGATTGGTCGCGGGGCCATCAGCATGAGGCGCTGCAGCATTTTCTCAGCGTCGCCGAGGTGGTGGCGCTCACCGGCGCCACGGTCGCCGGGGTGGCGGTGGTGCGCAGTGTGTTCGTCGACAAGCTCGAACCCGTCGCGCTGGGGGCGCAGCAGGTGCGGCTCTGGAACAACGACTTGGCCCCATATGAAACAACCCCTGAAGACCGAAGCCTGCAGCCTGATGGCCTGTATGGCGCGGGCAAGCGCCGCTGGATGCGGTTGCAGGCCCGTTATTACGAAGTGCATCGCCCTGTGGCCAACGGTTCTTGGTGCTTGCGCCATCCGCTGGACGACAGTGCTTATGGGCCGGCGCTGGTGCATAACGGCGAGCGCGGCTGGCGCTTGCAGCTCGACCAGCCACTGGCGTGGGACGACAGCGCCCGCATGCTCGATTGCCTGTGGCCACAGGATTCGCCCGTCGACAGGGAGAGGGCCGAGCAGATCCTGAAGGTGGCCGGTATCGACCAGGATGAGCTGCGCGGTGTGCTGGTGGAGAACCGTCCGGCACCCATCACCCTCGCCGATACACTGCGCCGTTTTGCTGCGGACGCACGTATCGAGGCCTTCGCTCGCCATTTAAACAACGAAACGCGTCTGCCCCGTGATGAAGAGTTGCTGACCTGGCTAAGCGCGCAGCGTGAAGTGGCAGGCCCCCAAGCCGGCCTGCGCGACAGGTTGCTGCAACAGCTGCCGGCCATGCGTTGGCGTGCGTTCGAACATTTGGCCTATGCCCCGCGCTCTGCCGCATCGGTGGCCGGCCTGGTGTTGCGCGAGTTCCCAGGCTTGCCGAAGGGTTACATTCCTGAGGTATTGAAAGACTGCAGTGCAGTCGAATACGCCATTGCCCGTCGCGAGCAGCGCTTACCACTGCCACTGGCCAGCAAAGCGCGAGCGCTGCTGCGCGCCGCACGCCTGACCCGTGCCATCGAAGGTTTCTACCTGGCCAGTGCCAGTTGCAGCGAAACCGATGAGCTTGCCGTCGCCTTGCTGCGCAAGCTGCCAGAGTGGCCCGCCGGGCTTGCGCTGGAGGTGCGCGAGGCGACGCCGCAGGGCCGGCTGGTGGCCAGCTTTGTTCCAGAGGGCCAGGAAACGGCGCGTGTTCAGTTGGTACGCATCGATCGGCATTTCCACCTGTACGATGCGCAAGGGCAAGCCCTGGCACAGACCCACCCGGTGCCTGCCACGGTTTTCGAAGCCTTGGTCGCGGCGTTGTCGCCAGCCCAGTTGCAAGCACTTGGCCTTGAAGGGAATGACCCCGCCCTGGCCTTGCGAGAAAAGCTGCGAGCACAGTTGCCAGCCTCACACCAGGATTGTGTGGCACTGCTTGGGTGGACGCCGCAACAGCGCTGGTTCAACCCGGGCCAGCGCCTGGCTGATGGCCGCGTGGGCTACCTGCTAAGCGGCCGTGGTGCGGTGGTACAGACACCGCGGCAAACCTTGCTCACCGGCTTGCGCCGGCTTTTCCCGGGCTTGGACGACAACCAGCTTAACCAGGAACTGGAGCACCTGCTGCAGGGCGAGGACATGCCGTTTGCACGGCTGGCAGTTTTGCAGGATGACCATGAGCAATTGAATCGGGCGGTCAACCGTTGGGTATCCGCAGAGTTCAGCAACAGCAGGCGGGCCAGTCGGCAGTTGATCGCCGATCGGGTGCTCCGTGCCTGGCGTGGACAAGGGGAGCGCTTGTCACTGGGCTTCGGCGAACAGGCCAGCCTGCCGGCACTGCCGGGGCATGTGCAATTTCGCTTCGTGACGTCGCTGGTCATTAACGACACCGCCATCAGTAGTGTGCCGAGTGACTTTCTGCACAGCTTCACCCAGGTGAACTACCTGAACCTCAGTGGTAACCGGTTGTTGAGTATTCCGCCCGGGCTCAGCTACCTGCCCCAGTTACGCACACTGCGGCTGGCGCGCAATTTGATCCGCCTGAATGCGTCGGCTGTCGAGACACTTGCCGGGCTGTCCGAGCTGTCACGGCTGGACCTGAGCTACAACCCGCTGGGGGCGCTGCACTTGCGCTTCAATCGGCTGCAGCAGCTGATGCACTTGAACCTGCGACATTGCCGGCTCGGTATCTGGCCGCAGTACATCGAGCTGTGCCAGAACCTGCAGGTGGTCGACCTGCGTGACAACCAGCTCAGCGCGGTGGCCGATGAAACACTGCAGATGCCGCAAGCCTTCCGGCAGGTGTTTCTGGTGGAGCGCAACCGCTTGAGCAACCGCCAAGTCATGGCACTTTACGCGCCAGAGGTGATACCGGAAGTCCCGGAGGCCACAGTGGACCCCGACTACGTGCGCGGCCTGTGGCTTCAGGCCTCGCCTGAGTCACAGCAAATCGAGCGGGGCTTGACATGGGCAGCAATGGCCACGCATCGCAACAGCGACGCTTTCGTTCAATTGTTGGGGCAATTGGAGCATGCCTCGGATTACGAGCAGGCACGCCCGCATATCGCCGGGCAGGTGTGGTCACTGCTGGAGCAGATGCAACGCGATGACACGCTGCGCGATGCCGTGTTCGAGCAGGCTGCCGACACACCCTCGGGCGAAAGGCGCGCAGTGGATGTGTTCAGCCGGATGCAACTGCATAGCTTGCAGGCACGTGCTGCGGCTAATGCCCATCGGCTCGAGCGCATCAACGAGCATATCGGCTTGGGGCTCAGCCTGTTCCGGTTGGACTTCCTGGCAGTGATTGCACGGGAGACGGCCGCACAGGTGAATGAGCAGCGGGAAATCGCCCGGCTGGATGACCCCGCGTTGATGGGCTTGGCAGATGTCGATGTCCGGGACATCGACATGCTCTATCGCGTCAGGCTGAGGGAGGCCCTTAATCTGCCTGGCCAACCCCAAACCCTGCGTAATGCTGAGGCGCTGGGTGTCAGTGAGGCGTCGATAGACGAAACCAGGCAGCGTATCGAACGGGTGGGCGATATCGAGACGTTCGCCGAAGACTTGAGCCAGCGTGGCTTCTGGCAGCGCTACTTACGTAGCCAGCACGCGGAAGATTTTCTCGCCTTGGAGCGTGCTCATGGTGAGCGTGTCCGCAGGTTGCACGCCGAGCAGCCAGACGCACCTGCGCCAGTGCGTGCGCAGGCCTTGGAGAACCTGGAAATCGAGCACGAGTCAGCCCTGCACCGTCACAGCGTGGCACTGACGCGCTTCGAGCTGAGGACCAACCTGGCCCGCCAGGGCTGACATTAGCTGCGCCATCAGCCCTTGAACGTGCCTGCAGGGGCGGTTTTCCGGGTTCAGGCAGGGGGTGGTGAGCCGCAGAGTTAGCGGCTCATCCACCACTGTGATCACCACCATGACCGAACCGACCCCAGACCTCCCGCGCCAACAGGCAACCGACGCCTTCATCGCGCAAACGCTGCCTGATTGGCTGAAAAACGCCGATCACGAACAGTTGCTGGCCCTGCGCAGCCGCTTCGACGCGCACATTCAGAGCCAACAGAAGATTCAGCAGACGTTTGCCCGGCTGCAGTCGATCGACACGTTCGCCACAGCGTTGCTACAAGAGCGGTTGCGCGTCGCCATGGAACTGAACATCACGTTAGCCAAAGCGCAATGGCGAGAGCAGCGTTTCAAGAAAGTCGATGATGCGCCAGCCACGCAGTTCGAACCCTACTTCGTGCGCCAGCCGGCCTTGCAGAGACTCATGCAGAACTTCAAGGCCGGAGAGTCGTTTTATCCAGATACTGGCCTGGTGTACCCGGACGACCCAGCGACGGGCGAGGCGGAGGAGGTGCTGACCACCTCGGGTGACACGCTGGTCGAGACCTGCCGGGCGCTGGATATTGGCAAGCAGTACCAGCAGCACCTCGACACGCTGATCGATGCCGACTGCATGGCCCTGATTGCCGAAGACAAGCGCTTGCAGCTGGCCTTGGCGATCGAAATCGCGGCGCTCAAAGAGCACCTACCGGACGATGACCTGGCGATGTTGCGGCGAATCCTGCACGGCAAGCCACCGACGCACGCCCGCAGCAACCGCGCCTACGTAGGGGCGTTGACCGTGCTGGGCTGTCGGGTAGAGGGCGCCATCGCATTCGAGCGAATGGATGTCGCTCCCTTGTTCGGCTCTGGGTCTTCAACCGTGGTGACCGGTGTCATCCTGTATCTGCCAGACGATCCTGAACAGTCGCTGCGTGCCTATGGCACTTGGCGCGAGGCCAGCTTGGACCTTGGCAGGCGTCTGCGCGAGCCCGGCTATCAGCGGGCATTTAGCCAGCGCATCGCGTTAGCCGACCGCCCTGAATACCTGACCACCTTGAGTAAGCGCCTGGGCGATGCGCAGACCGATGCCCAGTGTGCTTGCGAAGAGATCCATGAGGCATTGTTCGCGACCTTGGCTGCACAACAGTTGCAGCGGATTCGCGACAACGCGGGGTTTATCGCGGTGCCCACCGCGCAGGTCGATGCCCGTGTCAGCGCCCAACGCCTGAAAACGCTGGAAGCGATAGGGATGGGCTTGCTCAACCTGGCCGGCCTGTTCGTACCCGTGATCGGTGAGGTGCTGGCGGCCGACATGATCGGCCAGACGCTGAAGGAGGTGTGCGAGGGGGTCGAGGACTGGCATCAAGGGCATCGCCATGAAGCCATCGAACACCTGCTGGGCGTGGCCGAAACGCTGGCGGTCGGCGCTGCGTTGGCTGGCGGTACCGCCGTGGTCGCCCGAGGCTTCACCCGCAGCGCGCAGGTCGATCAATTGTTGCCGGTACTCAACGATGGCGGAGCGCCGCGACTTTGGAGCTGGGATATCAGCCATTTCGAGGACAAGGCGCCGCCCGCCGACCTGCAGGCCCTGGACAACGGCTTGCTCGCCAAGGGTGACGGGCGCTGGTGGCGCAACGGCGATACCTACTACCCAGTCAGGCCGGTGCCTGGGCGCAGTGCCTGGCAGCTGCGCCACCCGCAACGGGAGGCGAGCTTCGGCCCGGTGCTGGAGTTTAACGGCGAGCGCAGCTGGCGCTTGCCGACCGAGCGACCCCTGGCATGGCAAGGGGAGGGGCTGCTGTTGGGGCGCCTTTGGCCGCCGGCGGCAGCGCTGAGCGAGCAACGTATCGGGCAGATTCTCAAGGTGGCCGATGTCGACCAGGAACACCTGCGCGGGCTGTTGGTGGAGGCCCGGCCGTTACCGGTGGCGTTGCGTGACACGGTCGAACGGTTTGCCGTGGAGGCGCGCACCGAGGCGTTCTTCACGCAATTGGCCGAAGGCCAGCCCGCAGATGCCCCCCTGTGGCAGTGGTGTATGGACAGCTTGCGCATCGAAGCGTTGTCTTTGGAGGAGCAACGCCTGGAACTGCTGGATGACGCGGCAGATTTGAGGGAGCAACTGCTGGAACATTTTTCGCGCCAATATCTGGCAACAGACCCATTGTTGCCGTTGATCCAGAGGGACTTCAACGGCCTGCCTGACGCCTACGCGCTCGATGTGCTCAAGTCGGCAACCGACACCGAGCGCCAGTGGATGCTGAGGGAGGACCGCATCCCCTTACCGGTTGCCGAAAAGGCCCGTGAGCATTTGCAACTGGCGCGGCTGACGCGCATGCGTGAAGGCCTGTACCTCAAGGGCAGCTATCACCCCGATACAATCAAACTGGTATTTGCGCTGTTGCGCCAGCAGGCCAACCTGACGGGGGCGGTCGACTTGGAATTGCGCGAAGGCTCAGATGTCGGCCGCTTATTGGCGCAATTGCAGCCGGACAAGGGCTCGGAATATGTCACCACGGTGTTGGTGAAGTGCCCTGGCGGGTTCAAGTGCTATGACGCGCAGGGGCGTGAAGTGGATATCGACCGGCGCGACCCCGTCGATATCGCCGACGTGTTGGCCAGGCACCTGGCCCCTGGTGATCGTGCTCGCCTGACCTGGGATGGCAGCCAGGCCCCTGAGCAAATCCGCAATGCACTGCGTAGCTGGTTGCCTCGCGAGCGTCAGGCGCTGGCCGACCTCATCGGGTTGCGCGAGATCAAGCCTACGCGCAGTCCTTTGCGAAGGCTTGCCGATGGGCGAATCGGTTACCTGCTCAACGGGCGTGATGAACTGCCTGATTCGCTCCGGCAAGACCTGGTCGGAGCGGTGGGGGATTTGTTCCCCTCCTTCCGCGCACTGGAAGTGGACCGCTACGTGTCGGTATTGCTCGAATCGCCGGAGACCGCGTATGCCGCGATGATCCGGCTGTACAGGGAATATATGGGAATGGACCGGGCTCTGCATGCCTGGATGTTGGACGTGCCGCCCGGCAACTTGCGTGGCGCGCGTCATCATGTGGCCAGCATGTTGCGCCGCAGTTGGCGCCTGGAAGGGCTGCGCATCGATGCCCAAGGCGCGAGTCGGGAGTATCGGCGCTTGAGCCTGGTCGGGATTGAGGTCGGGAGCTTGCCCACATTGCCTGTCGGCACGCAGTTCGGTCATGTCACCGACCTGGGCTTGATCGGCCTGCGCCTGCAGACGTTGCCACAAGGTTTTCTGCGCTGCTTCACGGGGCTGCGATTACTCAATCTCAGCAATAATGCCCTGACTACGCTGCCAGCGGAGATCGCCGAGCTGAATCTGCTGAGCAGCCTGCGTGTGTCACACAACCGCATCCGCATGACCGAGGCGTTAGCGACCAGCCTGAGTGGGTTGTCGCAGTTGGACACGCTGGACCTGAGCTTCAACCGCTTGGGCGGCGTCAGCCTGCAATTGGGTGAGTTGGCACACCTCAGGGTGCTGAACGTGCGGCGGACCAACCTGCAGACCGTACCCGTCGGGCTTGAGCGTTGTGTACAGCTGGAGTCGGCCAACCTGCGTGACAACCACATCGCCCACGTGCGGCAAAGCATGTTCGCCATGCCCTTGCAGCGTCGTCGCGCGGTACTGCTGGAGAACAACCCGCTGGCACTGGCCGAGCGTGAACGTTTTCATGCCGTCAACCCACTGCCGGCCCTACCGCCAGAGCCTGCCGAGAACTTTGCGCAAGCCCGGGCGCAATGGCTGGAGCAATTGGATGAGCCCGCCAGGGCTGGCCGCGAGCTGCAGTGGAATGCATTGCAGGCCCTTGATGAAAGTTCTGAGTTTTTCAGTTTGCTGAGGGCGTTGACCCTGACCAGCGACTTCCGGCGCGAACCCCAGGACCTGGCGCGCCGGGTATGGACGGTGATCGCGGCGGCCAGCGAGGATGCGGCCTTGCGTGATGAGCTGTTTGAAACGGCCTCTTCACGTGGCTGTGTGGACAGCGTGATCTCGTGTTTCAGTGCGCAGGAGGTGGGCGTCATGGTGGCGCAGGCGATGCGCGCCGAAGGGGCTCCGGCGCAGCAAGGCGCCTTGCTTGAACTGGCTTCAGGCCTGTTCCGGCTGGAGCAAGTCGAGGCCCAGGCACGTTTGGACATCGAGCGACGCGTGGCGCTGGAGGAGGACAGGTTGCGCAACGCCGGGCTGGAAGAGGCCGACGCGGCAGGGCGCGCCCGTGACAGCGTGGACGAAATCGAGGTCAGCCTGGCCTATCGGATCGGCCTGGCGCGTGTGTTGGGCCTTCCGGGTCAGCCAAGGACCATGCAGTTCGAGCAAATGGCCGGGGTCAACCAGCAGCAGCTCGACAACGCCGCAGCGTCTGTGCGCTGGGCGCAAAACACCGATGCACTGGTGAACTACATCAGTGAACGGGATTTCTGGGTCACCTACCTGAGGGCACGTCATGACGATGACTTCGTCCAGCTCAGGCAGCCGTTCGATGAGCAAACGGAAGCAGAAAGCCCACTCGATGCAGCACGTGGGAGGCAGATCCAGAATGCATACGATGAGGCTGAACGGCGGCTGATCCTGCGCCTGACGCGCAAGGCCCTGAGCGAACAGGCCTCAGGCCAAACCGCTCATCACGATTGAGCAATTAGGCCATTGCCGAGCGGCAGGTGTAGCGACACCATCGTCAGATAACGGGTGCACTCCAACAATAAAAAGCCAGGAGTCTGATGATGCGTAACTACGCCGAGGCCGCTCGTGCCTTCGACCATGCCCAGGCCGCCGCTGATGCCCTGCAGGGCGATCTGTCTGCGCTCAACGCCTGCGTCGAATGCTGCGACCGCCATGTGGGCAGCGACAAGCTTGCCCTGCTGTGGGTGAACCGTGACGGCGAAAGCCAGCCGTTCACATTCGATACGCTGTGCGAGCAGGCCGCGCGCTTTGCCAACGTGCTCAAGGCCCAGGGTGTAAAAGCGGGAGACCGCGTTGCCGGCCTGATGCCGCGCACCCCGCAGTTGCTGGTGACCATCCTTGCCACGTGGCGCCTGGGTGCTGTCTATCAGCCACTGTTTACTGCGTTCGGGCCTAAGGCCATCGAGCATCGCCTGGAGCAGTCCGGGGCCAAGGTGGTGGTCACCGACAGCCAGAACCGCGCCAAGCTGGATGAGGTGCACGGTTGCCCAACAATCATCAGCGTGCAGGCTCGCGTCGGCGAGCTGGACTTCCAGCAGAGCCTGGACAGCGCCGCCGAGCACTGCCCGCCGGTCATGCGCTCGGGCGATGACCCTTTCCTGTTGATGTTCACTTCCGGCACCACAGGCCCGGCCAATCCCCTCGAAGTGCCGCTGCGCGCGATCGTCGCCTTCCAGGGTTACATGCGCGACGCCATCGACCTGCGGCCGGAAGACAACTTCTGGAACCTGGCCGACCCGGGCTGGGCCTATGGGCTTTACTACGCCGTCACCGGCCCGCTGGCGCTGGGCCATGCCACCACCTTCTACGATGGCCCGTTCAGCGTTGAAAGCTGCGCGCGGATCATCGACCAGTTTGGCATCACCAACCTGGCCGGCTCGCCGACCGCGTACCGCCTGTTGATCGCGGCAGGCAGCGAATTTTCCGCACCGATCAAAGGCCGCCTGCGGGTGGTCAGCAGCGCCGGCGAGCCGCTCAACCCAGAGGTGATCCGCTGGTTTGCCGACGAGCTAGGGGTAACCATCCACGACCATTATGGGCAGACCGAACTGGGCATGGTGTTGTGCAACCACCATGGCCTGGAGCACCCGGTGCACCTGGGGTCTGCCGGCTTCGCCATCCCCGGGCACCGCATCGTGGTGCTGGACGAGCAGGGCGCGGAGCTGCCGCCTGGCCAGCCCGGCATCCTCGCCGTGGACCGCGAGCAGTCGCCGTTGTGCTGGTTTGGTGGTTACCACGGCGTGCCGACCAAAGCCTTCGTCGGCAAGTATTACCTCAGCGGCGACACGGTCGAACTTAATGCCGATGGCAGCATCAGCTTCGTGGGCCGCAGCGACGACGTGATCACCACCTCCGGCTACCGGGTTGGCCCCTTCGACGTGGAGAGCGCGCTGATCGAGCACCCGACGGTGGTCGAGGCGGCCGTGGTCGGCAAGCCCGACCCTGAACGCACCGAGCTGATCAAAGCGTTCGTCGTCCTGGCCAAAGGCGTGGAGGGCACCCCCGAGCTGGAAGAAACCCTGCGCCAGCACGTGCGCAAGCGGCTGTACGCCCACGCCTACCCCCGCGAAATCGAATTCGTCAGCGAGCTGCCCAAGACCCCGAGCGGCAAGCTGCAACGCTTCATCCTGCGCAACCAGGAAATCGCCAAACAACAGGCCCAACTGGCCGCTCACGCCAGTGCCTAAAGGAACGACACCATGCAAATAGCCAACAAACACTTTATCGTCAGTGGCGCCGCATCCGGGCTGGGTGCCGCCACCGCACAGATGCTGATCGAGGCCGGTGCCAAGGTCATGCTGGTCGACCTCAATGCCCAGGCGGTCGAAGCCAAGGCGCGTGAGCTGGGCGACAACGCCCGCTTCGCGGTCGCCGACATCAGCGACGAGCAAGCCGCCAAGGCTGCGGTCGACGCCGCGGTCAGCGCGTTAGGCAGCCTGCATGGGCTGGTCAACTGCGCCGGTATCGTCGGCGCCGAGAAAGTCCTGGGCAAACAAGGCCCGCATGGCCTGGCCAGTTTCGCCAAGGTCATCAACGTCAACCTGATCGGCAGCTTCAACCTGCTGCGCCTGACGGCGGCAGCGATGGCCGAGGGGCCGGCGGATGAGCATGGCGAGCGCGGGGTAATCATCAATACCGCCTCTATCGCTGCCTATGACGGGCAGATCGGCCAGGCCGCCTACGCGGCCTCCAAGGGCGCCATTGCCAGCCTCACGCTGCCAACGGCCCGTGAGCTGGCGCGTTTCGGCATCCGCGTGATGACCATCGCCCCGGGCATTTTCGAAACCCCGATGATGGCCGGCATGACCCAGGAAGTGCGTGATTCGCTGGCCGCTGGGGTGCCGTTCCCGCCGCGGCTGGGCCGCCCTCAGGAATACGCTGCGCTGGCCCGCCACATCATCGAGAACAGCATGCTCAACGGCGAGGTGATCCGCCTCGACGGCGCGCTGCGCATGGCTGCCAAGTAAGGAGTAATGAACATGACCCTCGCCAACGACCCAATTGTCATCGTCAGCGCCGTGCGCACGCCTATGGGCGGCCTGCAGGGCGACCTCAAGAGCCTCACCGCACCGCAGCTGGGTGCCGCAGCGATCCGCGCTGCGGTCGAGCGCGCCGGCATCGAAGCCACCAGCGTCGAACAGGTACTGTTCGGTTGCGTGCTGCCGGCAGGCCTGGGCCAGGCCCCCGCGCGCCAGGCAGCGCTGGGCGCTGGCTTGGACAAACACACCACCTGCACCACCTTGAACAAGATGTGTGGTTCGGGCATGCAGGCCGCGATCATGGCCCATGACCTGCTGCTGGCCGGCAGCGCCGATGTGGTGGTGGCGGGTGGCATGGAGAGCATGACCAACGCGCCCTACCTGCTGGACAAGGCCCGGGGTGGCTACCGCATGGGCCATGGCAAGATCATCGACCATATGTTCATGGATGGCCTCGAAGACGCCTACGACAAAGGCCGTTTGATGGGCACCTTCGCCGAGGATTGCGCCCAGGCTGGCGCTTTCAGCCGCGAAGCCCAGGATGCCTTTGCCATCAGCTCGCTGACCCGCGCCCAGGACGCCATCAAGCAGGGCCGTTTCAGCGCCGAGATCGTTCCGGTGGAAGTCACTGAGGGCAAGGAAAAACGCGTCATCAAGGATGACGAGCAACCGCCCAAGGCGCGCCTGGACAAGATCCCGCAGCTTAAACCGGCCTTCCGTGAAGGCGGTACGGTGACGGCCGCCAACGCCAGCTCGATTTCCGACGGCGCTGCTGCGCTGGTGCTGATGCGCCGCAGCGAAGCCGAAAAGCGCGGCTTGAAACCTTTGGCCGTGATCCATGGCCATGCGGCCTTTGCCGATGCGCCCGCGCTGTTCCCCACCGCTCCGATCGGGGCCATCGACAAACTGATGAAGCGCACCGGCTGGAACCTGGCCGAGGTGGACCTGTTCGAGATCAACGAAGCGTTTGCCGTGGTCACCCTGGCGGCCATGAAACACCTCGACCTGCCACACGACAAGGTCAATATCCATGGCGGTGCCTGCGCCTTGGGCCACCCGATCGGCGCCTCGGGCGCGCGCATTCTGGTGACCTTGCTGTCGGCCCTGCGCCAGAACAACCTGCGCCGCGGCGTGGCGGCCATCTGCATCGGCGGTGGCGAGGCCACGGCCATGGCCGTCGAATGCTTGTATTGAGGTGAACCATGTTGGTAACTGACGAGCAACAACAGATCGCCGACGCCGTGCGTGACTTTGCCCAGGAGCGGCTGCGCCCGTTCGCCGAACAGTGGGACAAGGCCCACCGCTTCCCGCGGGAAGCCATCGACGAGATGGCTGCCCTGGGCCTGTTCGGCATGCTGGTGCCGGAGCAGTACGGCGGCAGTGACACGGGCTATGTGGCGTACGCCATGGCCCTTGAAGAAATTGCCGCAGGCGATGGTGCCTGTTCGACCATCATGAGCGTGCACAACTCGGTGGGCTGCGTGCCCATCCTGAAATTCGGCACCGAGCAGCAGAAGCAGCAGTTTCTGGCCCCGCTGGCCAGCGGCGCGATGATCGGCGCCTTCGCCCTCACCGAGCCCCAAGCCGGCTCCGATGCCAGCAGCCTGAAGACCCGCGCACACCTGGACGGCGACCACTACGTGCTCAACGGCAGCAAGCAGTTCATCACCTCCGGCCAGAATGCTGGCGTGGTCATCGTCTTCGCGGTCACTGACCCGGAGGCGGGCAAGCGTGGCATCACGGCGTTCATCGTGCCGACCGATTCGCCGGGCTACCAGGTTGCCAGGGTCGAGGACAAACTCGGCCAGCATGCCTCGGACACCTGCCAGATCGTCTTCGACAATGTGCGGGTGCCGGTCGCCAATCGCCTGGGCGAAGAGGGGCAGGGTTACAAGATTGCCCTGGCCAACCTTGAAGGGGGCCGTATTGGCATTGCGTCGCAGTCGGTCGGCATGGCCCGGGCGGCCTTCGAGGTGGCCCGCGACTATGCCAAGGAGCGGCAGAGCTTCGGCAAGCCGCTGATCGAGCACCAGGCCGTGGCCTTCCGCCTGGCCGACATGGCCACGCGCATTGCCGTGGCCCGGCAGATGGTGCTGCACGCCGCGGCCTTGCGTGATGCCGGGCGGCCGGCCTTGACGGAGGCGTCGATGGCCAAGCTGTTTGCCTCGGAAATGGCCGAAAAGGTCTGTTCGGACGCCTTGCAGACCCTGGGCGGTTATGGCTATCTGAGTGACTTCCCGCTGGAGCGGATCTACCGCGACGTTCGGGTCTGCCAGATTTACGAAGGCACCAGCGACATTCAGCGCATGGTCATTGCGCGCAATCTTTGAAGGAGCAGTCTGCATGGCATTCGAAACCATCCTGTTGGACATCCACGGCAAGGTCGGCCTGATCACCCTCAACCGGCCGCAGGCGCTCAATGCGCTCAATGCGCAGATCGTCGGCGAGATCAACCAGGCCCTGGACCAGCTCGAGCGTGACCCGAACATCGGCTGCGTGGTGCTGACCGGCTCGGCCAAGGCCTTTGCCGCAGGTGCCGATATCAAGGAAATGGCCGACCTCCAGTACCCTCAGATCTACGTCGACGACCTGTTCAGTGACGCAGACCGGATTGCCAATCGGCGCAAACCGATCATTGCGGCGGTGTCGGGTTTTGCCCTGGGCGGGGGGTGTGAGCTGGCGATGATGTGCGACTTCATTCTGGCAGCGGACAATGCCCGGTTTGGCCAGCCTGAGATCAACCTTGGGGTGTTGCCGGGCATGGGCGGCACCCAGCGGCTGACCCGCGCGGTGGGCAAGGCCAAGGCCATGGAACTGTGCCTGACAGGGCGCTTGATGGGCGCCGAGGAGGCCGAACGTGCCGGGCTGGTGGCGCGTGTGGTACCGCAGGCCGAGCTGGTCGAAGAAGCCCTGAAGGTGGCGGCGACCATCGCCAGCAAGTCGATCCCGGTGAGCATGATGGTCAAGGAAAGTGTCAACCGGGCCTTTGAAGTGACCCTGAGTGAGGGGGTGCGTTTCGAGCGTCGGGTGTTCCATGCGGCCTTTGCCACTGAAGACCAGAAGGAAGGCATGAGCGCTTTTATCGCCAAGCGCGAGGCACAGTTCAAGGATCGTTGAACCTGGCTGTAGGGTATGGCGTGAGGTGGGTGGCGTCTGGGAGATCGAGCGCCGCCCGCGCGGCGCTCGATCTCATGGGCTATGCATAACCCAAGGCAGGCGCCCATCAGCCCAGACGCGCCCGCAACCCCTGCCACCCAAGCACCGACCAGCGGATTCTGGTCAATCGAATCAAATTCGCCTCCGATTGCAGTTGCTCCACGCGACGTGGCGCCTTAGACTGCCGCCCCCTGTAAAAGAGTGCCGGTTGGCGCTTGAAGAATTCCGCTGCCGATGCACTGGCGTCGGCGGCACCCGAATCGCCCAAATGCACATTTTTCATAGAGAAATCGATGACCAAGGAACAGTTGCTGGCCATGTCGGCCGATGACTACATGAACGCTGATCAGCTCGCCTTCTTCACTGGCCTGCTGCAGTCGATGAAAGTCGAAACCCATGAGCGCATCGAGTTGAGCCGTGCCACCATCGAGGGCCTGGACACTCCGTCGGACCCTGCTGACGTGGCTTCGGTAGAAGAAGAGCGTAGCTGGTTGGTCAATGCCATCGACCGCGACCAGCGTTTGCTGCCACAGCTTGAAATGGCGTTGGACCGTATCGCTGACGAGAGCTTCGGCTGGTGCGATGACAGTGGTGAGCCGATTGGCCTGAAGCGTTTGCTGATCAGCCCGACCACCAAGTACTGCATCGAAGCCCAGGAACGCCACGAGCAGCTCGACCGCCACCAGCGCCAGGTCTGATCGCGCGCAGTGCGTGAAGCCCCACGGAGCAATCCCTGGGGCTTTTTGCGTTTGTGCGTGATATGCCCAGATTTGTTGCCTGTGGCGTAACACTGCTGTACCGAGATGCGCTGTTTCCTACGTGCAGGCAGGCGTATCATGGCTTTATCGTTAGGGTGCTAATTAAATTCCGGAGGGGATGATGAATAGCCGTGTCGATGTAGCCGTGATGATTGGCTCGGGGGTACCTGCCACTCTGCAGGCGCTGGGTAAGCGTATTTGTTGGGTGGTGCTGGTCAATGGCGAGCGCCGTGGCACGGCGTTCGCCACCCGTGACGAGGCCTTGGAGTGCCAGGCGGCGTGGATGCAGCAACTCAGAAAGGGCCTGGCCGCCTGACGGCCGTCATTGCTCCAGATGGCGGGCCAGTTCACACGCGTCCTGATGCCGGCAGCGAAACCCTTTGACCCGGCCCGTGGCGCTTTCGGTGACATGAAAGAAGCGGATACCTGCCGGTATGACAACGTAACGTGGCGTTGCATGAGTGCTGGCGATGTAAGAAATGTTCTTTGCCTCTCGACGGATTTCGGTGTTTTCGTGCATATTCCTTCCCCAGTAATGCGCTGATGGATTTCAGAGCCCGTTCTGTCGAGCGCTCTGCAACTACCTATCGCATCTTTTATGGCGGGTTTGTTGTCAGGCAATACGCTTCCCGCGTTGGGAATTTGCCGAAAACCTGCACTTAGGCCATATCTGGCAAGCCAGAGTAAAAATTCCTGCAGGCTGCAGTGCCAGCGGATACAGACATCAGCGCATCGCTTTATTACTCTTTTCGCCTATCGATATGTAATGGCCGTGCCTCACCGAGCGTGTGTGGGGGCGGGATGTAACCGATTGAGGATCACTTCATTGGCAGTCAGCACACTTGATACCCACGCCTTGTTCGCCTTGGGCGATTTGCGCGGTAAATTGGCCCAGCTGTTTCAGGGCCGCTTTGTTTATGTCACCGAACAAAGTCCTGAAGGCCTGTACATGGCCGAAATCGACACCGAAAGCGCTTTGGTGGTCGATGACAAACAGCGTCTGGAGCTGAAGGTTGGCGATCACTTCCGCGCTGCGGTATTGCCCAGCCGCGAGGGTGGCAAGCTGGAAATGCGCTTTCGAGACATCAAGTTCAACGTCTACGGTGTTGGCGACTACGCCTTTGTTTCCGTGCCTGAAGGCGAGGGTGTCGTGTTGCGCGAAGGCAATGGCGTGATGCTGGTCTTTGCCGCGCAACAGCAAGTGCAGGAAGGGCTGGGTAAGCTGCTCAAGGCAGTGACTGGCAAAGTCGCGAAGTGGCGCAAGGGTGAGCTGACCACGTTCAAGGCCAGTGAATGACCGAGCGCGACAACACGCCTGTGTCGCGTGCCGAGTTCCATCACCAGCACCAGGCGGATGCGCTGGCGCAAGCCGAACGGCTGTTGGCCCGGCGTGAAGCGCTGCAAGGCGCTTGGCTGAACTGGGTGGCAGGCGAGCTCTATCGACTCAGCCCGCCACCGTATGCCGCCATGGTGCGGCGTGAGCTGCAGCGCCTCAGCCAGGGGTGAGGCTGCAACCGGTCAATGGCCGCGGTCGCTGCCGCTACTGACTTCTTCAGGTACCGCCTCTTTGGACATCCGCTTGCGAAACAGCGCAGCCCTGGCGAGCAAGAGTGTGGTGACCGGCACCGTGATCGACAACAGGATCGGGATCAGCCAGGCGTGCAGAACGGGCCCTTCTTTAAGCCACGAAAAGTAGATGATCGAGGCCAGGGCAACACACCATGCGCCAATGGTGGAGGCCAGTGCGGGTGGGTGCATGCGCTGAAAGTAATCCTTCAGGCGCACCAGGCCCACGGCACCGATCAGGGCGAACAGGCTGCCGATCAGCAGCAGCGCAGCGGTGACCAGTTCAAGCCAGAAGGGCAGTTGTAGCGCTTCGGTCATTCGATCACCTCACCACGTAGCAGGAACTTGGCCAGGGCGAACGAGCCGACAAAGCCGAACAGTGCAATCAGCAGGGCACCTTCGAAGTAGGTGTCGCTGGCATAACGGATCCCCAGTACCAGCATCGTCAGCATGGCCAGGATGTACAGGTAGTCCAGTGCCAGCACCCGGTCCTGGGCGGACGGGCCGCGGAACAACCGGATCAGTGCCAGGGCCATGGCCAGGGCGAAGATGAACAGGCTGGCGAGTACAGCGTTGGCGAGCAGGCCTGTCATTGGAAAATCTCCATCAGCGGGCGTTCGTAGGTGTGCTTGAAGTGCTCGATGAAGGCGGCTTCATCCTCAAGGTCGAACACATGCAGCAACAGCACGCTGCGGTCCAGCGCCAGTTCGGACCAGACCGTGCCAGGTACCACCGTGGTGATCATCGACAGGGCCGCCAAGCCATGGGCATCGCGCAGGGCCAGCGGAATGTGCACGAATGCCGAGCGCGGCGGCTGCTTGCCCGCACGCAGAACGCCACGGGCCACCAGCAGGTTGGACACGATCACATCCAGGCCGACCCGGCCAATCAACTTGGCAATTACCCAAGGCCGCTGCACATGGGCGTGCTGAGGGCGTAGGGGGGCCATTAGCAGAGGTGCAAAAATGCCGAGGATGGCACCCAGCAGCAGGTTGCCGGCGCTGACCGACAGGTTCAGCAGCAACCACAGGCCGAACAGCGAGACCGACAGCAGTGGGGCGGGAAACAGGCGTTTCATGGCAGTACCTCCACGTCGAGGGAGGTCGGGCCAGGGATGGGCCGAGCGGCCATCACCGCTTTGATGTAGGTATCGGGTGCCTGCAGGCTGGCCGCTGTGTCCTGGGTGTAGCGCAGCAGCGGCTCGGCCTTGAGGCTGAGGATGATGCACAGGCCCAGCAGGATGACGATCGGCAGGCATTCATAACGACGCAGCAGCGGCGAGGGGCGCTCTTCGGGCTTCCAGAAACGCTGGATGCCCACGCGGCCGAAGGCGATCAACGACGCCATGCCGGACAGCACCAGCAGTGCCACCAGGCCCCAACCTGCCGCTGTCAGCGGTTGCTCCGGCGCGATACCCAGCCCCAGCGGGTTGAACAGCGCGTTGATCAGGTTGAGTTTGCCGACGAAGCCCGACAGCGGCGGCATGCCGATGATCAGCAGCGCGCAGGCGATGAAGCTCAGGCCGAGGAAGGCCATGGTCCAGGGGATGATCTGGCGCGATCACCACCTTTTGTTCATCATCGAGGTTGATGCCCTTGGGTGGGTGCAGCGATTCCAGGGGCGAAGGCATGGCATCTTCTTCGTCATCCAGCGGCGCTTCATTGGCTGAGCGCGAGCGCTCGACCAGCTCGGCGAGCAGGAACAACGCGCACAACGCCAGGGTCGAGTTGACCAGGTAGAACAAGGCCGCACCCGTTAACGCCGGCTGGGCAAAGCCGACGGCCGCGAGCAGGGTGCCGGCGGACACCAGGATGCTCAGTGCAGCCATGCGTTCCAGGCGCTGTGCGGCCAGTATCGAGACTGCGGCCACGGCCAGTGTGACCAGCCCCCCGTACACCAGCCACTCGCCGCCAAACTGCGCGGAGGCGCCGGCCTGCCCGGAGAACAGCAGCGTCCACAGGCGCAGCACGGCATACAGGCCGACTTTGGTCATGATCGCGAACAGCGCGGCAACCGGTGCGCTGGCCGAGGCGTAGGCCGGCACCAGCCAGAAGTTCAGCGGCCAGATACCGGCCTTGGCCAGAAACGCCATGGCGAGGATCGCAGCGCCCGCATGCAGCAGGCCTCGGTCGGCCTCTGGCACCAGCGGGATCTTCAGCGCAAGGTCGGCCATGTTCAGGGTGCCTGTCACGCCATAGAGCATCGCCGCGCCCACCAGGAACAACGACGAAGCGAACAGGTTGATGGCGATATAGTGCAGGCCCGCCTTGACCCTGGCACGCCCCGAGCCATGCAGCAGCAAACCGTAGGACGCGGCCAGCAGCACCTCGAAGAACACGAACAAGTTGAACAGGTCGGCGGTCAGGAAGGCACCGTACAGCCCCATCAGCTGGATTTGGAACAGCGCGTGGAAGCTGGCGCCGGCACTGTCCCAACGGGCCCGGGCAAACAACAGGGCGCTGAAGCCGATGATGCCGGTCAGGGTCAGCAGCAAGGCAGACAGGTGGTCCACCACCAGCACGATGCCAAACGGTGCAGGCCAGTTGCCCGGCAGGTAGACACCGATCGATTCGGCTTGGCCTTGGGTGCGGACCCACAGCAGCAGGCTGACCGCGATGGCCAGGCCGGCGAAGGTGGACAGCAGGTTAAGCCGCGCCTTGATCCGCCGGTGTTTCTCGCCCAGCAACAGCATGATTGCCGCCGTGATGAGGGGCAGCAGGATGGGCGCGACGATCAGTTGACTCATACCACTCATTCGTCACGCTCCCGGCCATCGACGTGGTCGGTACCGGTCAAGCCGCGCGAGGCTAGCAGCACGACCAGAAACAGCGCGGTCATGGCGAAGCTGATGACGATGGCGGTCAGCACCAACGCCTGGGGGAGCGGGTCGGTGTAGTGCAGCAAATCTTGGGTGACGCCGTCCTTGATGATCGGTTCCTTGCCGATGAACAGGCTGCCCATGCTGAAGATGAACAGGTTGACCCCGTACGACAACAGGCACAGGCCCATGATCACCTGGTAGGTCCGTGGGCGCAGGATCAACCACACCCCGGAGGCGGCCAGTACACCGATGGCGACTGCAATGACTTCTTCCATCAGGCGGCTCCTGCTTGGCTGGATTTCGACGGGTTGCCCGGGCGGTAGGCGCGCACCGATTGGTGCGCCAGGGCAGTGAGGATCAGCAGGGTCGAGCCGACCACCACGGTGTACACGCCGACGTCGAAGAACAGCGCGCTGGCCACATGCACATCACCCAGCACGGGCAGGTGCAAGTGGGCGGTGTGCGTGGTCAGGAAGGGGTAGCCGAGCAGCATGGCGCCTACCCCGGTCAGGGTCGCGCAGAGCAGGCCGGTGCCCATCCAGCGCAGCGGGCGCAGGCTCATCTGTGCTTCGACCCACTGGGTACCGGCGACCATGTACTGCAGGATGAACGCCACCGACATCACCAGGCCTGCGACAAAGCCGCCGCCCGGCTGGTTGTGGCCGCGCATGAACAGGTACATCGATACCAGCAGGGCGATCGGCAGCAACAGCCGCACCAGCACCGCAGGCACCATCATGAAGCCCAGCGCGGTGTCCGTAGCGTGGCGCGGGTTGATCAGGTCAGTGACCACGTCGGGCGCCAGCTGGCGTTGCTGGGCGGGCAGTTGCATGCTCTCTTTGGGGGGGCGGAAGCGTCGCAGCAGGGCGAATACGGTCAGGGCCACGGCGACCAGCACGGTGATTTCACCGAGGGTGTCGAAGCCACGGAAATCGACCAGCATCACATTGACCACATTGGTGCCGCCGCCCTGCGGCAGGGCGCGGCTCAGGTAGAACGAAGAAATGTCGTTGGGGGTCGGCCGGGTCAGCATGGCATAGGACAGAATCGCCATGCCGCCGCCCACCAGCACGGCCAGCAACAGGTCGCGCAGGCGACGCATGCGGGCGCGCTCCAGGCTGCCGGGCAGCGGCGAAACGCCCTCGATACGGCGCGGCAGCCAGCGCAGGCCGAGCAGGATCAGCACGGTGGTGACCACTTCCACAACCAGTTGAGTCAGGGCCAGGTCGGGCGCCGAGAACCAGACGAAGGTGATGCAGGTCATCAGGCCGCAGACACTGACCATGATCAAGGCGGCCAGGCGGTGATACTTGGCTTGGTAGGCGGCGCCGATGGCGCAGGCGATGGCGATCAGCCAGAGTGCGACAAATACACCGGAGCCCGGAATTTTCGGGCGCTCGCCCCAGGTCAGGCCGCTGTAGAGCATGGGCGTGAGGCCGGCCAGAAACGCCGCCAGCACCAGCATGAACAACTGCGATTGCAGGCGGCGCGTGGTCAGCAGGTTTTCGATTCGCCGGGCCAGCAGCATCAGGTGGACTTGGCCATGCTCGAACAGGCGCTTGCCATTGAAGCGCTCGATCAGCGGCGGATAAGGGAAGCGCCCCAGGCGCAACTGCTTGCGCAGCAGCAGGTACAGCACGATCCCGCCGCTCATGGCGATCAGGCTCATGATCAAGGGTGCATTCCAGCCGTGCCAGATGGCCAGGCTGTATTCCGGTAACGTACCGCCCACCACCGGCAGGGCTGCCGCCGCCAGCAGCGGGCCTACCGACTGCGCGGGGAAAATACCGACCACCAGGCAGGTGAGCACCAGCAACTCGACCGGCGCACGCATCCAGCGCGGCGGTTCGTGGGGAGTATGGGGCAGGTCCTGGGCAGGTGGCCCGAAGAACACATCGACCGTGAAGCGCAGGGCGTAGGCCACGCTGAATGTACCGGCCAGGGTGGCGATTACCGGCAGGGCGGTTTCGACCCAGGCGGTGGAGCTGATGAATACCGTTTCGGCGAAGAACATCTCTTTGGACAGGAAGCCGTTCATCAGCGGCACGCCGGCCATCGAAGCGCTGGCTACCATGGCCAGGGTCGCGGTGTAGGGCACCAGGCGGATCAGGCCGCTAAGCCGTCGGATATCGCGTGTGCCGCTCTCGTGGTCGATGATGCCGGCGGCCATGAACAGCGAGGCCTTGAAGGTGGCATGGTTGAGAATATGAAACACCGCGGCGACCGCTGCCAGTGGGCTGTTGAGGCCCAGCAACAGGGTGATCAGGCCCAGGTGGCTGATGGTGGAGTAGGCCAGCAGGCCCTTGAGGTCGTTCTGGAACATCGCGGCGAAGGCGCCGAGCAGTAACGTGATGGCGCCGGCACCGCCGACGATCCAAAACCACTCCTCGCTGCCTGACAGCACAGGCCAAAGCCGCGCCAGCAGGAACACCCCGGCCTTGACCATGGTTGCCGAATGCAGATAGGCCGAGACCGGCGTGGGTGCTGCCATCGCGTGGGGCAGCCAGAACTGGAAGGGGAACTGCGCACTCTTGCTCAAGGCGCCAATCAGGATCAAAGGCAGCAGCACCGGGTACAGCGCGTGCTGGCGGATGAGGTCGCCGGCAGCCAGGACCTTGTCCAGGTCGTAGCTGCCGACCACATGGCCCAGTAGTAGCGCCCCGACCAGCAAGCACAGGCCGCCGGCACCGGTGACCATCAGCGCCATGTAGGCGCCGCGGCGGGCATCGGCGCGGTGGTGCCAATAGCCGATCAGCAGGAACGAGAACAGGCTGGTCAGCTCCCAGAAGAACACCAGCTGGATCAGGTTACCGGAGATCACCAGGCCCAGCATGGCGCCCATGAACGCGAGGAAGAAGGCGAAGAAGCGCGGTACCGGATCCTGCGGCGACATGTAGTAGCGGGCGTACAGCGACACCAGTGTGCCGATGCCCAGTACCAGCAGCGAGAACAGCCAGGCGAAGCCGTCCATGCGCAATACAAGGTTCAACCCCAGGCTGGGCAGCCAGAGGAATTCCTCGCGAATCACGCCACCGTGGGCAACTTGGGGGTACAGCAGTGCTACCTGGACCGTACCGACCAAGGCGACAAGCCCGGCGAGTATGGACTCGGCGTTTCGTGCGTTGTGCGGCAGCACGGCTGCCAGGCAACTGCCCACGAACGGCAGAAGCAATAGCACTATCAAGGACATAGCGTTCTATTCTGGAGAGGTTTGCCAAGGATCATACGTGCCGAGCAGTTGATCACCAACACGCAAGCTGTCGCAGAATCGTACAAATACGGTGTTACAAGGTATTTTTTTATAACAGTTTTTTACAAAGCATAGCTGGAGTTGGCGGGTTTACAGGCCTGTTTGGTGCTCGGCTTCATCCTGCGCTTCGCGCGTTGTGGCGCTTTCGCGGGGGCGGCGCACCTTCAATTCGCTGACCACCACGGCGATCACGATCAGCAGCCCGCCAATCAACGCCACACCGGGCAGACGCTCGCCGGCGATGCGCCCGACGATCCCGGCCCACACAGGCTCGCCCGCATAGATCAGCGTGGCGCGGGTGGGTGAAACCGACTTTTGTGCCCAGTTCATGGCCAGCTGGATCACTGCGCTCATGGCGCCGAGCCCCACCGCACTCATCACCAACAGCCAGGAAAAGTCGGGGAGGCGCTCCTGGGTCGGCACGATCATCAGGAATGACAGCAACGACGCGGTGGCCAGCTGCACCACGGTCACGCGGCGCACATCGACCTGGCCGGCATAGCGGCTGATCAGGATGATCTCGCCGGCGATGGCGATGGCGCTGACCAGGGTCACCATCTCGCCTTCGCTGAAGTGCAAGCTGCCGCCTTCCGGCCCTGCCAGCAACATCAGGCCAAGGAATGCCAGGCAGATGCCGAGGCTGGGCATCAGGCCGGGGCGACGGCCTAGCACCAGCCATTGCAACAACGGCACGAAGGGTACATACAGCGCGGTGATAAACGCGGACTGGCTGCTGCTGATGGTTTGCAGGCCCATGGTCTGCAAGCCGTAGCCGAGCATGATCGAGACGCCGATCAATACGCCCGCCTTGAGTTCGGTAAAGGTCAGCCCCGACAGCGCGCGCGCCGAGATCGCGCCAACGAACAGCGCCGCCGCAGCAAAACGCAGGCCGACGAAGAACATCGGGCCGCTGACCGTCATCACGTTATGCACCAGCAAGAAGGTGCCACCCCACAGCATGGTGATGAACACCAGCATCAGTTCGGCTTTGCTCAGGCGCAAAGAAACGCGTGTATTGGGCTTGTAGGTGGGCTGGCTCATGGTCTTGCGCACTCGGAGGGGGCGGCGCACAATCTGCGCAAAGTGGGCAGTATACTGCGCAGTCACGATCAGCGAGCAATACAGTGCACAAAAATTCCACGCACCGGGCATCGGTGTTACAGCATGTTAGCCTCAACGTACGCAGCCTGCGTCACGCAGCGGGTATGAGCCAGTCTGCCTTGGCCGAGCGTTCTGGCGTCAGCCGACGCATGTTGGTGGCGATCGAGGCGGGTGAGAAGAATGTCAGCCTTACCACGCTCGATTTGATCGCCGAGGCCTTGGGGGTGGCGTTCAGTACGTTGATCCAGGCGCCCGAGCGGCGCGACCCCAGCCGCATCGACGAACTGGCCTGGGCCGGTGAGCATCCGCAAAGCAAGGCAGTGCTGCTGGGTAGCAGCACCGCCCGGCGTGAGGTCGAACTCTGGGAGTGGACCCTGGCACCGGGCGAGTGCTATGTCAGCGAGGCCGATGCCGATGGCTGGAGCGAGCAGATCTATGTGGCCGAAGGGCAGCTCACATTAGTCATCGAGCAGGCCGAGTATTGCCTGCAGGTTGGCCAGTTTCATGTCTTCCCCAGTAACTGCCGCTACGCCTACCGCAACGATGGCGCCGTGGCGGTGCGCTTTGTGCGCAATGTGGTGATCTGACAACTCGCCTTAAAGGCGGGGCGCGATCATTTGCCGAGCAGCTCATCGGTCTTCACCACCTTGGCGTAGGCAAACGCCAGCGCCGCCATTGCCGAGTCGTGTACATGGGCCGCCGGTACCTGTTTGCCATCGAACGCCAGCGGCAAGGTCGCGCAGGCGTCGTGAGCCACAGTCACGTCGTAGCCATAATCGGCGGCGGCGCGGGTCGCTGCATCGATGCACATGTGGCTCATGCTGCCGACGATGGTCAGTGCCTCGACCCCTTGCTGGTCCAGCGTGTGTTTGAGGTCGGTACCGAGAAACGCATTGACCTTGTGCTTGAGCACCACCGGCTCACCGGCCTTGGGTTGCACCTTGGCGTGGATGGCCGCGCCGGGGGAGCCCGGTGCGAAGAACGGCGCATCGGCACTTTCGAACTCATGCCGCACATGCACCACCAGGTCGCCCCGCTCACGCGCGGCCGCCAACAGCCGGGCGGCGTTGTTGGCTGCCTGGTCTGCGCCGTCGAGGGTCCATTTGCCACCGGGGAAATAGTCGTTCTGGATGTCGATGATGATCAGCGCTTGCTTGCTCATGTTGCCTCCTGCGGCAGTGGTCGTTGAATGACGATAGTTATAGGCTGTGCGCTTCGACCTGAGGATTGGCACGACCGACACAATGAGGGCAAAAACTGACAACCCTGCGCGCCTGGACATCGGCCTGCTGCTTTACCCAGGGGCGCAGCGTGCGGCCGTGCATGGCCTGACCGACCTGTTCACGGTGGCCAACCGAGTTGCCGCCGAGTTGGGCGCTGTCGAGCTGCCGCAGATCCGCGTCAGCCAATGGCAGGTCGATGAAGCGGGGTTGTTGCAGTGGGTTGAGGATAGCGGCTCTGAGGCGGCCACGGCGCTGAGGGTGATGATCATTCCGCCAAGCCTGGACTCGGCGCCACACGCTGAGCTGCTTGCGCGCCATCGCCTGCCCTTGAATCAGCTCCACGGGCGCGGCACGGTGCTGGCGTCGGTGTGCATCGGCGTGTTTTTTATCGCGGCCAGTGGGCTGCTCGACGGGCGCCCGGCCTGTACCCATTGGAACTACGTGCAAGCGCTTGCACAGCGTTTTCCCCTGGTGCAGGTAGAGGCGAACCAGCCGCTGCTGGACGACGGTGACATCATGACGTCGGCCGGGCTGATGGCCTGGACCGAGCTGGGCTTGCGCCTGCTGGAGCGGTTCATGGGGGCGACGGTGGCGCGCGAGACGGCTCGCTACCTGGCTGTCGAACCCGTGGCGGCGCCGTTGCCGGGGGCATTGTTCAACCCCCGCCTGGACCATGGCGATGAGGCGGTGCTCAAAGTGCAGCACTGGTTACAGGGCAATGGTGGGCAGGATGCCGACCTGGCCGCCATGGCCGCTTGTGCAGGCCTTGAGGAGCGGACCTTTCTGCGGCGCTTTCGAGCTGCCACCGGTTTACGCCCGACCGAGTATTGCCAGCAAGTACGGGTAGGGCGCGCCTGTCGGTTGCTGGAATTTACCCGGCGCAATGTCGAACAGATCGCCTGGGGTGTGGGTTATCAGGACCCGGGCGCTTTCCGCAAAGTGTTTCAGCGCATCACCGGTTTGACGCCCAGTGAATATCGACGACGCTTTGCAGTTTCAGGTTGAGCCAGCGACCGCTCGTGCGGCAGCAAAAAACACTTGACCTTGACTTAACTTGAGGTTTTACCCTGCTCACCATCACGCCATTGGCGTCCGGAGCAAGGAGACTTTTCATGACGGCAACGCCTCATTCTCTGTGGTTTACCCAGATGATCGAATACGAAGTGCCTGCGCTGCAGCAAGTGGCGCTGGCCCAGGCCCTGGTGGTACGCAGCGAAGCATTGGCCGCAGGTTGTGAGGGCTTGCAGGGCGTGAGCATCCAGGCCAGTGATGATGGCAGCCGGGTCCTCCAGTACCTGCAATGGCAATCGCGCCAGGCCTGGGCGGCGGCCGCAGACCGTTTCGTTGAAGAACCCTTTCTCGACCTGTTGTGCCAGCACCAGGCGCGGGGCGTCAACTTCGCGGCCTACCAGACACTGCGCAGCCTGGTCCGCAATGCTGACGGTGGCCTGCACTGCCAGGTCGGTGAGCCTTAGGCATACCAGGGCGCGTAGT
Organism: Pseudomonas sp. Y3 TE3536; assembly: GCF_053629175.1. NCBI lineage: Bacteria > Pseudomonadati > Pseudomonadota > Gammaproteobacteria > Pseudomonadales > Pseudomonadaceae > Pseudomonas > Pseudomonas sp. Y3 TE3536. The sequence goes on along the minus strand of NZ_JBRJHU010000001.1, from coordinate 1,168 downwards.
GTGGGTAGCGGTCCAGGCGTGCGCCAATGACCATCTCGCTGATCCATGATGCGAGAATCGAGCTGTAGGCTTTCTGGCTTTCTTCGCTGGACAACGCGTGGTCGGCACCGTCGACGATGCGGTGGGTCAGCGAATGGGCGCTGATGAATGCCGAGCGGTAGCTCATCAGTGTGCTGTGGGGTACATAGTCATCATGTTCGGACTCCACCAGTAACACATCGCCGCCGAATTCGGCGCACGCGGCCAGTGCGCGGTTATCCGCCGGGCCAAGCTGGCGCTGGCGGTAGGCGTTTAGCCGCTGCCGATCGAGGGTTTGCTTGGGGGTTTCCCACTCATCGTCCCAGTACAGGGCAGGCACCCGCATTGCCAGCCACCTTACTGGCCGCAACCGCGTCAACAAGGTGGCCAGGTAACCGCCATAGCTGCTGCCAATGATGGCGATGGAGTTGCTGTCCACGCTGGGGTGACTGACCAGGCGGTCGTAGGCTGCCAGCAGGTCGTTGAGGTTCTGTTCGCGGGTGACGGTCAGGCGTTGGCTTTCGGTCTTTTCATGCCCGCGCAAGTCGAAGGTCATGCACACGCACCCCAGCCCGGTAATGTGCCGGGCGCGGGCCAGGTCGCGTTGCTGGCTACCGCCCCAGCCGTGGACGAAGAGTATGCCGGGCATCTTGCTGCCAGGGCTGACCAGGGTGCCGACGATGCTGTCGTTCTCGACGTGCAGCTCAATGGTCTCACTCTGAATGCTCATGTTCGCGAATCCGCGCAAATTTGCTGAGTTGTCCGAGTTCACTGTCGATTCCTTGGTAGAAGAGGGTGGCGTCAGTGGGCAGGTCGGGCGTGCCGAACACTTCATGGGTCGAAGCACGCACCCGCTGCAGTGTCGGCTCAGCGGCGAAGGCCTGCAGGGCCAGCAGTTCTGCACTGCTGGCACCGCCCAGACGCCAGGATTGTTCAAGCACGCCGCTGCGTACATGGCCTTGGGCGGTGGTGCCGCGGGCAATGTCGTAGTTACGTCTTGACGCCACGAAGCCTGGGAAGTGCTGCTCTGCGGCACGTTCGTAGACCATGGCTTGGTTGATCGCCAGGCGCAGGTGGTCTTCCAACGGCAGTTGCAGCAACGCCTGGTAATCACCGCGCACTACGACCAGATCGGAACCGCCATAGACCT